>CAVXNF010000020.1:0-123691 GCA_963763075.1 uncultured Chloroflexia bacterium | reverse complement strand
CGCGTCTCGACGAGGCCGAGCGGCAGTTCGCCCTCGCCCGCGCCGCCCTCGACCGGCTCGACCCCGAGTTCGCGCGAGCGCATCCCGACCTCCCGGCGTACCGCCAGGACATCGACGTTCTGGCACGCCTGGCTCGACGTCCTCCAGGGCCGGGTCGACGCCGGGCTCGCGACGACGATCGCCGTCGCCCGGCGGCGCGCGGCATGCGCTTCGAAGCGACCGGCGTGACCGCGTTCCGGAACTCCGCCGTGCTCGGCATCCGGGTCATGGACTACCGCGTCACCCGGTCGGCCTCGAGGAGGGCCTGCGCTACGCCGACGAGATCGAGCAGTCGTACTGCCGCCATATGATGGGCTCGATCTCGGCCCAGGTGCTGTGGGCCGAGGGCCGCTGGGACGAGGCGCGTGCCGCGGCCGAGATCGAGCTGGTGGAGCCAGGCAGCCTGCGCAGCACGCTCCCCGCACTCGACGCGCTCGCCTTCGTGGCGCTCGGCCGCGGCGAGCTCGAACGGGCCGTCGAGCTCCTCGACCGGTCGCTCGCCGCCGGCCTGGCGAGCGGCGCCTCGCACCTCGTCCTGCCGGCTCGCTGGGGCCTGGCGGAGAGCGCGCTGCTCGGCGGAGACCCGGAGACGGCGCTCGTGCACTGCCGTGCGGCCGCGGACCTCGCCGAGGCCACCGGCGAGCGGGCGCTGCTGGCGTCCCTTCGTCGTCACCGGCACGCGCGCCGCGCTCGCAGCCCGGCGACCGGACGAGGCCGAGCGCTGGCGCGATCGCCTCGCCGCGCTCCTTGCCGACTGGCCGACGCAGGCCCGCCCGGCGCTCGACCACGCGGAGGGATTGCTCCGGACGAGTGCCGGGTCGACGGTGGCGGCGCGCTCGGCGCTCGACGCGGCGATCACCGGCTGGGACACGCTGGGCCGGACCTGGGAGGGCCTCTGGGCGCGGCTGGATCTCGCCGCATGCCACCTCCGGGCGAACCGCGACGCCGAGGCCGTGCCGATCATCCGCGGCGTGGCGGATCGCGCCGACGCGCTCGGCAGCCGCCCGCTCCGGGACCGTGCCGACGAGCTGCTCGCGATCGCGCGTGGCCGTGGCGCGGAGGAGGAGCCGTGGCGGCCGCTCACCGCGCGCGAGTTCGAGGTGGCGCGCCTCGTCGCGGACGGCATGACGAACGCCGCGATCGGCGACGCAGCTGGGCCTCTCGCCGCGGACCGTCGGCGCCCACGTGGAGCACATCCTCGCCAAGCTCGGGTTCACGCGCCGCGCGGAGATCGCGGCCTGGGTGGCCGGGATGCACGTGGCGGCTGCGACACCCGGCTGACCGCGGAACACACGAAAACGCCGCCGTCCGTGGAGGAGCCACGGACAGCGGCGTCGAGCGTGCGTGTTGGGGTTACGGCTCGCCGCCGCCACCGTTCGGGTTGCAGGCCTGGCCGGGGTGCAGCCCCATCGGGATCAGGACCGTGTCACGAACGACCTTCGGGACCTGGCCCCACGACTGGGCGTGGCCGGGCTCGCCCTTGATCGGCTCGGGCCGCGGGAACTCGTTGTCGTCGTCGAAGTACCACTGGAGGTCTTCCTGGCCCGAGAAGGCGCAGGCGGACCGGCCCTTGACCTCCTTCAGCTCGCCGTTGCCGGTGATCTCACCGGCGAAGACGGCCCCGCTTCCGAGGCCCAGGAGGGCGACGGAGGCGCCGGCGGCGACGAGGATCCGGACGCGCGTGGGCAGCTGGGTGTGCGGCATGCGATCTGCTCCCTTCCGATCGTGTGTGCGTGGACGGTGTGGGTCGGGCTAGACCTCGACGGTCAGCTCGTAGATCTCGGGCGTCGGGTGTCCGGCGCGCTCGTGGATACGGAGGACCGCCTCCTTGGAGGGCCCGGTCGCGAGGCAGAAGACCTTGCCTGCCTCGGGGTCGAGCCATGCCCGCTCGAAGTGGACGCTCTCGTCCTTCTCGATCGCGAGGTCGCGGTCGTGCGCCTCGCGAAGCTGGTCCCCGGTCACCCCGAAGAAGCCGTTGTGGACATCCATGAATTGCGCCATGCGTGGTTCACCTCTGGTGCTTGACGACGCCGGCTGTCGGCGTCCGTGGCGCAACCATCGGCGAGCGCGCGTCAACGGTCATCGGGTGACCGACCCATATGCCCACCGGAGATGACCCATACGCCGGTCACCGGGTTCGCGAGCCCGGCGCGCCATCGCGCCGCCGGATCAGCCGGCCTGGAGCCTCGCCTTCGCGTCCGCCAGCTGCGCCGCCACCCGCGCCGGGGCGGTGCCGCCCGTCACGTCCGCGCCGGCGAGCGAGCCCTCGATCGTGGCGGCCGCCCGGAGCGCCGCGCCGATCCCCTTCTCCGTGGCGAGCCCGCGCGCCGTCTCGTCGTCGGAGCCGTCGAGCGCGGCCCGGAACGCCTCGTCCGGCAGCTCGGCGAGCGTCGCGATCCCCTCCGCCTCCGCCCCACCCACGAGCCCGCCGACGATGTGGTGGGCGGCGCGGAACGGGACGCCGCGCCGGACGAGCGCATCGGCGAGCGGCGGTCGCCGTCGTGTACCCCTCCTCGGCGGCCTCGCGCATCCGGACCGGGTCGATGGCGAGCGTCTCGACGAGCCCGGCCATCACCGCGAGCGACGCATCGAGCGTCGCGACCGCGGCGAAGAACGCCGGCTTGTCCTCCTGGAGGTCGCGCTGGTACGCGAGCGGCAGCCCCTTGAGCAGCGTCAGCATCGCGGTCAGCGCCCCGATCACGCCCGCCGACCGGCCGCGCACGAGCTCCGCCGGGTCGGGGTTCTTCTTGTTGGGCATCATCGAGCTGCCGGTCGAGAACGCATCGGCGACGCGCACGAACCCGAAGCGCGGGTTCGACCACCAGGTGAGCTCCTCGGCGAGCCGCGAGAGGTGGACCATCGCGAGGGCCGTCGGCCGCCAGCACCTCGACGACGAAGTCGCGGTCCGCGACGGCATCGAGCGAGTTGCGCGTGACGCCATCGAAGCCGAGCTCGGCGGCGGTCGTCTCGCGGTCGAGCGGGTAGCCCGCGCCGGCGAGCGCGCCCGCGCCGAGCGGCGACACGTTGACCCGCCGCCGCGCGTCGGCGAGCCGGCCGCGGTCGCGCTCCAGCATCTCGACGTAGGCGAGCAGGTGATGGGCGAGCAGGACGGGCTGCGCGGGCTGGATGTGGGTCGTGCCGGGCAGGACCGCCTCGCCCTCGCGCTCCGCGAGATCGACGAGGGCGACCTCGAGCGCCACGAGCCCCGCATCGAGGCGGTCGATCGCCCGTCGCGTCCAGAGGCGCAGGTCCGTGGCGACCTGGTCGTTGCGCGACCGGCCCGTGTGGAGCTTGCCGCCGACCGTCCCGACCCGCTCGGTCAGCAGCGTCTCGAGGTTGAGGTGGACGTCCTCCAGGCCCGGGTCCCAGGCGATCGCCCCGGCCTCGACGTCGGCGCGCAGGGAGACCAGCCCGCGCTCGAGCGTCGCGACCTCGTCGTCGGTGAGCAGCCCGGCCCGCCCGAGGCCGCGCACGTGCGCGATCGAGCCCGCGATGTCGTCGAGCGCGAGCTCCGCGTCCACGTCGATCGAGCGCGTGAAGTCGGCCATCCGCGCATCGGGCCCTTCGTCGAACCGCCCGCCCCACATCCGCATGACGCCCTCCTCAGTCGATCTCGAGCGCCCGCAGCCGCGCGGCCGCGTCCTCGGGCGTGACGTCGCGCTGCGCCTCGGCGAGCAGCTCGTAGCCGACCATGAACTTGCGCACGGTCGCCGAGCGCAGCAACGGCGGGTAGGCGTGGCCGTGCAGGACCCAGGCGTCGGTCGCCGCGTCCGCATCGAACGGCGCCCCGTGCCAGCCCATCGAGTACGGGAACGGCACGCCGAACAGGGCGTCGTAGCGGCGGAGCGTCCGGCCCAGGATCGTGGCCAGGGCGTCGCGCCGCGCCGCGTCGAGGTCCGGCAGCCGGGCGACAGGCGAGCGGGGCAGCACGAGCACCTCGAACGGCCACACCGCCCAGAACGGGACGATCGCGAGCCAGTGCTCGTTCGCCTCGACGACCCGCGGGCCGTCCGCCTCCTGGGCCGCGACGTCGAGCAGCAGCGGACGGCCGGTCCGCTCGTGATAGGCCCGCTGGGTGGCGTCCTCCGTCGCGATCGCCGTCGGCAGCGCCGTCCCGGCCCAGACCTGCCCGTGCGGGTGCGGGTTGGAGGCGCCCATCGCCTCGCCCCGGTTCTCGAACACCTGGACCCAGCGGTACTGCCGCCCGAGGTCCGCCGTCTGGTCGGCCCACAGGTCGACGACGCCGCGCACGTCGGCGGGTGCCATCTGCGCGAGCGTGAGGTCGTGGCGCGGCGAGAAGCAGATGACCCGGCACGTCCCCTGCTCGCCCTCGGCGTGGAGCAGCCCGTCGTCGAACGTCGCGTCGCTCGTCGTCGGCCGGAGCGCCGCGAAGTCGTTGGTGAACACGTAGGTCGCGTCGTAGGCCGGGTTCGTCTCGCCGTTCGCCCGCGTGTTGCCGGGGCACAGGTAGCAGGTCGGGTCGAAGGCCGGGCGGGCCTCGACCTGCGGCCGCTCCTCGCCCCCCTGCCACGGCCGGTTCGTGCGGCCGGGCGACACGAGCACCCACTCGTCGCGCAGCGGGTCGTAGCGCCGGTGCGGCTCGCCGAACAGCGCGGGGTGGATCGTCGCCTCAGCCACGGAGCACCGCCGCGCCGCGGCTCGGCTCCACCTCGAACACGCGGGCGTGGAGCCCGGTCCGCGGCCCGTAGTCGCGTTCGACCGCCTCGCGCAGCGCCGGCGCGGCATCGCGGCGCACGAGGTTCACCGTGCAGCCGCCGAAGCCTGCGCCGGTGAGCCGCGCGCCGATAGACCCCGTCGACCCCGGACGCGATCTCGACCAGCGCGTCGAGCTCCGGGCTGCTGATCCCGAACAGGTCGCGCATCGAGGCGTGGCTCGCGGCGAACAGCCGGCCCACCTCGTCGAGGTCGCCCGCCTCGAACGCGGCGACCGCCGCGAGGACCCGCTCGTTCTCGTGGACGATGTGCTCCGCCCGGGCGGCGACGAGCGGGTCCATCCGGTCCCGGTGCGCCTCGAGCATCGCCGGCGTGACGTCGCGCAGCGCGGTCACGCCGGGCTCGACCGCGGCGATCGTCGCCACCGCGGCCTCGCACTGGGCGCGGCGCTCGTTGTAGGCCGAGGTCTCCAGCCGCCGCGGCGAGCCGCTGTGGCAGACGACGAGCGCCGTCTCCTCGAGCGGCATCGGCACCGCCCGGTGCTCCAGCGTCCGGCAGTCGAGCAGCAGCGCGCTCCCCGGCTCCCCGAACGCGGACGCGAACTGGTCCATCAGCCCGCAGTTGACGCCGACGTACGCGTTCTCGGCCCGCTGGGCGAGTCGGGCGAGGGTCATCCGGTCGACGGCCGGGAGCGCGCCGCCCGACAGCGCGAGGGACGACGCCAGCTCGAGCGCCGCGGAGCTCGACAGCCCGGATCCCTGCGGCAGGTCGGACACGAGGACCGCCCGGAACCCCGCGACCGGCTCGCCCGCGTCGAGGAGCGCCCAGGCCGTGCCCGCGACGTAGTCGATCCACGAGGAGCGCTTGGCGCCGATCGCGTCGAGGTCGAAGCCGTCGCGCTCGCCCGTCGCCGCGAGCGTGACATCGACCCGCCGGTCGTCGGTCGGGACCAGCGCGAGCGAGATCCCGAGGTCGATCGCGACGGGGAGCACGAAGCCCTCGTTGTAGTCGGTGTGCTCGCCGATGAGGTTGACCCGGCCCGGGGCATGGACGACGCGCGCCGTCGCGGGGTCGGCCTCGCCCGGGTACGCCGCCACCAGCCGCGCCACGAGCGCGTCGGCATCGCGCGCGAGATCCGTCGGCGGGGCGGGCGGGGTCATGCGACCCAGCCTAGCGCTCCGGCGCGTGCCCACGCGCCCGCACTCGGGAACTGGTCCACGATCGTGGCACGCAATTGGCCTAGGACGATGGGCCAACAGGGGGCTAAAATCCGCCGATGCAGCGCAACTCGAACGCGCCTTCGTGTGGGCCCTGTTCATCGGCCTCGGCTTCTTCTGGGGATCGTCCTACTTCTGGATCAAGATCGCCCTGGAGACCGTCCCGCCGCTCACGATGATCGCGGGCCGCCTCGTCCTCGCGTCCGTCTTCCTGTGGGCCGTCGTGCTGCTCACCCGCGAGCCGCTCCCCCGCTCTGGCCGCCAGTACGGGCACCTGATGGTCATGGCGCTCGTCAACATCGTCGTCCCGTTCATCCTCATCGCGTACGGCGAGCAGTCGATCGACTCCGCGCTGGCGTCGATCCTCAACGCGACGGTGCCGTTGTTCGTGATCGTCATGGCGCCCGCTGTTCCTGCCCGATGAGGGCATCACGTGGCCCCGGGTCGCCGGCCTCGCGGTCGGGTTCGCGGGCGTGATCCTGCTCGTCGCGCCGGACCTCGTGAACATGAACGACAACGACCTGACCGGCGAGCTGCTGCTGCTCGGCTCGAGCCTGTCCTACGCCATCGGCAACATCTACGCCAAGCGCAACGTGAAGGGCCTCGCGCCGCGCATCCCCGCGCTGTTCCAGGTGTTCCTCGCGATGCTCGTCATCGTCCCGGCGGCGCTCGTCATCGACCGCCCGCTGGCCACGGTGCAGCCGGCGCCCGAGGCGATCCTCGCGATCGTGTGGCTCGGGATCGTCGGCTCCGGCCTCGCCTACATCTGCTACTTCACGATCCTCGCCAACTGGGGCGCGACCCGCACCTCGCTCGTCGCCTACCTGCTGCCGGTCGTGGGGATCCTGCTCGGCTCGGCGATCCTCGACGACCCGCTGACGGCTCAACCGGATCGCCGGCACGGCGCTCGTCATCGCCGGCATCGCGCTCGTCAACAGTGGCCCGGCCTTCCGGCGGTTCGCGGACGCGCGAGCGGCGCGAACCACCCCCGCAAGCGAGCGCGGCTAGGCGGCTAGACCCCGGTCAGGAGCCCGTACAGGGCGATCGTCGCCACGAACCCGGCTGCGCCGAGGGCGACGCAGGGGAGCAGCAGCACGAGGCCGCGGATCCGGTCGTCCCGACGCCGGCCCAGCAGGACCGGGATCCCTAGCCCAACGGCGACGAACAGCGGCCCGGCCGAGGCGACGCTCGGGATCCCGGCGAGGTAGACGCCCTCCGCGATCGCGGACGCGCCGAGCAGCGCCGGGCCGGTCGCCCGGAGCCACGGCCCGTCGCCACGCCACCAGCGGCCAGCGACGCCGAACACCGGTCCGCCGACCACGGCGGCGATGAGCCACAGGAGCACCGCGCCGCGGAGCTCGGCCCCGTACCCGAACCGCAGCTGGACGAGCCAGTAGTAGCCGACGAGCGCGGCGAGGAGCGTCACGGCGCCGGCAATCGCCGCCAGCCACCAGCGCGACGCCGTCGAGCCGACCCCGAACGCGACCGCGAGCCACGGCGTCGCCGCGTTGGCGACGCTGCCGATGCCCGCGGGCAGGATCCCCTGGAGCAGCTGCGTCACGCCGCCGGCGACGAGGCCAGCCACGAGCGCGATGCCCACGGTCCGCGCGATCGCGGCCGGCGACGGCTCGTCCGTCGTCGAGCCCCTCCGGGTCAGGTCGGCGTCAGCCGCCAAACTGCTCGCGCAGCCGGGGCAGGATCAGCTCGCCGTAGCGGGCGATCGCCGCCTCCTGGTCCTCACCCGGGAAGTGGAACACGAGGTGCGTGAACCCGTACTCGAGGTACGGGCGGATCTGCTCGATGTGCTCGTCGGGATCCGCCGCCACGAGCCACCGCTTGTGCGCGTACGGCTCGGCCTCCCTGGCCGCGATCTCCATGTCCCGCGGATCGTGGATGTTGGCCTTCTGCTCCTGGGTCAGCGCGAGCGCGGCCCAGACCTTCGTGTCCTCCATCGCCTGGTCCAGGCTGGTGTCGAACGAGACCTTCATCTCGATCATCCGGTCCATCGTCGACGCGTCGCGGCCGGCCTTCTCGGCCCCCTCGGCGAGCGCCGGCAGGAGCGTCTCGGTGTACAGCTCGGCGCCCTTGCCCGAGGTGCAGATGAAGCCGTCCCCGATCCGGCCCGCGAGCCGCGCGGCGGCCGGCCCGGACGCGGCGATGTAGATCGGCACCGGCTGGTCCGGCTTGTCGTACACCGTCGCCTCGTGGGTCCGGTAGTACGTGCCGTCGAAGTCGACGATCTCGGCGCCCGGCGCGGTGAGCGCCTGGATCAGCGTCACGGCCTCCTTGAGCCGGGCGAAGCGCTCGCTCTGCTCGGGCCAGTCGACGCCGACCGGGACCTCGTTCATCGACTCGCCGGTCCCGACGCCGAGGATCACCCGACCCGGGGCGAGACAGCCGAGGGTCGCGAACGCCTGGGCAACGATCGCGGGGTTGTAGCGGAACGACGGCGTGAGCACGGACGTGCCGAGCGTGACGCGCTTCGTCGCCTGCGACGCGGCGCCGAGCCACACGAGCGCGTTCGGGGCGTGGCCGTTCGTGTGCCGCCAGGGCTGGAAGTGGTCGCTGGTCCAGACCGAGTCGAAGCCGGCGTGCTCCGCCGCGACGGCGAGGTCGAGCAGGCGCTGCGGGGGGAACTGCTCCGCGGACGCCTTGTAGCCGAGGGTCAGGGCAGGCATGGGCTCCTCGTGGATCGCTGGGCTCGCGATGACCGGTGTCGCGTCACGCGCGGTCCGTCCATGATCGGGCCGAAGGCGGTCCGCCGTCGAACCGGACCCGGTCAGCGGGCGATGGCCAGCGCTGCGGCCCCCGCCAGGACGAGCACGGAGCCCGCCAGCCGGAGCGTGACCTCGGCCCGGCCGGTGACCTCGCGCAGCCGCATCACGCCCCAGATCGAGGTCAGGAGCACGGCCGACTCGCGCAGCGGCGCGACGATCGCGAGCGGCGCCCGGCTGAGCGCGAACAGGACGAACGCGTACGCGCTGAACGTCAGGAGCCCACCGACGATCGCCCGCGGCAGGTCGAGCGGCTCGTCGGGCGCCGCGAACGCGCCGCCGGCGATCCGCGGCCGGACCCAGGCCACGATGAGCAGCCCGACCGCGCACACCGGCCACAGGATCCCGGCGTAGAACCACGCCGGCGCCGCCTGGACGCCGACCCGGTCGAGGGCCGAGTACGTGGCGATCATCGCGCCGGTCAGGATCGCGAAGCCGGCCGCGATCCGGTCGTCGCGTGCCGTCGCATTGCCCAGCAGCCGCCACGGCCGCTGCACGACGAGCAGCCCGCCGACGAGGAGGCCGACGCCGAGCCAGGCCGCCGGCGCGAGCCGCTCGCCGAGGACGACGACGCCCAGGAACACCGCGAGCAGCGGCGCCGTGCCGCGCGCCAGCGGGTACACGACCGACAGGTCGCCCCGCCGGTAGGCCGCGGCGAGGAACACGAAGTACGCGACCTCCACCGCGCCCGAGACCGTCCCGATGAGCCACGCCTCGGGCGGGATCGACGGCTGCCCGAACACGAGCCAGCCGAGGGCGACGAAGCGGGATGAGGATCAGGCTCGAGGCCACGACCCCCGCAGTCGCGGTGCGCAGCGGGTCGCCGGCGGTCTTGAGCAGGATGTTCCACGCCGCGTGCAGGACGGCGGCGATGGCGATCGCGACGAGCGCGGCGGAATCCACGAGGGCGAGTCTAGGTCGTGGACGCGGCCGGCCGGACATGGAACGGCGCCGGGCGGGTGCCCGGCGCCGAGTGGAGGAACGGGTTCGCGATCAGCGCTGGACGTCGCGCCGCTGGACGCCCCAGGTCCCGAGCAGGAGCCCGCCCACCGCGATCACGACGAGCAGCCCCATCCCCGGCCAGTCCCACAGGCCGACCATCGGGTGGCCGAGATGCGCGGTCAGCGCGAGCTGCTGGATCCAGTCCGGCAGCTTGAGCGCCGGCACCACGGTGTCGATGACGAACGTGAGGATCACGAGCAGGGCGATGATCTCGCCCGCGAACGCGGTCGTGACGAGGCCGCCGAAGGCGATCCCGATCCCGGCCAGCGCGAGCGCGTACAGGCCCAGCACGAGCGTCCCGACGATCGGCGTGGTCACGTCGGAGCCGCCGGCGCTCACCGAGCCGAGCCCGATGGCGATCATGATCACGAGCGTCATCGCGGCGATCGCCGCGTACAGGCCGAGACCCCCGCGGAGCGCCCACCGGGCACGCGACATCGGCGTGGACAGGAGCATCTCGAGCCGGCCGTCGGTCTCGTCCGAGGCCCAGCCCTTGACGAGGGTCGCCGTGGCGAAGCCCGCGAGGATGAGCCCGAACGTGATGAACGCGATCTGGAGGAACGCGCCGGCGCCCGACAGCAGGTCGACCTGCGGGAACGCGGCCCTGAAGATCGCGAGCGTGTCCGGCGACAGGCCCTGCAGCGTCTCGCTGAACGACCGGGCGGCGGCGCCGAACACGAAGCCCATGAGGCCGATGCCGATCCCCCACCAGAACGCGAGCGGCAGCCGTTCACCGAGCGAGCGCGCGAACGGCCCGCCGAGGCCGAGGGCGAACGACGGCGTCCGGGGCCACGGGATCCGCTGCACGGCGCCGAGGTCGCGTCGGGCGAACGCGACGATCCCGACCGTGAACAGCGCGATCGTGAGCACGATGGCCGGGACGAGCGAGACCCAGTCGAAGCTGTTGACGAGCGGCTGGTGGTGGACGGTCCAGCCCCACCAGGTCAGGTTCGCGAACGGCGCGAAGGCCGGTGCCGCGTCCTGGTAGCCGTTGGCGAAGTAGCCGAACAGGAGGACGGCCCCCGCGATCGCCGCCGAGGCGCCACGTCCGACGAACGGGGCCAGCGCGAACGCGATGGATCCGGACGCCAGCGCGACGACCCCGACCCAGAGGCCGAAGCCGAACGACGAGGTCCACGAGATCGCGTCGCCCGGGAGCGTGCCGAACGTCCCCGCGACGTACGTGCAGAGCGGTCGTGACGAGGACGACGATCGCCATCCCGGTGACGTGCGCGGCGAGCTTCTCGAGCGCGATGCGGCGCTTGCCGAGCGGCGTCGTCGCCACGAACTCGAGGCTCCCGCGACGGACCTCGCTCGCGATCGTCCCGGACAGCGCGAGGACCGACCACAGCGCGGCCATCAGGCCCAGCGACGCGGCCGTCTTCCAGGCGATGGAGCCGCCGAGCGTCTCGATCGCGATCGGGAACGGGTTGCCGTACACGCCGGCCATCGCGGGCGGCAGGGCGCTGACGAGCGCCTTGAGCTCGAGCCGTGACTCGACGGTCGTGTAGGCCTCGCCGAACGCGATGCCGCTCGAGAGCAGGAAGGCGCCGATCAGGCCGCACACGATGATCACCGCGAGGCGCGAGTCGCGGAGCGTCTTCGCATAGACCGACCCGAGGCCGTAGATGCGGCTGAACGCCGAGGTCGTCGTCCGTCCGGCGCTGCCCGCCGGCGCGGTGGTGGCGGTCATGCCGACACCTCCTCCGTCGGAGCCGTGCCGTACTGGGCGAGGAACGTCTCCTCGAGCGACGGCTCGCGGCTCACGAAGTCGAGCAGCTCGTAGCGCGCAGCGGCCTGGACGCACCGGCGTGATCGGGCCGCTGACCCGCATCTTGAGCGTGTGGTCGGTGAGCTGGACGTCGGAGACGCCCGCGAGGCTGGTGAACGCGTCCGCCGGGACGGTGCCGTCGGCGAAGCGCAGCTCCACCTCGTGGTGGGCGAGGTCGCGCAGGGCGTCGGTGCGGTCGACCTTGACCAGCACGCCGTCGCGGATGATCGCGACCCGGTCGCAGGTCTTCTCGACCTCGGACAGGATGTGGCTGGACAGGAACACCGTCCGGCCTTCGGCCTGCGCCTCGCGGACGAGCTCGTAGAACGACTGCTGGACGAGCGGGTCGAGACCCGAGGTGGGCTCGTCGAGGATCAGCAGCTCCGGCCGGTGCTGGAGCGCGATCACGAGCCCGACCTTCTGCTTGTTGCCCTTCGAGTACTCCTTGAACTTGCGGCTCGTGTCGATGTCCAGGCGCTTGACGATCTCGTCGCGATACGCCCGGTCGACGCCGCCGCGCAGGTTGCCGAAGTACTCGATCGTCTGGCCGCCGGTCAGGCGGTCGTACAGCGCGAACTCGCCGGGGATGTAGCCGATCCGGCGGTGGATCGCGACCGGGTCCTCGGTCGTCTCGATGTCGAACACGAACGCGCGCCCCGACGTCGGCCGGATGAGGTCGAGGAGGGTGCGGATGGTCGTCGTCTTGCCGGCGCCGTTGGGCCCGAGGAAGCCGAAGACCTCCCCGGCCTGGACTTCCAGGTCGACGTCGATGATTTCGCGGTGCTCGCCGTACGACTTCGTGAGTCGTTCGGTCCGGATGATGGCGGGCATGTCATTCCTTTCCCGCAGGGACGCCGGCGGGCGTCGCCGCTCGGCGGGTCTTGAACTGGTCGAGGGCGATGTTCACGACCTCGACCATCACCAGGTACAGCTCGTGGACGTCACGGAGCCGCTGGAGCGAGGCGGGGTCCCGGTCGGCCAGGGCGGTCATCGCCGACTCGAGCGTGTCCAGCGAGGGCTGCATCGCGCGCTGACGGTTCTCGATCGCGCGGATGGCGGCCTCGTCGGTGACGCTCCAGTAGTCGCGGCGGTCGCCGGGTCGCCGGGTGCGGTGGATGAGGCCGGAGGGCTCCAGCCAGCGGACCGCACCGCTGATCGCGCCGCGACTCGCCCCGATGGCATCCGCGATGTCGTCGACGCTCTGTTCGCGCGGCTCGCAGACGAGGAGCCATGCCCAGAGACGACCGGCGACCGGGGGCAGGCCCTCGGTGGCGAGGATGCGTGACCAGCGCTCGACGAACGACTTTTCGGCGTCTCGCATCACCCGATGCTACGCCCGTTCGGAACATTCAGTCAATACTGAAACTTCGTGATCGGAGCAGCGCGGCCCGCCTGTCAGCCGCCGTTGCCGTTCCCGTTGCCGTTGCCGCGTTCCCGTTCCCGTTGCCGTTCCCCTTGCCCTTGTCCTTGTCGCCACCGCCGGCGTTGCCGCCCGGCTCCTCGGGCGCCGCCGTGACGGTTGGCGCCGCCGTCGTGTCGACGGTGATCGCCGGCGGCGAGGCGTCCTCCCCGGTCGCCGGCCGGCCGAATGCCGTCGCCCCGAGCACGACCGCCGCCAGGAGCACGAGCGCCGACCGCGAGGACCGCCGGCGCGGGAAGGCCGGTGCCATGGGTCGCGGCGATCCGCCGTGGTTGACGCGGGGTCGCAGTGGGCGCTGCGCCTGACCCGGCCCCGGCGGGCACCGGCGCGGATCGCGGGCCGGGCTCCACCGGCGGGATCGATGCGATCGCCACCGGCTCGACGTCGGCGCCCGCGGCACGCGACGGGACGGCCGTCGCCATGACGACCGTCCCCTCCTCCGGGATCGCATCGCTCGTCAGCCCCTGCAGCGTGCCCGGCAATGCGCGTCAGCGTCGGACGCCACGGCGCTCGCCGCCGGCCGGCCCGTCGGGTCCGGGTCGAGCATCCGGCCGAGCAGCGGCGCGAGCGCCGGGTCGACGCCGTCCATCGGCGGCAGGGTGCGCTGCGAGGCGAGCAACGCGGCGGGTGACGATGCGTCGAACGGTCGGCGGCCGGTCACCGCCTCGTACAGCACGGCCCCGAGCGCCCAGACGTCCGCCGCGGGGCCGGCCGGCTCGCCGGCAAGGACCTCGGGTGCGACGAACCGCAGCGTCCCGACCAGGTCGCCGGTGAGCGTCACGTCCTCGAGCGCGGACCCATCCCACGTCCGGGCGATGCCGAAGTCCCCGAGCCGCGCGCCGCCGTCGGACGGGAGCAGGATGTTCGACGGCGTGACGTCCCGGTGCACGATGCCCGCCGCGTGGAGCGCCGAGAGCGCGCCGGCGACGTCCGACCCGATCAGCGCGCCATCGGCCAGCGGCAGCTCGCGCCGGATCCGGACCGCAGGCGGTCGGCAAGTGACCCGCCCGCCACGTGCTCCATGACCAGCCACGGCGCGTCGTCGTCGATGCCCGCGTCGAGGACCCGGACGGCGGCCGGATGGGTGACCGCGCGCGCCGCCTCGATCTCGCGCCGGAAGCGGGCGCGCGCCGCCGGATCATCGGCGACCCCCGGGTGGAGCCGCTTGACCGCGACCGTCGCGCCGGTGCGGCCGTCGATGGCACGCCACACCTCGGCCATGCCGCCGCTGCCGATCCGCTCCTCGAGCCGGTAGCGGCCCGCGATGTCGATGCTCCATGCCCCGAGCGGACCACGAACCGCGCGATGAACGCTCCGTCGGGGCCGCCCGCGGGCTCGCGCCTGCCTCGCAACCTCAGGCGGGCCAGCCTCCGAGCTCGGCCAGCGTGGGCGGGTTCGCGCCGGCGCGGGTGCACGCGATCGGCGGCGGCCCGGACGCCGAACCGCGGCCGCCCGCAGCGCGGCCCCGGCGTCGAGCGTGGCGCGGGTGACGCCGTCGTGGACGAGGCACGCGAGCGCCGCCCCGCCGAACGTGTCCCCCGCGCCGACCGTGTCGACGACCTCGATCCGCGGCACCTCGACTCGTGCGTGACACCGTCCGCGACGACGCGCACCGCTGTCCCCGCCGTCGGTCAGAAGGATCGCCCTCGGCCCGAGCGCCGCAAGCCACGCGAGCGCCGGCCGCCAGGTCGTCGCCGGGCCGCAGGTACGCGAGATCCTCGACGCTCACCTTGACCGCGTCGGCGCGCGCGAGGACCGTCGTCATGCGGGCTCGATACGCCGCGCGCGTCGCGGACGATCGACGGCCGGCAGTTCGGGTCGACGAGCAGGAGCACGTCGTCCGGGAGCGCGGCGACGAGCGCCGTCAGCGTCGTGGCCATCGGCTCCAGCACGAGGCCGAGCGTCCCGGCGTGCACGCGCGCGTGTCCCCGCCGGCAGCCCGCCCGACGAGGGGCGGCCGGACGCTGGGGCGCGGACGTCCCGTCCGTGTAGAAGTGGTACGTCGCGGCGCCCGACGCGTCCAGCTCCGCGAGGGCGAGCGTCGTGGGCAGGTCGGTGCGCTGGACGAGGTCGAGGGCGACGCCGTCGGCGGTGAGACCGGCCTCCAGGTCACGGCCGAACCGGTCGGACGACAGCCCGCCGATCCAGGCGACCGGGACGCCGAGCCGCCCGATCGCTCGCGCGGCGTTGTACGGGCCGCCGCCCGGGACCGCGGCGATCGTGCCGTCCGGGCGCAGGATGAGATCGACGAGGGCCTCTCCCGCGACGACGATCACGGCGTCAGACGCCGATCGGGTGCCAGACGGTCTTCATCTCCAGGAACGCGGCGATCCACTCCGGTCGCTCGGTCGCGCGGTCGTCGAGCCAGTCGAACCGCGCGTCCGTCACGCCCTTCGGCCGGCGTGACAGCCGCTTGACGGAGTCCGCGGCGGCCTCCTCGGCCGCGACCCGCAGGTCATCGGGGATGCCCCAGCCATCGACCCCGTCGACGTCGACGTGCGCCGCGAGCACCGGCACGAGCTCCGAGCGATGCCCGGTCAGGATGTTGACGACGCCGCCCGGGACGTCGGACGTGGCGAGCACCTCGGACAGCGTGATCAGCGGCAACGGCCGCGTCTCGGAGGCCAGCACGACGGCGACGTTGCCACCCGCGAGCACCGGCGCCAGCCGCGACACGAGCCCCAGCAGCGAGCTGCGCTCCGGGGCGACGACCCCGACCACGCCGGTCGGCTCGGGGATCGTGAAGTTGAAGTACGGCGCCCCGACCGGGTTCGACGACCCGAGCACCTGGGCGATCTTGTCCGACCAGCCCGCGTACCAGACCCAGCGGTCGATGGCGCGCCCGACGACCTCGCGGGCCTGCTTCGCGTCGATGCCTTCGGCGACCGCGACCTCGCCCGTGAACTGGTCGAACCGGCCCTCCATGAGCTCCGCGACCCGGTACAGGATCTGGCCCCGGTTCATCGCGGTCCGCGCGGCCCACGGCCCGGACGCGGCGCGCGCCACCCGGACGGCGTCGCGCAGGTCCTTGCGCGAGGCGCGGCACGCGTTCGCGAGCGGATCGCCGTCGGCGGAGCTGACGAGGTACGAGCGCCCGCTCTCGGTCCGCGGGAACTGCCCGCCGATGTACAGCTTGTAGGTCTTGAGGACGGGCAGGCGGTCGGTGGCGGCCATGCTCAGCGGTCCTCGAGCCGGACGTACGCGTGGAGGCCGTGCATGCCGCCCTCGCGCCCGAAGCCGGACTCCTTGTAGCCGCCGAACGGCGACGTCGGGTCGAACCGGTTGAACGTGTTGGCCCACACGACGCCCGCCTTCATCGCGGACACCATCGCGAACACCTTCGACGCCTTCTCGGTCCAGATCCCGGCGGACAGCCCGTAGGCCGTGTTGTTCGCCTTCTCGACCGCCTCGTCGGGCGTCCGGAACGTCAGCACCGACAGCACCGGCCCGAAGATCTCCTCCTGGGCGATCCGGTGGCTCTGGGCGACGTTCGTGAACAGGGTCGGGCGGAAGAACCAGCCGCGCTCGGGGAGGTCGCAGGCGGGCTGGTACAGCTCGGCGCCCTCCGCCTCGCCCGCGGCGACGAGCGCGGTGATCTTCTCGAGCTGGCTCTTCGAGTTGATCGCCCCGACGTCGGTGTTCTTGTCCAGCGGGTCGCCGACCCGGAGCGTCGCGAGGCGGTCCTTGAGCCGCATGACGAGCTCGTCGGCGATGGACTCCTGGACGAGCAGCCGCGACCCGGCGCAGCACACCTCGCCCTGGTTGAAGTAGATCCCGTTGACGATGCCCTCGACCGCCTGGTCCAGCGCGGCGTCCTCGAACACGATGTTGGCGGCCTTGCCGCCGAGCTCGAGCGTGAGCGCCTTGTCGCTGCCCGCGAGCGCCTTGTGGATCCGCTTGCCGATCTCGGTCGAGCCGGTGAACGCGACCTTGGCGACGTCCTTGTGGGTCACGAGGTGCATGCCGATCTCGCCCGGCCCCGGGACGATGTTCACGACACCCGGCGGCAGGTCGGCCTGCGGCACACCTCCGCGAACAGGAGCGCGGACAGCGGCGTCGTCGAGGCGGGCTTGAGGACGACCGTGTTGCCCGCGGCGAGGGCCGGGGCGATCTTCCACGCGAGCATGAGCAGCGGGAAGTTCCACGGGATGACCTGCGCGGCGACGCCCAGCGGCATGGCGCGGCGACCCGGGAACGCGTACTCGAGCTTGTCCGCCCAGCCCGCGTAGTACCAGAAGTGCGACGCCGCGAGCGGCACGTCGACGTCGCGGCTCTCCTTGATCGGCTTGCCCGAGTCCATCGACTCGAGGACGGCGAACTCGCGGCTCCGCTCCTGCATGATCCGCGCGATCCGGAACAGGTACTTCGCCCGCTCCCGGCCGGGGAGGCTGCCCCACGAGCGGCGGCCGGCCCGGACGGCGGCCGCGACCGCCTTGTCGATGTCGGCCGCAGATGCCTTCGCGACCTCGGCGAGCGGCAGCTCGGTGGACGGGTCGACGGTGGTGAACGTCGCGCCGCCGGCCGCGTCGCGGAACTTCCCGTCCACGAACAGGCCGTAGCGCTCCTGGAGGGTGACGATGCTGCGCGCCTCGGGCGCCGGCGCGTACTCCCAGGGGATCGCCTGCCCCTCGCCGAGCCCCCACGAGCTCGGGGCGGACGAGGCGCTCGTCCGCGCGACGGTTCGGTCGGTGCTCACCGGGGCATTATGGCATCCGGCGAGGCGCGCTCAGGACGGCGTGGCAACCATCAGGGGTCCGTTGCAGCGTCCCCGGACGCGGCGCTGGGTATCCTGCGGCGGTGCAGGCGCTGGGTTGGCTCGCGTTCGGGACGGCGATGATCCTCGTCGTGCTCCATCGCACCGCCGCGCGCCGGTACCTCGACGCGTACGAGGCGGCGCACGGGTCCCGCGATCCCGGTGCCGGGTGGATGGTCCACGCGGATCCCGTGCCCGGCGTAGAGGCGCTGCGGCGGCGGCGGCTGCTGGTCGTCGTGCCGGCGAGCATCCTCGTCATGACCGGGATCGCGCTCGTCGTGTTCGTCGCCGTGACGACGCTTCGCGAGCGACGCCGGGAGCGCTGGCGCGCCGCGCGGCCGGCCATCGCCTGGACGCTCGGGTCGCTTCGGCGTCGCGCTCGTCATCGCCGCTCGCCGCCACCGCGAGCCTCGGCGAGGCCCAGGAGGCGTGCTCCTTCGGCGGGACGCCGTGCCCCGATGGCACCGACCCGCGCTTCCGCTGGCTCCTGTTCGCGTTCGCCGGCGTGCCGCTGCTGTGGCTGCTGGGCCTGCTCCTCCTCGCGGTGCGGACGCCGACCCGGTTCCGCGGCTGATGCGCCGTCTCGCGGGGGCGCACGAGCTGCTCGACGGGCCGCTCGACGACGAGGCGGCCCTGCGCGGGAACCTGCGCGACCTCGGCCGGATCAACCGCTGGCTCGGCGGCACGTCGGCGTCGCGGCGCGCGCTCGACCGCCTGCTCGCCGGCCGCACGGTGCCGCACACGGTGCTCGACGTGGGCACGGGCGCCGCCGACATCCCGCTCGCGCTGCTCGAACGCGGCGTTGCGCTCCGGTCGCGCGCTGCGGGTGACGGGCGTCGACTCGCGTCCAGGAGGTGCTCGATGCCGCGCGGGCCATCGACCCGCGGCTCGACCGCACGCCGGGCCTCGAGCTCGTCGTGTCCGACGGCCGGAGCCTCCCGTGGCCGGACCGCTCGTTCGACGTCGTCCACGCCTCGCTCGTCATCCACCATCTCGAGCCGCCCGATGCGCTCGCGTTCCTGCGCGAGGCCGCCCGGGTCGCGCGCCTGGGCGTCGTCGTCAACGACCTCGTCCGGGCCCGCCACCACTGGATCGGGGCTCGGGTCCTGCTGCCGCTCATGACGCGCAACCGGTTCACGCGTCATGACGGGCCGCTGTCGGTCCGGCGGGCCTACACCCGGATGGAGCTGCGGGCGCTGCTCGCCGGTGCCGCGCTGCGGCCGGTCGCCGAGGTCGGCGCGTTCGCCGGGCATCGGGTCGCGATCGCCGCGGTGCCGATGCGCGAGCTCGAGCAGCGACGTTCGCCGGACGCCGATGACGGAGCCGGGGACGCATGAGCCGCGACGCCGACGTCGTCGTCGTGGGCGGTGGTCCCGCGGGCGCCGTGACGGCGGCGTACCTCGCCCGCGCGGGCCACGACGTCGTGCTGCTCGAGCGCTCGGCCGCGTACCGCTGGCGCGCGGGCGGGGTGTTCGCCTCGCCGGCCGCGGTCCGCGAGCTGCGGCACGCCGGGCTCGACGCGGAGACGCTGGGGCGGGTCGCGCGGCCGATCCCCGCCATGCGCGTGGAGCTGCCGGACGCGGCCCGGACCTCGTTCCGGCTCACGTACGGCGCCGAGACGACGAACGAGCCGGCGGTCGGCTTCGACCGGTCGGGCCTCGATCCGGCCCTGCTCGATCACGCGGCCGCGTGCGGCGTGGAGGTCCGGCGCGGCACCGCGGCGGCTGCGGTCGAGCTGCCCGATCACCGCCAGGACGCGACGGTGACCGCGGAGCCGATCGGCGAGACGGCGGCGGCCGAGACGATCGGGCCCGGGTCGTCGTCGGGGCGGACGGGCCGCGGTCGATCGTGGCGGAGGCCGCGGGCATGGTCCGCGCCCCGGTCCTCGGGGGCCGCGTCGGGCCTGACGTGGCACGTCGCGGACGAGTCCGGCGAGCCGGTCCGCGAGGCACGGATGGTCGTGCTGCCCGGCGGCGCGTACTGCGGCCTCGCACCGGTCCCCGGCGGACGCGTGAACGTCGGCATCGTGCTCGCCGGTCGATCGTGGCGGGAGCGACTGCAGGCCGAGGGCGCGGCCGCGGTGGGGCAGGCCGTGCTCGAGGCGATCCCGCCGCTCGACGGCGACCCCGAGGCGTGGCGCGACGGCGCGATCACCGACGCGATCGCGGGCGCCAGCCCGCTCGGCAGCCGGGTGGAACGGCGCGCGGGGCCCGGCTGGCTCGTCGTCGGCGACGCGGCCGGGTTCCTCGACCCGTTCACCGGCGAGGGGCTCCACCGGGCGCTCGTGAGCGCCCGGCTGGCCGCGGAGGCGATCGACGCGGAGCTGCGCGGCAAGGCGCCCGCCGGCGGCCTCGCCGCGTACGACCACGCGATGCGCGAGCGGTTCGGCGCGAAGGACGTCGTCTCGCGGGTCGTCCAGGCGTTCCTCGCCCGACCCGCGCTGTTCGCCTACGCCGGCCGTCGGCTTGCGCGGCGGGACGACGTCCGTGCGACGATGGGCCTCGTGATGGGCGACCTCGTCCCCGCGTCCCGCGCCCTCGATCCGCGGTTCCTCGCCGCGCTCCTGCGGCCGTGAGCGACGCGACCGAGGCCGTCGTCGAGCGGGTCCGCCTCGCGGCCTACGCGTGGATCGAACGCGATGACGCCGTGCTCCTGTGCCGGATCTCGGCCAGCGTCCCGGGCGCCGGCCTCTGGACCGTGCCCGGGCGGCGGCCTCGAGTTCGGCGAGGACCCGCTCGAGGGCGTCCTCCGCGAGCTGCGCGAGGAGACCGGCCTCGACGGCACCGTCGGCGAGCTGCTCGGCGTGCGTTCGGTCGTCCTCGAGCCAGGCGAGACGAAGCGCGGGCACCGCATCCAGGCCGTGGGCGTCCTGTACCGGGTCGTGGCGATCGAGGCCGATCTCGTGCCGGAGGTCGACGGATCGACCGACCTCGCCGCATGGATCCCGTTCGCCGACCTCGACACGCTGCCGGTCGTCACGCTCGCCCGCTGGGCCCGGGAGCAGGCCGGCCGCTGATGCACTCCACGATCGGCATCGACATCGCCGCGCCGCCGGAGCTCGTCTACCGGCTCGCCCGCGACGTCACCCGCTGGGAGCGCCTGCTCCCCCACTACAGCCGGTCGGCGGTCGTCCGCCGCGAGCCCGACGGCACCCTCGTGTGCGACTTCGTGGCCCGGCGGCCGTTCGTGCCCGTGCTCGGGCTGGGGCTGCCGGTGACCTGGCGCAGCCGCACGTGGCACGAGCCCGCGACGCGCCGCCTCCGGTTCGTCCACGTCGCGGGCGCGACGAAGGGCATGGACGTCACCTGGACGATCGAGCCGACCGAGCGCGCCGACGGGTCGCCGGGCACGCGGATCGAGATCGCGCACGACTTCCAGCCCGCCATCCCGGGCATGGCCGCGTTCGTGGACCGCTGGTTCACCCGGCCCATCGCGGGTCGCACGCTGGCCACGTTCCGGGGCCTGGCGGAGTCGATCGCGGACGATATCGAGGCGCCGGCATGACGAGGGCGGACGGCCGCCGCGCGGTCATCACCGGCATCGGCGTCGTCTCCGCGGTCGGCATCGGCCTGCCGGCGTTCCGCGACGGCCTTCGCGCCGCGCGCAGCCCCGTGACCCGCATCTCCCGCTTCGACCCGTCGGCCTTCCGCAGCCAGGTCGCGGCGCAGATCGACGACTTCGACCCGCTCGACCACATGGACGCCCGCTCGGCCCGGGCGATGGACCGGTTCAGCCAGTTCGGGCTCGCGGCGGGCCGGATGGCGATGACGGACGCGGGGCTCGTCCCGGGCGCGCCCGGGCGCGCCGTCGCAGGAGCGGATCGGCATCTACCTCGGGTCGGCGCTGGGCGGCATCGCGTTCGCCGAGATCCAGCACGAGAAGTACCTCGAGCGCGGCCTCAAGTCCGTCTCCCCCACCCTCGCGCTCGCGGTGTTCGGCGGCGCCGCGCCGGCCAACCTCGGCATCGCGCTCGACGTGCGCGGGCCGATCCTGTCGACGGCCAACTCGTGCGCGAGCGGCGCGGTGGCGCTGGGTGAGGCGCTCAACGCCATCCGCGACGGCGAGATCGATGCCGCGATCGCCGGCGGCGTCGAGGTGCCGCTGTCCCCGCTCGCCTTCGGCGCGTTCGACATCATCCGGGCGCTGGGCCACGGCTACAACGACGACCCCGAGCATGCCTCGCGGCCGATGGACGCCGCGCGCGACGGGTTCGTCATGGGCGAGGGCGCGGCGCTGCTCGTGCTCGAGGCGGCGGACATCGCCGAGGCCCGCGGCGCGCGGATCTACGCCGAGGTGATGGGGTATGCCGCGACCTCCGACGCCCATCACATGGTCCAGCCGCGACCCGACGGCCGCGAGGCCGGGCGGGCGATCACGCTGGCGCTCGAGGACGCGCGCGTGGCGCCGGACGAGATCGACTGGGTGAGCGCGCATGCCTCGTCCACGCCCATCGGCGACATCGCCGAGGCGCGGGCGATCGCGGGTGCGCTGGGCGAGCGGGCCGCGACCGTGCCCGTGTCCGCCACGAAGGCGCTGACCGGCCACCCGCTCGGCGCGACCGGCGCCATCGAGGCCGCGATGGCGACCCTCGCCGTCCACGAGGGCTGGGTCCCGGGGACGGTCAACCTCGTGGCGCCGGAGCCCGACCTCGCCGCGCTCCTGCCGTGCCTCCTGCCCGAGGGCCGCGACGGCCGCTACGACCGCGTCCTGTCGACGTCGTTCGGCTTCGGCGGGCTCAACGCGGCGCTCGTGCTCGGCACGCCGCGCACCTGACACGCGTCTGCAAGGCGCGCGTACCCCCTGACCGATGCATCGTCGGATCGCCGACATGCGAGCCCGAAGCACCGCCGGGTACCGTCGTCCGATGGCATCGACCGAGCCCATGCCGTCCATCCCCGCGTGGGAGCGACGGTTCCGCGCCCCGATCCTCTCGCTCCCCGCCTGGGCCGCCGATGACCCGGAGCGCATGATCCTCGGCTCGACCGAGAGTGGCAGCTACCAGCTCCACGCCTGGGATCGCCGGGCCGGCGTCCGGCGCCAGGTGACGTTCGACCCGGTGGGCATCCTCGACGGCCGCCCGACGGCCGACGGCACGGGCGTCGTCTGGTTCCACGACGCGACCGGCGCAGAGACCGGCGCCTGGGTCGTCGCCCCGTTCGACGAGACCGTCGGGTCCGAGCCGCTGCTCGAGGGCGTGCCGGAGGGCTGGGCCGAGGGGCTCGCGATCGGCCGGCGCCGGACCGTCGCCGGCATCAGCGGTCCCGCCGGCTTCTCGGTCTGGATCGCCGACGGCGACACCCCCGCTCGCAAGCTCCACGAGCATCGCGCAGCCCGTGCGCCTGGCCGGACCGTCGCTCGCCGGCACCGGCGAGACCGGCGCGCTGTCCGCCGACGAGACGCTCGTGGCGCTCAGCGTCAGCGAGGACGGCGACGTGCTCCACCCGTCGCTGCGCGTCATCGACGCGACGACCGGCGAGGTCGTCGGCGAGCTGCGCGACGAGGGCAGGCAGCTCGGCGCGTGCGGCTTCTCGCCGGTCCCGGGCGACGCCCGGCTCGCGATCACGCACGAGCGCACCGGCGAGGAACGGCCGGCGGTCTGGGACCCGCGCAGCGGCGAGGTCGTGGATCTCGAGCTCGAGCTGGTCGGGCCGGTCGAGGCCGTCGACTGGTGGCCGGACGGCGGCTCGCTGCTCCTCCTCCAGCTCGTCGAGGGGCGCCACCGCCTCCACCGCTACCACCTCGACACCGGCCGGATCGAGCAGCTCGACACCGACCTCGGCTCGATCACCGCGGCCGCCGTCCGTCCCGATGGCGAGGTCTGGTACCGCGTCCATCACGGCGAGCACCCGGCGCGCATCCTCGCGACCGGCTCGGCGATCGCCGCTGCTCGAGGCCGAGGGCCCGGCCGCGCCGCTCGGCCGCGACTTCGAGTCGTGGTGGTTCACGAACCCCGATGGGGCGCGGGTCCACGGCTTCCTCGTCCGGCCCGAGGGCGAGGGTCCCTACCCGGTCATCCTCCGCGTCCACGGCGGGCCGCACTTCGCCGACCTCGACCGCTGGGCGCCGGACCTCCAGGCGCACGTCGACGCCGGCTTCCTCGTCGCGATGGTCAACTACCGCGGCTCGGTGGGCTACGGGCAGGCGTGGCGCGACGCGCTCAAGGACAACGTCGGCTTCCTCGAGCTCGAGGACGTGCTGGCGGGCCTTGACGACCTCGTCGGTCGCGGACTCGCCGACCCGTGCACGCGTCGTGCTCGCCGGGTGGTCGTGGGGCGGCTACGTGACGCTGCTGGGCATCGGCCGGCACCCGGACCGGTTCGTGTCCGCGATCGGCGGCGTGCCGGTCGCCGACTACGTGGCCGCGTACGAGGACGAGAGCCCGATCCTGCAGGCGATGGACCGCTCGCTGTTCGGCGGCTCGCCGTCGGAGCTGCCGGACCTGTACCGCGAGCGGAACCCGATCGAGTACGCGACCGCCGTGCGGGTCCCGGTGCTGATCCTCGCCGGCGAGAACGACACGCGCTGCCCGATCCGCCAGGTCTGGAACTACGTGGACCGGCTCAGGACGGGTGGCGTGGAGCCCGAGGTGTACACGTATGCCACGGGCCACTCGTCGTTCGATGTCGAGGAGCGGGTCCGCCAGACGGCGATCGTGCTCGACTTCCTCGCCCGGACGGTGCCCGGCGCGACGCGCCTGGAGGGCCTCGACGCGCACCTGGCCGCGGCCGGCGTCGCGACGCCCGCCTAGACGCCCGGACCGCCGCGGTCAGTCGATCGTGAAGTGGTCCGGGCGCTGGTAGGCGCCGTCCGCTCCTTCTCGAGCTGCATCAGCACGTCGTTGAGCAGCGAGGACGCCCCGAACCGGAACCAGTCGGGCGTCATCCAGCGGGGACCCAGCGTCTCGTACAGGACGACGAGGTACTGGATCGCCTCCTTCGCCGTCTTGATGCCGCCCGCGGGCTTCATCCCGATCTGCTTGCCGGTGACCCGCTCGAAGTCGCGGATCGCCTCGAGCATCACGAGCGTGACCGGGAGCGTCGCGGCGGGCGTGATCTTGCCCGTCGACGTCTTGATGAAGTCCGCGCCGGCGGCCATCGCGAGGACCGACGCCCGGCGCACGTTGTCGAACGTGCCCAGCTCGCCGGTCTCGAGGATGACCTTGAGGTGCGCCTCGCCGCAGGCGTCCTTGATCGCGACGATCTCCTCGAACACCGCCTGGTAGTCGCCGGAGTGGAAGGCGCCGCGGTCGATGACCATGTCGATCTCGTCGGCGCCGGCCGCGACCGCGGCCCGCGTCTCCGCGAGCTTGATGTCGATGAACGACTGCCCCGACGGGAACGCCGTGGCGACCGACGCGACCTTCACGCCGGAGCCCTTGAGCGCCTCCCTGGCCTCCGCCACGAACGTCGGGTAGATGCAGATCGCCGCGACGTGCGGGATCGAGGCGTCGCCCGGCTTCGGGTGCATCCCCTTCTGGCACAGCGCGCGGACCTTGCCCGGCGTGTCCTTCCCCTCGAGGGTCGTGAGATCCATCATCCGGATCGCGAGGTCGAGCGCCCAGACCTTCGATGCCTTCTTGATCGACCGCTTCTGGAGCGACGCGACCCGCTCCTGCACGCCGACCTGGTCGACCGGCGTGACCCGGCCCAGGAGCGTCCCGAGGCTCCCGGCGCGCGTGTCGTACGCGCGGATGAGCTCGTGGGCGCGCTCGCGGGTGGCGCTGTCGCGGGCGACGGATGTCGTCATGGGCTGCGAGTCTACCCGGCGCTGTCGAGCCTGAGCCCGGCCTAGCGCCCGGCGCGGTTCTTCGGCGGGGCCGGCAGGCGCGTCTCGCCACGCACGAGGAAGTGCGTGAACCAGTCGCGCACCTGGGCGAGGTTCTCCGCGCGCCGGAACGGCGATCCCGAGCGGGTCAGCTCGTGCGACTCGTCGGGGACGCGCATGAACCGCACCGGCCGCTTGAGCGAGCGCAGCACGCTGAACAGCGCCTCGGCCTGGCCGACCGTCGTGCGCAGGTCGCGCTCGCTGTGCTGGATGAGCAGCGGCGTGTGCATGTCGCGGGCGAGGCGGAGCGGCGAGATGTCGTAGAAGTACGCGTCGTCGTCCCACGGGTTGCGGCCGAACTCGATCCGCGCCCACTCCCCGCCCGAGATGTCGCCGGTGAGGAACAGCATCCGCATGTCGACGCACGAGCGGCAGGTCACCGCCGCCTTGAACCGCTGCGACTTGCCGACGATCCAGTTCGTCAGGTACCCGCCGTACGAGCCGCCCGTGACGCCCGAGCCGGTCCGGGTCGGCGAGGCCGTCCTCGATCGCCTGGTCGACGCCGGCGATGACGTCCGCCATCGGGCCGTCGCCCCAGTCGCCGAGGTTGGCGAGGTTGAACGCCTCGCCGTAGCCCTCCGAGCCGCGCGGGTTCGTGTACAGGACGGACACGCCGGCGCCGGCGAGGACCTGCCACTCGAGCATCGGCGCCCAGCCGTAGAGGGTGTGCGGGCCGCCGTGGATCTCGAGCGCGAGCGGCTGGCGGCCGGTCCCGGCCGGCAGGAGCCAGCCCTGGATGTCGCGGCCGTCGCTCTGCCAGCGGCGCTCCAGCGGCTGGACGAGGTCGAGCTCCGCCGCCAGCTCGTCATTGAGCCCGCTGAGCGTCCGGACGTCGCCCGCACCCTTCGCCGTGACGTCGAACGTGACGACCTCCGGCAGCTCGGTCCCACTCGATCGGATCGCGGCGACGCGGTCGCTGCGGCGCGGGCCCGGGACGGCGTCCCAGCCGGACAGGTAGTGCTCGCCGGTCGTGAGGCGCTCCGGGTCGCCGGTCCCATCCAGCGCCACCCGCCACAGCTCGTACGCGCCATCGACCGGCGCCGCGAACAGGACAGCCCTGCCATCCGCCGTCGGGATGAGCCGCGGCCCCTCGCCCAGCGTCACGTCGCTGTTCATCGCCGCGTCCGGCTGGAGCTCGCTCCGGGCCAGGCAGGTCGGTCCCGCCGCGCGGCGCCGCATCCGAGCCATCGGCCGCGAACCGCCAGATGCCGGTCCGGTAGCCGACCCGCGGCCACTGGTCGCCGAGCGCCAGGATCGACGCCCCATCGCGTGTCCAGGTCGGGTGGAGGAAGATCGCGTCGCCGCCGTGCGCGACGAGCGAGACCTCGCCCGTGGCGACCTCCACGACCCAGATCGCCCGCCGCTCCTCGAGATCCGGGTTCCGGCGCCGGTTCGCGGCGAACGCGATCCGGGTGCCGTCCGGCGACCAGGCGGGGTGCTCCTCGGGCGTCGCACCCGCGACGAGCGGCCGTGCCGCGCCGGTCTCGACGTCGACGAGCCACAGGTGCTGGTCCTTGTCGTCGATGAAGCCGGAGCCGTTGTACTGGTAGTTCAGCCGGTCGATGAACCGGTAGTCGGACAGCGGCGTCTCGCCGGGCTTCGGCTTCGCGGGCCGGCCGCGCTTCCGGCGGTCCTCCTCGATCGTCGCGCCCAGCGACGACGTCAGGATCGCGAGCGTCCGGCCGTCCGGCGACCAGGCGAACTCGCTGACCCCCTTCGGCAGGTCCGTGAGGCGGCGTGCCTCACCGCCGTCGAGCCCCAGCAGAAACACCTGGAAGCAGTCGTCGCGCTCCTTGGCGTCCGTCGGCCGGTCGGGCTCCTCCTCGGCGTACAGCCGTCGATCGCTGATGAACGCGAGCGTCGTGCCGTCCGGGGAGATCCGTGCCGCGCCGTCCGAGCGGACGCCGAGCGTCAGCCGGCGGGCGGGCTCGCTGCCATCGACCGGCGCGGACCAGATCGCCTGGCGGTACCCGTCCCTGCCCACCGACGAGCGCTTCACCGTGAACACGACGCGGCTGCCGTCGGGCGACAGGCGGGGATCGAACGGGACGGCGAGGCGGTACAGGTCGTCGGGGCGTGCGGGTCGGGGCACGGGCTCCTCCGGGGTGGCTCGGCTTCGGGTGGGCTGGCCGGGAACACCGGCCCGGATGGCGGCGCCCGGATCGGGGACGCGGCGCGTGGGCCAGTCTATCCCCGTCGATCCTCGCGGGACGGACGGGCTACCATCGACCCGCGATGGCCGCCGAGCAGCTCTCCTTCCGGCTCGATCCGGCGCTCCCGGCACCGGGTGCCGTCGCGCCGATGTGGCCGGTCCCGCGCCCGGACGCGTTCGACTCGCCCGATCACCTGTTCGAGCCCACCTGGGGCGGCCACCGGGTCATCGCGTTCGTCGGCCCGGCGGAGCTGCCCGGCACCGGCGACGTCCGCATCGTGGATCCGACCGGGCTCGACCTTGCGCCCCGCCTCCCGGAGCTGAGCGGCCTCGCCGTCCGGGTCGCCGCGCGATCCGCGGTCCTTGACGGGGAGCTCGTCGTGGTCGACGGCGCCGGACGGGCGGACGACGAGGCGCTCCGGTCACGGCTCAACGGCGGCGCCGGCCGGCCGGTCGCCCTGCTCGTGTTCGACATCCTCCACCTCGACGGCGTGTGGCTCCTCCGGACGCCGCTCGAGAAGCGGCGCGCCACGCTCAGGAAGGCCCTCCGGCCCGGCGACGAGGTCGTCGTGGTGCCCGCGATCGCCGGCGAGGGCCGCGCGCTCCACGACGCGGTGTCGGCGCAGGGGATCGCCGGCGTCCTCGCGCGGCGGCGGACATCGCCCTACCTGCCCGGCGTGCGCAGCAAGCTGTGGCGGTCGATCGTGGCCAGCGAGCCGGGTGCGGCGCCGGCCGCACCGGCGTCCGAGCCGTCCGAGGCGGGCATCGACGGCGGCGGCACGGCCCCGGTCCTCGCGCTGTTCCGGCGCCTGCCGCTTCGACGAGGATCCCGGGCCGAGGGCTAGCCGCCCGGCGCCTACCCGCGGAGCGTGCGCACGAACAGGCCGATCGTCGGCGGCTGGCCGTAGAGCAGCACGCCCGCCCGGTAGACGCGGATCGCGAGGATCGTCATCAGCGGCACCGTGATCACGAGCAGGCCGATCGAGAGCACGAGCTCCCACGGCTCGACCCGGCCGACCGACAGCCTCGCCATCATCACGAACGGGCTCCACAGCGGCACGTACGAGGCGAACTTGATGAACGCGCTCGAGCCGCCGGACAGCGCGAGGACCGCTGGGAAGTAGCCCATGATCGCGGGGATCGACAGCGGCAGGGCGATCGTCTGGAGGTCCTCGGCGCGGCTGAGGAGCGAGCCCGCGCCGGCGTACATCGCGGCGTACAGCCCGAAGCCGAGCGTGAAGTAGACGAGGAACGCGGCCAGCAGCCCCGGCGACAGGCCGGCGAGCGACGGCGCGGTCGCGGCGTCCGCGCCGAGCACCTGGTTGCCGATCTCGCCCGACGCGAGCAACGCCGCGAGCGCTGGCACGAGCACCAGCGTGACCTGGGTCAGCCCGGCGAGGCCGATGCCCGAGGATCTTGCCGATGACCAGCTGCGGGGCGGTCGCGGCCGAGATCAGCAGCTCCATGACGCGGCCGGCCTTCTCCGCGACGACGCCCGATGCCACCCACAGCCCGTAGAACACGAGGGTCAGGAACGACAGGACGACGAACACGATGCCCGACGATCCGCCGGCTCGCGTACTCGGCCGGGTCGATCGTGCCGTCCTGGGCGCTGCTCCCGCACCGCCGGTCGCGACGTTGGGGTCCGTGACCTCGAAGCCCGGGATGATGAACGGGTTCGTCGACCCGGGGTTGGCCGCCGTCCAGTCGAGGATGCCGACGGCGAACGAGCCGACCTGGAGGAGCTGCGCCCGGTCCGGCGTCAGCCCGCCGATGCTCAGCACGGTCACGTCGATGCCGCCGTCCTCGCCGCGCTCGACGGCCATCGCCCCGGCGACCGCCCCGTCCTGGACGAGGCGCCGCGCGACAGTCTCGTCATCGAGGCGCTCGAACAGGAACGCCGGGGCGCCGCGCTCCTCGGTCTCGGTGTTCAGGAACTGGTCCAGCGTCGAGATCGCCCGGTCCGCCAGCACCGCGTCCTCGGACACGACGACGATCCGGGTCGACGGTCGCCCGATCCACGAGGCGGACGCCGAGCGGGATGAGCGAGATCACGATCGCGAGGCCGGCCAGGAGGATGCGTCGAGAACAGGAACGCCCGCGAGCGGACCCGCTCGTTGTACTCGCGCTTCGCGACGAGGACCGCGTTGCCCGCCCCGCCGGACCCCTCCGTGCGGCCGACCGGCTCGCGTGACGCGGTCACGCCGCGTCCTCGGCGGTCCGCCCGGGCGCGGTGGGCCGCATCGGCATCGGCCGGATCGGCGTCCGCGAGGTGGATGTCCTCATCGGGCGGTCGGCCCACGTGGTCGATGAACACCTGCTCGAGGGTCGGATCGGCGACCTCGAAGTGGAGGACGCGCGCGCCGGCCGCCACCGCCGCGGCCAGCACCTGCTCGGGCTCCGTCCCCGCGTCCAGCTCGACCGACGACCGCTCCACGCCGGGCTGGATGATCCGCGTCCCGGGCACCGAGGCCAGCCACGGCATCCGGTGGTCGTCCCCCACCGAGATCCGGATCAACCGCCGTCCCGTTGACCGGCGCACGTCGCGCAGCGACCCGCCGATCACCATCCGGCCCCGGTCGACGATCGCGACCGACTCGCACAGCGCCTCCGCGACCTCCATCTGGTGGGTCGAGAACACGACGGTCCGGCCGCGGTCCCGCAGCTCGAGGAACGCCTCGCGGAGGAGCATCACGTTGACCGGGTCGAGGCCGGTGAACGGCTCGTCCATGAGCATCACCTGCGGGTCGTGGAGGACCGCGGCGATGAACTGGACCTTCTGCTGGTTGCCCTTCGAGAGCTGCTCGGCCTTGCGGCCCGCCAGGTCCTCGGCCCGGAAGCGGCGCAGCCAGGCCATGCCTCGCGCTTCGCGCGCTCCGCGGGGACGCCGTGGAGCCCGGCGAAGAACACGAGCTGCTCCATGACCCGCATCCGCGGGTACAGGCCACGCTCCTCGGGCAGGTAGCCCCACGTCGAGCGCGGCAGCTTGTGGCTCTCCACCCCGCGCCAGCGCACCTCGCCGGCGTCCGGCTCCAGCACGCCGAGCGTGATCCGCATCGTCGTCGTCTTGCCCGCGCCGTTCGCGCCGAGGAACCCGAACACCTGCCCGAGCGGGACCTCGAACGCGAGGTCGTCGAGGGCGACGACGGTGCCGAATTGCTTGTGGAGATGGTCGACGAGGAGGGACATCCGGGCCGGAGCATACCGGCCGGACCCGGATCGGCCATTGCGGGATGGTCCCGAACCGCGCATCGATGAAGGTCCGGGTGGCGCGATGATGGATCCATGGATCTGGGCTGGATCGCGGGCGCGGCGGTGGGTCTCGTCGTCGCTTGGCTGCTGCTGCTCGCGGTGTTCTGGCTGCTCCGGCCGAAGGACGTGCCGGTCCGCGAGGTCGTCCGCGTCATCCCCGACGTCCTGCGGCTGCTGCGGGCCCTCGTGACCGACGGGGCCGTGCCGCTCGACGTGCGCATCGTCCTCGTCGGGCTCATCGCCTGGATCCTGTCGCCGATCGACCTCATCCCGGAGTTCATCCCGGGCCTCGGGCCGCTGGACGACGTGATCGTGGCCATCGTCGCGATGCGCTACGCCCGGCGGCGGATCGGCATCGACGGCATCAGCGCACGCTGGACAGGCTCGGACGACGGGCTCCGGCTGCTCGTCCGCGTGATCGGGAGCTGACGCGGGGTACGATCGAGGCGTGCAGGACGAGACGAGAACGACCCCCGTCCGCTTCGATGCGGACCGCGCGGCCGGCACCCTCCGGATCGAGTGGGCCGACGGCCACCTGACCGCCTACGAGGCACCAGCTGCTGCGCTGGATGTGCCCCTGCGCGTACTGCCGCGGCGAGGCCGGCATGCCCGGCTGGCTGGACACGAACCCCACGCTGACGGCGGAGCAGACGCGGATGGTCGACCTCTCGCTCGTCGGCAACTACGCCGTCCAGATCCACTGGGGCGACGGCCACCACACCGGCTACCACACGTTCATGCTCCTGCGCGAGCAGTGCCCGTGCGACGCGTGCGCCCGGGAGCGGGGCCACCGCCACGACGCGCTCGAGACCCGCACCGCACCGGCCCCGGCCGGCGACCGCCACTGGCATGGAGGGGATCGATGATCATCGCGACCGCGCCGTACGTCGCCGGCTACCGCGTCCAGGAGACGAAGGGCCAGGTGTTCGGCCTCGTCGTCCGCAGCCGGGGGCTCGGCGGCAACCTCGTCGCCGGGCTGCGCTCGATCGTGGGCGGCGAGATCCACGAGTACACGAGCCTGCTCGAGGACACCCGCCGCCAGGCGATCGACCGGATGGTCCAGAACGCGACGATGGTCGGGGCGAACGCGATCATCTCGTTCCGGTTCGACTCGTCGGAGCTCGCCGGGACGATGTCCGAGATCGTCGCCTATGGCACGGCCGTCGTGATCGTCCCGGAGTCGGGCGAGGCGCCGACCACGCCGCCGCCGGCGCCGGGCGTCACCACGCCGCTCGAGTAGCGCCATGGGGCTGGTCGTCGGCCGGGTCCTCGTCGGCGGGCTCGGCGTGCTGATGATCCTGGGCGGCCTCGCCGTCGCCGCGACGGGCGGACCCGGCGCGAACCTCGTGTCCGCCCTGTTCCTGTTCGTCCCGGGCGCGGTGATGCATCGCGGCCGTGTTCCTCGAGCGGACCCGGTACCGCTCGCTCCACGCCGAGCAGACCGGCGACGGCCATGGGCCGGGCGGCGGCGAGACGCAGCGGCCGGACGGCCGGTTCCGGCCCACCGACGAGCGGTTCGTCGACCCGACGACCGGCGTCGCGATGCAGGTCTGGATCGATGCGTCGTCGGGCGAGCGGCGGTACGTCCCCCTCGCCTGATCGGGGCGGATACGCACCCTTGCGGGGTGGCGGGAGCCCCGATGCCGGGTGGTATTCTCGATGGCCCGCCGGGAAAACGGGGTGTGGTGTCGTCACGCGCCGCGCGCCGGATCCCGGGCATCGCTGAGGATCCATGGCCACCGTTCGACCCGCACCCGGACCCCGAGCCGCCGGCCGACCACGCCGTCGCCTCGCGCGCGACCAGCGGGGGCCGATCCTCAACCGCGAGCTGTCGTGGATCGAGTTCAACGCGCGGGTGCTCCACGAGGCGCGTGACACGCGCAATCCCCTGCTGGAGCGGGTGAAGTTCCTCGCGATCTTCGCCTCCAACCTGGACGAGTTCTTCCAGGTCCGCGTGTCCGGCCTCCGCCGCCAGGCACAGGCGAGCGCCTCGCACCACGCGCCGGACGGCATGACGCCGACCGAGCAGCTGGCCCAGATCCGGGTCCGCGTCCGCGAGCTCACGGCGGACCACGCGGCGATCTGGGCGGGGATCCGCGAGGAGCTGCGCGCCGAGGGCGTCGCGATCCTCGACTACGACGACGTCCCGGAGCACCACGAGACGCTCCGCCGCCGGTTCCACGACGAGATCTTCCCGGTCCTCACGCCGCTCGCGGTCGACCCGGGGCACCCGTTCCCGTACATCTCCACGCTCAGCCTCTCGATCGCCGTCGGGCTGCTCGACCCGGAGACCGGCGAGCACCGCTTCGCCCGGGTCAAGATCCCGCCCCTGCTCCCCCGCCTGTTCCCGGTCGGGCGCGACAAGTTCGTCCTCCTCGACCAGGTCATCGAGGCGAACCTGGACGAGCTGTTCCGGGGCATGGACATCGTCGAGACCCACCTGTTCCGGGTGACCCGGGACGCCGACATCGCGATCGAGGAGGACGAGGCGGACGATCTCCTGCTCGCGATCGAGGAGGAGGTCCGGCGCCGGCGGTTCGGCGACGCCGTGCGGCTCGAGGTCGAGCGCTCGATGCCCGAGCTGACCCGCCAGATCCTGATGAAGGGCATCAACGTCCGCGACGAGGACACGTTCGAGGTCACCGGGATGGTCGACCTGACCGCCCTGTGGCAGCTCGCCGACCTCGACCGCCCCGACCTCAAGGCGCCGACCTACGTCCCGGTCGTCCCGCTGCGCCTGCTGCCGACGGACGAGGACGAGCCGGTCGACCTGTTCGCCCAGATCCGCGCCGGCGACATCTTCCTGCACCACCCGTACGAGTCGTTCACCGCCTCGGTCGAGAAGTTCATCTCCCAGGCTGCCGACGACCCCGACGTCCTGACGATCAAGCAGACCCTGTACCGGACCTCGGGCGACTCCCCGATCGTGCGGGCGCTCATCCGCGCGGCGGAGCAGGGCAAGCAGGTCGTCGTCCTGGTCGAGATCAAGGCCCGCTTCGACGAGGAGAACAACATCGTCTGGGCCCGGGCGCTGGAGCAGGCCGGCGCGCACGTCGTGTACGGCCTCGTCGGGCTCAAGACGCACTCCAAGGTCGCGCTCGTCGTGCGCCGCGAGGGGTCGGGGCTCCGGCGCTACCTCCATATCGGCACCGGCAACTACAACTCGAAGACCGCGCGGCTGTACGTGGACCTCGGGATCCTGTCCTGCCGCGAGGAGCTGGGCGCCGACGTCACCGACCTGTTCAACGTGCTGACCGGCCTGTCCCGGCAGCGGGCGTTCCGTCGCCTGCTCGTGGCGCCGATCACGCTCCGGGTCCGCATCCTCGAGCTGATCGAGCGCGAGGCGGCGCTGGCCCGCGCCGGGACGCCGGGCCGGATCGTGCTCAAGGTCAACTCGCTCGTCGACACGCAGATCATCGAGGCGCTGTACGACGCCTCGCGGGCCGGCGTCCAGGTCGACTGCATCGTCCGCGGCGCCTGCTGCCTCGTGCCGGGGCTGCCGGGCGTGTCGGACCACATCCGCGTCCGCTCGATCGTGGGCGAGTTCCTCGAGCACTCGCGGATCTGGATGTTCGGCAACGGCGGCCGGCCCGAGTGGTACATCGGCTCGGCCGACCTGATGGAGCGCAACCTGGACCGGCGGGTCGAGGTGGTGACGCCCGTGGAGGACCACGAGGCACAGGCCCGCCTGGCGCGCATCGTCGAGGTGATGCTCGCCGACGACCGCCGATCGTGGCAGCTGCAGCCGGACGGCGGCTGGATCCGCTCGGAGGTGCTCCAGTCCCTCGACGGCACGATCGACACGTTCGCCGTGCTCAAGGAGGACGCCGCGACGGCGGCCGCGCTCGCCGACCTCCCGCGCCGGTCCGGCGTCGGGGCTGGCTCCATGGATCCGAGGGCGTGATGGACGGGATCGCACAGCGGCCGCTCGAGGTCGAGCTGAAGTACCGGATGAGCGGCGTCGGCGCCGGGGAGCGACTGCTCGCGGCGGACGAGCTCGCCGGGCTGTGGGCGCTGGGGCCGGCGACGGACGTCCTCCAGGAGGACCGCTACCTCGACACGCCCGACGCCGCGCTCGCCGCCGCCGGGTACGCGGCACGGCTCCGCAGCACGCGACGGCGGCACGATCATCAGCCTCAAGGGCCTCAAGCGCCAGGACGACGGCGGCGCCACGCATCGCCGCGACGAGCTCGAGGGACCGGCCGATCCGTCCTCGCCCCCGGTGGCGTGGCCGGAGAGCGAGGCCCGCGGCGTGGTCGTGGAGGCTCGCCGGCGACCAGGTGCTCGAGGAGCTTGTCGTGCTCCGGCAGCTGCGGCGGAAGCGGCTGTACGGGAAGGACGGCACGGTCGTCGAGCTGTCGCTCGATGACGTCGAGGTCGTCTCCGGCGGCCGGGTCGTGGAGCGCTTCGCGGAGCTCGAGGCGGAGGTCCGCGAGGGCGACGAGGCGATGCTCGGGCCGCTGGCAGAGCTGCTCAGCGAGATCGAGGAGCTGGTGCCGTCGGGGTCGTCGAAGCTGGACCGCGCGATGGAGGCGGTGCGCCGCGAGCGCGCGGCCGAGGCGGACGGCAGTGCGACGTACGACGAGGCTGCCGCGGAGACGGTCGAGCTGGATGCGCCCGAGGGCGATGCCGCGGACGATGGGGACGTCGCGGTGGCGGCGGAGCCCTCGATCGAGGAGGAGCTCGCCGTCGGGCTCGATGCGCCGGACGAGGAGCCTGTCGAGGACGAGGATCACGCCGCGGACGACGAGGCGGATCCGTTCACCCCGCGCCCCGAGGACGACCTCGCGCTCCAGGCGGCGCTCGAAGGCGCGGCCAAGGCGACGGCCGCAGGCGCCCGCCGCCGTCGCGCCATCGGCAGCCCACGCCCGAGCCGGCGGCGGAACCGAAGGCCGCGCCGACCCCGAAGCCCGAGCCGCGCCTCACGGCCGGCAAGACCCCGGGCGTCCTCACCGACGACCACCTCGCCGAGGCAGGCCGCAAGGTCCTCCGCTTCCACCTCGCCCGCATGGTCGCCCGCGAGGCGGGCACGCGCGAGGGCCGGGACAACGAGGAGCTCCACGGCATGCGGGTCGCCACGCGCCGCCAGCGGGCGGCGTGGCGCGTGTTCGGGGTCGCGTTCGACCAGAAGCGCACGGGCCGCCACCAGCGCCGGCTCAAGGAGGTCGCCCGCGACCTCGGGGCGGTGCGCGACCTCGACGTCCTCATCGAGGCGGGCGAGGACTACCAGAAGAAGCTCCCCTCGGCGGACCGGCCGGCGTTCGAGCCGCTGCTCGCCAAGTGGCGCGCCCAGCGTGACGCCGCGCGGGTCGTGCTGATCAAGGAGCTCGACTCGGAGCGCTACCAGCGCTGGGTCGACGAGTACATCGCGTTCGTCCAGGCGGAGGGCATTGGCGTCGGCTCGGTCGGGCCGGTCGATCCGCACCGCGTGCGGGACACGATGCCGTCACGCATCTGGGCCGCGTACGAGGGCGTCCGGGCCTACGAGCCGGTCATGCGCTGGGCCGACGTCACCACGCTCCACGACCTGCGGATCGCCGCGAAGTGGCTGCGCTACACGCTGGAGTTCGTGCGCGAGGCGCTCGGGCCCGGAGTCCGCGCCGGTCATCGAGCGGGTCGTGGCGCTCCAGGACCACCTGGGCTGGCTCCACGACGCCGACGTGGCCGCGGGGCTCGCTCGCGGGTTCCTCGTCGAGCATGCCGGCGACCTGTCCGAGGAGGAGAGCGCCGCGATCGGACGCTACCTCGTCGACCGCGAGCGCGAGCTCGCGCGACTGCGGCGGACCGTCGGGCCCGCGTGGCGCGGCGTGTCCAGCCTCGGGTTCCGGCGCGCGGTCGGACGGCTCGTCGCCGGTCTCTAGCGCGTCTGCCGCCGGCCTGGGTGCCCGAGAGCCCCGGTCGTCGATCGGGTCAGGCCTGGCTGACCCCGTCCTCCCAGCCGACCACGAGCGTGGACAGCCGATCGCGCCACTCGAGGCCGGCCGTTGCCGCGGCGAGGACCATGCCCTCGCGGATGCCCTCATCGCAGACGCGAAGGCGCTCGGCGTCGTAGCGCTCGAGGATCGCATCGACGATCAGGGCGCCCGCCGGCAGCACCCGCGCCCGCTGCGGACGGAGCATGTGCCGCTCGGCGGCCTCGGCGCTCCGCTGGACCGTGAGCATGGCGAGGGCGACCGTGATCCGGCGCCGGGTGAGCATCCGGTCGATCGCCGTCGCCGGCAGCAGCTTGAGCAGGTTCGAGGCCGTGCCACCCACGGCGATGATCTCGGCCGGGTTCGCGTCCGGGGCGGTGGCGAGGGCGGCTTTCGCGGCCTTGCGCATCGCCTCGATCTCCTTGAGGCTCGGCGGATCGGCCTTCGAGTGCTCCTTGGTGAGCGCGGCGCTGCCGAGCCGGATGCCGACCGCGGCGATCGGGGCGGTCCGGGCCGACGATGACGAACTCCGAGCTGCCACCGCCGATGTCGATGACGAGCAGCTCCGCGTCGACCCGCTTGCCACCGGTCACGCCCAGGAGCGTGAGCTTCGCCTCCTCGTCGTGGTCCAGGACGTGGAGCGGCGCGTTGGCCCGCCCTTCGACGGCGTGGATGAGCGGCGCCGCGTCGGCGGCGCGGCGCACCGGCTCCGTGCCGACGAACGTGACCGATGACGCGCCGAGGCTGCGCGCCGCGTCGGCGTAACCGGCCAGCGTCGCGACGAGCTCGTCGCGGGCGTCCGCGCCGAGATAGCCATGGGTCGCGACCCGGTCGCCCAGGCCGAGGAACGCCGACTCGTCCAGCAGCGGCTCGACGAGGTGACCGGTCACCGCGGCGACGAGGAGATGGGCGCTGTTCGCGCCGACGTCGACCGTTGCCGCGACGACGGTCGTCGGCAGCGGGATGATCTCGGGGGCGGGTTCGGGCCGTGGCTCGAGCTCTGCCTCGGCTTCGGGGATCGCCTCGACGATCGCGGCGGCCTCGGCGACGACGAGCAGCGCTCCGGCGTCGTCCTCAGGCACGACCTCGACGGTCTCGACGACGAGCGTCGCGGCGGCGGCATCCTCGAGCGGCTCCGCGTCGGCCTCGACGGGCGGCTCGAGCCTCAGCCTCGGCCTCGGGCGCTGCTTCGACCGCGGCATCCGTGGGCGTGCCGAGATCCGACTCGGGCCACGGGGCGGACGGTTCCGCCTCGACTGGCGTGCTGGAGGGTGCCGGCGACGGGCGGAAGTCGATGACGCGGGCGGGCGGTGCCTCCGCTGCGTCCGCGGTCCGGTCCACCCGCTCGGCGGTGCTCTTCGTCTTCGTCGCGCTCGAGCGCGCGTTCGGCGGCCTCGGCGACGCCCGACGCGCCGGCGGCGACGGCCCCTCCCGCCAGGAGCCCAAGCGCGGCGAGCCGTGCCGCGACGGACTCGTCCTCCTCGAGCGGCTCCTCGGCCGGGGCCGCCTCGACGGCCTCCTCGCCGGCCGGCTGCTCGAGCGTGAGCGGCATGTCGTCCAGGTCCGCGACGGCCGGCTCGGCTGCCTCGGCGTGCGTCGGGTGCCGCTTCGATGGTGGGCTCGGCCTCGGCCGCGAGCTCGGGCTCCGCTTCCGGTTCCGGTTCCGGCTCCTCGACGAAGATCGGCGCCTCGACCGCTTCAGGCTCCGCAACCGCCGCGAGGGCGGCCGCGGCAGCGATGCGCTCGGCTTCGATGCGCTCGGCCTCGAGGCGTTCTGCCTCGATGCGCTCTGCCTCGAGGCGCTCGGCTTCGAGACGCTCGGCTTCGAGGCGCTCGGCTTCGAGGCGCTCGGCTTCGAGACGCTCGGCTTCGAGGCGCTCGGCTTCGAGGCGCTCGGCTTCGATGCGCTCGGCTTCGAGGCGCTCGGCTTCGAGGCGCTCGGCTTCGAGGCGCTCCGCTTCGAGACGCTCGGCTTCGAGGCGCTCGGCTTCGAGGCGCTCGGCTTCGAGGCGCTCGGCTTCGAGGCGCTCGGCTTCGAGGCGCTCGGCTTCGAGGCGCTCGGCTTCGAGGCGCTCGGCTTCGATGCGCTCGGCTTCCAGGCGCTCGGCTTCGAGGCGCTCCGCTTCGATCCGCTCGGCCTCGAGGCGCTCGGCTTCCAGGCGCTCGGCTTCGAGGCGCTCGGCTTCGAGGCGCTCGGCTTCCAGGCGCTCGGCTTCGATGCGCTCGGCTTCGATGCGCTCGGCTTCGAGGCGCTCGGCTTCGATGCGCTCGGCTTCGATGCGCTCGGCTTCGATGCGCTCGGCTTCGAGACGCTCCGCTTCGACCCGTTCGCTTCGAGGCGCTCGGCTTCGAGACGCTCGGCTTCGAGACGTTCCGCTTCGAGACGTTCGGCTTCGATCCGCTCGGCTTCGAGGCGCTCGGCCTCCAGGCGTTCGGCTTCAAGACGCTCGGCTTCGACGCGCTCGGCCTCCAGGCGTTCGCTTCGAGACGCTCGGCTTCGATGCGCTCGGCTTCGATGCGCTCGGCTTCGAGTCGTTCCGCCTCGAGCGCTCGGCTTCGATGCGCTCGGCTTCCAGGCGCTCGGCCTCGATGCGCTCGGCTTCGAGACGCTCGGCCTCGAGGCGCTCCGCCTCGATGCGCTCGGCTTCCAGGCGCTCGGCTTCGAGGCGCTCGGCTTCGAGGCGCTCGGCCTCGATGCGCTCGGCTTCCAGGCGCTCGGCTTCGAGGCGCTCGGCCTCGAGGCGCTCGGCTTCGAGACGCTCGGCCTCGAGACGCTCGGCTTCGATCCGCTCGGCTTCGAGGCGTTCGGCTTCGAGACGCTCGGCTTCGATCCGCTCGGCTTCCAGGCGCTCGGCCTCGAGACGCTCGGCCTCGATCCGCTCGGCTTCGATCCGCTCGGCCTCGATGCGCTCGGCTTCCAGCCGCTCGGCCTCGAGCGCTCGGCCTCGAGGCGCTCGGCTTCGATCGCTCGGCTTCGACGCGCTCGGCCTCAGGCGTTCGCCTCGAGGCGCTCGGCTTCCAGGCGCTCGGCCTCCAGGCGCTCGGCCTCCAGGCGCTCGGCTTCGAGGCGCTCCGCTTCGATGCGCTCGGCCTCGACGCGCTCGGCCTCGAGCGCTCGGCCTCAAGACGCTCGGCTTCGACACGCTCTGCCTCCAGGCGCTCAGCGGCCGCGGCCTCCAGGTCGGTCTCGGCGACGGGCTCGGCCGGCGCCAACGCATCGATCAGGTCGGCAGCAGCCACGCCCGCGGGCACGGCGACGGTCTCCCACTGCCACGGCGACTGCCACTCCTCCGTCGGTTCGACAGCTTCGGGCTCGGGCTGGGGCACGACCTCGGGCTCGGCGATCGTCTCCGCGACAGCAGCGGCTTCGATCGGTGCCTCGGACGGCGCCCCAGCCTCGGGCTGCGGCGCAACGCTCAGCGGGAGCGGCTTCCACCGCCGGCGGGGCTTCCACAACCGGCGGCTCGACCTCGACAGGCGCCGCGGGCGTGGGCGGCGGAGCCGCGTCCCTGATCCGCTCCACGATCCGGGCTGCGGCGGGTTCCGCTGCCTGACGAACGAGGCCTGCGACCTCCTGCAGGATCGAGCCCGCGGTCGCCGCCGCTCCGCCTGCGCGCTCGGCGAGCCGCCGCTCGGGCGACTTCGGGCGATCCTTCGTCGGCGCCTTCGGCGGCTTGGGCGCCTTGGCCGCGGGCGGCGCCGCCGCGCTTCGGCTCCCGCGGCGCTTCCTCGGCGACGGGCTTCGGTTGCGGCCGCCGGCTTCGCCTCGGCTTCGCGTCGGCCTTCGCCTTCGCGTCGGCCTTCGCCTTCGCCTTCGCATCGGCCTTGGCCTTCGCGTCAGCCTTTGCCTGGCGCGCCCGCGCCTTCTCCTCGCGAGCTGCGGCCTTGTCGCGTGCCGCCGCCTTGCCCGCCTTCGCCGGCTTCGCCTCGACGACCGGCGCGGCCTCGGCGGTCGCTCGATCGGGTTTCGCGGCCTTCTGGCGGCCTTCGCCGCCTTCTTCCGGGCCCGATCGGCGGCGGCCTCCGCCTCGAGCCGTTCACGCTCGGCGGCCTTGGCGGCCTTCTTCGCGGCCTTCGCGGCCTTCTGTGATGCCTGCGCCGCGGCGGCCTCGGCCAGCTCGCGCTCACGCTTCGCCGCCTTCTTCGCGACCTTCGCTGCCTTCCGCTCGGCCTTCGCCAGCGCGTCCGCGACCGCCGAATCGGGGCTCGCGGAGCGTCCTGCCGCGGCCGCCGGATCGTCGCCCTTCGCCATCGCCGCGCTCCTCGCTCAAGTCCCCGCCCACGGACGTATCCGCGCTGCGGACAGTCTGCCGCAGGTGGCCGATCGGCGCGCGATGAGTCGGGGTCGACGCCGACGGACTCGGCACGTTCACCCATCGTTAACGCCGGCCGAACGGCACGTTGACGCTCGCCACCCACTCTCGGCTCGTGGTCGTCCCGTCGCACCCCGAACACGACCGGCCCCCCGCCATCGCGTCGCATCCCGTCGCGGCGGCGCGGGTGTCCTGGCTCGTGCTCGCCGTCGACGGGCCGGCGACAGCGATGTCCGCTCGAGGCACCTCGGCACCGGCGTTCGCGTCGTCGCCGATCCTGCCCGCTTCCGCGCCCTGCTGCTCGCGGAACGACCCAGGATCGTCGTCTGCGCGGAGCCACCCGCCGATCGGGGGGTGCTCGACGCGGTCGCGGCCGAACGCCGCCGGCGCGCCCACATGCGCGCCGTCCACCTCGCGCCGCCGGATGCGGTCGATGCGCGGCTCGCCGCGCTCGAAGCCGGGTTCGACGACGCGCTGACCACGGCGATGCCCGCCTCGGAGCTCGTGGGCCGCCTCATCTGGCTCGATGCCAAGGCGCGCCACCGACCCGGATCCGGATCGGTGCACGCCATCGGGGACGGCCTCGAGCTGGATGTCGTCGCCCACGAGCTCCGGCGTGGCCAGGAGGTCATCCACCTGCGCCCGAAGGAGTTCGGGCTGCTCGCGCTGCTCGCCGCCCATCCGGGACGGGCGTACAGCCGGCGCGAGCTCCTCGACCGGGTCTGGGGACCCGAGCACCGGGGCGGCATGCGGACGGTCGACGTCCACGTGCGCTGGTTGCGCTCGAAGATCGAACCGTGCCCCGAACGGCCCGTGCACCTCCTGACGGTGCGCGGCCTCGGCTACCGGCTCGATGGCCCGCAGCGTTAACCGTCCCTTAACACCGGCAGACACAGGTCGTTCACCGCCGATGTCGACGTCTGGCATCGGGACATCACACGGACAAGGACGTCGACGGTGCACGCGCGCCGTCCGTCAATTTGGAGGAGTCACACGTGACTATCGCATCGACCAAGCGCGTCGGCGCATTGGCGTTTGCCGCGACCCTGTTCGTCGCGGCGTGCAGCGGCGGCGGCGGCGCAACGACCGCGCCCTCGGCCGCCGAGAGTGCCGCGGCCGAGAGCGGCGCCGCAGAGAGCGCGCCCGCCGAGAGTGCCGCCGGCGGCGCCGTGACCGGCTCGATCAACGTCTCGGGCTCGTCCACGGTGGAGCCGATCTCCACGGGCGTCGCCGAGGCGCTCGCGCTCAACAACCCCGACTTCAAGTACACGATCGAAGGCCCCGGCACGGGCGACGGCTTCGCGAAGTTCTGCGCCGGCGAGACCGACATCTCGGACGCCTCGCGCAAGATCAAGGACGAGGAGGCCGCGATCTGCCAGGCCGCCGGCATCGAGTACACGGAGCTCAAGATCGCGATCGACGGCCTGTCGATCCTCACCTCCGTCAACAACACGGCCGTGACCTGCCTGCAGCTTCGCCGACCTGTACTCGCTGATCGGCCCCGAGAGCACCGGCTTCGCCAAGTGGAGCGACGGCGCGGCGATCGCGAAGGAGCTGGGCTCCACCACGACGCTCCCCGACGCCGACCTGACGATCACGGGCCCGGGCGAGGAGTCCGGCACGTTCGACAGCTTCGTCGAGCTCGCGATCACGCCGATCGCGAAGGAGCGCGGCCAGGAGGGCACCACGCGGCCCGACTACACCGCCTCCCCGAACGACAACGCGATCATCTCCGGCATCGGCGGCTCCGACACCTCGCTCGGCTGGGTCGGCTTCGCCTTCGCCGAGGAGAACAAGGACACCGTCGGCGAGATCCAGGTCGCCAAGGAGGTCAACGGGACCTGCGTCGCCCCGACGGCCGAGACCATCGCCAGCGGTGAGTACCCGCTGTCGCGCAACCTCTACATCTACGTGAACAACGCCAAGGCGGCCGAGAACCCGGCGGTGGTCGGCTACGTCGACTACTACCTGGCCGACGGCACCATCTCGTCGGTCCTCGAGACCGTCCCGTACGTGAACCTGACGCCCGAGGCGCTCACGGAGACGCGCGCCGCCTGGGACGCCGCCAAGTAGCCTCCCTCCTCCACGAACGGGTCGGGCCATCTCGGAGGCCCGACCCGTTCGACTATCCTCATCGCCCATCGGCCCAGACACTGGAGTCCTGAGGACCCATGGCGCAGGCCACGCCCGCCCTGCCGGGCGGCAGCATCTCACTCCGCGGCAGCGCGAAGCGCCAACGCCGCGAGCGCACCGTGCGTGTGCTGTTCCTCGCGGCCGCCCTCACGACGATCGTGATCTCGGTCTTCATCGTCCTGACGGTCCTCGTCGAGGCGCTGAGCTTCCTGGCCCAGATCGACCTCACGCAGCTCACCGGGATCGGCTGGTTCCCGCGCCGCGGCATCTTCGACGTCACGACCCTGCTCCTCGGGACGCTGATCGTGACCGCGATCGCGATGGTCATCGCGACCCCCATCGGCCTTGCCTCGGCGATCTACCTCGCCGAGTACGCCACGCCGAAGGTGCGCAAGACCGTCAAGCCGATCCTCGAGGTGCTGGCCGGGATCCCGAGCGTCGTGCTCGGGTTCTTCGCGCTCACGGTGATCACGCCCGACTTCATCCAGCAGCTGTTCTCGGAGGCGAGCGTGTTCAACCTCGCCGCAGCCGGCATCGGCGTCGGCATCCTGTCGGTGCCGCTGGTCGCGTCGGTGTCCGAGGACGCGATGCGCGCCGTGCCCGATGAACCTCCGCGAGGCCTCGTTCGGGCTCGGCGCGAAGAAGATCACGACCTCGCTCCAGATCGTGTTCCCCGCCGCGATCTCGGGCATCGTCGCCGCCCTGATCCTCGCGACCAGCCGGGCCATCGGCGAGACGATGGTCGTGGCGGTCGCGGCCGGCGCGCCACAGGGACGCACGGTCAACCCGCTCGACCCCGGCGGCACGATGACGTCGGCCATGGTCCAGCTCGCCACGGGCAGTGACCAGGTCACCGGCAACACCGCCGCGTTCCAGAGCCTGTTCTTCATCGGGCTCCTGCTGTTCATCATCACCCTCGTGCTCAACGTGATCGGCGACTCGTTCGTCCGACGCGCGCGGCAGCGGTACTAGGGATTGCCATGACGACCATCGCGTCCGCGGGCAAGGCGACCAGCGCGGCCGTCCACGAAGGCCTCGTCGGCCACAAGCGGGACGTCTCCGGGACCGTCTTCCTCGTCCTGCTGCTCGGCAGCCTGCTGTTCTCCCTGGCGATCCTGTTCATCCTCCTCGCCGACGTGATGTCGAAGGGCCTGCCGGTGTTCGCCGAGCGGGGAACCGACTTCCTGACCAGCCCGCTGTCGTCCAACCCGGCGACGGCGGGCGTGGCCCAGGGGATCATCGGCACGGCGATCCTCGGCGTGATCGTGGCGGTGACGGCCTTTCCCGTTCGGCCTCGCGACCGCGACCTACCTCGAGGAGTACGCCGGCGAGGGCCGGCTGACCCGGTTCATCCAGATCAACATCCGCAACCTCGCCGGCGTGCCGTCCGTGGTGTACGGCCTGCTCGGGCTGTCGGTGTTCGTCGCCGTGTTCCAGTCGATCGGAGTCGGCACGGGCCGGAACATCCTCGCCGGCGGCGCGACGCTCGCGGTGCTCGTCCTCCCGATCGTCATCATCACGTCCATCGAGGCGCTGCGGGCGGTGCCCATGGCGATCCGCGAGGCCGGCTACGGCGTCGGCGCCTCGCGCTGGGAGGTCACCCGCCAGCTCGTCCTGCCCGCGGCGGCCCCCGGCGTGCTGACGGGCACGGTGCTCGCCCTGTCGCGGGCGCTCGGCGAGACGGCGCCCGCTGATCCTCGCCGGCGCGGTGCTGGGCTCGTTCTCGGCCTCGATGGACCAGCTCCTGACCGGCCCGTACACCGCCATGCCGGTCATCGTCTACGACTGGGCCCGCAAGCCGCAGGAGGCCTTCAGGGCCGATGCCGCGGCCGCGATCATCGTCCTCCTTGCGATCACGTTGTTCGCCAACGCCGTCGCGATCTACCTCCGCAACCGCTACGAGCGGACCTGGTGATGTCCGACCCGAGGAAGGCCCCCATGACCGAGACCGCCACGCCGACTGACGACGCCCACACCGCCACGGACGCACCCGCCTCGACCGACGGGCCGTCCACCAACGGCACGGCCGAGGCGCCCGTCGCCGAGCCGCTGCCCATCCACGAGGACCACGCGCACGCGCCCGTGCCGGTGATCGCGGCGGAGCCGGCAGCCTCGGCCGCGGCGATCGCCACGGAGGCGCACGCGGACGACGAGGCACCCGAGGCGGACGCGGCGCTCGAGCCGATCATCCGCCTCGAGGGGGTGTCGTTCTACTACGGCGCGTTCCGGGCGGTGAAGGACGTGTCGATCGCCTTCACGCCCAAGCAGATCACCGCGCTCATCGGGCCGTCGGGCTGCGGCAAGTCCACCCTGCTGCGGACGATCAACCGGATGAACGACCTCATCCCGGGCACCCGGGTCGATGGCGGCGTCCTGTACCACGGCATCGACCTGTACGGGAAGGACGTGGACGCGGTCGAGGTCCGTCGCCGGATCGGCATGGTGTTCCAGAAGCCGAACCCGTTCCCGAAGTCGATCTACGACAACATCGCCTTCGGGCCGCGGATCAACGGCATGAAGGGCAACATGGACGAGATCGTCGAGGACAGCCTCCGGCGCGCAGCGCTGTGGGACGACGTCAAGGACAAGCTCAAGCAGTCCGGGCTCGCGCTGTCGGGCGGCCAGCAGCAGCGCCTGTGCATCGCCCGCGCGATCGCCACCAGCCCGGACGTGATCCTCATGGACGAGCCGTGCTCGGCGCTGGATCCCCGCTCGACGCTCCAGATCGAGGAGCTCATGTTCGAGCTCAAGCAGAACTACACGATCGTGATCGTGACCCACAACATGCAGCAGGCCGCCCGTGCGTCGGATCACACGGTGTTCCTGAACATGGCCGACGACCGCGCCGGCTATGTCGTCGAAGAAGGGCCGACGCTCGGCATCTTCACCAACCCCAAGAACCAGATGACCGAGGACTACGTCTCGGGCCGGTTCGGCTGAGCGAGGGCGCCATGAAGATGTTCGATACGCCGAACCCCGAGCCCCCGCTCCGCGACCAGCCCCGGGAGACGCCGCCCGTGACGCACCCCACGCGCAGCACGTACGACCGCGAGGTCGCCGAGGTCAAGGACAACGTCCTCCGGATGGGCGCCCTCGTCGAGAGCCAGATCCGGGCCGCCATCGCCGCCCTCGTCGCGCACGACGCCGACGCGGCGCCTCCAGGTGATCATCGACGACCGCGACATCAACGAGGTCCAGCGCAAGGCGACGGCGATGATCGCCGCGGTGATCGCGACCCAGAACCCGGTCGCCCGCGACCTGCGCTACCTGCTGACGCTCGACCACGTCAGCTACGAGCTGGAGCGGATGGGCGATCACGCCTCGTCGGTCGCCAAGCAGGCCCGCAAGCTCGCCCCCTACCCGCCGCTCGGCCACTACGTCGACCTGCCGCTCCTCGGCGAGCGCGTCGCCGAGCTCGTGCACGGGATCATCCGGGCCCTCGTCGACGTGGACGAGACGCAGGCCCGCGCGGTCGCGAAGCTCGACGACCAGGTCGATGACCTGTACCACAAGATCTTCGACCGGTGTCTCGTGCTGATGCGCGAGGACGGCAACAACGTCGAGCCCGGGACGCGGATCCTGTTCGCCTCGCACTACCTGGAGCGCATCGGCGACCGGGTGACGAACATCGCGGAGGACATCGTGTTCCTGGCCTCCGGCGAGGTCGAGGACCTGAACCCGTGACGGACCCGACCCACGGCCAGGACGGCCACCACGACCACGGCGCGTTCCACAACGAGGCGTCCGACAGCCAGGTCCGGATCCTCGTCGTGTGCTGGGGCAACAGCGCGCGGTCGATCCTCGGCGAGGCGCTGTTCCGGCACCTCGGCGGCGACAAGGTCGACGTGTACTCGGCCGGGATCGAGCCGAAGGGCGTCAACCCGCTCACGATCCGCGTCCTCGAGGAGGCCGGGATCTCGACCGAGGGCCTGGCGTCCAAGTCCGTGAACGACTTCCTCGGCCAGCGGTTCGACTACGTGATCACCGTGTGCGACGACGCGCGCGGCGCATGCCCGGTCTTCCCCGGCGTCGCGGAGTCGATGCACTGGGGCTACCCGGATCCGGCCAAGGCCGAGGGCACCGAGGAGGAGCGGCTGGTCGCCTTCCGGTCCGTCCTCAAGGGCCTCGGGCAGCGGATCCACCAGTTCCTGCCGATCGCCGAGCGTCACGCGGCGCAACGGACGGGCGTGCAACTCGGATAATGGCCGGGTGATCGCCCTCCACCTGCTCCGCCACGCGCACGCCGGCGACCCCGAGCGCTGGCATGGCGACGACGCCGAACGACCGCTGTCCGAGAAGGGGCGGCGCCAGTCGGAGCGCCTGGGCAGGCTCCTCAGCGGCGTCGACGAGGCGCCCGACCTGTTCATCGCCTCGCCCAAGGTGCGGGCCCGCGAGACGGCCGAGCTGGTCGCGGCGGCGCTCGACGTCAAGGTCGTCGTCGACAAGCGGCTCGGGGGCGGGCTGGACCTGTCGACGCTGTCGGACGTGCTCACCGCCCATGCGGACGCCGAGCGGCCGTGCGTCGTTGGCCACGATCCCGACTTCAGCGAGCTCCTCGGCGAGCTGCTGGGGATCCCGCCCGTGCCGATGCGCAAGGGCGCGATCGCCCGGATCGACGTCGGCGGACGGTCGCTGGTCTCCGGCCGCGGCCTGCTCCGCTACCTGCTGCCGCCCGACGTCGTCCCGGGCAAGTAGCGCGCCATCCCGGCGCCACGCTCCCCGGATCCGACCCCGCTAGCCGCGGGTCCACCGCCAGCGCATCTCGTGGATGAGCGGCGTGCCCGGCTCGACGATGTCGGCCGCGCCGTTGAGCGCGTCCGGTGGTCCGCTCTGCGGCTCGACGCACAGCGCGTGGGCCGGCTCGGTGTACACGACCCACCACGAGCAGGTCGAGCTGACCTCGAGGCGGAACCTGTCGCCCCACTCGAGCACCGGCGGCTCGGCAACCCCGGTGAAGGCGTCGTCCCAGGGCCCGGGCGTCGGGCGGACGCGCTCGCCGCTGGGCATGCCCTCGGCATCGCGGACGAGCATCGTCTCGGCATCGAACCGCAGCTGCAGGTCGGGGATCCCCTCCCCCATCGACCGCCGGAACCACGGATGCCAGCCGACCGTCGCCGGCATGGGCTCGTCCGCCTCGACGACGAGCGTCATCGAGAGCCCGTCCTCGTCCAGGGCGAACCGCTGCTCGGCGCGACCCCGGAACGGCCATCGCTCGTCGAGCTCGATCCCGATCGCATCGGGGCCGAGCACCTCCCACGGCCGGTCGAACACGACGCCATGGATCGCGTGCGGCGGCATCCCGAGCGGCAGCTCGTACGGACGGCCGGCGAACGTGAACCGGCCGTGCCGCACGCGTCCGGCCCAGGGCGCCATGGGATAGCTGCCCCAGTGGATGAGCCCCTGCGGGTCGCTCGTCCACAGCACCTCGCGGCCCGCCACGATCAGCGAGCCAAGCCGCCCACCCTCCTCGGGGCGCACGACGACCCGCGCGTCGCCCGCCTCCAGCACGAGCTCGCGCGGGTCGCGGGTCGCCCCCGTCGGATCCATCAGGGACGTCCTCCAGGTTCGACGACGATCTTCAGCCCCGCCCGGCCGCGCGAGGTGCTCGAACGCGGCCGGGGCATCCTCGAGCGCGAACCGGTGGGTCACCAGCCCGTCGAGCGCGACGCGGCCCGAGGCGACGAGCGCCACGGCCCGCCCCAGGTCCGGCGCCTCCATCCGGCGCACGAGCTGCAGGGCGAGCTCCTTGCGCCTGGCGATGGACGCCGGAAACGCGCTCCGGTCCATGCCACGGGATGCCGAGCAGGAGCACCCGGCCGCCGGGCGCGATGGCGCGCACGGCGGTGTCGAGCGCCTCGTCCGTCCCGGCGCACTCGAACGCGACGTCCACCGGGATCGTGGCCGCCGGGTCCGGCGCACCCGCCTCGGCGAGGAGTGCGGTCGTCGCGCCCGATGCCTGTGCCGCCGCCACGCGGTGCGGGAGCCGGTCCGTCGCGACGATCTCGCGGACGCCGGCGGCGCGCAGGGCGCGGATCAGCACCAGCCCGATCGGCCCCGCCCCGTAGACGCCGGCCCGCAGCCCGGCCGCGGGAGCGGCGGCGCTGCGTGGCGAACCCTCGTCGATCTCGATCCCCGCGAGATCCAGCGCGTGGATGGCGATCCCCAGCACCTCCAGCAGCGGCGCCTCGTGGTCCGGGATCGACGCCGGGATCGGCACGCAGCGTGCGGCCGGCCACGCCATCCGCGTCCGGAGCGCGCCATCGGTCGGCGCCTGGCCCGCGAACCGCATCACGGCACACAGCCGCCCCCGACCGGCCAGGCACGCGTCGCACGCCTCGCACGGGTCGGCTGGATCGACCGCCACCCGCTCGCCGTCGCGCGGCCCACCCTCGATCACGCCCGCGAGCTCGTGACCCAGCACCAGCGGCGCGCCGAGGCCGGTCTCGCCGATCGACGCGTCCTCGTACCAGTGGAGGTCGGAGCCACACAGCCCGACCGCGGTCACGCGGACGACGACCTCGTCGGGACCGGCGCCGGCGCAGGATCGTCATGCAGACGCACGTCGCGCCGCCCATGGAGACGGGCGGCGCGACCGGGAGGAGGAGCTGGGTCCATGGGGTCGGATCGGGCCGGGCGTGCCGGCCGGCGATCAGGCCTCCTTGTTCTTGCTCGCGACGTCGAAGTACACGGCGACCAGCAGCACGAGCGCCTTGATCATGAACTGGTAGTCGATCTGGATCGACAGGACGCCCATGCCGATGTTCAGGAGGCCGAAGAACAGGGCGCCGACGACCGTGCCGGCGACCGTGCCCACGCCGCCATAGGCCGACGCGCCGCCGACGAACGTCGCGGCGATGACGTCGAGCTCGAAGCCGTAGCCGGCCTTCGGGGTGGCGGAGTTGAACCGCGCCGCGATGATCATGCCGCCGAGCGCCGCGAGCACGCCCATGTTGATGAACGTGAAGAACACCATCCGTTTGGCGTTCACGCCTGACAGCGTGGCCGCCTTGGCGTTGCCACCGACGGCGTAGATCCGTCTGCCGAGGACGGTGCGCAGCGTCAGGAACATGTAGACGCCGATGAGGATGAACGCGATCAGCGCCACGATCGGCAGGCCCTTGTACCCGGCCAGCCGGTAGGCGATGAACATCACGCCGGCGATGATCAGCAGGTTGCGGACCCAGAACCCGCTCTGCGACGCGACCTCGAACCCGTACTTCGTCTGCTCGCGGCGCGACCGCCAGCTGAGGAACACGATGAACGCGCTGATGCCGAGGCCGAGGACGAGGGTCGTGAGCTGGATCGCGCCGCCGCCCAGGGGCGCCACGAACGTGAGCTCGTTGAACAACGGCACCGACAACGTCGCGACCGTGACGTCGGTCGTGCCGAACGGATCGGGCACGGTCCCGATGATCTCCGGGATGAACCCCGAGGAGATCGCGCGGAACGACTCCGGGAACGGGCCGACCGGCTGGCCACCGAGCATGAACAGCGTGGCGCCGCGGAACAGCAGCATGCCGGCCAGGGTCACGATGAACGATGGGACGCGCAGGTAGGCGACCCAGAAGCCGCTGAACACGCCGATCAACCCGCCCGCGACCAGGGTCAGGGCAACGGCGAAGATCGGGTCGAACGGTGCGAGCTCGACGTTGATCAGCGGGATCGTCACGCCGCTGACCATGAACACCGCGGCGACGGCGCCGAGGAAGCCCGCCACCGAGCCGACCGACAGGTCGATGTGGCCGATGACGATGACCAGCAGCATCCCGAGGGCCATGACCAGGATGTAGCCGTTCTGCAGGAACACGTTGGTCACGTTGAGCGACTTCAGCATCACGCCCTGGGTCGTGATCTGGAAGAAGATGACCGCGATGATCAGCGCGAGGAACAGGCCGCCCCGGCCGAGGCGCCGCACGATGTGGTTGACCCGCGCGCCGACGCTCTCGCCGGCGGCCGTCGTCGGGGTGGTGTTGGCGCTCACAGCACGACCTCTTCAGCTCCCGCTCGCGCCATCTGCATGATGGCCTTCATGATCGATTCCTGGGACGCCTCCGCAGCCGGCATCTCGGCGGCGATCCGCCCGGCGGCCATGACGTAGATCCGGTCGGCGACGCCGAGCACCTCGGGCAGCTCGGACGAGATGACGATGATCGCCTTGCCCTCGGCCGCGAGCCGATTCACGATCGTGTAGATCTCGTACTTCGCCCCGACGTCGATGCCGCGCGTCGGCTCGTCGAGGATCAGCACGTCCGGGTTGGCGAACAGCCACTTCGAGAGGACGACCTTCTGCTGGTTGCCGCCCGAGAGGTTGTTGGTGATCTGCTTGACGCTGGGCGTCTTGATCGCGAGGGCGTCCCGGTACTCGTTCGCGACCTTGATCTCCATGGGCGGGATGAGCACGCCCCGATTCGACACCCCGGCGAGGTTCGCCATCGTGATGTTCGTCTTGACGTCGTTCATCAGCACGAGGCCGTACGTCTTGCGATCCTCGGTGACGTAGGCGAGCCCGTTCTTGATCGCGCGGGGGATCGTGCTGACGTCGATCTCGACGCCGTCCTTGAGCACCTGCCCGGACTCGAACTCGCCCCATGACCGGCCGAACAGGCTCATCGCGAACTCGGTCCGGCCGGCGCCCATCAGGCCGGCGATGCCGACGACCTCGCCCTTGCGGACGTTGATGCTGACGTCGTTGATGACCATCCGGTCCTCGTAGACCGGATGCCGGACCTTCCAGTTCTTCACCTCGAAGTGGACGTCGCCGATCTCCGCCTCGCGCGGCGGGAAGCGGTGGGTCATGTCGCGGCCGACCATGCCGCGGATGATCCGGTCCTCGGTCACGGCGCCGTCCTTGGCGTCGAGCGACTCGATGACGGCGCCGTCGCGGAGCACGGTGATCGTGTCCGCGACGGACTCGACCTCCTTCAGCTTGTGCGAGATGAGCACCGAGGCGATGCCGTGCGACCGGAACTCGCGGAGCAGCTGGAGCAGCGCCTGGGAGTCGTTCTCGTTGAGCGACGCGGTGGGCTCGTCGAGGATCAGGAGCTCGACGTCCTTGCTCAGCGCCTTGGCGATCTCGACCAGCTGCTGCTTGCCCACGCCGAGCCGGCGGACCGCGGTCGCCGGTGGCTCGTCCAGCCCGACCTTCTTGAGCAGCGCCATCGCCTTGCTGTGTGACAGGCCCCAGTTGATGACGCCCTTGGTCGCCTGCTCGTTGTTGAGGAAGATGTTCTCGGTGATCGAGAGGTCCGGGATGAGCGCCAGCTCCTGGTGGATGATGACGATGCCCTTGCGCTCGCTCTCACGGATGCTGTGGAAGCGGCACTCCTCGCCCTTGAAGAAGAATTCCCCGTCGTAGCTGCCGTACGGGTAGACGCCCGAGACGACCTTCATCAGGGTCGACTTGCCGGCCCCGTTCTCGCCGACCAGGGCATGGATCTCGCCCGGCGCGACGGAGAAGCTGACGTCCTTGAGCGCCTTGACGCCGGGGAACTCCTTCGTGATGCCGCGCATCTCGAGCAGCACGTCGCTCACGCTAGCGTCGCCTCATGCTTGTGGAGGACTGCAACAGAAAAGCGGGTGTGCGAGGTCGGAGACCGTCGCACACCCGCATTGTGGACTACCGGCTAGGGCTGGACTTCCTCAGCGGTGTAGTAGCCGCTGTCGACCAGCTCCGTCTGGACGTTGTCCTTGGTCACGCTGACCATGTCCAGGAGGAACGAGGGAACGACCTTCTGGCCGTTGTCGTACGTGGTGGTGTCGTTGGTCGTGACTGTCTCCACCGGCGAGCATCTCGTTGACCATCTTCGCGGCCTGGGCAGCCAGGAGACGGGTGTCCTTGAACACCGTGCTGGTCTGCTCGTCGGCGAGGATGGACTTCACGGACGGCAGCTCGGCATCCTGGCCGGAGACGGCCGGAGCGGGCTTGTCGGCGGTGTAGTACCCGACCTGCTTGAGGGCGGCGATGATGCCGCGGCTGATGCCGTCGTACGGCGACAGGACCGCGTCAAGCCGGGAGTCGGTGTAGTGGGTGGCGAGGATGTTGTCGAGGCGGGCCTGGGCGGTGGCGCCGTCCCAGCGCAGCGTGCCGACCTGCTCGGGGAACTTGGTCTCCCCGGACTTGACGACGAGCTTGCCGCTGTCGATGTAGGGCTGGAGGATCGACATCGCGCCGTTGAAGAAGAACCCGGCGTTGTTGTCGTCCGGCGAGCCGGCGAACAGCTCGATGTTGAACGGGCCCGCGGCGTTCTCGAGGTCGAGCGCGTCGACGATCGAGCCGGCCTGGAGCACGCCGACCTTGAAGTTGTCGAAGGTCGTGTAGTAGTCGACGTTGGGGGTGTCGCGGATCAGGCGGTCATACGCCAGGACCTTGATGCCCGCGTCGGCAGCCTTCTGGAGGGTGTCCGTCAGGGTGGTGCCGTCGATGGCGGCGATCACGAGGACCTTGGCGCCCTTGGTGATCATGTTCTCGACCTGGGAGACCTGGGTCGGGATGTCGTCCTCGGCGTACTGGAGGTCGGTCTCGTAGCCGGCCTCGGTCAGCGACTTGACGAGGTTGTCGCCGTCCGCGATCCAGCGGGCAGACGACTTGGTCGGCATCGCGATGCCGACGAGGCCGCCGGCGCCCGCGGCTGCGGACTCGCTGGCGCCGGCGGACGCCGGAGCCTCGGCCGACGCCGGCGCGGTGGTTGCGCCGGAGCCGCCGCACGCAGCGACGACAAGGGCACCGGCCGCAAGGGCCACTGTCAGGAACTTCTTCATGGGTGTGCTGCGCTCCTCCTGTGACGGGGCGAGAGCCCCGCCTTCAGCGTCCTGGATCGCCTTCACGGTCATCCGGCGCGTGAGCGCCGGTGCCGCTGCGGGGCTCCCGAAGCCCCAGATCGATCGCGGGTGGACGCTTGCCGTTATCGTTCCCGTGAACGATAACGCCCGCATGCTAAGCGGCCGACGCACGCCGCGTCAAGCCAATCCGTCAAGCCTCAAACCGGTACCGCGAACTGCACGGATGAGTGCCGGGTGGCACTTGTCACAGGCCCTTCGCGAGGTGCCAGTAGAGGTCGTTCCAGCGGACCTGGTCACGGAACGAGTCGAGGGTGGTCGTCTCGTCGATCACGAGCAGCTCCACGCCCGACATGGCCGCGAAGTCTCGCAGGTGTTCGCTGGTCACGCTGTAGCCGAGGCTGGTGTGATGCGAGCCGCCGGCGTAGATCCAGGCCGCCGCGTTGGTCCGAAGGTCGGGTCGCGGACGCCACACGGCGCGGGCGACCGGGAGCTTCGGGAGGGGCTGCTCCGCCGGCACGACGTCGACGACGGTCGCGACCATGCGGAAGCGCTGCCCCATGTCGGTGATGCAGGCGGCGACCGCGGGACCCGGGTGGGCGTCGAACACGAGCCGGACCGGGTCCTCCTTGCCGCCGATGGACAGCGGGTGCACCTCGAGGCGTGGCCGGTCGCCGGCGATCGACGGGCACACCTCGAGCATGTGGGCGCCGAGGATGAGGTCGTCGCCCTCGGTCAGGTGGTAGGTGTAGTCCTCCATGAACGAGACGCCGCCGTCGAGGCCGGCGCTCATGACCTTCATGGCGCGGACCATCGCCGCGGTCTTCCAGTCCCCTTCCCCGCCGAAGCCGTAGCCGTCGGCCATGAGCCGCTGGACCGCGAGGCCCGGGAGCTGCCTGAGACCGTGGAGATCCTCGAACGTGTCGGTGAAGGCGGTGAAGCCGCCGTCCTCGAGGAACCGCCGCAGCCCGAGCTCGATCCGCGCGCCGTCGCGCAGGCTCGACGCCCGGTCGCCGCCCGGCCGGAGCTCCGCCGCGACGTCGTACTCGTCGAGGTAGCGCCCGATCAGCGCGTCGACATCGGCGTCGCTCGCCTCGTCGACGACCGCGACGAGGTCGCCCACGCCCCACGTGTTGATGCTGAACCCGAGCCGCCGCTGCGCCTCGACCTTGTCGCCGTCGGTGACGGCGACCTCGCGCATGTTGTCGCCGAAGCGGGCGATCCGGCCGGTCGACCAGTCGGCCTTCGCGCACGCGGCGCGCGCCCAGGTGCCGATCTCCGCCTGCACCGCGTCATCGCCCCAGTGCCCCACGACGACCTTGCGCTCCAGCCGCAGGCGGGCGGCGATGAACCCGAACTCCCGGTCGCCGTGGGCGGCCTGGTTGAGGTTCATGAAGTCCATGTCGATGTCGGCCCAGGGGATCTCGCGGTTGTACTGGGTGTGGAGGTGGAGGAACGGCTTGGCGAGCAGCTGCAGGCCGGCGATCCACATCTTCGCGGGGCTGAACGTGTGCATCCACGTGATCAGGCCGACGCACGCGGGATCGGCATTCGCCTCTGCCGCGAGCTGCCGGATCCCGTCGGAGCCCGTGAGCACCGGCTTGGTGACGATGCGGACCGGGATCGATGCGGACTCGTCCAGCGCGGCCGCGATCTGTCGCGCATGGTCGGCGACATGGTCCAGCGTCTCGGGGCCGTACAGGTGCTGGCTGCCGGTGACGAACCAGACCTCGGACGCCGCTAGGTTCAGCACGTGGTGACTCCTCGGGGAGGCGTGACGGGAGCCGTCACTGCCCGTAGACGTTCAGGTACCGGTCGTGGAGGCTCGCCACGTCGTCGGGTGGGATCTCGTCGGGGGTGCCCAGCTGGAGGGCCATGAACACCGTCGCGGCGACGTCCTCGGTCATCACGGCGGCCTTGACCGCGGCCTTCGCGGACGGGCCGATCGTGAACACGCCGTGGTTCTTGAGCAGGATCGCGGGCGAGCTGCCGATCCCGTCCACCACGAGCCGGCCGATCGAGTCGTCGCCGATGAGCGAGAACCCGGCGCACGGGATCTCGCCGCCGAACTCGTCGGCCTGGGCCGTGAGGTAGACCGGGATCGGGCGTCCGACCGCCGCGAACGCGGTCGCGTAGCGCGAGTGCGTGTGCACGACGCCGTTGACGTCGGGCCGGTTGCGGTAGATGTACAGGTGGCTGTACGTGTCGGAGCTCGGCTTGTACGCGCCCTCGACGACGTTCCCGTCGAGGTCGAGGACGACCATCGTCTCCGCGGTCAGGTCCTCGTACGAGACGCCGGACGGCTTGATCGCCACCAGGCCCGATTCCGGGTCGCGGGCGCTGACGTTGCCACCGGTCCAGACGACCAGCCCGTACTTCGGCAGCAGCGCGTGGAGCTCGACCAGCTCCTGGCGGATCCGCTCGAGCCGCATCAGGCGCCCTCGCCCTTCGCGGTGGCCCGCAGCCCGCGGAGCGTCTTCATCACGTTGTTCTCGCCCCGGCCGAAGTAGTCGTGGAGGCGGACGTACTCGCGATACAGGACGTCATACACCGCCGTCGCCTCGGGGTCGGGCTCGTAGGTCAGGTCCTTGAGGCGGGCCATCGCCCGGCTGGCGTCCTCGATCGTGGCGAAGCCGCCGGCCTCCGGCCCGGCCGCGACGGCGCCGAACATCGCGGACCCGAGGGCCGGCGTCTGGTCGGAGCCGCTGAGCCGGTACGGGCGCCCGGTGACGTCGGCGTAGATCTGCATGATCAGCGGGCTCTTGTCCGGCGAGGCCGCCCGCGGCGATGACCTCGTTGACCGGCACGCCGTTGGCCTCGAGCGCCTCGATGATCACGCGCGTCCCGTAGGCCGTCGCCTCGACCAGGGCGCGGTAGATCTCGGGCGCCGTGGTCGCGAGCGTCGCGCCGATGAGCAGGCCGCCCAGCTCCACGTCGACGAGCACCGAGCGGTTGCCGTTCCACCAGTCGAGGGCCAGCAGGCCGGACTCGCCCGGCCGCAGCCGCGACGCGTAGTCCTGGAGCAGGACGTGGATGTCGATCCCGCGCTCACGCGCCTCGTCCGTGTAGCGGGCCGGGACGGCATGCTCGACGAACCACGCGAAGTGGTCGCCGACGCAGCTCTGGCCGGCCTCGTAGCCGAAGTACCCGGGCAGGATGCCGTCCTCGACATAGCCGCAGATCCCGGGCACGAGGTGCTCGTCCGGCGCGAGGACCATGTGGCAGGTGCTGGTGCCCATGATCGCGACCATGCGGCCGGGCTCGATGACGGTCGAGGCCGGGACGGCGACATGCGCGTCCACGTTGGCGACGGCCACCGCGGTGCCGGGTCGGAGCCCGGTCCAGGCGGCCGCCTCGTCGGTCAGGCCGCCTGCGCGGTCGCCCATGACGGCGATGTCGCGGGTCATCTTCGTGTCCACGACGTCCGCCAGGCGGGGATCGAGGGCCTCGAAGTAGGCGCGCTCGGGAAAGCCCTCGCGCTTCGACCACATCGCCTTGTAGCCGGCGGTCGTGGGGTTGCGCGTCTCGACGCCGGTGAGGCGCCACACGACCCAGTCGGCGGCCTCGATCAGGCGGTCGGCGCGGGCGTAGACGTCGGGCGCCTCGTCGAGGATCTGGAGCGCCTTGCTGAAGAACCACTCGGAGCTGATCTTGCCGCCGTACTTCGGCAGCCAGGCCTCGCCCAGGCGCGCGGCGGTCTCGTTGATCCGGTCCGCCTCGGGCTGGGCCGCGTGGTGCTTCCAGAGCTTGACCCAGGCGTGGGGGTTCGCCCGCAGCTCGGGCAGGACGGCGAGCGGCGTGCCGTCCGCGGTGACGGGCAGCATCGTGCAGGCCGTGAAGTCGATGCCCAGGCCGATGACCTCGGCGGGATCGACGCCGCTGTCGCGGAGGACCGCCGGGACGGTCGTCTGGAACACCCGCAGGTAGTCCTCCGGGTCCTGGAGCGCCCAGTCGGGCGGCAGCGGGACGTCGCGGTCCGGGAGCGGCAGCCGCTCGTCGATCACGCCGTTGCTGTAGGGGTAGACGGCGGTGGCCAGCTGCGTGCCGTCGGCGACGTCGACGAGGACCGCGCGTCCGGACTCGCTGCCGAAGTCGACGCCGATCGCATACCTGCTCAAGGCTCTCTCCTGCCGATGTGCGGGCGGGCTCGGTGGCTGGGGCCGTGCGCGCAGACGGTGGGTCGGGACTCGTCCGCTCGCGCACAATTGGGTGACAACCCGGCGTGGGACCGTTATCGTTCCCGGTACCGTTCACGCTACCATACCGATACCCGCGCCGGAACCCCCATCACCTGCCCACACGCCGAGGGGAACCCCCAGCTTGCCGCGTCAGCACAGGGTGACGATCAAGGAGATCGCCCGCGAGACGGGCGTCTCCGTCCAGACGGTCTCCCGCGTCATCAACAAGCGCCCGGACGTGTCGCCGGAGACGCGCGCCTCGGTCGAGGCCGCCATCGCGCAGCACGGGTTCCAGCCCAGCGCAGTCGCGCGCAGCCTCGTCCGCCGCCGCAGCCAGATGATCGGCGTCATCGCCGCGGGGCTCAAGTACTTCGGCGTGGCGCAGACCCTCAACGGCGCGGCCGAGGAGGCCGAGGCCTCGGGCTACTCGATCATCCTCAAGGAGCTGGCGAGCTTCGACGTCCCCGACATCGTGCCGGTCGTCGAGTTCTTCCTCGCCCATCGCGTCGAGGGCATCATCTTCGCCCCGCCGCAGATGGGCGCGAACATCCGCCACGTGATGGACCAGCTGCCCGATCAACGGTCCGCCGGTCGTGTTCCTCAAGGCGGAGCCGACCGACGAGTTCACGACGATCGGCATCGACAACGAGGGCGCCGCGCGCCTTGCCACCGAGCACCTGCTCGCCCTGGGCGCGCACGCGGATCGCGCACATCGCGGGGCCGCTCGAGTGGCGCGAGGCCCGCGACCGCCGCGACGGCTGGCTGGCCGCACTGGACAGGCGCGGGGATCGAGCCCGGGCCGATGACCGTCGCGTCCTGGTCGTCCGAGGGCGGCGCCGAGGCCGCAGCCCGGCTGCTCGACGAGGACCCGGGGATCGATGCCCTGTTCTGCGCCAGCGACCAGATCGCGCTCGGCGCGCTCCACGTCGCGAACGCCCGGGGCATCCGGATCCCCGAGCAGCTCGCGGTGGTGGGCTTCGACGGCCTCCCCGAGACCCGGCAGTTCACGCCCTCGCTGACCACCGTCCGGCAGCCGCTCGCGGAGCTCGGCAAGCTCGCCGTCCACGAGCTGGTCGAGGCGGTCGACGCCGAGACCGGCGCCTACACGCCGCGCGCGCTCCAGCTCCCGGTCGAGCTGATCATCGGCGACAGCGCACCGCTCGCCCCGTCGCCGGTCGGGGCCGCCGGCTAGGTCCAGGCGGTCCATCGCGCGGGTCACGCACGCCCGCGAACTCGCTCGCCACTCGCCAAGCGGTTCTACGGTCGCACGCTGCCACGGTTGCCTCGCCCAGCGACGCCGCCATTGCACCCGGAGCTCGATTCGCGCCACCAGCCAGCCGCCTACGGTCGAATCAACGCATCGTGCGACCGTACGACCGCCCGGCGAGTCGCGCGGACGATGCGACCGCCGGCTAGGCCAGGTCGCCCAGCGCCCCGCCCTCGACGCAGCACGCGACGACACCGAGCCGGCCGAGTCGTTCCACCGTCGCCGAGCGACGCACCGTCCAGGCCGCGACGTCCAGCCCTGCGTCGCTCGCCCGCCGGAACGCCGCGCCGTGATCCCGCCCCAGAGCACCGAGACGCCGCTGCAGCCGAGGCCGATCGCGAGCGACAGCGTGGCCGGCGCGAGATCCTCGGCATTGAGCCACCGCCGCCAGCCGGGCAGCAGCGTCCGCATCGTGTCGAGGGTCGCGGGCTCGAACGAGGAGAGCAGCGCCCGATCCGGCGCGTCGCCGCGGCCGGCCCGCAGCACGGCCGCCGTCGCCTCGCCGTGCGCGTCACCCTTGAGCTCGACGTCGAGGAACACGGCGGGCGGCAGCGCATCGAGCACGTCGGCCAGCGTCGGGATCCCCGCCGCGGCCAGCGCCGCCGCGTCGAGCTCGTCCACCCGTTCCGGCCGCCGCTGGACGCGCCGCAGCGTCTCGTCGTGGAGCAGCACGGGGACGCCGTCGCGGCTCAGGCGGACGTCGAACTCCACGCCGTCGCAGCCGGGGATCCGGGTCGCCGCAACCAGCGCCTCGAGCGAGTTCTCCGGCGCGGCGCGCCAGTCGCCCCGGTGCGCGAGCCGGAGCGGCGAACCGTTCGCCATCGGCCCTAGCCGAACCGCAGCCGCGCCGCGATCCCGAGGTGGTCCGAGGGATACAGCGTCGGGTCGCCGACCGCCGGCCGGTCCGCGAACAGCCGGGCCTCCTCGACCGCCACGGCGCCGCGCACCCAGATGTAGTCGAGGCACGACGGGTCGCCGTCCGTGTCCATCGCGGGTGCCTGGAGCCCCGACGGCCAGGTGACGGCAGGATCGGCGCCGTTCGCGAGCTCGTAGGCGGACCGGAACCCGGCGTCGCACATCCGCTGCGCGGCGGCCTCGTCGGGCGATGCGTTGAAGTCGCCGACGACGACCATCGCGTCGTGCGCCGGCGCACCGTCGAGCCACGCGAGCAGCGCGGCAGCCTGCTCGTCCCGTGCCGCGGCGTCCGGCGGGCAGGTGATGGAGGTGGGTCACGACGAACGCGAGCCGCGCGCCGCCCGGCAGCTGGACGCGGACGCGGTGGGCCGCCCGCTGGAGCCCGAGCTCCAGGCGCTCCGGATCGGTTGCGGTGAGCGGCGCCTTGACGAGCAGGCTGTTGCCGTACTCCGGCCGGCCGGCCCAGCCGCGGACCGCCTCGTACCGGCCCTCCCCCGCCGCGCCCAGCAGCCGGTCCTGCTGCAGCGGGTAGACGACCTCCTGGAGGCCGATCAGGTCGGGCTGGAGCGCCGCCATGTCCGCGAGCAGCAGCGGCAGCCGCTCCTCCCAGCGGTCGGCGAGGTTGAGGATGTTCAGGGTCGCGACGAGCAGGCGGTCCAACGGGGCCTCCGGAGGCGGGCTGGGGGTCAGGGCAGGGACGCCGCGGGCTCGGCCGCCGGCAGGCGGCTCGCACCCGGATCGACGTCCTGCGAGGCTGGCGCGTCCGCGGCGCGGTCGCGGCTGGAGGCGGGCGGCACGCCCGATCGGAGCGGGAGCTCGAACAGGAAGGTCGATCCCTCGCCGAGATCGGATTCGACCCAGATCCGGCCGCCGTGGCCCTGGACGACGTGACGGGCGATCGACAGGCCGAGGCCGGTGCCGCCCCCGCGGACGCGCGCGCGGTCGACCTTGTAGAAGCGCTCGAAGACGCGCGCGCGGTCGGGCTTCGCGATGCCGATCCCGTGGTCGGCCACCGACGCGAGGGCGTTGTCCCCGTCGCGCCGCACCGCGACCCGGACCTCGCCGCCCTCGGGGCTGAACTTCACCGCGTTGTGGACGAGGTTGATGAACACCTGGCCGAGCCGGGCCTCGTCGCCGCGGATCGTGGGCATGCCGGGCTCGACGTCCACCGCGATCGCGACGCCCTGGCGCTCGGCGAACAGCCGGAGCCGCTCCGCCGACGCATCGGCGAGCCGCCCGAGGTCCACGTCGTCCTCGAGCCGGAGCTGGCTGCCGCCCTCGATCCGGGCGAGGTCGAGCAGCTCGCTCACCATCTGGACGAGGTGGCCCGTCTCGACCTCGATCTTCGCGATCCGCTCGCGCATCCGCTCGGGGACGTCGGCGCGCTCGGCGTCGCGCGCGAGCGTCTCGGCGAGCAGGCTGACCGTCGACAGCGGCGTCCGCAGCTCGTGGCTCAGGTTGTCGATGAACTCGGCCCGGATCTGCTGGAGCCGGCGCAGCTCGGTCGCGTCCTCGAGCACGACGACGAGCTCGTCGCCGGCCCGCCGCGTCGCCCGCAGGACGAGCTGCCGCGGCTCGCCGTCGCCGGTGCGCAGGTCGGTCGACATCGCCGCACCCTCGCGCAGCTCCCCGAGCAGGCGCTCGATGCGCGCATCGAGGAAGGTCTCCATCAACGACCGCCCGGGCAGTCGACCGGCCGGCGTGCCGAGCAGGCCGTAGGCGCGGTCGTTGGCCCGGGCCACGTGCCCGGTCGAGTCGAACACGAGCAGGCCGACCGGGAGCAGGTCCAGCAGCGGATCGTCCGGCGGGATGCCCGCGGGCGGCTCGTCGCGGTCGTGCAGCCGGGCCCGCAGCGCATCGACCTCGTCCCCGCGGCGGCGCATCACCACCAGCGCGGCGAGGAGCGCGAGGGCGAGCCCGGCGATCGGGATCGCCACGAGGGGGTCCACGAGGCGAGGATCGCACACGCGGACGCCGATCGCGACATCGCGCCGGTGCCCGGAACGGGACGCTCCCGCGTCAGCGCGCCCGGCGGACGTCCGGCCCGGCTGCCCGGCTCGTGTTGGTCGACCCGGTCGCGGCGGCAAACGGCGCCACGAGCCCCGCGTAGACCGGCGCCGGGAACGCGTGCCGCAGCGCCGTCACGTGCCCCAGCCGCGCGGCGAGGCGTCGCACGCGCGTCGCCGGCGCCGGCGCGAGACCCGCCACCGGGACGGCCGCCGCCACATCGCGCTCGGCGAGCAGGGCCGAGATCCGCAGCGCCTCGTCCTCATCGCGGTCGAGGCTGTCCGGCCACGGCCGGTCGGACCCGTCGATGCCCTGGGACGCCCGGACGAACGCGACGAGCTCGTCGTGGGTGAGCGTCGCGACCCGGTCGCGGACCGCGACGACGCCCGCGCCGTTGGGCCCGTACCGCGGCTGGTCCAGGCTCGCATCCCACGCCCGCAGCAGGCGGTCGCGCGCGCGCCCGCGGAACGGCTCGGCCAGCAGGTCGTCGAGGAACGGCGCCAGCACGAGCTCGGCGGCGACGCCGAGCAGCCCTTCGCGCAGCCCGACCTGTGCCCAGCGGTCGGGCGGCACGCGGCGGACGATCTCGGCCTCGGCATCGGCGAACGCGGCCTTGGCGTCCGGCCCGAGGAACCGGCGGACCGTGGCGAGGAAGGCGATCGGCGGCGGCTCCGCGGCGGCCAGCCGGTCCAGCTCGTCCGGCGTCAGGTGCTCCACGCGCGCGAGGAACCGGGCGAGGCGTTCCGCCGGGTCGCCGCGGACGAGGTCGACCCGGGTCGACGAGCGCCGCGCCCTGGCGGCGGCCGTCGCGGTCGACCGGGCGCCGCGCGGGCTGAACCCGGGGCGCCGGGCGCTCCCGCGCCGGCTGGTGGTCACGGGCGCGAGGCCCAGCGCCTCCGCGTCGTAGCGGGCGCGGAGCGTGGGATCGCTCAGCCAGTCGTGCGCGACGTTGATCCGCTTCGCCCGATCGAGCGCGGCGTCGTCGCTGCCCGCGACGTCCGGGTGGTGGCGCTTGAGGAGCGCCCGCCAGGCGACCTCGATCGCCTCCGGGGACGCGTTGACGTCGACCTCGAGCCGGGCGTAGAGGTCGTCGGCCGGGAGCAGCCCGCCGGGCATGCGTCCGGGCGGCCGTCAGGCGCCGGTGGCGAGCGGGGCGCGGCCCTCGAGGAACGCCGTCACATCGTCGAGCGAGCGGACCCCGCGCTCCCCTGTCGCGCGGTGGGTCACCTCGACGCCGCCCGCCGCCAGCGAGCGCGGGCTGACGGTGAGGATCCACGGCATGCCCAGCAGCTCGGCATCGGTGAACTTCACGCCCGGTGACTCGTCGCGGTCGTCGTAGAGGATCTCGCGATCCGGCCCACCCGCCTCCGCGAGGGCGTACAGCCGCTCTGCCGTCTCGAGGACCTGCGGATCCTTGTTGCCGCCGATCGCGACGAGGTGCGCGCGGTACGGCGCGACCTCCTCGGGCCAGGCGATGCCCTTCTCGTCGTGGTGCGCCTCGACGATGCACGCGACGTTGCGGCCGAGGCCGATCCCGTACGAGCCCATCACGATGGGGTGACGCTCGCCGTCAGCGCCCAGGAACAACGAGCCGAACGCGTCGGTGAAGTCCGTGCCGAGCTTGAAGATGTTGCCGACCTCGATCCCCTTGCGAAGCTTCACCGGCGAGCCGCAGTTGGGGCACGGGTCGCCCTCGCGGGCGTTCGTGATCTCGGCGACATGGTCCGGGGTGAAGTCACGCGGCACGTTGACGTTCCTGACGTGCCAGCCGGCCCGGTTCGCGCCGGCGACGAGGTTCGGTGACCGGGTGACCAGCTCGTCGACGACGACGATCGCGTCCCGGGCGCCGATCGGCGAGCCGTAGCCCGGCTCCATGCCTCGCGCCTTGATCTCGTCGACGGTCGCCGGTCGGAGGCCCTTGCGCGCCTTGAGGAGGTTCACGAGCTTCGTCTCGTTGACGTCGTAGTCGCCGCGGACGATCGCGACGACGAACCGGTCGTCGCCGGTCACGAAGAACGTGGCCTTCGCGGTCCTCGACTTCGGGACGCCAAGGAACGTGGCCAGCGCCTCGATCGTCGTGGCGTTCGGTGTCTCGACCTCCTCCATCGCCAGGAGGTCCTCCGGGGCCGGATCCTGGGTGCCGACGGTGGCGATCTGCTGGTTGTCGGCAAAGTCGCAGTTGTCGCACAGGACGAGCGTGTCCTCACCGAAGTCGTTGACGACCATGAACTCGTGGGCCCCGGTGCCGCCCATGATCCCGACGTCGGAGCGGACGGCGATGGCGTCGAGGCCGAGCCGCTCGAAGATCCGCTCGTAGGCGACGCGGTGCTTCTCGTAGCTGATGTCGAGGCCGGCGTAGTCGACGTCGCAGGAGTACGAGTCCTTCATCACGAACTCGCGTACCCGGATGAGGCCGCCCCGGGCGCGCGGCTCGTCACGGAACTTTGTCTGGAAGTGGTACACGATCATCGGCAGCTGGCGGTAGCTCTGGACGATGTCGCGCAGGAGGAGCGCAACGACCTCCTCGTGGGTCATCGCGAGGACCATCTCCCGCTCGCCGCGATCCTGGAACCGCACCAGCTCCGGGCCGATCTTGGCGTACCGCCCGCTCTCCTTCCACACCTCGGCGGGATGGACGACGGGCATCTCCATCTCCTGGCCGCCGATCGCGTTCAGCTCCTCGCGGATGACCTGCTCGACCCGCTGGTTCGCCCGGAAGCCCAGCGGCAGCAACGAGTAGATGCCGGCACCCAGCTGGCGCATGTACCCGGCCCGCAGCAGCAGGCGATGGGACGGCATCTCCGCATCGGAGGGGTCGTCACGGAGCGTGGCAAAGAACAGGTTGGACAGGCGCATGGCGCGAAGGATACCGGCGGCGGCCGCGGGCCGGACGCATGGCGGCCGACGCCCCTACGGGAACCAGCAGCGGAATGCGGGGAGCGCGAGGCCGACCTGGAGCTCGATCCAGCGGATCGCATAGGCGACCCGGACGGGGCTCGCGGCAACCGCCGCCACGCGCGCGAGCCGCGGGCCGTGGAACGCCTCGCGGGTGAACGAGGCCGCGATGAGCTCCGGGTCGACGATCGGGGCGAGGTGCCGCCGCACCGCTTCCACCTGGCCGGCGAAGCGCTCGTCCTGCCAGCGGTCGCTCACCGCGTCGTCGTCCGCGGCGAGGAGCAGCGTCCTGGCATCCGCCACGAGCAGCGCCACCGGATCGACCGGCTCCCGGAGCGGCATCGGGACGCCGGCGGCGGGTCGATCGCCCTCGTCCGCGCGGAGGAGTAGCGCGGACGAGGGCGGACCCGGGAGCGAGGGCCCAAGATCGTCCGACGTCGACGTGAAGCGGTCGAGGTGCCGGACGCCGGAGGGCATGCGAGGACCGTAGGGCCCCGACGTCAACGGATGTGCCGCCCGATTGTTAACGGTTGGCTATGCTGGCATCGCGCCGGACGACGCCCGCCCCGCGTCTGTGGTCCGCGCGAACCCGAGGGAACCTCTCATCGAAAACGTGACGCTGTCGCTCGTCGTCATCATCCTGCTGGCGATCGCGTTCGACTACATCAACGGCTTCCACGACACGGCGAACGCGATCGCGACGTCGGTCGCGACCAGGGCCCTCCGCCCGCGGCACGCGCTGCTCATGGCGACCGCGTTCAACTTCATCGGCGCCTTCGCGGGGACCGCGGTGGCCAAGACGATCGGCGCGGGCCTCGTCAACGAGGAGACGACAACCCAGGCGATCGTCGCCGCGTCGCTCATCGGCGCGATCACGTGGAACCTCATCACGTGGTGGCTGGGCCTGCCGAGCTCGTCCAGCCATGCGCTCATCGGCGGACTGCTCGGCGCCACGCTCGTGGCTGCCGGGGTCGGCGCGATCAACGTGAACGGCGTGGTGACCAAGGTGATCATCCCGCTGATCACGTCGCCGATCCTGGGCTTCGTGCTGGCGTTCCTGCTGATGGTCGCCCTGAGCTGGCTCGTCTACGTGCTCACGAGACGTCCGGACGGCCCGGATCGCCGATTCCTCTCGAACATCTTCCGGCGGCTGCAGGTCTTCTCGGCCGCGTTCATGGCCTTCGCCCACGGCTCCAACGACGCTCAGAAGACCATGGGCATCATCACGCTCGCGCTGTTCAGCGCCGGCGTCATCACCACGATCGAGGTCCCGTTCTGGGTCATCGTCGTGTCCGCCACGGCGCTGTCGCTGGGCACGGCGGTCGGCGGCTGGCGGATCATGGAGACGATGGGCCACCGGGTCGTCGAGCTCGAGCCGATCCACGGCTTCGCCGCCGAGACGACCGCCGCCAGCATCATCTACACCGGCGCCCACTTCGGCATCCCGCTGTCCACGACCCAGGTCATCTCGAGCGCGATCATGGGCGTCGGGGCGAGCCGCGGCATCCGCGGCGTCAACTGGGGCGTCGCCCGCCGGATCCTGTTCGCGTGGGTGCTGACGATCCCCGCCGCCGGGTTCTTCGGCGCCCTCACCTGGTACGTCCTCAACGCGATCGGCTTCGGATGAGCCGCAGCCCTGCTCACCCCCCCCGCAGGCACCCGATGGTCCGCCTGATCCCCAAGGACGAGAAGTTCTACGACCTGTTCATCGCGGACGGCGAGAACCTGCTCGAGGCCGCCCGCGCCCTCGAGGCGATGGTCAACAGCTACGACCGGCTCGAGGAGCGCGTGACCGAGATCCAGGCGCTCGAGAAGAAGGGCGACCAGATCGACGACGAGGTCGCGCGGCGGATGCAGAAGAGCTTCATCACGCCGTTCGACCGGGAGGACATCCACGAGCTCGTCGTCCACCTCGACGACGTGGTGGACGGGATCCAGGCGACCGCCGAGACGTTCACGATCTACGGGATCACGGAGCCGGACGACCAGGTCAAGCAGCTGGTCGCGCTGCTGACCGGGCAGGCGGTCCAGCTGCTCGAGGCGCTGACCAAGCTCGAGAGCAAGCGCGACATCACGCAGCACCTCCAGATCGTCCACGAGCTGGAGCACAAGGCCGACGCCCTGTCGCGGGCCGCGATCGGGCGGCTGTTCAAGGGCGGCATGGACCCGCTCGAGGTCATCAAGCTGCGCGACCTGTACACCGCGATCGAGGACACGATCGACGCCGCCGAGGACGCGGCCGAGGTCATCGAGCGGATCCTCGCCAAGAGCTGATCCCGTTCGACCCGGGCGCGCCCGTAACGTCCCCGTTGCGGCCAACCGCCATCATCGTGGCCAGCGGCGGCACGGATCCGCCCTGTCACGAGGTGGAGCCGCCGTGGAACGTCCTGTCGAGCCAGCCCCCGCGCCGGAGGCGGGTGCGGCCGTGCCGGTTGCCAATCCCACGGCGCCGACCGAGCTCAGCGACCCGCGGGTGATCACGATCCTGAGCACCGAGCACTGGAGCCTGCTCACGGCGCGGTCGCTCGTCTACAACGAGATGTTCACCCGCGGCGGCATGTTCCTGACCCTGCTCTCGGCGTCGCTCGTGGCCCTTGGCTTCGTGTACCAGGGATCGGGCGGTGGCCCGGAGTTCCTCGGCGTCGTCGTCGCGGTGCTCGCCCTCGACCTGTTCGTGGGCCTCGCGACGCTGGGCCGGATCATGGGCGCGAGCGAGGAGGAGTTCCGTGCCCTCCAGGCGACGGCCCGCATCCGCCACGCATACCTCGAGATCGCGCCGATCGTCGCGCCCTACCTCTCGACGGCGACCACCGACGACCCGGACAGCGTGCTGGAGGTGTACGGCCCGACCGTGGACAACACCGGCATGCTGGGCAACCTTGCCCATGGCCTGACCACGATGCCGGGCATGATCGCGGTGCTCGATGCCGCGCTCGTGGGTGGCCTCGTCGGCTCGAGCGTCGTCGCGCTGGGTGGCGATGCCCGGCTCGCCCTGGTGCTGGGCATCGCGGCCGGCATCGCGGCGATGTTCGTGTCCGATGGCCTACGGGATCCGGACGTTCTCCAACCTCAGCCGCTTCAGCGAGGCCCGCTTCCCGCGCGCCACGGCGCCGGCGAACCCGCCCCGGTAGGGCTCAGCGCTTGCGGGCGAGCGTCATGCCGTCCGCGACCGGCAGCAGCACCTCGGTGACCCGCTCGTCGTCGCGGACGAGCGCGTTCACCGCCCGCAGGGCCAGCGTGTCGCGGTCCTGCTTCGCCATGTCGGCGATCTCGCCACCCCACAGCACGTTGTCGAGCGCGACCACGCCGCCGGGCCGGACGAGCCGAACGCAGCGCTCGTAGTAGTCGGGGTACGACTTCTTGTCCGCGTCGATGAACGCGAGGTCGAACGTGTTCTCGCGGCCCTCCGCGAGGAGCGTGTCGAGGCCGTCGATGCCGGGGCCGATCCGCAGGTCCACCCGATCCGCGACACCGGCCTCTGCCCAGTAGCGGCGGGCGACGCTCGTGTACTCCTCGGAGACGTCGCAGCAGACGAGCCGGCCGTCGGCGGGCATCGCGAGCGCCACCGCGAGCGAGGAGTAGCCCGTGAACGTGCCGACCTCCACGTAGCTCCGGGCGTCGAGCAGCTCGACGAGGAGCCGGAAGATCGCGCCCTGGAGCGGCTCGATCTGCATCTGGGCCATCGGGTGGGCGGCGGTCTCCTCGCGCAGCCGGGCGAGGATCTCGGGCTCGCGGACGCCATGGGCAAGCACGTAGTCGTAGACGTCGTCGGGAAGGCCGATGGATTTCGAGGTCATGCCCGCATGGTCGCAGGTCGCGGCGGCGCCGTCAGGCCCGGCGCAGGACGTACCCCACGCCGCGCACGGTCTGGAGGAACACCGGCGTTGCCGGGTCCTCCTCCAGCTCCCCGCGGAGCCAGTGGACGTGGACGTCGACGGTCCGCGACTCGCCCGCGTAGTCGTAGCCCCAGACGCGCTCGAGGAGCTGGTCGCGGGTGAACACCTGGCCCTGGTGGCGGAGGAGGAACGCGAGCAGCTCGAACGCCTTCGGCTTGACGGGCACCGCCTCGCCGTCGCGCAGCAGCTGGTGACCGGCGAGATCCACCTGCACCCGGCCGAGCCGGACGGGTTGCGGCGTCTCGGCCGCCTGGGTCGCCGCGGCCGCGGCCTGGTCGGCCCGGCGGAAGATGGCCCGGATGCGGGCCGTGAGCTCGCGCAGCGAGAACGGCTTGGTGACGTAGTCGTCCGCGCCCAGCTCCAGTCCGACGACCTTGTCGACCTCGGCGTCCTTCGCGGTGAGCATGATGATCGGCACCGCGGACTCGGCCCGCAGGATCCGGCACACCTCGACGCCGGACAGCTCGGGGAGCATCAGGTCGAGGAGGACGAGGTCCGGCCGCTCGGTGCGGAACTGCTCGAGCGCCACGCGCCCGTCGGCGGCGGAGATCGCCCGATAGCCCTCCATCTCGAGCGCTTCGACGAGGGTTTCTCTGAGGGTCGTCTCGTCGTCGACGACGAGGATCGTTCGGGCCATTCGCCGGGCATCGTCGGCCGGGGGTGTTAACGCCGTGTTCACGGGATGTTCACGCTTCGAGCGCTGCCCGGTTGCGCCAGCCCACGCCCGCGAGGGCGACGCCCCCGAGACGCTCGTAGAACGGCACGAGCTCCGGGTCGCACACGAGGTCGATCGAGTAGCGGTCGCCGAGGCGGTCCAGCACGCCGCGCAGCAACGCCGAGCCGATGCCCTGGCCGCGGTAGGCCGGGAGTACCTCGAGCAGCGGGACGAAGGCGGTCAGGCAACCGTCCCCCACCGCGGTGACGAAGCCGACGACGCGATCGCCGTCCATTGCCAGGACCACGAGCTCGGCGCCGCGGAGATGGGCGAGATGCCGCTCGGGGGTTGGTGGCGTTGGCCATCCCTCGAAGAAGCCCAGCAGGTCGTCAGGCGTCAGCCCGTCGAGCGCCGCCGGCCCCTCGCGGTACTCGATCACCGGTCAGGCGGCACCCAGCCGCGCAATCGCCGCATCGATCCGGGCGAGTGTCCGCTCACGACCCAGCGCGACCAGCGTGTCGAACAGCGGCGGCGTCGCCGTCTGCCCCGTGGTCGCCACCCGGATCGCCATGAACAGGTCGCCGGCCTTCCAGCCGCGGCTCTCGACCAGCGTCCGCAGCGGCGGCTCGAGCTCGTCCGCCTCCCAGGTCACCTCGTCGTGCCCGGCGAGGACCTCGCGCGCGGCGGCCAGGCCGTCGCGTGTCGTCGCCGTGTCCCAGCGCTTGGGCACGATCGCCGCCGGGTCGAGCGCGAGCTCGTCGCGCCACAGGAAGCCCGCCGTGTCCACGACCGAGGCGAGGGTCGGGATCCGCTCGCGGATGATCGGCAGCAGGGAGCGCAGCTCGTCGGCGTCGGGGACGCGATCGAGCTCGCCCGCGGCACGCGCCGCCTCGATGAACGGCAGCAGCCGGTCGACGAGGTCGTCGTCATCGAGCCGCCGGATCCACTGGCCGTTGAGCCACTCGAGCCGCTCGCGGTCGAACCGCGCGCCACCCTTCTGGACCTTCTCGAGCTCGAACCGGTCGATGATCTCGCCGATCGCCAGCACGTCCTCCTCGGTGCCGGGCGACCAGCCGAGGAACGCGAAGTAGTTGACGAGCGCCTCGCGCGTGAACCCCTGCGCGATGTAGTCCGCGACGGCGGTCTGGCTCTTGCGCTTGCTCATCTTCGTCCCGTCCGGGTTGAGGATGAGCGGCAGGTGGGCGAACACCGGCAGCGGGTGCCCCAGCGCCTCGAACAGGAGGATGTGCTTGGGCGTGTTCGAGACGTGGTCCTCGCCCCGGATCACGTGGCTGATCCGCATCGCCATGTCGTCGACGACCACGGTGAAGTGGTAGAGCGGCGTGCCGTCCGCCCGGACGATCACGAAGTCGCCGCCGAGGTTGAACGTGTCGATCTCGACCCGGTCGCGCACGAGGTCGTCCCACGCGACGACGCCGGGTCGGACGCGGAACCGGAGGGCGCCCCGCCGGCCCTCGGCCTCGCGCGCGGCGCGCTCGTCGGCGGTCAGCGCCGCGCACCGGCCGAGGTAGCGCGGCGGCAGCTTGTTCGCCTCCTGCTCCAGCCGGTCGGCCGCGAGCTCCTCGGGCGTGCAGTAGCAGGGGTAGGCGGCATCGGCGGCGAGCAGCGTCGCGGCCGCGGCCGCGTAGTCCGGCAGGCGCGCCATCTGGCGGTAGGGCGCGTACGGGCCGGCCTCCTCGAGCCCGGCCACACCGGGGCCCTCGTCCCACGTGATCCCCAGCCAGTGGAGGCCGTCGAGGATGTCCTGCTCGAACGCCGCGGTGCTCCGGGCGACGTCCGTGTCCTCGAGCCGGAGCACGAACGTGCCGCCGGTGTGGCGGGCGAACAGGAAGTTGAACAGGGCCGTGCGCGCGGTCCCGATGTGCAGCGGACCGGTCGGGCTCGGCGCGATCCGCACGCGGATGTCGGCGGCCATCGTCAGTCGGGGCGCCTGGGCACGACGTGGAACAGCGCCGGGTCCGCGTCACCCTCCAGGACCCGGATCAGGGCGGCGGGCCGCAGGCCGAGCGTCGCGCGCCCGCGCGGTCCCTCGAGCGTCAGCGAGTCGAGGCTCTCGGAGCGGGAGAGGATCGTGATCGGCGCGCCGGGCGTCAGCGCCCGCGCCTCGAGGTAGGACAGGAGTCCCGCATCCTCCTCGGCCTCCTCGGTGATCCGGAGGACCGTCGCCCGGGTGCCCGACTCGAGCGTGGACAGCGGCACGCCGGCCGGCCGGCGGCGCGCGGTCTCGAGGTCGATCGGGTTGCCGTGCGGGCACGTGTCGGGATGCCCGAGCAGCTCGTCGATCTTCGCCTCGACCCGCGGCGACAGGGCGCCCTGGAGGCGCATCGCCTCGACGTCGCTCTCTGCCCACGACAGCCCCACGACCGAGGTCAGCAGCCACTCGAGGAGCGCGTGACGGCGGAAGATCGCGTCGGCGGCGGTGCGGCCGGCGTTGGTCAGGACGAGGCCCCGGCCGGTCGCCGGCTCGAGCAGGCCGTCCGCGGCGAGCCGGCGGCACATCTCGGACGCGGCCTGGGTGGACACGCCGACGTGGCGGCCGAGCTCGGCGGCGGTGGCGACCCGGCCGTCGGAGCCCATGACGCGGAGCGCGAGGAGGTACTCCTGGGCGGCCGCTGAGATGTCCGAGCTGTTGCGTTGAGGCATGCCGCCAGTCTACGTCCCGGGGCTCGCGCCTCCGGTCGGGTCGGCGCCGCGCGGCGCCCGCCACACCGCGTGGGTGCCCCAGGCCAGCCCGACGAGGTACGCCCCGGCGGCCGCGAACCCGAGCAGGCCCGCGCCGACCCGGGAGTCCGGCCCGCTGCCGACGGACAGGATGGCCGCCACGGGCAGCGCGACGGCGAGGGCGACGATCGACGCGAACGCCGCGACGGCCGCAGCGGGCGCGACGGCGAACAGCCCCGCGACGACGAGCGGCTGGACCGCGAGCGCGATGACCGGGACCGGGTCCGGGCAGGACGCTGCGAACGCCGCGCACCCGGTGAGCTCGGTGAGCAGGGTCGCGACCGCGTACCCGATCGGCGGCCAGCCGACGAGCGCCAGCACGAGGCGCCACCGGGCGTCGCGGCGGGCGAGCGCGAGCAGGTTGCGCGGCGCGGCCCGCATGGCGAGCGACTCGAGGTCGGGCAGGGCCGGCGCATCGGTCGACGACGCGGCGGCGGTCCTGCCGCGGGAGCGCCGGGCGCCGGGCGCCGGTTCTGGCGGCACGTCGTCGTAGCGCCAGCTGCGGGTCCCCCACTCGGCGCCGCCGCTCGTCGTCGATCCGGCCGGGCCCGCGTCGGCGCGCTCGTCGGTGCTCCACTGCCAGTCCGGCTCGGCGCCGGCCGACGCGGCGGACGCGGCCGCCTCGTCGAGGGCGGGCTCGGGATCGGCGCCGGGCATGGACTCGCCGGCCTGGTCCGGGGTCGCGCGACGCGCGCGGGCCTGGTACTCGGGCCCGTGCTTGCGCGGGTCGGCGTACTCGCGGGGATTGAGCGTCCAGTACGTGCCAGACGATGGCCCGTACCACGCCCCGCCGTCCCAGTCCGGGTCGAGCGGCTCGGCAGCCTCGTCGTACGAGGTCGATCCCGGCGTTGCTCGCCGAGGGCCACGCCGGGCGTGATGCTCGCGGGAGGATCGCTCGCGGCGGGGGCGCTCGCCGGGCGCGGAGCCGGGGCCGCCGTGTCGGAGCCCGAGCCGCCGGTCGCGGCCGCGGTCGTCCGATGCGGCGTCGGGGCCGCCAGTGCCCGCCGCCCCCTTCGCTCCCGGCCCGGCCGTGCCCGTGTGCCTGTCGCGCCCGCCGTGCCGCCGCTCCCCGACCGGCGCGCCCGCCACGCGTCGCGCGACGCCCGGGGTCGCGAGGGGTCGGCGCGCCACGGGTCGCGGCGCGTCGTGCGCCCGGTCGGCGACGGCTGCCGCAGCCGGCCCTCGCCGTCGACGAGCCGCTCGTACGCGCCCTGGATCGCGAGGAACCGCGGCAGCGCCCGCTCGCCGGCCGCGTCGGGGTGGTACTGCTTCACGAGCCGCCGGTACGCCGACTTGATCTCGTTGAGCGAGGCGCCCGGTGCGACGCCGAGCGTTCGATGCGGATCGCCCTGGAAGGTCATGGGACGCCTTCGGTGGGTCGGTCAGCCGCCGGTCAGCGGCTCACCGGATGAGCTCCCCGACGGGCGCGAGCTCGAACTCGGGGATCGCCTCGGCCACGACCTGCCCGTGGGGATCGAGGCTCGGCGGCCGGTGGTAGCGGGCAAGCGATCGGAGCGCCTGGCCATCGAGCGCGCCGACCTGCCGGAGTGCCTCGACCGTTGCCGCGTACGTCGCCCGATCGCCCGAGTCGCCGTCCTCGATCTTGAGCGCCAGGCCGGTCGCACACGGCGCCGTCGCCGCGCGCGCCCGGCAGGATCGCCGACGCCGCGCAGCCCCTCCATGCCGCTCTTGCTCACGATGCCGCCGTCGGCGGCCTTCATGAGCGACGTGTCGAGCCGGTCGCGCGAGCCCGCGACCATCTCCGGGTGCGCGAGCATCGCGTCGCGGATCGTCACGAGGTCCGCGGTGAACACCGATCGCGGATCGGAGGCCGGGAGCGCGGTCGGGTCGGCGAGGACCGCGTAGGCCTCGGCGACCTCGCGCAGGCGGAACGCGTAGGTGAGGATCCCGCAGCCGTCGACGCCGGTCACGAGCTTGTCCGGCTTGACGCCGAACATCCCGGCGACCGCCTCGCTGTAGGCGCGCTGCGGCGGGGTGCTGCGGCTCCCAGTAGCCGTCCAGCGGCCAGTCGTTGAGCTTCGCGCAGCAGGATGAACACCGAGTGCTGGCCGGAGCACATGTGCCGGACGGCGTTCGGCCGCTCCCCGTCGCGGGCGAGGCGGGCCGCGGTCAGGGCATCGAGCGGGGCTGCGACGCCGGGCTGCAGCGCGGCGGTCGGGACCTGCAGGCGCCGGTACATCGCCTGGAGCGTGCGGACGTGGAGGTCCTCGCCGGAGTGGCTGGACGCCATGAGCGCCAGCTCCTCGGCCGTCAGGTCGAGAGCCGCGTCGCCCGGTGCGCGCAGCAGCGCGAGCAGCCCGAACGGCTTGACGGCGACTCCGGAGGTTGACGAGCCGGTCCGGGTCGCCGATGACGTGGAGCATCCGGCCGGCCGCGTCGACCTCGACGACGTCGCCGCGGTGGACCGCTTCGACCAGGCCGTTTCGTACATGGCGGACGAGGATCGGCGGCGGCGCGGCGCGAGTCGCGCGGGCACTCGAGGAGCGGCTCGTCGAGCCGCGCGCGGCAGCGGACCCTCGTGTGGCGGCCATCGCCTCCGAGGATAGCCCGGCACGCTAGGATTCGCCCGACCCCGGACGGCTCGGTGCCGTCCGTCGCGCGGGCCGTACCGCCCGCCGATCCCCACCAGCGAGGACACCCGTGGCGACCTGGCCCACCCTCCACGTCTCGCAGCACCCGGCGGTGCGCCACAAGCTCGCAATCCTGCGCGACGTGCGCACCGAGCCCAAGAAGTTCCGCGAGGTCGTCCGCGAGCTCTCGTGGCTGCTGGGCTACGAGGCGCTCGCCGACGTGCGGACGCGGCAGCTCGACGTCCAGACGCCGCTCGAGACGATGGACGGCGAGGAGCTCGCGCGACCGGATCGGGCTGATCCCGATCCTGCGCGCGGGCCTGGGCATGGTCGACGCGATGCTCGAGCTGATGCCGACGGCCGAGGTCTGGCACCTCGGGCTGTTCCGCGACGAGCGGACGCTGCGGCCGGTCGAGTACTACAACAAGCTGCCGGACTCGCGCGACGGTCGACCTGTGCCTGATCCTCGACCCGATGCTCGCGACCGGCGGCTCGGCCACCGCGGCGATCGAGGTCCTCAAGAAGTGGGGCGCGGTAGCGTCCGGATCAAGCTCGTCAACCTCATCGCCGCCCCCGAGGGTGTCGAGGCGGTCGTGAAGGCGCACCCCGACGTCGAGATCTACTGCGCGTCGCTCGACCGCCAGCTCAACGACAAGGGCTACATCCAGCCCGGCCTCGGCGACGCCGGCGACCGCCAGTTCGGGACCGGCCAGCTCGGGCTGACGCCGCGGCTGGGGCCATCGCGCCGAACTCGCGGGCCAGCGCGTCGTCGGGAGCCTTCTCGCCGTGGCCTAGACTCGCCGCATGGGACTCTTGACCTTCAGCATCAACGTCACCCTGGACGGCTGCGTCGACCACCAGGAGGGCATCGCCGACGACGAGACACACGCCTACTTCACCCGCCTCCTGGACGAGAGCGGGGCGATGCTGTGGGGCCGCGTCACCTACGAGATGATGGAGAGCTACTGGCCGGCGGTCGCCCGCGGCGACGAGGAGGCGCCGCCGGCGCTGCGCGAGTGGGCGGTCAAGCTGGAGGCCAAGCCGAAGTACGTGGTGTCGTCGACGCGAACGGACTTCCCGTGGACCAACAGCCACCACATCGCCGGCGACCTGCGCACGGGCGTGCAGACGCTCAAGGACGCGACCCCGGCCGGCGTGCTCCTCGGTAGCGGCAAGCTCGCGACCGAGCTGGACCGGCTGGATCTGATCGACGAGTACAAGTTCCTCGTCCACCCCAGGATCGCCGGCCACGGCCCGACCCTGTACCAGAGCGGGCTGCCCAGCACGCGACGGCTCGAGCTGGTCTCGGCGAAGCCGCTCCGCAACGGCGCGGTCGCCATGCACTACCGGCGCGCGCGCTGACACCAGCGCCACGGCCGGGCGGCTGTACCCGGACCAGCGCGACCCGACTCAGGCGCTGGGCGGGGCCGTGCTCTCGCGGACGATCAGCTCGGTGGCCAGCTCCACCCGCATCTGCGGCGGCTCCTCGCCTCGCGCGAGCCCCACGACGAGCTCCGCCGCCGCCTCGGCCATCTCGATCAGCGGCTGCCGGATGGTCGTCAGCGGCGGGCTCACCCAGCGGGCGATCGGCAGGTCGTCGAAGCCGACCACGCTGATGTCCTCCGGGATGTGCAGCTTCGCCTCGCGGGCGGCCTGGTAGACGCCCAGCGCCTGGAGGTCGTTGCCGGTGATGATCGCCGTCGGGCGGTCCGGGCGGGCGAGGAGCCGCCGCCCCATGCCGATCCCCTCGTCGACCTGGAACGGGCCGTGGCTGACGAGGCTGGGATCGACCGGCACGCCGGCCTCGTCCATCGCCGCCCGGAACCCGTCCACGCGGGCGCGGCTGCACAGGACATTGGACGGCCCGCCGATGACGCCGATCCGGCGATGCCCGAGGCCGAGCAGGTGCCGGGTCGCGGTCAGGCCGCCGTTCCAGTTCGTGGTGCCGATCGACGGCGTGTCGTGGAGCGGCTCCCCCGCCGGGTCGACGACCGCGAACGGGATCCCGCGTGACCGGAGCTGGTCGCGCATGGTCTCGCTCAGGTCCGAGAACACGGCGATGACGCCCATCGGCCTGCGCGCCAGCGCGCCCTCGATCCAGCCCTGGCCCGGCCGGCGACGCCCCTGCATCTCCGTCAGGACGACCGCCAGCTGGTGGCGCCCGGCGACCCGCTCGACGCCGCGCACGATCTCCAGCGCCCACTCGCTCTCGAGCTCGTGGAAGATGAGCTCCAGGAGCTGCGCCCGACGAGCGGGGCGGACCGGCCGCTGGTAGTCGTAGCGGCGGATGACCGCCTCGACCCGGCGGCGGGTGCCCGGCGCCACGTCCGATCGCCCGTTGAGGACCTTCGAGACCGTCGGCGTGGAGACGCCGGCCTCGCGCGCGATCACGGCAAGGGTCGTCCCGTTGCGGCCAGCCCGGTGTTCCGGCGTCGTCATGCGCGGAGTGTAACGCCCGTCGACCGAAAGTTTCGCCCGAAATTGCGGTCGAAGGATTCGAGACGGTGACGGTTCGAGGGGTTGACGCGCCGCCGATCGCACACCTAGAGTGGCCCGACCGAAACGAGCGAGCGAACTTTCGCAACTTTCGTGTGGAGGAGCGACGACAGATGACGATGTCCCGACGACTGGTCGCCCTGGCGGCGACCGCGACATTCGTGTTTGCGGCCTGTTCAAGCGGCGGCTCGGCGTCGAGCGCACCAACGACCGCGCCGGCGAGTGCCGAGAGCGTGGCGCCGTCGGAGGCCGCCGGCGAGCCGGTGACGATCACCTGGTACCACATCCAGAACAACGACCCGGGCCTCAGCCTGTGGAAGAAGCTCGCCGACGAGTACACGGCGGCCAACCCCAACGTCACCATCGACATCCAGGTCCTCGAGAACGAGGCGTTCAAGACCAAGCTGACGACGCTCCTCCAGCAGGGCGACGTCCCCGACCTGTTCCAGACCTGGGGCGGCGGCGGTCTCCGCCAGCAGGTCGAGGCCGGCCTGGTCAAGGACATCACGGCCGACATCGCCGACGTGAAGGACGACGATCAACGCGGGCGCCCTCGGCATGTACGAGGTCGACGAGAAGAACTACGGCGTGCCGTTCGACCTCGGCCTCGTCGGCTTCTGGTACAACACCAAGGCCTTCGAGGACGCCGGCATCACGGCCCCGCCGGCGACGTGGGACGAGTTCCTCACCACCGTCCAGACCCTCAAGGACAAGGGCATCACCCCGATCGCCCTCGCCGGCAAGGACACCTGGACCGGCGCCTTCTACTGGGCGTACCTCGCCGTCCGCAACTGCGGGCAGGCCGGGATGGACAAGGCCGTCACCACCGGCGACTGGTCCGATCCCTGCTTCGTCAAGGCCGGCGAGGACTTCCAGAAGCTGATCGCGCTCGAGCCGTTCCAGGAAGGCTTCCTGGCCGCGCCGTGGGACGGCGCCGGCAGCTCCGCGGCAGCCCAGGCGACCTACAACGGCGCCATGCAGCTCATGGGCCAGTGGCTCCCGGGCACCGTGCAGGCGAACTCGGGCGACGCCCGAGCCATGGGCGAGGGCCTCGGCTGGTTCCCGTTCCCCGGCGTGACCGGCGCACCCGGCGATGCCTTCGACGGCGTCGGCGGTGGCAACGGGTTCGCGGTCGGCAAGGACGCGCCGCCCGAGACCGTCGACTTCCTCAAGCACCTCGTCAGCCTCGACTCCGCCAACCAGTGGGGCGCGCTCAACTCGGGCATCCTCCCCACGACGAACGGCTCCGAGCCGTCCACGACCGACCCGATGCTGTCGCAGGTGCTCGAGGGCCGGGCCAAGGCGAAGTTCGTCCAGCTGTACCTCGACCAGGCGACGACGCCTGAGCTGGGTGGGGCGATCAATGAGGCCGTGGCCACGCTGTACGCTGGCACCGGCACGCCGCAGACCGTGGTGGAGGCCATCAGCGCCGCCGCTGCCGGCCAGTAATCCGTTCCGACCCTGCACTGAATGGGCCGGCGTCACGCCGGCCCATTCGATTACCGAGTGATGCACGTGGCGACTGCGGTCGGTCCCCGTTCCCGCACCCGCCGGAACATGCGCGCGATGGGCGCGGCCGGGCTGTTCATGCTCCCCGCGCTCGCGCTGTACGCGGTGTTCGTCCTGTTCCCGATCGTCCAGGCGGCGCGCTACAGCCTGTACGACTGGAACGGGCTCGAGCCGCTCACGGACTTCATCGGGCTGGCGAACTTCTCGCGCGCGCTGTCCGATCCCGTGTTCCTGGGCGCGGTCAGCCACAACGCGTTCATCGTGATCCTGTCGCTCGGCGTCCAGATCCCGTTCGCGCTCGGGATCGCGCTGATGCTCAACCGCCGCTTCCGTGGGCGCACGGTGCTGCGCCTGATCTTCTTCGCCCCGTACGTCATCGCGGAGGTCATCACCGCGATCGTCTGGAGCCTGATCCTCCAGCCCGACGGGCTGGCCGACAACCTGCTGACGACGGTCGGCCTGGGCGACCTGTACCAGCCCTGGCTGGCCGATCCGGACACGGTCCTCGCCGCCCTGTTCTTCATCATCACGTGGAAGTACTTCGGGTTCTACATGATCCTGCTGCTGGCCGGTCTCCAGGGCATCCCGCGCGAGGTCGAGGAGGCCGCCTCCATCGACGGCGCGTCGCGCCGCCAGTCGCTGCGCTACGTGACCCTGCCCCTCCTCGGGCCGACGATCCGGGTCTCGATCTTCCTGTCGATCATCGGCTCGCTGCAGCTGTTCGACCTCATCTGGGTCACGACCCGCGGCGGACCCGTGAACGCCTCCAACACGATGGCGGTCTACATGTTCGACCGCGGCTTCGTGCGCTTCCAGTTCGGCTACGGCAGCGCCGTCGCCGTGATCCTGTTCCTCATCTGCTTCGCGCTCGCCCTCGCCTACCAGCGCTGGGTCCTGCGCCGCGACACGGAAGGAGCCACCACGTATGGCTGAGTCCACGACCGGCTCCGTCGCCGGCGCCGTCGCGACCGGGTCCGCCGGCCGCGCGCTCGGTGTCCGGGTCCGGAGGCTGACGGGCTCCGTCCTGCGCTACGTGCTGCTGATCGCGGTCGCGGCGGTGATCGTGACGCCGGTGCTGTACGCGGCGCTCGGCGGCTTCCGGGACGCGCCCCAGCTGGCGGCCAACCCCGTGGGCCTGCCGGACCCGTGGGTGTTCACCAACTACACCGACTCGCTGACGTCGGCGAGCTTCTGGATCCAGCTCCGCAACAGCGCCGTCGTGGCCGGCCTGTCGACTGTCGTCGTCGTCCTGTTCGCCGCGCTCGCGGCGTTCGTCCTCGCCCGCCGCGAGTTCCCGGGGCGCGAGGTCGCGTACACCGTGTTCACGCTGGGGCTGCTGTTCCCCGTGACGGTCGCGATCCTGCCGCTGCTCATCCTCGTCCGCGACCTCGGGCTGCTCAACAACCCGCTCGGCCTCGCGCTGCCGGAGGCGGCGTTCGCGCTGCCGCTGACGATCATCATCCTGCGCCCGTTCTTCCGGAGCATCCCCAAGGAGCTCGAGGACGCGGCCGCGATGGACGGCTGCGGCCCGCTGGGCTTCTTCTTCCGCATCCTGCTGCCGCTCGCGAAGCCCGCCCTCGTCACCGTCGCGGTGCTCGCCATGGTGTCGAGCTGGAACCAGTTCCTGCTGCCGCTGGTGATGCTGTCCGACGCGAACAACTGGACCCTGCCGCTGGGCGTGACCAACTTCAGCACCCAGTACACGACCGACACGGCGCGGATCCTCGCCTACACGACGCTCGCGCTCATCCCCGCCCTCGCCTTCTACCTCGTCGCCGAGCGCCAGCTCGTCGGCGGCCTCACCGCGGGCTCGGTCAAGGGATGAGCACCGTGATCGCAGCGTATCGGGATCCGGCGCGCTCCCGCTCGACGCCCGCGCCGCGGACCTCCTGGGGCGGATGACACGGGCCGAGAAGGTCGCCCAGCTGGGCTCGTTCTGGGCGTTCGAGGTGGTCGGCGAGGACGGCCTCGATGCCGCGCGGCTGGCCGCGCTGGCCGGCGACGGCATCGGCCACATCACGCGCCTCGCCGGCTCGACGAACCTGCGCCCGATCGAGGTGGCCGAGACCGCCAACGCGATCCAGCGCCAGCTCGTCGAGGGCACGCGGCTGGGGATCCCGGCGATCATCCACGAGGAGTGCCTCCACGGCCTCATCGCGTGGGCCGCGCCGTGCTTCCAGCAGTCGATCGGCGCCGCGGCATCGTTCGACCCGGACACCGTGACGGCGATGGCCGCCACCGTCCGCCGCCGGATGCTGCTCACCGGTGCCCGGCATGCGCTGGCGCCGGTGCTCGACATCGCGCGCGACCCCCGCTGGGGCCGGATCGAGGAGACCTACGGCGAGGATCCGTACCTCGCCACGGTGCTCGGCTGCGCCTATATCGAGGCGCTGCAGGGGCCGGACCTCGCCGACGGCGTCCTCGCGACGGCCAAGCACATGGTCGGCCACGGCCTCGCCGAGGGCGGACGGAACCAGGCGCCCGCGCACGTCGGGCCCGCGCGAGCTGCGCAACGAGCAGCTCGTCCCGTTCGAGGCGGCGATCCGGCATGCCGGGATCGCGAGCGTCATGCCGGCGTACTGCGACGTCGACGGCGTGCCGTGCCACGCCTCCCACGAGCTGCTGACGACGATCCTGCGCGACGAGTGGGGGTTCGACGGGATCATCGCCTCCGACTACATGGGGGTCGAGATGATCGCGACGGCCCACCGGCTGACGGCGAGCCTCGGCGAGGCCGCACGCCTGGCCCTCGCCGCCGGCGTCGACGCCGAGCTGCCGCGCACCGTCGCCTTCGGGAGCCCGCTGGCGGACGGCCTCGCCGACGGGAGCGTGGACGAGGCGCTGCTCGACGCCGCGGTCGGCCGCGTGCTCCGGATGAAGCTCCGGCTCGGCCTGTTCGACCGGCCGTATGTCGAGGTCCCCACCGACGAGGTGTTCCAGGCGCTCGCCGCGGAGGAATCGCAGGCGGCGCGGGCGCTCGCGGAGCAGTCGCTCGTGCTGCTGGAGAACGACGGCGTGCTGCCGCTCGCGACGGGCATCCGGCGGCTCGCGGTCGTCGGGCCGATCGCGGACAGCGCGCGGGACCTGCTCGGGGACTACAGCCACCTCGTGCACATGGAGACGCTCAAGGAGATGCGCACCGGCGTCGATGCGCTCGGCGTCATCGGCGACGGCGAGGTCTTCGAGCCGGGCGACGAGCTGACCGGGCGACGGACGATCCTGGACGCCATCCGCGGGGCGGTGGCCGGCGCCGAGGTCGTCCACGCACCGGGAACGGGCATCTCGTCGGGCACCGACGAGGAGCTGGCGGCAGCCGTCGAGCTCGCCCGCGGCGCCGACGTCGCGATCGTCGTGCTCGGCGAGCGATCGGGCCTGACCGACGACTCCACGACCGGCGAGTTCCGCGACCGGGTGGGGCTCGGCTTCCTCGGCCGGCAGCAGGAGCTGCTCGAGGCCGTGGTGGCGACCGGCACGCCCGTCGTGCTCGTGGTCGTCAGCGGCCGCACGCTGGCCCTGCCGTGGGCGGCCGAGCACTGCGCGGCGATCCTGCTGGCGTGGGTCCCCGGCGACGCCGGCCCGGACGCGATCGCGGACGTCCTGACCGGGGTCGTGAACCCCGGCGGCAAGCTGCCGGTCTCGATGCCGCGCGACGTCGGGCAGCTGCCGCTCTCGTACCGCCACCACCCCACCGGCGGCCACTCCCACCCGAAGGGCGACTACGTCGATGCGCCCGTCGCGCCGCTGTGGCCGTTCGGGTTCGGGCGCTCCTACACCACGTTCGCGGTGGACGCGCTCCGCCTCGACCGGAGCGAGCTCGCGACCGCCGGCGACGCGGTGACGATCCGGGTCGACGTCACCAACACCGGCGAGCGTCGCCGGCGACGAGGTCGTCCAGCTCTACATCCGGGACGAGGAGGCGTCCGTCGCCCGCCCGGTCCGCGAGCTGCGCGGCTTCCGGCGGGTGCGGCTCGAGCCCGGCGCGTGCCGGACGGTCGCGTTCCGCCTGTCGACGGAGCAGCTCTCCTACGTCGGCGCGGACCTGCGCCGCGTCGTCGAGCCCGGTCGTGTCAGCGTGCAGGTCGGCACCTCCTCCGTCGACCTGCCGCTGACCGCCGAGCTCCGGCTGCGCGGCCCCGTGGTCGAGCTCGTCGAGCGGACGGACTTCCTGACGCCGACGACGATCGAGTAGCCGGCCCGACCGCGCAACCGGGGTGCGCACGCGGCTCGAACGTGCGACGCTGCGCGTTGCCGGCGAGGGACCGGGATCAGGAGGTCGACTCAATGTGCTGTCTCGTGGCCACCCTGTTCGCGCTCGGGCCGCGCGCGGCGATCCTCGTCTGGTGGCTCATCGAGCCCGTGCGCATCAGCGCAGGCGTTCGACACGGCGATCTGGCCGTTGCTCGGGTTCCTGTTCCTGCCCTGGACGACCCTGATGTAGCTGGTCGTGTTCCCGGGCGGGATCAACGGCCTCGACATCGTGTGGCTGGGGCTCGCCGTGGCGATGGATGCGTTCGCCTGGTTCGGCGGCGGCTACACCAACCGCTCGCGGTTCCAGCAGACCAGCGTCTGACGGCTGCGGCGGCGACGCCGCGCTCAGTCCTGGCGAGGCGACCACCCGGAGCGTGGCCGCCGCCGCCTCGTCCGAGACGACCGTGTCGACGATGCGCGCCCCGTAGCCGTCGTACTTGGCGTGGTAGGCGTCGTGGAGCGGCTCGACCACGGCCGGGTCCGCATCCTCGAACGCGACCTCGGCCGTCCGGCGGCCGGCCTGGATCGATGCCGATGCCTGACGCCCGGGCGCGCCGGTACCAGCCGTTGTCGGTGCCATACGCCGAGCGGACGTAGAGGTCGTCGCCGAGCCGCGCGATCCAGATCGTGATCGCCTTGCGGGCCGTGCCGTCGGGCCGCAGCGACGAGATGCGGATCTCGTCCGGGTCGCCGAACGCGGCCAGCTCCTCGGGCGTCCAGGCCGTCATCGGGGCCGCACGGCCGGCGCGGTGTAGTCCGGCGTCGGGCACCTGCTCGCCCCACTCGGTCTCGGCGCCGTCGTCGGCCGCCTCGTAGACGGTGACGTGGGTCATGAACCGGTCCGGCGCGGCGCCGTGCCAGTGCCACTCCCCGGGTGCCGTCAGGATCGTGTCCCCGGCCCGGATCTCCAGGACGTCGCCGCCGCGCGCCTGGATGCGGCCGACGCCGTCGGTCACGTGCAGCGTCTGGCCCATGGCGTGGACGTGCCACGCGTTGCGGGCGCCGGGGGCGAAGCGGACGACGGCGGCGCGGATCCGGGACGGTGCCTCGCCGCGGACGATCTGGTCGAACCAGGCGTCGCCGGTGAACATGTCGGCCGACGCCTTGGTGGTCGGCCGATCGGGCAGGATCTCCATCGGGTGCCTCCTTGGATCAGCGCGCCCGGGTCAGGCCGCCGACGGCATCGTGCACTGGTCGCCGACGGGGCGGGCGGCGGCGCCGCAACGAGGGCCGGCGCCGGGCGAGGCATCGGGTCGTTGAGGGACACCACCCGGACGGGCAGGGCGAGGAAGGCCGGCGGGAAGCCCGGGTGCGTGTGCTCGTGACGCGGGTGGCCACGGAACGTGGGGTGCTCGACGATCTTGACCGGGCGCTGCCGGCCGACGAGGGACAGGGTCGCGACTGGGGTACCGATGGTCGGGATGCCTCCGAGAGGCGCGGTGTCGGTGGTCATGGCCGTATGGAACCAGCCGGGCCGGATCCGAGGAAGGCTCCCCTCTTAGGGGTACTGGCAGTACCTCCCATCCGGCTGGCGCCGAGGCGTACGGTTGACCGTGCAATGAGCACCGAAACCGAGATCCGCGAGTTCCTCACCACCCGCCGCGCGAAGCTGACGCCCGAGCGCGTCGGCCTGCCGACGTTCGGCCGCCAGCGGCGCGTCGCCGGCCTCCGGCGCGAGGAGGTGGCGCTGCTCGCCGGGATCAGCGTCGAGTACTACACGCGGCTGGAGCGGGGCAACGCGCGAGGCGTCTCGGACAGCGTCCTGGAGTCGGTCGCCGATGCCCTGCAGCTGAACGACGCCGAGCGCGACCACCTCGCGCACCTGGCCCGGACCGCGAACGCCGAGCGGCCGCCGCGGCGCACGGCGGCGCCGCAGAAGGTCCGCCCGAGCATCGCGCGGATCATCGATTCGATGACCGGCGTGGCGGCGACGGTCCGCAACGCGCGGCTCGACACGCTGTACGCGAACGAGCTCGGGCGGGCGCTGTTCTCGGACCAGTTCGCCGATCCGCGCGGGCCGAACGGGGCGCGCTTCACGTTCTTCGACCCGCGCTCGCGCCTGTTCTGGCCGGACTGGGAGCGCGCGGCGAGCGACACCGTCGCGATGCTCCACGCCGAGGCGGGACGGAACCCGTACGACCGCGCCCTGTCCGACCTCATCGGGGAGCTGTCGACCCGCAGCGAGGACTTCCGGTCGCGCTGGGCGGCCCACGACGTGAAGAACCACCGGAGCGGCACCAAGACGCTGATCCATCCGCTGGTCGGCGAGCTGACGCTCACGTTCGAGGCGCTCGAGCTGCCGGCCGATCCCGGCCTCGCGCTGCTGACCTACGCCGCGGAGCCGGGCACGGTGTCCGCGGAGCGCTTCGCGGAGCTCGGACGCTGGGCGGCGACGCGGTCGAAGCTCGTGGCCGTGGCGGCCGAGCCGGCCGACGAGGCGGAGCGCTAGGAACAGTCGAGCGCTAGGAGCCGCCGACCGACTCGGCAACGAGGCGCCGGACGCCCTCGTCGAGCGGACCCGCGGCGCCGGCCGCCGCGTTGGCCACCGCGTGACCCGGGGTCGCCGTCGCCGGGATCGCGACCGTCACCCGCCCATCGGACAGGCACCACCGGAGCAGCGCCTCGGGCCACCCGCCGAGCCCCGCCTCCGAGAGCGACGGCGGGAACGGGCGCCTGAGCAGCCCGCCCTCGCCGAACGGCCGCATGGCCACGACCCCGAGGCCCAGCTCCTCGGCGAGCGGCAGGATGCGCGCCTCCGCGGCGCGCTCGCGCGGGTTCACGGGGACCTGGACGGCGTCGATCCGGCCGGTGCGCATCAGCCGCTCCAGCTCGGGCAGCGCGCTCCCCGAGTAGTGCGTCGCCCCGATCGCGCCGATGTGCCCGCGGTCACGCTCGCGCTCGAGCCACGGCAGGTGCTGCTGCCAGGCGACGAGGTTGTGGACCTGCAGCAGGTCGATCCGGCCGAACCACTCGAGCTGCCGGCGGTAGTGCGCCTGCGCCTCGTCGACGCTGCTCGACCAGACCTTCGTCGCGACGAACGCGTCGGCCCGTCGCGCTCGCGAGGGCGCCGGCGAGCACGACCTCGGCGCGGCCGTACATCGGCGACGAATCGACGACGCGGACGCCCGCCTCGAACGCCGAGGCAACGACCGCGTCCGCGACGGGCTGGTCCCGCGGCGGGAGGTCGAACACGCGCCAGGTGCCGAGCCCCACGACGGGCACCGCGATGCCGGTCGAGCCGAGGGGTCGGGTCGGGAGCGAGCCGGGCGTGTCGGTCACGCCGCGCCCGTCCGGGGTACCCGTCCCGTCAGCCCCGCGCGCGCTTGAACAGGCGCTCGTGCGTCACCCGCAGGACCTCGATCTCACCCGTGAGGCGGCGCGACCTCGGCCGAGTCGCCGTCGAGCGCCACCAGCCGCCGCTCGGCGCCCCGCCACTCGGCGAGGACGTCGGCGATGGTGAACACCTTCGTGGAGCGGTTCGTCGTGGGGCGCTCGACCGGGTAGAACAGGAGCCGGTAGTCACCGTCGCCATCGGCGAGGATCGCCGCCGCGCCCGGACCAGCTCGCCGTCGAGCCGCTTGAACGGGCCCTCGATGAGCAGCCCCTGGGCGAGCGACGTCGCGTACGCCTCCTGGAACGCCGCCTGCTCGACGGGATCGGCGGGCTCGGGCTGAACGCGTCCGATGGCAGATCGCGGAGGCCGCCACGGATGGGACGCCGAGGAGGTCGAGCGCCTCGGGGCTGGCGTCGAGCCAGCGCCCGGTCGCGTCGACGCGCAGGGCCGCGGCCTGCTGCCAGAGCTGCTCGGTCTGCGCATCCATCCGCGCGAATAGTAGCGGGCGGCGACGCATCTGCTACGGTCGCCGGAAGCCGAGTTTTCACCTGTCCAGGGGAGCCCATGACCTCGACGACGCCGATCGATCGCACGGACTGGGACGACGCCGTCCGGCCCGCGGACGACTTCTACCGCCACGTCAACGGACGCTGGCTCGCCGGGCACCCGGTGCCGCCGGAGTACGGGGCCTACGGGGCGTTCCACGAGGTCAACGAGCGCAACCAGGACCTGCTCCACCGCCTGCTCCACGAGGCGGCCGAGCAGCCGGGCGCGACGGGCTCGGTCCGCCACAAGGTGGGCGATTACTTCATGGCCGGCACGGACGAGGAGGCGATCGCCGCCGCCGGGACCGAGCCGATCCGGGAGCAGCTGACGGCGATCGACGCGATCGCGTCCGCCGCCGATGCGCGGGCCCTCGCCCCGCGACTCGAGCGCGACGGGGTCGGCGCGTTCTACGGCATCGGCATCGCCCCCGACTTCGCGGATGCGAACGCGTACCTCGTGTACGTCGGGCAGGGCGGCCTGGGGCTCCCCGACCGCGACTACTACCTCAAGGACGACGAGCGCTCGACGCAGCTGCTGGAGGCGTATCGCGGCCACGTCGCGACCCAGCTGGCCAACCTCGGCAGCCCGCCGGACGACGCGCTCGCGGCCGCGGACGGGATCATCGCGTTCGAGCGCCGGCTCGCCGAGGCGTCCCTCACCCAGGAGCAGCAGCGCGACCCGCAGCTGACGCTCAACCGCCACACGATGGACGAGCTCGACGGGCTCATGCCGCGCTGGCGCCTCGCGGCGCTGGTGCGCGAGGTCGGCGGCACGCAGCCCACGGTGAGCGTCGACTGCCCGGACTTCTTCCGCGTCCTCGACGAGGCGATCGCCGACACGCCCGTCGACGTCCTGCGCCACTACCTCCGCTGGCGGGTCGTGAAGAGCTACGCGTCCTCGCTGCCGCCCGCGTTCGAGGACGCCTCGTTCGCCTTCTACGGGACGCTGCTCGGCGGCCAGCAGGCCCCGAAGCCGCGCTGGAAGCGCGTCCTCGACCTCGCGACCCAGGACATCGGCGAGCTCGTCTCGCAGCTGTACGTGGCGGAGGCGTTCCCGCCGGCCGCCAAGGACCGCTGCGAGCACCTCGTCGGGCACCTGCTGGAGGCGATGGGCACGGCGATCCGCACCAACCCGTGGATGACCGAGGCGACCCGCGAGGAGGCGCTCCGCAAGCTGGCCGGGTTCACGTTCAAGATCGGCTACCCCGACGAGTGGCGCGACTACACGACGCTGACGCCGGGGCGCGACTCGTTCGCCGCCAACCGGCTGCGTGCCGCCCGGTTCGAGCACGACCGCCAGTTCGGCCGCCTGGAGCAGCCGGTCGACAAGGGCGAGTGGCTGCTCCCGCCGCACATCGTCAACGCGTACTACCACCCGCTGCTCAACGAGATCGTGTTCCCGGCCGGGATCCTCCAGCCGCCGTTCTTCTGGGCCGACGCGGACGACGCGATCAACTACGGCGGGATCGGCACGGTCATCGGGCACGAGATCACGCACGGCTTCGACGACCAGGGCTCGCAGTTCGACGCCACCGGTGCGCTGCGCAACTGGTGGACCGAGGAGGACCGCACCGAGTTCACGCGCCGGGCGGAGGTGCTCGAGCAGCAGTTCAACGCGTCACCCGTGACCGACGACGTGATGGTCAACGGCAAGCTCGACGCTGGGCGAGAACATCGCCGACCTGGGCGGGCTCGCGATCGCGTACCACGCGTTCCGTGACGCCCTCCACGGCGCCGAGCCGATGGTGGACGGCATGACGCCGGACCAGCGGTTCTTCGCCGCCTACGCCACGATCTGGCGGATGGGCTACACCGATGCCTACGCCCGGCTGCTGGCCAACGTCGACCCGCATGCGCCGGCCCACTACCGGGCGAACATCCCGATGTCGAACTTCGAGCCGTTCGCCGCGGCGTTCGACATCGAGGAGGGCTCACCGATGGCCCGGCCGGCCGCCGAGCGCGCCCGGATCTGGTAGCCGCCTAGCGTGCGGCGAGCGGCGCCGGGATCGGCGCCGGGAACGGCGCGGGCTCGCTCGCGGCGAGCTGCTGGCCCGTCGCCTCGTCCACGACCACGACCTGGTACGTGTAGCCGCTGGGATCCACGCCGGGCTCGATCGCCCAGCCGAGGTCGTTGCGGCGCCGGTCGGCCGCGGGCAGGTTGACGTCCGAATACCACGCCGACCAGGCCGGTCCGCCACCGGGTGGCGTGACCCGGTACTCGATCCGCGCCCCGGTGAGCGGGCCACCTGCGTTCTGGATGCGGGCCCACATGAGCATCCGGTCCTCGCCGCCGGCGGTCAGCCGGTAGGCGCCCGAGGCGGGGATCGTGACCGCCGGCCCGCCCGCGAGGGATCCCGTGACCGGCAGGTCTACCGCGGCGCCGGCCGGGATGGGCAGCGCCACGGCGACGACGAGCAGCGCGAGGATGACCCGCCCGGCGATCGTGGTTCCCTCGGCCGCCCGGCCCCGCCTCGTCGTCGCGACCATCGCGACGGCGGCCACGGCCATGCCGGCGAGAAGCAGGAGCAGCGGCGTCCAGCCGGCCAGCCCGAACCGCCGCCAGGCGAGCGTGTCGGCGAGATCGCCACTGAGCAGGCGTGGCAGCCACAGCTGGAGAAGCGGGTTCTCGTACAGCTCCTGGGCGTTGGGCCGGGTCGTCGTCGCGGCGAGCATCGTCAGCAGCGAGTACGCGACGAGGATGACGGTGACGATTCGGATCCGGCGCGGCGCGAGGGCGACGAGGATCGTCGCGAACGGGAGCATCGGGACGAGATAGCGAGGGCCCGGCGTCCAGCCGCCGAACGGGTTGAGCGCGCCGCTGTTGTAGGTGAGGAACGCGACGCACATCGCCGCGCACACGAGCACCTCGCCGCGGATCGAGCGGTCGCGCGCCGCCAGCAGCCCGAGCGGGGCGAGCGCGAACCACGGCGCGAGCGCCAGCAGGCCGCGCGGGTTGAGCAGCAGGTCGACGAGCACCGTCGGCGACGGCAGCACGATCGACACGATCCCCTGCGCGTTCTGCGCCGCGAAGATCGTCGCGTACTGGTAGCCGAGGCTGAACGGGCTGCCGAACACGACCCAGTTGTAGCCGCCGAGCAGGAGCGCGACCGGCAGCCCGCCCAGGACGAAGCGGAGCGCGACGCCCCGCCCGAGCCACAGGGCGTACGCGGCGAGCACCGCGACGCCCAGCCCGACCGGGATCTCGGTGAGCACCGCCCAGCCGGCCAGGAACCCGGCCAGGACCGGCTCCCAGCGTCCGGCCGTGCGCCGCCAGCGGTGGAGCAGCCAGAACGACGCGAACAGCGTCGCGGCCGACAGCGCGTGTCCGAACAGCATCGTCGCGAACGGGAACGCGATCGACCCGAGCCCGAACGCCACGCCCATGAACAGCGCCCACGGCTCGCCCGTGAGCGGGATGAGGAACCGCACCAGCAGCACGACGAGCGCGACCGTGGTCAGGCCGCTGATCGCCCACGCGAGCGCGGCGACGGCGTCGACCTGGGCGGGCGTCGGGGTGCCGCTGATCGCGCCCGCAGCCTTCAGGACGCCATAGACGGGGACACCGAGGATCGCCGTCCCCGGCGCCTTGTCGGAGTAGTAGTGGCCGTCCTTGAACGCCTTGTCCCCGGTGTTGCCGTGGAACGAGTCGATCGTCGTCCGGCCTTCCTCGACGACCGCACGCACCAGGTCGTAGCGGCTGTACTCGTTCCAGGCGGGCAGCTGGATGAACAGGCCGTAGGCGAGCAGGAGCGCGAGGGCGAGGAACAGCTGGCGCTGCCCCTGGCCATCGGCGGCCGATGCCGCGGGGGGCGTCGTCTGCTCATCCATGCGGGCGAAGGATGCCATGGCCCGGCGTGCCACGATCCCGCCCGATGGCCAGGCGATCGCGCCTACCATGCGGGCGATGAACATGGTCGGCCCGCTCGTCTGCCCGATCCTCGTGGGACGGGACGACCTCCTCGCCCTCGCCGAGCGGCGGCTGGAGCAGGCGGCAGGCGGCCGGGGCCACGTCCTGTTCCTCGCGGGCGAGGCCGGGATCGGCAAGACGCGCCTCCTGGGATCGATCGAGCGTCGCGCGGCGGCACTCGGGTTCCGCGTCGCCCGGGGCGGCACGTACCCGGGCGATCTCGAGGTCCCGGGCGCCGTGTTCCTCGAGCTCGCGCGGGTGATGCGCCGGACGCCGGCCCTCGCCGCGACCGGCGAGCAGGTGGCGTTGCGCCTGGCGAGCGCGGACGGCGTCGGGGACGGCACCCCGGACGGTGACGCCCATCGGCGGCGCCGGCTGCTGACGCTCGACATCGCGGACGACCTGGCGGCGGTCGCCGCCGACGGCCCGACGCTGCTGTGCCTCGAGGACCTCCACCAGGCGGACGACCTCACGCTCGAGATCGTCGCCAACCTCGCCCGGAGGGCGGTGGACCTGCCGCTCCTCGTGCTGGCCACGTACCGCAGCGACGAGCTCTACCCCCGGGTCCCGATGCGCGAGTGGCGCGCCCGCCTGCTCGCGCAGCGGCAGGCCGAGGAGGCTCGCCTGCGGCGCCTCGACCTGGACGAGACCGCGACGATGGCCTCGGTGCTGCTCGCATCCGGCGAGCCGGCGCCACGCGACATCGCGGTCGCGATCCACGACCGGACGGACGGCATCCCGCTCCACGTCGAGGAGCTGATCGGGCTGCTGGGGGCGAGCGGGACGGCGAACCTGGCGGCGACCGCGCAGGACGTGCCGGACACGCTGGAGGCGGCGATCCTGGGCCGGTTCGGGCTGCGCTCGCCGGAGGCGCAGTCGGTTGCCCGGATCGGGTCGGTGATCGGGCGCTCGTTCGAGTACGACCTGCTGGCCGGGGTCGTCGGCGTCCAGGTCGACGACGGCGACACGCTCGATTCGCCGCTCGCGGAGCTGGCCGACCACTTCCTGCTCGCGGCGGCGCCCGCATCCGGTCGCTACGGGTTCCGCCACGCGCTCATCTGCGACGCGATCTATGCCCGCATCCCCGACGCCGAGCGGCGCCGGCTGCATGCCCGGGTCGCGGAGATCGCGTCGGCCCGCGGCGACTTCTCGGACGCGTTCCTGTCGCTCCAGCTGGAGCGGGCGGGCAAGCGCGCCGAGGCGTTCGACGCGGCGCGCCGGGCGGGGGCCGCGGCCACGATGATCTCGGCCCATCGGGAGGCGTTCGAGCTGTACGCCCGCGCCCTGCGCAACGCACCCCCCGACCTGGAGCCGGCGCGAGCGGGCCGCGCTGCTCGAGGCGCACGCCCGCGAGGCGGCGGCGATCGACGACAACCGGATCGCCGCCGACGGGTTCGAGGCGGCCCGTGACGCCTGGCTGCGGGCGGATCGGCCGCTCGCCGCGGCGGAGGCCGTGGTGCCGCTCGTCGGGGCGCTCCACCTGCTCGGCGCGGACCTCGCGCAGCGCACCGGTCGCCTGGACGAGGCGCTGGAGTCGGTTCGCGCGGCCGCGTCAGCCAGGACGTCGCGTCCGGCGGCCGACGACCGCACGGGCGACCTCGAGGGCTGCAGGCCGGATCGAGGCGGGGCTCGCCGCCGCCTACATGCTCAGCCGGCAGCTCGACGAGGGCGTGGCCCATGCGGAGGCCGCCCGGGCGCTCGCCACGGAAGCCGCGGACGACGCCACGCTCCGGAACGCGGAGGTCACCCTCGCGGTCTGCCTCGCGTTCCGTGGCGACGTCGAGGCGTCCGTCGCGCTGCTCGAGCGGCAGATCGCGGCCGCCCGGACGGCCGGCGCCGAGGCCGAGGCGTCGCGCGGCTACCGGATGCTCGGCTCGGTCGCATCGGTGATCGTCGAGTACGAGCGCGGCGAGCGCTGGCTGCGCGACGGCATCGACCTCGCCGAGCGCGTCGAACGCTGGAACGACCGCCACTACCTCGCGGCACACCTCGCCCACGTCCTGTGGGCGACCGGCCGCTGGGACGACGCCGAGGCGGTCGCCGAGCACGCCAAGCACGACGGCCGGGGCGGGATCACGACCCGGATCACCGCCGACCACGTGCTCGGGTTCGTGGCGCTCGGGCGCGGCGAGCTCGACCGGGCGGAGGTGTCGCTCGAGGAGGCCCGTGCAGCCGGGGCGCGGATGGGCGAGCTGCAGCGCCTGTCACCGGCCCTGTGGGGACTCGCGGAGGTCGCCCTGCAGCGTGGCGACACCGCAGGCGGCGATCCGCTGGGTCGAGGCCGGCCGCGTCGCGTCGCTCGAGGTGCGTGACGCGGCCTACCTGTTCCCGTTCGCCGTGACCGGCACGCGGGCGCATCTCGCCGCGTCCGATCCGTCCGCGGCCACCGCCTTCCTCGACACGGTCGAGGACGAGCTCCGCCACCGCTCGATTCCGGGCACGCTCCCGGCCATCGACCACGCCCGCGGCCTCCTCGCGTTGCACGCGGGCTCGACGGTCGAGGCGCGGAAGCGGCTCACCGCGGCGGCCGAGGGCTGGACCGGGCGCGGGCGTGCCTGGGAAGGCGCGTGGGCCCGCCTCGACCTCGCCCGCGCATACCAGCGGGCGAACCGGCGACCGGATGCGGCACGGCTCGGCGCCGAGGTCGAGGCGCTGGCGGACGGGCTGCGCAGCGTGCCCCTGCATGACGCCGCCCGATCCCTCCGCGGCCGGCCCGGCTCGCCCGATGACGGCGCCCCGTGGAGTCCCCTGACCGGTCGCGAGTGGGAGGTGGCGACGCTCGTCGCGGACGGCCTCACGAACGGCGAGGTCGCGGCACGGCTCGGCCTCGCGACACGGACGGCGAGCGCGCACGTCGAGCACATCCTGGCCAAGCTCGGGGTCGGCCGGCGCGCGGAGATCGCGGCGTGGGTCGCCGGCATCCGGACGCCACGCCAGCCGCCCGGGTAGGCTGTCTGCGTCGCGGGACGGCGTCTGCCCGCGCCTGGGGAGGATCGATGCGCCGAGCGCGTCCCGCTGTCGCCCGCACCTCGGTCATCGCCCTGTTCGTCGTCGCTGCCGTGCTCGTCGCCGCGTGCCAGCCGGTCGCCCTCGGGCCGCTGCCGTCACTCGCCGGCCTGCTGCCGACGCCCAGCCCGTCGCCCGCCGCCACGCCGCAGGCCGGTGACGGGTCGCCAGGCGCGTCGCCCTCGGTGGCGCCTGCCGCCCGGGCCGCGGTCGGGGTCCTCGACGGGCTCACGGCCTTCGCCGCGGACCCCGAGCGGACGTACCGCGCCTCGTTCACCGGTGAGTCTCGCTCACACGACGGCCATCCTCAAGGTCAAGGGCACGCTCGACGTCTCGGGCGACGACGCCGCGATCGGCGTGGTGTTCCGCGGCTCGGGCAAGGTCTCCGGCCGGACCGACTACCGGCTCGTCGACGGCGACGACTGGCTGCGGTTCGACGAGGGCGCGTGGCGGCGGCTCAAGGCACCCGCGCCCGAGGTCGTCCTCGACCCGTTCGCCGGCACCCACGACGGCTCCCGGATGCAGTACATGGGGCCGGTAGAGGGCGAGGACGGGCTGCACCAGGTCGAGCTGACCGCGACCTACCTCCACCCCGCCCTGATCCCCGCCGGCAACCTGACCGCGGAGCGGATCTCGTCGACGAAGCTCAAGCTCGTCACCGACGAGGACTGGCATCCCGGTCCGCGGCACCTGGACCATGCGTGGCAAGGGTCGTGTCTCCGGCCAGCTCCAGGCCATCGTCATCGAGCTTGACCTCACCTTCTCGAAGATCGGCGAGCCGCTGACGATCAAGGAGCCGTAGCCCCAGCGACGTCGGCAGGAAACCGGCCCGCCGGACCGTGCGTACCTCCCGCCAGCGCCCTGACGTGCCATCTCCCCGGCTCGACGGCGCGACGAAGGAGACATGATGCGACGACGGTTCCTCGCGCTCGCCACCCTGCTGGCCGCACTCGCCCTCGCCGCGTCCCTGCCGGCGGTCGTCGGCGGCCGCACGGCGGAGATCCTCAAGGCCGAGCGGATGGTCGGCGTCCCGACCGGCCTGACCGGCGCGACCGGCGCCATCGGGTCGGTGAACGGCGCCGGCCTCCCGTGGGTCATCGGGGAGTCGAAGGCCGTGCTCGGCGTCGACGGCAGCTTCGAGCTCAAGTTCAACGACCTCCTGTTCGCGGACGAGGCGGCCGTGCCCGTCGCGCTGCGGGGCACGAACAACCAGGCGACGATGCAGGCCGGGGTGAGCTGCCTCACGATCGGCGGCACTCGCACCGCGACGCTGACGGGCACGTTCCCGGTCACGACGGGGCTCGGCGCCGGCGACGCCAAGGTGGCGACGACGCTCGCCCTCCCCTCCCCGTGCGTCGCACCGATCATCCTGATCACGAACGCGGCGGGCACGAGCTGGTTTGCCGCCAGCGGCGACTAGCCTCGCAACGCGCGGGCGGCACCCGGCCCCGGCGGCACGCCCGTCGGGGCCGCGCCGTGCTCAGGCGACGGTGGTGGTCACGCCCCGGTAGCGGTCGTTGAGGCGCCCGAACAGGCCGGACGCGGAGCCGACCAGCTCGAGGAACGCCGGGCCGGGCAGCGCGAGCAGCGTGCCGTCCGTCTCGGCGGTCACCGTCGCCGTCCGCGGCGTGCCGTGCATCAGGCCGAGCTCGCCGAACACCTCGTCGACGCCCATCACCCGGAGGCGGTGGACGGCGCCCGTCGTCGCCTCCTCCTGGTCGACCACGAACGTCCCGCGCTCGATGACGTAGAACCGGTCGGCGGGCTCGCCCTGGCGGACGATGACGTCGCCCTTGCGCACCGTGACCGACTCCAGCCGGCCGGCCGCGGCCTCGAGCGCCGGGCCGGGCACGCCCGCGAACAGCGGCAGGCGGCTGACCCGGGTGAGGACGTCGGCCGCGGCGTCGGGCTCGCGGATCAGGTACGGCCGCAGCATGGCGAGCGCGACCAGCCCGGCCACGAGGATGACGAGGCCACCGATGGGCAGCACGACCTCCGGGCCGAGCACGCTGAACAGGATCGGCAGCAGGAGCGCGCCCGCCGCGTAGGTGCCGGTCTGCAGCGTCTGCATGCCGCCCAGCACCCGCCCCCGGAGGTCGTCCTCGACGATCCGCTGGAACACGGTCGTGGACACGATGTCCGCGATCAGCGACCCCGCGGCGATGATGCCCATGGCGATCAGCGCGGGGACCATCTGGGTCGAGAAGCCGAGGACGATGAACCCGATCGTCAGCCCGAGGGCGCCGACGAGCATCGCGGGCGCGAGGTTCCGGCGGGCGAGGATCGCGCCTGCGCCGATCGCGCCGACGACGCCGCCCACGCCGACGGCGGCGTTGAGGTACCCCGTCCCCGCCTCGCCGGCGTTGAGCTGGTCGACGGCGATGAGGACGGTGATGACCGACAGCCCGCCGAACATGAACCCGGCGACCGTGTCCAGCGTGAGCATCCCGATCAGCGGCCGCCGGATGACGTTCAGCCGTGCCCGGATGCCGGCCTCCGCGGCGGGGCTCGCGCCGGCCGCGACCGCGGCGGCCCGCGCCTCGGCCTCGAGCTCCGCGCCCGGGTCCACGCCGCCCGCCGGCTTGCCGGGCAGGCCCGGCGGCAGCGTGAACAGGACGATCGCGATGACGCCGAACGTGACCGCGTTGATCGCGAACGCGATCGTCAGGTCGGTGGTGGCGATGATGATGCCGGCCAGCGCCGGGCCGACGATGAACGACAGCTCGCCCAGGGTGGCGAACAGGCTGTTGGCCGGGCCCAGCTCCCGCTCGTCGCGGACGAGGCTCGGCAGGTACGCCCCGATCGCCGGCCGGAAGAAGCACGAGAAGCAGGTCGCGAGGATCGCGAGCACGACGACCACGAAGACGGGTCCCCCGGTCGCGACGACCACGGTCATCACGACCATGATCAGGCCCCGGGCGACGTCCGTGACCAGCAGCACCATGCGCCGGTCGAAGCGGTCGATGATGATCCCGGCCGGGACCGAGAGGATCACGTACGGCAGGATCCGCGCCGCGCCGACGATGCCCAGCAGGACCGGGTCGTCGCTCTCGGCGTACACGACGACGAGCAGCGCGACGAGGTACAGCCAGTCGCCGATGCCGGAGATGAACTCGCCCGCGAACAGCCGGACGAGGGCGCTGTTGGAGAGGACCCCGCGGTAGGCGTTGAGCGCGCCGATGCCTCGTCCTCCTCAGCCCGAACCGCTGGCCACCCCGGCGCCGCGAGTGTAGGGGGCCAGGCGCATCCCGCGCCGGCGAATCACGACGGCCGGCCCCTCGCGGGACCGGCCGTCGGTGCTGTTCGGATCAGCGGGGCTCAGTTGCCGCCGGCGGTGACCTCGACGGTTCCCTTGGTGTACGTGTCGCCCTTGGTGTCGCCCTCGATGCCCGCGAGGGCCTCGGTGACGATCGACGTGTCGTAGGCCGTCGTGGACGGGTCCTGCTTGATGATCCCGGCCTGCTTCGCGACCTGGACGGTCTGGTTCCAGCCAACCGGATCGAGCACGCCCACGCCGGCCGGCGACGGCCAGACCAGCGCGTTGATCTCGTTCATCATCCAGGCCTGGTGGCCGGCGCCCAGCTGGGAGCCCGCGTCGGTCGTGTACTGGACGCAGTCGTCCGGGTTGTCGCGGCAGTAGATCCAGCCCTTGAGGGAGGCGCGGACGAAGCGGACCGCGATGTCACGGTTGCCCTCCTCGTTGAGCCATGCCTCGCGGACGAAGATCGCGTCCTGGAGCATCGAGCTCCGGTAGTCGTTCCAGTTGAAGACGTTGAGGTCCTCGGGCTTGTACAGCTCGCCCGTGACCGGGTTCGTCGCCTCGAGCACCTGCGCGTACTCGTTGTAGATCATGGCCTCGGCGAGGTCGATCTCCTTGTTCAGGAACGCGACCATGTCGAACGCCTGGGTGACCTTCTGGTACTGCGTGGCCGGATCGCCGTTGTTCTCGAGACCCGGCGTCAGGGCGCAGTTGAGGGCCAGGCCCGCGGTGACCTCGAACTCGTTGCCGAAGTCCCACGCGCCGACCTTCTTGCCGGCCGCCTCGCAGATGTCGGCGGGGCCGCCGTCCTTCCACGCGACCGACAGGGTGCCGGAGCGCTGGAAGATCTGGGCGATGTCGATCAGGTCGGAGCCCGCCTCGCGGGCCTCGAGGACCTTCGGCACCCACGAGATCGTGAACTCGGGCCCGTCCGGGGCCGAGCCGACCTGCTGCGGGACGATCGTCGGGCCGCCGTCGAGGATCTCGACGGTGAGCCCCTCCTCGGCGAAGTAGCCCTGCTTGTCGGCGGCGAAGTAGCCGGCGAACTGGGCCTGCGGGGTCCACTGGAGCTGGAGCTTGACGTTCGCCGCCTCGGCCGCCGGAGACGCGCTCGCGGGGGCCTCGCTGGCTCCGCTGGACGCCGGCGACTCGGACGCCGGTGCGCTCGCGGGAGCCTGGGTCGCCGTCGAGCCGCTGCACGCCGCGACGAGGATCGTCGCCGCCATGCCCAGCCCGAGGACGCGCAATTGCTTCCTCATGCCTCTCCTTCTCAGGCGCCCGCTCGCTCTGCGGGCGCCATCTCCTCCTCGTGCGGCGTCATGCCGCGGACCGCGGAACGATACCGAATCCGGCGGCCGCTGGGAACGGCCGCGCGCGTGCCGGCGTGGATACGCGGCGGGTTCGCCCTCAGCCGTCGACGCGCGACGACGCGTGCCACGGGATCGCGACCCGCTCGATGAGGGCGATGATCAGGTAGAACGTGATCCCCGCGACGGCCGCCAGCGAGACCGCCGCCCAGGTGATGTCGAAGCGGAGCGCGCTCGCGCTCTGCACGATCATCCGGCCCAGGACGCTGCCCTGCCCGCCGAAGTACTCGGCGACGATCGCGCCGATCAGGCTCAGCGTCGACGCGAGCTTGAGCGCGGTGAACAGGAACGGCAGCGAGTTGGGGATCCGCACCTTGCGCAGGATCTCGCCCTCCGTCGCCGCGTACGAGCGCATGAGCTCGATCGCGGACGGCTCGACGCCGGACAGGCCGCGGGTCACGTTGGCCATCACCGGGAAGAACGACAGGACGGCGGCCATCATCATCTTGCTCAGCGGGTTGAGCAGGCCGAACCAGGTGTTGAACAGCGGCGCGAAGGCGATGATCGGGATCGCGTTGGCGGCGATCGCGAGCGGCAGCAGCAGCGCCCGGGCGGTCCCCCAGCGCGCGGCGAGGAACGCGACGACGACGCCGGCGGTCGAGCCGATGAAGAAGCCGCCGACCGCCTCCATGATCGTGTTCCTGGCCGAATCCGCGAGCGGGAACCGCTCGCCGTTCCAGTTCTCGACCAGCGCGGCAGCGATCGCGGACGGCGCGGGCAGGATGAACGAGCTCAGCCCGATCCCGCGGATGAGCACCTCCCACAGGACGAGCCCGCCGACCGCGACGAGCACCGCGGGCAGGTAGCCGCGGAGCGCGCTGCCGACCCGCCCCGCGCGCGGCGCCGCGGCGGGCGGCGGCGGGGTGACCGGGTTCGCGACGCCCTGCGACGATGCTCACCCGACCGCGCCCTCGGCAAGGGTGCGGCGCGCGGACGCGGTCCCCGCGTCGTCGAGGTCACCACCGCCGGCGCGCAGCGCCTCGCGGACCTCGGTGATGAGCTGGAAGTAGCGCTCGCTCTCGCGGACCTCGTCGTTCCGCGGCCGCGGCAGGTCGACGTCGACGATCTTCGTGATCCGGCCCGGGCGGGCGCTCATCACGACCACGCGCGAGGACAGGTAGACCGCCTCGGGGATCGAGTGGGTGACGAACACGACGGTCGTGGCGGTCTGCTCCCAGATCCGCAGCACCTCGTCGTTCATCCGCTCGCGGGTCATCTCGTCGAGCGCCCCGAACGGCTCGTCCATGAGCAGGATCCGGGGCTCGAACGACAGGGCCCGGGCGATCGCGACCCGCTGCTGCATGCCGCCCGACAGCTGGTACGGCATGTGCTTGGTGAAGTCGCCCAGCTCGACCAGCTCGAGCATCTCCTTGGCCCGCTTCGCGCGGTACGCCTTGTCCTTGCCCAGGATCTCGAGCGGCAGCTTGACGTTGTCCTCGACGCTCCGCCAGTCGAACAGCACCGGCGCCTGGAACACCATCCCGTAGTCGCGGTCGCGGCGTGCCTGCTCGGCGGTCTTGTCGTTGACCCGGACCGTGCCCCGGGTCGGCTGGACGAGGTCGCCGATGACGCGCAGGAGCGTCGACTTGCCGCAGCCCGACGGGCCGATGAGCGACACGAACTCGCCCGGCGCGATGTCCAGGTCGATCCCCGACAGGGCGACGGTCGACCCCTTGTCGCGCGTGCCGAACACCTTGTCGACGCCGCTGATGCTGGACGACGGGCGCTGTGCCGGCTTCGGTCATGGGTTCGAGGCTCCTGGGTGGTGGATGGTCAGGTGTCGATGCCGGGCCGGCGGCGAAGGACGAACATCTCCGCGAGCCGGACGAGGAGGAAGAACACGACGCCCAGCGCCGCCGCGACGAAGATCGCCGCCCACAGCTTCTCGGGACCCGTCGCGTAGTACTGGTTGAACGTGGTGATGACGCGGCCCAGGCCCTCCTGGATCGCGCCCGTGTCCTCGCCGATGATCGCGCCGACGATGGCCGCGGTCGCCGCGATCTTGAGCGCGGTGAAGAAGTACGGCATCGACGCCGGCAGCCGGAGCTTCCAGTACACCTCGCGGCGCGAGGCGCCGTACGAGCGCAGGAGCTCCAGCGCGCGCGGGTCGAACGAGCGCAGGCCGCGGAGCATCGCGATCGTCACCGGGAAGAACGTGAGGTACGTCGCGATCACGACGACCGCCAGCACGCCCTGGCCGAGCGCGAACACGATGAGCGGCGCGAGGGCGATGATCGGGATCGTCTGGCTGGCGATGACGTAGGGCACGAACGCGCGCTCGGCGAGCCGGCTGTGCACGAACACCGAGGCGAGCAGCAGGCCGAGCAGGCTGCCGAACACGAACCCCAGGAACGCCTCGCGCCACGTGTACAGCGCCGCTCCGACGAGGTACTCGAACAGCGTGACGTCGGCGCCCCGCTGGAACGGCTGGCCCATCACGTACGCGATGTTCCAGACGTGGGGCAGGTTGAGGTCGTTCGCGAACGGCCAGCGGAAGGGCGGGCTCCAGATGATCGGGTCGCCCGGCCCCTGGCCCGGCAGCCGCCACGGCGTGCCGCCCAGGAACTTCACGCCCTCCCACAGGACGAGGATGATCACGATGACGATGAGGAACGCGACCGGGCGCCGCCACCGGAGCCGCGGGATGCGCGGCTGCACGGCCTCCATCTCCAGCGCGAGCTCCCGCTCGTGCTGGTGGACCTCGTGCTGGGCCGGACCGGCCGTCACGTCGGCGCCTTGCGGTCGAGGCTCGGCGTCGGGTGGCGGCTAGCCCGCCACCGCCTGGTCGGCGATGTCGAGCGCGCGGTCGATGACCTCGAAGCCCTCGGCCAGCTGCGCCTCGGTGATGCACAGCGGCGGGTTGGTGTGGATCGAGTTGTTGGCGACCATCGTGTACACGCCGTTGTCGCGCAGGAACTTCCCGATCGCCTTCATCTCGTCCGAGGTGCCGTTGAACGGGGTGAGCGGCGTGAACGGGTCGCGCGACCGGACGAGGTCGAGGATCCCGAACAGCCCGAGGTTGCGATAGGCGCCGACCGACGGGTGCTTCGCCGCGAGCGCCTCGTGGTGGCGGCGCATGACGGCGTCCAGGCGCGCCGCGTTGCCGATGAGGTCGTCCTCCTCGTAGACGCGGATCGTCGCGAGGGCCGCGGCCAGGCTGACCGGATGCGAGCTGTAGGTCAGCCCGCCGAAGAACATCTTGTCCTCGAGGCCGTCGGCGATCTCCTCGCGCATCGCGACCGCGCCCAGCGGCAGGTAGCTCGAGGTCAGGCCCTTGGCCATCGTCATCAGGTCGGGCACGACGTCCCAGTGGTCGACCGCGAACCAGCGCCCGGTCCGTCCGAAGCCCGCCATGACCTCGTCCGCGACCATGAGGATCCCGTACTTGTCGCACAGCTCGCGGACGCCCTTGAGATAGCCGTCGGGCGGGATCAGGATCCCGTTGGTGCCCACGATCGTCTCGAGGAACACCGCCGCGATCGTGTGGGCGCCCTCGTACCTGATGACGTCCTCGAGGCCGTTGCAGCGCCTCGTCGACCGGCCTCGGCTCCTTCTCGCCCCAGCGGTGCGTGTCGGGGTAGCGCACGACGCCCACCAGCCCCGGCTCGTTCGCCCAGCGGCGGTAGTCGCCGGTGAGGGTCATCGCGCCGAACGTGGCGCCGTGGTAGCTGCGGTACCGGGCGAGCAGCTTGTAGCGGCCGGTGTGGTGGCGCGCGAGCTTGATCGCGTTCTCGATCGCCTCGGCGCCGCCCAGGGTGAAGAACACCTTGTTCATGTCGCCGGGCAGGATCTCGGCCAGCTTCTGGCCCAGGCGGGCGCGGATCTCGGTCGCGAACGCCGGCTGGACGTACTGGAGCCGGGTCGCCTGCTCGGTGATCGCGTCGACGACACGCCGGTCGCCGTGGCCGATGTTGACCGACATCAGCTGCGAGTTGAAGTCGAGGATCCGCTTGCCTTCGGGCGTGTACAGGTAGACGCCCTCGGCGTGGTCGATCGCGATCGGGTCGAGGGCACCCTGCACCGACCACGAGAAGATCGTGTGCTCCCGGGAGAGGGCGACGATCTCCTCGCTCGTCATCCCCGGCGCGGCGCTGATGCCCATCGGTCCTCCTCCGGGCGCGCGTGTCGGCGGCCCGCGTGCGTGCTCGTGGCGTGGCGGCCATTACAGCACAGCGCGGGCAGGGCCGAGCGAGCCGTTCAGCCCGTCGGGATCGCCTCCGCGAGGCGCCGGATCGTCGCCGCGCCGAGGTCCGCGTGGGCGTCGGTCGTCATCCAGTTGGACACCGAGATCCGCATCGCGCGCATGCCCGTGCCAGGTCGTCCCGCCGAGCCAGATCTCGCCGTCGTCCTGGACCGCCGCGACGATCGCCGCGGTCCTGGCATCGCCCTTCGCGGGGTCGCCGGACGGGTCATCGAACCGGACGAGCACCTGGTTGAGGACGACGTCGTTGAGGATCCGGATGCCGGCGCCGCCCTCGAGCCCGGCCGCGAACCGCCGCGCGGCGTCCGAGTTGCGGGCGATCAGCTCCTCGACGCCCTGCCGGCCGAGGCTCCGCAGCGCGGCCCAGACCGCGAACCCGCGCGCCCGGCGCGAGGATTCCGGGACCCAGTTGTACGGGTCGCGCTCGCCGCCCGCGGTCTCGACGTAGTACGCCGCCCCGAGCGTCATCGCGGCGTGATGGGCGGCCGCGTCGCGCACGAACGACAGCCCCGAGTCGTACGGCACGTTGAGCCACTTGTGCGCGTCGGTCGTCCACGAGTCGGCGTCCCCCACCCCGTCGACGAGGTGGCGCCGCGAGGGATCGGCCGCGGCCCACAGCCCGAACGCGCCGTCGACGTGGAGCCAGCCGCCGTTCGCGCGGACGGCCTCGACGATCGGCGGCAGCGGGTCGAACGCGCCGGTGTTGACGTTGCCCGCCTGGGCGGTGACGAGCGCCGGCCGGTCGAGGTCACGCAGCACGGCGAGCCAGCGCTTCGGGTCGCATCCGGCCCTGGTCGTCGGTGGGGACGCGGATGACGCGGTCGCGGCCCATGCCCAGCATCTGGAGCGCCGCGAAGATCGTGACGTGCGACTCCTCGCTGACCACGACCGGGATCTCCGGCGCCCCGAACAGGCCCTGGCGCTCCACGTCCCAGCCGGCCTTCGCGAGCAGCGCATGGCGTCCCGCCGCGAGCCCGGTGAACGACGCCATCGTCGCGCCCGTCGTGTAGCCGACGCTCGCGGTCTCGGGCAGGCCGAACAGGTCGATCAGCCAGGCGCCGGCCGTCTCCTCGGCGACGGCCGCGGCCGGGCCGATCACGTACAGCCCGGCGTTCTGGTCCCAGGCGCTCGTCAGCCAGTCCGCGGCGAGGGCCGCCGGCACGCTGCCGCCGATCACGAACCCGAAGTAGCGCGGGCCGGCGCTCCGGACCAGCCCGCCCTCGGCGTTCGCGGCCAGCTCGTCCACGACGGCCGCGGGGTCCATGCCCTCGTCAGGCAGCGGGCGGACGAAACGGGCGCGCAGCGTCTCGAGCGGGGTCGTCGGCCGGACCGGCGCCTCGTCCAGGGCGGCGAGGTGCGCCTTCGCGTGGACCGCGGCGCGGTCGAGGGCCGAGACGGTCGCGTCGATCGTGGCGGCGGCGAGGGAGCGGGGCGGTGGGCTCGGCGGGTGCGGTCATCGGGTCTCCTGGGGACGGGTCGACAGCCATTCTCCGCGCGTCGGCCACGGCCGTCATCGGGCAACCTCGCTACGGCGGTTGCACGTAACCCTTTAGATCGCTATTATCGGTTACATCAGGCACATGACGCCCGGCGCTCCCCCACCCCGGAGGCACCCGATGACCCACGACGACGCCGCCCGCTGGCTCGACGCCTATGTCGAGGCGTGGCGCTCATACGACCCGGCCGCGATCGGCGCGCTGTTCGCCGACGACGCCGAGTACCGCTACCACCCCTGGGACGAGCCGCTCCGCGGCCGCGACGCGATCGTGGCGAGCTGGACCGGCGACCAGGACGCGCCCGGCTCCTGGGAGGCCGGGTACGCGCCGTGGGCCGTCGACGGCAACCGGGTCGTGGCGACCGGCACCAGCCGCTACGTGGAACCGAAGCGCACCTACCACAACGTGTTCCTGATCGAGTTCGACGACGCCGGCACGGCAACGTCGTTCACCGAGGTCTTCGCCCAGGAGCGCTGAGGCGCGGCGGATCGGAGGGCCGGCGGTCGCCCGCCGGTTCGGGCGCTGTCAAGGCAGGCAAATGGAACTGCAGGCCCGGTGCGGCCCCGGGTTGCCAGCGGCGACCCGCGGCCCGACGATGGATGGCGATGCGGCCCACCGCGCTCCGCCCAGCGACGCTCGCCCTCGCCGTCGGCCTCCTGCTTGCCGGGGCTGGCCCCGGCCGCGGGGACGCGGCTGCCGTCACCCGACGCCACCCACGCCGCTGAGACGCCGGCCGCACCCGTCGCCCCGGCCGCCGACACGATCGCGCCGTCGGTGACCGCGCCCGTCGCCAGCATCCGGACGAATGCGAAGGCCGGTGCGTCGACGGTGCCCTTCACCGTGTGGTGGACGAGGAGCGACGAGTCGGGGATCGCCCGCTCGACGCTCCAACGCCAGGTGGACGGCGGATCCTGGGAAACCGTTGCCCTGCCGAGCGCGACCTCGAGCAGCGTCGTCGTCAACCTCCGGCCCCCGCACGAGTACGCCTTCCGGGTGCGAGCCACCGACACCGTCGGCAACACGAGCGGCTACGCGATGGCAGCACCGTTCCGGGTGCGGCGCGTGAGCGAGACGACACCCGGCCTCTCGACGACCGGCGCCTGGCAGCTGCGGGAGAACGCGGCCTACCTCGGCGGGCGGGCGCTGGGCTCCGGCACCACCGGTGCGACGGCGACGTTCACGTTCACCGGCAGCCAGGTGGCCTGGATCGCGACCCGCGCCGCCAACCGCGGGCTCGCCTCGATCGTCGTCGATGGCGACCCGACGACGACCGTCGACCTCGCCCGGACGACCACCGAGTACCGGCGGCTCGTGTTCCGACACGCGTGGGCATCGTCGGGCACGCACACGCTGTCGATCACCGTCGCCGGCACGGCGGGCCACCCGTATGTCGACATCGACGGGCTCGTCGTCGTCGATCCGCCCGCGACCAACCCGGTGCTCGTCGGGGCCGGCGACATCGCGACCTGCGGGCTCACCGGGGACTCGCGGACCGCCGCCCTCCTCGACGGCATCGCGGGACGGGTGTTCGCCTCGGGCGACCTCGCCTACCCGGACGGCACCACCGGCCAGTTCCGCGACTGTTACGGGCCGACGTGGGGCCGCTGGACGTCGCGCACGTCGCCGGCACCCGGCAACCACGAGTACCACAGCACGGGCGCGGCGCCGTACTTCGCCTACTTCGGGGCACGAGCCGGCTCGGCCGGCGCCGGGTGGTACGCCTACGACCTCGGCACGTGGCGGGTCTACGTCCTGAACTCGAACTGCACCAAGGTCGGGTGTGGCGCGTCCTCGCCACAGGTCACCTGGCTCCGCGCGGACCTCGCGGCGAACCCGAGGGCCTGCGTCGCCGCCGTGTGGCACCACCCGCGGTTCTCATCCGGCCAGCACGGCAACAACCCGGCCGTCGCGGAGCTGTGGCGAGCGCTCGAGGAGGCCGGCGCCGAGGTCGCGCTCACCGGGCACGACCACGACTACGAGCGGTTCGCGCCCCAGACCGGCGACCGCGTCCCGGACCCGGAGGGCATCCGCGAGTTCGTGGTCGGGACAGGCGGCGCCGCCCTGCGGCCGTTCGGCTCGACGAAGCTGCACAGCGTCGTGCGCTCCTCGAGCACGTACGGCGTGCTCAAGCTGACGCTCCGCGCCGGGTCGTACGACTGGGCGTTCGTGCCGGTCGCCGGCGGGACGTTCACCGATTCGGGCAGCGGGACCTGCCACTGAGAACGTGCCTCGCGGCGGGGTGCGCGCGGCGTATCCTTCCCGTCTCCCGTGGCCCGGATCGCCGGGCCGCCCGACCGCGCGGACCGCCGAGGCCGCGCCCATCTCCGAGGAGAGTGACGATGGCCCGGAACGTCCGAGGCGCGCTCCTGCAGGCCACCTGGACCGGCGACAAGGAGTCGATGATCCAGAAGCACGAGCAGTACGCGCACGAGGCGAAGGCCCAGGGCGCCCAGATCATGCTCTTCCAGGAGCTGTTCTACGGCCCCTACTTCTGCCAGGTGCAGGATCCCGAGTACTTCGGCTACACGGAGTGGATCCCGGACGGGCCGACGACGCAGCGGATGCAGTCGCTGGCCAAGGAGCTGGGCATGGTCCTCGTCGTGCCGATGTACGAGGAGGACTCGAACACCACCGGGATCTACTACAACACCGCCGCCGTCATCGACGCCGACGGGTCGTACCTCGGCAAGTACCGCAAGACGCACATCCCGCACGTCCAGGGCTTCTGGGAGAAGTACTACTTCCGGCCGGGGAACATGGGCTACCCCGTGTTCGACACCGCGGTCGGCAAGGTCGGCGTCTACATCTGCTACGACCGCCACTTCCCCGAGGGCGCCCGCGCGCTGGGCCTCAACGGCGCGGAGATGGTGTTCATCCCCTCGGCCACGAGCCGCGGCCTGTCCGAGTACCTGTGGCGCGTCGAGCAGGTCAGCCACGCCCTCGCCAACGGGTACTTCGTCGGGACGATCAACCGGGTCGGCAAGGAGCCGCTGGGCGAGGACGACTTCTACGGGCAGAGCTACTTCGTGGATCCGCGCGGCCAGTTCATCGGCGGCGTCGGCGACCCGTACGAGGAGGAGCTCATCGTCCGGGACATGAACCTCGACCTCATCACCGAGGTCCGCCAGACCTGGCAGTTCTACCGCGACCGGCGCCCGGACCAGTACGACGACCTCGTCCGGCCCTGACGGCGCGGGTCCCGACGACCGGCGCCGACGACCGGGCGAGCCAGCCCGGTGGACGATCCGCCGATTTCGGTTATGATCCCGCGCGGCTCGGCTGCCAAGGAGGAGGGCAGCCGAGCCGCCTGATTCGTGGGGGATTGGGACAGGAGGCCGCGCATGCAGTTCGGGTTCACGCTCAAGCCGGAGCACTCGATCGAGCGGACGCTCGCGCTCGCGACGCAGGCAGAGGCGGCGGGGTTCACGCACTGCTGGCTGTTCGACAGCCACGTGCTGTGGCCCGACCCGTACCCGGCGCTCACGCTCATCGCCCAGGCGACCTCCACGCTCCGGCTCGGGACGTGCGTCACGAACCCGGCCACGCGCGAGCCCTCGGTCACCGCGTCCACGCTCGCCGTCCTGGACGAAATCTCCGGCGGGCGCATGGACCTGGGCATCGGGCGCGGCGACTCGGCGCGGCGCGTGCTGGGCAAGGGTCCGACATCGATGAAGGACCTCGAGACGGCGGTCCACACGATCCGCGCCCTCGTCGAGGGCCGCTCGATCGAGTTCGAGGGGGCGACGCTCGAGCTCCGCTGGGCCAGCGGCTACCGGCTCCCCGTCTGGATCGCGGGCTACGGCCCCGTGGCGCTCAAGCTCACCGGGCGGATCGCCGACGGGTCCATGCTCCAGATCGGCGACCCGGACCTCGTGCGCTGGTTCGTGTCCCAGGTGCGTGCGTCCGCGCGCGAGGCCGGCCGCGATCCCGACAGCGTCAAGGTCATGGCCGCCGCCCCGGCCCACGTCGGCGACCTCGCCGACGGCCGCGACCGGACCCGCTGGTTCCCCGCCCTCGTCTCGAACCACGTCGTCGACCTGGTGAACAAGTACCCGCGCGAGGACCTCCCCGAGGAGCTGACGACGTACGTGCGCAGCCGCGAGGGATACGACTACCTCCACCATGCCGAGGTGGGCTCCTCGAACGCCCAGTTCGTGACCGACGAGATCGTCGACCGGTTCTGCCTCGTGGGCGACGTGGACCGGCACATCGAGCGGCTGCGTGCCCTCGCCGAGGCGGGGGTCGACCAGTTCAACCTCTACCTGATGAACGGGAACGAGGAGGAGCAGCTCGAGATCTACGGGCGCGAGGTCATCCCGGCCCTGCGCGACGTGGCGCCCGCCCGGGCCTAGCCCGGGTCCACCGGTCGAGCGCCGCAGATCGCCGCTCAGGCGCGCGCAGGCCAAGGCGGCGGCGAGCACGGAAGCGAGCGCACCTGGAGGTGCGTGAGCGACGCGCGCAGCCGCCAACGCGGGCATGGGCCGCATGAGCGCGCGAGATGCAAGCGGAGATCGGTGGATCCGGGCTCGCCCGACCCACGCGATACTGCGGGCGTGACCACCGGCACCGTCGCCCGCATCGCCATCGCGCCCGTCAAGGCGCTCGCCCTCGTGGCGCTCGACGAGGTCGACCTGCGGGTGACCGGCGTGCCCGGCGACCGTCGCTACGCGCTCCTCGACACGCAGCACCGGCTGGCCAACGGGAAGCGGCTCGGGCCGCTCGTCCGGATCCGGCCCGAGATCGGCGATGACCCCGACTGCCTCGTCCTGCACCTCCCGGACGGGCGGGTCATCGGCGGGCCCGTGGAGCTGGGCGAGGCCGTCGGCGCCGTGTTCTACGGCTATGAGCGACCCGCGCGCATCGTCCGCGGCCCGTACGCCGAGGCGCTCAGCGAGGTGGCCGGCCAGCCGCTGACCCTGGTGCGGATGACCGACGACGGCGCGGGGCTCGACCGCGCCGACGAGGGCGGATCGGTGTCGATCCAGTCGTCCGCCGGCCTGCGGTCCATGGCCGAGGCCGCCGGGCTGGACGAGCCGCTCGACGGGCGGCGGTTCCGGATGACGTTCACGGTCGACGGCGTCGAGGCGCACGCGGAGGACGGCTGGCTCCGCCGGCCCGTGCGGATCGGCGAGGCCGTGGTCCGGCCGGGCGGCAACATCGGCCGCTGCGCCGTCACGACCCAGGACCCCGACACGGGCATCCGCTCGCTGGACACCCTGAAGCTGCTGGCCGAGACGCGGGGCCACCTGCCGACCACCGAGCCGCTGCCGTTCGGGGTCTGGGCCGAGGTCCTCGTGCCGGGCCGCGTCCGCACCGGCGACGTCGTGGAGCCGCTGCCGGCCGGCTGGACCCGGTCGTGACCGTGCCGTGACCGGGCTGGCGCCGGTCGCCGGCGTCCTGCTCGGCGCGCTCGCCCTCCTCGCCGGCTACCTCGTCGGCTCGCTGCCGGCCGCGCCCCGGATCGCGCGCATGGCCGGGCGTCGACCTGGCGGGCGTCGACCTGGCGGCGGCGGGCGTGCCGGGCGGCCGTGCAGCGACGTGTGGCGGCTCGCCGGCCCGGGCTGGGGGTTCCTCGCCCTCACCGCGGACCTCGCGAAGGGCGTCGTGCCCGTCGCGATCGGCGTCGTGACGTTCTCGTGGGCGATCGGCTGGGTCGCGGGCCTCGGGGCGGTGCTGGGCGCGGGCTGGCCGGCGTTCGGCCGCGCGGCCGGCGACCGCGGCCTGGGCACGTTCGGTGGCGCGGCGTTCACGCTCGCGCCGCCGGCCGGGATGCTGAGCGTGCTGCTCGGGCTGGCGGTCCTCGGCATCGGGCGGCTCGCCGGCCGGGACGCCCGCATCGCCGCGATCGCGACCGGCCTCGGCGACGTTTCCCGTGCTGTTCCTGCTCGCCGAGCCGGACCTCGCGCGGCTGGCCGCGGTCCTCGTCCTCACCCTCGTGGCGATCGTCCGCCTCGCCACGAGCCGCGCGCCGTAGGGCCGGGCGCCGGTGCGGTGATGCACCGCTTTCCGGGAAGGCACGTCGGCCACGCCACCCGGTGGTGCGGTCCGGGGCATTGCGGTGCGGGGTCCGGGGACGTTGGTCACCCTCGACCCCGCGCACGGGCGCGACGGACACTGCCCGTGCTGGAGGTACCCGTCGATGCCGTCGCTCTCGCTCAACCGTCGCGATCCCTGGTGGGAGTCGGACGGACCTGCCGCCCGTCGCGCGCGCCGCCGACGCAGGTTTGTGAGCACGGCCGCCTTCGCCGCCGCGGTCGCGGCCGTCGGTGCCAGCGCGTTCGCCTGGTCGATCCAGCTCGGCGTTGCCGCGATGATCGGGATCCACGCCGCGCTGCCCCTGGGCTAGCCGGGTCCCGGCGCTCGACCCCCGCGCCAGCCCCGCTCCCCGCGTCACGGCCCCCGACCGCCGTTCCGCCTCGCTACGATTGCCGCCACGTCGAGCGGCCTGCCGGCCGCTGCCCGTCCGGCATACCCCGAGCGCGAGGAGGCACGATGCGCACCCTGATCGCCAACGGCACCATCGTCACGGCCGACGGGTCGTACGTCGCCGACGTGCTCGTCGACGGGGAGACGATCGAGGCGATCGGGCGCTTCCCCGGCGGCCCGCTGGGCGCGATCGCCGGGATCGCCGTCGACGAGACGATCGACGCCACCGGCAAGTACGTGATCCCGGGCGCGATCGACGTCCACACCCACATGGAGCTGCCGTTCGGCGGCACGTTCGCGAAGGACACGTTCGAGACCGGCACCCGGGCCGCGGCCTTCGGCGGCACCACGACGATCGTCGACTTCGCGGTCCAGAGCCGCGGCGCGAGCCTCCGCGCGGGCCTCGACGCGTGGCACGCGAAGGCCGAGGGCAACGCGGTCATCGACTACGGGTTCCACATGATCATGAGCGACGTCAACGACGACACGCTCGCGGAGATGGACACGCTCGTCGCCGAGGGCGTGCCGGACTTCAAGCTGTTCACCGCCTACCCGGGCGTGTTCTACAGCCCGGACGACCACATCTACCGCGCGATGCAGCAGACCGCGAAGAACGGCGGGCTGATCATGATGCACGCGGAGAACGGGCCGGCCATCGACGTCGTCGCGGCCCAGCTCGTCGCCGACGGCAAGACCGACCCGCTACTACCACGGCGTCGCGCGCTACCCGATCTTCGAGGGCGAGGCGACCAACCGCGTCATCCGGCTCGCCGAGGCGGCCGGCGTCCCGGTGTACATCGTCCACCTCTCGGCGAAGGACGCCCTCGACGCCGTCCGCGGCGCGCGCGATCGCGGGATGCAGGCGTTCGCCGAGACCTGTCCCGCAGTACCTGTTCCTCAGCCTCGACGACATGGGCAACGGCTTCGAGGGCGCGAAGTTCGTGTGCTCCCCGCCCCTGCGCGAGAAGGACCCGCACTGGGAGGAGCTCTGGACCGGCCTCGTGAAGGACGACCTCCAGGTCGTGTCGACGGACCACTGCCCGTTCGACTTCGAGGGCCAGAAGGACCTCGGCAAGGGCGACTTCCGCAAGATCCCCAACGGCCTGCCGGGCGTCGAGGACCGCGTCGACCTGCTCCACGACGGCGGCGTCGTCCAGGGCCGCATCTCGCGCGAGCGCTGGGTCGACATCGTCTCGACCGGCCCGGCGAAGCTGTTCGGGATGTACCCGCGCAAGGGCGCGATCGCCGTCGGCTCCGACGCCGACATCGTCGTCTACGACCCGGGCCGGATGCGGACGATCTCGCGCGAAGACCCACCACATGGACGTCGACTACTCGTGCTACGAGGGCTGGAGCGTCCAGGGCGCGTCGGACATCGTCATGCAGCCGCGGCACCGTCGTCGTCCGCGACGGCGCGTTCACCGGCGCCAAGGGCGCCGGCCAGTTCGTCAAGCGCGCCCCCGCCGACTACGCCCGCCTCGCCTGACCCCGCATCCCAGACCCGCACCGAGGACCCGATGTTCGTCACGCTCGTCCACATCCACGTCAAGCCCGACCAGGTCGACACGTTCCTCGACGCGACCCGGGCCAACCACGAGGCGTCGATCCGCGAGGACGGCAACCTCCGGTTCGACGTCCTGCGCCTGGTCGAGGACCCCAACCGGTTCCTGCTCTACGAGTGGTACGCCGACGAGGCGTCCGCCCTGCGCCACCGGGACACGCCGCACTACCTCGCCTGGCGCGAGGCGACGGTCGACGTGTTCGCCGAGCCGCGCTACGGCGTGCGCTACGAGGGCCTGTACCCGGAGACGCTCGCGGACGACTGACGCGACACCCGGGGCGGCGGCGGCTCAGCCGGACGCGTCGCCCCACGGCCGGCTGCGCTCCCGGATCGCCTCGACCACCCGTGCCCAGGCGGGCGTCGCGCGATCGGGGAACGCCGCAGCGATCCGCTCCGCGTAGGGCGACGCGACCCCGGGTCCATGCGCGAGGGCGTCCGCCACGGCAGCCGCGAGGGCGTCGGCCGTCGGCCACGACCGGCCCGAACCCGTCCCGCGCGTAGTCGTACGTGGCGCTCCGGCCGCGCAGATCACCGATCCCCCGCTCCGCCGCGTCGAACTGGCAGTAGACGACCGGGCGGTCGATCGAGGCGACATCAAAGGCGAGCGGCCGGTAGTCCGTCACGAGCACCGCGGCCCGCGCCAGCTGGGCCGGCAGCGACTCGCCGACCGCCGGCAGCAGCTCCACGCCGGCCGGCAGCCACGCGGCGTCGAGCACCGACGCGAGGTCCGGGTGCGGCAGGAACCCGACTCGCAGCCCGGCGCGCTCCGCTTCCGCGGCCAGCCCGGGTGACGCGAGGAGCGCCCGCCACTGCTTCGCATAGTCCGATGCGCCGGCCGTCGGGCGCGCGAGGCGGTCGATCCGGCCGTGCTCCGTGTCGAGCGGCACCGTGAGCCAGTCACGGGTGTCCGGCGCGACGAGGACGAGGTCCGGGGCTGGCCCGCCATGGGCGAGCGCCCGGAGCCGGTCCAGCCGGGGCATCCCCGTCCGGGCCACCTCCTTTGCCGTCAGGGCGAACGGCGTGCCGTCCGCGACGAACGCGTCGGTCTCGGCGGGCGTCGTCGTCAGGAACAGGTCGACCGTGCCGGGGCGCAGCTGCCGCGACCCGTCGTCGACGGCGACGCCGTCGCCGAGCAGCCCCAGCTGGAGGTGCGGCCGCATCACGTGGCCGAGGATCTCGGGCGCCCGGATGACGTCAGGCTCGCGGACGGACACGAGCGCCCAGCTGCGTGCGCGACGAGCAGCGCCCAGTCGCTCGAGCCCATCGCCACGAGCCGGTCGCCGTGCGCCGCCGACAGCCGCGGCCAGTCCGGGCTCGCCCGCTCGACGACCAGCCACGGGTTGCCGACCTTCGCCTCGAGCAGCGACACGAGCAGGCTCTCGGCGTTGCCACCGGCCGCCCCGATCCGGTCCGCGAGGAGCCACGCACCGTCGAAGCGACGACCGCGGGCGCGGACGTAGCGCGGCACGACCCGGCGCCGGACGCGCGCGCCGATGCCCGGCGCCGGCGGCGCGGGAACCGGCGCGAGGGGCTTGCCGGAGGCACCGGGCCGCAGCCGCCGGCCGCCGCGCGCGATGCCGACCGGCGTGCCGTCCAGGGCCACCTCGATGCGACCCGCCGGCAGCCAGGCGATCCGCTCCTCCATCAGCAGCCGGTCGTAGTAGACGAGCCCGCGTCGCTTGGCGAAGGCCGGCGTCCGCTCGGTGCCGTCCACCGTGAACCGCTCGACGGGCGGCGGGCCCGTGTAGCGGTAGGCGACCTGCTGGAGGCCTCCGGACGGCATCGGATGCGGTGATCTCGACCGGGTCCGCGTGCCACGGCTCGGGGCGGTAGCCGTGCACGAGCAGGTCGCGATACGTGGTCGTGAACGACTCGCCGCGGTGGGCCGCGACCACGGCCGGGTCGAGGGCACGCGCCACCTCCCCGATCCGCTCGTGGAACGGCGCGGCGAGCTCGGCCGGGAAGCGGACGCGCGAGATCAGCCGGTCGTTCTCGCGCAGGTAGAACGTCACGTCGTACAGGAGCAGGTGCTGGAGCCAGGCCGGGACGCTGCCGTCGCCGGCGTGCTCGCGGGCCCGCGCGATGAGGTCGAGGTAGCCGCGGTCGAGGACCGTCGTGTACCGCCGCGGGTCGAGGTAGGCGTGCTGCATCGTCGAGGAGCCGGCGACCCGGATCCGGTACCGGTAGCGGGCGTCGGCGACGAGCCCCGCGACCGGTCGCGGGAGGGCCAGCAGGTACGCCGCGCTGAAGTGGACGTCCTCGAAGTTCGGCTTGAGCTCCGCATCGAATATGAGGCCGGTCGCGCGCAGCGTGTCCAGCCGGAACGACGCCCGCGACGCGGTCTGGGGGAAGACCTCGGGCTCGTCGGTGAGGTCGACGAGCCGCGTCCCGGCCTGGAACTGCCACGCGCGCGGGTGGTCGTCCGTCACCGACCCGTCGACGTCGTGGAGGACGCGGATCGCCGCCCCCAGCATCTCGACCTGCGGGTTGGCGTCGGCGAACCGGAGCAGCGCCTGCAGGTAGCCCGGTTCGAGGACGTCGTCCGGGTCCGGGAAGCTCACCCACTCCCCGGTCGCGACGGCCAGGCCCCGGTTGCGGGCCGCCCCCTGCCCCGCGTTCGGCTGGTGGAGGACCGTCACCGCGATGGACGTTGCGTCGCGCCATGCCTCCAGCCGCGCCAGCGAGCCGTCGGTCGAGCCGTCGTCCACGGCGATGACCTCGAGCGTCGCCCGCGGGCAGGCCCTGTGCCTCGATCGAGGCGATGAACTCGTCGAGGTACGGCTCGACGTCGTAGACCGCGCTGACGAGCGAGAACCGCGGGCGGTCAGGCATCCCGCGACCCCGCGCCGTCGAGCAGCGCCTGGACGTCGCGCGGCCACGGGTACGGGCGGCTGAGCTCCTCCACCGCGGCGACGACGCGCTCGCAGGCGTGCCCGTCGCGCTGCGGGAAGGTGCGGTCGATCCGCGCCTGGAACGACGCCGTGGGGCGCGGCCCGTGCTCGACCTGCGCGACGATCGCCTCGATCGCAGCCTCGGCCGTCGTCACCACCGGCCCGAACCCGTCCCGCACGTAATCGAAGTACCCGGCCCGGCCGATGTGCTGGCCGGCGAGGACCGCGTCGCGGTCGAACTGGAAGTAGACGACCGGCGCGTCCACGTACGCGGCGTTGAAGGCGACCGACGAGTAGTCGGTCACGAGCAGGGCGGAGCGGGCGTACAGGCCCTGGACGTCCTCGCCCGCGAACGTCAGCGGCCGGACATGCGAGGGCAGGTCGAGCGCGCCCAGCATCGGCTGCATGATCGGATGGGGCATGAAGCCGAGGGTCAAGCCGGCCGCGGCCGCCGCGTCGGCGATCCGCGGGGAACGCAGGATGGCCGCCCACTCGTGCCAGTAGCGCGACTCGACGAGCCCGCTGTCGAGCTCCCGCTCGAACGTCTCGGGGTCGATGGTCGAGGTGAGCCACGACCGCCACGTCGGCGCGACGAGGATCAGGGAGCGGTCCCGGGGCTCGACCTCGTGGGCCTTGCGCAGGAGGCGATCGAAGCGCGGCAGGCCGGTCAGCCTGGTCTCCTTGCCGGTGTAGCCGTACGTCGTGCCGTCGCCCACGATCGACTCGAGCTCCGGCGCCGGTGCTCACGACGAACAGATCGACCTGCTTGCGGTTGAGCCAGATCGACAGGTCATCCTTGATCACGCCGTGCTGGAGGAAGCCGAACTTCCACGTGGGCTGCTCGATGAGCCAGTCGAGCTCGTCCGGCCGGCTCACGACCCGGTCAGCGTGCGACGAGAGCAGCCACGCGGCGTTGAGCATCAGCTCCGTGAAGGCGGGCGTCCCGCGGGCGACCACGCGGTCGCCGTACGCCGCGCGGAGCCGGGCATGGTCGGGGGCTCGCCGCTGATCGCGAACCAGGCGTTGATGTCCGGCCGGTTCGAGCGCAGGTGCTCGAACAGGCGCTCGCCGTTGTCGTCAGCCTCGTTGGCCCGGTCGGCCAGCACCCACGCATCCCGGTATCGCTCCCGGACGGCGGCCGATCGTGCACGGCGCAGGACGGCGGTCACGGCGCGACCCGCGTGACGGCTCCTCGCCAGGCGGGACAGCGCGGTGGAGCCCGGGACCGCCGGATCCCGTCGCGCCGGTCGAGTCCTCGTCACCATCGGCGTGTCCCCGGCCCTCCGTGCGCGCCGGACGGATCCTGACCGGCTCCCCGTCGAGCGTGAGCGTCACCGCGGCGCCGGCGGGGAGCCACAGGATCCGGGTGTGGATGAGCGGTCGCCGTAGTAGACATGGGCCTGCGACTTCGCCCACGCGGGCTCGATCGCCTGCCCGCGGATGGTCACCGTCTCGGCCGGCGGCGTGCCCGTGAACCGGTACGTCACCCGCTCGAGACGCATGGCCTCGTCGACGCGGGTGACGGCGGCCGTCGGCGACCGCCACGGCTCCGGTCGGCCGGCATGGCTGAAGATGTCGCGCCAGCTCGGCTTGAGGCGCCGGACCCGGTGGTCCGCGACGACGTCCGGGTCCAGCTCCCGCAGGACGGCGGCGAGGTGCGCGTGGAACACCGGCGACGAGGTCGTCGGCGAGGATCGCCGCTGCGGTGAGGCGCTCGTCCACCATCGAGGTACCAGGTCAGCTCGTACACGAGCACCTGCTGGAGCCACGCGGGCAGCCCGGCATGACGCGCCTTGGCGCGCGCGATGACGTCCAGGTAGCCGTGCTCGAACACGACGGTGTAGCGGCCCGGGTCGCCGTGGCTGCGCTGCAGGACGAGGTGCCGTCGGCGCGCCGCCGGTACAGGTACCTCGCCGACGGCACGACCCCGATCCGCGGCTCCGCCAGCTCGAGGACGTAGCGCACGGCGAAGTGCCCGTCCTCGAAGTTCGGGCGGACGCGCGGGTCGAACCGCAGGCCGGCCGCGCGGACCCGGTCGAGGCGGAAGAACGAGACGCTCGACGAGCCGCCGAACGTGCTCGGCTCGCGGTCGAGGTCCACCACACGGTCCCCGGCGGCGTACTGGCGATGTCGGGCGTGGCGGTGCTCGCGGCCGGTCCGCTCCTCGACCACGACGGGCATGCTCGCGACGAGCGCCACGTCCGGGTGGCGGCCGACGAACCGGAGGATCGCGTCGAGGAACCCCGGCGCCAGCATGTCGTCCGGGTCGGTGAACGTCACCCACTCGCCGGTCGCGTGCTCCAGCCCCAGGTTGCGGGCCGCGGACTGGCCGGCGTTCGCCTGGTGGAGCACGGTCACGGGGAACGGCGCACGGTCGCGCCACGCCTCCAGGACCTGCGAGCGAGCCGTCGGTGGACCCGTCGTCGACCGCCACCACCTCGAGCACGCCGGGAGCCGCGCCCTGGCGCTCGATCGACGCGATGAAGTCGGGGAGGTAGCGCGCAACGTCGAACACGGCGGACACGATCGACACGACCGGTCGCCCGGCGCTCGGGGTCGGATCGGACCCGCGCTCGTCGACGCTCGATTGCGGATCGCGCGAGGCCATCGACCTCATGATAGGGGCGCCATCGGGCGGCCGATGGGGCTCGTCGGCAGGCCTCAGCCGGCCACCCAGGGCCGGCTCAGCTCCTCGATCGCCGCCACGACGCGTTCGCAGGCACGGCCGTCCCGGTCCGGGAACGTCGCGGTGATGCGGTCGGCGTAGGGCTGCTCCGGGCGTCGCGCCGTGGCGGATGGCGGCGACGATCGCCGCGACGGCAGCCGTCGTGGTCGACGGTGACCGGGCCGAACCCGTCCCGCTCGTAGTCGAAGTAGCCGGGCCGGCCCGACGTGCCCGCCGGCGAGGAGCGCGTCGCGGTCGAACTGGTAGTAGACGGTCGGGCGGTCGAGGTAGGCGGCGTTGAACGCGACCGAGCTGTAGTCCGTGACGAGCAGGCGCGAGCCGTGCGATAGAGCGCCTGGACGTCGCTGCCGGCGAACGAGAGCGGCGTCGACGTGGTCGGGCAGCTGCAGCTGGGCCGAGACGCCTCCTGGAGATTCGGGTGGGGCATGAAGCCGAGCTGCCAGCCGCGCGCCCGGAGCGCCGCGGCGAGCTCGGGGGCGTCGAGGATCGCCGAGCCACCGCTGCACGTAGTCCGAGTCCCAGAACTCGCTCCGCAGGTCGCGTCGCTGCGGTCCCCCGCTCGAGCGGCAGGGCGAGCGAGTTGCGCCAGGTCGGCCCGACGATGCACGAGGTTGCGGTCGCTCGGGCGCCACCTCGGCGGCGCGACGGAGCAGCCGGTCGAAGCGCGGCAGGCCCGTCAGCCGGACCTCCTTGCGCGGTGACGGCGTAGCTGGTCCCGTCGGCCGCGATCGACTCGCGCTCGGGCACCGTGCTCACGACGAACAGGTCGTGGTCGTGCTGGTTGAGCCACGGCGACAGGTCGTCCTTGATCACGCCGTGCTGGAGGAAGCCGAAGCTTCCAGGCGCGGTTCGGCGCCAGGCGCAGCACGTCGGCGGGGTCGGATGATCGGCAGCGTCCGAGTGGGAGGACAGCAGCCAGCGGGCGTTGAGCATCAGCGACCGCCACGTGCGGGACCCGTGCGCGACGAGGCGGGTGACCCCGGCCCGCCGGAGGCGGCGCCAGTCCGGCGTGCCGGCCTCGAGGACGAACCACGCGTTGACGTCGGGCCGCTCCGTCCCGCAGGTACTCGAACAGCCGCTCGCCATTGTCGTCGGCATCGTGGATCCGGTCCATGACGACCCATGCATCGCGGTAGCGGACGGCGCCGACCATCCTCGCGTGCAGCCGCACGAGCGCGTCGGCCGAGGGCGTGCGGGTTCGCGAGCCCGCCATGCCCGCAGGCCGTCGCAGCGAGGACCGCGCGCGGCGGTGCCCGCGATCCTGGCGCGGATCCGTCTCCGGGCGCCGCGCGCGTACGGGCGCCTCGGGCCTGATCCGCATCGACCGGCCGCCCAGCCGGACCTCGACGTCGGCGCGATCCAGCGGCAGCCACAGGATCCGCTCGTGGAGCAGACGTGCGCCCGAAGTACGCGGTGCGTCGGCCCGCTTCGCCCACGGCGGCTCGATCGGCCGGCCGCCGACCTCGAGCACCTCCTCGACGGGCGCCGCGCCGGTGTAGCGGTAGGTGACCCGCTGGAGGCCCATCAGCGGGTCACCGCCGTGCGTGCCGGGTCACCACGTTCGTGTGCCATGGCTCGGCGCCGGTAGCGCATGCGTCATGACGTCGATCCAGACCGGGCGCAGCCGGCGGACGCGGTGCTGGCCGATCACGGCCGAGGGGTCCAGGGCGTCCGAACAGCGTCGGCCGAGGTCGATCGTGGAAGCCGTCGATCAGCTCGGTCGGCGATCTGGACGCTGCGAGCGACGGCGAATCGTTCTCCTGGAGGTACCATCGACAACGTCGTAGACGAGGACCTGCTGGAGCCACTCCGGCAGCCGGCCGTTCGCGTCGCGGGCCGCGTCGGACGAGATCCAGGTAGCCGTGGTCGAAGACTGCCGTGTAGCGCCCGGGGTGCTGACCACGACGTCTGGCATCGCCGAGGTCGCGGCCTCGCGCCGCCGGTAGTGGTACCGCGCTGCGCGCGCGAGGACGCCGATGCGCGGGCTCGCGGCAGGGCCGAGCAGGTAGCAGGCCGCGAAGTGGCCGTCCTCGAACGCCGGCTTGATCCGCGATGTCGTACTCGCAGGCCGAGCCGCCGGATCCGGTCGAGCCGGTACAGGGCGACGGTCGTGGAGCGCTCGTGAACACGTTCGGCTCGCGCGCGCAGGTCGACGACCCGGTCGCCGCGGGAGAACTGCGCCGCGGCGCGGGTGGCTGGTTGCGGAGCGTCCTGTTGCGGGCCTCGTCGATAGAGCAGCACGCGCGGCGTCATGACCTCGACATCGGGGTGCGCCGCGGGCGAACGCGGTCGGCCGCCTCGAGGAACGGCGGATCGAGGATGTCATCGGGGTCCGTGAACGTCACCCACTCGCCAGCTCGCGTGCGTCAAGCCGGCGTTGCGGGCGGCGGTCGCTCCCGGCGTTGGCCTGCTCGAGGATCGTGATCCGGAGCCGGGAGCGTGCCCGCCACGCCTCGAGCATCGGCGAGCGTGCCGTCCGTGGACCCGTCGTCGACGACGATGACCTCCGATCGTCGATCGATCCGTCTGTCTGAGCCTCGATCGAGGCGATGTACTCCGGCAGGTACGGCGTCGACGTCGTGGGCGGCCGAGACGATCGAGAACCGGGGACGTCGACGACGGGTCCGGCGATCCCCCGTGCGACCGCGTTGCCTGTGGCGGCGCCCGTCACCGCGTCCGGGGGAAGCCCAGGTCCACCGTGCTCGTGGCGGGATCCGGCCAGCGCGACGTGACGACCTTGGACCGCGTGTAGAACTGGATGCCGTCCGGGCCGTACATGTGGAGGTCGCCGAACAGCGACGCCTTCCAGCCGCCGAAGCTGTAGTACGCGACCGGCACCGGCACCGGGACGTTGATGCCGACCATGCCCACGTTCACGTCGAACTGGAACTGGCGCGCCGCGCCGCCGTCGCGGGTGAAGATCGCCGTCCCGTTGCCGTACGGGTTGTCGTTGATCAGCGCCAGCGCCTCCTCGTACGTCTGCACCTGCATGACGGTGAGGACGGGGCCGAAGATCTCGTCGCGGTAGCAGTCCATCTCGGGCGTGACGCCGCTGATCAGCGACGTGCCGAGGAAGAACCCGTCGGAGTGGTTGAACAGCGGGTGCTCCCGGCCGTCCGCGACCACCGTCGCGCCCTGCTCGGTGGCGCTGTCGAGGTAGGACGCGACCTTGTCGCGGTGCTGGCGGGTCACGAGCGGGCCCATCTCGGACGACGCGTCGGAGCCCGGCCCGACCTTCACCTTGGGCAGCCGCTCCTTGATCGCCTCGATCAGCGGGTCGTGCGCGTCGCCGACGGCGACCACGGTGGCGATCGCCATGCACCGCTCGCCGGCCGAGCCGAAGCCCGCGGAGACGGCCGCGTCCGCGGCCATGTTGATGTCCGCGTCCGGCAGGACGAGCATGTGGTTCTTCGCCCCGCCCAGCGCCTGGACGCGCTTCCCGTTGCGGGTGCCGGTCTCGTAGATGTAGCGCGCGATCGGCGTCGAGCCCACGAACGACACCGCGGCCACGTCCGGGTGGTGGAGCAGCCCGTCGACCGCGACCTTGTCGCCGTGGACGACGTTGAACACGCCGTCGGGGACGCCCGCCTCGTGGAGCAGCTCCGCGATGAAGATCGAGGCGCTCGGGTCCTTCTCGGACGGCTTGAGGATGAACGTGTTGCCGCTCGCGATGGCGTTGGCGAACATCCACATCGGCACCATCGCCGGGAAGTTGAACGGCGTGATGCCGGCGACGACGCCCAGCGGCTGGCGGATCTGGTAGACGTCGACGCCGCTCGACACCTGCTCGCTGAAGTCGCCCTTGAGCAGCTGCGGGATGCCGCACGCGAACTCGATGTTCTCGAGGCCGCGGGCGACCTCGCCCAGCGCGTCGGCCGGGACCTTGCCGTGCTCCGCGGTGAGCAGCGCCGCGATGTCCTTGCGGTGATGGTCCACGAGGTGCCGGATCCGGAACATGATCTCGGTCCGCTTGGACAGCGAGGTCGAGCGCCAGGCCGGGAACGCGGCCTTGGCCGTGGCGACGGCGGCATCCAGCTCCTCCTGCGAGGCGAAGTCGACCCACTTCGCCTGCACGCCCGTGGCCGGGTTGAACACCGGGCCCTGGCGGCCGGATGTGCCCTGGACGTGACGGCCGCCGATCCAGTGGCCGATCGTGGGCAGTGAGGTCGAGGCGGAGCCCGCGGGCTCTGCGAGCTGGGTCATCGAGGGGTCTCCTCCTGCGGAGGGCGGGGCGGCTGGACTGTTCCCGCCACTCTACTCCGGGTCGCGGACGAGAGGCGACGGGCGGCCCGTGGAACCGGAGGCTCCGCCAGCACCGCCGCGGACGTCGGCGTAGCCGTCCGGTCGCCGCCTGTGCCCACCGCACAGCGCTCGCCGCGACGTCGTCGATGCTGGCGGTTGCCCGCCAGCCGAGCACGCGTGCCGCCGCGCTGGTGTCTGCCCAGATCGCGGCGACGTCTCCGGACCGACGTGGCGCCATCGTCAGCGGGACGGGCAGGCCAGAAGCCTGCTCGACGGCGCGGACCACCTCGAGGACGGATGATCCCGTGCCGGTCCCGAGGTTGATCACGGCGGATGGACCGCCCGCCAGCAGATGCTCGAGGGCCGCGACATGTGCCCGCGCCAGGTCGGAGACGTGCACGTAGTCCCGGATTGCCGTGCCATCGGGCGTGGGGTAGTCGTTGCCGAAGACGGTCAGCCGGGGCTGACGGCCCATGGCGACCGCGACGACCCGGGGCACGAGGTTGTCGGCCCCGCCGGGGTGCTCGCCATGGGAGCCATCGGGCTCCGCGCCCGCCGCGTTGAAGTAGCGGAGGGCGACATGCCGGAGGCCGCGTGCGTCCAGCCACGGAAGCATCCGCTCGACCAGGACCTTGCTCTCGCCGTACGGGGTCGACGGCCGGATCGGCGCATCCTCGGCGACCGGGCTCGCCGCGACCTCGCCGTACACGGCACAGGTCGATGAGAAGACGAATGCGCCGATCCCGGCGGCTGCGACCGCTGACAGCAGGGCGATGCTGTCGCCGACGTTCCGGTCGAAGTAGCCGGTTGGATCGATGAGGGACTCCGCGGTCGACTTTCGCGCGGCGAAGTGGATGACCGCCTCGATGCGCTCCTCCCGCAAAATCTGCTCCACGAGCGCTCGATCGCCCGTCGAGCCGACGATCAGGGGTGCGCCTTCTACGGACTCGGGGTGCCCATGCTCCAGCGTGTCGAGCACGACGGGGGCATCACCCAGGCTGCTGAGCAGGCGCACCGTGTGCGACCCGATGTAGCCCGCGCCGCCGGTCACGAGGATCCGCCGCGGAGCCGGTGTCGCCCCGCTCACCGGTTCGGCGTGGATTGGCGTCCGCAACGTGGGGTCATCGATCCGGGGCTCCTCGGTGGGGTTCGACGCGGTTCGGCACGCGCGGTCACTCCTCCGGCGCGGCTCGGCTCGCGAGGTCACTCTACCCGGGCAGTCGCGCGCGAGCGAGGCGTCAGATCCGGGGACGTGCCGCCGGATCGGGCCAGTCCGGCTCCGGGTCGGGCGAGAAGCGCGGCGCGTCCGGCCCGGCCGGTCCCGAGACGGGCAATTCGTCACGCATCGTCACCACCGCC
>CAVXNF010000019.1:0-33011 GCA_963763075.1 uncultured Chloroflexia bacterium | reverse complement strand
GGCCAGCGCGACGTGACGACCTTGGACCGCGTGTAGAACTGGATGCCGTCCGGGCCGTACATGTGGAGGTCGCCGAACAGCGACGCCTTCCAGCCGCCGAAGCTGTAGTACGCGACCGGCACCGGCACCGGGACGTTGATGCCGACCATGCCCACGTTCACGTCGAACTGGAACTGGCGGGCCGCGCCGCCGTCGCGGGTGAAGATCGCGGTCCCGTTGCCGTACGGGTTGTCGTTGATCAGCGCCAGCGCCTCCTCGTACGTCTGCACCTGCATGACCGTGAGGACCGGGCCGAAGATCTCGTCGCGGTAGCAGTCCATCTCGGGCGTGACGCCGCTGATCAGCGACGTGCCGAGGAAGAACCCGTCGGAGTGGTTGAACAGCGGGTGCTCCCGGCCGTCCGCGACCACCGTCGCGCCCTGCTCGGTGGCGCTGTCGAGGTAGGACGCGACCTTGTCGCGGTGCTGGCGGGTCACGAGCGGCCCCATCTCGGACGACGCGTCGGAGCCCGGCCCCACCTTCACCTTGGGCAGGCGCTCCTTGATCGCCTCGATCAGCGGGTCGTGCGCGTCGCCGACGGCGACCACGGTGGCGATCGCCATGCACCGCTCGCCGGCCGAGCCGAAGCCCGCGGAGACGGCCGCGTCCGCGGCCATGTTGATGTCCGCGTCCGGCAGCACGAGCATGTGGTTCTTCGCCCCGCCCAGCGCCTGCACGCGCTTGCCGTTGCGGGTGCCGGTCTCGTAGATGTAGCGCGCGATCGGCGTGGAGCCCACGAACGACACCGCGGCCACGTCCGGGTGGTGGAGCAGCCCGTCGACCGCGACCTTGTCGCCGTGGACGACGTTGAACACGCCGTCGGGGACGCCCGCCTCGTGGAGCAGCTCCGCGATGAAGATCGAGGCGCTGCGGGTCCTTCTCGGACGGCTTGAGGATGAACGTGTTGCCGCTCGCGATGGCGTTGGCGAACATCCACATCGGCACCATCGCCGGGAAGTTGAACGGCGTGATGCCGGCGACGACGCCCAGCGGCTGGCGGATCTGGTAGACGTCGACGCCGCTCGACACCTGCTCGCTGAAGTCGCCCTTGAGCAGCTGCGGGATGCCGCACGCGAACTCGATGTTCTCGAGGCCGCGGGCGACCTCGCCCAGCGCGTCGGCCGGGACCTTGCCGTGCTCCGCGGTGAGCAGCGCCGCGATGTCCTTGCGGTGATGGTCGACGAGGTGCCGGATCCGGAACATGATCTCGGTCCGCTTGGACAGCGAGGTCGAGCGCCAGGCCGGGAACGCGGCCTTGGCCGTGGCCACCGCGGCATCCAGCTCATCCTGCGAGGCGAAGTCGACCCACTTCGCCTGCACGCCCGTGGCCGGGTTGAACACCGGGCCCTGGCGGCCGGATGTGCCCTGGACGTGACGGCCGCCGATCCAGTGGCCGATCGTGGGCAGTGAGGTCGAGGCGGAGCCCGCGGGCTCTGCGAGCTGGGTCATCGAGGGGTCTCCTCCTGCGGAGGGCGGGGCGGCTGGACTGTTCCCGCCACTCTACTCCGGGTCGCGGACGAGAGGCGACGGGCGGCCCGTGGAACCGGAGGCTCCGCCAGCATCGCCGCGGACGTCGGCGTAGCCGTCCGGTCGCCGCCGTGCCCATCGCACAGCGCTCGCCGCGACGTCGTCGATGCTGGCGGTTGCCCGCCAGCCGAGCACGCGTGCCGCCTCGCTGGTATCTGCCCAGATCGCGGCGACGTCTCCGGACCGACGTGGCGCCATCGTCAGCGGGATGGGCAGCCCAGAGGCCTGCTCGACTGCGCGGACCACCTCGAGGACGGACGATCCTGTGCCGGTCCCGAGGTTGATCACGGCAGACGGACCGCCGGCCAGCAGATGCTCGACGGCCGCGACGTGTGCCCGCGCCAGGTCGGAGACGTGCACGTAGTCCCGGATTGCCGTGCCATCGGGCGTGGGGTAGTCGGTGCCGAAGACGGTCAGCCGCGGCTGACGGCCCATGGCGACCGAGACGACCCGGGGCACGAGGTTGTCGGCGCCGCCTGGGTGCTCGCCATGGGAGCCGTCGGGCTCCGCGCCCGCCGCGTTGAAGTAGCGGAGGGCGACGTGCCGGAGGCCGCGTGCGTCCAGCCACGGCAGCATCCGCTCGACCAGGACCTTGCTCTCGCCGTACGGGGTCGACGGCCGGATCGGCGCATCCTCGGCGACCGGGCTCGCCGCGACCTCGCCGTACACGGCACAGGTCGACGAGAAGACGAATGCGCCGATCCCGGCGGCTGCGACCGCAGACAGCAGGGCGATGCTGTCGCCGACGTTCCGGTCGAAGTAGCCGGTGGGATCGATGAGGGACTCCGCGGTCGACTTTCGCGCGGCGAAGTGGATGACCGCCTCGATGCGCTCCTCCCGCAGGATCTGCTCCACGAGCGCTCGATCGCCCGTCGAGCCGACGATCAGGGGCGCGCCTTCTACGGACTCGGGGTGCCCATGCTCCAGCGTGTCGAGCACGACGGGGGCATCACCCAGGCTGGTGAGCAGGCGCACCGTGTGCGACCCGATGTAGCCCGCGCCGCCGGTCACGAGGATCCGCCGCGGAGCCGGTGTCGCCCCGCTCACCGGTTCGACGTGGATTGGCGTCCGCAACGCGGGGTCATCGATCCGGGGCTCCTCGGTGGGGTTCGAAGCGGTTCGGCACGCGCGGTCACTCCATCCGGCGCGGCTCGGCTCGCGAGGTCACTCTACCCGGGCAGTCGCGCGTGGGCGAGGCGTCAGATCCGGGGACGTGCCGCCGGATCGGGCCAGTCCGGCTCCGGGTCGGGCGAGAAGCGCGGCGCGTCCGGCCCGGCCGGTCCCGAGACCGGCGATTCGTCGCGCATCGTCACCACCGCCAGGAGCGCGAGCGCCCCCGTGGCGATCACGATCGCGAGCACCTGGTCGGCCGACAGCGGCCCGAGGACGGCCGGGTCCCGCCAGGTGAACGCGACGGCCATCCGGGCGACGGCCCACAGGGCGATGCCGAACAGGAACGCGCCCGCGCGGCGCCGCGCGAACAGGCCCGAGGCGAGCACGCTCGCCAGCACCGCGAGCACCCCGATCGTGGCCAGCGCCTCGTACACCTGCGACGGGTGCGACGGCACCTCCGGCGCCAGCGACAGCCACGGGCCGGGGCCGAGGTACGCGGTCGCCCACACGCCGTCCCAGGGGACGCCCTGCCCGTCCCCGCCGAGGACCATCGTGAGCTTGCCGGCGGCGAGCCCGAACAGGAGCGGCGCGATCAGCGCATGCATCCAGCGCTGGATCGGGGCATCGAGCAGCGTCGCGACCGCGGCGCCGGTGATCGTCCCGCCCACGACGGCGAGCGACAGCTCGTAGCCGCCCTGGCCGACGTCGAAGATCGCGCCCGTGTTCGCCGAGTAGTACGGCAGTGCGTGAGCGCGTACCCGATCCGCCCGCCGACACCGCACCCGGCAGCGCCGCGACCGCGATGTACAGGAGGTCGTCCCGCCGCAGGTGGTTCGGCTCGCCCTTCGGGTCCACGGCGTCCACGTCGTGGGCCAGGATGCGGGGCGTCCGCCGGGCGACGCGGGCGGCGATGAGCAGCGTGAGCAGGATGACGACGGCGAGCCCGATCGTCTGCAGCCGGACGTGCCAGTCACCGACCTGGGCGACCGGGTCGAACGCGAGCTCGATGACGGGGTGGATCGGCAGCGTCGGCACGACGCCGAGTCTAGCGGCCGGGCGAGGCCCGGCTGCGGGTCAGGCGGGCAGCGCCGCGACCAGCTCCCGCACGGCGTCGACCGAGGCGTCGAACGCGACCCGCTCGTCGGGGGTGAGCTCGATCTCGAACACCTTCTCCATGCCGTCCCGGCCGAGCACGACCGGCACCCCGACGTACAGCCCGTCCACGCCGAACTCGCCCTCGAGGAACGTGGCGCACGGGAGGACGCGCTTCCGGTCGCGGAGGATCGCGTCGACCATCTCGAACGTCGAGGCGGCGGGCGCGTAGAAGGCGGAGCCGGTCTTGAGCAGCGCGACGATCTCGGCGCCGCCGTTCGCGGTCCGCTCCTCGAGCGCCTTCACCCGGTCGGCGGGCAGCAGCTCGGTGATCGGCACGCCCGCGACGGTCGAGTAGCGGCTGAGCGGGACCATCGTGTCGCCGTGGCCGCCGAGGACGAACGCGTGGACGTCCTCGACCGAGACGCCGAGCTCCATCGCGATGAACGTCCGGAAGCGCGCCGAGTCGAGGACGCCCGCCATGCCGATGACCCGCTCGCGCGGGAAGCCCGAGGCCGCCTTCGCGACGTGGCACATGACGTCCAGCGGGTTGGTGACGACGATGATGATCGCGTCGGGCGACACGGCGGCCGCGCTCTTCACCACGCCGCCGACGATCCCGGCGTTGGTCGCGATGAGGTCGTCGCGGCTCATCCCCGGCTTGCGCGGGATGCCCGAGGTCACGACGATGATGTCCGAGCCGGCCGTGTCCGCGTAGTCGTTGGTGCCGGTGATCCGGGCGTCGTGCCCGACGACCGGGGCCGCCTCGGCGAGGTCGAGGCCCTTGCCCTGCGGCATGCCGTCGACGATGTCCACGAGCACGACGTCGGCCAGCCCGGCCTCCGCGATGCGCTGCGCGGTGGTGGCGCCGACGTTGCCGGCGCCGATGACGGTGACCTTGTTGCGGGCCATGGTGTGACTGCTCCTCGGGCTGGCGGGGCGCGTCGTGGCGCCGCGGTCGGGCGTCGGGGTGTGGTCCCGAATTCTAGGGCGTGCGGCGGGTCAGCCCGCGGCGGCGCCCGTGTCGAGCGTGACGCCGGTCGTGTCGACCTCGATCGGACCCGCCTCGCGCACGGCATCGGGCACGCCGTCGGCGTAGGCGCGGAAGTTCAGGTGGAACATCGCCGCGAGCCGGCGCGCCGTCTCGTCGTAGGCGGCCTGGTCGGCCCAGGTGTCGCGCGGGACGAGGACCTCGTCGGGGACGCCGGGCACGTGGACGGGGACCGCGATCCGGAACACCGGGTCCTCGACCGTCTCCACGCCGTCCAGCTCGCCGTTGATCGCCGCCCGGACCATGTTCCGGGTGTGGGTGATGTCCATGCGATGGCCGATGCCGTGAGGACCGCCCGTCCAGCCGGTGTTCACGAGCCACACCGGGACGTCGTCGCGATCGAGGCGCTCCATCAGCTGCCGGGCGTACTCGCCCGGGTGGCGCGGCAGGAACGGCGCGCCGAACCCCGCCGAGAACGTCGCCGTGGGCTCCATGACCCCGATCTCGGTGCCCGCGAGCTTCGCGGTGTAGCCGCTGATGAAGTGGTACGCGGCCTGCTCCCGGGTGAGCTTCGCGATCGGCGGCAGCACCCCGAACGCGTCGGCGGTCAGGAACACGACGTTGCGCGGCCCGGGGGCGATGCCGGTCGGGTCGGCGTTGCCGATGAACTCGAGCGGGTACGCGGCCCGGGTGTTCTCGGTGAACCGCTCGGAGTCGAGGTCCAGCTCCCGCGTCTCGGGGTACATGTCGGTGTTCTCGAGGATCGTCCCGAAGCGCTTCGTGGTGGCGAAGATGTCGGGCTCGTACGCGGCCGACAGGCGGATCGTCTTGGCGTAGCAGCCGCCCTCGAAGTTGAACGTGTAGCCGTCGCCCCAGCCGTGCTCGTCATCGCCGATCAGGCTGCGCAGCGGGTCCGCGGACAGGGTCGTCTTGCCCGTCCCCGACAGGCCGAAGAAGATGCACGCGTCGCCCGCCTCGCCCACGTTGATCGAGGAGTGCATCGGGAACACGCCCTCGTCGGGCATCAGGTAGTTCATGACGGTGAACGCGGACTTCTTGATCTCGCCCGCGTACCTCGTCCCCACGATGATGATCTCCATCCGCTTGAGATGGAGCAGGATCGCCGTCCCGGTGCGGGTGCCCTCGGTCGCGGGGTCCGCCTCGAAGCTGGGCACGTCGATGATCGTGAAGTTGGGCACGAACGACGCGAGGTCCTCGCGCGGCGGCCGGCGGAACAGGTTGCGGGCGAAGATGCTCGCCCAGGCGGTCTCCGTGTAGACGCGGAGGCTGCGCCGGTGCTGCGGGTGCGCCCCGATGTACATGTCCTGGGCGTACAGCTCGCGGTCCTTGACGTGCGCCATGAGCCGCGCGCGCAGGCGGTCGTACTGCGCCTCGCTCAGCTCGTGGTTGACCTCGCCCCACCAGACCTTGTCCTGGCTCCAGGGCTCGCGGACGATGAACTTGTCCTTCGGCGAGCGCCCGGTGTGCGACCCGGTCAGGACGACGAGCGGACCGTCGGCCGCGATCGTCCCCTCGCCGGCCCGGATGGCGTGCTCGTACAGCTCCGCGGTGGGGAGGTTCGCGAGCACGCTGCCGCCGATGGTGGACGTTGGGGCGGGGCTCGTCATCGTCACGACCGTACCTCGACTGGTGCAGGCGCCAGCGCCCGCAACGGTTCGTGACCGGCCGCGCGTGCCGGGCGCATGAGCCCGGGAGTCGGCTTCCACAGTCAAGGTTGCGATTTGGTTTCGGCGATTGTAGCGGACGCCCGCAATCGCCGCAGACCGCGATGACACGAAGTGTTGCACGAACCGTGACCACGTGACGTGGCCCGTTGCGGTGGTCAGGCCAGGTCGAGGGCCCGGGCGAGGTCCGCGATGAGGTCATCGGCGTCCTCGATGCCCACCGAGAGGCGGATGAGGGCCGGGTCGACGGCGAGCGGTGACTCGGCGACCGACATGTGGGTCATCGCGGCCGGGATCTCGATCAGCGACTCCACGCCGCCCAGCGACTCGGCGAGGGTGAACAGGCGGGTCGACTCGCAGACGGCGATCGCGCGCTCCGCCGCGCTCCGGTCGTGCGGCCCACCTGGCGACGGCACGAACGAGACCATCCCCCCGAACGCCGGCTCGTCGCCGAGGCGCATCTGGCGGCTGGCCACCTCGGCCCGCGGGTGCGCATGGTCGCCGAGATCGAGCCCCGGGTAGCTGACCGACGCGACATCGGGGCGCGTGGCGAGGAACTGCGCGACCGCCAGGCCGTTCGCGCTGTGGCGGGCCATCCGCAGGTGGAGCGTGCGCAGCCCGCGGAGGACGAGGAAGCAGTCGAACGGCCCCGGCACGCCGCCCATCGCGTTCTGGAGGAATCGCAGCCGGGCGCCCACCTCGTCGTCGGAGGTGACCGCGACCCCGACGACGGTGTCCGAGTGCCCGCCGAGGTACTTCGTCGCGGAGTGGAACACGACGTCCGCGCCCAGCTCCAGCGGCCGCTGGATGGCGGGCGACGCGAACGTGTTGTCGATCACGAGCAGTGGGCGCCGGCCGGCCTGCGCCTCGCGCTCGCGGAGGATGGCCGCGGCCGCCTCGATGTCGGTCACCTTGAGCAGCGGGTTGGACGGCGTCTCGAGCCACACGAGGCGGGTGCGCTCGTTGAGGCCCTCCCACAGCGCATCGGGGTGCCCGGCGAGGTCGACGTAGCGCGCCGACGCCGCGCCGGCCGGGCGGTGGACGCGCTCGAAGTAGCGGAACGTGCCGCCGTAGACGTCGTCGCCGACGAGGATCTCCTCGCCCGAGGCGGCGAGCTGCGCGATCGCCGCGGTCGCCGCCGACCCGCTCGCGAACGCGATGCCGTGCGTGCCGCCCTCGAGGTCCGCCACCGCGCGCTCGAGCCGCTCGCGGGTGGGGTTCTGCGACCGCGCGTACTCGTAGCCGTTGCGCGGCTGCCCGACGCCCGCCTGGGCGAAGGTCGAGGTCTGGTAGATCGGCGGCGAGACGGCGCCGGTCGATCTCGTCGGGCTCCGCCCCGGCGTGCACCGCCCGGGTGGCGAAGGCGTCGCGATCGGCTCGGTCGTCATCCATGGGCGGCCATGATCGCACCTCGCCGCGGGCCGGCGCGGAGGTCAGTCGCGGTGGGCGAGGAACTCGAGCAGGTCGAGCTTGGTGATGATCCCGGCCGGGTGGTCGCCGCGCACGGCGAGCAGCGCGGTCGCCGCCCCGGACAGCTGCGAGAACGCCTCATCGACGGTCGCCGTGACCGAGATCACCGGCAGCGGCGTCTCCATGACCTCGCCGACCGTGCGCTCGACGACGTCCGGGTTGCGATAGGCCCGGTCGAGCAGCGACTTCTCGCTGACCGAGCCCACGATCCCCTCCAGCGCGTCGCCCTCGGGCTGCTCGGAGACGGGCAGCTGGCTGATGCCGAACTCCTGGAGCAGGTCGATCGCCACGCCCGACCCGGTCGGTCGTGCGGGCGAGGACCACGTCGGGGATCGGCTGGCCGTGGTGCCGGGCGCGGAGCAGCTCCTCGACCCGCGTCGTGGCGCCGGTCGCCGACAGCATGCCGTTCGCCCGCATCCACTCGTCGTTGTACAGCTTCGAGAGGTAGTTCCGGCCGCCGTCGGGGAGGATCACGACGAGGACGGCGTCCGCGGCGGTGTCAGGCTCGTCGCGCATGAGGCGTGCCATCTCGTCGAGCGCGGCGAGCATCGCCGTCCCGCACGACTCGCCGGCGAGGATCCCCTCCTCGCGCGTGATCCGGCGGGCCATCGCGAACGCGTCGCGGTCCGAGACGCGGACCCAGCGGTCCACGACCGACGCGTCGTACGTGCCCGGCAGGAAGTCCTCGCCCACGCCCTCGGTGAGGTACGGGCGCGCGACGTCGCCCGACAGGATCGAGCCCTCCGGGTCGGCGCCGATGACCTGGATCGAGGCGTTCTGCGCCTTGAGGTAGCGCGCGGTCCCGCTGACCGTGCCGCCGGTCCCGACGCTCGCCACGAGGTGCGTGAGCCGGCCCTCGGTCTGGGTCCAGATCTCCGGGCCGGTCGTCCGCTCGTGGGCGGACGGGTTCTCGGCGTTCCAGTACTGGTCGGGCTTGAACGCGCCCGGGATGTCGCGGGCGAGGCGGGCGGCGACCGAGTAGTAGCTGTTCGGGTCGTCCGGCTCGACGTTCGTCGGGCACAGCACGACCTCGGCGCCGTACGCGCGCAGGAGTGCCTGCTTCTCGGCGGACTGCTTGTCGGCCATGACGAAGATGCAGCGATAGCCCTTGAGCGCGGCTGCGATCGCGAGGCCGTGGCCGGTGTTGCCGGACGTCGGCTCGATGATCGTCCCGCCCGGCCGGAGGAGGCCGTCGCGCTCCGCCGCCTCGATCATCGGCAGCCCGATCCGGTCCTTCACCGACCCGCCGGGGTTGAGCATCTCGAGCTTCGCCAGCAGCAGCGGCTGGCGGTCGACCGGGCCGAGGTCCCGCGTCAGGCGCGAGATCTGGACGAGCGGCGTGTCGCCGACGAGGTCGAGGATCGAGCTGGCGTAGTCCACGGCCGGAGGATACCTGCGGGGATGGCCGTCAGGCCGCGGGCCCCTCGGCCTCCCGTCGGTTCGCCGCCAGCCGCTGGTCCACGAGTGCCTGCGCGGCGGCCCGGCTGCGTGGCTGCCCGGTCACGGCCTCGAGGAACGGCGCGCGGTCGAGGACGAAGCAGCTCGACGTCGGTCAGCGCCCGGACCGTCGCCGTCCGCGGGACGTCGTTGAGCAGCGCGATCTCGCCGAACCCGTCCCCCACCCCCATCACGGTCACCGCACGCCCGCCGATGAGCACGACGCACTGGCCCTCGCCGATCAGGTAGAACCGGTCGCCCAGCTCGCCCTCGCGGATGATGTCGTCGCCGGTGTGCACGCGGAGATGGTCGAGCTCCTGGGCGATCCGCTCGAGCGCCGTGACCCGCAGTGGCGCGAACATCGGCAGGGCGCGGATCAGGCCCAGCTCCTCCTCGTGGACGACGCCTGATGCGTCCGCCCGGGCGAGCGGCCCGCGGAGGACGAGCGTCATCAACGGGACGATCGCCGCGGCGACCGCGAGCGCGCCCGCCGTGCCGAGCAGCTGGACGAGGAGCGGCGCCACGAGCGTGCCGAGCGCGAGCGCCGCCATGGTCACGCCCTCGAGCACCCCGAACACGCGGGCGAGCGTCGCGTCGGGCGCCACGCGCTGGAGCATCGTCCGCCCCGCGACGTCGTAGACGCTCTTGCCCACGCCACCGGCGAGGAACCCGACCAGCACGACGCCCAGGACGGGCACCGGGCGCCGCGATGCCGATCCCGAGCCCGATCACCGCGGCCGCGACCAGCATCGGCGCGAGCAGCCGGTGACGACCGACGAGGCTGATCGCGATCGCCGCCCCGAGCAGCCCGCCGGCGCCGATCGCGCCGGAGATCAGCCCCACGCCCTGCTCGCCCGCGTCGAGCACCTCGAGCGCCAGCACCACGCCGAGCACGTCCAGGATGCCGACCAGCATCATCGACAGGCCCAGCATCACCACGACGACCCGCGTGTGGGGGTCGGCGCCGAGGACGCGCAGCCCGCCCGACAGCTCGGCCACGATCCCGGTCGTGACGCCGGGGCTTGCCGCGAGCGCCACCTCCTCCGCCCGCGCCGCGCCCAGCGCGCCGGGCATCGGGACCGCGGCACCCGGGCCGTCCGCCGCCAGCGTCAGCTCCACCCGCTGTCGCCGCTGGGTGGTCACGGGGCGCATGCCGACGACGGCGAGGAACCCGAGCAGCAGGCCGATGCCCGCGACGAGGAACACGCCCGCGGGGCCGGTCGCCGCGAGCAGCACGCCGCCGCCGACCGACCCGACCAGCACGCCGATGTTCTCGACCGTGCCGGACGCGACGTTGGCCGCGGTGAGCTCGGACGGCGTTCTGGCGATCGTCGGCAGCACGGCGGCGTGGGCCGGCCGCACGAGCGTGAGCGCAAGGCCGCTGACGACCACCGCGGCGTACACCACGAGCGGGTCCGCGTCGACGGCCAGGAACGCCGCGGCCAGCAGCGTCAGGAGCGCGTACACCGCGTAGGCGAGGGCGAGCATCCGGATCCGCGGGATCCGGTCGCCGAGGGCCGAGCGCGATCGGGGCGAAGACGACGGCCGGGGCGAGCTGCGCGAACGCGACCAGCCCGGCGGCGTTCGTGCCGCCCTGGTCATACGCGTAGACGAGGATCGCGATCCAGGCGGCGAGCTCCGTCGTGTTGAACAGGAGGAACGCGAGCTGGACGCGCAGGATCGACGGGCTGCGCAGGACCGTGGCGAAGACCGCGAGGGATTCGAAGCGTGCGCCGTGGCGATGTCGATCGGGCATGGGTGACGCGGAGGATGACATCCCGGGCGCCGGCGCGGGAGGGTCGTTCGCCGGACGCCGCCACGGTCGACGACGTCAACGAGGTCGGCCGACCGGCTCAGGCCTCCGGGTCGCGGTCGAGACGGCCGGGGCGGAGGAACAGCCAGGTGAGGCGACGCTTGAGCCGGCGCGGGTGGCCGGCCGGGTCGACCGTGCCCGGATGGAGCCGCTCGACGGCCGGACCGAGCACCTCCTCGAACCGCCTGGTGAGGCGGCGGGCGAGCTCCAGCTCCTCCCGCGATCCCTCGGGCGGCAGCGTCCCGTCCCACGTGTCGCCCAGGAGCGCCCGGGCGCTCGTCGGCTCGAGCACCTCCGACGCCATCCGGCGGCCGATGTACAGCTCCTCGGTGCCGGCCATCGCCAGCGGCACGATCGGCGATCCGGTCCGGAGCGCGATGAGGGCGGCGCCGTTGCGGAACGTGCCGATCCGGCCGGCCGGCCCGCTCACGGTGCCCTCGGGCATCTGCGCGAACACCGCCCCGTTGCGGGTCACCGCGCGCGCGGCCGCCACGTGCTGCTCCACGCCGAGCCCGCCGCGCCACACGGGCAGCAGCCCGCCGAGCCGGTGGATGAGCACTTCGCGCCAGCGTGCGGTGAACGTGGACGGGGCGCTGCCGAGGAACCAGGCGCGTGGCTCGAGCGGCAGGGCGTGGATCACGAGGAACGGGTCCATCCAGCCGCGGTGGGCCGCGCCGATGAGCAGGTAGCCGCCCCCGCGCGGCAGCCGCTCCTGGCCGCTGGTCGCGATCCGGAACCGGAACAGCCCGAACAGGACGAACCGGCCCACGAGCCGCAACACGCGGTACAGGATCGAGGCCTTCGCCTCGGGATCCCGGCCGAGCCAGGCGAGCCCTTCCCGCGCGCCGCCGGCGCGGGCGGCGGCCATCGCCTCGGGCGTCAGCCGCGACGGCGGCGGGCGGCGGCGGGGAGCGGCAGCCGGCGCGGCGTCCGCCGCTGGCGCAGGGTCGGGTTCGGGATCAGGTCCCGGGTGCGGGTCGGGCGGCATCGCCGCCTCCGTCGCGATCCCCGGGCTCGTCGTCGTCGACCTCGACGGTCTCCTCGTCGCCATCGACCGGCGCCTCGTCGACGGTCTCGTCGCCGGCGTCGCCGGTGTTACTGGCACCGCCGGCGGCGGCCTCGTCTGCGTCGTCTTCCTCGTCGTCTTCGACCTCGACGGTCTCCTCGTCGTCCGCCTCGTAGGTGTCCTCGTCCGGCGGCGGCGGGTCTCCCCAGCGCTCGACGCCCGAGCCCGGCCGGTGCCGGATCGCGAACACGACGATCGCGAACGCGATCACGATGATCGACACGACCATCGCGGTCGGGATCCCGAACAACGTCCAGTTGCCGGTCCGCAGCGTCTCGAGCAGCAGCCGCACGACGGCGTACCAGACGAGGAACAGGAGGAACAGGTCACCCGGGCGCAGCCGGGCGCCCCACCGGCGCGCGATCCACAGCAGCGTGATCGCGCCGATGATGCCGCTGATCGACTCGTACAGGAACAGCGGCTGGAAGAACGTCGTGTCGACCGGATAGGCGGCCAGGTCGGTATACGGCGGAACACGGTGCGCTTCGTCGATCGCGATGCCCCACGGCAGCGTGGTCGGCGGGCCGTACAGCTCCTGGTTGAAGAAGTTCCCGAGCCGGCCCACCGCCTGCATGACGAACAGTCCGGGCGCGATGACGTCGGTCCACTTCCAGAACGACTGCTTCCACAGCTTCGTGACGACGACCGCGGCGATCGTGCCGGTGAGGATCCCGCCGTAGACGCCGAGGCCGGTGTACGGCGGCATGACGATCTTGAGCAGGTCGTCCTGGTAGAGATGCCACTGGTCGATGACGTGGTACAGCCGCCCGCCGATCAGGGCCACGACGGCGACGATGATGATCCCGTTGTCGACGAGCCGGGCGTCGAGCCCTCGCCGGCGCGCCTCGCGCGTGATGACGAGGTACGCGAGGGCGAGGCCGACCGCGTAGCAGACGCCGTACCAGTAGACCGGGATGCGGGCCCAGCTGGAAGGCGACCGGGTCGGGCGTGACGGTGATCGCGGCCAGCACCGACACGAGGGCCGCGACGGGGAGCACGGGGGCAGGCATCGACGCGGAGTGTAGCCCGGCCGCGGTGCCCGGCCGTGTCGGTTATCCTCGGCCGCGATGTACGGCCCGTCCCTCCCCCGCCCGCACGGCCGCTGATGGTCGCCGAGTTCAACTGGTGGCTGCTCATCGTGGGGGTCGTCGCCGGCGGGGTCCTGACCTGGCTCGTGCTGGCCGACACGACGCGCCGCGAGCGCGAGATCGGCGACGAGGAGCTGCTGGCCGAGGCCGCGTGGATCACGAAGGCGGTCGGGGGACGAGTCGACGCCGACGCTGCGGAAGACGTGCTCCGCGCGCACCGGCGCTACCTCGGCTTCCCCCCGCCGGACGTCCTCGTGGCGCCCGATGACCTGCCCGCGCTCGAGGGCGAGGGCCTGGAGGCCGAGCCGCCCGCGGACCTCGTCGAGTCAGCGCCCGTCGATCCGGCGCCCGTCGCTTCGGCGCCCGGCCGAGGACGACACGCCCGAGGATCGCGCCGGCTGATCCGTCGGCGATCCCTCCCACCCACGCCTCCCGTGAGTGGTACGAGCGCTGCGGGCGCCTGATCCGGCCGTTGCACTCGCCCGATGCGTAGACACGGGCGGATCGGCGCTGGTAGCCGCCGTATCACTCACGCCATCGGTATCCGGCGCGCCTCCTGCGCGGCTGGCGCGCACGGCGACGTCGCGCCGGCTGATCTGTGGCGGCGCCGGCCGCGGCCCGGGCTAGAGCTCGCCGGTCAGGACCGGCGTCGCGTCGCCGCCGCCGCCGACCGGCCCCAGCGACACGCCGAACGTCGCGCCCTCGGGCACGTCCGCGAGGCCGTCGACCGGTCCGGCCCACGCCCACAGGTCGCCCGCCCAGTACATCTTCCCGATCCGGGTGCGGGTGCCGTCGACCTCGATCCAGCAGCCGTACTCCATGTCGTCAGGCTCGGGCTCGAGGTCGCTCGCGACCGCGACCAGCTCGCCCGTCGACGGGGAGAACAGGAGCGTGCCGGCCGCATCGCCGCCGTCGGTCGTCGGTGAGGGCGACCCGCTCGGCATCCGGCTCCGCGCTGACCGCGAGGGTCGCCCGGGTCGTCGCCTCGAGGACCTTGATCTCCTGCGCCTGCTCGTCGATCGTCGCGGTCGTCTCGGCCGACAGCGATCGATAGGCGACGACGCCGCCCCCGATGGCGATGACGAGCGCGGCCGCGAGCACCGTGACCGCCGTCCGGAGCCGGCTCGTGGCACGCCGCCGGCGGGCGTCGTCGAGCGAGGCAGGCGCGACTGACGCGCAGACGCCGGCACCGCCGGTGGCTCGGCGACCGCCCGCCGGAACCGGCAGCGGGAGCCGCGACACCCGCGACCGCAGCCGCCGCCAGCCCCGCGCGGCACGCCCTCCGCCCGGACGAACGCAAGGGTCCGCGCCCGCAGCTCGGGATCGGCCTGGGTTCGCACGACCTCGCGGGCGACCGCGGCCGTCCGCCGGATGCGCGCGAGCTCCGCGGTGCACGACGCGCAGCCCGCGAGGTGACCGGCGACCGCAGCCGCATCGGCCGTGTCACCCGCCATCAGCCGCTCGAGCCCCTCGGGCTCGGCCGCCGCGATCTCGATGCGCTCCAGCGCGTCGTCGTGCTCCATCACCATCCGTCTCGCGGGCCGCCGGTCCCCACCGGCTGGTCGCCCGCCTCGAGCGCGGCTCGCAGGTGGGCAAGCGCCCGCCGCGTCCGCGTCTTCACCGTGCCCAGCGGCCAGTCCAGCCGCTCGGCGATCTCGCTCTGTGTCAGCCCCTCGCGATACGCGAGGATGATGACGGTCCGTTCGACCTCCGGCATGGTCGCCAGCGCGGCCGCGACGGCGGCCCGCACCTCGGCCGCCTCGGCCGCGGCCTCCGGCCCGGCATCGGGTACCGCGCCCCCCAGCACCACGGCGTCCGCCTTCAGGCGCTCGAACCCTGCGTCCGAATCTCCCTCGTCCCCGAGACCCGGGAGCGGGACCAGCGGTGGCCGCCGGCCGGCCGCGCGAAGCCGGTCGACGGTCCGGTTCCGGGCGATCGTCCGCAGCCAGGTCGCCAGTGACGCGACGGCCGGGTCGTAGAGCTCCGCCCGATTCCAGAGCGCCAGGAACGTCTCCTGCACGACCTCCTCGGCAAGCTGCCGATCGTTCGTCAGCCGGAGCGCAACGGCATGGATGCCGTCGACGTGCCGGTCGTAGAGCGCCGCGAGGGCATCCTCGGATCCCGCCGCGAGCGCTCGCACGAGCGCGGCGTCGTCGGTGTCACCCGACCGGCGTTCCGCCATCCCCTACGTCTCCCGGGCCTTCCCGGTTTCGCGCGTCCTCGCGCGACCTGCCGGTCGAGCGGCAGCGGGCGGCCTTCGAAGCCGGTCGAGAACACGACGTCCGTCTCGGTCGAGAACACGTGGGTGGTCGTCTGGACCTGCCGCACGACGTCGCCCAGGTGCTCCATGTCGCGCGCCCGGATCTTGAGGATGTAGTCGGCCTCGCCCGCGATGTAGTGGCACTCCTCGATCTCGGCGATCGCCGCGAACGCCGGCGTGAGGTCGGCCGAGATCGTGCCCGGCGCCTGGGTCACCCACGTGAAGGCGAGCACGTTGAGGCCGACGGCGGCCGGGTCCACGGCGGTCCGGTAGCCCTGGATCACGCCCCGCGACTCGAGCTTCTTGACCCGCTCGTGCGCAGACGGGCCGGCCATGCCGAGCTCGCCACCGAGGTCCGCGTACGACCGGCGGCCGTCGGTCTGCAGGATGCCGAGGAGTCGCGCATCGGTCTCGCTGAGATGGTCGTTCTTGGTCAACTGGTACTCATTCGTTAGGCAGTACGGTTGCTGGGCCTACATTTCTAAGGTATTCTGCGCGTCGCAGGGTTCAATCGGAGCGCCGACCCCGCCGATCCACCGGCGGGACCACCAGGTCCACGGCGACTCCTCGTACCGAAGGGTGCACGACGATGGTCGTCATTGCCGCGTTCGCGCTCCTCGTGCTGTTCTCGATCGTCAGCATCGTGATGAGCGCGGGGGACACCGAGCGCTCCACCGATTCCCGGGAGAGCCGGGAGAATCCGCTCCTCTGGGCGACGCTCGGTCGCCGCTAGGCGCGCACGACAGCCTAACCCACCGACGCCCCGGCGCCCGCCGGGGCGTTCGTGATTCCCGGCGCCGGTGAGAACGCCCCTACCAGGTGCCGGCGTCGAGCCGTCGCAGCGCCGGGATGCGGCCCGCCGGCAGGTGCGCCTCGAGGCAGGTCACCCCGTCCGGCCCCACCGACGCGTCATGCGCCGTGCCCGCCGGCAGCTCCAGGCGGTCGCCGGTGCGCAGCTCCGCGCTCGTGCCGGTCGCCGGCAGGCCGAACCGGATCGAGCCGGCCGCGCACACCAGCACCTTGTCGTAGCCATGGTCATGGGCGGCATAGCGGTCGATGCGGGCCGTTCGACCAGGCGCCGGGATCCAGCCCCTCGGCCCGCAGCCGTCGCCTCCAGGTCCGCCCGCGTGTCCGTGCCCATGTCCCTGCGCTCCCCTAGCCCGTGACGCCCACGCCGATCAGCGTCCCGACCGCGTAGGTGACCGCCGCGGCCCCGGCGCCGATCGCGAGCTGCCGGGCTCCGCTGAACAGCATGCTCCGACCGGTCAGCAGGCTGACACCGGCGCCGACGACGAACAGCGCGGCCAGGCTCAGTACGAGGCTCGCGACGAACACCGCGGTGCCGCCGCCGAACAGGTACGGCACCACCGGGATCGCGGCCCCGATCGCGAACGCGAGGAACGAGCCGAACGCCGCGCCCCAGGGCGAGCCGAGCTCGTCGGGGTCCAGGCCGAGCTCCTCCCGGACGAGCGTGTCGAGCGCCTGCTCCGGGTTCTCGAAGATGCGCGCGGCCACCCGCTCGGCCTCCGCGCGCGGGAACCCCTTGGCCATGTAGATCGCGGCGAGCTCCTGCTGCTCCTCCGCTGGCATCGCCTCGAGCTCTGCCCGCTCCAGCGCGATCTGGCGCTCGAACAGCTCCCGCTGGCTCTGCATCGAGATGTACTCGCCGGCCGCCATCGAGAACGCTCCGGCGAGCAGGCCGGCGATGCCGGTGAACAAGATCAGGTGGCCGTCATCAGACGCGCCGGCGACGCCCATGACGAGCGCAAGGTTCGAGACGAGGCCGTCCGAGACCCCGAAGATGATCGCCCGCAGCGTCCCCGACCGGGCGCTCCGGTGCCAGCCCTTCGCCGCGGGTGATCGCCTCGGGGCTCTCGGCCGCGCCGCGGACCACCGGCGGATGGGCTGCCGCCGCCACGACGGCGGTCGCCTGGATCATCCGCGCGCTGGAGCCGCGACGACGCGCCCCGTTCGTGGACGGCTCACCGTCCAGGCGCTTCCAGATCTCGGCGTGCTCGCGCTCGTCGGCGGCGATCGCCTCGATGTCGGGGTGCGTCTCCTGCTGCTCGTAGGCGGCCTCCTCGTCGCCCTCGAGCGCCTGCACGAGGTCCGACACCGCGCCCGTCCCGAGCACCTTCGCGGTCGCGATGATGAAGCGCACCCGCATCCGCGGCCGGCTCGCCGGGGGCACCACGGCTCCCAGGTCGTGCAGCCGCGTCGCCCAGATGTCCGCGTGGCGGCGCTCGTTGTCCGCGATGTGCCGGAAGGCCGCCGCCCGCCGCGGGTCCCGCTCGATCGAGGCGAGGGCGTCGTACAGGACGATCGCGTCCTGCTCGAGCTTGAGGTTGTCGAGGCTCTGGGCGATGTTCACGAGGCCAGCCTATCGGAGGCCCGCCCCCGGCGAGGCGGGCCAGTCGGGCTGCCGTCGCCGGGCCGCATGGCGTCCTACACTCGGCAGCCAGAGGAGCTCGATGACCGACCTGCCCCCGCTGCGCTACCTCACGAGCGCCGACGTGACCGCCGCGATGCCGCCGTTGCCCGAGCGCCTCGCGCTCGCCGAGACGGTGCTTCGCGGGCTCGCGGGCGACGCGGAGCTGCCGCCGAAGATCGGCGTCCACCCGCGGCCTGCCGGGTCGTTCGGCCACGCGATGCCCGCCTATCTCCCCGGCGGGGATGCGTCCGGGATCGCCGATCGCGTGGGCATGAAGTGGGTGCTCGCCGTCAGCCACAACAACGAGCGCGGCATCCCGGCCATCAACGCCACGCTGCTGCTCAACGACCCGGTCACGGGCGTCCCGACCGCGATCCTCGACGCCGGGCCGATCACCGCCGAGCGGACGGCCGCGACCTCGGGCGTCGCGATCCGGGCCTGGGCGCCGCTGGTCGACGGCCGGGCGCCGCGGGCCGCGATCATCGGCGCCGGGGTCCAGGGCCGGAGCCACGTGCCGGTGATCGGGCACGTGCTGCCGGGCGTCCGGCTCGCCGTGTTCGATCGCGATCCGGCGCGTGCCGAGGCGCTCGCCGCGTACGCGCGGACGGTGGACGGGATCGAGGGGGCCGCCGCGGCCCCCGACGCGCGTGCCGCGGTCGCGGGCGCGGACGTCGTCGTCACGGCGGCGTCGTTCGTCGCCCCGCCCGAACGCCAGGTGATGACCGGGGACTGGCTCGGGTCCGGCGACGCTCGTCGTCCCGGTCGACTACGCGACGTACTGCGCGGCGTCCGTCGCCCGCGACGCGGGGCTGTTCGTCGTCGACCACCTCGACCAGTTCCTCGCCAACCGCGAGGCGGGCCAGTTCGACGACTACCCGGACCCGGCCGCGATGATCGGGGAGGCGCTCGACTCGACGACCGGTGCGAGCCGCCCGGCCGGCCGGGTCGTGGCGACCCACCTCGGCACGGGGCTGGCCGATGTCGTGTTCGGCTCCGCGATCCTCGCCGCGGCCGAGGCACGCGGCCTCGGCACGGTGCTCCCGCGATGACGGAGGAGGCACCGCTGCCCGATCCCGCCACGCACCTCGATGCCGCCGCGCCGGACGTGCTCGTCGTGGGCGCCGGCGTGATGGGCGCGTGGACGGCGCTCGAGGCACGGCGCGGCGGCCGGACCGTGACGCTGCTGGACGCGTTCGGAGTCGGGACACGCACGGGCGACGTCGGGCGACCAGACCCGGATCAGCCGCTGCGGGCACGGGGCGGACGCCCTGTACACGCGCTGGGCCCGGGAGTCGCTCGGCGGCTGGCGGGCGCTCGAGGCCGAGACGGGCCAGGTCCTGTTCCGCCAGGCCGGCGCGCTGTGGTTCACGGGCGAGGACCGGGGCTTCGTCGAGGCGACGGTCCCGACGTTCGAGGCGCTCGACATCCCGATCGAGGTCCTGTCGCCGGCCGAGGTCTCCGGCCGCTGGCCCCAGATCGCGACCGGCGACATCACCGGCGCGGTCTACGAGCCCGAGGCGGGCCTGCTGATGGCGGCCCGTGGCTGCGTCGCGGCCACGCGCCGGCTCGTCGAGCTTGGCGGCTCGTTCGGGATCGCGGCGGTGCGCCCCGGGCAGGCGGACGGCGACCGGCTGCTCGACGTCGTCGACGACACTGGCCGGCGGTTCGCCGCGGACGCGTTCGTGTTCGCGGCCGGGCCGTGGCTGCCGCGCCTGTTCCCGGACGTCGTCGGCGGGCTCGTCAGCGTCACGAAGCAGGACGTCGTCTACCTCGGGCCGGCGCCCGGCGACGAGCGCTGGACGGACGCGGCGATCCCGTGCTGGGTGGACATGACGCACCCGTTCTACGGCCTGCCGTCCGCCGAGGGTGGCGGGTTCAAGATCGCGCCGGACCGCTTCGGACCCGCCTGGGATCCCGACCGACGGCGACCGGCTCGTCGATCCGGACGCCGTGCGCGTGGCCCGCGAGTACGCCGCGCGCCGCTTCCCCGACCTCGCCCGCCAGCCGGTGATCGAGCGCCCGCGTCTGCCAGTACGAGATGACGCCCGACAGCCACTTCCTCATCGACCGCCACCCGGCGTTCGCGAACGTGTGGCTCGTCGGCGGCGGTTCCGGACCACGGCTACAAGCACGGCCCGGCGATCGGCGCGCACGTCGTCGGGCGACTCGACGGCGCGCCGCCGGTCGGCGACGACCGCTTCTCGCTCGGGCGACCCGGCGCGAACGCGGGCACGTACCGCATCGGCGGGGACGGGCTCGTGGCGGCCTGGGAGGCACCCGGCGCATGAGCCAGATGCAGGACTGGATGCAGTGGCAGCCGACGACCGAGAAGAACCGGCTCGGGTTCCTCGTCCTGACGCCGGCGCGGATCGTGGTGGGTGATCGGCGCCCTGGTGACGATGGTCGCGGGCCTCATGCCGTGGGCCGAGGGCACGGTGCCGGGCCGCGCCGGCTTCGAGCCGATCACCTTCTCGGGCCTCGGCGGCGCGGGCGACGGCGTGATGCTCATCCTGTTCTCCGGCGGGATCGCCTTCCTCGTCCTGCACCGCACGCCCGCCTCGTCGCGCGTGCGGCTGGTGCACGTGATCCCGTACGTCCTGCTCGTCCTGGCCGCGGCCAGCCTCCTCACCGGCTACCGCGCCGCGATGCTGGCGATCGTCGCGTGGGAGAACCGCGGCGGGAACGGATCGATGTCGCTCGGGTTCGCCCTCGCGGCGCTGGGCATCGTGATCATGGGCGTCGGCCTCGCCGCGCTCCTGCCCGGGCTCATCCGCTGGCGGCGCGCGAGCGACGACCCCGCCGACCTGATGACGGTGTCGAAGCAAGGCGTCGCGGAGTCGATCGCCGGGCTCGTCGGCATCCTCATCGGCGGCGCGCTCGGGATCCAGCTGGCGGTGTCCCTGACGCCGGTCCCGGTGATCGGGCTCATCGCCCTGGGGGCCGTGTTCGGCGGGCTGCTCGGCGCGTATGCCGGCTCGTGGCTCCTGCGGTCGCTCGCCGACGAGGTGTCGCGTCGGCGGTCGCGTCCCGGCTGACCCGGACGGGCGTCCGCGCGGGACGCGCCAGCCTCGGTCAGCCCGCTTCCTGCTCCTGGAGCTTGCGGTCCTGGAGGATCCCGTACTCGTGGCGCAGCCTCGCGACGTCCTCCGCGGCACGCTCTGCGTCGGGTGATCCCGGCGGCGTCTGCGACAGGACGATCTCCGCGTGGCGCCACTCGGCGAGGACGACGTCGAGGCGGCGCGCGGGCACCTCGCCCAGCGGGACGCTCGTCGAGGGGCTGTCGTCCACCAGCGCCTCGTTCGCCTGGCCCAGCTGGATCTCCGACCAGCGCAGCACGATCCGGGCGCTCTCCAGCACCTCGAAGGCGAGCTGGGCGAAGGCCTCGGTGCCGACCACCTCCAGCCGCTTGCGCGACTCGAGGTCGCGGAGACGGGTGAGCGCCGCGAGCATGGAGTCACTCGTCGCGCGGAGCTCGGATTGCTCTGACATCCCGCAACCGTGCCCGGGGCGACCCTCCGTGCGCCGCCTCGCCGTGCGCGCGACCCGTTGCAGGTTCCTGCCGCCGCGCGGCACGGTGATCGTCCGGGAGCGCGTCCCGGTGCCCGGTACCATCGCTCGCCATGCCCCGCGATCGCACGTTCGTCACCGGCACGCTCGCCGCGGTGGTCGCCGCGATGACTGTTCGGGATGCTCGGCCCGCTCGCCCGGTTCGGCGCGGAGCACGGCATCGAGGGCGTCGCGTTCGTCGCCTGGCGGGCGCTGCTGGGCGTCCTGTTCGTGGGCACGCTGCTCGTCGCGCGCCGCGGCGTCGGCGAGTCGATGGCGGCGATCGAGGTCCCTGTCTCACCGCGGACGCCTGGCGCTCGCTCCTCGCGTCGTGCATGGGCCTCACCCTGAACCTCGCGATGTTCAGCGCCTTCGGCCTGATCCCGATCGCGCTCGCCCTGATGCTGTTCTACACGTACCCGGCCGGGCGTCGTCGTCGTGGACGTCGCCATGGGCCACGAGCGGATCACCGCCTCCAGGCTCGCGGCGCTCGGCCTGTCGACGCTCGGCGTGGTGCTCGTCCTCGTCGGCGGACTTCGACCCGGCGGCCGCGGCCCCGGTGCAGCCGCTCGGGGTCGTGCTCGGGCTCACGGCGGCCGCCGCCCAGGTCGTGTTCGTCACGGTCAGCCGCCATGGCTACCGGTCGGTGCCCGCGGACGGCGCGACGCTCGTCAACATCGGGGTCTCGCTCGTCGGGGCGACGGTCGTCGCCCTCGTCATCGGGCAGGGCGACGGCCTCGCGGCGCCGCTGCGCTCGCTCGACCCGTGGCCGGTGCTGCTCCTCGCCGGCATCGTGGCCGCGGGGATGTCGTCGCTCCTGTTCCTGACCGCGATCCGGCTCATCGGCGGCACGCGCACGGGGATCCTGATGCTCCTCGAGCCGGTCGTCGGGGTCGCGCTCGCGGCGCTCTGGCTGGGCGAGGCCCTGGTTCCCGTCCAGGTGGCCGGCGGGGCGCTCGTGCTCCTCGGCGCGCTCGTCCTCCAGGTCCGCAGCGACCCGGGGCACGACGCGGTCGTCGAGCAGGCCGCCGGCCCGGTCGTCTAGGCGCCGGACGCGTCGGCGGCCCGGGCCGCCTCCCACTCCTCGCGGGTGATCGCGTACTCGACGTCGCCCTCCTCGTCGCCCGGGATCCGCTCCGGCCACTCCCCGAAGAACAGCCGGACGAAGCGCATCCCCGACTTCTCCATCACGCGCCACGACGCCTCGTTGATCTTCATCGTCGAGGCATGGACCCGGCGGGCGCCGTGGCGCTTGAACGCCGCGTCGATGAGCGCCCGCGAGCCCTCGGTCGCGAGGCCGCGTCCCCAGGCCGCGCGGTTGAGCCGGTAGCCGAGCTCGGGCTCGTCGGGCGGGTCGGTCGCCAGCGGGCGGAGGTGGAACCAGCCGAGGAACGCGCCGGTCTCGCGCTCGATCGCCGCCCAGAACCCCCACGCGTCGCCGCGCTCGTAGTACGCGAGCCAGAACGGGAGGTAGTCGGTGCGCAGCTCCTCGCGCGGGGTGGGGCGGCCGCCGTTGATGTAGCGCATGACCGCGGGATCGGCGTCGAGCGCCTCGATATCGTCGAGGTCGTCCATCGTCAGCTGCCGGAGGACGAGCCGGTCGGTCTCGAGGTAGACGGTCACTCACGCGTCCTCGTTGAGCTCCAGCGGACCCTCGGGCACCTCGATCGTCACCCGGCCGTCGATGATCGTGACCGGGTACACCGCGAGCGGCAGCTCGGCGGGCGGGTCCAGCGCCTCGCCGTCCGACAGGTCGAAGCGCGACATGTGCAGCGGGCAGGTGAGCGTGCCGGCGGTGAGGAAGCCGCGATCGAGCTCGTAGTACTCGTGCGAGCACGTTCCCTGGAGCGCGTTGAACTCGCCGTTCTTGTGGATGACGACGACGGGGTCGGAGGTGTCGACCCACACCATCCGCATCTCGCCGTCCTCGAGCTCGTCGACCCCGAGCAGGTCGATCCGGCGTGTCGTCACGGACGAGATCCTAGCGGGCGGTGGACGGGCGAGGCGGGCGGTCGGCGGCGGATGGGACGGTCGGCGTCAGGCCGCGGCCGTCCCGCCGCCGGCCTGCCCGGCACCGAAGCCCGCGTCCCACTTCGCCTCGAGCGCCGCGCGGAGCCGGTCCTGCGCGTCCTCGAGCGGGACCCGCACGACGACCGGCTCGAGGAAGCCGAGCACGATGAACTTGCGCGCCTCGTCGGGCGCGATGCCGCGGCTCTCGAGGTAGAACAGCTGCGACTCGTCGATCGGGCCGACCGACGAGCTGTGCATCGCGCGCCGGCAGTCGGGCTGGTCGATCTCGAGGCTCGGGATCGCGACGGCCCGGGACGTCCTTCGACAGGTTCATGCCGAACTCGCCGAGATAGCTGTCGGTGCCGATCGCGGTCTTCTCGATCGAGATCAGGCCCTTCATGTAGCTGCGGGCGTTGTCCATGAGGACGCCCTTGGCCAGCAGCTGCCCGGTCGTGTCGCGGCCCTGGTGGCGCGTGAACGAGGTCAGGTCGTGGAGCTGGTCCGCGATGCCGAACACGATCTCGACCTGCTCGACCGTGCTCCGGTCGCCGGCCAGCACGTTGTCGACCCGTGAGCGGACGAGGCGGGCCCCCAGCTGGGCCAGCGCCCAGCGGAGGTCGGCACCCTCGCCGATGTGCGCCAGCCGCTGCTGGAACGCGACGTGGTCCGGGCCGAGCTCCTGGAGGCTGGCCATGGCGAGCCGCGCGTTCGTGCCGAGGCGGATCTCCGTCGTGGCGGACAGCAGGCCGAACGCACCCGGGACGACCTCGTCCGACTCGACGAGCTCCTCGACTACCGATGCCTGCGCGCCCTCGTCGAGGACGATGAACGTGCGCCCGACGAGCGTCCGCGCGGCCCCGACGGCCCAGCGCAGGACGATCGGCCGCTCCACGCGGACGTTGGCGGGGACATGGACGACGATGCCCTGCGACCACGCGGCGCGCGACAGCTGGGCGAGCTTCTCGTCGGTAGGCAGGATCGAGCCGCCGTCGAGCAACGAGCGGGCGAACGCCTCGTCCGTGCGCACGAGCTCGGCGAGCGGCAGCACACGGACACCCGCAGCCCGGACGTCCTCGTCCAGCGCGACGGCCGCGACGCCCTCCTCGCGGATCTCGAACAGGGCGGCGACGTCGGCCGGTAGTGCGGCGGTCACCGGGGCTGTCGCGGCGACCGCGGTGTACGGCGCCGCATCCTCGATCCGGGCGGCCCGGAGGTCGAGGTACGGGGTGTACAGGCGGTTGCTCTCGACCTCGAGCGTGCCGAACAGCTCGAGCGCGGCGAGCCGGTCGTCGCGCAGCCACGCGGGCTCGTCGCGCTCGGCGACGAGCGCGTCCACGAACGACCGGTCGAGGAACGTGACGGGGAGCGCGGTGGGCGAGCGGCGCGGCGCGCGGGCCGGCCGCGGCAGGGACGACGCTTCGGCGACCTCCGTCATCCGAGCGACCCCTCCATCTCGAGCTTCACGAGCCGGTTGAACTCGATCGCGTACTCCATCGGGAGCTCCTTGGTGAACACCTCGAGGAAGCCCTGCACGATGAGGTTCGTGGCCTCGTTCTCGGTCAGCCCGCGGGCCATCAGGTAGAAGACCTGCTCGGCGGACACCTTGCCGACGGTGGCCTCGTGGGTCATCGTCGTGTCGTCTTCCTGGATGTCGATGTACGGGTACGTGTCGGAGCGGCTCTGGTCGTCGAGCATCAGCGCATCGCAGCGGACGGAGGCCGTCACGCCGGTCGCGCCCGGCGCGACCTTGAGCTGGCCGCGGTACGTCGCCCGGCCGCCGTCCTTGGACACGGACTTGGACACGATCCGGGACGTCGTGTTGGGCGCCAGGTGGACGGCTTTCGCCCCGGTGTCCTGGTGCTGGCCCTTGCCCGCCACCGCGACCGAGATGACGTCTGCGCTCGCACCTTCACCGCGCAGGTAGATCGCCGGGTACTTCATCGTCAGGCGGGAGCCGGTGTTCGCGTCGATCCACTCGACGTGGGCCCGCTCGTGCGCATGGGCGCGCTTGGTGACGAGGTTGTAGACGTCGTTCGACCAGTTCTGGATGGTCGTGTAGCGGACGTTCGAGCCGGGCAGCGCGACGACCTCGACGACCGCGGCGTGGAGGGAGTCGGTCGCGTAGATCGGGGCGGTGCAGCCCTCGATGTAGTGGACCTTGGCGCCCTCGTCGACGACGATCAGCGTCCGCTCGAACTGGCCCGTGTTCTCGCCGTTGATCCGGAAGTAGGCCTGGAGCGGCAGCGGGACCTCCACGCCCTTGGGGACGTAGACGAACGAGCCGCCCGACCACACGGCGCTGTTGAGCGCGGCGAACTTGTTGTCCTCGGGCGGGACGACCGTGCCGAAGTGCTGCCGGAAGATCTCCGGGTACTCCTTGAGCGCCTGGTCGGTGCCCATGAACACGACGCCGATCTTGGTCAGCTCCTCGCGCACCGAGTGGTACACGACCTCGGAGTCGTACTGGGCGCCGACGCCGGCGAGGAACTTGCGCTCCGCCTCCGGGATGCCCAGCTTCTCGAACGTCGCCTTGATCTGCTCCGGGACGTCGTCCCAGGACTTCTCCTCGCGCTCGGACGGCTTCCGGTAGTAGACGATCTTGTCGAAGTCGATGTCGTCGAGGCGGCCGCCCCAGCTGGGCATCTTCCGCTTGAGGAAGTGGTCGTAGGCACGGAGGCGGAACTCGAGCATCCACGCCGGCTCGTTCTTGAACCCGCTGATCTCCTCGACCGTCTCGCGGGTGAGGCCGCGCTTCGTCTCCTTCAGGTAGACGATGTCGTCATGGAAGGCGAACTGGTCGCGCTCGTCCTTGACGAGGTCGCGGGTGGATGTCATTCGCTGCTCCGATCGAGGCCGTGGTGCGGAAGCCCCCTGCCTTTGCGTCCGGGGGTCGGGGCGTCCGGTCGGGACCGTCGCGACCGCGGGAATCGGGTCGCTCGCTAATCCCGAGTGGAATTATCGGAATTACCGGCCGATACGTCAACGACAGCCGCCGATCGTGCGGGCTGACACGCGTCGGCGTATGCGATCATCCGGGGCGCCGTCCGTCACGGCGCGGAGGAGGAGCATGGGCGGAATCGTTCTCGGGGTCGCCGGCATCGCCCTCGGGACGCTCGTCGCGGCATACGGCACGCGGGTCTTCTACCTGCTGCTGCCCGTGTGGGGCGCGATCGTCGGCTTCCTGCTCGGCGCGGAGCTGGTCGCGATCGTGTTCGCCGAGGGGATGTTCACGACCATCCTCGGCTGGATCGTCGGGATCGGGCTGGGCGTCATGCTCGCGGTCGTCGCCGGCCTCGCGTTCCGGATCGCGGTCGTCATCCTCGCCCTGAGCGTCGGGTACTGGGTCGGCAGCGGGCTGCTCGTCGCCCTCGGGCTCGAGCCGGGGCTGCTGACGTCCGCGGGCGGCGCGGTCGCCGCTGCGGCCCTCGCCATCCTCGCGATCTACGCGGACGGGCCGCGGCTCCTCGTCGCCGCGCTCACGGCCTGGGGCGGGGCGGCGATCGCGATCGCGGGCGCGCTCGTGCTCGTCGGCGCCGTGGAGCCGGCCGGGCTGCGCGGCGTCGGCCCCGTCGGCGTCCTGCGCGGCGATCCGCTCGCGATGATCGCCTGGCTCGTCGGCGGTGGGCTGGCCTTCGTGTTCCAGTGGACCGAGACGGCGCGGCTCGCCGACGAGCAGCTCGACGGGGCCGTCGCGTGAGCGCGGCGCCGCGGCCGGACGCGCCGTTCCCGACGTTCCGCGTCCCGACGGCGGCCGCGGTCGTCGCCGGGGCCGCGATCGTCGCGGCGGGCGTGCTCCTGCTCCTCGTGGCCGAGGCGCTGCCGGTGTTCGTCATCGGCCTCCTGGTCGCCTACATCCTCGACCCGCTGGTGACGTGGCTCGCGGCGCGCCGGGTGCCGCGCGGGCTGGGCACGCTCCTCGCGATGCTGCTGGCCGCGCTCGTCGTCGGCGCGTTCGCGTTCCTGTTCCTCGGCACGCTCGCCGAGCAGGCCGCGGCGTTCCTCCTCGGACTCCCCGACGCGTTCGCGCAGCTGGAGGGCTGGATCGTCTCGCTCGGGCTGCCGGCGGCGATCCAGGAAGACGTCCTGCGCCTGGTCCAGAACATGGAGACGGCCGTCGCCGACCTCGACATCACGGCGCTGTTCCAGCCGATCCTCGCGGGGGTCGTGGCGCTGCTGGGCTCGTTCTTCACGCTGATCACGCTGCCGTTCTTCCTGTTCTTCGTGCTCGCGGGCCGCCCCGCGCTCGGGCGCCAGGTGCGCGAGGTCCTGCCGCCGCGCTGGCGCGACGACGTGCTCACGGTGATGGGCATCACGCTCAACAGCTTCGGGACGTACATCCGCGCCGAGGCGATCGTGGCCGCGATCCTGGGCGTGATGACGTTCATCGGGATCAACGTGCTCAGCATCTTCGAGCCCCGGTTCGCGGAGTTCGCGCTGCTGCTCGCGGTGATCGCGGCGGTGTCGGAGTTCATCCCCAACTTCGGGCCCTGGATCGCCGCCATCCCGGCGGTGATCATCGCGATGACGTTCTCGGTCGAGGCCGTCGCGGCGACCATCGTCCTGTACATGATCCTGATGTTCACCGAGGGCCAGATCCTCGTGCCCAAGATCGAGGGCGGCGCGTTCTCGTTCCACCCGGCGCTCGTGCTGTTCCTCGTCGTCGCCGGGCGTGGCGCTGCTGGGCATCCTGGGCGCCGTGCTGGCGCTGCCGGTGACGGCGGCCGCCTGGCGCTCGGTGCGCTATGTCTTCCGCCGGGCGAGCGGCCGGGATCACGACGACGCCCTCAACTGGAGCGGTGACCCGGCGAAGGCGGCCGTGCTCGACGCACCGGTCCCGCCGCGCGCGGTGGCCGAGTCCCTGCCGGCGGACGCCGCGCGGGCCGACTCGACGGACGCCCGATGAGCGACGACGACCGGATGACGGCGGCGGCGGCGTTCCCGCCGGAGCAGCCCGAGGCGGCGTCGAAGGAGGACCGGGCCCACGCGCGCCGCAACAGCATCCTCCGGATCGTGCTCGTCGGCGCGTACCTGTACGTCGTGTTCGGGATCCTGCTGCCCCGGATCGTCGACTACGGCGCCGTGCTCGACGCGTTCCGGGCGGCGCCACCCGAGTGGCTGGCCGTCGTGTTCGTCGTGGGCATCGCGGCCTGGTTCACCGAGGGCATGGCCCTCAACGCGGTCCTGCCCGAGCTCGGCATCATCCGGGGCACGGTGACCTTCCTGTCCATGGCCGCCGTCGGCTCCACGGTCCCGGGCCCGATCAAGATGGCGTTCGGGTTCCGGCTGTTCCGGGGCTGGGGCATCAGCGTCGACCGCGCGGCGCTGGGGCTCACGATCAACGGCCTCGCGACCCAGGCGAGCAAGCTCATCCTGCCCGCGCTCGCGGTGCTCCTGCTCACGCTGACCGGGGCCATCCCCACCTGGGGCTTCCTGCTCGCGGTCGCGATCGCGCTGCCGGTCGCGCTGGGCGTCATGGTCGGCGTCTGGATCATGCGCTCGGAGGCGTTCGCCCGGCGGGTCGGGGCGTTCGCGACCCGCGCCACCGACGCCGTCGCGCGGCGGATGAAGCGGCCGGAGCCCGAGGACCTCACCGACCGGCTGATGGGCTTCCGCGAGGCCGCGCGGGCGATGCTCCTCGACCGGCTCGTGCCGACCGGGCTCTCGCAGCTGCTGGCGCGTTCGATGGGCTACGTCCTGCTGCTGGTCTCGCTGCGCGCGGTCGGCGTGCCCGCGGACGTCATCCCGCCCGAGATCGTGCTGGCGGTCTACGCGGCCGTCATGGTCATCACGCTGCTCCCGATCGCGCCGGGCGGCGCGGGCCTGCCGGAGCTGCTGTACATCAGCTTCTTCTCGAGCTACGTGGGCGACCCGGCCTGGAACGACGCCATCGGCGCCGGCGTGATGCTGTTCCGCGGGATGTCGTGGTTCCTGCCGATCCCGGTGGGCTACCTCGCGCTGTTCCTCCAGCGCCAGCGCGAGAAGCGCGAGGCCCGGGCGGCGATGCGCGCCGCCTCCTCGCCCGACGCCGGCGGCGCCTCCTGACCAACGCCCGCGCCGCGGCCGTGCGGCGAGCCGTCAGATCCCGGTCGACGCCTGGATGCGGCCGCTGTCGATCGCGGCCCGCAGCGCCGCGTAGTCCTGCTCGGTCTGGTCCGCGTAGGCCTCCGAGAACTCGAGCATCGCCCGCTCGAAGCGGCCGCTCGTCCCCAGGTACGCGGCGATCGCCGCCGGGTTGCCGGAGCGGGCGTGGGCGCGCGCGAGCGCCCAGCCGCACACGCGGGCGTACGAGAGCAACCCGGCCGGCTTCATCGTCTCGAGGTCGGCCGAGATCTTCGCGTCCCACAGCTGGCGCCAGTAGTAGTGCGGCCCGAGGGGTCCGGTCATCCAGCCCAGGAACACGTCGCTCGCGGCCTGCATCAGCTTCTGGCCGAGGACGACGCGCTGGCCATGGTGCTTCTGGGCCGGACGCCCGAGGTACGGCTCGAGGACCGAGGCCGTCGCCTCCTTCGCCTGGAGGAACAGCGGGTCGCCGCCCGGTCCCTCGAAGTACAGCACCCAGCAGCGGGTGCCGACGCTGCCCACGCCGACGACCTTGTGCGCGATGTCGACGAACCGGTAGCGATCGATCAGCACGCGCCGCTCGGGGGCGAGGCTCCGGCGGTACTGCCGGAACAGGCCATGCACGAGCTCCTGCTGGTCATCCACCGGCAGCCGCTCGAGGAGGGGCGGCAGGCTCTTGAGCTGCCGCCGCCCGTCGACGACCGTCGTCAGCTTGTTGAGCGCGCCGAGGTTGTCGCGCTTGACGGCGAGCTTCCGGATCCGCTCGATGCCGGGTGCCTCGTGGGGCAGGATCGAGATCAGGTCGTCGATCGTGATCCGCGAGTACCACGTCTCGAGCGCCCCGGCCCGGGCGTACTCGCCCATCCGGAGCCGGTACGAGCCCATCGCGTAGAGCAGCGCGCGGTGCCCTTGGGACCGCGGCCAGCCGAGCGACCGGCCGGCGACGATGAAGCTTGCGGCGAGCCGCTTCGCGTCCCACTCGAACGGCCCGGCGAGGGTCTCGTCGAAGTCGTTGAGGTCGAACACGAGCGACCGTTCCGGCGACCGGTAGATCCCGAAGTTGGACAGGTGCGCGTCCCCGCACAGCTGGGCACGGAGCCTGGTCTGGGGCGCGCTGCTGAGGTCGGCGGCCATGACCGCGGCCGCGCCGCGGTAGAACGTGAACGGCGACACGGCCATGCGCCCGTAGCGGATCGGCAGCAGCTCCTGGATGCGGGTCGTCCCCTGCTGCTCGAGGATCGCGATGGGATCCGGCCGGTCCGCGGCGGGCTGATGCTGCCCGAGCACGCGGCGCGACAGGCGCGCCCGCTCGCGGCGGCCGGCGTCGGCGGTGGACTCCACGACCGGCGAGAGGTCGGCCGCCGCGCCATCGGTGGCGCCCGGATCGTCGCCGGCCTGCGCGTCGGGGGTGGTGTCACGAGCCATCGTCACGGTCTCCTAGAAGAAGGACGAGCACCAGGGCTCGCGAGCGGTCCGGAACGCGGCGGCGGCCGTGGCGAGGGTGCCGGGCGTGTGCTCGTCGACTCCCGTGCGGATGACCACGTCGCGCAGATCATGTGCGCCGAGGAACACCGACCCGAGCGCGGCGACGGGCAGCGTCAGGTCGGGCGATCGATCGGTCGGGGTGCAGGTGGCGCCGTCGGCGGTCGCGTCCAGCAGGAGCCGGTGCGTGCCACCCGGGGCGAGCGGGTCCACGACCTCGAGGACGAGGCTCGCGTCGCGCTCGTAGGTGCGGGCGGCGAGCGCCGCGCGGACGTCCAGCAGGCGGACCCAGAGACCATCCGACACGTTGGACAGGGTCGCGGCGCGGGGGTTCGTCACGCGCCACGGCAGCCGGTCGGCGACCGGACGACCCTCGGCCCTGACCTGCGCGACGAGGTCGATGGAGGTCACGAAGCGCCAGAGCGCGGTCTCGGCGGCGTCGTCGAGCCCGACGAGCTCCTGGACCGCGATCTCGGAGCCCGGCAGCTGGCCGTGCTCCTTGGCTGACGCCGTGAAGCGCAGGAACCCGTCGATCCGCCCATCGGCGTCGCGGTGCAGGACGAGGAAGCCCTTCCAGCCATCGCCCCAGGGCTCGGGCCGGAGGCCGAGCCGGAACTCCCAGCCCATGTCGCGCCGGCGGATCTCGGACACCTGGGTCGGGCGCCAGGCCTCGAACACGTCGCGGATCTGCGCCTTGGTCGCCTCGCCCGGCTCCGCGTACTCGACGGTCCCCTCGTCGCCCGTCGCCGGCACGACGCTGGGTGGACCGGACGTCGATCGTCCACGTCCCGAAGCGGGTCGACGGCCCGTAGCCGTAGCGCCCGTAGATCCCGAACTCGGAGCAGTACAGGATCGCGAGCATGTCGCCGCGCCCGAGCGCCGCCCGGTGCTCGGCCTCGGCGAGCTGGGTCAGGATCCCGCGCCGCCGGTGCGTCGGCAGCACGGTGACCGCCGCGACGGCCGCCGCGGGCACCCGGGCGAAGCCCGGGAGCGTGAGCTCCGTCCCGAACGAGCGGAAGGTCCCGCAGGCCCGTGCGCCATCCCAGGCGAGCCATGACCGGGCCGGATCCCAGCCCTCGCGGACGAGCGCAGCCACGCCGGCCCGATCGGGCCGCTCGAGGAACGCCGCGCTCGTCACCTCGACGGCCGCCTCCGCGTCGTCGGGCCCCAGCTGCCGGATCTCGATCACCATCGCCTCGACTCTAGCAGCCGCTCCACGGCGTCGCCGCGCGTCGTCACGCAACGGCGGGTTGACACGCATCGCATCATTGCGCCGCAGACCGCGTCCCAAGCTGCCGGGGGATCCGAGGCAGCGCGGTCCCCGAGGGAGGTGGGCATGGCCGGATCGGCTGGCGTGGCGCCGTGGGCGGCGACCGCACGATCGCTGTATCTCGTCGCGATGGGCGTGTTCCTGGTCACGATCGCGATCGGGATCCTCAACGGGCTCGACGCGGTCGAGTTCGACCGCAACCAGGTGCTGACGCACGTCCACTCCGGCACCGTCGGGTGGCTCACGCTGGCGATCGTCGCCACGACGTTCCTCGTCTACCGGGCAACCGACACCCGACTCGCGATCGCGCTCGGGATCACGGTCCCGGTCTACGTGGTCGCGTTCTACACGGGCAGCTTCCCGTTCCGGGCCATCGCCGGCGTCGTGCTCCTCGTGGTCATCCTGTGGCTGCTCGTGTGGACGTGGCGGACGTACCTCGCGGGCGAGCGGTCGCTCCCGCGGCTGGGCCTCGCGCTCGCCCTGACGACCTTCACCTATGGCGCGATCGTCGGGGTGCTGCTCCAGGTCGGGTTCGCCGCCGGCACGTCGATCGTGCCCGGCGACGGGATCGGCGCGCACGCGGGCGCGATGACGTTCGGGTACCTCGTGCTCGCCGGCATGGCCATCGCCG
>CAVXNF010000018.1:0-15370 GCA_963763075.1 uncultured Chloroflexia bacterium | reverse complement strand
CCCGACGATCCTGCCATGTCCGTGCCGCGCAACACAGGCCGGGCCCCCGCGCGTCTCCGACCCGCCGTCCCGCCGCTCGCGCCGCGCGCCGGCCCGAACACCCCGCCGGAGACACCGATGCCGACCACGTCGATCCAGCCCTCGACCGCCCGCCGCATCGTGCTTGCCGCGCTCGCCGTCGGGGTGCTCGTCGATATCCTCGTGCCCGGTGTCGCGGCCGGCGTGAATGCCGTGCTCGTCGTCGCGGCCGCGCTCATCGCGGCGGCCGTCGTCGCCGGCCAGGCCGGGCTGCGGCGCATGGACCCCGTCGACGCCTGGCTTCCCGTTGCCGCGCTCGCGTTCGCGGCGATGCCCGGGATCCGCACCGACGACTGGCTCGTCACCGCCGACCTGCTGCTCGCCGGCATCCTGACGGCGGGCACCATCGCGTGTCTTGCCGGCGCGCGGATCACCCGCGGCCTGGTGCCCGCGATCCTGACGATGGCGACGGGTCTCGTCGTCGGGGCGATCACGGGCGCCATCCCGACGCTCGGTGCCGCACGCCCCGCCCGACCGGCTGCGACGGGGACCCCGGCGCGACGCGGGCGCGCCTCACCGCCGGCGCCCGGCGCGCGACCCCGGTCCTGCGCGGGCTCCTCCTCGCGGTGCCGGTGGTCGCCCTGTTCGCGCTCCTGTTCGCGTCCGCCGACGCCGTGTTCGCGGAGCTCGCCCGCTCGACCCTCAGCTGGCGCCTCGACCTCGATCTCGGAACGTCGTCGATCGCACGCTGTGGGTGGGCGTCGTGGCCTGGGGCATGGCCGGGCTGCTGGCCATCGCCGCCGGCGCGCTCCCGCCCTCGTCCCGGGCGGATCGGCCGCGGGCGTCGGCGCCGGCATGCCCGATCGGCCCACCCCGCCGGCCGACGGCCCGCCGCCCCCGCCATGGTGGACGGGCGGCTCGCTGGGCGCGGCGAACGCGGCCCAGATGCGGCAGCCGCTGCGGCTCGGCTCGATCGAGGCGTCGACGGTCCTGTGGCTGGTCGTCGCGCTGTTCGCCGCCTTCGTCGTGCTCCAGCTCGCCTACCTGTTCGGCGGCCGCGACACGCTGTCGGTCGCCGGCCTCACGTACTCGGACTACGCGCGGCGCGGGTTCTTCGAGCTGGTTGCCGTCGCGGTGCTGGCCGGGACGCTGGTCGTCGCGCTGGAGCTTGCCGTCGCGCGGCGCGGGCGCGCGCAGCTGGCCGCGTCGCTGGCGCTGCTCGGCGCTGACGGGCGTGGTCCTGTGGTCCGCGTTCGTGCGGCTCCGGCTCTACCAGGACGCCTATGGCTGGACCGAGCTCCGGTTCGTGGTCGTCGTCGCGATCCTGTGGCTCGCGGTCGCGCTCGGCATCGCCGCGTGGCTGGTGCTCGCCCGGATGACGCGCTGGACGCTCCACGCGCTGGGCATCCTCGTGCTCGTCACGATCGGCGCCATGAACGTGGTCGGGCCGCAGGCGTTCGTCACGGACCGCAACCTGGAGCGCGCCGTCAACCCGGCGATCGTCCCCGACGGTGGCCGGACGGGTCTCGACGCGGGCTATCTCGCGACGCTCGGCGACGAGGCGGTGCCCGGCATCGTGGCCGCCTACCCGCAGCTGCCCATCGAGGCCCGCCGGCCGTCAACGCGTTCCTCGAGGGGCGTCGCGCGGCGCTCCGGGCCGACCCGTCCGTGCAGGGCTGGCCGGCCTGGAACCTCACCCGGGCCCGCGCCCGCGCCGCGCTCGAGGGCTGGACGCCCTCGAGCTAGGCGCGCATCCGGTCAGCTGCCGCCGGGCCCCTCGCCCCAGCCCGGCACCGCCCCGGATCCGCTGCCACCGCCCGCCGGCACGAACCGGCGGAAGATCCAGCGGCCGACAAGCGCGACGGCCACGAGCACCGCGATGACCGGCAGCCACACGATCGTGAACCAGATCAGGCCCGTGACGATCGCCTGGCCGGCGCCGATGAGCGTCGCGAACGCGCCGTCGACGTCCTGCTTCGGGTCCCAGCCCTGCGCCTGCTCCTGGACCTGGATCACCTCGAGCCCGTAGGTCGTCACGAGCGTCCCGTAGGCGACCTGGTCCTGGAGCTGCGCCCGCTGGCCCTCGAGCTGCTCGATCTGGCCGCGGACCGCGGTCAGCTGCGCCTCGACCTCGAGCAGGTCGCTGATCTTGCCCGCGCCCTCCGCGATCGCCTGGAGCGACGCCTCGCTCGCCCGCAGGTTGCGGATCCGCGCCTCGAGGTCGACGAGCTGGCCGCCGACCTCCGTCGCCTGCGTCTGCTCGGCGACGACCTTCGTCGCGAGGCCGCGGAGGTCGCCGATCGCGTCCTCCCAGCGGGTCGCCGGGATGCGGTAGGTGATGGTCGCCACAGAGTTGTCGCCGTCGTTCGACTCCTGCGACGCCCCGACGTAGCCGCCGGTCGCGAGCACGGCCGTCTTCGCCCTGGCCAGGGCGGCCGTGAGGTCGTCGACGACGAGCTGGAGCGAGCCGGTGTAGACGATCTTGAGGTCGTCGCGAGGCGCGGACAGCGGCGCTTCCCCGGAGCCCGTCCGGTCGGGCACCTGGCCGGAGCCGTCGACGCCTGGCGCCTGTGCGACGCCCGCCGACGCGGCCGCGGAGGCCTCCGGCAGCGGCGCGCTGCCGACCGACGACCCGACCGTGCTGAGGACCTGCGAGCTCGCGCCCCCGCACGCGACGACGACGAGCCCCACGAGCAGCACCGCCAGGACCTGGATGACGCGGAACCCGCCGGTCCGCCGATCGATCGCCCCCATGGCGTTCACCTCCGTGTCGGCGCGCCAGCGCACGCCCGGGCGCCGCCCTCGCGGCTCGGGGAGGACGCCCCGGTAGTGCCACCGGTTCCTGCGCCATCAATGGTCGCGGGTGCCGGCGTCACCCCGCGTCGGATCGTGCGCCGCCGGCCCGCAGCCGCGGTTCGGGGTTGTCCCGCAACGCGATGGCCGTGGTTCCCGGCGCGGTATCGTGCGGGCCATGCGACTCCCGTTCGAACCACCCGTGGAGCCGATGCTGGCCAAGGCGAGCTCCGGGCTGCCCGCGGACGAGGGCTGGCTGTTCGAGCCCAAGTGGGACGGGTTCCGGGCGCTCGTGTTCCGCGACGGCGACGAGCTGTACATCCAGAGCCGCGACCTGAAGCCGCTCGATCGCTACTTCCCCGAGCTCGCCGAGCCGCTCAAGGCGAACCTGCCGGAGCGATGCGTGCTCGACGGCGAGGTCGTGATCGCCGGCGACGGCGCGCTCCAGTTCGAGGCGCTCCTGCTCCGCATCCACCCGGCCGCGTCACGGGTGAAGATGCTCGCCGAGGAGAGCCCGGCGAGCTTCGTCGCATGGGACCTGCTCGCGCTCGACGACGAGGACCTCCGCGACGTGCCGCAGGGCGAGCGCCGGGCGCGGCTGGAGCAGGTCCTCGGGGGTGCCGAGCCACCCATCCACCTGACCCCCGCGACCCGGGACCGAGCCCTCGCCGCGGACTGGTTCGACCGGTTCGAGGGCGCCGGCCTGGACGGCGTCGTCGCCAAGCGGCTGGACGGCGCGTACCTGCCGGGCAAGCGCGCGATGCTCAAGATCAAGCACGAGCGAACCGCCGACTGCGTCGTCGCCGGGTTCCGGTGGCACAAGAACGGGCCGGGCACCCACGTCGGCAGCCTGCTGCTGGGCCTGTTCGATGACGAGGGCGATCTCCACCACGTGGGCGTCACCAGCTCGTTCACGTGGGACAAGCGGGCCGCGCTCGCCGAGGAGCTGGAGCCGCTGCGGGCGAACGCGCTCGATGGCCACCCGTGGGGCGAGTGGGCCCAATGGGCGGCAGCCGGCGCAGCCGACGCGTCCGGGCAGCGCCTCCCCGGTGCGACGAGCCGCTGGAACCGCGGCAAGGACCTGTCGTGGGAGCCGCTGCGGGCGGAGCGCGTGGTCGAGGTCGCCTACGACCACCTCCAGGGCGACCGGTTCCGCCACGGGACGACGTTCCGCCGCTGGCGGCCGGACAAGCCGCCCGCCGAGTGCCGCTACGACCAGCTCGAGACCAGCGTCCCGTTCGAGCTCGCCCGCATCTTCGGCGGCGAGTAGGACACCGGACCGGCCGCTCTCGATGCCTGCGCCGCCCCGATGATCGAGCCGCTGGCCGTCCCCGCGGGCCTCGTCGGCACGCTGGCCATCGCCGCATTCGTCGTCGCGATCCTCGGCCTGCTGCTCGCCCCGGCGTTCGCCCGCAGCCGGCGCTGGACCGGTCCATCCGCCGCACTCGCGCTCGTCCCGTTCGCGCTGCTCATGGTCGCGGCGGTGCTCGCGGCGGCGTCGGCGGCGCTGGGGACGGTGTCCGCGCAGCGCGTCGGCGTGCGCGAGGTCGCGACCGGGGCGCTCGCGCTCATCTGCCTCACGCCGGTGCTGGGCGCGGGCTTCGTGCGGCTGCGCTACGGCGCGACCGGCAAGCGCACCTTCTACCAGCAGATCGCGGGCAACCGGGTGAGCTCGATCATGCTGGTCGCGGTCCTGTTCGAGATCCTCGCGATCACCGGGTTCCTCATCGGCGCCGCGGTCGGGCTGTTCTTCGCCCAGCCCGTCCTGGCGGGGCTCGTGTTCGCCGCCATCTCCGTGTTCGTCACCAGCGGGGCGACGCTGTTCGCGATGCGCCGCGGCGACTCGTTCATCCTCGACATCTCGAAGGCGTCGAAGGCGGGCACTTCGGGGCGCGATGCGCAGCTGCGCAACGTCGTCGCCGAGATGGCGACCGCCGCGAACCTGCCCACGCCGGAGGTGTACGTCATCGAGGCCGCCGCGCCGAACGCGTTCGCCGTCGGGCGCGACTCGACCCACGCCTCGATCGCCGTCACGAGCGGCCTGCTCGAGCAGCTCGACCGCGAGGAGCTCCAGGGCGTCGTCGCCCACGAGATGGCCCATGTGGCGAACCTCGACTCGCGCCACGGCCTGCTGGTGGCGCTGATGGTCGGCGCGGTCGTGATCCTGACCGACGTCTTCTTCGAGGCGGTCCTCGAGATGGTCCAGCACCCGTCGTTCGACGCCGATTCCCTGAGCGAGCTGCTCGTCGGCATCGCGATGTGGATCGCCCTCTCGGTCGTGGCGCTCGCGTTCGCCGGTGCGCTCAAGCTGTTCGCGCCGCTCGCCGCGCGGGCGGTCCAGGCGGCCGTGTCCCGCGACCGCGAGTACCTCGCCGACGCGACGTCCGTGGCGCTCACCCGGAACCCGTCCGGGCCTGGCCTCGGCGCTCGCGACGCTCGAGCGGTCGGGGCACGAGCTGCCGCACTCGAACCGGGGCACCCAGCACCTGTGGATCGTGAACCCGGTGCGCGACCCGAGCGACGGCGGCCGCGGCTGGTTCGACACCCACCCGTCCACCGCCGACCGGATCGCCCGCCTGCGCGAGCTGTCCGGCGAGGAGCCCGAGCCGCGAGGACCCGGCGGCGACGCCGGTGGCACGACCGACGGCCTGAGCCGGGCGGCGCCGCGACCTCGCGTGCGCGCTACCGGGGACGCGGCAGCGCGGCGGTGATCCCTCGGACCGTCGGCTTGAGGCGGTACGTGACCCAGGTCCGCGCGAGCGACCGGTAGTAGCCGGGCGACCGCCACGCGGGCGTCGTCACGACGCCGTTCCGGTACCGCGCCCGGTAGACCTCGCGCGCGATGCGCATCCGGTTCGAGGGCTGCTGCGAGATGCCGCCCGCCGTCATGTTCACGACGAGGATGTCCATGAACCTGGCGCGCGAGCCGCGCTTGAGGATCCGGAGCAGGTGCTCGAAGTCGCCGGCGATCGCGAAGCTCTCGTCGAAGTGGCCGACCGCGTCGAACTGGGCGCGGCTGGTGAAGCTGGCGGGGTGGGGGAACATCACGCCGCGCCGGAACCGCTTGCGGCGCTCGCGGCTCCAGCGACGCTCGCGGGCATGGGAGATCCGGCCTCCCGGGAGATGCCGGTCCATGTGCCCGTAGTAGACGTCGTGCGCGCCTTCGTCCTCGGTGATCTGCGCCGCGACCCGGGCCATCACGTCGGGCCCGGCGTACCAGTCGTCCGCGCCGAGGAAGCAGACCCAGTCACCGGTGACGTGGTCGAGCGCCTTGTTCCAGGCGTTGAACACCCCCGTGTCCCGGCCCGTCTCCCAGTGGGCGATCCGCGCGCCATAGCTGCGCAGGATGTCGAGCGATCCCGTCGGTGGACCCGCCGTCCATCACGACGACCTCGACCTCGGGGTACGTCTGGCCGACGATGCTGTCGAGCGCCCGACGCAGCCCGGCCTCGCCGTTGAGGACCGCCATCACGACCGAGATCCGCGGCGGCCGGACGGCATCGGCCGGCCTGGGCCTCGGTCGCGGGTCGATCGGGGGACATGCTCGCCATCCGGTGCCATTCCCTGTGCGCCAACGGGTGCGCGCCCGCTCGCGGCGGCTCGCCGCCGGTCCCATTGTGCCGGTCGCCGGTGGGCTCCGTGGGCGCCTCGGACGGGGCGTTGTCGCGTGCTACGCTCGGCCGGATGGTTGAACCCCGTGCCACGTCGCGGCGGTCGATCGCCGTCGTCGGCGCCGGGTACGTCGGCCTCGTCAGCGCCGTCGGGTTCGCGGCGATGGGCCACGACGTCGAGCTCGTCGAGACCGATCCCGACCGCCTTGCGGCGCTCCACCGCGGCGAGGTGCCGTTCACCGAGGCTGGCGTCCAGGACGCCCTCACCGCGGCGCTCGCCGCCGGCACGTTGTCCATCCTCGACCGCGCGTCAGCGACCCGTGCACCGATCGTCCTCATCTGCGTGGGGACCCCCATCGACGATCGCGGGCATGCGGACACCAGCGCGGTCGAGCTCGTCCTGCGGGAGCTTGTCGGACGGGCGACCGCGCCGACCGTGGTCGTGCGCAGCACCCTGCCGGTCGGGACCTGCGAGCGGCTCCTGCGCGACGGCGGGATCCTCGACACGACGCGGTTCTTCACGGTCCCCGAGTTCCTCCGCCAGGGCGCCGCGCTGGCCGACTTCCGCCGGCCGAGCCGCGTCGTCATCGGGTGCCGCGCGGATGCGGACCCGGCCGCGCGCGACGAGCTCGTCGCGCTGTTCGGCGCGTTCGATGCCCCGCTGCTCGTGGTCACCCTCGAGGAGTCGGAGCTGATCAAGAACGGGGCCAACGCGTACCTCGCGCTGAAGATCTCGTTCGCCAACGAGATCGCCGGCCTCGCCGAGCGCGCCGGCGCCGACGCGGGCCCCGTGCTCCAGGGCATCGGCCTCGATCCCCGGATCGGCAGCTCGTTCTTCAACCCGAGCTTCGGCTTCGGCGGCAGCTGCCTCCCGAAGGAGCTCGCGACGATCGCCATCTCGGGCAACGAGCGCGGCCTCGACATGCACGTCACGTCCGCCGCGGCCGAGGCCAACCAGGCGCACCAGCGACAGTTCGCCGAGCGGATCGCCGGCATCGTCGGTGGCGTCGCGGGACGCCGGATCGCGCTCCTCGGCCTCGCGTTCAAGGCGGGCACGGACGACATCCGCTCGTCGCCGGCGGTGGCGCTCGCCCGGTGGCTCGTCGATCACGACGCGGTCGTCCACGCGTACGACCCGGCGGCGGGACAGCGCGCGTCCGCGGCGGTCCCGGGCCTCCACGTGCGTGACACCGCGTTCGAGGCGCTCGAAGGCGCCGACGTCGCGGTGATCGCGACGGAGTGGCCCGAGTTCCGCGAGCTCGACTGGGCCCATGCGCGAACGCGTCATGGCCGGTGCGTCGATCGTCGACGGCCGGCGACTCCTCGACCCCGAGGCGATGCGCGAGCTCGGGTTCGCCTACCAGCGCGTGGGGTCGCCGAGCGCGGAGGCCGCAAGGTCGACCCGGTGATGCGCAAGCGGCTCCGGTCGTGGCGTCGGCGGGCCGACCGGGCAGCGGTGCGGGGCCTTCGGCGGGTGCTGCTGCGGCCCACGGCGGCGCCGGCAACGCTGGGTCTCGAGAAGATCGGCAGCGGCTATGGCGGCTGGATCGTGCCGACCGGGGCGATCCGGTCGGACTGGACCTGCTACTGCGCCGGCGTCGGCGAGGACATCACGTTCGACCTCGGGCTGATCGAGCGGTTCGGGTGCGCCGTGTTCGCCTTCGACCCGACGCCGCGCGCCGTCGCGCACGTGGCGGCCGTCGCCGCCGACGAGCCGCGGTTCCACTTCCTCGCCGGTCGGCCTGTGGTCCGAGGACACCACGCTCCGGTTCTTCGCCCCCCGCAACCCGGCCCACGTGTCCCACTCCGTCGTCAACCTGCAGCACACGAAGACGTACTTCGACGCGCCGTGCCGGAGCCTCCCGACGCCTCATGGGCGAGCTGGGCACCGAGCGGATCGACCTCCTCAAGCTGGACATCGAGGGCGCCGAGCACGAGGTGGTACGGTCGATGCTCGAGCGTGGGATCCGACCCACCGTCGTGTGCATGGAGATCGACCAGCCCGTGAAGCCGTTGGCGTTCTGGCGCACCGTGCGCCGCGTGCGCCGCGCGGGCTACGCCCTCGTCGCGGTCGACAGCTGGAACCTGACCTTCCTCAGCCGGACGCTCGTCGAGGCGGGGCCGGCGAGCGCCGGATGACCGCCCGGCCGCGCGTCACGTTCGGGATCATCGTCCTCAACGGCGAGCCGTTCACCGCCCACGCGATCCGCTCGCTGTACCCGTTCGCCCACGAGATCATCGTCGTCGAGGGCGCGGCGCCGGGCGCGGTCAACATCGCGACCGCGGACGGCCACTCGCGGGACGGGACGCTCGACGTCCTGCGGCGGATGGCGGCCGAGGAGGATCCCGAGGGCAAGCTCACCGTGGTGACGGCCGAGGACGACGGGCATCCCGACGGCTTCTGGCCGGGCGAGAAGCACGAGCAGAGCCGCGCCTATGCGCGACGGGCGACCGGCGACTACCTGTGGCAGGTGGACATCGACGAGTTCTATCTCGAGCGCGACATGGAGCGGGTCCTCGATCGCCTTGCCGCGACGCCCACGGTCGATGCCATGTCGTTCCGGCAGGTGACCTTCTGGGGCGGACTGGGCTACGTCGCGGATGGCTGGTACCTGCGCCGCGGGGCCGCCGACTATCACCGCCTGTTCCGCTGGGGACCGGGCTTCGAGTACGCCACCCATCGGCCGCCGACCGTCCGCGACGAGACGGGCCGCGACCTGCGGAAGGGCACGTGGCTCGACGCCGCGACGACCGCCGCCTGGGGCGTCCGGCTGTACCACTACTCGCTGCTGCTGCCCCAGCAGGTCATCGACAAGTGCGACTACTACGCGACCGCGGACTGGGCCCGCCGGAAGGGCGCGGTCGAGTGGGCGAACGAGCGCCTACCTCCAGCTCAAGCGGCCGTTCCGGGTGCACAACGTGTTCGCCTACCCGAGCTGGCTCGAGCGGTTCCGCGGACCGCACCCCGACGAGGCCGTCGCGATGATGGACCGGCTGCGCGCGGCGAACGGCGGGGCCTCCCTGCGCCGCACCGACGACATCGAGCGCCTGCTCAACGCGCCCGTGGTACCGCGTCGGACGCGCGGTCGTGCGGGCGGCCGACCCGCTGGACCGTCGCGTCGCGCCTGCTCGCCGCCCGGATCCGCCGGCTCGGCCCGACGGCGCGACGCACCGGTCGCCGCGCCCGGCGCGGCATCCGCAGGGCCGGCCGACCGGTGAAGCGCGCCGGCCGGCGGCTCATCGGTCCCCGCGCGCCGCGCCCGTGACGGCCGACCCGGTCGGATCGGCCGCTGCGCGTCGTCCAGGTGACCAAGCTCGCCCGGGGCGGCGGTGGCGCGGAACGGGTCGCGATGTCCCTGCACCGCGGGCTGCTCGATCGTGGCCATCGCTCGTGGATGGCCACGACCACCCGGGACCGCGACGATCCCGCGCTGCTCACGATCCCGAAGCGCCGGAAGCGTCGCGGCAACCTCGCGAGCCGCACGCTGCGTCGCGCGGGCCGGTTCGCCGGCCGGCATGCCCGGCCGCGCGGGCTCGGCCGCTCGATCGAACGGGCGCTCACGACCGCCGCCGCCCCGGGACCGTTCATCGCCGACCTTCGCGGGCGGGAGGTGTTCGACTTCCCGGGGACGAGTCGGATCCCCAGCCTCCCGCCGGAGCCGCCGGACCTGGTCCACCTGCACAACCTCCATGGCCGCTACTTCGATCTCCGCCAGCTCGCGCCGATGAGCCACCGGCTGCCGGTCGTGATGACCCTCCACGACGAGTGGACGTTCACGGGTCACTGCGCCTATGCGCTCCATGGCGACCGGTGGCGGACCGGGTGCGGCTCGTGCCCTGACCTGGACGTCTACCCGGCCATCCGCCGCGACGGCACGCAGGCCAACCTGCGCGCCAAGGCCGACATCTACGCCCGCAGCCGGCTCCATGTCTCGACGCCATCGCAGTGGCTCATGGACCGTGCCCGGGACTCGGTGCTCGCCCGCGGCGTCGTCGACTGGCGGGTCATCCACAACGGGGTGGATCGCATCGATCTTCCGACCCGGCGACCGGCTCGAGGCGCGGGCTCGGCTGGGCATCCCGGCGGAGCCGTTCGTCCTGCTGTTCACCGCCAACCAGGCCCGACGCAGCCCGTTCAAGGACTGGGAGACGGTCTCGGACGCCGCCGAGCGGGTCGCCGCGGCCATCGACGGACGGCCGGTCCTGTGCCTCGCCCTCGGCGACGAAGGGCCGACGCGACGCCTGCCGAACGGCGAGCTCCGGTTCGTCCCGTACCGGATGGACCTCGCCGAGGTCGCGTCGTTCTACCGTGCGGCCGACGTCTATCTCCATGCCGCGAAGGCGGAGAACTTCCCGACGACGATCCTCGAGGCGATGGCGACCGGGCTGCCGGTGGTGGCGACCGCGGTCGGCGGGATCCCCGAGCAGGTCCGCAGCCTCGACGGCGCGCCGCGGCGGCTGGACCGGGGCGGCGGAGGGCGCCGGATCAGGCGACCGGCGTGCTCGTGGCGCCGGGCGACGCGGCGGGCATGGGCGAGGCGACCGCCGCGATCCTGCGTGACGACGACACGCCGGCGGCGGCTGGGGGCGAACGCGGCCGCGGACGCCGCCGCCCGGTTCGACCTCGAGCGCCAGCTCGACGAGACCGTCGCCTGGTACCGCGAGATCGTTGCCGAGCGGGCATCCGACCCGGCTAAGGGCGACCTGCCCTGGCGCGAGCCGCCCTGCGTGGCGAGGCCGAGGCGACGCTACGGCGCCTTCCCGCCCCGCACCGCGCCGATCGCGGCTCGCAGGTTCGCGAGCGACGCATCGAGGATCGCGGCGCGCTTCGTCACCAGCGCATCCCGCCACCCGGACCGCTCCTCCCCGGTGCTCGCCATCGCGCGTCGCATCGCCTCCGCCAGGCTCCCGTCCTCGTACGCCGGCCCGGTCCCGTCGATCCCGTATGCGCGCACGAGGGCGGCATTGGCGACGAGCGGGACCCCGAGCCCGATCGCGAACGGGACCGACGAGGCGAGCTTCGTCTCGAGGTAGGCGCGGTAGGCATCCCGGCTCGTGTCGATCAGCGGCAGGCTGAAGTCGCTGTCGGCGATGAGCCGGAAGAACCGCGGGTGGGCGATCTCGCCCGGCGAGAACTCGAACCGGCTCGCCAGGCCGCGCGACTCGACCGCCGCGCGGAAGGCCTTCCCGTCCCCGGACGTGGACCGGCCGACGATCCTGACCACGAACTCGGCGTCCTCGCCGGCAAGCGCGGGGCCGCGTCAAGGAGCGAGTCGTAGTTGCGACGCGCGAACTCGACGTTCCCGGAGACGGCGAAGATCGTCGGGCTGCCCGGTGTCCGGGCCTCCCTCGGCGGCGCCCCGAACACGACATGCGAGATCCACCACGGCGCGCCGGCGGACGCGCCCACCTGCTCCGCGATGTGCTGCCCGAGGACGAGCGGACGATGGTCCGGTGCGGCGAAGAAGGCGCGATACGCCGCGTCGTCCGGAGCAGGTGTGCGTTGTGGACGACGCCCAGCACCGGGACGCCGAGGCCGGCGGCGCGCCCGAGGTTCTCGGGTGGCTCCATCGAGTTGACGATCGCCAGGTCGTAGCGCCGGAGCCGCCAGTCGAGCCCGCCGAGCCGGTCCATCGTCTCGACGGATCGGATCCGGTACCGCAGCCCCTCGGACCTCGCGAACGCGCGGCGCCGGGCCGACCGCTCGACCATGTACACGTCCGGGGTGATGTCGAGCCGGTTCAGGAGCCACACGAAGGTCGGCAGCACCTCGTCGTGGTAGTGGTTGAACTCGACGAGGGCGCACCTCATACGGCGAGCATGTCCTCGAGGAAGGCGTCGAGGCCGGCGGTCGGCTGCCCACCCGAGCTCGCTGCGCGCGAGCCCCGGGTCGGTGCCGATGCACTCCGGGTCGGTCGGGCGCAGGACCGACGGGTCGACCACGACGGCGACCTGACCCGTTGCGACGATCCGCGCCGTCCAGTCCGCGGGGTCCGGCGAGGACCGATCCCACTCGAGCTCGAACCCGGCGAGCCCGAACGCCCGGTCGATCAGCTCCCACACCGCGGTCTGGGAGCCCGGTGCCGAGGACATAGTCCCGATAGCTCGCGCCCACGTCTGCGATCCGGCGGCGTCCCGAGGACGTCGGCGCGCACCCCGATCTGGCGGCAGATCCGGACCATCCCGTCGACGTAGTCCGGGGCGAAGCCCCACTCCCGGCGAACGCGGAGGTTGCCGACGCGCAGCGGCTCGAGCGTGGCGTCGTCCCGGCCCGGCAGGTCGCCGCGCGCTCGCCGGGCCTGGAGGTCACGGACGTATGCGGCCACCTTCGCGGTCAGGAACGACGCGGGCCGCCTGCGCGACTCGTGGTTCGAGAGGATTCCGCTGGCGATCCGGAGGCCGAACGCCCGGCGATAGGCGTCGCACAGGACGTGGGCGGCGGCCTTCGACGCCGCGTACGGGCTCTGGGGCCGGAACGCCGAGCGCTCGTCGTGGATCGTCGTGCCGCTCGTCGAGGACCCGAACATGTCGGTCGACGACGCCTGGTAGAAGCGCGTCGCCGGGCTGTGCGTGCGCAGCGACTCGAGGAGGCCCTGCACCGTCTGGGCGTTCGTCCGCCACGCCGTCGACGGGTCGTCGAAGGACTGCCTGACGCTGCTCAGGCCGGCGAGGTTGTACAGCTCGTCCGGTCGGACGTCGGCGATGAGTCGTCCCGCAGCGTCGGCGTCGGTGACGTCCAGCTCATGGATGGTGAGGTGATCGGCGTTCGGGAGGGCCTCGAGATCCGACCGCGCCGCGCCCGACCGGATCGTGCCATGCACGAGACACCCGTCTGCGAGCAGCCGCTCCACGAGGTAGAAGCCGTCCTGGCCCCCGGCACCGGTGACGACGGCGGTCGAGGCCGGCTCCGTCACACCGAGCGCTCGGCCGCGTTCGACCGCTGCTGCCCGTACCAGTCGATCGTGCGCCGCAGGCCGTCCTCGAACGACGTGGTCGCCGTGAACCCGAAGCGCTCGCGGGCGCGACTCGTGTCGAGCGCGCGCCTCGGCTGGCCGTCGGGCTTGGTCGCGTCCCAGCGGATCTCGCCCTGGAAGCCGGTGAGCCGCGCGATCAGCGTGACGAGCTCGCGGATGGTGATCTCCGCCCCGACCCCCAGGTTCACGGGCTCGGCCCCGTCGTAGCGCTCGGTCGCGAGCACGATCCCGCGCGCGGCATCCTCGACGTACAGGAACTCGCGGGAGGCGCTGCCGGTGCCCCAGACGTCGATGTGGTCCGCGCCGGCCTCGACCGCGTCGACGCACTTCTTGATGAGCGCGGGGATCACGTGCGACGACGCCGGGTCGAAGTTGTCGCCCGGCCCGTAGAGGTTGACCGGGATGAGGTGGACGACATCGAACCCGTACTGCTCGCGGTACGCCTGGCCCTGGACGAGGAGCATCTTCTTCGCGAGGCCGTACGGGGCGTTCGTCTCCTCGGGGTAGCCGCCCCACAGGTCGTCCTCGTGGAACGGGACCGGCGTGAACTTGGGGTAGGAGCACACGGTCCCGATCTGGACGAACTTGTCGACGCCCGCCAGCCGGGCGCGCTCCATGAGCTCGATGCCCATGACGGCGTTCTCGTAGAAGAACCGGCCCGGGTTCTCCCGGTTGGCCCCGATGCCGCCCACGACCGCCGCGAGGTGGATCACCGTGTCCGGGCGCCCGTCGGCGAGGGCGGCGTCGATGCCGTCGCCCGACCGGAGGTCGAACGAGGCGCTGCGCGGGACGAACACGTCGGCGGCACCGGCGGCGGCCACCCGCTCGACGACGGCGCGTCCGAGGAAGCCGCCACCGCCCGTGACCATGACGCGCTTGCCCGCGATCCCGTTCACGCGGTCAGGCCCTCGAGCGCGGGAAAGCGGCCGATGTCGACGCCGGCCTCGGTGAGGTCGGCCGCGAGCATCAGCCGGACGAGGTCGTGGAACGTCGTGCGCGGCGTCCAGCCCAGCCGCTCGCGGGCCTTGGTGGCGTCGCCGCACAGCTCGTCGACCTCGGTCGGGCGGAAGTACTGCGGGTCGACCCGCACGTGCGCCTCCCAGTCGAGGTCCACCGCCCCGAACGCGAGCTCGCACAGCTCACGGACGCTGTGCATCTCGCCGGTCGCGACCACGTAGTCGTCCGGCTCCGGCTGCTGGAGCATCAGCCACATCGCCTCGACGTACTCCTTGGCGTAGCCCCAGTCGCGTCGCGCGTCGAGGTTGCCGAGATACACGTGCTCGCTGTCGCCCTTGAGGATCGACGCCACCGCGCGGGTCACCTTGCGGGTCACGAACGTGCCACCCCGGCGCGGCGACTCGTGGTTGAACAGGATCCCGTTGGAGGCGTGCATCCCGTACGCCTCGCGGTAGTCGACCGTGATGTGGTGGGCGAACACCTTGGCCACGGCGTAGGGCGAGCGCGGGTTGAAGGGCGTCGACTCGTCCTGCGGCCGCGCCAGGACCTTGCCGTACATCTCGGAGCTCCCCGCCTGGTAGAAGCGGACCGGCCAGCTCGCGGTGCGGATCGCCTCGAGCAGGCGGAGCGTGCCCATCGCGACGGTCTCCGCGGTGAACTCCGGCATCTCGAAGCTGACCTTGACGTGGCTCTGGGCGCCGAGGTTGTAGACCTCGTCGGGCTTGATCCGATGCAGGTGCGTGATGAGCGACGAGCTGTCGGTCAGGTCCGCGTAGTGGAGGAACAGCCGGGTCGGTCCCTGGTGGGGATCGACATACAGGTGGTCGATGCGGCCGGTGTTGAACTGGCTGCTGCGCCGGATCAGGCCGTGGACCTCGTAGCCCTTGTCCAGCAGGAGCTCGGCGAGGTACGAACCATCCTGGCCGGTGACGCCGGTGATGAGGGCGCGACGGGGCTCGGTCATGGGAATCCAGTATTGCACCGCGCTCGTGCCCAGAGATCCGAGGTCAGGCGCCC
>CAVXNF010000017.1:0-19081 GCA_963763075.1 uncultured Chloroflexia bacterium | reverse complement strand
CCGGGCGCCCGCAGGCGACGGGTGCTGCGGTCGTGCTCAACCGAATGGTCGTCGCTCGGGACGCGCGCCGCAAGGTCGTCCCGTGCCGATGCGCCCGGCCATTGGCACCGATCGCCTTCGCTCGTCGCGACGGCCACGCGTACGCGAAGCGCCGGGCTCGAGGAGCCCGGCGCTCGGCTTGTTCGGGGGTTGCGAGCTAGCGGACGGCGACCCGGAGGTTGCCGTACGGGCACATTCGGGTCGGGGCCGAAGATGTTCTCCTGGAACCCACCAATCTGGACCCAGTAGGTCACGCCGGCGACGGTCGGGAACGTGGCCGCGCCCTGGAGCGTCCGGCCGAACGGCTGGACCTCCAAATCGTCGACGCAGGCGACCGTCGCGCTCTCGTCGGCGGAGCCCTCGTACACGGCGATCACCGTGTCGAAGTCGCTGCCGGCCGTGTCGACCGTGACCGACTGGCCCCTGCCGGCGACCTTGTACCAGACGGTGTGCTCGACGGGGATCGTGATGATCGTGCCGTCGAAGTCCTCGACCACCATGCACGGATAACCGACCTCGCTGGGGACCTGTGCCCCCCTTGTCGTCGTCGACGCCTTGGCGCCGACCCTGAGCGCGATCGCACCCGCCCGGGAGGTCGTTGACGGGACGCTTGCCGCTGGGCTTCGGGCCGTTCGACGGCGCGACGATTTCCTTGTTGCGCGTCGCGGCCATGAGGCATCGATCGAGGTTGAACGACCCGAACGACGTCGCGACGGTGCCGGGCGCGACGAGCGAGCCCTTCACGCGGAAGACGAGCTTGCTCGCACGTAGCACGTAGTCGACGTCGTCGGCCGACTCGCTGAGGGCGACGCTCGCAGATCCCGAGCCCACCCGTCGGCTCGCCGGTCTCCGGGACGTACTCGTCCAGGGTCATGGCAACGGTCCCGACGACGATTTCCCGACGCCGGAGGCGCTCAGCGTCGTCGCCGCCCTCGTCGACCACGTAGGCGTCCAGGCGCAGGAGGTTCTCGTCGAAGAGGTCGAGGAAGACGTCGGCGGTGTCACCGTCGCTGTTGGTGAGCTGGCAGAAGCCGCCGGTGGACGTCCAGCCACGCACCGCCGAATGGGGCGCGTTGGACCAGCTGCTGACCTGGGCGTCCGAGGCGCCGCACTCGGCGGGGCCGAACGGCACCGGATCACCGCCCGGCAGCGTCAGCGTGCCCGTAGCCGCGAAGGCCGTGCCGGCGACCGCGAAGCGGCCGTGGCTGTTGCCGTCGTCATGGCGCTCCATGAACGAGAACTCCTCGGCCGCCTCGAGGTTGGCCACGATGTGCGCCTCCCCGGAGGGCCGGAGCGGGATCGTCACGTCGGCGCTGGTCGGGCCGAAGATCGCGGTGACGGGACGGGCCTCGTCGCGCCACCACACCAGCTCGGACTCGAACGGCTCGCCGGCCCAGACGTCCACGAAGCCGTCCATGCCGTACAGCTCCGAGTCGCTGGCGTAGAACGACGCCAATCCGTCGGGCGTGGCGACGCCGTCGCAGCCGATGTCGCGGACGTGGTCCGTCTCCTTGAACGCCTGGGCACCCGCCGCCCCTCCGGCCGTGGCACAGACGAGGACGATCGCCGCGAAGGTCGCGATGATGGATCGCATGGCACCCCACCTTCCACTCGGTCCGCGCGGCCCCCTCTGGCACGCTCAGCGGCGATGGAAGGTGTCAGAGTGCGCCCGCCACGGAGACATCGCAATACCTATGTGGGTATTCCCTCGTTGACGCGGGCGGTCAGCGAGGCGCCTGATCAGCCCGACTTGCGGAGCTTCCAGACGTCCTCGTACGGCCACCGCCGGGCCCACTCGTAGGGCATCCAGTCGTAGCGCGTGGTGCCGCCCTCGGGCGCCTGGAGCTCCTGGAGCTCGAGGACCTCGAACCCGTTGGCCCGGAACCGGCGGATCCAGTCCGAGTGCGACAGGTGGAACTCGACGGACGACTCGCCCTCCCATTGCGTCCGACCCATCCCGAACTGGGGCCGGAGCAGGCGCTGCTCGACCGGGAGGTCCGCGTCTGAGGGCGACGTGAGGTAGACGAGCGTGCTGTTGAGCAGCAGGTGGAGCCGGCCGCCGGGTCGCAGCAGGCGGGCCGCCTCGGGCAGCCAGCGGTCGGGGTCTGCCCACAGGACGGCGCCGTACTCGCTGATGGCGACGTCGAACGAGGCGTCGGGGAGGGGCACCTCCTCGGCGCTGCCCAGCAGGAGCGGGAACTCGAGGCCGTGCTGCAGCTGCATCCGAGAGGCGGTTGCGAGCTGTTTCGGCGAGTTGTCGAGCCCGACCGGCCTCGCGCCGCGGCGGGCCATCCAGGCGCTGACGTAGCCCGTGCCGCAGCCCAGCTCGATCGCGTCCGCGCCGTCGAGCCCGGCGTCGTCGAGCAGGTGGACGGTCGATTCGAGGACGCCGTACATGCCCCAGGTCTCGTCGCCCGGCTTGCGAGCCCATGCGCGCTCCGCGCTCGCGGCGTACTCGTCGGCGAAGCCGTCCCACGCCTCGCGGTTGGCCGCGACGTGCTCGGGCAGCTCCGCGGGCGAGACGTCGCGCGGGGCTGTCACGCGGGCACGCCCAGGTGGTGGGCGCGGGCGGCGAGCAGCAGCTCGATCGTGCGCTCGTCGACCGGTCGGAGGTCCAGCTGCACCGTGCCGACGCCGAGGTCGCTCCACGCGTCGAACGCGCGGGCGATCGTGTCCACGTCCGGCGGCAGCGGGCCCGGGGCACCGGGCCGACCGGGATCGCTCGTCTTCGTGTCGATCGTCAGCCCGACGGTGATCTCGAGCGTCGCCGGGTCGCGTCCCTCCGCCTCGCACGCGGCGCGCATGTCCGCCATCCGGCCGGTCGACCGCTCGTCGGGGAAGCCGAACCAGGCCGTGTTCCAGGCGTCGGCGTGCTGGGCGGTGAGGCGGAGCATGCGCTCGCCCTTGGCCGCGATGAGGATCGGCATCCTGCCCGGCAACCGGCCGGGCGCGGGGGCGGCGGCAGCAGGACCGCGTCCTCGACGTCGTGGAACCGGCCGTGGAACGTCACCCGCTCGCCGCGGACGAGCGGCAGGATGATCTCGAGCGACTCCTCGAACCGCCCGACGCGGTGGTCGAACGGGTAGCCGAACGCCGTCGTACTCCGGCTCGTGCCAGCCCGCGCCCAGGCCGAGGATCAGCCGCCCGTTCGCGATCTCGTCGATCGTCGCCGCCATCTTCGCGGTGATCGCGGGCGGCCGGAACCCGGTGCACAGCACGATCGTGCCGAGCTCGGCACGCTCGGTCGCGGCGGCGACGGCCGCGAGCAGCGTCGTCGCCTCGTGGAGGCCCGCCTCGTCCTCGTCCGGCCGAGCCGGAAGATGAGGTGGTCGTACAGCCACAGGCTGTCGATGCCGCCCGCCTCCGCGAGCTGGGCGAGCTGCTTGAGCCGCGGCCAGGAGCCCGCACCCGGGCCGTCCGCATCGCTCATCGGGAGCACGAGTCCGATCTTCATCGGGCCATGGTACGGGTGACGCGGTGACGTCTCGCGGTGCGGTCCGGAGCAATTGACGGATGCCCGATCATCTGGGCACCGGGGGTCGTTCCCCATGCGTCCGCCGACGGCCCCAGTCGGCCCTGGCCGCGTCCATACCGTCGCCGCCACGAGAGGTCGCACCTGTGCGTTCGCGCAAGCTCGCGCTCGTCTTCGCCCCGTTCCTGCTCCTGTCCCTCCTGCCCGGTGTCGTAACCGCCGCGCAGCCGAAGGACACGAAGGCCGCCCATCACGCGAAGGTCGTGAAGTACTGGACGCCGGAACGGATCAAGAACGCCAAGCCTCGGGACTTCGTGTTCGACCCCGCCAAGGGCACCTACAAGCCCGCCGCGAAGCCCGCGCCGCCGACCGGCGGCGGCAACGTCATCGGTGCCTCCTGGACGGCGCGGGCGACATCCTCAACGGCACCGGCCGGGTGCTGTTCACGCTCGGCGAAGGCGACTACATCTGCTCCGGGTCCGTCGTGGCCGAGTCCAACACCGGCCGGTCGATCGTCCTCACCGCGGGCCACTGCGCCAGCGAGAACGACGGACAGACCAAGGCGACGAACTGGATGTTCATCCCGTCGTTCGACACCTTCCCGTCGTACACCTGCGCGAACACGCATGTACGGCTGCTGGGTCGCCGACGCGATCTTCGGCGACACCGCGTTCCTCAACGCCGGCGGCTTCAACAACACGGCCGTCCAGCATGACTGGGCGTTCGCCGTCGTGAGCACTGGCGGCAAGTCCGCCACCTCGACGGCGCAACTCGACGCGACCGTCGGCGTCAAGTTCCCGATCGCCGTTCGCCGGCTCTCGAGCGGCAACACGCTGAGCGCATTCGGGTACCCGGCGGCCGGCCGCTACAAGGGCAAGGACCTGACGTACTGCCGCGGGCCGATCGGTCAGGACCCGAACACGAGCAACACCACATGGTCGATGCCCTGCAACATGACCGGCGGCTCGTCGGGCGGCCCGTGGGTCTCCACGACCACAGCACGCTACCCGCAGGCGTCGACGACACTGCGCTCGCTGAACTCGTACGGCTACTCGGGCATCAGCAACATGTACGGCCCGAAGTTCAACAACAACGCCCAGGCCGTGTACACCGCGGCCGTCAACGTTCCGACCGCGCCGGCGGGCACGTTCAAGATCACGGGGATCGGATCGCCCGAATAACCGCGTCTGCAATGTTCCTGGCGGTGCACGCGAGCACCAAACGCTGAGGTCAGGTGTGGTCCGGGGGAATTGACCCGGATGGCATCCTTCTCGTGCGGGGTATCCCGCAGGCACTCCTCAGCAGATCGCTCGCGCTGCGAACGCGATCGGACGGCCGGCTCACCGCCGGCCGTTTCAATTCCCGGGCCGTCTCGTTCGGTCCGGCCGCCTGCCCGACAATGCGCGCATGTCCGTCCTCGTCGGTGATCGCCGGTCCGCGCGCGCGCTCGACATCGCGAACGTCATCGTCGCCGTCGTCGTGTGGCTGCTCGTCATCGCCGGCTCCGACCCGACGATCAACGTCACCGACCCGTTCGCCGGCCAGGTCGTCACCGCGCAGGACGCCCGCTCCTACTTCGGCCTGAACCTCGCCGACCTGTACGCCGGCCGCACCGACTGGAACACCATCGGCGCGTACCCGTACTCGCCGGCGTTCGCGATGCTCGTCTACCCGCTCAACCTGCTGCCGTGGACGCTGTTCGTCGCGGCCTGGACGGCGCTCCTCATCGGGGCCGTCTGGGTGCTGACCGGCCGCGAGCTGTTCCTGTTCGGGATGGTCGTCGGGGCGATGGAGATCGCGGGCGGCAACATCTCGCTCCTGCTCGCGGTCGCGATCGTGTGGGGCTTCCGCTGGCCGTGGACCTGGGCGTTCGTGCTGCTCACGAAGATCACGCCGGGGATCGGCCTGCTGTGGTTCGTGCTGCGCCGGGAGTGGCGGCAGCTCGCGATCGCGCTCGGCGCGACGGCGGCCGTCCTGGCGGTCTCGTTCGTCCTGACGCCGTTCAACTGGTTCGCCTGGGTCGACCTGCTCATCGCGAACACCGGCAAGGGCGGGACGTGGGCATCGATCCCGATCCCGCTCGTCGTCCGCCTGCCGATCGGCGTCCTGCTGCATCGCGTGGGGCGCGCCGCGGAACCAGCGCTGGGTCGTGCCGGTCGGCGTGCATGCTCGCGCTGCCGGCCCTGTGGTACGGCTCGCTCTCGATGCTCCTGGGCGTCATCCCGCTCACGACGCCCGAGGAGCGCTCCCGCGCGTGGGCCCGCGTGCGCGCGACCGTCCTGGCGCCCTTCGGCCGACCCGCAAGCCCGTAACAAGCGAGGCGTAAGGCTCCGGCTACGGCGCACTGCTGCTCTCTGTGCAGTGACAACGCGACTGCAGGCATCGGCAGATCGTCGGTCGGCGGCGGTCCGCCATGCGATCGCCGAGGACCTCCGTCGAATGCGCGAGGACGCGGGCCTCGACGCGTGCAGCTGTCGGCCGGATCGCGGGCGTCCATCCGTCGGTCGTCGGCGGATCGAGGATGGGTCCATCGATCCCACCCTCGAGACGGTCATGCGCGTTGCGGCGGCGCTCGGGGCGGACCTGCACGCTCGTGTCTATCCGGGCACCGGCCCGGCCGTCCGCGACCGCCACCAGGTCGCGCATGGCCGAGTTGCTGCGCGCCGAGCTCCATCCACGCTGGCGTGCGACGCCGGAGGTCGCCGTCCGGCGCCCGGCTCGCGGGTTCATCGACGTGGTCCTGGCCGACATGCGTGAGCCCGCGGTCGTGGCGACCGAGCTCGAGTCCGACCTGCGCCGGATCGAGCAGCTCCTGCGCTGGAGCCAGGAGAAGGCCGCCTCGTTGCCATCGTCGGATGGATGGCCATCGTGGTCGGGCGTTGCGGCGTCGGGTGTCTCGCGGCTGCTGGTCGTGCGCCACACGCGAGCCAACCGCGCGATCGTCGCCGATGCCCGGCGGCAGTTTCGGGACGCGTTTCCGGCAGACCCCGAAGATGCCCTTGCCTCGCTGCGGGGTCCGGTGCGGTGGCCGGGTGCAGCGCTGATCTGGGCGCGGCTCGATGCGATCCGACCACGCTTGGGCACCTGAGCGCGTGCGTGGCACGCAAGATTCTGGCCCGCGACCGGACGGATCGTGCGCGGCACGCATGAAATCGAGGCAACCGAGCGCGTCGGACAGGCGATCCGGCGCTTCTGACGTGCATGCGGCGCACGTTTCAGTCGATCGCGACCGGGAATCGTGCGTGGGACGCACACAGGCCGGGTCGGGCCGAAGACGGAGCGCCTGCCGGACTGATGCGCCCGGCCCGCGGGCGCCTGAGCGCGAGGCTCAGCTCGAGGCGAGCACCGCGCCGAGGGCGTCCGCGAACGGTTCGAGGTTGGCCGCCGTGAAGCCCGCGACGTTGATCCGGCCGCGGCCGACGACGTAGACCGCGTGCTCGTCGCGGAGGCGCGCGACCTGCTCCGTCGAGAGGCCCAGGAGGGCGAACATCCCGCGCTGCTCGGCGATCGCGGACCAGTCGCCGGGGATCGAGCGGGCCTCGAGCGCCGCGACGAGCGCCCGCCGGTTGTCCTTGATCCGGTTGCGCATGCCCGCGAGCTCGGCCTCCCACTGCGGGCGGAGGGTCCCGTCGGCGAGGATCGTCCGGACGACGTCGGCGCCGTGGGCGGGCGGGTTCGAGTAGTTGACGCGGACGGCGGCCTTGACGTGGGACTGCGCCGCCGCGGCGTCCTCCGCCGAGCGCGCGATGACGAGGACCGCCCCGACCCGCTCCGCGTACAGCGAGAACGTCTTCGAGAACGAGGTCGAGACGAGCAGCTCGACGCCCGGCCGGACGAGCTCCAGCAGCCCGGCCGCGTCCTCGCGCAGGCCGTCGCCGAACCCCTGGTAGGCGAGGTCGACCAGCGGCAGCACGCGCCGCTCCTCGACGAGGTCGCCGATCCGCCGCCACAGGTCGGGCGACGGGTCCACGCCGGTCGGGTTGTGGCACGCGCCGTGGAGCAGCACGACATCGCCGGGCGATGCGCTGCCCAGCGCGGCGAGCATCGCCTCCTCGTCGATCCGGCGGCCCGTCGCGTCGGTGTACGGGTAGGACCGGATGCGGAACCCGGCGGCCTGGAACATCGACGGGTGGTTGGGCCAGGTCGGCTCGCTGAGCCAGATCGTCTGCCCGCCGCCGGTGGAGCGGATGAGGTCCGCCGCGACGCGCAGCCCGCCGGTCCCGCCCGGCGTCTGGGTCGTCAGCGCCCGCCCCGAGGTCACGGCCTCGTGGTCGGCGCCGAGGACGAGCGCCCGCACGAGCTCCCGGTACGCGACCTCGCCGTCGATCGGGCGGTAGAGCTTGGTGCCCGCGGCCGCCGCCAGGCGTCGCTCGGCCTCGATCACGGTGTCGAGGACCGGCGTCGTGCCCGTCTCGTCGATGAACACGCCCGCCGACAGGTTGATCTTCCCGGGGCGCGCGTCGGCGCGGTACGCATCGGCCAGGCCGAGGATCGGGTCCGGGGGGGCGGGGATGCGGGCGAGCGACGGCAGCGACACGGATGGACCTCGGGCGGAAGGGCGGGACGCCGCCGACGACTCTACCCGCACGCCGGGCCGTGGGCGAGCCACGATCGAACTCCAGCGGCGCCCGACGGGTAGGCTGTGACGACTGCCGGAGCGTCGAACGATCGAGCCGGCAGGCGTCGAGGAGGGAGCGCACGCGTGGACGTCGAGATCCGGACGCCGGGCGGGGACGTGGTCACGGCCGGGCGGCGGCTGTGGGACGACCTGCGCACGTCGGTCGCGCGAGCGGTCGTCGGGGCCGAGGACACCATCCGCCTCGTGGCCATCGCCCTCCTCGCCGATGGCCACGTCCTGCTCGAGGACGTCCCGGGCACGGGCAAGACGCTGCTCGCCCGCGCGATCGCCCGCAGCCTCGACCTCGGCATGGCCCGGGTCCAGGGCACGCCGGACCTGCTGCCGTCCGACGTCACCGGCTCGAGCCTGTTCGAGCCGACCGGGCTCCGCTTCGTCGAGGGCCCGGTGTTCACGAACCTCCTGCTGGTCGACGAGATCAACCGCGCGACGCCGCGGACCCAGAGCGCGCTGCTCGAGGCGATGCAGGAGCGCCAAGTGTCCGTCGAGGGGACGACGCACCGCCTGCCGGACCCGTTCCTCGTGATCGCGACCCAGAACCCGGTCGAGTTCGAGGGCACGTTCGCGCTGCCACAGGCGCAGCTCGACCGGTTCCTGCTGCGCGCCGAGGTCGGCTATCCCGACCCGCTCGGCGAGCGCCAGATCGCCCGCCGCCACCAGGCGACGAACGACCCGCTGGACACGATCGAGCCGGTGATCGCCCGCGAGCGGCTCCTCGAGCTGCGCGAGCTCGTGCGAACCGTCCGGGTCGCGGACGAGGTGGAGGCATACGCCGTCGACCTCGTGCGCGCGACGCGCACGCATCCCGACGTGGAGCTGGGCGGCAGCCCGCGGGCGACGGTCGCCCTCTATCGCACCTCCCAGGCGGCCGCGGTGCTCGCGGGACGCGACTTCGTGACGCCCGACGACGTCAAGGCGGTGGCCCCGGCCGTGCTGACCCACCGGCTGGTCGTGGACCTCGACCGGAGCCTCCACGGCGCGACGGCCGCCGGCGCGCTCGCCCAGGTCCTCGCCGCGACGCCCGTGCCGCCGCTCGCCGGGGCCTGAGCCGTGGCCGCGGGCGTCTTCGCGGCGGTCATCCTGATCCTGCTCGGGAGCGTGCTCGCGGTCCCGATCGCGATCCTGCTGGGCACGGTCGCGCTGCTGCTCGAGCTCGTCCACTACGCCTGGGCCCGGACCGGCCTCACCGGCGTCCGCTATCGCCGCGTGCTCGGCGCGCGCCACGTGGCGTTCGGCGACGACCTGCCGCTCTCGATCGAGGTCTGGAACCGGCGGCGCCTGCCGCTCGCCTGGCTGCGGGCCGACGACGACGCGAGCCCCGGCGTCGAGGTTCGCGAACGCGACCTCGTGACGGACGAGGCGAAGCCGGCCGTGCTCCGCAACGCCTGGACGCTGCGGCCGTACGAGCGCGTCGTGCGCCGGTTCCACGTCACGGGCGACCGCCGCGGCGTCCACACCCTCGGCCCGGTCGAGCTGTCGATCGGCGATCCGTTCGCCCGGCGGGCGGCGATCGAGGAGCGCGATGACGTCGACACGTTCCTCGTCTGGCCGCGCACGATCGCGACGACCGAGCTCGCGCCGATCGACCGCTGGGGCGACCTCGACCGGGCGCGCCAGGGACTCGTCGAGGATCCGTCGCGGTTCGCGGGCGTGCGGCCGTACGCGCCCGGCGATCCCGTGCGTCGCGTCCACGCCCGCACGAGCGCTCGGCTCGACCACCCGATGCTCAAGCGGTTCGAGCCGTCGCGCGACCGGGAGGTGCTCGTCGCGCTCGACGTCCAGACGTCAGACGGGCCGGCGTGGGACCTCGGCCTGACCGACGACGAGGTCGAGGCGCTGTACGTCGTCGCGGCCTCGCTCGTCCGCCAGCTCGCGCGACGCCGGACGGCGTTCGGCTTCATGGCGGCGGGCTACACCGGCGCCGAGGCGCGGGTCGCGCAGGTGCCCGTCTCCACGGCCCCGGGCCAGGCCGAGCGCGTGCTCGACCTCCTCGCGCGGCTGTCGGTCCACGCCACGATGCCGTTCGAGCGGCTGCTGAGCGCCGCCGCGCGCGACACGCGCCCCGGTTCGACGATCATCGTCCTCACGGCCCGCGACCCGCGGCCGTTCGCGCCTGCCCTGCGCCGGCTCGAGCGACGCGGTGGCCACGTCGTCGTCGTCGCGTGCGGCACCGAGGCCGCGGAGCAGGCGGCCATCGCCCGGCACCTCGGGTTCGTCGCCCGGCGCGCGACGATGAACGGCACGTGGCGCACCGCGGACCGGCTGGTGATCGCGCCGTGACCCTGCGGCCGTCGCTCCTGCCGCCGCAGCCCGCCGACGGCGGCCCGCCCGTCGTGCCGCAGCGGGCGCCGCGCGTGGTCGGCGCGATCGGGCTGCTCCCGACGGCGCTCGCGGTCATCGCCGAGGCGGCGTGGGTCGCCATCGTCGCGGGGCTGCTCCAGGCCTTCACGCGCCACCCGCCGGTGCTCGGCTACCCGTGGTTCCTCGCCGCGGCCGTGGCCGGCCTCGTCGCGGCACGCGTCCTCGAGGCTCGCGCGGGCGGCAGCTGGCCGGCCGTCGTCGCCGCCCTCGCGATCCTCACCGGTGCGCTCGGCTGGCTCGTTGCGCCCGAGGTCCGGGCGATCCTCGCCGCGGACGGACTCGATGGCCTCGGCCCGGCGATCGCGGCGAACATCGGCGGCTGGCTGCTCGCCGTCGCGTTCGTCCGCGGGGTCGCGTACGCCCGCCTGCCCGCCGACCCACGCCGGATCGGCAACGTCGTGGGCCTCGCGGTCCCGGGCCTCGCTGCGGTCGCGATCATCGGCGGCATGGTGGGGGAGCCGTTCCGCGGCGCCTTCCTCGGTGAGGCGCAGGCGGAGGTCGTCCTGTTCCTCCTCGCGTCGATCACGGCGCTCGCCCTGTCCCGGCTCGGGCTCGTCGCGACCGGGGCGGCCGTCGACTGGCGCCGCAACCCGGCGTGGCTCGTCCTCCTGCTCGTGCTGCTCGCGATCACGGCGCTCGTGGCGATCGCCACCGCGTTGTTCGCCGGGGACACGATCGTGATCCTGTTCACTGCCGTCCTTACGCCGCTGCTCATCGTCGGCTTCTTCGTCGGGTTCGACCGTCGCAGCCTCAAGATCCTCGCGTTCAGCGTGTTCGGGGCCGCCGCTGTCATCGCCTTCCTCCAGGTGTTCGCGGGCTCCAGCGCGCCGCCCCCACCAGGCCCGGTGCCGTCCGGTGTTCCACTGCCACCCGACGAGAACGCCGCCGTCCCGGTCGCCTTTGGCGTGCTCGGGATCCTGCTGGCCGTCGCCGTGATCGCGATCCTTGTCCTCGCTCGCCTGTGGCTGCGCCGCACCCGAGACGACGAGGACGAAGTGCCCGAGACCCGCGAGATCGACCGCGGCGATCGGGAGATCGGGCGTGCCCGGGCGCGGCGCCGTGGCCGGTTCCTGCGACGGCCGGTGCCACGCGACGCCGCCGGCGCCTACCGGATGCTGCTGGAAGACCTCGACGAGCATCCGGCGCTGCGGCGCGAGGACGGCGAGACACCGGTCGAGCATGCGGCGCGCCTCCGCGCGGCGGGGCACGGCCGGCTCGCGCTGGAGCTCCTCGCTGCGGACTACGGGCTCGCCCGGTTCGGTGGCGTTGCGATGTCCGAGCGCGAGACGCGGCGGGCCATCGTCCGCGCCCGGATCCTCGCTCGCGACCTGCCGCGGTCATTGGAGTCGTGATGCGGCTCGAGCACGGCGGACCCGGCGGATACCGCGACGCGCTCGACCTGGTTCGCGGAGCAGCAAGAGCCCGTGCATCGGGTTCGTGGCCAACGGATCGGCGATCCAGTCCTGACAGCAGGGCCACGCGCCTGGTACGTGGCACCGAGGGACGCCTCAAGACGTGCAAGCCGTGTCCGGTTTGCCGTTCGATTGGCGAGCACGAGCAGCCGTGAGACGGACCGCGGAGCCACGCCGAAGCGGTCTCGGGCAAGCTTCGGCCCGAGCCTGACCTTTTCGTCGTGGCGCCGGAGCAGCTCCTCGGCGCTGGCGATCTCTGTCTTGATCTCGACGACCAGCAGCCGTCTCGTGGCGGCGTGCCAGGCCAGGATGTCGACCGACCCGCGCTCTCCCCACTCGGCGTAGGTCACCTCGGTCAGCACCTGCCACCCGTGCCGTCGCAGGAGATCGGCCGTCACCCCGACGAGTGCTGCATGCCCCTCGTCAAGCAGGCGATCGAGCTGTCCGCCATGCCACCGAACGGTCGTCACGACGTCGGCGCCGACCGCACCGAGCACGCGGCTCACGGTCTGGCGCGACATGCGGCTACTGTCGCCGCGCTCGATCCGCGACACGAGTTGCTGAGCGACACCGGCCTTGATCGCGACATCGACCTGGCGGAGCCCGAGGTGGATGCGGATCGCCCGCAGCGCGCGTCCGAGCACGACGTCATTCATGAAGCGGATCGTGATCGGCGGCGATCACCTTGGGCTTACTGCCGGTCCTCGCCGCCGCCTGCCTGTCTCGCATACCGATCCGGTGAGTGCTACGCACGCCGGGCGCGCCGATTGGGCGTTGGGCACTCATGCGGTGGGTGATACGCGGCCCCCGACGGCCGTTGCCCTCCGTACCACTCATCGGAGCGGTATCGCGCACCTTGGGGCCCGGATCGCGGCGAGCAGGGGCCGAGCCCGGAGGAGGCCCTGGCGGGAGCCGCGCCCGGCGTCGAGCCGCGCCCGCGGGCGGCGGCCGGACCCGCCGCGGCTCGTCGGGCGCCGATGGACTACCGTAACTCCGTGACCGCCCCGCAGCCGTTCGACCCCCTCGCCCCGGCGCACCCGACCCGCGTCGCCGTGGTCGGGACCGGCGCCGTCGGCTCGACGTTCGCCTTCGGGCTCCTGCTGTCCGGCCTCGCGTCCGAGATCCTGCTCGTCGACGCGAACCGGCGCAAGGCCGAGGGCGAGGCGATGGACCTCATGCACGCGGTCCCGTTCGCTCGCACGGCACGCGTGTGGGAGGGCCCGATCGAGGACTGCCGGGGCGCCGCCATCACCGTCATCGCCGCGGGTGCCGCCCAGCGGCCCGGCGAGACGCGGATCGACCTCGTCCAGAAGAACGCCGCGATCTTCCGCGAGCTCGTGCCGCGGATCGCCGAGGCCAACCCGGACGGGATCATCCTCGTCGCGACCAACCCGGTGGACGTGCTCGCGTACCTCACCTGGCGGATCAGCGGCCTGCCGTCGGAGCGCGTCCTCGGCAGCGGCACGGTCCTCGACACCGCGCGCTTCCGGATGCTGCTCGCCGAGCACTACGGGGTGGACCCGCGTTCGGTCCATGCCTGGATGGCGGGCGAACACGGCGACACCGAGGTGCCGGTCTGGAGCTCGGCGAACATCGCGGGCATGCCGCTCGACGACTTCGGGACGACGACCGGCATCGGCCAGGACGCCGAGGCGCTGGAGCGGATCTACACGGACACCCGCGACGCCGCGTACCAGATCATCGAGCGCAAGGGCGCCACGTACTACGCCGTCGCCGCCGGGCTCGTGCGCATCGTCCAGGCGATCCTGCGCGACCAGCACACCGTGCTCTCGGTGAGTTCGCTGATCCACGACTACTACGGCATCGACGACGTCTACCTGTCGCTGCCGACCGTCATCGGGCGGCGCGGGGTGGAGCGGATCGTGCCGCTCGGGCTTTCCGCCGAGGAGGCCTCCGGGCTGCGGAAGTCGGCGGAGATGCTGCACGAGACGATCGACGTCCTCGGCCTGGACGCCACCGCCTGATGACGATGACGCCGCTGCCGACCCCCGAGGTCGTCACCGTGTACGGCGCCGCGTGGTGTGGCGACTGCCGGCGCGCCAAGCGCTTCCTCGAGGGGACGGACATCCCGTTCCGGTACGTGGACCTCGAGTACGACGCGGCCGCGCAGCGCCTCATCGACGATGCCGGCTACCGGGCGATCCCGGTCGTCGTGACGCCGTCCGGCCAGGTGCTCATCGAGCCCTCGGACCTGGAGCTCGCGACCGCCCTGGGGATCGCAGCCTGATCGTCGGGATGGCGCGAATTGACGCTCCTGGGGCGTTTGGCGGAGGGACGCCCTCGACGACCGCGCTACACTGCGGCGCGCCGAAGGTCGTTGTCCGGCCCGGCAGAACGAGGGTGTCCGTGAGGAACAGATCGACGACCGCGCACTACGCGCCAGCCCCGAGCCACCAGCACCACCCGCGGAGCGCCCGCTGATGGGCACCCGGAAGCGGAAAGTCTTCATCCCGCCGAAGAAGACCGCACCGAAGCCCCAGCCCGGCGTCGAGAACGCCGGCCGGCCCGGAGCCACGTCGATCAACCTCGGCGCCCTCGAGGGTCGCAGCGGGTTCGCCGTGGGCGACAAGGTGCGCATCCTCGGCACGGGCCTGTACGCCGGTGAGGTCGCGGTGATCGAGCGGATGGCCAATGGCGCCATCCCGTCCGCCGCCGTCCGCACCGAGGCTGGTCGCGCGCGCACCGTGCGCACCGTCGACCTCGAGCCCGCGGGCCAGCGCACCGAGAGCTAGCGCTGAGGGCGGCCGAGGCCGCCCATGCGACATCGTCGAACGTCCATGCCGCGACGCGTCGCGCGGCGGGTGGCGTCGGCGCCCCACGCGGGCGATGCTCGGGTCGATCGGCGGCAGACGGCCGCCCGTCCGGAGCGACCATGGACCTCGTGCTGCTCGCCGCCGTCGCCGTCACCGCGCTCGTCGCCACGCTCGCGGCCATCTGGGTCGTGCCGTTGGTCGTCGTCGCGGCGCTCGCCTCGGCCGCCGACGACCTCGCCTGATCGCTCCGCGCCGGCGCGCGCCAGCCGTTACTCCAGCCCGGCGGCGTCCAGCTCCTGGAGCAGGGTGTAGGCCTCGTCGCCGAGGAACGTGCGTGCCGCGGCCTCGGACTCGGCCTGGGCGTCCACCGCCGTCCTCGTCCCCCTCGACATCGCCACCGGCGAGCACCGACAGCACCCGTGACGGCGTGGGCTCGACCGCCCATTCGTCGCTGCTGTCCGGGTCGACGTCGAAGAACGTGACCGAGTCGATCTCGTAGGTCGCGCCGTCGGGCCGGGTCAGCGTGCACGCCCAGGCGTCTTCCTCGTCGTCGACCGGGCGGATCGTCAGCGTCAGGTCGAGCGAGCGGAACAGGTCGCTCAGGGTGCCGGGCGTCGGCTGCATCTGCGGTACCTCGGGCGGGCAGGTGGTGGGCACACACCGTACTCCCAGGCGCCCGATCCCGCCGACCGGGACAACCCGTGCCTGGAGGCTCCGGACCGACGCCGCCGAGCCCTGCCGCCGCTACCATCGCGGCCGTGGACTACCGCTCCGTCTCGTTCTGGCTCGGGGACGCCGGCGACGACCTGACCCCGCGCCCGGCGCTCGACGGCTCGACCGAGGCCGACGTCGCGATCCTCGGCGCCGGGTTCACCGGCCTGTGGACCGCGTTCTACCTCAAGCGCCGCGACCCGTCGCTGCGGATCGTGATCCTGGAGCGCGACATCGCGGGCTTCGGCGCGAGCGGCCGCAACGGCGCCTGGTGCGCGCCGGACCTCAACATCTCGATGAGCCGGCTCGCCAGGCTCCACGGCATGGATGCCACCCGGGCGATGCAGCAGGCGACCTACGACGCCGTCGACGAGGTGGGCCGCGCGACGGCGGAGGCGGGCATCGACGGCGGGTTCCACAAGGGTGGGGCGCTGCTCATCGCGCGCGGCCCGCACGGCGTCCCGAGCCTCGAGGGCGCGCTCGAGGAGTACGAGCGCTTCGGCTTCGGCTGACCGCTACCGGCTGCTCGACGCCGCCGAGACCGCGGACATGGTCCGGATCGCCGGTGCCGTCCGCGGCCTGTACACCGAGAGCGCGGCCGTCATCCACCCGGGCCGGCTCGTCCGCGGCCTCGCGCGCCACGTCGAGGGCCTCGGTGTCGTCATCCACGAGGGCACGGCCGTGACCGGGTTCCGGCCCCGCGACGCCTCCGGCAACGCCGCGCTCGTGACCGCCACCGGCGAGGTGCGCGCGCCCGCGATCGTGCTCGGCGGGCGAGGCCTACCTGACCGAGCTGCCGCCCCTCCACCGCCAGCTCATCCCGCTGTACTCGCTGATCGTCCTGACCGAGCCGGTCACCGATGCCCAGTGGGCCGAGATCGGCTGGCGCAACCGGGAGACCGTCGCGTCGACCCGGCTGTCGATCGACTACCTCAGCCGCACCGAGGACGGCCGGATCCTGTTCGGCGGGCGTGGCGCGCCATACCGCTTCGGCAGCCCGATCCGCCCCGAGTACGACCGCCACGACCCCACCCACGAGCGGCTCCGCGGCTTCGTCCGCGAGTGGTTCCCGATGCTCCGCGACATCCGGTTCACGCACGCCTGGGGCGGGCCGCTGGGGATGCCCCGCGACTGGCACCCGACGATGGCCTTCGACGAGGCGACGGGATCGCCACGGCGCGCGGCTACATCGGGCACGGCGTGGCTGCGACGAACCTCGCGGGCCGGGTGCTGACCGACCTCCTGACCGGCACCCGGACGCCGCTCACCGAGCTGCCGCTCGTCGGCCACCGGTCGCCGAACTGGGAGATCGAGCCATTCCGCTGGCTCGGCGTGCGGTACGCGCAGGGGGCGGTCGGACGGATCGACGCCAAGGCGGAGCGGACCGGCCGGCCGCCGACCGGACGCAGCCTCGCAGAACGCCTCGCCGCGCACTGACGGCCGCGCACCGACGGCCGGCGACACGCGGGGTTTTCAACCCTTGCCACCGGCCGCCGGCCATCGGTACAGTCCCGGAGCCGGGGAAGGGTTCACGGGCGGCCGCCGAGCACGGCCGTCCCGGACTGCTGGGGAGGACCGCATGATCCTGCGGATCGTGCGCGGTCGGATTGCCGTCAATCGGATCGAGGGGTTGACCGCCGCGTTCGGCGCGTCCTCGGATGGTCACGCGCGCGTGACGCCCGGGCTCGTGCGCAGTCACGTCGGCGTGCGACCGCTCGCGGGCGACGAGCGCGAGGTGCGTGCTCGTGACCTGCTGGGAGACGGTCGACGCGGCGATCGCCGCGGACGACGGCGAGCTCGTCGGCCTCGCACGGCTTCGATGGCGCGACTGCGGATGGCGGGCTGGGCGGGGTCGCCTACTTCGAGGTCGACGAGTCCACGCTCCGGCGCTCCGACGCTGCGGCCGACATCCTGCGCCTCTCCGTGGGGCGCGTGGCCCGCGGCATGGACGTCGACATCCAGCACGAGCTGCGCGAGCGGATGCACCTCCTGGAGCCCGAGATGACCGAGGGCTACGTCGGCCGGCGAATCCAGGGCAGCGACGTCGAGATCGCGTTCATCAGCGCCTGGGAGCGGGAGCCGGATGGCCGGTCGCTCGACGCACCGATGTGGCCGGACATCTCGTCCAGCTACGACTCGTTCGAGGTCGCGACGTTCCGGCCCGTCGTGCGCGAGGCTGCCGCGCGCTGACGGTCGCCCCGCCGCCGCGTCACAGGTGGCGCAGGAAGGCCTCCGGGTCGGCGAGGAAGTCCCGCGTGAGCCGCACGTGATCGAGGTCCTCGTACGCGACCTGCGCGATCGTGTCGCCGTCGAACGACAGGATCACCGCCCCCGGGAACGCGAGGAGGATGGGGGAGTGGGTGGCGATGATCGCCTGCCCGTCGGCGGCCACGAGCTCCTTGAGCAGCGCGAGGAACGAGAGCTGCCGGGCCGGCGACAGCGGCGCCTCGGGCTCGTCGAGGAAGTAGGTCCCGTTGGGGACGAGCCGCTCGCCGAAGAAGCGCAGGAAGCTCTCGCCGTGCGACTGGGTGTCGAGCCCCTCGCCGTAGCGCCGCCCGCAGCTCGCCCAGCTCTCGCAGGAACGGGGTCCGGGCGAGGTCGTGGGCGAGCCCCGGGCGGTCCTTGTACTCCTCGTCGACGGCCGCCAGCTCCGCCTCGAGCTCCGCGCGCATCGTGGCCATGCGCTTCGCATAGCCGAAGAAGTCCTCGGCGCGGAGATAGAAGCCGCGGTGGGTCCGGGTCGCCCAGGTGAGCGTCATGGCCCGGGCGAGGCGGCGCACGCCGTCGAGCGTCGGGTCGTCGGCGGCCTCGGCGGAGCCGGCCGTGATCGCCCGGGCCGCGATCGCGAGCGCTTCGAGCACCGTGGACTTGCCCGAGCCGTTCTCGCCGACGAACAGGGTCACCGGCGTCTCGAACCGGAGCGAGCGCAGGGAGCGCACGATCGGGAGCTCGAACGGGAACGCGGCGTCGCCGCGGCCGGCGGCGAGGCGAACGTCGCGCAGGTGGATCACGCGGCCAGTGTGCCCGGCGCGTGCCCCGAGGTTCTAGCCGAGCAGCTCCGCCACGAGGCGCGAGTCGGCGCGTCGGACGACGCCGTCGGCGGGCTCACCGGGCTTGGGGCTCGCCCAGCCGAAGCTGAAGCGCAGGTTCTCGCCGCCGCGCGGCATCGACCGGGGGCCGGCCTCGCGGACGCGCTCGACGTAGTTGATCGCCGCGATCTCGTCGGTCTCGGTGAGGATGACGCCGAACCGGGTGAGCCCGATCCGGGTGCAGTAGTCCGACGTGCGCGACGTGCGTCGCAGGCACTGGGCCGCCTCACGGACGGCGTGCCGCCCGACATCGATGCCCCACGTCTCCGACATCGTGAGCACGCCCTCGACCTCGGCGACCACCACGGTGAGGTTGCGGTCGTACCGGAGGGCTCGGGCGACCTCGGCGACGAGGACGCGCTGCCAGAAATCGGGGCCCTCGAGGCCCGTCAGCGAGTCTTCCCAGCCCGACGGCTCGGGGAGCGCGGGGACGTCCACTCGTTCAAATCTCCCGTGCGGTGCGGCGCACCCGAGGTGACGCTCGGACACACCTTGACCGCTCACCCCGGCGGAGCGCCCATCCTCCCGCATGGTGCGTGGGCGCGCCACGTTCGGGTGGTCCGGGGCCTCCCGGCCGATGGTCCGGG
>CAVXNF010000016.1:0-41336 GCA_963763075.1 uncultured Chloroflexia bacterium | reverse complement strand
CTGGCGAACGAGGCGAAGGCCTCGAAGCCCAAGACCAGCCGGTTCGCGTTCCTGACCTCCCGCTTCGCCGCTCGCCGCTCAGTCGCGATCGCAGGCCCCACGAAGGCCCTCGCAGGCTCCTGAGCAAGCTCCTCGCTCCTTCCTCGACGCCACGCTCCTTCCTCGACAACCCGGCCGGCGGCCTCCTCCCCGCCCGGCTGCATCCACCGGGTCACCCGGACTCCTCCCCGACGACCCGGCGCACATCACGCGAGACGCCCGCTTGCCCTCCCGCTGGACGGTGTCTTTGCGTTAACCGGACGAAGTCAGCGGTCGGTGGGCAGGTCGATGTCGTCGAGGGTGTGACCGTCCGGGTCGAGCGCCCGCCAGGTGATCGAGGGGATCGTCGTCGCGTGGAGAGCGTCGGAGCAGCGCGTGGAGCGAGCGGCGGTTCTCGGCGAGGAGCGCGTTGGCGGCGAGGCGAGCGAGGTCTGTCGCGAGCGCCATCGGGAGCGTCGGGACCGGGGTCTGCCTCGAGGATGGCACCTCCAGTGGCCGGCCCGTCCTCCAGCCCTGCGACGAGCAGCTGCAGGACCGCGGGCGCGAGGCGCGGCATGTCGGCACCGACGACGAGCGCGATGGCAGGAAGCGGGGTCCGTGATCGCATCGAGCCCGGCCGCGAGGCCCGCGAGCGGGCCGCCGTGCGCGGCCGGGTCCCGGGTGATCGTGATGCGATGGGCGAGGGCAGGCGGCAGCGCTGGCACCGCAGCGTCCGGCGCGAGGACGAGGACGATCTCGTCGACACACTGCGCGATGCGCTCGAGGGCGTGGTGGACGAGTGGGCGACCGTCGAACGACGTTGTCACCTTGTCGGTGCCGAAGCGGCTGGACGCGCCGCCCGCGAGGACGATCCCGACGGGTCGCGTCACGGCGCGTCGGCGGTCGCGGCAACGTGCGCGCGCATCCGCTCGAGCGTCTTCGGGCCGATCACGTGGCCGGCGTCCGTCCGGCGGAGGATCCCGCGCCGGTCGAGGTCCTCGAGCAGCACGAGGACGTAGCGCCGGCTCGTGCCGGTCTCGTCGCGGAACGCGGCGGGGGTGAGCGGCGCCTTCGCCGCCAGCTCGAGTGCGCGGCGGGTGAGGTCCTGCCACGTCGTCGTTGCCCAGGCGAGATCGTCTTCGAGGCGGACGATCCGCTTGTCGCGTTCGAGCGCCTTGACGCCGTCGGGCGGGCAGCCGGCGTCCCGGGCCGCGGCGGACAGCGACGGCGGCGCAGCGACCGCGAGCGCGGCCTCCAGCCGGTCCATCGCCGCGAGGACGTCCGGCGGCAGGCCGGCCGCGCGGCCGGGGTCGCGGAGCCGGTCGCCGTCCCTGGCCAGCGCCCCGTCCGCGATCGCCTGGTCGACGACGTGCCGGGCGACCTGCTCGGCCGCCGTCCGGTCCAGGGTCGCGAGGCGACGGGCGCGGATCGCGAGGGTCGTGCGGAGGGCCGGCAGCGCGAGGCCGGGCGACGAGGGCTCGGCGGCATGGTGCGCCCGGACCGCGTCGATCGCCGCCTGGCGGAGCGAGGCCGCCACGTCCGGAGCAAGACGGACGGCATCGCCCTCGACGAGCGCGCCATGGACGTCGAGCCTGGCTGCCGGATCGCCCGCAGCGAGCGCCGCTGCGCGCTCGGGCGTGAGGCGCCGGCGCGAGATCCCGCGCGGCGGGAGCGGGTCGAGGACGACGCCGCCGCCCGCGGTCGAGCCGGGCGATGGCTGCCGGAGCGCGAACCGGTCGCCGGCCGCGGCCGCGATCGGCCGGGTGAGGCGGAGGATCGCGAGCGACGCGCCAGTCCGGAAGGTCGATCGCCTCGCGCGGGCCGCGGACGACGAGCGCGTCGACCTGGTCGGTCCCGAGGTGCAGCCGGAGCCGATCGCGGTCGACGGGCACGGGTGGCGTGGCTCGAGCGGCGAGCCCCGCCGGACGCCTGAGCGCGACGAGGATCCGGACGTCCCGACCACATCGGCATCAGCGGTCAGGACGGCGCCGCGCTCGATGTCACCAGCCTCGACGCCGCCGAGCAGGAGCGCGGTCCGGCCGCCGGTCGCCGTCTCGACCGTCGCCGATCGCACCTGCACCTCGCGGATGCGCACGTCGCGGTCACCCGGCACGAGCCGCAGCGTGTCGCCGGGCGCGACCGGCCCGCCCCGGAGGCTGCCGGTCACGACGGTTCCCCGGCCGCGCACCGCGAAGACCCGGTCGATCGCCAGTCGGGCGCGGCCGGACCGCTCCGCCGCATCGACAGCGAGCGCGCCGAGCGCGCCGCGAACCTCGTCGATTCCCTCCCCCGTGTGCGCCGACGCGAACAGCACGGGCACGCCCGCGAGGATCGTCCGCGCGAGCAGCGCATCAACCGCCGCCGCGAGCTCGTCCCGCCGCGCCCCCTCGGCCGCGAGGTCCGCCTTCGTCACCACCGCGAGGCCGCGCGCGGATCCCGAGCGCATCGAGCAGCTCGAGGTGCTCGAGCGTCTGCGCGTTCGGCCCGTCGTCCGCGGCGACGACGAGCAGCGCCGCGTCGATCTCGCCCGCCCCAACAAGCATGTTGCCGACCAGCCGGTCGTGGCCCGGCACGTCCACGAAGTCGATCACCCGCCCGTCGTCGAGCGCCAGGTGCGCGTACCCGACATCGATCGTCATCCCTCGCCGCCGCTCCTCGGGCAGCCGGTCCGCGTCGATGCCGGTGAGCGCACGCAGCAGGGTCGTCTTGCCGTGGTCGATGTGCCCGGCCGTGCCGACGACGAGGCTGGCGGCGGGACGGGCGGCGTCCTCAGCCACCGGCGACGGCGGCGCGGATCGCGCTGATGAGCGCGTCATCGTCCGCGGGCTCGATCGTTCGCAGGTCCACGATGACCTCGTCGCGCTCGATCCGCCCCACGACCGCCGGCGAGCCGGCACGAAGCCGCGCCAGGACCGTCGTCGCCCGTCCCGGGAGCGCGACGCCGCGCGAGGGCAGCGTCTCCCCCGGCAGCGAGCCGCCGCCGACCGTCGCCTCGATCTCGACCACGCGGACGCCATCGACCGTCTCCGCGATCCGCCGCGCGCCCGCGCGTCGAGGGCGTCGACCGAGACGGCGATCTGCCGCCAGACCGGGATCTCGCGCACGGCGACCCCGGCCCGGTACAGCCCGAGCGTCGCCGCGACTGCCGCGAGGATCGTCTTGTCCGGCCGCATCGCGCGGGCCAGCGGATCGCGCCGCAGCTTCGCCACCAGGTCCGCCCGTCCGACGATGAACCCGGCCTGGGGCCCGCCGACGAGCTTGTCGCCGCTGAACGTCACGAGGTCTGCGCCCGCGGCGAGCCGCTCGGCCGGCGTCGGCTCATGGGCGAGGCCGAACGCGGCCGTGTCCAACAGCGCCCCGGAGCCCAGGTCGTCGACGACGATCGCGCCGTGCGCATGCGCCACGGTGGCAAGGGCCGCGGGATCGGGCGCCTCGGTAAAGCCCTCCTGCCGGAAGTTCGACGGGTGCACGCGGAGGACGAGCCGGGCCGTGCCGGCAGCGAGCACCTCCTCGAAGTCCGCGACACGTGTCCGGTTCGTGGTCCCGACCTCGACGAGCTTCGCGCCGGCCCGCCGGACGATCTCGGGAATTCGCACGCCGCCGCCGATCTCGACCAGCTCGCCGCGGCTCACCACGACGCCGCCGCGACCCGCCAGCCCGACCGCGAGCGCAAGCGCCGCCGCGTTGTTCGTCACGACCAGCGCATCCTCGGCGCCGGTGAGTGCGATCAGATGGTCCTCGGCCTCGCGGTAGCGGCGGCCGCGGCGACCGGTCGCGCGATCAAGCTCGAGGAACAGCGTCCCCGCGGCAGCATCGGCGGCAGCCCGGATCGCGGCCCCCGCCCACGGCGCCCGCCCGAGGTTCGTGTGCACGATCACGCCGGTCCCGTTGAGGACGCGCGTCGGGCCTGCGCCACCGTCGAACGCCGCGAGCCGGGCGAGCACGTCGGCACCGAGCTCCTCGGGTGATCGAGCGGCGCCTGCCTCGGCAACCGCGAGCCGGACCCGCTCGCCGTCGACGACCTCGCGCGCGAGCGCGACGAGCGCATCGGGATCGCGGTCCCCTGCCTGCGGTCGCACGACCACGAGCACGCGCTCGACGCTGGGTGGCCTCGCTCGGGACGTCTCGACGCTCACCCACCGATCATCGCAGGCTGCGATCGGTCAGGCACCCGTGGAAGCAGTCGGCAGGACGATGAAGCGTTCGAGGTCCGAGACGAGCGAGCCCGGTCATCGTGGAGCGTTGACGCCGTCGATCAACGCCTGCAGCGCTTGGATGTGGGTACCCAGCGCAGCACGGCCGTCCGGCGTCAGCGAGATCCACGTGGTGCGCCGGCCACGATGCACACCCTTGCGGCGCTTCACGTAGTTGACGTCCTCGAGGGCGGCAAGATGCTTGGACAGGACGGAGTCGCTCACCTCGAGGGAGTCACGGACGGTGCTGAACTCGACCTCGGAGACTGCCGTCAGGGTGACCAGCAGCTTCAGTCGCGCCGGGGCGATGACGTTGGGGTCGAGCTCGGCCATCAGCGGTAGATGAGGAGGAGCGCGAGGCCTGCGAAGGCCACGGCCACCGCGAGCCCGACCATCGTCTTCGATACCCCCCGCGCGTGGCGTGCGGGCTCGGCCCGGTAGGCCTCGAACCACCGTCGGCCGCCGAGCGCGTAGACCGCGCCACCGACGATCGAACACATGGCGACCAGCCACCACTGCGCCCCGAGCGCGGCCCAGATCGCCGCCAGGAGCGCCAGCACATACGCCGAGGACGCGATGGCCCCGGTCCCCAGCACGACGCGACTGAGCAGCCCGCCGATCCAGACGCCGTTGAGCCGTCGGAATGCCGCCAGCTGGGCGCCGGCCACCGCAAGCAGGACGGCGACGCCCGCCACGAGGACCGCCAGGGACCAGCTGGAGACGCCGGTGATGCCGCCGGCACCAACCGACCACGACAACGCGATCGCTGTCAGCGCGATCTGCACGGCAATCGCGACGCCGATCGAGGTGAAGAACCAGGGCGGCGTCCTGAGGCCCTGCGCCAGCATTGCGCGCGACGCGACAGCGTCATCGAGTGCTGCTGAGGCTTCCCTGGCACTGGGGTGCTGATCTGTGCTTTCCATATCGGAAAGTATGTGGCGATACTTTCCAATCTGTCAAGTTCGACCGAGAGCCATCCGTGGCTGTCGTGTCGTGAGACCTCAGCCCGGCGGCCGCCGCGCGACGAGGTCGAACACGTGCCAGTGCTTGCGACCGACGAACGAGTCGCCGTCGACGTCCTCCTCGTCGAGCGCGAGGACCTCGAGCCCGGCGGCCATCCGCTCCACGCCGTCGCGCTCCAGGAAGGTCATGAACGGGTCGCCCGCCCACGTGTCGTGCACCCCGAACACGTTGACGATCACGACCCCGCCCGGCCGGAGCGCGGCCCGAACGCCCGTCCAGAACCGACGGAAGTCGGTCGTCTCGAGGAACGAGAGCGCGTAGCCCGCGTACAGCAAGTCGAACGGCGGCAGCTCCACCGCCTGGGCAGGCGCGGTCCGGATCTCGAGCCGTTGGACGGCGTCGGGCGGCGCCTGTTCGAGGAGGTACTCGGCCGCCTGTGGCGTGGGATCGACCGCCAGCACCTGCCAGCCCGCCCGGAGCAGCGCGAGCGATTCCGTCCCGTCGCCGAACCCGATCTCGATCGCCTGCCCTGGCTCGACGTCCGCCGCAGCCGCGAGCGCCATGCCCTTCACGAACAGCGGCCGCGGCTCACGTCCCGACGAGTGACGGTAGTAGGCGGGCCAGTCGGGCGGTGGCGCGCAGCGTTCGGGGACCTCGTCGGCTGACATTCCGCGCAGTATGGCGATGCGACACGGATGCCACCACCGGACGCGAAGGGAGCCTCCGCATGGAAACGAAGAACCTCGCCGAGCTGTACGACCTCCCGCCGATCCCGTGGGAGCGCGCGCAGCAGGCCCTCAATTCGGGCGAGCCGCAGAAGCAGACGACGTTCCTCGCCACCACGCGACCCGACGGCCGGCCGCACCTCACCGGCGTCGGCGCACTCTGGCAGGACGGGAAGGCCTACATCGTCAGCGGGCCCGACACGCGCAAGAGCCGGAACCTCGCGGAGAACCCCAACTGCGCGATCTCGATGGCGTACGACGGCATCGACCTCGTGATCGAAGGCACCGCCGAGCGGGTGACCGACGACGCGACCCTCCAGCGCGTGGCGAAGCTCTACGGCGACCAGGGCTGGCCGGCCCGCGTCGAGGACCAGGCGTTCACCTACGACTACAGCGCCCCGAGCGCCGGCCCGCCGCCCTGGTACCTGTACGCGGTCACGCCGACGACCATCTACGGCGTCCTCGCGTCGGAGCCCGGCGGCGCCACGCGCTGGCGCTTCGAGGGCTCGGTGTAGCCCGAAGGTCAGGGCAGGATCGTCAGCGTGCCCTGCATGTTGGGGTGGATGGTGCACACGAAGGTGTACGCGCCCGGGGAGAGGTCGCCGATCGACTCCTGCGTGTCACTCGGACCCGTCAGGATCTCACCCTGGTAGACCGTCGCGCCGCTCGCGTCGTTCACCTGGACGTTGTGCGGGATCCCGTTGTCCTGATTGTGGAAGCTGATGGCGACGGGACCCGCCGGCGCGACGAGCTCCTTCGGCTCGAAGTCGATGTTCAACGCCGTCAGGTCGAGGCCGTCCCCCGCCGGAGGCGCCGTCACCGCGCCCGGGACGAGCGTCGGTCCCGAGGCGCTCGACGGGTCGATCGTCGCCTCCGCGTCACTTGACGGCGCCGCAGCCGACCCGCATCCCGAAAGCATGAGTGCTGCCAACGCGGCACCGACCAGAACCCCTCGCATGTCCCCTCCCAGCTGCCGACGCCGACGATGACCGGCGACGGATGACCGTGTGTGCGTGGCGGGAGCGCATGGGAGTCGAACCCACCGCGCGACGCCGGGCGCCGCGCCACCGGTGTTGAAGACCGGGGAGCCCACCGGGACCCCTCCGCTCCCGCGGAACGGTGATCGTAGCCCGTTCCACGGTCGGCCTATGATCGGCCGATGACGACCGCTTCGCGCCTCGACGAGCTGCCACCGATCCGCCTCACGGAGCTCACCGAGTGCGGCGGCTGTGCGGCGAAGCTGGGTGCGGACCTGCTGGCTGATGCGCTGTCCGGGCTCGGCGCGGGCATGGACAACGACCCCGCGCTCATCGCCGGCCTCGAGCCGCCCGACGACGCTGCCGCGTACCGCGTCTCGGACGACCTGGCGATCCTCGGCACGCTCGACTTCTTCCCGCCGCTCGTCGACGACCCGGTCGCGTATGGCGAGATCGCCGCCGCCAACGCACTGTCCGACGTGTTCGCGATGGGCGGCCGGGTGCTGTTCGCGCTGTCGATCGCCGCGTTCCCCGAGGACTTCCCGAAGCCGGCGCTCGCGGCGGTGTTCGAGGCGGCGGCTGCGAAGGTCCGCGAGGCAGGCGGCATCCTCGCCGGCGGCCACACGATCCGCGACCCGGAGCCGAAGTACGGGCTGGCGGTCATCGGCGCCGCGCATCCCGACCGGCTGTTCCGCAAGGGCGGCGCGCGACCGGGCGACGTCCTGCTGCTGACGAAGCGGCTCGGGACGGGCTTCCTCGTGAGCGGGCGGCGCCAGGGCCGGACGACCGACGCCGACCTCGACGCCGCGATCGACCAGATGCGCACGCTCAACCGGGCCGCGTCCGAGGTCCTCGTCCGGCACGGGATCCGTGGCGCGACCGACGTCACGGGCTTCGGGCTGCTCGGCCACGGGCTCGAGATGGCGCGCGCGTCCGAGGCGCGGCTCGTGTTCGATGCCGCGGCGCTGCCCGCGCTGGACGGCGCGCTCGACCTCGCCAGGGCCGGCATCGAGACCGGTGGCGCCGGCCACAACCGCCGGTTCACTGCGCCGTCGCTGGACGTGGGCGCGGGTGTCTCGCCGGAGCTCGTCGCGCTCGCGCACGACCCGCAGACCTCGGGCGGCCTGCTGGCCGCCGTTCCGGCCGACGAGGTCGACGCCGTCGAGGCCGACCTCGCGGCCGCCGGGGTCGCCGCGTGGCGCGTCGGCACCGTCCATGCGGGTGACGGCGTCGCCCTGGGGGCGTAACGCGATGACCGAGCGTCGCGGGTTCATGGGCCGCGTCGCGGCGCTCACTGCACCCGCGGCACCGCCCGCGCCGGCCTGACCCGCCGGCGGCGCCTCAGTGCCGCCGGCTCGGTGCGGTCATGACCGTGAACCCGATGAGGGCGGCCAACGTGAGCACGAGGGCCGCCGGGATCAGCCCGAGCTGGCTGAACACGACCACTGAACCGCAGGCGATCGCGACCACCAGCGCGATGACGCCGAGCCGCGCGATCGCCGCACGCGGCGTGGCATCGGGATCGACGGGACCGCCCACCTCGATCCCGTCCGCCGCGAACTGTGCCTCGCCGCCGGGCTCGGCGAGGAGCACGGCGCCGTCGCGAGCGAGCGCTTCGAACGCGGACGGAGGCAGGAGGTCCTCGACGGCGGCGGCAAGGACGAGGTCCTGCAGGGCAAGCGAGATCTCGACCCGGTCGGAGGCGCTGGTGAGGTCTGCGGCCCAGCCGTAGGCGATGCGCGGGTGGAACTGCCCGTAGCGCGTCTCGAGGATGGACGAGACCGCCTCGCGTGCCTGACCGGCGAGCGTCGCCCGCCCGGCTCCCCTCGCACGACGCTGCGCCTCGGCCCTCGCCGCAGCACGCCGATGCCCGCTGCCTGCAGGCAGGATCAGGAACTCGCCTGACGCCGCGACGTGGGCGATGCGCGACAGCGTGGTCTCCACCCGTCGATCCGCAGCCGCGGACTCGGCGGCGACGTCCGTCGACATCGCTACGGCTCCGCGACCGGCTGGCGCGGTGGCAGCGTTGCCCCGTCCAGGAGCTGCCGATCGCCGAGCGGCCCGGGCAGGACGACGAGGACTGGGGTCGGCGGGTTGCCGGGGCACTCCTGATCGCCCGGGAGCGGGCGGACGCCGAAGGTCACCAGCACCATGTCATCGAGCTCGAGGATCTCGGGGCCGACAATCCGCCCTTCAGCCGAACGGCCTGACGCGCACGCCTGCTCGGTGACGAGTGCCTCGACCTGCATCGTCGTCGGGCCGGGCGCCTGACCCGGCGCAAGCACCCACGTCGCCTCCCCGAGCCCTCCGGGCAGCACGCGCCTGGGCGTGCAGCCGCCCCAGCCGGTGACCTGCCACGGGCCGGCGTCGTTGGCCAGGGTGACGGACAAGAACCCCTGCTCGCCTCCCGTGGCGATGTATTCGGCGCGCGTGGCGTCGCGGCCGACGAACGTCCATCCGCTGTCGGGCAGCCAGTCGATGTCCATGTCCGCCTTGGCGAGATGCGCGCGCAGCGCCGCTGCCATCGGGTCCTCGGCGAGCTCGTCTGAGAAGTTCCCCTCGATGGCCGCCGCGGCGAAGGGGATGACGCCGCAGGTGTACCGCAGCGCCGCCTCGCCATCAGCAGGCAGCGCATCCGATGCGGCCGGAGCGCTGGTCGATGGTGCCGACGTTCCGCACCCTGCGAGGATGGGCGCCGCGGCCAGGATGGCGAGCAGCCCCGCAGCGATGTGCATCTCCCCTCCTTCGATCGCACGACCGTTCGACACATTCTGCCTGTCGGCGGAACGACGGTGTCGCGACGCCGGGCAGCCGCTAGTGTCCCCGCGATGGACGTCCTGCGAACCTATCGCGAGCTGCTGCGGAACGGCCCGCTGGCGCGGCTGCTCATCGGTGAGTTCGTGTCGTCCATCGGCGACTGGCTGTACCTCGTCGCGCTCGTCGTCCTCGTCTACCGCGAGACCGAGGACCCGATCATCCTCGGCATCGTCGGGGCCGTCCGGATGCTCCCGTACATCTTCCTGAGCATCCCGGCGGGGATCATCACGGACCGCTTCGACCGGCGGTACGTGCTCCTCGCCTCGGATCTCGCGCGCGCCGCGTGCATGGTCGTCCTGGCCATCCTCGTCGCGATGGACGGGCCGCTGTGGGCGATCACGGTGGTCGCGATGCTCGCCGCCAGCTTCTCGACGTTCTTCTACCCCGCGATCGGCGCCCTGCTGCCGAGCCTCGTCCGCGACGAGCGCGAGTTCGGTCCTGCCAACAGCGCGTGGGCGACGCTCGACAACTTCGCCTGGATCGTCGGGCCCGGGATCGCCGGCCTGCTGCTCGTGACAGGCGACATCGGCCTCGCGTTCGCGCTCAACGCAGTCTCCTTCCTGCTGATCGCCGTGATCCTGTGGACGCTGCCGACGTCGAAGCCGCGCCCCGCGGCCGCGGTGCCGAAGGCCGACGACCACGCCGAGACGCCTGCGGCGACCCACGGCCGGCTCGACGACCTTCGCGCAGCCGGCATCAAGCTGGGCGCGGTGGGCGGGGTCACGCTCGTCTCGTCGGTCAGCTGGTTCGTGTTCGGCGGCGTCGGGATCCTCATCGTCGTCATCGCGACCGACGTGTTCGCGGGTGGCGACGCGGCGACCGGCTACCTCAACGCCGCGATCGGCATCGGCGGGACCATCGGGGCCCTGCTCGCCGGGGCGCTCGTCCTCCGGCCGCGGCTCGGACGGCCACTGCTGTTCGGCGCCCTCGCCTTCGGCGCAGCGACGCTCGTGCTGGGCCTCGCGAACTCGCTGTTGGCCGCGTTCATCGCGATCACCGTGCTATCCGTCGGCAACCTCGTCACCGACGTCACCGGTACGACGATCTTCCAGCGCGCGGTCCCCGATGCGTACCGCGGCCGGTTCGGCGGCGTGATGATGACCGGCCAGGTGACGGCCGAGACCCTGGGCACCCTGACCGTCCCGATCCTCGTCACGCTGTTCGGGTTCGGCGTCACGTTCGCCGTCCTCGGGACGCTCGCGGTGGCGGCGACGGTCCTCGCGCTGGCGATGATCGGTGGCGCCGCGGACCTCGCCCCCAGCCCGTACGACGGCGATCTCAAGCGCATCGCCCGGCTGCCGCTGTTCGGTGGCCTGTCGCCGGCCCGGATCGAGACCGCGCTCCGGCGCCTGGACCCGGTCGAGGCGGTGGCGGGTGACGTCATCGTCCGCCAGGGGGATGTCGCCGATCGCTTCTACGTGATCTGTGGCGGGTCGTTCCGGGTGACGCAGGTCGACGGCAGCGGCGTCGAGCGCGTCCTCCGGACCCTCGGCCAGGACGACGTCTTCGGCGAACGCGGGCTGCTCGCCCGCTCACCGCGGTCGGCGACGGTCACGGCGGAGACCGGCGGCCGCCTGTTCTCGATGGCAGGCGAGGACTTCCTCGAGCTGATCGGCGGCCAGGCCGGCGTCCGCGATCGCCTCCTCGCGCTCTACGACACCCCCGCCGAGACGTTCAGCCGGGCGTAGCGATCGATCAGGGTCAGCGGCGAACCCGATAGCGCAGGTGAAGCACCCGGTTGCCGTGAATCACCACGTCAGGATCCTCCAGCAGGTGCTGTGCGTCGACCGACCCGAAGAAGCGCTTGCCGGACCCGAGGACCACAGGCACGACGTCCATGCGCACCTCGTCGACCAGGCCCGCGGCAAGCATCTGGCCACCGACGTCACCGGCGGCGACCTCGACGATGCGGTCACCCGCAAGCGCCTGCGCCCTTGCCATGGCTGCCTCGACGCCGGCGACGAAGTGGAACGGCGCCTCGGGGTCCCAGCCCTCGGGCGGCGGCCGGTTGGTCACGACGACCACGTGGTCGATCCCGGCCGGAGGCTTCCCGTCCCAGCCGTCCGTCATGTCGAACACGTGGCGGCCGGCGATGGTCACCCCGATCTCGTCCCAGTACGCCCGGGTGTAGTCGAAGGAGGTCTGCGAAACCTTCACGTAGCCGCTCTCGTCCAACGGGACATCACCGCTGGTCAACCAGTCGAACAGCGGTCCGGGCTGGTCGTTCTCGTCGGCGATGAACCCGTCCACCGACACCGACGCGTACATGACGACCTTGCCCACGGGGCGCTCCTCTCCACTGGGTGACCGCACACCAGCCAGGCGAGACATCGATCCGTCCCGCGTCCGGCAGGCTGAACGTTAGTCCTCGCGGGAGAGGACGACGACGGAGTACGGCCCGACCGACACGAGCCCGCTCTGGGCGCAGCCGTCCATCGACGGTCCGTCGGCGTCGAGATCGAACGCCTCGTGGGCGCCGAACTCGAGCGCGTAGGTCTGGCTGTCCGAGTTGAGGCGGACCCGCCAGCGGCCCGGCGCGGGGAGGCCGATCCGCAGGTCGTCGATGGTGCGATCGGCGAAGTTGGCGACCACCACGGTGTCGTCGTGCGGGCCGCCCTTGTCCCAGCGGTGGTAGGCGAGGACCTTCGAGGTGTTGTCCGCGCGGAGGATGTGGAGGTTCGTCCCACGCAGGCCGCGGCAGGCCGCGTCGGGATCGGCCGTTCGCCGGAGCGCGATCACGTCGTGGTGGAGGCGCAGGATGCCGTCGTTCGAGTGCGCCTTCTCCCAGTCGAGCGCGACGGTGTCGTCGAACCAGCGGTCCTCGAGCAGCTCCTGGCCCTGGAACAGCATCGGGATGCCGGGCGAGGTGAGCACGATCACCGACCCCAGCACGGCCCGCTTCTTCGCCCACCAGCTGTCGGCCGCCCCGGGCGTGATCGACTCCGGGACGCGGACCTGGCCGTTCGCCACGTCGTCGTGCGACTCGGTATAGATGACCCGGCTCAGCGGCGCGCCCCGTCCCTCGCCGATGATCGCGGCCGCGACGGCGCCCATGTCCCGTGACTTGTCGCTGGCCGCGACGAGCGCCGGCCGGACACCGTGGAGGAACGCCGAGTCCCACTGCGCCCCGAAGCCCGCCCCGCCCTCCGACGTCGGCGAGGTCAGCGCGGGGTCCGACTGGTGGTCCTCGGCGATCGTCAGCTTCCACGGCTGGCGCGCGTCGATCTCGTCGTTGACCCAGGCCATGAACGACCAGCCCTCGCCGATCTCGGGCGTGCCCAGCCCGTCGATCGTCCGGATGTGCACGGTGGCATCGAACCGCAGGCCGTCGCACCGGAACTCCTCGAGCCAGGTCAGCGCGCTGTCGCGGAGGAAGGACCGGACCTCGCCGCGGCCGTAGTCGGGACGGGTCATGCCCCACGGCGTCCGCGCGCGCTCGTCGTTGTAGAAGTAGATCCCGCCGCCGTCGCCCTCGGACCAGCCGTCGAACCGCCACAGGTCGAGGTCCGACGGCCCGATGTGGTTGTAGACGACGTCGACGATGACGGCGATCCCGTGCGCATGGGCGTCGCGGATGAACCGCTTGAACGCGTTCGGACCGCCGTACGAGCTCTCGATCGCGAACATGTGGGCCGGGTTGTAGCCCCAGCTGATGTCGCCGGCGAACTCGAACGGGGGCATCACCTGCACGGCCGACACGCCGAGCTTGCGCAGGTACGCCAGCCGCTTGGCCGCGAGGTCGAACGTGCCGCGCTTGTCGGCCGTGCCCGCGAACGTCCCGACGTGGAGCTCGTAGATGACGAGGTCGTCCCAGCCCGGCTGCTGGAAGTCGTCGTCGCCCCAGTCGAACGCGGTGTTGTCGTACACGACCGCGTTGCCGACCGACGTCGTGACCTGGCGCGCGTAGGGGTCGATCCGCGACAGGTCGCCGTCGGGCGTGCGGATCGTGAACTTGTACTCGGCGCCGGCCTCGACGCCCTTGACGTCGGCGGACCAGAAGCCGGTCGTGCCGTCGCCGTCGCGGGCGAGCGGCGTCGCGTCCATGGCCCACTCGTCGAACGTGCCGGTGACGAACACGGCTTCCGCATGCGGCGCCCAGACGCGGAACGTGGTCCCGCCGCGGTACGGGACGGCGCCCATCCCGGGACGCTTGGAAGGTGACGGCACAGGCATCGGCCGTGAGGGTACGTCGTCCGATGGTCAGCGTGCCCTTGCGAATCGCGTCTCGTGCGTGGCATGCAGGATTTCGGGCGCCGACCGGCGTATCCCTGCGTGGGACGCACGGAACTCGACGGATCCGGCGGGCCGGGACCCGCTACGGCCCGGAACCGTGCGTCGCGCGCACGTCCGCTACCGATTGGCCCCGGAATCGTGCGTGGCACGCAGGCGGGACGGTCAGGGGCTGGTCGCGACCCGGCGACGGACGGAACGGCGCGCGACGCCCAGCGCGCATCGGCCTAGACTCAGCCGCATCGGACATCGCACCCGAGGTATCGCTTGCCGAAGGAGTACGTCCGCCTCACCACGCCGCTCGTGCGCGACGGCGATCGCCAAACCGGCACCCTGCGTCCCGCAACCTGGGACGAGGCGCTGGAGAAGGTGGTCGCGGGACTGCAGGCGGCGGGCGCGGCGCACGGCCCCAGGGCATACGGCTTCTTCTCGTGCAGCAAGTCGACCAACGAGGTCAACTACGCGGCGCAGAAGTTCGTCCGGACCGTCCTTGGCAGCAACAACATCGACAGCTGCAACCGCACCTGACACGCCCCCTCTGTCGCCGGTCTGGCGACCGTGTTCGGCGCTGGTGGCGGAACCAGCTCATATCGTGAAGCCGAAGAGACGGACCTCTTCCTCCTGTGGGGCTCGAACGCCCGGGAGACGCATCCGATCTTCTTCCACCACCTCCTGAAGGGGGTGCGTCGGGGTGCGCGGCTGGTCACGGTCGACCCGCGCCGGACGAGCTCGGCCGAGTGGGCCGACCTGTGGCTCGGGCTCGACGTCGGCTCCGACATCGCCCTCGCCAACGCGATGGCCCGCGAGATCATCCACGCCGGCCTCGCGAACGAGGAGTTCATCGGCCGCGCGACGTCCGGCTTCGATGACTACCGGCGGACGGTCGAGCCGTACACGCTCGAGTACGCGGAGCGCGAGACGGGCGTCCCAGCAGCCGCGATCCGCGAGGCTGCGCACGCCTACGCGAAGGCCGACCGGGCGATGATCTGCTGGACGCTGGGGATCACCGAGCACCACAACGCGGTCGACAACGTCCTCGCGCTGATCTCGCTGTCGCTGCTGACCGGCCATGTCGGGCGGTACGGGTCCGGGCTCAACCCGCTCCGCGGCCAGAACAACGTCCAGGGCGGCGGCGACATGGGCGCCCTCCCCGACCGGCTGCCCGGGTTCCAGCACGTCGAGAACGACGCGCTCCGCGACAACTGCGAGCAGATCTGGCAGCGCCGGGTCCCGCCGAAGCGTGGCAAGCACCTGTCGGGCATGTTCGAGGCGATGGATCGTGGCGAGCTGACGTCGCTCTACGTCCTCGGCGAGAACCCGCTCCAGTCCGAGGCGGACCGCCACCTCACCGAGCGGCGGCTGATGGGCCTCGACCTGCTCGTCGTCCAGGACATCTTCCTGACGGCGACCGCCGAGATCGCCGATGTCGTGCTGCCGGCCGCCGCCGCGTGGGCCGAGAGCGAGGGCACGGTCACGAACTCCGAGCGTCGGGTCCAGCGGGTGCGCAAGGCGCTCGAGCCGCCGGGCGAGGCGCGCGACGACCTGTGGATCCTGTTCGAGCTCGCCCGCCGGCTCGGCCACGACTGGGGCGAGGCGTCCGCCGAGAAGGTCTGGGACGAGGTCCGCGCGATCTCCCCGGTCCATCGCGGGATGACGTACGCGCGGCTCGAGGCCGAGCTGGCGGCCTCCAGTGGCCGTGCTACGACGAGACCCACCCGGGCGAGCTGTTCCTCCACTCGCGGCTGTGGGAGCACCCGGTGCCCGGCAACCGCGCGCCGTTCGTGCCCGTGGAGCACGACCCGCCGGTCGACAAGCTGTCCGACGAGTTCCCGATGCGGCTCACCACCGGCCGGCGGCTGGACTCGTACAACACCGGCGTCCAGTCGGGCGGCTACAACTACCCGCGGCGCAAGCGCGAGGCGCTGGACCTGTCGCCGGAGGACATCGAGCGGATGGGCCTCGTCGAAGGTGAGCGCGTGCGGGTCGTCTCGCGGCGCGGCGAGGTCGAGGCGCCGGTCCGCGTGGATCCGCGCTCCGGCCCGGGCCTCGCGTTCATGACCTTCCACTTCCAGGACGAGGTCCAGGTCAACAACCTGACGATCGACGCCACGGACCCCAAGTCCGGCACGGCCGAGTTCAAGGCGACCGCCATCCGGGTGGAGAAGCTGCCGGCGCCCGTCCCCGGCTGACGGGTCAGGCGTCGCGCTCCGGCCCTGGTCACGAACACGCCCCAGCCGAGGAAGCGCCGCTGGTCCCGCGAGACGCGGACGGGACTGCCGTCAGGAACTTGGGTCGCTCGGCCGTTGCCCGGACGTCGGTCCGGACTCGGGCGTCATCTCGCCCAGCAATCGCAGCCCGGCTTCTGGCGAACGGGTCGCAGGTCCGGTGTCGACGGCCTCGGCGATCTCGTGGTGGCGCAGCGACACCTCAGGCCTCCCCGTCCTCGAGGCCGAACATGGCGCGGCAGGCGTCGAACCCCTCGACGGTCAGGGGCCACGCGTGCACGGTCGAAGTCCGCTCGATCGAGCACGAACCGCTCCTCGCGAACCGGCGTCCCGCGCGGCGCGATCTCGCCGAACCCGTCCGGCCGATAGCCGAGCTTCATCGAGACCCGGCGCGACGCGTCGTTGCCCTCGATGGCGGCGGACCGGGCGGTGACGACGCCGAGGTGGTCGAAGGCGAAGGCGAGCACCGCCGCCCGCATCTCGGTCCCGAAGCCCCGGCCGTGCGACGCGCAGCCCGAGCCACGACCCGGTGTCGACCGTTCGATCGGTCAGGAGGTTCGTCGCCCGGACGTCCTGGACGCCGATCGGCCGTCCGTCCAGGAACACCGCGAACGGCAGGCTCCACGCGTCGACCCCCACGACGCCCGCGTGCCCCACCAGTACTGGAGGAACCCGCGGTCGAAGGCGTCGCCACGGACGTCGGTCCAGGCGACCGCGAACGGCATCGTCGCCGGGTCGTGGATCCCCGCCCGCGCGACCTCGAGGAGGGCGGGCAGATCGTCGTCCGTCGGCGACCGGAGCTCGAGGCGCGCCGACCGGAGCACCAATCCGAACAACGGCCACGGCACGCCCATGTGCGCATTGTGCCGCGCGATGTGCCGCCTCCCGGGCCGCTCCCGCCACGCGGCTGCCGCACGGTTACACTCGGCGCCGATGGACCTCCACGTCGTCGGCCCCGCCGCGACCCCGGACGAGCGAGCCGCGATCGACGCCGTCCTCGACCCGGAGATCGGGCCCGCGCGCGGCGGCTGGGACGGCGGCGTCCGTGACATCGCGACCGAGGGCCACGCGGCGCATGGCGGGCACGACGCCCGCGCGCGACGGGACCTGCTGCTCCCCGCGCTCAATGCCACGGCCGGGCGCGTGGGCTGGGTGAGCCGCGGCGCCCTCAACCACATCTCGAAGCGGCTCGCCGTGCCCCCGGCCGAGGCCTATGGCGTCGCCTCGTTCTACGCCCTCACGCCGACCACGCCGCGGCCGCCGATCGTCGCCCACGTGTGCGACGACATCGCGTGCCGCCTCGCGGGCGCGGCCCGGATCACCAGGCGCTCGAGGCGTCGGTCGGGCCGCGCCGGCGCGGAGCTCGGCGACAGCGGGACGACGTGGCTGCCGAGCCCGTGCCTCGGCCAGTGCGAGCGGGCCCCGGCGGTCCTCGTCACGGTCGCCGGCGAGGAGCCGGGCGGGCTGGTCGTCGGCGAGCTCGAGGACGCCGATGCCGTGGTGGACACGCTGGGCTGGGCCGCGGAGGTCGCGATGGAGGGTCCGGCGCGGGTCCGCGCCGAGCTGCGTGACGCCCCCGCCGAGCCGCTCGAGTGGGTCCGGAGCCTCGCGCCCCAGGCGGGCGACGACGGGCTGCTGCTGCTCGCCCGGGTCGGGCGCGTCGATCCGACGTCGCTCGACGCCTACCGCGCCTCCGGCGGCTACGAGGCGCTCGCGCGCGCATTCGAGCTGGGCGCGCAGGCGGTCATCGACGAGGTCACCGCCGCGAAGCTCGTCGGTCGTGGCGGGGCGGCGTTCCCCACCGGCCGCAAGTGGGCCGCCGTCGCGGCGCAGCCGGCCACGCCGCGCTACGTCGTGTGCAACGCGGACGAGTCCGAGCCCGGGACGTTCAAGGACCGGCTCATCCTCGAGGAGGACCCGTTCGCGCTCCTCGAGTCGATGACGATCGAGGGCTTCGCCGTCGGCGCCTCGCGTGGCTACCTGTACCTCCGCGGCGAGTACCCGCTGGCGCGCGAGCGGCTGGAGCACGCGATCCGCGAGGCGCGCGCGGCCGGCCTGCTGGGCGACGACGTGCAGGGATCCGGCTGGGCCTTCGACATCGAGCTGCGGATCGGCGCCGGCGCGTACATCGTCGGCGAGGAGACCGCCCTGTTCGAGTCGATCGAGGGCGGCCGCCCGGAGCCGCGCAACAAGCCGCCGTTCCCCGTGGAGCACGGCCTGTTCGGCCGGCCCACGGCGGTGAACAACGTCGAGACGCTGGTCAACGTCCCGCTGATCCTGCGCATGGGCGCGGCCGCCTATGCGCAGATCGGGACCGAGGGCTCCACCGGCCCGAAGCTGTTCTGCCTGTCCGGCCACGTCACGACGCCCGGCGTCTACGAGGTCACGTTCGGCGAGACGCTGGGCGGGCTCCTGGCGCGGGCCGGCGGCGTCCCGGGCGGGCGCATCGATCCAGGCGATCCTCCTCGGCGGCGCGGCGGGCGCGTTCGTCGGCCCCGACCGGCTCGACACGCCGCTCACGTTCGAGGGGACGCGGGCCGCCGGCGCGACGCTCGGCTCGGGCGTCGTGATGGTGTTCGACGAGACCGCGGACCTCCCCGACGCGCTGCGGCGGATCGCCGCGTTCTTCCGCGACGAGTCGTGCGGCCAGTGCGTCCCGTGCCGGGTGGGCACCGTGCGCCAGGAGGAGCTGCTGTCGCGGCTCGCCGGCGGCGCCCCGCTCGACTCGGTCGACGGCGAGCTCGCCCGGTTCGCCGACCTCGCCCAGGCGATGCGCGACGCCTCGATCTGCGGCCTCGGCCAGACGGCGTCCTCGGCGATCGAGAGCGCGTTGCGGCTCGGGCTCGTGCACTTCGACGGAGCGGCCGCCTGATGGCGATCGACCACATCCCGTTCGAGCCGCCGGCCCGGCCGACGAACGTGCCGGCGGCGCCGCCGGACCGCCTGATCGACGCCGTGGAGCTCACGATCGACGGCACGGCCGTCAGCGTCCCGACCGGCTCGACGATCCTCGAGGCCGCCCGCTCGCTGGGCATCGACACGCCGACGCTGTGCTACGTCGAGAACCTCACGCCGGTGAACGTGTGCCGGGTGTGCGTCGTCGAGGTCACCGGGTCGCGCGTCCTCGCGCCGGCCTGCTCGCGCAAGGTCGAGGCGGGCATGGAGGTCCAGACCGACAGCGAGCGGGTCCGCCACTCGCGCAAGCTCGTCCTCGAGCTCCTGGGCTCGTCGGTCGACCTGTCGCTGGCCGGACCCGTGGCCCCGGACGGCGACCTGGCGCGATACGCGGAGCGCTACGAGGCGGACGCCACGCGCTTCGGCCCGCCCGCCCCCGCCGCGGCCGCCGGCGAGCGCGATGCACGCCAGCCCGGCCATCACCACGAGCCCGCCGCCGAGCCGCTCGCCGAGACCGTCGCGCAGCCGGTCAAGGTCGACAACGACCTCTACGTCCGGGACTACTCGCGCTGCATCCTCTGCTACAAGTGCGTCGAGGCGTGCGGCGAGGACGCCCAGAACACGTTCGCGATCGCGGTCGCCGGCCGCGGCTTCGACGCCCGCATCTCCACCGAGTTCGACGTCCCGCTGCCCGAGTCCGCCTGCGTCTACTGCGGCAACTGCATCGGGGTGTGCCCGACCGGCGCCCTCATGTTCCGCTCCGAGCACGAGATGCGGGCCGCCGACACGTGGCAGCCCGAGGAGCAGACCGTGACCGACACGATCTGCCCGTACTGCGGCGTCGGCTGCACCCTGTCGCTCCACGTCCAGGACAACCGGATCGTGAAGGTCACGTCGCCCATGGAGTCGTCCGTGACGAGCGGGCACCTGTGCGTGAAGGGCCGCTTCGGGTTCGAGTTCGTCCAGGTCCTGCCCAAGGGCTCGCCGCGCGAGTGACCCTGCTTCTCGCAGGAATCGCGGTCCTCGCGCTGGTCGAGTTCGTGGTCAACCGCGTCTTCGGCCCCCAGGTCGGGCCGCCCGCGCTGCTCGCCGCGTTCGAGCCGCACCTGCTCGCGATCGGCGCCGTGTGCGGCGCGCTGGCGCTCCTGCTGACGATCAACGAGCGGAACGCGCAGGCGTCCCGGATCCGGGTGATCGCGATCGCCGTCATCGTCGTCGCGCTGGTGCGGGTCGGCGGCGAGTGGTGGTCGCCCGGCGACAACCGCGCCCGCGGCGAGCCCTCCCCGTCAGAGACGCGGCTCGCGGTCATGAGCTGGAACCTCGAGATCGGAGTCGAAGTCGCCGCAGGACGTGATCGACGGCATCCTCGACGTCCGCCAGCCGCTCCGCCCGCAGGTCGTGGCGCTCCAGGAGCTGACGCCCGATGTCGCCGCGGCGATCGAGGCGAGCGACGAGATCGACGAGCGGTTCCCGTACCGGATCCTCGAGCCGCGCGACGGCGTGCGGGGCATGGGCATCCTCAGCTCGATCCCCCTGGTGGAGGGCGATTCGGGGCGTTACCCGATGCTGCTCAGCGCGGGCCTCCTGATGCCCGACGGGTCGCGGCTGGACCTCGTCAACGCGCACCCGCTGCCGCCGAAGATCTCGACCATCGCGAGCGTCCCGGTCGGGCCTCGACACGCGGCAGCGGGACCAGGAGCTGCGTACCTGCGCGGTGCGCCGTCGACCGTGCCGAGGACGAGAGCGCGTCCTGCTCGTCGGCGACCTCAACACGACCCCGTTCGAGCCCGGCTTCGGGGTCGTCGCCGACGGCCTGCACGATGTCCACGCCGAGGTCGCGAGCGGCACCGGGTTCACGTGGCGCCCGGCGTTCCTCGAAGCGCTGAACCTCGGCCTGCTGCGGATCGACCATGTCCTCGCCGGGGCCGCGCTCCAGCCGGTCGCGATCACCGAGGACTGCTCGCTTCCCGGCGACCACTGCCGCGTGACGGCGGTCGTGGACGTGCCCGACGCCGACTAGCGGGCCGGCCCGGTCGCGATCCGCTCCGGGTGTGCGTAGACGTTGAACCCGTCGCCGCGCAGGAACCCGACGAGGGTGACGCCGAGGCGATCCGCAGCCTGGACCGCGAGGTCCGACGGCGCGCTGACCGCGGCGAGGATCGGGACGCCGGCCACCGCCGCCTTCTGGACGAGCTCGAAGCTCGCCCGGCCGCTCACGAGGACGATCCGGTCGTGGAGCGGCAGGGCGCCCGCGAGCAGCTGGCTCCCGACGAGCTTGTCGAGCGCGTTGTGCCGCCCGACGTCCTCGCGCAGCACGACGAGCGAGCCGTCCGGGCGCGAACAGGCCGGCCGCGTGGAGGCCGCCGGTGTGCTCGAACACCGCCTGGGCCGCGCGCAGCGTGTCGGGCAGGGACAGCAGCGTCGCGGGCTCGACGACCGGGCCCGCCGGGATCGGCTCGGCGCGGACCTCCACCTCGTCGAGGCTCGCCTTGCCGCAGATCCCGCACGAGGCCGTGGCGACGAAGTGGCGCTCCGCGACGGTGCTCGCGTCGAACGGGTGGGCGAGGTGGACGGTGATCTCGTCGTCGGGGCGGCTGTTCGTCGCCGGGTCCGCGAACGTGAAGCCGTCGATCGGCGTCGAGTCGTCGATGAGGCCCTCGGTGCGCAGGAAGCCCGCGGCCAGCTCGCGCTCGTGCCCGGGCGTGCGCATCGTGACCGCGACGTCGACCGGCGCCTCGCCCGGGCCGGCGGCGCGGATCGCGAGCGGCTCCTCGCCGCTCAGCCGGTCGTCGCGCTCCTCGACCGTCCCGCCGCGGTACGCCGTGATGCGGACGCGGGTCGCCTGCCGCTCGATCGAGGGCGGCTCCGGGTCGGCGGGTCGCCGGTGGACGGTCATGATGCGGATCGTACCCGGGCCGCAGCGGCGGACCCGCGCGGCTGCATGGCCCGCCGCGCATACTCCGCCGCATGACTCATCCGCCGGTCCTCGACCCCGCGCAGCGCGCGTTCGTCGCCGAGGCGCGTCGCGCGACGCTCGCGACCACCGCGCCCGACGGCCGCCCGCGGCTCGTCCCGATCTGCCACGTCCTCGCCCCCGACGACGACGCCGTCGGGCGCCCGCTGCTGTACATGCCGCTCGACGAGAAGCCGAAGCGCGACGCCGACCCGCACAACCTCGCGCGGGTACGCGACCTGCTCGTGCTGCCGCAGGCGACGCTCCTCGTCGACCGCTGGGACGAGGACTGGACGAAGCTCGGCTGGGTCCGCCTCTACGGGGTCGGTGAGGTGCTGGAGCCCGAGCCACGCGAGGTCGAGGAGCACGCCGCGGCCATCGCGGCGCTGCGCGAGAAGTACCCGCAGTACGCGAGCCAGGCGATCGACGCCCGCCCGATCGTGCGGTTCGCGATCGACCGGATCGTCGCCTGGGGCACGCTCGACGGCGTCGCGCCGGACTAGCCGGCCGCGTCCACCTCGTCGAGGAACGTGCGCAGCGTCTCGGTGAACCAGGTCGGCCGCTCGAGGCTGGGCAGGTGGGCGACGTCCGGGAGGTCGATGCGGCGCGCGTTCGGCGCCCCGTCCACGAGCATCTGCGCCGTCGTCGAGGTTGCCGGCAGGTCGAGCAGGCCCGACGATCGCCAGCACCGGGACGCGCAGCTCCCCGAGCCGCCCGACGGCCGGCGGGTCGAGCACGATCGGCTCGCCCTCCTCGAGCTCCTTGCACGTAGGTGTCGAGGCACATCTGCCTGACGAGCGCCCGCACGGACTCCGCCGCGCGGCCCGCGGGCTGGCCCGACGCCGTCGATCCAGATCTGCGACGTCGAGGTCGGCCATCGCCGCCCAGTCCTTCGCCTCGTACAGCGGCTCCTCGCGGTCGAACAGCGCCGTCGCCTCGGGCGGGTCGTCCACCTCGGCGCCCGAGACGCCGCCGCAGACCCAGACGAGGCCCGAGACGCGGTCCGGGTACTCGAGCGCCGTGTCGAGCGCGATCGACCCGCCGCGCGAGCAGCCGACGAGCACGGCCCGGTCGATCCCGGCCGCGTCCATCACCGCGATCACGTCCGCGCGGTTGGAGAACGGGACGGCCTCGGTCGTGGTCCGGTTGTAGCCGCGGGTGTCGTAGCGCGCCGTCCGGTGCTGCCCGACGAGGGTGCCCCACTGCGGGTCCCACATCCGCGCATCGGCGATCCCGGCGTGGATGAGCACGACCCCGGAGCCCTCGCCGGCCCATTGCGCCCACAACGTGCCGCCCGGCACCGGGATCGTCCCCTCGAACGCCTCGCTGGTCACGTCCGTCATGCCACGGGCTCCCGCTCGAGGTGCACGGCGGCGGCCAGCGGCCGCAGGCAGTGGGTCATCGACATCGCCTCCACGTAGCCGCCCTGGTTGAGGATCGCGACGAGCTCGCCCTCCTCGACCGCGGCGAACGGATAGTCCTCGGCGAACACGTCGCCGGCCTCGTTGATGTGCCCCGCGACCGTGACGACCTGCGTCCGCGGGCGGAGCGGGTCGCGGACCGGGAGGAGCTCCTGCGCATAACGGTAGATGAACGCCGACGAGGTGACGTTCCAGCCGAGGTCGAGCCCGACGAACGTCACGTCCCCCCGCCGCTCGACCGTGACCACCTCGCCGAGGAGCAGCCCGGCGTCCTTCATGATCCAGTCCCCGGGCTCGAACGCGACCGTCACGCCGTACCGGTCGAGCTGCCGCCGCACGACGGCCGCGTAGGCATCGAGGTCCACGGCCCGCTCGTCGTCGCGTGCCGGCCGGCCGAGGCCGCCGCCGACGTTGACCTCGCGGATCGGGCAGCCGGCGTCGAAGAGGCGGTCGAGGAACCGGGTCGCCGCGACGAGCGCACCCTCGAACCCCTCGAGCTGGTCGCCCAGCCAGCCGGAGCCCGCGTGGAAGTGCATCGTGTCGACGACCAGCCCGTGCCGCCGGCACGACGTCGATCGCGTCATCGAGGCGGTCCGCGGTGACGCCGAACTTCGTCGGGCGCTCACCGGCGTAGGCGAGGTGCTCGGTGTAGCCGGCGCCGGCCCCGGGATTGATCCGGATGCCCACGGTGCGGCCGGGTGCCCGGCGACCGACCCGCTCGAGCTGGCTCACCGCGTCGAGGTTGAGCCGGATCGGATGGGCCAGGAGGACGTCGAGGTCGCGCTCGGACACGTTCGTGCCGGTGTGGCTGATCTCGTCCGGGAGCCAGCCGTGCGCGAGCGCGTGGGTCACCTCACCCGGGGAGCAGGCGTCGATCCCGACCGCCTCGTCCGAGCCGGGCGCGCCGAGCCCGCGGAGCACCCGCAGGATCACGGGATCAGGCGAGGCCTTGAGCGCGAACCGCACCCGGTGCGGGACGCCGGCGCGCCGGAGCGCGGCCTGGAGCTCGCGGACGTTCTCGGCCGGCCGGGCGAGGTCGTAGACGAACAGCGGCGTCCCGTGCTCGCGGGCGAGCGCCTCGAGGTCCGCGCCGTTGAGGGACAGGCGCCCGTCGAGGACGTCGAGCCCGGGCCGCCGCCACCAGGTCGGGGCGGGGACCGCGACCGCCTCGACGTCGAGGGTCACGACCGGGCGTCGGCCGACGGGGAGACGGAGGCCGGACGGGCCATGCGCGAGGGCCGGGCCGGGCGCGCGGCGAGGATCGCGGCACGGGTCACCGGGTCCGCGAACGGATCCGGACCCTCGGCGACGTCGGTCCCGATCGCCTCGAGGAGGTGCTGGGTCGCGTGGGCGATCTCCTCGACGGCGTCGCGGAACGCCTCGGCGTTCCGGCCCGACGGCTCGCGGAAGCCGCTGACCTTGCGGACGTACTGGAGGGCGGCCGCGTGTGCCTCGCCGGTCGTGGCGGGGCCGGCGTCCTCGGGACGGCGGAGCTGGCGGATGCTTCGGCACATGCGCGGAAGGGTACCGCGCGACGCGACGCGTGGCCCTCGCTCAGTCGGTCTCCGAGGCGGCGAGCGAGCCCTTGAGCAAGGCCCGCTGGAGGACGATGAACACGAGCACCACCGGGATCGCCATCAGGAGCGCGTAGGCCGCCGTCGCGGACCAGTTCGAGGTGAAGAAGCCGGTCGTCGCCTGGGCCAGGATCATCGCCAGCGTCACGTTCTCGTTGGTCGAGATGAACAGCCACGCCAGCGCGAACTCGGTGTAGGCGAGGAGGAAGGCGATCAGCGCCGCGACGAGGATCGACGGCGTCGCGAGCGGCAGCGTGATCCGGCGGAACGCGTAGAACCGGGTCGCGCCGTCGACGAACGCCGCCTCCTCGAGCTCGGCGGGGACCGCCCGGAACGCGGCGCGCATCAGCCACAGGCAGATGGGCATCGCGAACGAGGCGTACAGGATCGAGAGCGCGAGCAACGAGTCCCGGAACCCCCACTCCTTCAGCGCGGGCACCTCGAGCTCGAACGCGTTGAACAGGAGGAACAGCGGCACCGCGAGCGCGACCGGCGGCAGGAACACGCCCAGCAGGACGGCGCCCATGCCGACGTCGCGGCCGGGGAAGCGCATCCGCGCGAACGCGTAGGCCATCGTCGCGCCCAGCACGAGCGCGACGGCGGCGGAGGACACCGAGACGAGCAGGCTGTTGCGCAGCAGGCCCCAGTAGTCGAGCACGGCGCCGGGCCGGAAGAACGCGTCGCGGAACCGGTCCAGCGTCGGCTCGACGGGGATCGGGTGGAAGCCCGACGGGTAGCCGATGATCGAGCCATCGGTCGCCATCAGGACGAGGACCCAGATCGGCAGCAGGACGAACGCGCCGACGAGCACGAGGAACGCCTGGCGGGCGAGGTGGCCGGGGAGCGTGAGCCGGTTCATCGCAACGCGACCCGCTCTGCGCGCGACCGCCAGCGCAGGAACCAGGCGACGAGGACCGCCAGGGCGACGAGCGTGACCATGTTGATCGCGGCGCTGACCGAGAACAGCCCGGGCCCGGAGCTCGAGTTGAACAGCGAGTAGCTGAACGTCGACAGCGTCGTCGTCTGGAAGTCCGTCCCCAGCACCCAGAACAGGTAGAACTGGTTGAACGCGGCGACGCCCCGGACGACGAACGCGGCGGCCAGGAGCGGCACCAGCAGCGGCAGCGTCACCTGCGCGAACAGGCGCCAGCGCGATGCCCCCTCGAGCGCCGCGGCCTCGTGGATCGAGCGCGGGATCGTCCGCAGCCCGGCCGTCGCGACGAGCATCCACAGCGGCCAGCCCATCCAGGTCGCGGCGAGGAGCAGGACGACCAGCGACAGCTCCGGGCTGTCGCGCCACGGCACCTCGCCCCCGACGAGCTGCGCGAGCAGGCCCTGCTGCGGGTGCGCGATGTCCATCCACGCGATCGCGCCGACGGCCTCGGGGATCGCCCACGGGAGGATGAACAGGACCCGCCACGCGTTCGCGAACCGGACGCCCGGCCGCTCGAGCACGAGCGCCACCGAGATCCCGAGCACGGCCTGGAAGAACACCGACAGGACCATCCAGATGATCGAGAACGTGATCACCGCGGCCGAGGTGTTGCCGCCGAACCAGAACCCCTGCTGGAACCCGTTGAGCAGGTCCGCGCCGACGTAGACGACGCTGCTCCCCGCCTGGTCGAAGTCGAACGGGACGGCCGGGACCTGGCCGGCGATCCCGCCGAGACCCTCCCGGATGACGCCGCCCTGGAGCCCGTCACGGAGGTTCCGGAGCCGCAGGTCGGTGAGCGACATGAGGAGCTCGTAGGCAAGCGGGATCACCGCCAGCACTACGAGGCCGAGGACGCCGGGGAGGAGCCACGGCGACGCGTGGCGGAGGTCGCGGAGGCCGCCGCGGACGCCTCGCGACGGGGCGGCCGGGTCGCGCCGGGATCGGAGACCCACGAGCCAGCCACGCGCCGCGAGGAGCAGCGACCCTGCGCCCAGGCCCGCGGCGAGCGACAGCGGCGCCGACACGACGAGCACGTACTGCGGCCACTTCGTCGGCCACACGAGGAGGAAGGCGAGCCCGATGACGAGCCACAGCGCGAACGTCCGCTGCTCGCGCCACAGCCGTTTGAGACCCACGAGCGCGAGGCCGGTGATCACGAGATCCGCGGTGACGGGGAACGTGCCAGCGTCGTGGAACGGCACCGAGCCCATCAGCCACACGAGCGGCTGCCACGATGGCCAGCCCGTGTCCTGGACGGCGGCGCTCGTCGCGTAGCCGCCGTGGTACGTGATCGATCCCACGAGGCGGCCGACGGGATCGGGCCACAGGTAGGGATCCGCGACGACGAACGCGACCGCGCCGATCGCGAGCCAGCCGGCGACCGGAGCGAGCCAGCGCCCGATGCCCCGGGCAGTCCGGCGACCGCCGTCTGGTCGGGTGGTCGCCCGCGTCCGCCACAGCCAGTCGGCGAGGATCGCGAGCCCCGCGACGCCGTAGAGGTACTTGCTCGCGCAGGCCATCCCGAATGCGACGGCAGCGGCCACGAGCCACACGCGCTTCCGGCCGCGCAGGTCCGTCCGCCAGGCGCGCGACGCGCACACGACCGCCAGCAGCGCGAGGAACGCCGGCACCGACTCGAGCATCACCTGGCTCGTGTACTTGATGGTCCAGGTGTGGACGGCAAGGAACAGCCCGCCGAGGGGCGACACGATCGCGAGCAGGACGGCCGCCGCGACGCCGAACACCGCGTTGGTGAGCCGGGCGACGGTGAGCTGCGGCTCGGGCAGGTCGTTCGCGGGCGGGGCGGTGGTCGGGCGGTCGGGGATCTCGGGTGCGGGCGGCAGCGGCGCGATCGCGAGCCCCGTGACGAGCTTCGCGAGCGACGGGTGCTCGGTCCGGTAGTTGTCGCGGGTCACGACGCCCGGGTCGCCCGCCTGGAGGCCGGTCGCGATCTGCTGGCCGGCCCGCAGGTAGTCGTCCTCGTCGAAGTCGATCGGCAGGCGCTCGACCGCGATCAGGCGGGCGGAGAGGGCGACCAGCGCGACGAGGACGATCGCCGCCCCGGTCACGAGGCGGCGAGTGACGGTCAGCCGGTCCATCCCCCGGAGAGTAGTCCCCTGCCGGCCTGCATTGCGACGAGCGTGATGGCTCCGGCGATCGCGGCGCCCGCCGCCAGCGCGCCGACGTGGAGGCGGGCGCGATGCGGTTCCATCGCGGCGGCCCGGCGCAGCAGCCATGCGACGACAAGTGCCGTGGGCAGCGTGATCGGCAGCCCGCCGACCATGGCGACCACCGCCACCAACAGCCCGAAGCCCAGGATCCCGACGACCACTTCCGGACCGATTGGCGCGCTGTCGGCGGAGATCGTCACGACCCACCAGACGAAGACGCCACCGAGGATCAACGCCGCGGCTGCGAGTGGCGCGGCGAACGCAGCCCGCAGCACGCCCTCGGACCAGCTGCTGGCAAGCATCCGCCCCGCTTCCATCACTGACAGGACCGGGCCGATGAGGATCCCGAGCGCTGCGATGGCGGCGATCCACTCGACGTGCAGCCACCACGTCGCACTGGCGAGGATGGCCGGGACTGACGCCCCGATCGCGATCGCGTAGAGCTGGATCTCAGTCGCCGGCTCGACGGTCCGGTCGGGCGGCATCGGCCAGTCGACGAGGGGTGCGGTGGCCATGGCGCGTCTCCTAACGTGCTACTCCTTGATAGCACGTAGCGTGCCGCGGGTTACTCGCTACTGTCAAGGTGCACGTTATCGCCGCGGTGCGCGGATGCGCCGCCAAGTGGTCCCAGGGGATGGACAGGACGATCGGCGGTGGGGCAGGATGACGGAGGTCGTTATTGACCAGGACTGATTGGAGCCGGTGTCGGGGGCACCGGCTTCGTCCTTTAACCGGGTCGGTCCCGGGTCCGCCTCGATCCGGCTCGCGGATCGCTCGGCCCCTCATGGATCGCCGGGCGTTCCAGCGGACGCGCACCGGCGTCGACTGGAACCGCATCCGGTCCAGCTGGCGGCGATCGCCGTCGACTGGGTCGCCAGCAGATCCGGGTGTCGTCACCAGGCTCCGGTTGGAACGCTGAGCGTTCCAGCGGCGCGGCGCGGCGCGGCGCGGCGGCCGGCCCAACCGGACCTCAGTCCAGCTCGATCCCCCGCGCCACGAGCCCCTCGAGGATCGCGTCGGCGACGGCACCCGGCTCACGGTCGTCGGTCGCGACGATGACGGGATCCAGCGACCGGAACGACGGGTCCCGCTCCCGCGCCTGGCGGGCCAGGAACGCGCGAGGATCGTCGCCGTACCACGGCCGGTGGGTGCCGGAGGTGAAGCGCTTCGCCTCGGTCGCAGGAGAGACCGTGAGCCACGCCACAGCGACGCCTTCGCCCCGGAGCGCTGAGCGGCAGTCCTCGCGGTCGACGACCGACGCCGCTGCGCCAATGATGTCCGGCCCGGCGTCGGCCAGCGCCCGCAGGAGCGCCTCCGCCTCGAGGTCGTGCATCGGGTCCGTCCCGAGCTCGTCGCGCAGCTCCTTCACGGTGCGCCCCGTCAGCGCCTCGATCTCCGCGTCGGAGTCACGCATCGGCCAGCCGAGCCTCGCCGCGAGGATGCGCCCCGTCGTCGTCTTGCCCGTCCCCATCAGCCCGACGAGCACGAGGTGGCGCGTGGTGATGTCGGCCATGTGCGCAGTGTGGCGCGGCCGTCCGACGGGCGCGCCGTATGCTCGCGACATGGACCGCTGGCAGACGATCATCGAACCGTTCCGGATCCACGCGGTGGAGCCCATCCGGCTGACCACCGAGGCCGAGCGCGAGGCGGCGCTCGAGGCCGCCGGCTGGAACCTGTTCAGCCTCCACGCGGCGGACGTGCTCATCGACCTGCTGACCGACTCCGGCACGGGCGCGATGAGCCGCGACCAGTGGGCCGCGATCCAGCGAGGCGACGAGAGCTACGCGGGCAGCCCCAGCTGGTTCGCGTTCCTCGAGGCGGTCCAGCACCTGTTCCCGTTCCGGCACGTCATCCCGACCCACCAGGGCCGCGCCGCCGAGAAGATCCTGTACACGGCGGTCGGCGGGCCGGGCAAGGTCGTCCCCAACAACACCCACTTCGACACGACGCGCGCGAACGTCGAGCACTCGGGCGCCGAGGCGATCGACCTCGTCATCGCGGAAGGCCGCCAGCCCTCGCTCATCCACCCGTTCAAGGGGAACATGGATGTCGCCGCGCTCGACGCGCTGCTCCGGGAGCGCGGCGCGGACGTGCCGATCGTCGTCGTGACGATCACCAACAACTCGGGCGGCGGGCAGCCGGTGTCGCTCGCCAACCTGCGCGCCGTCCGCGAGGTGTGCGACCGGTACGGCAAGCCGCTGTTCCTCGATGGCTGCCGGTTCGCCGAGAACGCCTGGTTCATCAAGGAGCGCGAGCCGGGGCAGGCGCACCGGTCCGTGACCGAGATCGTCCAGGAGATCGGCTCGCTCGCCGACGGGATGACGATGTCGGCCAAGAAGGACGGGATGGCCAACATCGGCGGCTGGCTGGCGATGAACGACGACACGCTCGCGGAGCAGTGCCGCAACCTGCTGATCCTCACCGAGGGCTTCCCGACGTACGGCGGGCTCGCCGGCCGCGACCTCGAGGCGATCGCCCAGGGCCTGCGCGAGGTCGTCGACGACGACTACCTGCGCTACCGCATCCGCTCGACGGCGTACCTCGGCGACGCGCTGGTGGCGGCCGGGATCCCGTGCGTCCAGCCGTTCGGCGGCCATGCCGTGTACTTCGACGCGCGGGCGCTGCTGCCGCACATCGACCCGCTCGAGTACCCGGGCCAGGCGCTCGCCGTGGAGCTGTACCGGGCCGGCGGGATCCGCGGCTGCGAGATCGGGACGGTGATGTTCGGGCTCCACCCCGACGGCTCCGAAATCACCGGCGTCGATGGACCTCGTGCGGCTCGCGATCCCGCGCCGGACGTACACCCAGAGCCACATCGACTACGTGATCGAGGTGGCCCGGGACGTCGCCCAGCGGGCGTCCTCGCTGCGGGGGTTCCGGATCGCCGCCCAGCCGCGCCAGCTGCGGCACTTCACGGCGACCTTCGCGCCGCTCGGGTAGCGCGCCCGGCGAGCGTGCCCGCCGGCGTGCGCCGCCCGTCGTCAGCGACGGGTCAGCCGCCGAGCTTCCACTCGATCGTGCCGGTGAAGCAGTGGTCGAGCAGCTTGCACAGGCCGTTGCTCAGGTCCCACGTCCGGCCGGCGACGTACGGCCCACGGTCGATCACGGGGGCGCTCACGGTCGTGCCGTTGTAGCGGAAGGTGACCATCGTCCCGCACGGCAGGGTCTTGTGCGCGACGCCCACCAGCTCCGGGGTCATCTTCTGCCCGCACGCGGTGCCGTTGCCGTAGAGGCCGGGCCCGTACCAGCTGATGTCGGGATCGAAGCGCCAGTAGTTCTTCTCGATCGAGCCCCGTGGAGCGGCCGGCTGGCGGACGTCCGGGCGGCCGGTCGAGGCGACGTCGCGGCCGGGTTCCACGAACGCCGAATCGGGCGCCACCGTCGAGGTGGAGCCCGCCGCCGTGTCGGCTTTCTGGGTCGACGACGCCGACAGGGACCCTGCGCTCAGCCCGATCGAGACGGCGCTGAGCTGCGCCGGATCGACTGGCCGGTCGGGGCTCGGTGCTCGGGAGCCCGCGGGTGCCGGTACGGCGACCAGGGCGGACGCGGCCATGAGAGCCGCGAACGCGACGACGAGTCTGGTTCGCACGAGCCGCCAGCCTACCGGAGCGTGTCAACGCGGGCGATGCACGGACGCACCGCGCTACGCTCAGCCGCGTGACGAACGAGGGTGCGGTGCGGACGGCCGGCGTCGCCGATGCCGAGACATTCGTGGCGATCTCCGCCCCGTACGACCTCGCCCGGACGCTCTCGACCCACCGCCGCGGGTCGGGCGATCCGGCCCACCGGGTCGAGGCGTCGGGCGCCGTGTGGCGCGCGACGAGGACCGCCGACGGCCCGGTGACCCTGTTCCTCCAGCCGGCGGTCGGCGGCGTCCGGGTGCGGGCCTGGGGGCCGGGTGCGGGTCTCGCGGTGGAGGCCGCGCCGGCGCTCCTCGGCGCGGAGGACGACCCGACGGCGCTCGTCCCGCAGCACCCGGCCGTCGCCGAGGCTGCCCGACGCGGTCGCGGGATCCGGATCGGGCGATCCGGCGCGGTCTGGGAGGCGCTCGTCCCGGCGATCCTCGAGCAGAAGATCACCGGCGAGGAGGCGCGGCGGACCTACCGGGCAATCGTGCGAGCGTACGGCGAGGACGCGCCCGGGCCGCCGGGCCTGCGCCTGCCACCGGCACCCGAGACGCTGGCTTCGCTCCCCTACCACGCGTTCCACCCGCTGGGGCTGGAACGCCGTCGGGCGGAGCTCATCCGGACCGTCGCGCGCGAGGCGCCGCGGCTGGAGCGGCACGCGATCGCGGTCGCCACGGCGTCGCGCGGGGAGGCACGCGCGGCCGCGCTCGCCGCCGCCTACGACGCGCTCCGGGCGTTCCCCGGCATCGGGCCTTGGACCGCGGCCGAGGTCGGGTTCCGGGCCTTCGGCGACGCGGACGCGGTGAGCGTCGGCGACTTCCACATCCCGAACATGGTGTGCTGGGCGCTCGCGCGCGAGCCACGCGGCACGGACGAGCGGATGCTCGCGCTGCTCGAGCCGTACCGCGGCCAGCGGGCGCGGGTGACGCGCTACCTGGAGCTCGCCGGGATCGCGGCCCCGCGCTACGGCCCGCGGCTGGCGTCGCGCCGGATCGCCGACATCTAGCCGGCCGCGGCGGGCGTCTCCTCGCGCATCCCCCACGGCGACCCGTACTCGACGAGCAGGTCGAGGAACGGCGTCGGCGCGAACGCCTCCGGCCCGAGGACGCCGGCCCCGGTCCACGTCCCGCGTGCGAGCAGCTCCAGCGCCACGACCGGGTTGATCGCCGTCTGCCACACGACCGCCTGCGAGCCGTACTCGGCCATCGTCTGCGCGTTGTCGACCACGTGGTAGAGGTAGACCTGGCGCGGCTGCCCGTCCTTGCCCAGCCCGGTGACCCACGTCCCGGCGCACGTCTTGCCGTGCATCCGGTCGCCGAGGCCGGCCGGGTCCGGCAGGCACGCCGCGACGACGTCCCGCGGCGAGACCTCGACCCCCTTGACCCGCACCGGCGTCGTGGAGTCGAGGCCCAGCTTGTGGAGCGTCCGGAGGACCTCGATGAACTCGTTGCCCAGGCCGTACTTGAACGTGACCCGCTTCGCGTCCACCCAGCGCGGGATGAGCAGGACCTCCTCGTGCTCGACGTTCACGCACTCGACCGGCCCGATTCCCTCCGGGAAGTCGAACACCTCGGGCTCGCTGAACGGCGGCGTCGTGAACCACCGCCCGTCCTCCCAGATGACCGGCGGGTTGAGGCACTCCTCGATCGTCGTCCAGATCGAGAACGACGGCGCGAACTCGTAGCCGTCGACGGTGAGGTTCGCCCCGTCGCGCACGCCGGCCTCGTGGATCTCGCTGAACAGCTCGTCCTGCGCATAGCGCGCGAACACGTCGGACAGCCCGGGCTCCACGCCGATGCCCACCAATGCGAGCTGGCCGCGTGCCTCCCAGTCGCCCGCCACGGCGAACTGCGCGTCGCCCAGCTTCTCGCCGGGCAGCTCGTGCGGCCGCTCGGGGTGCGGGCGGGACAGCGACATCGCCATGTCGAGGTACGTGACGCCCGCCTCGAAGCAGGCATCGAAGATCGGCATCACGAACCGGGGGTCGACCGCGTTGAGGACGTGGCTGATCCGGTGCTCGCGGATGAGCGCGACGATCGCCGCGCGATCCGATGCGTCCACGCGCGCACCCGAGAACCGGGCGTCGCCCTCGACCTGGGCGAGCGCAGCCGTCACCCGGGACGGTTCGAAGTCCGCCACGACGAGGTGCTCGAAGAACGCTCGCCGATCCGCGATCCCCACCGCGGCGCTGCCGACGCCACCCGCGCCGATGACCAGGATCCGCATGCCCAAGGCCAGTCCTCACCCGCGATGGCCGACGAGCGTCGGCGCCCGGGCGAGATGATCGCAGACGCAGGACGACCCCGACCCGGTCTGGACGGGTCAGGGTCGTGTGCGAGGTTCCGCGGGAGGAAGCGCGGGTCCCCGGTACCAGTCAGTTCGCTGCGTGCGGTGGATCGGATCACCGGATCCGGCGCGTCACCCGTTGCGCCGGGACCGGACGAGGAGGTTGTCGATCGAGAAGCCGGCCACCACGACGACGCTGGCGACCAGGAGGAGGATCGTCGAGGCGTCAGTCATCGTGGAGGGCTCCATCGGGGGCGGGATCGTCGAGGGCGGACCCTTCCTCGCGACCGGGGAGCTCCCGGAGCAGCGCGATCAGCTCGTCACCGTCCCTGAACGCCGCGGCTCGACCTGTTCCCACGTGCCGTGCGACGCCTCGAGGGCTGTCGCCGGTGTCCGCGGCATGGTCGGCCGGGCTCCAGAGCCGGATCACGAAGGTGTCCACGGGATACAGCATCGCCATCGTCCTTCAGGTGCTCTTAAAGCGATCCGGACGAGCGGTCAGGAGAGCGCGACGCCGGCCTCGCCGTCGTAGCAGAAGGCGAGGAACGCGCCGGCGCAGGCGATCGACGGCAGCTCGAGGCGGCCGATCAGCCCGCCGCCACCGATGACCCGGGCGCCGCAGCCGTCATGGAGGACGACGAGGGCAACGAGCCGGTCCGCGCTCCACTCCACGACGTGCGGGTCGCGGGCGGAGACGGTGCGGATCGTGAGCTCGATCTCGCCGTCGCTCAGCGACGCCTGGACCAGCCCGTCCAGCTCGACCTTCACGCGCCGGCGGACAACGTGCCGGAGGCGGCGAAGGAGGCGTGCGTCGCCGGTCGGCGCGAGGGCCGCGAGCGGCCGGGCGGTCGGGAACGCGGCCGGCTCACCGATGTCGGTCAGGTGCATCGCGGGCGAGGCGAGGCGGGCGGCGCGCGCCCGGCGGAAGAAGGGGCGGAAGCCGGTTCGGAGGTCGTCGTAGGCGAGCATCGGGTGGTGTCCTTCAGGCGTGTGGTCCGGGGATCCGGGCCGCTGGGTGGCGGTGCTGTTGACGGCATCCTCGTCCCACGCCCTTCAAGCGGCCTTAGGCCCGGCTGAAACCGGGGTTACACTCGGCGCTCCGATGACCCCGACCGCCGCGGGCGCGCCGTTCACCCGCACCAGCCGACTTGCCCGTCTCGAGGGCCTCCTCCAGGAGCGGATCCTCGTGCTCGACGGCGCGATGGGGACGATGCTCCAGCGGCACCAGCTGACGGAGGAGGATTTCCGGGGCGCCCGGTTCGCGGACCATCCGCGCGACGTGCGTGGCAACAGCGACCTCCTGTGCCTCACCCAGCCCGCGATCGTCCGCGACATCCACGCGGCATATCTCGCGGCCGGCGCGGACGTCGTCAGCACCAACTCGTTCACCGCGACCCGGATCGCCCAGGCCGACTACGGCCTGTCGGACATCGCGGGCGAGATCAACGAGGCCGCGGCCCGCCTGGCGCGCGAGGCGGCTGACGAGGCCGAGGCCCGCGACGGCCGCCCCCGGTACGTCGGTGGCTCGGTGGGCCCGACCAACCGGACGGCGTCGATCTCGCCCGACGTCAACGACCCCGCCGCCCGCAACGTCACGTTCCCCGAGCTCGTCGCGGCGTACCGCGAGTCCGCCGAGGGGCTGATCGCCGGCGGCGCGGACATCCTGCTGGTCGAGACGATCTTCGACACGCTCAACGCGAAGGCCGCGATCGTCGGGCTGGAGGAGGCGTTCGAGGCGACCGGCGTCCGGCTGCCGCTCGTCATCTCCGGGACCATCACCGATGCCAGCGGACGCACGCTCAGCGGCCAGACGGTCGAGGCGTTCTGGGCGAGCATCCGCCACGCGAAGCCGCTGCTCGTGGGGCTCAACTGCGCGCTCGGGGCGAAGCAGCTCCGCGAGCACGTCGAGGAGCTGGGCCGGATCGCGGACCTGCCGCTGGCGGCGTACCCCAACGCCGGGCTGCCCAACGAGCTCGGCGGCTACGACGAGACGCCACCGGTCACCGCGACGGCGCTCGGCGAGTGGGCGCGGGCCGGCCTCATCAACGTCGCGGGATCGTGCTGCGGGTCCACGCCCGAGCACACGCGCGCGATCGCGGACGCGGTTGCGGGCATCCCGCCGCGGGTCATCCCCGAGGTCCCGCCGGTCACGCTCCTGTCCGGCCTCGAGCCGCTCGTGATCCCGATGCCCGGCGGCGCCTTCGTCAACATCGGGGAGCGGACGAACGTCACCGGCTCGCGCGAGTTCGCGCGCCTGATGGCGGCCGGCCGGTCCGGCGAGGACAAGGCGGTCGAGGTCGCGCGCGACCAGGTCGTCAACGGCGCCGTGATCCTCGACGTGAACATGGACGAGGCGATGCTCGACGGCGTCGAGGCGATGACCCGCTTCCTGCGCCGCCTCGCCACGGAGCCGGACGTGGCCAAGATCCCGGTCATGGTCGACAGCTCGCGCTGGGGCGTGATCGAGGCCGGGCTCCAGCAGCTGCAGGGCCGCGGCGTCGTGAACTCGATCAGCCTCAAGGAGGGCGAGGAGGAGTTCCTGCGCCAGGCCCGGCTGTGCCGGCGCTACGGCGCCTCGGTCGTCGTGATGGCGTTCGACGAGCAGGGCCAGGCGGACAGCGTCGAGCGACGGGTCGCGGTGCTCACGCGCGCGCACGGCCTGCTGACGAGGGAGGTCGGGTTCGCGCCCGAGGACATCATCCTCGACCCCAACATCTTCGCGATCGCGACCGGCATGGAGGAGCACGCGGACTACGCGAACTCGTTCTTCGAGGCGACGCGGCGGGTCAAGGCGACGATCCCCCATGCGCGGGTGAGCGGCGGCGTCTCGAACGTGTCGTTCGCGTTCCGCGGCAACGACCGCGTCCGCGAGGCCATCCACGCGGTGTTCCTGTACCACGCGATCCACGCCGGGCTGGACATGGCGATCGTCAACGCCGGGCGTCATCCCGCAGTACGACGACATCGAGCCCGAGCTCAAGGAGCGGGTCGAGGACGTGGTCCTCAACCGGCGTGCGGACGCGACCGATCGCCTGCTCGAGATCGCGCCGCGCTACGCCGGCGGCGAGGCCGTGGAGCGGGCGGGCGAGGATCTCGCGTGGCGCGAGCTGCCCGTGAACGAGCGCCTCACCCATGCGCTCGTCGAGGGCATGGACGCGTGGATCGTCGAGGACACCGAGGAGGCACGCCAGGCCGCGACCCGCCCGCTGGACGTGATCGAGGGCCCGCTCATGGCCGGCATGAACATCGTCGGGGACCGGTTCGGGTCCGGCCGGATGTTCCTGCCCCAGGTCGTGAAGAGCGCCCGGGTGATGAAGAAGGCCGTCGCCCACCTCGTCCCGTACCTCGAGGCGCAGCGCGAGGGAACGGGCAAGCGGGCGGGCACGATCGTCATGGCGACGGTCAAGGGCGACGTCCACGACATCGGCAAGAACATCGTGGGCGTCGTGCTGGGCTGCAACGACTACGAGGTGATCGACCTCGGGGTGATGGTGCCTGCCGCCCGGATCCTCGAGGCCGCCCGCGAGCGCGACGCGGACATCATCGGCCTCAGCGGCCTGATCACCCCCAGCCTCGACGAGATGGTCCACGTCGCGACGCTCATGGAGCGCGAGGGGATGACGACGCCGCTGCTCATCGGCGGCGCGACGACGTCGCGCGTCCACACGGCGGTGAAGATCGCGCCCGCCTACTCGATGCCGGTCATCCATGTCGCGGACGCGTCCCGGGCCGTGGGCGTCGCGGGCGCGCTCGTGGACGCGGGCGCGCGAGAGGCGTTCGCGGCGGGCGTCCGCACCGAGTACGAGACGGTCCGCCGCGAGCGCGCCGAGCCGTGACGCGCGCGAGACCAGGCTGTCGATCGCCGACGCGCGCGCGAACCGCGTCAAGGTGGACTGGTCGATCACGCCGCCGCGGCCGACGTTCCTCGGCGTCCGGGCGTTCGACGACTACCCGCTCGACGAGCTCGTCGAGCGCATCGACTGGACGCCGTTCTTCGCCACGTGGGAGCTCCGGGGCGCCTACCCGGCGATCCTCGACGACCCGCGCGTGGGCCGGCGGCGAGCGATCTCTACCGCGACGCCCGCGCGCTCCTCGACCGGATCGTCGCCGAGCGGCTGCTGCGGGCGCGTGCCGTCGTCGGGTTCTGGCCGGCGAACGCCACCCCTGACGACGACATCGTCCTGTGGGCCGACGACTCCCGGACGGCCGAGGCGGGCCGCCTCCATGCGCTGCGGCAGCAGATGGCGAAGAACGACGGGCGGCCGAACGTGTCCGTCGCGGACTTCGTCGGGCCGGCCGGGGTCGACGACTACATCGGCGCCTTCGCCGTGACCGCCGGACACGGCACGGACGAGCTCGTCCGGCAGTTCGAGACGGCCAACGACGACTACTCGGCGATCATGGCCAAGGCGCTCGCCGACCGGCTGGCGGAGGCGCTCGCGGAACGGATGCACGAGCTCGTGCGACGCGAGCTGTGGGGCTACGCGGCGGACGAGGCGCTCAGCAACGACGAGCTCATCGCCGAGCGCTACCAGGGCATCCGCCCCGCGCCGGGCTACCCGGCAACGCCCGACCACCTCGCCAAGGCGACGCTGTTCGAGCTCCTCGATGCCGAGGCGCAGGCGGACATCCACCTCGACCGAATCGATGGCGATGCTGCCCACGGCGGCGGTGTCCGGGATCTACCTGTGGCACCCCGAGAGCCACTACTTCGGGATCGGGCGGATGGGCGCGGACCAGCTGGCCGACTACGCGCGCCGGGCCGGGATGCCGGTCGAGGATGCCGCGCGGTGGCTCGCGCCGAACCTCGCGGAGGACGCGTTCGAGAACCCTTCGTGACGAGCCGTCGTATCCTCCGCCACACGATGGAACCCGTCGCACGCGCCCGTCGCCGCCTCGCGCCGCTCGTCGCGCTGATGCTGGCGGCGGTCCTCGTCGGCACGGGCGGCACCGACGCGCCGGCACCGGTCGAGGCGGCCGCTCGCCAGACCGTATCGCGTCAATCTCGCGAACAGCCGCGACTACGTGCAGCAGACGAACTTCGTCCAGTGCGTCGGGACGAGCATCCAGATGATGCTCAACATCATGCGCCCGGGCGCGGACCGGACGGCGAAGACCCAGCGCCGTCTCCAGAACCTGGCCCGCGCCTGGAGCGGCCCGAGGCCGGACGGGTTCCAGCGCCGCGGCGCCTCCGTGCGCGGCTGGGCGGCGAGCCTCGTGATCCACCGGGCGGGCGCGTACAAGGTGGTCGGTGCGGACAGCCTCCAGCAGGCGATGAAGATCGCCGCGACGGCCATCCGGGAATACAAGCGTCCCGTCGGGCTGCTCGTGTGGCGCGGCCGCCACGCCTGGGTGATGAGCGGCTTCGAGGCGACCGGCGACCCGCTGCTCGCGAAGAAGTGGCGGGTCACCAAGGCGTACATCCTCGACCCGCTGTACCCGCACGGCGACGACATCTGGGGCCCGAGCCCGAGGCCGGGCACGGCGATCTCGGTCGCGGCGGTCGGGCGCCAGTTCGTCCGCCGCCAGACGAACCGGAACAGCCCGTTCGCCCAGCTGCCCGGCCAGGTCCGCCTGCGCAACAAGTGGGTGCTCGTCGTGCCGACCGGCCTGATCCGGCCCGGGATCCAGTGAGCGACGGCGGGCGCCCGGCGCCCTCGTTCGCGAAGTCGTCGCCGCGCGATCGTGGCCCGCTTCGAGGCCGTCGCCGCGCGCCACCCGGAGGCGCGCCGCAAGCCGATGTTCGGCTACCCGGCGCTGTTCATCGGCGGCAACTACGCGACCGGCCTGTACGAGGAGTCGTGGGTCGTCCGCCTGGGCGGCGAGGACCTCGAGGCGCTGCTCGCCGCGGGCGGCAGTCCGTTCAGCCCGATGCCCGGCCGCTCGATGAAGGGCTGGGGTGCGTTGCCGCCGGAGGTCGTCGCGGACGACGCGGCGCTGGACGGCTGGCTCGCGCGCGCGTTCGCCTTCGCGGGTTCGCTGCCGCCCAAGGGCTGAGCGGCCGGTCAGTCGTCGCTCGCCCGGCGGTTCTACGGTCGCACGCTGCGACGTTCCGATCGCTGGGCGATCGGGACCTGGCGCCCACACGATCCGGCGTGCGATCCGCCACGCGCCCGGCGACCACATCGTGGCGTCGTGCGACCGTACGCCCGCTGGGTGACCCTCAGGCGTTTCGGCGGACCAGGAACCAGCCGAGCAGCACGAGCGCGATGCCGAGCATCGCGATCCCGGCCAGCGAGACAGCGTCGACGAGGGCCGCGCCGAGACGCGCTCGCAGCTCCAGCCGGTCGACGCCCGTGATCGTGAGGATGGCGCCGACGGCGAGCAGCCACGAGGCGAGGCGGGGCGCGCGGCCAAGGCGAACGGCCACGATCCCGAGCCATGCCGCCGCCAGCCACACCGCGATCGCGATCCAGAAGCCCACCAGCCCGAAGTCGCCCGCGAACGGCCGCTCCACGCCCTGCGCCACGAGCAGCCAGACCGCGAACGCGCCGGTTGCGGCGATGACGGGAACGCTGCCCGCGATCGCCAGCCGCGGATCCCGGGGCGCGTGCACAATCCACAGGCCGGCGCCGGTCGCGGCGAGGCCCGCAGCGAACAGGAGCAGGCGGATCGCGTTGGCGTCCTCCTCGAGCGGGACGACGAACGCGGCGAGCAGCACGACGCCGCCGACCAATCCCAGGACGCCCGCGGCGCGGGCGGGACCGACTGGGATCCCCGGGCCCGAGCCGACGATGGACCGGCGGGCGGGCGGAGGCGCCGCCCCTCCCGCCGGCCGCGGGTCAGTCGTTGACGATTCCATCGGGGCACAGGGCCGCAGCGGCCGGCGTGCCGGCGACGGCGATCGCGTTGTGCTCGCCCGGCTCGCCCTGGTGGACGAGGACGTGGAGCGGGTGGAGCCGATCGGCGCCGGGCGCGATGTCGACGTTCGGGTTGGCGTCGAACACGACGAGCGGGAGCTCGACCTCGTCCTCGCCGCCGTGCGCGGCGAGGAGCACGCACTCGCCGTTGCCGAGCGCCATGACGTGGCCGTGGTTGGCGGCAACCGGGGCGGCGACGATCGCCGCGAGGACGAGGCCGGTGGCCACGGCGAGGGACAAGCGGGTCATCACGACACTCCTTGCGGTGCGATTCGGCCGGGGTTGTCGAGGCGGATGGCGCTGACGCCGAGCGCGACCCAGCCGAGGCTGAACAGGAGGCCCACACGCCCAGCGCGATCGGCGCGAACGCCTCCGGGATGAACGGCAGGACGTTCAGCCCGATCCCCAGCGGAACGAGGCCCAGCGACGCCACGACGAGCACGATCGCCGCTGGCCGGGACAGGGTGT
>CAVXNF010000015.1:0-214408 GCA_963763075.1 uncultured Chloroflexia bacterium | reverse complement strand
GTCGCACAGGGCGATGTCGCCCGCCCCCACGAGGACGACCTCGGCGGGGATCGGCGTCGGGCTGCCTGTCGTTGTGGCGCTCGGCGCGGCGGTGTCGGCAGGCGATCCGGACGGCGTCGCCGACGCGGGCGCGGTCGCCGCAGCGACCGGCGCGCCGGACGCGTCGGCGCTCGTGCCGGAACCCACGCCGGTGGCACGCAGCAGCGTCACCAGCCCGAGCACGACGAGCAGCGCGCCACCGGCCGCGAGCAGGGTCGCGACCGCGAGCCGAACCATGGGAGCCGGGCCTCGCTGCATGCAGCGAGGCTAGCGGGCGCCGCGCAACCCCGTCGGCGGCTACGGATCCAGGCGGTAGACGCGGAGCGCCTCGTGCTCGATCGGCAGGATGGTCGTCGACGCGAAGCCGGCGTCCGCCGCGTACCGGCGGAGCGTGTCCGGGCGCATCACGGTTCCCGTCCCGGCGCTCGGGGATTCGGCCAGCCCGTTGGCGAGGCACACGAACACGCTGTAGCCGTACATCAGCCGCTCGATGACGTCGCCGGGGGCGGTGAACCGCTCGGCGACGTTCTCGTCCATGACGATGACCGTGCCGCCGGGCGCCAGCAGCCGGCGGCAGGACTCGAGGACCTCGACCGGCCGTGACATGTCGTGGACCGCCTCGAAGATCGTCACGAGATCGAACGTGCCGTCGAGGCTGTTGTCGCCCGCGTCGACGACGTGGAACCGGACCCGGTCCTCGAGCCCCTCGTCGCGCGCCTTGTCCCTCGCCCGGCCGATCGCCTCGGCGTCGAGGTCGAGCCCGTGGACCTCGGCATCCGGGTAGGCACGCGCGATCGCGACCGTCGACCAGCCGCCGCCGCATGCGACGTCCGCGACCCGGGCACCACCCGCCCGCAGCCGCGCATCGACGTCGGGGATGGCGGGCAGCCACTCCTGGGTGAGGAGGTGCCGGAACACGGGCCGGTTCGCCGCCTCCTGGACCTCGGAGATGCGCGGGTACTCGTTCCAGTGGACCCCACCCCCCGAGCGATAGGCGGCGAGGAGCGCCGGCCAGGCCTCGACGACGCTGAGCGTCGCCTGGGCGATCGGGATCATGGTCGCGAGATCATCCGGGTCGAGCACGACCGCAGCGTGACCCGCCGACAGGCTGTAGCGACGCACCTCGGGTTCGCCGCCGACGTCGTCGACGTCGAGGATGCCGGTCACCGCCTGCTGCTCGAGCCACTCACGGGCATAGCGGGCGTCGATCCCGGCCCGGGTCGCGAGCTCGGGCGCCGTCGCGGGCCCATCGTCACGCAGGGCCGCGTACAGCCCGAGCTCGATGCCGAGCTGGACCGACAGCAGGTCGAACGTGCCGATCAGCGCCTCGAACAGGCGCCCCGCGAGCGCGTCACGGGCGTCATCGTCCGGGGTCGAGGTGCCGGTCTCGGGGGCAGTAGCGGTCACGGGGATGCTCCTTGCTGCGCAACGACATGCGCGCTGGGAGCCTCATCCAACCGCCGCGCCAGCGTACGGCATCGGGCAGCGCTCAGGCGAGCGGCCCGAACGCCTCCGGGTAGCGAACCGTGCCCCGCATCGACTCGTCCCAGGCCGGCAGCCGGCGGGCAAGCCACACGTGGTCGGGCCAGGCGTCCGCCGGCGGCTCGAGCCCCACGCCACGGGCCGGCTCGAAGCCGAACCGCGGGTAGTAGTCGGCGTGGCCCAGCAGGACGAGGGCGGGCACGCCGCGCGCGAGGGCGACGGCGGTCGCCGCGTGCATCAGGGCACTGCCGATCCCCTGCCGCTGGACGGCGGGATGCACGGCGACCGGGCCCGATGGCGGTCACCGTCGCGACTGCGGTCCCGGCGTCGTCCTCGACCGGGCACGGCGACAGCAGCAGGTGGCCCACCAGCGTGCCGTCGGCGGCCACGGCGACGAGCGACAGCCAGCCCTCGGGCGCCTCGTCCCGGATGCGGTCGACGATGTCGGCCTCTTCCGGGCCCGTGAACGCGGCGAGCTCGACGGCCCGGACCGCGGCGACGTCGGCCGGCGTCTCGAGGCGGACCGAGACGGCCAGCGGCTCGCCGGTCCCGTCGCCCCCGGTGGTCAGCTCGCGACCGCCGTGCGCAGCGACTCCGGGATCGGCCGCGAGACCGGGACCGGCTGGATGTAGCGCTGGACGAGCTCCAGCGTGCCGTTGACGCGCAGCTCGGTGAACAGGAACGACAGCTTGGCCGCCTGCGAGGCGAGGATCTCGTCCTTCGTCGGGAGCTCCCACAGCTGGCGCTTGAACGGCCCGATCGCCTTCTTGCGCGTCGTGTACAGGAACTGCTCCTCGGTCTGCCCGTCCTTGCGCTCGTCCGCGGCGTTCGTGCGCAGCCACTCGTGGATCTCGTCCTTGAGCGCGGCCGGGAACGCGGGATGGTCGTAGGCCGCGTTCTGGAAGCCCGTCGCGAGGTGGATCTCCGCCGTCTCGACGGCCGGGAAGTGGTGGAACAGCTCGTCCGGCAGCGTCGAGGCGCCGTGCTGGACCGCGCCGGCCAGCCCGTACGAGCGGGCGACCTCGCCCAGCTCGCGCAGGACGTTGAAGTCGAGCTTGACCTCCGCCACCCCGCCACCCGGCAGCGGCACGCCGCCGTGGCTGGTGCCGGTCTGGACCGACACCTTCGAGAGGCCCTTCGCGCCGGGCGCCGCCTTCGCGAGCGCCGCCGTGTACCCGTCGAGGTACGCGCGCAGCTCGGCGACCGTCGAGTTCTCCTTGCCGACCTCGCCGATCTCGCCGCCGACGCTCACGGTCACGCCGTCCGTCTCGAGCTCCCGGATGAGCGCCGTGAGCTCGGCCGCGCGCACGTAGTTCTCGTGCTGCTGCGTATCGAGGTCGGGCTTCGAGAGGTCGACGAGCGTGGAGCTGTCGATGTCGATGTTGCGGTAGCCGGCGTCGATCGCGAGCCGGCATGCCCGCCGGATCTCCTCGGTCATCGACTCGGGGTCGGCGGCGTACTTCTTCGCGTTGAACTGGTAGTGGTCGCCCTGGATGAACACCGGGTCCGACCAGCCCGCCGCGATCGCCCCGGCGAGGAGCGACGTCGCGTAGTCCATCGGCCGCTGCCACGTGTACGTCTGCTCCGAGCGGGCGAGCTCGAAGATCACGGTCCCGACGTCTGCCCGGGCGGCCGTCTCGTAGAACGTGCGCGCCATGTCGAACGTGGAGGCGCGGATGTTGAGCGCCGGGACGGTGAACCCGGAGACCTCCCCGCGGGCGCGGGCCATGTACAGCTCGTGGATGCTGGCGGAGCGGGCGCCGAGCGCCTGGCTGGCCTCCCACACGAGCCACCGGACCGCCTCGGCGGTCGGGTCGTCCGTGGTGAACGCGGCGGTCCAGGCCAGGTCGGCCGCAGCCTGGGACCGGAAGCGGGCCTCATCGTCGATGACGAGGCGGTCCCCGTCGAGGTGCGCGACGCCCTCGAGATGGGCGAGGAGGTCGGCGGGCGACGAGGCGACGTACGGCATCGGGAGGGTCTCCTGTGGTGGTCGACCTGATGGTAGCCCGATCCGCCGCCCGCACCCCTGCCGAACGGCCGGTCAGCGGCCGGGCTTGACGACCATGAGGAACACGATCGAGACGATGAGGAGCGCGAGGATCATGCCGCCGCGCTGGAGCTTCTTCGTCAGGGCCAGGAGCTCCGGGGACGGGCCCTCGGGACCGGGCGGCGTCTTCGTCAGCTCGACCAACCTCGTCACGGCGGGCGCCTGGACAGCGACGGCGAACCCGATCGCGACCAGGTACAGCACGATCGCGAGGCCCAGCCACCGGTACGACGGGCTCGTCATGTCCGCGCCCATCACGACGATCAGCAGCACGCCGGTGATGCCCTGGATTATCGCGCCCGGGATGATGATCTTGCGCTCGATGACGTCGGTGACGACCGCCGCGAAGTGGCTGTGCTGCGGCGTTCTTCCGCGCCTGGCCGGCGATCAGCGGGAACGCGAACGTCGGGCCGAAGACGATGATCGCGCCCAGCACGTGGAGGAACAGCAGGAGCTGGAACATCTGACGGGTGAGCCTCCACTTCGGTCCCGCGCCCGTTGGGCCAGGCGAATCGACCGTTCCCCGGCGGCGATCCTACGACAGGCGCTTGGTGCGTCGCTGGACGAAGTCGACCAGCACGTACTCGCCCAGGTGCTCGGGCTCGGCGTAGAACGCGCGGCCCTTGTTGAGCTCGGTCACGTAGCCGACGAAGTCGGTGAGCGCCGGCGATCGCTCGAGCATGAACGTGTTGATCGTGATCCCGTCCTTCGTGCACCGGACGACCTCGCGCAGCGTCTCGCGGATCGTGCGCCGGGTCGGCGGGTAGCTGAACTCGACCTGGCCGTCCTCGAAGTGGGCGGTCGGCTCGCCATCGGTGATGACGACGATCTCCTTGTTCGCCGACCGCGAGCGGGCGAGGATCCGGCGCGCGAGGAGCAGCCCGTGCTGGAGGTTCGTGCCGTACTCGTACGTGTGCCATGACAGCTCGGCCAGCTGCTCCGGCCGCAGCTCGCGGGCGTAGTAGGCGAACCCGACGATCGAGAGGTTGTCGCGCGGGTACTCGGTGCGGATGAGCGTGTCGAGCGCGATCGCGACCTTCTTCGCCGCGAGGTAGCAGTTGCGGAGCAGCATCGAGCGGCTCATGTCGATGAGCAGGACCGTCGACGCCGAGGTCGTGTGCTCCGTGCGGTACACCTCGAAGTCGTCGGGCCGGAGCTTGATGGCAGTCCCCGCCGGGCGCCGGCCGGGCGCGTTCTCCTCGCGCCGCAGCGCGTTGCCGAGCGTGCCCCGGAGGTCGAGATGGAACGGGTCGCCGAACTCGAACGGCTTCGAGGCTCTCGTCGCGCTCGCCGCCGTGCCCCGGGTTCGCGAGCCGGTGCGCGCCGAACGCGTCGCGGTGGAGGCGGGCGAACAGCTCGTCGAGGACCTTCTGCCCGATCCGCCGATTGCCGCGCGGGGTGAGCTCGAGGCGGTCGCCGTCGCGCTCGAGGTAGCCGGCGCGCTCGAGGCGGTCGGCGAGGTCCTCGAGCGCATCGAGGTCCCGGGCCGCATCCGGCCCGAGCAGGTCGTGGACGTCCGCGCGGTCGATCTCGCCGAGGTCGCCCGGGCCACCCGCGCCGTCGAGCTGCGCCTCGAGCTGGTCGAGCGCCTGGAGCCGGCCCAGCTGCTGGAGCGCTCGCCTCGAGGCCCAGCGGCTGGTCGCCGGTGAACCGGACGCGCTCCCCCAGCCCGCCGGGCAGCACCTGGTCGAGGTTCGCGGCGAGCTGCGCGAGGTCCCACTTGAGGCGGTCGTCGCGGAGCAGCGCGTCGAGCGTGTCCTGGAGCTCCTGCCGCTGCTCCGGGCGACAGCGAGCGCATGAATGACTGCATCGCCGCCATCCGGTCGGCGAGCTGCTCGATGACGTCGTCGAGCGTCTGCGCGCCGGGGAAGAACGCGCCGTGCTTCGCCAGGAACCCGTCCACCTCGGGCTGCGACGGCTCGTCGCCCTGCGCGCGGCGTGCCAGCAGCTGGTTGAGGTCCCTGACCATCTCGCGCTGCGGCTCGAGGTCCTCGGGGCGCATCGACTTGACGGCGTCCGCGAGCCCCTGGCTCATCCGGTCGAGCATGCTCCGGCGAAGCTCGTCGAGCAGCGACTCGAACGCCTGGCGGGCGTCGCCGTCGATGAAGTCGTAGTCCTGGAGCGCGCGGATCCGCGAGCCGACGTCGGGCGGCAGCGCGTCGAGGCTGTCGAGCCGCTTGGCGGCGATGCCGCGCAGCATCCGCTGGAGCTGGGGATCCGGTGGCGTCGGGCGTCGGTGCCTGCCCATCGGCCGCCGGCGGTCGCGCCGTCCTCGCCGGCCGCTTCCGGCGGCTCGAACCCGGGCTCCGTCTCGTCCAGCCGCCGCTGCACGCCGGCCCGCTCGCGCTCGACGATCTCCTCCAGCCGCTCCCGGATGTCGGCGAGCGGGTCGGCCAGCTGGCCTTCCTTGAGCAGCTCGCGACGGCGGTCGCGGATCCGGTCGAGGATGTCGCGCAGGCCGCGCATGTCGCCGCGCGACGGGTCGCCGGTCTGGATCCCGCGGTCCATGAGGTCGCGCAGGGCCTCGGACAGGTCGCCGTGCTCGAGCAGGTCGTCGGCGAGCGCATCGACGATCTCGTCCGCGCTCAGGTCCGGGACGTCCTGCGAGCCGTCCCACGCCCGGTAGCGCGCCGCGCCGGCGAGGGCCGCGTCGTCCGCCGGCGCGCGGCGGCCGGTCGGACCGGTCGAGGTGCCGTGGGTCGGGGGTCAGGAAGGCCATGGTCGCGTGGGTCCGCGGCTCAGCGCCGGTACGTGACGCCTGCGGGGCCGCGGTCCTTGTTGAGCCGCCGCTGGAGATGGAGGCCCTCGAGCAGGAACTCGACCGCGCTCGCGACGAGCGCCGGCTCCTGGGCGCCCTCCGAGGCATCGAACGTGCCCAGCCGCTCCACGGCCTCGCGCATGCCCGGGACCTCGCGCATCCAGCGCACGTAGTCGCGCGACGGCACGCGCTCGCCGGTCTCGAGCACGAGGCCGTCCTCGAATGCCTCGAGCACCGGCTCCAGCCGGTCGACCGACGCGTGCCGGTTGAACGTCGCGAACACGGCCTTGGTCACGAGCCGCTCGACGATCCGCTCCTCGGGCGTGTCCTCGCCGACCGTCTCCACCTCGACCTTGCCGGTCGTCGACGCGAGGATCGCGCCGAGGTCCGAGATCCGCGGCGCCGCGAGCGGCTCGCCGAGGCGCACCGCGCGCTTGATGGCGGCCGCCTCCAGGACCTCCATGTTGGCGACCGACACCCGGACCGAGACGCCGGACCGCTGGCTGATCTCCGGGGAGCGGCGCGCGAGGTGGGTCAGCTCCGCGACCAGCTCCTCCATGAACCCCGGCACGACGACCGGCGGGATCGACTCGTCCGCGGGGAAGCGCTGCTTCTCCTGGCGCACGATCGCGACCTCGTGCTCGAGGCTGCGCGGGTAGTGCGTCCGGATCTGCGACCCGAGCCGGTCCTTGAGCGGCGTGATGATCCGCCCGCGGCTCGTGTAGTCCTCCGGGTTGGCCGACGCGACGACGAACAGGTCGAGCGGCAGCCGGATCGTGAAGCCGCGCACCTGGACGTCGCGCTCCTCGAGGATGTTGAGCAGGCCGACCTGGATCCGCTCCGCGAGGTCGGGCAGCTCGTTGATCGCGAAGATGCCGCGGTTGGCGCGCGGGATGAGCCCGTAGTGGAGCGTCAGCTCGTCGGACAGGTAGCGGCCCTCGGCGACCCGGATCGGGTCCACCTCGCCGATGAGGTCCGCGATCGTGATGTCCGGGGTCGCGAGCTTCTCGGCGTAGCGCCGGTCGCGCGGCAGCCAGTCGATCGGGGTGACGTCGCCGCCCTCCGCGACGAGCGCCCGGGCCGCGGCGCTGATCGGCGCGAACGGGTCGTCGTTGAGCTCGCCGCCGCGGACCACCGGCAGCCACTCGTCGAGGAGCGTGACGAGGAGCCGGGCGAGGCGCGTCTTCGCCTGGCCACGCTCGCCGAGGAACACGATGTCCTGGCCGGCGAGCACCGCGTTCTCGATCGCCGGGACCACGCTGTCCTCGTAGCCGACGATGCCGTCGAACACGGGCCGGTCCGCCGCGATCCGGGTCACGAGATTGGCCCGCATCTCCTCCTTGACCGTCCTCGAGCGCCAGCCCGATTCCCGCAGCTCGGCGATGGTGGCGGGGAGGCCGGACGGGACGGAAGCGGTCGAGCGGACCACGGCAGGGACTCCGGGGACGAGGCGATGGCTCGGGAAGGCCAGCGTGGCACGCACCCCCCGAGCCGTCAAACGTCGGCCGGGAGGCGGCTCGGCGCCCGTCAGGCGGCGGGCGACCCCGACCCGCGAAGCGACCCGGCGAGCCGCGCCTGCTCCTGCTCCAGCTCGACCGGCCGGCGACCGATGCGGTCGGCGAGCTCGGGGAGGACGCCCCACGCGAAGTGGTCGAACGAGTCGCCCGCCATGTTCCAGGTCGCGAGGACGGCCGGCGGCAGGCGCTGGACGTGTCCGTGCTGGTCGCGCGCGACCGGGCGGACGTAGTGCGCGGCCAGCACACGCGGCCCGCGGCCGACCTCGCCGACCGCCAGCACGACCCCGAGCCGCGACCGCTCGTCCTCGTCGGTGTTGACGGGCGGCCGGTTGAGCCGCTCCAGCACGCCCGCGAGATCCGGCTCGTCGATGGTGGCGATCAGCCCGTAGCCCACGGCGAGCGCCCGGACCGCGAGCCGCGCCCGCTCGCCGCCCGTCGCCCGTGCGCCGCTCCCCGCGAGATCGCGAGCGACGATGACCGTCGAACCGGCGCTCGCCCGCGGGACCCCGTCGCGGCCCGTGGCCGGGACCACGTGGCGCTCCCGGCGCCAGCCCAGCTCGACGGCCTCCGGCAGCCACTCGAACTCCTCGGCCGCGCCCGCGAGCTCGATCGGTGTCAGCTCCTCGGGCAGCGCGGCCACGAGCGCGGCCGCGAGCGCGATCGCGAGCCCCGGCCTGTGGCGCGGCCACGATGACCGGGACGCGGGCTCCGAGCAGCAGGACGACGAGCGCGGCGAGCTCCCCGTCGAGGACCCCGTCGGCGACGAGCGAGGCGAGGGCGTCGGACGATCGATCCACGGGCTGAGGCTACACGGCATCGGCGTTGACGCGATCCGCGATGATGCCTGTTGCCGTACGCGCCACGGCCACGACGAACGGAGGATCGAATGCCCCACGCACGCCCGGCCACGCTTCGCCTCGTCGCTGCGGCGGCGCTCGTCGGCCTCCTCGCCGCCTGCGGCGGGACGGCATCCGACGGCGAGGCATCGACCGTCCCCACCGAGCCCCCAGTGGAGAGCGAGAGCGGCGTCGCGACCGACCTGTGCGAGCTCCTCCGGCCCGAGGACTTCGCGGCGGCCGGGGTCGACGGCGCGGGTGAGCCCGAGGCGACGACCGACGGCACCGGCTCGTCCTACTGCGTGTATGCCGGCGAGTCGGGGGCGACCGGCGGCATCGAGCTCGACGTGTTCCCCAACCCCGACGAGGCATCGGCGAAGGAGACGTTCGCGACCGCGACCGGCGAGGGACCGGCGGGCAAGCCGGCGAGCTCTGGCACGTTCTCGGAGTCGTCGTTCGCCATCGACGGCGAGGTCGCCTACCTCACCGTCCGCCAGGGCCTCCTCGTCCTGGCGCTTGCCGCGCCCAACGACATGAACACCGAGACCGGCCTCGTGATGCTGGCCCAGCTCGCGATCGAGCGGGCCGGCAGCGAGCTCACCGGCGGGTAGCATCGGGCGATCCCGCCGGATCGGCCGGCACGCACGAACAGCGGAGGAACCATGGCCATCCAGCGCATCGACCCCGGCGTCCGGTTCTCACAGGCCGTCGTCCACGGCGACCTCGTGTTCCTCGCGGGCCACACCGCCACGAACCCTGACGACGGCGTCTACGAGCAGACGCGCGAGATCCTCGCCCAGATCGACGCCCATCTCGCGGCGGCCGGCAGCGACAAGTCGAAGCTCCTGAGCGCGAGCATCTGGCTCCCGGACATCGACACGTTCGGCGAGATGAACCGCGCCTGGGACGAGTGGGTCGATCCGGACAACAAGCCCGCCCGCGCGACCGTCGAGGCACGCCTCGCCTCGCCCGACTACAAGGTCGAGATCGCCGCGATCGCGGCCCGCTAGGCCGCGGCGTTCCGCCCGCAAACGTGACGCGATTGGACCGCCGCGGCGACGACAATCGGGGCATCCGAAGGAGGAATCGCCCGTGACCCGCTACGTCGTCGACGCCACCGTCGTCATCCACCTCGTGCGCGAGGGCGTCGAGGTCGCGGCCGGCCACGAGCTGGTCGCGCCGACGCTCATCCGGTCACAGGTCCTGTCGTCGCTCCACGAATCGGTGGCGCGTGGCGACCTGACCGCGAAGGCCGGGCTGGCGCAGCTGCAGGCGGCGTGGCGGGTCCCGATCCGGCTGCTCGGCGATGCCGTCCTGCGCCGCCGGGCGTGGGACCTCGCGACGACGCTCGGCTGGGCCGAGACGTACCAGGCCGAGTACCTGGCCCTGACCCAGCTCCAGGGCGACGCCTTCGTCACGCTCGACGAGGAGCTGGCCCGGGCGGCGTCCGCGGTGGTCACGGTGGCGACGATCGAGGACCTGACCCGTCCCGGACCGCGGTGAATCGCCTGGAGAGCGGGGAACCTGGCACGTCCGTTGCCGACGGAGCGTGCATCCTGCCGGGCCGTGGCGTCTCGATGAGCGTGGCGCCCGTTGTCCGGCTCACGCCGGCCCCACATCGGTGGCAGACGCATGACCGAGGATCTGCGCGTGAACGCGCGCGACCAAGCTCTCGCTGTCCCCGATGACCGATGCCGAGTACGCCACGTTCGTCTCGCTCCAGACCGAGGAGACTGCGCGTGAAGGGCAGGCCGCGGACGAGTGGACGGCCGACGAAGCGTCGGCGCGCGCATGGCACGACACGGCCGAGTTGCGCGCAGACACGTTGCGGGGCCACGGCCACGCGTTCTATCGAGGCGTCGATGCCGCCGAGGAGCGCATTGGCTGGTTGTGGGTCGCCCCCGCGCCGGGCTCACGTGGCTCGGTACGGCGTCGCCGACCTGAATCGCCGCGCGCTGGCTCGCCCAGGTCATCATCGAGGAACCGCGCCGGGGTCAGGGCTACGGGCGGGCGCTGCTTGCGGCGCTCCATGTCCAACTCGCAGGGGAAGCCGCGACCGACGTGTTCCTGCGCGTGTATGACTGGAACACTCCAGCCCGGGGGCTGTATGCCAGCTGCGGCTACGAGGTGGTCAACCAGTTCGAGACCGACGCGCATCTCCACCGTCGTCTGGACACCTACGCCTCGGCGGTGCCAGCGCGCCGGCGACCACCCGCGCGGAACGTCGGGGCAGTTGATGACACGGCCTGACGCAGCGCGAGCCACACTCCCTCGTGGAGATCCTGCCCCTGTCCAGCGAGGTCTGGCCCGCGCTCGCCGAGCTGTTCGCGGCCGGCGGTGACCCGAAGTGGTGCTGGTGCCAGTGGTGGCGCAAGCGGAACGCGAACTGGACGAACACGACGGCCGCGGACAACCGGGCGGACCTCGAGCGGCTCGCAGCGGCTGACCCCGCGCCGGGCCTCGTCGCGCTCCGGGACGGGCGAGCGGTCGGCTGGGTCGGGCTCGGGCCGCGGGAGGACTTCGAGCGCCTCGCCCATGCGCGCACGATCCCCCAGCTCCCGGGCGAGGCCGTATGGACCGTCAACTGCTTCGTCGTCGCGCGCGACGTCCGGCGGAGCGGCGTCGCCCGCGCGCTGCTGCAGGCCGCGGTCGTCTATGCCCGCGAGCACGGTGCCGGTCTCGTCGAGGGCTACCCCGTCCGGACGGGCGGCAGCCGGATGACGTCGGCCGGCCTCCACACGGGCACGGAGCGCATGTTCGAGGGCGAGGGGTTCGCGGTCGAGGCCGAGACGACGTCCGGGGCCAAGGCCGGCACGCCGCGTCTGGTCATGCGCCGCGACGCCTGAGGGTCGTTGCGGCGACGCCCGATCAGCGGTCTCCCGCCAGACGCACGGTCACGAATCCCCGGCGGATGGCCACCGGCAGCTCGGCCCGGATCCGGGCCACGACGGCCTTCGAGAGGTCGTTCGAACGCGGCCGGACGAACAACGCCGCATCGACGCTCGTGTACCACGCCTCCATCGCCGCCTGGTAGCCGGGTGCGTGGAGGCGCCAGCTCCGTGACGTCGGATACCGCCGGCCGCGGTCGGTGTCGTACGCGATGCCGGTTGGATCCACGACGATCGGGCAGCCCCGCTCCGCGTTGCGTCGCAGGGTACCGGTGAGCACCGCGACCCCTGCCGCGTCCGCGGCGACACAGCGCGCCGCCGCGAGGTCTCCGCGGAGCGCGACCAGCGGAAGCGCGCGGCCTCGCGGCGGCAGGATGGACGCAGCCCCGAGCACGACCAGCAGCAGGACGGACCCCGCGACGACGAGCCGCGGATCCGACCCGATGGCGGACGAGCCACGCACCGGCCATGACCCATCCGGTCGCCAGGGCCACCGTCGTCGCCGGTGCGACGAACGCTCCGTAATCGGCGAAGAACGACGGCGTCGTGAGCACGAGCGTCGCCTGGATGAACGCGAGCGCGACCCAGGGTCGCGTCCACGGACGGCGCCATGCCGTCGCGAGGAGCAGCGCGAGACCCGCGAGCGCCGCCGCCACCACGACCGGCACGGGTACGAGCGTGCGCAGGCCCGGGGGCAACGATGCACGCGGCGGCCCGCCCTCGAGCACGAGGAGACGGTCCGCGATCCCGACGCCCGTGTGCGGCCGCCCGAGCTGGTCGAGGATGGCCTGCCGGACCATCGGTTCCGGTGCGAGCGCGACGAACGGCCCGGCCACGAGCATGAACGACGCCAGGGCGCCGGCCGTCCCCGCGACGACCGTTCGGACCTCGCGACCATCGACCGCCCGCGTCCATGTCCACCACACCACCACGAGCAGGGTTGCGCCTTGCCACAGCTGGATCGACGTCGCGAGGCCCAGCGCAGCACCCGCCGCCATCGCACCGGCCACCCCCACCCGACCGGGCCCGGCGACCATGAGCAGCGCGAGGAGCACGAGCGTGTGCTGGGGCGCGTGCAGGTCCGTGCTCCGTTCGCCGATTGCCGCGACGTTCCAGGTCGCGTAGAGCCCCGCTGCGAGCAGGCCGGCCACGCGGCCGTACCGGCCCGCGACGAGGCCGGCAAGCACCGCGTTCAGCGCGCCCAGCGTCATGATCGCCAGGCGAGCGGTCGCGAAGGCAGGCGCATCGCCGACCGTCGACCCGAGGAGCGCGAACGGCACGAGGAGCACGACCATCCCTGGCGGGTGGAGCAACAGCACGTCGCGGTACGGGAGCTCGCCGTGGGTCAGCGCGATCGCTGCCCCGAAGTAGACGCCGTCGTCATAGGCCAGGTACCCGTCGAGCCCGCCACCGACGAGGACCGGGACAGCACGGACGAGGAAGGCGACGACCGCGATGGCAGCGAGGATCGCTGCGTCGCGTCGGACGTCGCGCGGCGCGCCTCGCAGGAGGCGGCCGCGCGGCCACGCCATTGCCCCCGGTCGTCGCTCGACACGCTGGCGCATGACTGTCGCCCCGCAGTGTGCGGCTCGATCCGTGAGTAGCGAGCGTGCGGAGGCGCGGGTGGCGGTCGCGTCCGCGGGCTTGCGTGCAAGATTTCAGGCGCCCATCAGTCAAGGCGCCATGCTGCGCGCGGGAACGCCAGGGTCAGGGGCCGAACCACTCCGCGCACGGGTCCTCGCCGGGCACGAACGGCCGGGCCACGACCCCGAAGGTGGCGCTCGTCGTCGGGTCCTGGACCCACTGGCTGGCCTGGTTTGCCTCCGCCAGGACCGGCTGGAGCATCGCGGCGTCGTCGCCGGTGGCGGAGCCGCATCGCTGCGTGTCGTTGGCGACGGCGGTGCCGAACGTCCCGATCGGCGCGTCGAGGGGCCAGTCGAGGATCTGCTGCGGCACCGATGCCTCGACCGGCGGCGGCGGGCCGACGAGGAGCGCGTAGCGGTCGGCGACATACGGGGCGCCCACGGCCGACGGCGTCCCCGAGCCATGTCGGGTCCTGGAGCGACGACCAGAACGCGGCGAACGCGGCCGGGGTCCCGGGCGGGGCATCGCAGGGCGTCGTGACGCACTGGATCCCCGCCTCCGGGCTGCCGGTCAGGGTCACGCGCTGTCCGTCGAGCGTGAGCTCGAGCCTGCCGGTGACGCCGCCCGGAACCCCGCCCTCGGCGATGAAGTCGGTCTGGCCGGACAACAGCCCGAGGCGCTGGGCTTCCGCGAGGAGCCTCGCTCGGCCGGCATCGCTGATCGGGCTGCCGATGAGGTTGGGCAGCGTGGGACCGGGGTACATCGCGTCCTGGGGGCCGACCGTGATGTACGTCCCGTCGCCGGTGATCGTGGCGACCGGCGGGATCGGGAACTGGTCGATGGGCGGGATCGCCTGGGAAGCGGTGGCGCGCAGCCAGTACGTGTCGGCCTGGGGTGAGGGCTGGGGTGCGAGCGACACCGAAGGAGCCGAGGGCGACGGCGACGGCGCGGCTGACCCGCACGCAACCAGGACCGTCGCCGCCACGGCGACGAGGGCGGTGACGCGGATCGGCAGGCGCATGGGGGAACCCTCCGGTGACGGCGACCCGTCCCTGACGTCTCGAGGCGGCGCGGGGTTCCGGCAATCGCCCCGGCTGCGGCCCGACCCAAGCCTACGTCGTTTGTCCCACCGCTCATGCCTTGACTCGCGTCGCCGCGGCGGCGTAAGATCCGCGCCGGTCGAGCAGGTCGCTCGGTCCGTCCGTTACCGGAGGCGTTAGGCCAGATGGTGAAGACCGCAGTCCTCTTCGCGACGCTGATCGCGCCCGTCCCGGGTCGTGATCGCGGGAGAGGTGTGCCCACCAGCAGGTAGGACGTCGGGGCTGAGCCCCGAGAGCGACCAACCGAGCCGTGGGCCACCGGGCCCCCGGCTCTTTCGTTTATCTGGGCATGTTCGCCCATCGATGAACCCCGAGCCGCGTGGCCCCCCGATCGTCGGGCCCGCGGCTCGTCCCATGTCCGGGACCAGTCGCGGACCGGCCGAGCGAGCACCGCTCGAGCCCACCACCGCAACCCACCCATCCATCAGGAGGGTCCCGTGACCACCACCCTCGAACCGAAGACGACCACTCCGACGTCGAGCCCGCAGCCGACCGCTTCCACGGACGGCCTCGAGCCCGCCGCGCGGATCCCGGCCGGCCGGGGCGAGGGCAGCGCGCCCGTCACCCCGGACCGATCCGGCCCGCCGGCCCTCCTCGTCGAGCACGTCACCAAGCGCTTCTCCGTCGACCGGAAGAAGCCCCCGGTCCTCGCGATCGACGACGTCTCGCTCCGCCTGGGGCGCGGCGAGATCCACGGGATCCTGGGGGCCAACGGCTCCGGCAAGTCGACCCTCATCCGCCTCGTGTCGGGTCTCCTGACCCTCGACGAGGGCCGGGTCGAGGTGTTCGGCCACGACATCGAGCGCGACGAGCTCGCCGTGAAGCGGCTCATCAACCGGGTGTCGCGTCGACGCCGCGTTCTTCAAGAAGCTCAGCCCGATCGAGAACCTCCTGTTCGCGGCTCGCCTGTACGGCCTCGAGGCCAAGTCGGCGAAGCGGCAGGCAGCGGAGATCCTCGCCCGGCTCGGCATCGCGGAGTCGCGGCTCGGCCGGCCCGTGGAGCAGATGAGCCGGGGCATGCAGCAGAAGGTCGCGATCGCGCGAGCCCTGCTGACGAGCCCGACGCTGCTGCTCCTCGACGAGCCCACCACCGGGCTCGACCCGCGAAGCAAGCTCGACGTCCAGACGTTCATCGAGGAGATCAACGCGGCGCACGACGCCACGATCGTCCTCACGACGCACGACCTGGCCGAGGCGGAGCGCCTGTGCACCCGGATCACGATCCTCGATGGGGGTCGCGTGGTTGCCGAGGACTCGCCCGAGGGGCTGAAGCGACTCGTCGCCGAGGTCCACGGGCAGCCGCCGACGCTCGAATCCGTGTTCATGACCTACACCGGCCGGTCCCTCGACGAGGACGTCGAGGAGGACGGGTCCGACGACTGAGACAACCAGAAAGGAGGTGCCGCGATGAAGTCCACGACGCACGCCCAATCGACACGCTCCACCTCTCGAAAGGATCGATCGATGCAGTACATCGAGCTCCGGCTCACGGACGCCCGGGAGCGCCAGCTGCGCTTCCAGGCCGACCGCGATGCCGAGCGGGCCGCCCACGGGCAGGCCCGCAGCTCGCTCCGACGCCATGTCGGCCGGTCGCTGGTGCGACTCGGCCGGCGCGTCGGTGGCGAGTCGGTGACCGCTCCCGCGTGGCAGGGATGACCCGGCCGCGCCAGCGCTCCGGGACCGGGCTCCTCCCGGTCCCGGGCGCACACCCGCCGAAAGGAACACTCCGTTGGCGCTACTCACGCACGAGTTGAGGGCCTCGTACGCCTTCATCGAGCGCAACTTCTTCCTCACCCGCCGGTACTGGGGGTGGGAGCTGGCGTTCCTCGTCTATTCCGTCGCCGGTGCGCTCTCGATCTCGTTGATCGGGGCCGCGGCGCAGGACGACCAGCCTGCTGCTGTCGCTCATGATCGGCGCGATCTTCTGGAACTACCTGTCCATCGTGTTCGGCTGCATCGCCGAGACGATCCAGGTCGAGCGCTGGGAGGGCACGCTCGAGTACACCTTCATGGCGCCCGATCCGGCGCTAGACCCAGCTGCTGGGCTCCTGCGTGTACGCGATGGTGTACGGCCTCGTCCACACGGCCGTCATCCTCGTCGTGCTGACGCTCTTCTTCGGCCAGCTCGACCTGCTCGGTGCAGAACGTGCCGACCGCGATGATGTTCGTGGTCCTCGGCTCGTTCAGCTTCGTGGGCATCGGGATGATGGCCGCGATCCTGCCGCTCATGTACGTCGAGCGCGGCGCGCAGATGACGTTCGTGCTCCAGTCGTGCCTGCTCCTCGTGTCAGCGGTGTCTACTACAGCGTCGAGGTCCTGCCCCGTGGATGCAGACGCTCTCCGAAGTTCTCGCCGGCGACCTACGTCCTCGACGGCGTCCGGCCGGGCTGATCGACGGCGTCCCGTCACCGACGCTGTGCACGACGTCTTGCCGCTCATCGTCATGGCCATCGTGCTCATCCCGCTCGGGCATCTGGATCTTCGGCCGCGCCGAGCGGTACGCCAAGCGCACCGGCAAGCTCAAGCGAGTCGGGTGATGTCGAGCGACGCCATCCACCCGGCCCCGGCAGGCCTCACCGAGCTCGGCTGGGGTCCGGGCTGGGCGACCGCCTTCCTGCCCTACGACGCGGCCGGGCTCCGTCCGGCCCGCGTCGTCGCGGCCCATCGCGACGCCTGGGTCGTGGCCCGGCCGTCGCACCCCGACGATGCCGATGCGATCGTCTCGGGCCGGTTCCGGCACGACGCTGCGCCCGGGCGACCTGCCCGCGGTCGGTGACTGGGTCGCCGGCGCGCCAGCGGACGACGGCTCGCCCATCGTAGTCCAGGCCGTCCTCCCCCGCCGGACCGCGTTCACCCGCTCCGCGGGCGAGGAGCCGCGCCGGACGCTCGTCGCGGAGCAGGTGCTCGCGGCGAACGTGGACCTCGCCTTCGTCGTCGCGGGCATGGACGGCGACTTCAACCTCCGCCGCCTCGAGCGCTATCTCGCGGTCGCGTGGAGCGGCGGCTCGACGCCGGTCATCGTGCTCAACAAGGCCGACGTGGCCGCCGACGCCCCCCCCCCCCCCCCCCTCCGCGCACGGATCCTCGCCGGGCACGAACGGCCGGGCAACCACCCCGAACGTGGCGCTCGTCGTCGGGTCCTGGACCCACTGGCTGGCCTGGGTCGCCTCCGCCAGGACCGGCTGGAGCGTCGCGGCATCGTCGCCGGTGACGGAGCCGCATCGCTGCGTGTCGTTGGCGACGGCGGTGCCGAACGTCCCGATCGGCGCGTCGAGCGGCCAGTCGAGGATCGGCTGCGGCACCGATGCCTCGACCGGCGGCGGCGGTCCGACGAGGAGCGCGTAGCGGTCGGCGACGTACGGTGCCCCACGGCCGACGGCATCCCCGAGCCACGTCGGGTCCTGGAGCGACGACCAGAAGGCGGCGAACGCGGCCGGCGTCCCGGGCGGCGCGTCGCATGGCGTCGTCACGCACTGGATCTCGGCCTCCGGGCTGCCGGTCAGGGTCACCCGCTGGCCGTCGAGCGTCAGCTCGAGGCGGCCGGTGACGCCACCCGGCACACCGCCCTCCGCGGTGAAGTCGGTCTGGCCGGACAACAGCCCGAGGCGCTGGGCCTCCGCGAGGAGCTTCGCCCGCCCGGCATCGCTGATCGGGCGACCGATGAGGTTGGGCAGGGTCGGACCCGGGTACATCGCGTCCTGGGGGCCGACGGTGATGTACGTCCCGTCGCCCGTGATCGTCGCGACCGGCGGGATCGGGAACTGGTTGATGGGCGGGATCGCCTGCGACGCCGTGGCGCGCAGCCAGTACGTGTCGGCCTGCGGCGACGGCTGGGGTGCGAGCGACGCCGAGGGCGCCGCGGGCGACGCGGACGGCGACCGCGGACCCGCACGCAACCAGGACCGTTGCCGCAACGGCGACGAGGGCGGTGACGCGGATCGGCAGGCGCATGAGGGGATCCCTCCGGTGACGGCGACGCGTCCCTGACGTCTCGAGGCGGCGCGGGGTTCCGGCAATCGCCCCGGCTGCGGCGGCCCAAGGCTACGTCGTTTGTCCCACCGCTCACGTCTTGACTCGCGTCGCCGCGGCGGCGTAAGATCCGCGCCGGTCGAGCAGGTCGCTCGGTCCGTCCGTTACCGGAGGCGTTAGGCCAGATGGTGAAGACCGCAGTCCTCTTCGCGACGCTGATCGCGCCCGTCCCGGGTCGTGATCGCGGGAGAGGTGTGCCCACCAGCAGGTAGGACGTCGGGGCTGAGCCCCGAGAGCGACCAACCGAGCCGTGGGCCACCGGGCCCCCGGCTCTTTCGTTTATCTGGGCGTGTTCGCCCATCGATGAACCCGAGCCGCGTGGCCCCCCGATCGTCGGGCCCGCGGCTCGTCCCATGTCCGGGACCAGTCGCGGACCGGCCGAGCCAGCACCACTCGAGCCCACCACCGCAGCCCACCCATCCACCAGGAGGGTCCCGTGACCACCACCCTCGAACCGAAGACGACCACTCCGACGTCGAGCCCGCAGCCGACCGCTTCCACGGACGGCCTCGAGCCCGCCGCGCGGATCCCGGCCGGCCGGGGCGAGGGCAGCACGCCCGTCACCCCGGACCGATCCGGCCCGCCGGCCCTCCTCGTCGAGCACGTCACCAAGCGCTTCTCCGTCGACCGGAAGAAGCCCCCGTCCTCGCGATCGACGACGTCTCGCTCCGCCTGGAGCGCGGCGAGATCCACGGGATCCTGGGGGCCAACGGCTCCGGCAAGTCGACCCTCATCCGCCTCGTGTCGGGTCTCCTGACCCTCGACGAGGGCCGGGTGGAGGTGTTCGGCCTCGACATCGAGCGCGACGAGCTCGCCGTGAAGCGGCTCATCAACCGGGTGTCGGTCGACGCGGCGTTCTTCAAGAAGCTCAGCCCGATCGAGAACCTCCTGTTCGCGGCTCGCCTGTACGGCCTCGAGGCCAAGTCGGCGAAGCGGCAGGCAGCGGAGATCCTCGCCCGGCTCGGCATCTCGGAGTCGCGGCTCGGCCGGCCCGTGGAGCAGATGAGCCGGGGCATGCAGCAGAAGGTCGCGATCGCGCGAGCCCTGCTGACGAGCCCGACGCTGCTGCTCCTCGACGAGCCCACCACCGGGCTCGACCCGCGAAGCAAGCTCGACGTCCAGGCGTACATCGAGGAGGTCAACGCGGCGCACGACGCCACGATCGTCCTCACGACGCACGACCTGGCCGAGGCGGAGCGCCTGTGCACCCGGATCACGATCCTCGATGGGGGTCGGGTGGTTGCAGAGGACACGCCCGAGGGGCTGAAGCGACTCGTCGCCGAGGTCCACGGGCAGCCGCCGACGCTCGAATCCGTGTTCATGACCTACACCGGCCGGTCCCTCGACGAGGACGTCGAGGAGGACGGGTCCGGCGATGACTGACAACCAGAAAGGAGGTGCCGCGATGAAGTCCACGACGCACGCCCAATCGACACGCACCACCTCTCGAAAGGATCGATCGATGCAGTACATCGAGCTCCGGCTCGCGGACGTCCGGGAGCGCCAGCAGCGCTTCCAGGCCGACCGCGACGCCGAGCGGGCTGCCCTCGGGCAGGCCCGCAGCTCGCTCCGACGACATGGTCGGCCGGTCGCTCGTGCGACTCGGCCGGCGCGTCGCCGGCGAGCCGATGACCGCACCCGCGTGGCAGGGATGACCCCGCCGCGCCAGCGCTCCGGGACCGGGCTCCTCCCGGTCCCGGGCGCACACCCGCCGAAAGGGATACTCCGTTGGCACTGCTCACGCACGAGCTGAGGGCCTCGTACGCCTTCATCGAGCGCAACTTCTTCCTCACCCGCCGGTACTGGGGCTGGGAGCTCGCGTTCCTCGTCTACTCCGTCGCCGGTGCGCTCTCGATCTCGCTGATCGGGGCCGCGGCGCAGGACGACCGCCTGCTGCTCACGCTGATGATCGGCGCGATCTTCTGGAACTACCTGTCCGTGGTGTTCGGCTGGATCGCGGAGACGATCCAGGTCGAGCGCTGGGAGGGCACGCTCGAATACACCTTCATGGCGCCGATCCGGCGCTACACCCAGCTGCTGGGATCCTGCGTGTACGCGATGGGCTACGGCCTCGTGCACACCGCCGTGATCCTGGTCGTGATGATGATCTTCTTCCGCCAGCTCGATCTCTCGGTGCAGAACGTGCCGACCGCGATGGTGTTCGTGGTCCTGGGCTCGTTCAGCTTCGTGGGCATCGGGATGATGGCCGCCATCCTCCCGCTGCTGTACGTCGAGCGCGGCGCGCAGATGACCTTCGTCCTCCAGTCGTGCCTGCTCCTCGTGTCCGGGGTCTACTACCCGGTCGAGGTGCTGCCGCCCTGGATGCAGGTGCTGTCGACGCTGTCGCCGGCGACCTACGTCCTCGACGGCGTCCGCGCCGGGCTGCTCGACGGCGTCCCGGTGTCGGCGTTGATGCACGACGTGATCCCGCTCGTCGTGATGGGCATCGTGCTCATCCCGGCAGGCATCTGGGCGTTCGGCCGCGCGGAGCGCTACGCGAAGCGCACCGGCAAGCTCAAGCGAGTCGGGTGATGACGAGCGACGCCATCCACCCGGCCCCGGCCGGCCTCGCCGAGCTCGGCTGGGATCCCGGCTGGGCGACCGCCTTCCTGCCGTACGACGCGGCCGGGCTCCGTCCGGCCCGCGTCGTCGCGGCGCATCGCGATGCCTGGGTCGTCGCCCGGCCGTCGCACCCCGCCGACGCAGACGCCATCGTCTCGGGCCGGTTCCGGCACGAGGCGCTCGGCCCGGGCGACCTGCCCGCGGTCGGCGACTGGGTTGCCGCCGCGACCGCGGACGAGGGCTCGCCCATCGTCATCCAGGCCGTCCTCCCCCGCCGGACCGCGTTCACCCGCTCCGCCGGCGAGGAACGGAAGGCCGGCAAGCTCGTCTCCGAGCAGGTGCTCGCGGCGAATGTCGACATCGCGTTCGTCGTCGCGGGCATGGACGGCGACTTCAACCTGCGCCGGCTCGAGCGCTACCTCGCGGTGGCGTGGAGCGGCGGCTCGACCCCCGTGATCGTGCTCAACAAGGCCGACGTCGCCGACGACGCGGAAGGCCTCCGGGTCGCGGCCGAGGCGATCGCGCCCGGCGTCGAGGTCCGGGCGGTGTCCGCGCTGACCGGCACCGGCGTCGACGCGCTGCGCGACGCGCACCTCGCCCCCGGCCGGACGGCGGTCGTGCTCGGCTCGTCGGGCGTCGGCAAGTCCACGCTCGTCAACGCGCTCGTCGGCAGCGAGCGGCAGCGCACGGCCGCGGTCCGCGAGGACGACTCGCGCGGCCGCCACACGACCACCCATCGCGAGCTCGTCCGCCTGCCCGGCGGCGCGCTGCTCATCGACACCCCAGGCATCCGGTCGCTCGGCGTCGCCGGGCTGTCGGACGGCCTCGATCCGACGTTCGCCGACATCGCCGACCTCGCGCTGCAGTGCCGGTTCAGCGACTGCCGGCACGACGGTGAGCCGGGCTGCGCGGTGCTGGCGGCCCTCGCCGACGGCACGCTCGCGCCGGACCGGCTGGCGAGCCATCGCAAGCTCGAGCGGGAGGCGGCCCACGTCGCCCGCGCGTCCGATCCCCTCCTCCGGGCCGAGGAGCGCCGCAAGTGGCGCGCCATCCACGTGTCCGTCAACCAGCACATGAAGCGCAAGTACGGGAGCGACCGATGACGACCTTCACCAGCCTCGCCCCGCCCACCGCTGCACCCGGCAGCGGCGTGTCCTACCGCCGCTACCGCCCCGATGACCTGCCCGGGATGGCCACCGCGAACCAGCGGCTGCGCACCCGCTGTGGCCAGCTCGAGCCCACGGACATCGAGGCGATGCAGCACCGCTACAGCCACCTCGTGAACTCCGACCCGCTCGTCGACTGCATCGTCGTCGAGCGCGACGGGTCGATCGTGGGCTACTGCCGCACCGAGTGGCACGACCTCACCGATGGCGATCGCCGCTACGACCTCACGACGCTCGTCGCCCCGGACGCCTGGGGCCTCGGGATCGGCGAGGCGCTCGTCGCCTGGGGCGAGGCCCGCAGCCGCGAGGTCGCGGCCACCGTCCCGACCGACCGTCGGGCCTGGTACATGGGCTACGTGTTCGACGGCGACGAGGAGCTGGAGGCCGTGCTCCGCGGCGGCGGCTACGAGCCGATCCGCTGGGACGCGGAGATGCTCCGGCCGACGATGGACGCGCTGCCCGACGTGCCCGACCTGCCGGACGGCTACGCGATCCGCCCGGTGCGCACCGAGGACATGCCCGCGGTCGTCGCGATGACGGTCGAGGCGTTCAAGGAGCACTGGGGCGAGACCGAGGAGACCGAGGACGAGCTCGCCGACTGGACCGAGAACCCCCGGTTCGACATCGACCTGCTCAGCGTCGTGTGGCACGGCGACGAGCCGGCCGCGGTCGTCTCGGTCGAGGTCCAGGACTACCACGACGGGGCCCCGATCGCGTGCGTCGACGGCGTCGCGACCCACCCCGACCACCGGCGCCGCGGGCTCGCCCGTGCCGCGCTCGCCGACGCCCTCCACCGGATCGACGCCCGTGGCCTGCCGCGTGCGTATCTCGGCGTCGACACCGACAATCACAATCGGGCGTTCGCGCTGTACGAGGACGCCGGGTTCCACAAGGTCTCCGGCAGCACCTCCTGGCGGAAGCCGTTCACAACCGAGGAGCCACGCCCATGAGCACGGTCGAGTCGCCGCCGGCCATCGACCTCCCGTACGCGCCCGCCATCGACGGCCTCGTCATCCGCCACGCGCACGATGACGACTGGGCCGAGATGGCGGAGACGCTGAACGCCACCCGCGCCGGCGACGGCGTGGACGAGGTCCGGACCACGGAGAGCCTCCGCGGCGAGTACGCGCACCTCGACGAGTTCCGCACCGACCGCGACGTGGTCGTGGCGCTCGTCCACGGGCGCATGGTGGGCTATGCCATGGGCGTGCTCATCGAGCGCGAGGGCATGCTCGTCGGGGAGATGTGGGGGGCCGTCCGGCCCGAGGACCGGCACCAGGGCATCGGCACGACGCTGTGGCGCGCCAACCGCGACCGCCTGGCCGCGGCGGCAGCCGCGGATCCCAGGCCCGGACCCCGGGAGCTGCGCTCGTACGCCCTCGACATCGAGGCCGCCGATCTCGCGCTGATCGCGGACCAGGGCTACGTCCCGATCCGCTACGGGTTCGAGATGCGGCGCTTCCTGACCGGGTCGCTCCCCGAGCATCCGCTCCCCGACGGCCTCGAGCTGCGGCCGGTGCGCCCGGAGGACCATCGCGCGATCTGGGAGGCGGACGCCGAGGCGTTCCGCGATCACTGGGGCCACCGCGAGCAGACCGAGGGCGACTTCGTGGCGCGCTACTGCGGCCCCGGAGACGAACACCGCCCTGTGGTCGGTCGCCTGGGACGGCGACGAGGTGGCCGGGTCCGTGATGACCGCGATCTTCACCGAGGAGAACGAGGCCCTGGGGATCAAGCGTGGCTGGCTGGAGCACGTGTCCGTGCGCCGTCCGTGGCGCGGGCTCGGCCTCGCGAAGGCGCTGTGCGCGGACTCGTTCCGCGTGCTGCGCGACCACGGCATGGAGGAGGCCTGGCTCGGCGTCGACGGGACGAACCCGACCGGCGCGCTCCAGCTCTACGAGCGCCTCGGGTTCACGGTCGGACGCCGCTGGCAGGCGTTCGGGCGGCCGATGGACGGCCCGGCGCCCGAGGGCTGGACCTCGGGCGCAGGACGCGGAGACGGAAGCCGGCTGAGGATCGGCGGCGGGCCGGGTGACCCGCCGCCGCGACGGCTACTGGGCAGGAGGTCCAGGAACTCGTCCCAGCCGGTGGTCTGCGACCCGCCGAGCACGTCAGAGCGGGAGGCGGCCCTCGCGGCGGACGAGGTCCAGCCACGCGCGCTCGCGGCCGATCGTCGTCGCGGCGCCATGGCCGGGCAGCACCCGCAGGTGGTCCTCGAGCTCGGCCAGCCGGGTCAGCGACTCGACCATCTGGCCCGGCGATCCCCCGGGCAGGTCGACCCGGCCCCAGCCGCTCGGGAACAGCGTGTCGCCGCTGAACAGCAGGCCGTCGTCGGCGGACAGCAGGCAGACCGAGCCCTCGGTGTGCCCGGGCGTGTGGAGCACGCGCAGCCGGATCTCGCCGAACCGGATCTCGCCGCCCTCGGCGAGCTCGACGGCAGGCACCGACGGCGGGATCTCGAACGGCGCCCACAGCGGCTGGGGATCGGTGAGCCGGTGCGCGTCGAGCGGGTGGACGGCGATCGGGGCGCCGGTATGCGCGGACACCTCGGCGTTGGCGCCGACATGGTCCCAGTGGCCATGACTGCTGACGATGAGCTTGAGCGTCCAGCCCCGCTCCTCGAGCGAGCCGGCGATCCACGGCAGGCACGGGATGGCCGTGTCGATCGCGATCGCCTCGCGGCTCGCCGGGTCGGCGAGGACATAGACGTTGGTCTGCAGCGGGCCGATGACGGCGTGCAGCACGTCCATCGTCATCGTCCCGTGGCTCGTGCGGGGCCGGGTCGCGACGTAGCGCGCGGTCTGACGCGTGCCGCCGCCTCCCGGGCAAGCCCCGAGCTGCACATACGACACGTCCCGGTCATGGTGCTGAGTGTGGCATCGCTCGCCACCGTGATGCGCGTCCGGATGAGCGTGCTCGTGTTCCTGCGAGCCAGGTGCACAGGACCGCGACCGAGGGTCGTCCTGGCGCGCGATCTGCGCGACGAGGGGCAGGATCACGACCGGCCTCGTCGGGATGCGCGCCAGCGTGGCGGACCCGGTCCGGGTCGGGACGTGGCGCGCGCTCAGCCGGCCTCGAGCTTGGAGCGGATGCAGTCGAAGGTCTGGCCGATCATCTTGTTGGCCGTGCCCTCGATCAGCCGCGCACCGACCGAGGCGATCGTGCCGGCGATCGCGACGTCCGCGGACCAGTCCATCGTCGTCGGGCCCTCGGGCGGGCCGGAGAGGCGCATGTCGGCCGTCGCATCGACCGCCGAGCCCGGTGCCTGCCCGTGCGCCTTGAGGATCGCGAGGTCCGGCTCCGTCCGCTCCGCGACGGTCATGTCGACCACGAACCGGGCCGAGATGAACCCGACCCCGACCTTCGCCTTGGCCTTGAAGTGGTCGTCGTCGATCACCTCGATCGACTCCACGCCCGGCCCGCAGCTGCCGACCTGGTTGGGATCCATGAGGAACGCCCAGACGGCGTCGCGGGACGCGGCGATCGAGACGGTGCCCGAGAACTGCATCGAGGTCTCCGGTTGGGGCGCTCAGGCGCCGGCGCTGGTGGACGGAGCGGGGGCGAACGGGCCGGGCACGTACGCGCCGGGCTCCTGGATGAACGCCGTGCGGCAGCCCATCCGGCAGAACGCGTACACGACGCCGTCGTGCTCGGCGAGATGGCGGGCGTGGGCCTGGTCGACGGTCATCCCGCAGACGGGGTCCACGAGCACGATATCGTCCACGACCGGCTCGATGGCGGCCATCGGCGCGCCACCCGATCCCGCGAGCGTCGCCGGACCCGGCGCCGCGACGAACGCCGCCGTCCCGCGCCGCACCTGCACCAGCTCGCCGAGGATCGAGATCGCGATCTCCTCGGGCGTCTCGGCGCCGAGGTCGAGGCCCGCCGGCGCGCGAAGCGCCGCGAGCCGCTCGTCCGTGACCTGGCCCTCGTCCCGGAGCCAGGCCCGGACATGCTGCGCCCGGGTCGGCGACGCCACGAGCCCGACATAGGCCACGTCCGCACGCCGGAACGCGCCCCGGAGCGCCTCCTCGTCCCAGATCCCCTGGGTCGCGACGACGACGTACGGCGCCGTCTCCGGCTCGAACACCGCGAGCCCGGTCTCGTGCAGCACGCGTTCCGCGCCGGTGAACGCGGACTCGTCCGCCTCCGGGTCGAACACGGTCACGCGCCAGCCGGCGGCCCCGCCCAGGGCGGCGAGCGCGCCGACGATCGGGGTCGTGCCGGCGAGCCACAGCTCGGGGGCGGGAACATGCGGTTCCACGTAGATCTCCAGGGTCCCGCCGGAATGGCAGGTCATGACCAGCTCCACGACGCCGTCGGCGCGGCGTCCCTCGGCCGGTCCCGTCTTCGACAGCCGGAGCAGCCGGGGCTGCCCGTCGACGAGCGCGCGGAGCGCCTCCCGGACCACGACCGGCTGGGCGCAGCTGCCGCCGACCCAGCCCTCGATCGTGCCGTCCGGGTGGATGATCCCGCGCGCGCCGGGCTTGGCGGACGTCGGCCGCTGGACCGCCACGACCGTGGCGACCGCGAACCGGCTCCCGTCCGCCTCCAGCGCCGCGATCCGCGGCGCCAGGCTCCGGTTGGGCATCGCTAGGCGATCCCGTGCTCGTGCAGGATCGCCCACACCTTCTGGGGGGTGATCGGGATGTCGATGTTGGTCACGCCCAGGTGGGCGAGCGCGTCGACGACCGCGTTCGCGATCGCCGGCGGGGCACCGACCGTGGCCGACTCCCCCACCCCCTTCGCGCCCAGCGGATGGTGCGGCGAGGGGGTGATCGTCTTGCCGGTCTCCCAGGCGGGCGTCTCGACGGCCGTCGGCAGGAGGTAGTCCATGAACGTCCCGGCGAGGTTGTTGCCCTGCTCGTCGTACGTGATCTCCTCGTACAACGCGGGGGCGAGGCCCATCGTCAGGCCGCCGTGGATCTGCCCGTCCACGATCATCGGGTTGATGATGTTGCCGCAGTCGTCGATGGCGACGAACCGGCGCACGTTGACCTGGCCCGTCCCCTTGTCGATGTCCACGACGCAGATGTAGCTGCCGAACGGGAAGGTGAGGTTGGGCGGGTCGTAGTAGTCGGTCGCCTCGAGCCCGGCCTCCATCCCGGCGGGATGGTTGGTGTAGGCGGCGAACGCGAGCTCCGCGATCGTCTTGAACCGGTCGGGGCTGCCCTTGACGCTCCACTGGCCGGGCGTCCACTCGAGGTCGTCGGGCGAGCACTCGAGCAGGTGCGCGGCGAGGTGGCGGGTCTTCTCGCGGATCTTGCGGGCGGCGATCGCGGTCGCCGCGCCGGCGGTGGGCGTGGAGCGCGACGCGTACGTGCCGAGGCCGTACGGCGCCGTGTCCGTGTCGCCCTCCTCGACCTTGACCTTGCTGGCCGGGATGCCGAGCTCCTCGGCGACGATCTGCGCGAACGTCGTCTCGTGACCCTGGCCCTGGCTCTGCACGCCGAGGCGGACGATCGCCGAGCCCGTCGGGTGGACCCGGATCTCGGCCGAGTCGAACATCTTGATCCCGATGATGTCGAAGTCGTGGCTGGGCCCCGCGCCGACGATCTCGGTGAACGAGCTGATGCCGATGCCCATGAGCTCGCCGCGGGCGCGCTTCTCGGCCTGCTCCTTGCGCAGGTCCGCGTAGCCGATCGCGTCGAGCGCCTTCTGGAGCGCGGTGTGGTAGTCGCCGGAGTCGTAGTCCCAGCCGGTGGGCGTGTGGTACGGGAACTGGTCCTTGCGGATGAAGTTCTTCATCCGGAACTCGGCCGGGTCCATGTCGATGGAGCGGGCGGCCTCGTCGACGAGCCGCTCGATCGTGTGGACCGCCTCGGTCACGCGGAACGAGCAGCGGTAGGCGACCCCACCGGGCGGCTTGTTCGTGTAGGCCGCGTCGACCTCCACGAACGCCTCCGGCATCTGGTACGAGCCGGTGATCACGTTGAACAGCCCGGCCGGGTACTTCGACGGGTCGGCCGCGGCGTCCGCGTACCCGTGGTCCGCGAGCGTCTTGACCCTGAGCCCCGTCATCGTGCCGTCGTTGTTCAGGCCCAGCTCGGCGTGGACGTGGTAGTCCCGCGCGAACGAGTCGGCCTGGAGGTTCTCGCTCCGGTCCTCGATCCACTTGACCGGCCGGCCGAGCGTCAGCGAGGCGACGATCGAGATGACGTAGCCCGGGTAGACCGGCACCTTGCCGCCGAAGCCGCCGCCGATGTCGTGGGTCTTGACCCGGATGCTGCTCTCCGGGACGCCCGGACACGAGGCTGATGACCGTCCGGTAGACGTGCGGCGCCTGGCTCGTGACGTGGAAGTCGAGGTGGCCCGCGATCGGGTCCCAGTCGGCGATGCAGCCGCAGGTCTCGATCGACGCGACGTGGATGCGCGGGATGTAGACGTCGATCGGGATGACCTTGTCCGAGCCCGCGAGCGCGGCGTCGGTGGCGTCCCTGTCGCCGGACTCCCAGTGCCAGATGTGGTTGTTCTGCTTGTCCTCGCCGCGATCCTTGCGCAGCACGGGCGCATCGGGCTCGAGCGCCTTGAACGGGTCGATCACGACCGGCAGCGGCTCGTAGTCGACGTACACGGCGTTGATCGCGTCGGCGGCCTGGTACCGGGTCTCGGCGATGACCGCCGCGACCTCCTGGGCCTGGTACATGACCTCGTCGACCGGCAGCACCATCTGCTTGTCGCCGGCGAGGGTGGGCATCCAGTGGAGGCCCGCCTTCTCGAGGTCCTTGCCGGTGATCACGGCGAGGACGCCCGGCATCGCCAGGGCCTCGGTCGCGTCGATCGACTTGATCCTCGCGTGGGCGTACGGGCTGCGGACGATGTCCATCCAGACCATGTTGGGCAGGACGACATCCTCGATGTACTCGCCCCTGCCGCGGATGAAGCGCGGATCCTCCTTGCGCTTCATCGAGTGACCCATGCCCGCGACCTCGGGGGTCGTCGTGGGCTGCTGCGCCTCGAGCGTCATCGTCGTCTCCTCGCGCTCAGGCGCTGGCGCCGGTGCCGGAGCCCGCGCCCTCGGGGGTGCGCAGCTCGGCGGCGGCCTGCTGGACGGCCTTGACGATGTTCACGTAGCCCGTGCACCGGCAGAGGTTGCCCGCGATCCCCTCGCGCACCTCCTCGTCGGTCGGCTCCGGGTTCTGCTCCAGGAGCCAGGCGGACTGCATGATCATCCCCGGGGTGCAGAAGCCGCACTGGAGACCGTGACAGTCCCAGAACGCCTGCTGGAGCGGGTGCAGCGTGCCGGCCTGCTCCATGCCCTCGATCGTGCGGATCTCCGCGCCGTCGGCCTGGACGGCGAGCATCGTGCACGACTTCGCGCTGGTGCCGTTGACGTGGACCGTGCACGCCCCGCAGTTGCTCGTGTCGCAGCCGGTGTGGGTACCGGTGAGGCCGAACTCGTCGCGGAGGAGATGCACGAGGAGGAGGCGCGGCTCGACGTCCGCCTCGCGAACCGTGCCGTTGACGGTGACCGAGATGTGCTGCGTCATGCTGCCCTCACCCGTTGAACGCGAGCGCGCGCTCGGTGGCGGCGCGGAGGGCGCGGACGGTCAGCTCGGCGACCATCGCGCGCTTGTAGACCTCGGGACCCCGGACGTCCGAGACGGGCTGGCTCGCCGCGCCCGCGGCCGCACCGGCGGCCCGGAACACGTCGTCGCCCGGCTTCTGCCCGATGAGCAGCTGCTCGGCGCCGGTCGCCGCGAACGGCGAGGACGAGACGCCCGTGACGCCGACGCCGGCGTGCCGGATCGTGCCGTCGTCGCGGAGGACCACGATGGTGGCGACCCCGGCCGTGGCGAAGTCGCCGACCCGTCGCTCGAGCTTCTGGTAGCTGCCGCCGTTGCCCCGGGTGCGGCGCCGGATCCGGACCTCGGTCAGGATCTCGGTGGGCTCGATCGCCGTGGTGAACGTGTCGAGGAAGAAGTCGCGGGCCAGGATCTCGCGCTCGCCGTCGAGGCCGCGGCAGACGATCGTCGCGTTGGTGGCGAGCAGCGCCGCCGGCCAGTCCGAGGCGGGATCCGCATGCGCGACCGAGCCGCCGATCGTCCCCCAGTTGCGGACCTGCGGGTCGCCGATGCCGCCGGCGAGCTCGCGCGTCATCTGGTAGTGCGAGACGATGACCTCGTTGGTCGCGATCTGGCGGTGCGTCGCGCGCCCGCCGATCCGCAGCCAGTCATCGTCCTCGGTGATGCCGTCGAGCCCGCCGATCGCCTGGAGGTCGACGAGCAACCCCGGCTGGGCGAGCCGCAGCTTGACGAGCGGCAGGAGGCTGTAGCCCCCCGACAGGACCTTCGCCTCGCCTTCGCGGTCCTTCAGGATCCGGAGCGCCTCATCGAGGCTGCCCGGACGGACGTAGTCGAACTGACCGGGAATCATGCGCGGCCATCCCTCCATCCGCCGTGGCGGAATCTCGGGTCGGACCCGCGGCTCGTGTGCGGGCCGGCCTGTGCCTGGACATTCGGCGCTCGATCGTCACCGGATTGCAACGATCCGCGGCGCGGGATCGGGGGAAGTGCTGAGGCGCGAGTGTGCGCTCGGGTTCATTGCGGCGTCAATCGGTTGCGTCAGGCGCACGCTCGCCCCTCGAGTGGCGGACGAGCGAGCCCCGGTCAGACCCGCCAGGTGACGATGCCGAGCGATCCCTGGGGCGGATTGGACAGCGTCCAGGCGCCGTCCCGCCGGGAGATGTGGTCCGGCAGGATCGCGCGGAAGTGGACGTCCTTCTCGCCGCCCTCGGCGATGAACAGCTGGCGGCGCAGGAACGCCGTCAGCGCCCCGACCGACTCGAAGCTCCGCGGCGAGCGTTCCACGACGGTGACCAGCGGCTCGCGACCGCGGGCGAGGAGCAGCTCCAGGAGGTCCGGCAGCGCGGGCAGCGGGACGCGGTCCTCGCCGTGGACGAGCGGCCAGAACGGGTCCGCGACCGAGGCCGGGCTGCGGTCGGTGAGCATCGCGAGGCAGCGGTTGCGGGTCGCCTGCTCCATCGCGTCGAGGAACGGGCCGATCGCCTCGATGTCGTAGCCGACGTGGGCGATCATCGACACGTCCGCGGCCGGCAGCTCCCCGAGCTCGGCCGCCGCGTCCGGCCATGCGCCCGGCACGATCCGGACGTTGCCGATCCCGTGCTCGTCCATGCCGGTCCGGAGGGCGCGGCGCATCGACGCCGAGGGCTCGACCGCGATCACCTCGCGGACACGTTGGGCGAGCGGCAGGGCGTAGCGGCCGGCGCCCGCGCCGATGTCGAGCCAGGTCTCGTTGGAGCCCGCCTGCTCCGCGAGGACGTCGAGCGCGGGCTCGCCGGTGCGCCGCGGGTCCGCGACGAACAGCGCGGAGACCGGGGCGTAGAAGTCGCTGCCCTGGGTCTCGCGGAAGCGCTCGGCCTGCTCGCGATTGGCGCGGACGCGCTCGGCCCAGGACGCCTCGAGCGTGGCCGGGTCCTTCGCGGCGCGCCCGGTGCCCGGTGTCGTCGCCTCCGCCTTCGCGGTCGCCCGGGTCTTCTTCGGTCGCGCCGGCTTCGGCGTGGCATCGCCGGCGCGCGCGCTTGCCCGCGGGCCGCTCCGGCGCCGTCATCGGCCCGCCCCTCGTCCGGCCGGTGCCGTGCCGCCGGAGGCCGCCGCGCGAGGTCCGCCGGGGTGTCGACGTCCGGGATCGAGCCCGCGACCGCGACCTCGTGGACGAGCTCCGGGTGCGCCGCAAGCGAGCGGCCCCAGCCCCCGGTCGCCCTCGAGCCCCGCCGCGAGCGCCCACGCGGCGCCGCCGCACGAGGACCGGGTTCGGGGCGCCGTCGCGCTCGTAGCGCGGCCGGACGATGGGCAGCGTCGTGGCCGCCGCGGCACCGATGACCGTCTCGGATCACCTCGGGCCGCAGCCCGGGCTGGTCGCCGAGCACGACGAGGACCGCGTCGACTGTCGGGTCCTCGGCCGCGGCGTCGAGCCCGACCCGCAGCGAGCTCGCGAGCCCGTCCTGTGGCCGCTGGTTGATCCGGCGCCGCTCGCCGCGCCACGTGATCGCCGCCTCGATCGCGGCAGCCTCCGCGCCGAGCACCACGACGACGTCGTCGATCCCCGCGGCGGCGAGCGCGTCGAGCGGGTGCTGCAGGAGCGGCCGCCCGTCGAGCGGGGCGAGCTGCTTGGGCGACCCGAACCGGGTGGCGGCGCCGGCGGCGAGGACGAGGCCCGTGACGTGCATGGTCAGGCCGGCACGGCAGCAGCCGCCTCGCGCTCGCGCGCGAGCTCCCGCATCGGGCGACCCGAGCCGGCCCGCCGCTCCGCGACGACCTCGGCCATGATCGCGAGGGCCGTCTCGGCCGGCAGCCGCCGCCGAGATCGAGGCCGATCGGGCCCCGCAGCCGCGCGAGGTCGTCCGGCGCGACCCCGGCATCCAGCAGCCGCGCACGGCGGTCGGCCTGGGTCTTCCTCGAGCCGACGGCGCCGACGTAGCGGCAGCCACGGGCGAGCGCCGCGACGATCGCGGGCTCGTCGAACTTCACGTCGTGGGTCAGGACCGCGACCGCGTCCGCGGGGCCGAGCCCGATCTCGTCGGCGACCTCGTCCGGCCAGCCGACGATCAGCCGGTCGACGTCCGGGAACCGCGCCTCGGTCGCGAACGCCGCGCGGCCATCGATGACGACCGTCTCGTAGCCCAGCTCCTTCGCCAGCCGGACGAGCGTGCGGCTCACCTCGACCGCGCCGACGACGACGAGCCGCGGCCGGACGGGGTACGACTCGATGAACAGCTGTCGCCCGCCGACCTCGACCGTCTTCGAGACGCCGTGGGCGAGCGCGTCGGTCGCGGCCGCCACCAGCTGCGCGTCGAGATCCGGGTCGCCGAGCGAGCCATCCAGGCGGCCGTCGTCGTGGACGACGAGCGGCAGCGCGGGCTCGCTCCCCTCGCCCGGCTGGTGCGCGCCGAACGCAGCCGGCGGCGCGTCCGCGGGGAGCGGCGTGACGATGGCCCGCCCGTCGCCGCGGCCCTCGCTCGTCTCGCGCGCCGCCTCGACCGCCGCCGCCGGGACGGCCGGCGAGATCAGCACGTCGATCGTGCCGCCGCACGCGAGCCCGACGTCCCACGCCTGCTCGTCGCTGATCCCGTAGCGGATGACGCGCTCGCGGCCGGCCTTGCGGGCCGCCCAGATCTCCTCGGCCGCGGCGCCCTCGACGCAGCCACCGGACACGGAGCCCGCGATCCGGCCGTCGTCGGTCACGAGCAACACGGCGCCCTCGGGCCGCGGCGCCGAGCCGAACGTCCGGACGACGACCGCGCGCCCGACCCCGGCTCCCTCGGCGGTCCAGCCGGCCAGCGTGTCGAGCAGCTCCTGCATGCCTGTGTCCTCCGGGTCTGTCAGCGGAGCGGGCGGGCCCGCTCCGCGTCCTGGTGCGGCGTCTCCACGGCGCGCGGCGGGGCAACGTCGGGCGCATGCAGGCCGAGCGACGGCGTGACGCTCGTCGCATGCGTGACGGCGGATCCCCGGCGCGCGGTTCCCTGGCTCGCCCCCGCGAGCACCTCGCCCAGCCGCTCGAGCGAGGCGAGCGTGCCGGCCGGCAGGAAGTCGTCGATGAACGGGAAGGCGGCCTTCATGCCCGCGGCGAGCGGCTGGTACCCCGGCGCCGAGGCCAGCGGGTTGAGCCACACGAGCCGATGGCAGTTGCGCCGCAGGCGGGCCGTCTCGGCGGCGACGAGCGCCGGGTCGCCGCGGTCCCAGCCGTCGGACACGACGATCACGATGCCGCTGGTCCGCAGCGTGCGGCGCGCCCACTTGTGGTTGAACTCCCGGAACGACTCCCCGATCCGCGTCCCGCCCGCCCAGTCCGTGACCGAATCGGCGACCCGGGCGAGCGCGCGGTCACGGTCGCGGTCCTTCATCAGCCGGGTGACGCGCGTGAGGCGGGTCCCGAACACGAACGACTCGGTGCGCACCTCGTTCGTCCGGGCCAGCGCCTGGACGAAGCGCAGCAGGAGCCGCGAGTGGCGCTCCATCGAGCCCGAGATGTCGCACAGGACGACGAGCTGGCGCGGCTCGCGGACCTGGCGCCGCCAGACCCACTCGGTGAGCTCGCCCGTGGCGAGGTTGCGGCGGAACATCGCCCGCGGCGCGAGCCGGCGGCCGTGGGGATGGAGCTCGAACCGGCGGGTCCGCCTCCGCTCCAGCTTCGGGCGCAGGAGGTCCACGAAGCGCTCGGCGTCGCGCAGCTCGGCCGCCGTCATGCGGTCGAAGTCGCGGTGGCGCTGGACCTCGCCCTTGGAGTACGCGTCGGGCGAGATCGTGGTGCCCTCGATCTCGCCGCCCTCGTCGGCGTCGGTGGCGACCTGGATGCCCAGCGTCGCGAGCTCGGTCATCGTCGATTCGCGGCCCTCGCCGTCGGCCTCGTCGCCCGCCGAGCCCTCCTCCCCCTGCTCGCGCTCGACGTCCGGCGACGTGCCCTGGAGCCGCGTCGACGGCAGCTTCCGGCCGCGGCGGCGCCAGAACTGCTCGAACACCCGCTCGTAGACCTCGCGGTCATCGCGGCGGCGGACGAACAGCGCGGCGCCGGTATCGCGCACGACGGCCTTGCGCCCGATGTCGACCCCGTCCAGCTCGAGCGCCCGGGCGAAGTCGATCGCCGCCGCGAGGTCGATCGGGAGACCGGCCGCCCGGAGCGCCCGCCCGAAGCCCACGGACTCCGCGAGCAGGCGGCGGCCGTCGATCAGCTCCCCGGTCGGCGCGCGGAGGATCGGCGACTCGGTCATCCGCACAGCCTAGCCGAACACGGCCAGCATCCCTCGATCGGGCCGCGCTCACCGGCCGGCGTTCAACCGGCGCCCGCCGAGGCGACGAGGCAGCCGTCCACGACGGCCCCGAACGGCATGCCCACGGCCTGGAACGGCGGTCCGGGCGACCCGACGAACGCGACCTCGAACGTCGTCTGGACGTGCTCGACGCCATCGGCCATGTACAGGCCGCGGTAGTTGTCGACGGTGAACGTCCGGGGCACGGGCCTGCCGGTCGCGGCGTCGAGGAAGTACCCGATCTTGTCGTCGAACACATACGCCCTGCCGTTCAGGATCCCCGCCGCGACGGCCCGGCTCGCGACCGGCACGCTGAACACGACGTCGCTCGCCCGCGAGGAGATGGAGCGAGCCGCCCGCCGTGCGCCCGTCCGGGCCGGGCACAGCCACGACGGTCGCCGGTCCATCGGCGGCGACCGCGATTCCCTCGCCATACCCGTCCACCGCGACCTGTCTGGGGCTGGGGCCCGTGGTGCCGCCGTCGCACTCGGTCGGCACCGGCACGCCGGAGAACGGCGACAGCAAGCGCATACGCCGCCAGCGGGACGAACACCAGGGCGCTGATCAGGAACAGCGCGCCCGCGACCGCCAGCACGAGCCGGATGACCGTGCGCGCCCGCGACCGGGGCCGCGCGGAGGTCGCCATGTCCCGGCTCAGGCCTGGGCCGTCGCCTCGGCGAGGTACGTCGCGGCGGTCTGGCCGCGCACCTGGCGGATGTCCTCCTCGTACTTGAGGACGACGCCCAGCGTCTCGTCGACGACGTCGGGGCTGAGCTCCGCGGCGCCCAGCGACAGCAGCGCGGACGCCCAGTCGAGCGTCTCGGCGACGCCGGGGACCTTGGTCAGATCGGCGGTCCGCAGCCGGTGGACGAACGGACGACCTCGCGCGCGAGGCGGGCCGGCGCGTCGGGCACCCGGGTCGAGACGATCTCGAACTCCTTGGACGCCGTCGGGTAGTCGATCCAGTGGTACAGGCAGCGGCGCTTGAGCGCGTCGTGCACCTCGCGCGTCCGGTTCGAGGTCAGGACGACGCGCGGCGGACGGTTCGCGCGGATCGTGCCGATCTCCGGGACCGTGACCTGGAAGTCGGACAGGATCTCGAGCAGGTAGGCCTCGAACTCCTCGTCCGCGCGGTCGATCTCGTCGATCAGGAGCACCGGGGCGGCGTCGCCGTCCGCCTCGAGCGCCTGGAGCAGCGGCCGCTTGAGCAGGAACTCCGGGCCGAAGATGTCGTGCGCCGAGGCGCGGTCGATCTCGCCGCGGGCCTCCAGCAGGCGGATCTCGAGCATCTGGCGCGGGTAGTTCCACTCGTAGACCGCGGTGTTGACGTCGAGCCCCTCGTAGCACTGCAGCCGGATCAGCCGCGTGCCGAGGCTCTTCGCGAGCACCTTGGCGAGCTCCGTCTTGCCGACGCCGGCCTCGCCCTCGAGGAGCAGCGGCCGGCCGAGCTCCAGCGCGAGGAACACGGTCGTCGCGAGCGAGCGCTCCGCGATGTACCCGTGGCGCCGGAACTCCTCCGCGATGCCCTCGATGGTCTGGGTGGCCTCGGGCCGCTCGTCGCGCGATGCGGCGCGGGCGGCCGACGCGGCGGCGGATGCGGTCTCGTGCACGGGGTCCATGGCGCCCGATCCTACACCGTGCGCCGCGCACCGGCGGGCCCGGGCGGCCGTCAGATGCCGGAGGACGCGTCGGGCGACGGCAGGGCGACGGCGACCGCTCTGCGGAGCTCGACGGCAGGGCCGGCGTCGGCGTCGGCAGCGAGGCGGGCGTCGAGTCGTCTCCGGAGCCGGTCGCTTCGCCCGCAGGCGGGATGCTCACGACGACGATGTTGCTGCGCCGGAGCACGGACCCGTCGCGGCGAAGGGCGACGACCATCAGGCGCGTCTCGACCACGCCGTCGGGCACGCGGTAGCGGAGCGGCGTCGGCGGCGGCACGACGAACTCGCCGAGGACGCGCGAGCCGGGGTACACCGGGTCCCGGGCAGGCCCGCTCCTGGAACGCGTGACGACGAGGACATAGCTTCGCGCCCGCTCGGTCGCGGTCCAGGTGACCGCGACGCGACCGTTCTCGAGCAGGCGCGCGCGGAGGCGCGGCCTCCGGATCGCCGGGGTCGCCGTGGGTGTCGTCCCCGGGGTTGCCGTCGCGGTGACCGCGGACGCGCCCGGTGTGCGAGTCGCGGGCGGCGGCGTCACCCCGGGCGTCGGTCGCGCTGCCGTCGGGGAGGCCGTCGGCGCGACCAACGAGGCAGGCTTCCTCGTGGGCGTCGGCGACGCGGGTGCGACGCTCGGCGGGCCACCGCCCGGAGACGCCAGCGCGCCGGTGGCGGGGTGCCGGATGTCGATGCGCCCATCGCGCACCGTGGCGACGTCACCGGGCTCGAGGACCGTGGCCCCGATCCGTGCCGAGCCGCCGACCCCGACGGTGATCACGGCGCCATCGGGGAGCACCAGCCCTGCCGGGTCTTCGAGGATCGTCCCGTCCGCGAGGGCCACCTCGACGTTCACGGATGCGTCGAGCGTGGACGGCTGCCGCGGCGTGGACCCGGTCCACGTCACGATCACGGCGACCGCCACCAGGCCGGCGACGGCGAGGGATCCGATGGCGCCGGTCAGGCGGCGACGTCGGGACGGGTCCGATCGCGGCGCCGGAGACCGGTCAGGGGCCGGATCGCCGGCATCGGCCGCCTGCGGCAGCGACGCCGCGACCGCCCGAAGGCGCTGGTCGAGCGCGTCGACGAACGCGGGGTCGGGATCCGGCGCAGGCCTGGATCCGGCTTCGTCGAGGAGGCCTCGCGGGTCGTCGCTCACTGCCGCTCCTCGTCGAGGATCCGCCGCAGCGCCCGCGTCGCCCGATGCACGACGACCGCCATGGTGGGCTTCGAGACGCCCATCGCGGCCGCGGCCTCAGCCGGCGTCAGGCCCGACAGGTAGCGCAGCGAGAGCGCCTGCTGATAGCGCGGGCTCAGGTGGTCCATCGCGGCGAGCATCACGGCGACGGCATCGCGGTCGTGGACCACGTCCGCGGGATCGAGCGCCGGGGCGGCCGCGAGCCGTGCCGCGGCACCCCGGGCGCGCGACGACGATGCGCGGCCGGTCCGCCGGTAGTGATCAACGAGCTCGTTGGCGGTGATCCGGAACAGCCATGCGCCGAAGCCGCCCGGCTGCCAGTGGAACGCGTCGAGGTTGCGAAGCGCGCGCTCGAAGGCGGCCGAGGTGACGTCCTCGGCCGCCTCGACATCGCCGGTGCGGCGGTAGGCGAAGGCATGGATGCGCGGCAGGTACTGCCGGTACAGCTCGCCGAATGCCTCGGGATCCGACCGCGCGCGCTCGACCATGACGCGCTCGTCATGTGCATCGTCAGTGCCGCCCACGTGGCCAAGTGTGGCGGCGTCGGCCGGCTGAATTGGCGGTCTCGCGTCGTGCGCGTCAGTTCGGGATCACGACGCGGTCGGGCCCGCCGTACGCGACGATCCTCCCGCTCGCATTGACGGCGACGACCGCGTAGCGGATCGCCTGGCCGGGCCTGACGTCACGGTCCCGGAACGCCCGGCGCCCGTCTTCGCCGACCCGGTAGATCGCCTGCCGGGAGCCCCCGTCCACGGACCGGTACAGGACGTATCGGACGGCCGATGCACGCGTCGTGTCGGACCAGCGGCACACGACCGAGGTCAGCCCCTCGTCGATCTCGACAACGCAGTTGAACCGCAGCACCTGTGCGGGCCGCCCCACGTACACCTTGTCGACCGCGCTCTTCGCCACCCGCGTCCCGGCAGTGTCGACGCCGGTCACGAGGTAGCGGTACGTATGACCCGTCCGGATGTTGAAGTCGGCGTGGCGAAGCCTCGCGTCGGCGGCCTTGACCACGACCAGCTGGCGGGCGCCGCCGTCAACGGTCCGCCAGAGCCGGTACTTCGCCACCGTTGTGCCGTCGGGTGCCCGCCACTTGCAGACGATGGCGCGATTCGGGGCGATCGCGGTCAACGGGTTCGGGACGACAAGGGCGCACGAGAGCTTGATTTCCGGCAGCGGTGTGCTCGGCTCGGCGGCGAGTACCGCCTGCGGGAGCAGGAGCGCGGCCAGCAGCGCCGCGGCGAGGATTCGCGCGAGCCTGGACGGGTGCATGGGCATAGCCTCCATGGACGACGACTTCGGTCATCCTCCACAACGCGCTACCTCGCCGCGCGATTACACCCCGCCGGTCCGGCCCCTCGTCAACGACATCGCGAGATCGACGGCGTCCGCCGTGCCGAGGGTGCTCCCCGCCTCCCAGGCGCCGGCGAACACGAACGGATCGAACCGTCCACGGGTGACGGCAATGCGCTCGTCGAGGAGGCGCTCGTCGGCGGGCATGTTGACGAACCCCGACGCGGTCCGCTCGGCGGTCGCCGCGGACCACAGTCGCACCGCGAGCTCGTCGTCGTGCTGTGCCGCCGCGAGCGAGCCGGCCGCCTCGAGCAGCAGCGGGACGATGATCCGCACGCCTGCCGCGACCGAGCGCGGGAGGCTCCACGCGAGGGCGGCCGCGGCCGCATCGAGGTTGCCGCGCTCCACCTCGACCCGGACCGTGTCGGCCAGGGCGTACGCCATCTCGGTGCGGTCGCCGAGCTCGCGGGCGATGTCGTAGGCGCGGCTGAGCATCGCCGCCGCCTCGTCGTAGCGGCCGCGGTCGAGGTCGAGCAGCGCGGCGTTGTGGATGCCCACGGACACCCGCTGCCGGTCGCCGGTCCGCTCCCAGATCTCGATCGCCTCGGTGAACGCCACCTCCGCGGAGGCGATGCGCCCCGCGTCGCGCTCGACGAGACCGAGGTTCATGAGCGCGACCGCGATCCCGTTCTCGTTGCCCAGGCCCTGCTTGAGCTGGAGGCTCTCCCCGAACGTCTCGCGCGCCCGGTCGAGGTTGCCCCGGAAGTGGTACACGCCGCCGAGCGCGTTGAGCGCCGTGGCGATGCCCGCCGGGTCGCCCAGCTCCCGCCGCAGCGCGACGCTCTCCGCCACGAACCCCTCGGCCGCATCGAGGTCCCCGCCGCCGTAGGCGTTCGTGCCCAGCCAGTTGAGGATCATCGCCCGCGCCTCGTCGTCGCCGTCAGACTCGGCCACGGCGAGGGCCTCGCGCAGGTACGACTCGGCGAGGCCGTAGTCGCCCTGGAACGACGCCAGCAGCCCCGCGCCGCCCAGCGCCTTGCGGCGGACGGGCGACGGGGCGTCGTCGCCGATCGCGAGCGCGGCGGCAAGGCGCAGCCGGCCCTCGGTGTGATGGCCGCGGGTGCGCCAGAACTCGGCCAGCGATCCGGCGAGCCGCAGCGCGAACGTGCTGTCGCCCTGGTCCATCGCCCACTCGAGCGCCTCGCGGATGTCGTTGTGGGCCGTGTCCAGCCGGTCGAGGGCATCGGTCTCGTGCTCGGTCGGGAAGTCCTTCTCCGCCTCCTCGACGAGCGCGAGCACCTCGTACGCGTGCGCCCAGCGCATCGCGGTCTCCTCGCCCGACTCGACGCCAGCCGGTCGAGCGCGTCGGCGCGGACGGTGGACAGCAGCTCGTACTCGCCGGCGGCCGCGTTCGAGCGCAGGAGCGACGCGTCCGCGAGCTGGCGCAGCCCGTCGGCGACGTCGATCCCCAGCGGCAGGATGCCGCGCCGCTCGCCACGCTCGAGGATGGACGCCGCGGTCGACGGGGCGAACGAGCCCGCGATCACGGCGACGCGCCGGTGGAGCCGCAGCACGGGCTCCGGGAGCAGCCCGAGGCTCCAGTCCATCGTGGCGCGCAGGCTCCGCTGGCGGGCGGGCATGGATGCCTCGAGCTCCGGCTCCGCGGCGGTGTCGACGACCTTGGCGTCGAGCTGGTCCAGCAGCTGGTGCGGCGCCAGCACCCGCAGCGCCGCCGCGGCGAGCTCGATCGCCAGCGGGATGCCGTCGAGGCGGCGGCAGATCGTGCCGACGAGCGCGAGGTTGGCCGGTGTCGTCTCGAGGTCCGGCCGGGCGGCGAGCGCCCGCTCGAGGAACAGCTCGGCGGCCGGGTTGTCGCGGACGGCGTCGGGATCCAGCTCGCCCTCGGCGGGGACGGGCAGCGGCTCGATCCACAGGACATGCTCGCGCGGCACCCGGAGGGCGAGCCGGCTCGTCACCACGATCCGGAGGCCGGGTGTCCGGGCCTGGAGATCGGCGAGCGCCGGCGCGGCGGCCCGGACGTGCTCGGCGGTGTCGAGGACGAGCAGCGCGGGCGCCCGGCCCAGCTCGTCGGTGAGCGCCTCGTTGAGCGCCTCGTGGAGCGGGCGGCCGGGCTCGTCGGTGACGCCGATCGCGCCCGCGATCGCCGGCAGCACGAGCGACGCGTCGCTCACCCCGTCGAGCGGCACGAAGGCGACCCGGCCCTGCCAGCGCGCCGAGGTCCTGGGCGGCGAGCTCCGCGGCGAGGCGGCTCTTCCCCACCCCGCCGACGCCCGTCAGCGTGACGAACGGCGTGCCGGGATCGAGGGTGAGGCGGCGCAGCTCGGCGAGGTCCGCGTCGCGCCCGACGAGCGAGGTCGGCGGGCACTCGGGCGCGGCCGATGGCCAGCGCGCGCGCACGTCGGCGGCGGCATCGTCGGGACGAGCCGCGGCGTCGTCGATGGCGGGGGTGAGGTCGGGGGCGGCCGGGTCAGCCGTCGGGTGCGTCAAGGTCCCGAGCATACGCCGGGAACCGGAACCGCTGGCTGCGCGTGAGGATCCCGCCGTGGCCGAGCTTCGCGACCGTCGCCGCCGTCGCGGGCTGGCCCGCCACGAGCCGCGGCAGGAGCAGGTCCGCGGCGGTCGCCTTCGAGAACGCGCCGCAGCTCGGCAGGCCCACGACCGCGCTCCGGCCGACGCGCCCGAGCCACAGCATCGAGCCCGGGTGCGACGGGACGCCGTGACGGACGATGCGGCCGCGAAGCGCCCGGACGGCGACGTAGAACGCGTCGCGGGGATCGGTGCTCGCCCCGCCCGCCGTGAGGACGATGTCCGCGCGACCGGGGCCGCGGGTCAGCGCGGCCATCGCCTGTTCGACGCTCGCGGCGTCGTCACGGACGTAGTCGATCGAGACGAGCGTGGCGCCCAGGCCCGATGCCTTGGAGCGGACCGACGCCTCGAACCGCTCCCGGGCCGCGCCGGTGACGTGCTCCTTGACGAGGACGGCGAGCCGGACCGGGCGGAACGCCGCGACGCGGACCGCGGGCCGACCCGTACCCGCGGCGCGTGCGGCCGCGTCGAGGATCGACTCGTGGACGAGATGCGGGCCCACCTTGACGCTCGCCACGAGGTCGCCGGGCGCAACGACCTGCCCGTCGAACACCGTGAACACCTCGAGCGGGTCGAGCCGGTTGAGCCGCTCCACGAGCGGGACCCGGACCTCGACGACGCCCGCGACAGTGGCGTGGAGGTTCACGCGCGACTCGGCCGGGCCACGCGTCTCGAGACCGGCAGCGGCCGGGTCGCCGCCCGTGACGACGAGGGCGAGCCGGCGCCCGGCGTCGTCCTCGTGGACCTCGCCGGGATCCGGGATGAGGACCGTGATCTCGGCGCCGGCCGGCGCTCCGCCGAGCGTGGCCAGGTCGTCGGCGGACAGGCGCCGGCCCTTCGACCAGCGGCTGCCCCCGATCGTCAGGTCGCGGGTGAGGATCGCGCCGGTGAGCGCGTCGGGCGGGCGGGTGCCCGGGACGATGCCCGCGAGCCGCACCCGCCCTGATCCGGTGCGCTCAGGCGGCGCGCGCGAGCGCCGCCGCGATGGCACGCCGGGTGTACACGACGGCCATCGCCGCGCGGTACTCCGCGTTCGCGTGGATGTCCGAGTTCACGTAGCGGCCGGAGACGGCCTTCGCCGCGGCGGCCGCGATGTCGTCGGGCGTCGCGGTGGTTCCCGTGAGGGCGTCCTCGACCTCCGTCGCCCGGTATGGATGCTCCGACACGCCCGTGATGCCGATGCCGGCCTTCTCGACGACGCCCCCGGCGCCGACGATGACGACGGCCGCGACGCCGACGAGCGAGTAGCCCGACGCCGGCTGCTCGAGCGAGGCGTACGCGGAGCCCGCGTCGTCCCGCCCGGCCGGGAGCCGGACCTGGGTCAGCAGCTCGTCCGGGCGGGCCGCCGTCTGGAACGGGCCCTCGAAGAACCCGTCAGCCGCGAGGTTCCGCGTCCCCGACGCGGACTGGAGGACGATCTCGGCGCCGAGCGCGATCAACGCCGCCGGGAGGTCCGAGGCCGGGTCCGCGTGGGCGACGGCGCCGCCCACCGTGCCGAGGTTGCGCACCTGGACGTCGCCGATCGACGGCAGGGCGTCCTTGAGCACGCCGTAGTGGATCGCCGGCGAGTCGATGAGCTCGGCGTACGTGGTCAGCGCGCCGACGGCCAGGCGGCCATCCTCGAGCTTGCTCACGCCCTTGAGCTCCGACAGGCGCCCGATGTCCACGAGCGTGTCCGCCGTCGCGAGCCGGAGCTTCATCAGCGGCAGCAGGCTCTGGCCGCCGGCGATGAGCTTCGCCCCGTCGTTGGCGGCGAGCAGGCGCAGCGCCTCGTCGACGCTGGTCGCCCTGGTGTACGAGAACGCCGCCGGGATCACGCCTGGCCTCCCTTCGCGCTGCCGTTGGATCCCTGCATGGCGCCCCACACCTTCTGGGCCGTGAACGGCATGTCGAGGTGCTTGATGCCGAGCGGGCTGAGCGCGTCGATCACGGCGTTCGCGACGGCCGCGGTCGAGGCGATGCAGCCGGCCTCGCCGACGCCCTTGACGCCGAGCGCGTTGACCGGGCTGGGCGTCACGGTCTCGTCGAGCTCGAACGCCGGCAGCCACGACGCGCGCGGCAGGGCATAGTCGAGCATCGACCCCGACAGCAGCTGGCCGTCGTCGTCGTAGACCGCCTCCTCCCACAGCGCCTGGCCGACGCCCTGGGCGATCCCGCCGTGGAGCTGGCCGTCCACGATCATCGGGTTGATCTTCTTGCCCACGTCGTCGACGGCGACGTAGCGCACGAGGTCGATGTGCCCGGTGTCCTCGTCCACCTCGACGATCGCGATGTGGGTGCCGAACGGGAACGTGCAGTTCGGGGTGTCGTGGTAGGCCGTCTCGTCGAGATACGGCTCCATGCCCTCGGGCGTGTCGAACGCCAGGTCGAGCGCGAACGCGATCTCCTGGATCGTCTTCATCTTGTCCGGGCTGCCCTTGACGCGGTACTCCGCGCCCTCGATCTCGATGTCCTCGGGCGAGGCCTCGAGCATGTGCGCCGCGTACAGCCTCGCCTTCTCGCGGATCTTGGCGGCCGCCTTGAGCGCGGCCCCCGTGCCCACGTTCGACGTCCGGGAGCCGTACGAGCCGTAGCCGAACGGCGTGCCCTGGGTGTCGCTGTGCTGGACGACGATGTCCTCCATCGGGATGCCCAGCTCGTGGCTGATGATCTGCGAGTACGTCGTCTCGTGGCCCTGGCCGTGGCTCTGGGTGCCCATCGTCACGACGACCTTGCCGGTCAGGTGGACGCGGATGTTGGACGACTCCCACATCGCGGCGCCCCAGCCCTCGCCGACCGCGCCGATCCACTTCGAGGGGGCGACGCCGCACACCTCGATGTAGGTCGACAGGCCGAGGCCGAGGAGCTTGCCGCGGCCCTTCGCCTCGGCCTTCGTCGCCGCGAGATCGGTGTACCCGGCCATCGCGAGCGCCTTGTCCATCGCCGGCTCGTAGTTGCCGGAGTCGATGAAGATCTTCGAGCCGTTGACGGCGGTGAGCAGCCCCGACGGGTTGTCGTACGGGAAGCTGTCGGGCGGCAGGAAGTTCCGCCGCCGGACCTCGGCCGGGTCGATGCCCAGCTCCCTCGAGACGAGGTCCATCGACCGCTCGATGACGTAGGTCGCCTCCGGGCGGCCGGCGCCGCGGTACGCGTCCACGAACGTCGTGTTCGTGTACACGCCGGTGACCTCGGCGTAGACGTTGGGCAGCTTGTACGGGCCGGCGAGGACGCGGGCGTAGAGCGTCGTGGGGATGCCTGGGCCGATCGTCGACAGCCGGCCGCCGAGGTTGGCGAACGTCTTGACGCGCAGGCCCTGGACCTCGCCCTGCTTGTTGGCGGCGATGTCCACGTAGGTGATGTGGTCGCGGCCGTGGATGGTCGAGCCGTAGCTCTCCCGCCGGCCCTCGACCCACTTCACCGGCCGCCCGCCGATCAGCTTGCTCGCGAACATCACGAGCGCCATGTCGGCGTAGCAGAAGATCTTCGAGCCGAAGGCGCCGCCGACGTCCGGGCTGATGACCCGCACCTTGTGCTCCGGGACGCCGGTCACGAAGGCGGTCAGCAGCAGCCGCTGGATGTGCGGCGTCTGGCTCGACATCCAGATCGTGTACTCGTCGGTCCCGGGGTTGTACAGGCCGATGTCGCCGCGGACCTCCAGCGGGTTCGGGATCAGGCGGTTGTTGACGAGCCGCTGGTGGAGGACGACCTCGGCGTTCGCGAACGCGGCGTCGGTGCCCGTCCTTGTCGCCGACGTTCCACTCGAACACGACGTTGTTGGGGGCGTTCTCGTGGAGCTGCGGCGCGCCCGGCTGGGTCGCCTTCTCGGCGTCCACGACCGCGGGCAGCGGCTCCCAGTCGACGAGGATCAGGTCGAGCGCGTCCTGCGCCTGGCCCGGCGTCTCGGCGACGACCGCGGCGACGCCCTCGCCCGTCCACTTGACCGAGTCCTTGGCGAGGATCGTCGGGGTGCTGACGTTGTTCTGGATCCCCGACGCGCCGCCGGCGGGCCACGCCATCGGCAGCGGGTTGTACGGGATGTCGGCGCCGACGATCACCGCGATGACGCCGGGCGCGGCCTTCGCCGCGCTGGTGTCGATCGAGCGGATGTTCGCGTGCGCGTACGGGCTGCGGAGGATCGAGATGTGCACCATCCCGGGCAGCTTGATGTCGTCGAGGTAGCGGCCCTTGCCGGTGATGAACTTCGGGTCTTCGACCCGCTTGACCGGGGAGCCGAGGACGTCAGCAACCATGTGCGTCTCCTCAGGCCGTCGCGACGGGGGTCGGCCCGTCACGCATGATGCGGGCCGCCTCGCGGACCGCCAGCACGATGTTGTGGTAGCCGGTGCAGCGGCAGATGTTGCCCTCGATCGCGTGCCGGATCTCGTCGTCGGTCGGGTCGCTGTTGCGCTGCAGGAGGTCCGCCGCGGCCATGATCATGCCGGGCGTGCAGAACCCGCACTGGAGGCCGTGCTTCTCCCAGAAGCCCGTCTGGAGCGGGTGGAGGTCGATCCCGTTGCTCAGGCCCTCGATGGTCGTGACGCTCGTGCCGTCGGCCTGCGCCGCGAGCATCGTGCAGCTCTTCACCGCCCGGCCGTCGACGTGGATCGTGCACGCGCCGCACTGGCTCGTGTCGCAGCCCACGTGGGTGCCCGTGAGGTTGAGGTCTTCCCGGATCAGCTCGACGAGGAGCCGCCGTGGCTCGACGTCGACCTCCCGTCGCTCGCCGTTCACATCGAGCGCGACATGCAGCTCGGTCACCAGGCCGACCTCCTTCCACCTGTCTGGGTGTCGCCCGGTCGACGGGACCGGGGCGTGGATGGGTGACGTGTTGCTGGCTGCCCGATCGGGACCGGTGCTCGCGCCGGGCTGCAACCGGGTGGGACGTGGAGTGCCGGAGACCCCGGCCGACCCTCACCCGAGGCAGAGCCGGACGATGCCGGTGCTCGGGTTCGCGGTTCGTGGATGGTGGCACCGTGGCGCGACGGCTGCAACCCGGTTTCCGCACGGTTGCATGGGACGCGTCGGGATCGTGACGGCCGCCGGTCGGGAAATTTGAAACGAATTCGGGTCGTGGCGACGCCCATACAACCGAAGGCACCGACCGTGCCCCAAGGAGGAGCGCACATGCGCACCAGGACCGCGTCCCTCGCGTTCGCCATCGTCGCCGCCCTCGCGATCGTGGCGGGGCCCGTCGCCGCGCGATCGTCGACGCCCGTCTCGATCACGCTCGACGTGAGCTTCGACAACGGGACGGAGATCATCACCGACCAGACGAACTTCTGCGACGGCACCGCCGAGAGTGCCGCCTGGGTCAGCGGCGGCGGCCGGAACGACGGTGGGACGCTCGTGTTCCACGTCAGCAGGGTGTTCACCTGCGATGACGGCTCGACGCTCACGATCGAGCTCGACGCCGCGATCACCCGGCCGCACGGAGGCACCGCCGGCGGCTGGACGGTCATCGACGGGACCGGCACTATGCGGGCGCCAGGGGCGGCGGGCTCATCGTCGGCGAGTTCTACGAGGGTGGCTCGTCGACGAGTACGAAGGTGTGATCGTCCGCTGACGGACGGTCACCGCCCGGACATCCGCCTCGGCCGCGCACCTCGCCCGGGGGGCTGGGCGAACGTGCGCCGGTCGAGCCCCGCCGCGACGGCATCGGACGGATCCATCGCGGCAAGTCGCGCGGCCCGGACGATCGCCTCGAGCGACGCCCGGGCCGCCGGCACGTCCAGGCCCGCGAGCGACGACGCGTTGGCGATGCCCACCCGGTCCGGCCCGCGGCCGTTCGCCGAAGCGGCGTAGCGGGCCGCCCAGACGAGGAGCGGCGCCTGGTCGCTGCGGTGACGGCGCCCGGAGCGCCGCGCACACGATCCCCCGGTCGCCCGGTGCGGCGCGCACGAGATACCAGTTGTCGGGGCCCTCGATGAGGTCGAACAGGTAGGACGCGTACGGCGCCTCGAGGATCGTCTCCGGCCCCGCCTCCCACGCCGAGCCACCCGTGATCGCGAGCATCGCGTGGAGCGGCGGCTCGTCGCCCAGGAGCGCCGCTGCGCCTCGCGGAACCGGCGGCGTGCGTCCGTCGTCGGTGCCGATCCCGGTCGCCGCCGGCTCGTCGATCACCGCGAGCGTGCAGCCGGCCTGGGCGAGGGCGAGGAGCTCGTCGTGGAGATCGCAGTGCGAGCGTCGTGGTCGCCTCGGCGTCGAGGCCGGCGGCCGCCGCCAGCGTGTAGGGGCCGGTCAGCACGGCGGCGGTCGTGGGCGACGGTGCGTCCGCGTCGGTGCCGGCGAGCGACGCGGCGACGTCGGCGGTATCCAGCCAGGCCCGCACGAGCAGCCCGTCGGCGCCCGGTGTCGCCGGCACGGATCGCCGTCGAGGAGCGCGGCCGCCGGATCCGGCCAGCGGACGAGCCCGTCGGTCACGAGCTCCAGGCCGGCGTCGAGCTGCGCCCGGACGGCGGCCTCGACGCGCCCTCGTTCGTCGGCCTCGGCCTCCTCGGGCGTCGAGCGGCCACGCCCCGTGCAGCATCGCGAACATCGGCTCCAGCCTACCGTTCGCCGGCGGCCGGTCCGCGGGCGCCGGTTCAGGTCCAGGCCTGGACGCCGATCACCCACAGCGACCGCGTACACCGCGAACACGAGGAGCAGGCCGGCGAGGCGCGCGATCCGCGAGCCCTGCGCGCCGAACACCGGCTCCAGCCCGCCGGTGACGCTCGGTCGGAGCCACAGCGAGCGCAGCGTCTGGACGCGCGTCGGCGCGAACAGGAAGCCCATCCACAGGCCGGTGACGAGGCCGCCCGAGGTGGGCCATGTTGTCGATGTTGGGCACGACCAGGCCGAAGATGAGGTTGATCACGAGCAGCCCGCCGAGCTGGCCCATGAACGCGCGCGCCTGGCGGTCGATGATCGGGCGATGGATGCGCTGGGCGGCGAACAGCAGGCCGAACAGCCCGAACACCGCGCCGGACGCGCCGACCCCGCCGCGGGCGTCGCTGAACGCGAACGAGACGAGCGATCCGCCCAGCGCGAACAGCACGTAGAAGCCGAGGAACCGCCAGCGCCCGTACATCCGCTCGACGAGCGGGCCGGCCAGCCACAGCGCGTACATGTTGAACAGCAGGTGGAGCGGGTTCTGGTAGATCGCGGCGTGGACGAGCGTCACCGTCCACAGCCGCCAGATCTCGCCGTTCGCCAGCGCCACCTTGTCGAGCGCCAGCAGCGTTGACGATGTCGTCGCCCAGCGGGGCCGAGCAGGCTGCCCAGGAGCGAGATGACCGTCGTCACGACGATGATCACGACCGTGAACGACAGGCCCTGGTCGCCGCGTGCCTTCGCGAAGTACTTGCCGCTGGCGCTCGTGTCGCCCAGCTCCTTCGACAGCCAGCCGAGCCGGTTCGCGATCTCCGCGCGGTCCTGCTCGGGCGCCCGTCGCTCGGCCTGCTTGTAGGCCTCGAACGCCCCGCGGAGGTCCTCGTTCCGGACCCGGCCCGCGGCGACGTTCCGCCACGCGAGGTAGGTCGACGGGTTGTCGGGGAGGCGCGTCGCCTCCTCCCACGAGTGGAGCGCGGACTGGTCCTCGTCCATCCGGTACAGCGCCTCGCCGAAGCCGACGTAGGCCGCGGCCGTGATCGAGACGTCGTCGACGCCGATGATCCGCTGGTACAGCCGTGCGGCGTCGCGGAACTCGGTCTGGCGGACCAGGAGCGCCGCCTGGTCGAGGGCGACGAGCGCCGTCTCCCTGGGGAGCGGGCCCTCTGACGCCAGGACCCGCTCGAGGTCGAAGGAGGGATCGGTCACGATCGCGACTGTACCGGTTGTGCGGGTCGCGGGCCGTCCCTCGATCGTCCGGGCTCCGCCGGTAGACTCGCCGGGCGATGTGCGGACGGTTCACCCAGCAGCGGCCGACGAGCGAGATCGCCGCGATCTTCGAGGCCGAGGACCTGTTCGACGACCCGGGCGGGCGGTTCAACGTCGCCCCGACGGACGAGGCCGCGGTCGTCGTCCAGCGCGACGAGCGGCGCGCCGTCGTCGGCTATCGCTGGGGCCTGATCCCGGGCTGGTCGGACGACCCGCGGATCGCGTCGCGCACGTTCAACGCCCGGGCGGAGACCGTCGCCACCTCGCCCGTCTTCCGCGACGCGTTCCGCCGCCGGCGGTGCCTCGTCCCCGTCGACGGCTTCTACGAGTGGCTGCGCGACGGCTCGACGCGCCAGCCGATGCGGATCCACGACCCCGAGGAGCGGCCGCTCGCGCTGGCCGGCCTGTGGACCGGCCGCCAGGATCCCGAGAGCGGCATCTGGCACCGGACGTTCACGATCGTGACCACGACCCCGAACGAGTTCATGGCGTCCATCCACAACCGGATGCCGGTCGTGGTGCCGCCGGCCGACTGGACGCGCTGGCTGTCGTCGACGACGGACCTCGCGGCGCTGCGGCCCCTGCTGGAGCCGTCGGACAGCTGGGCGCTCGACGCCTACCCCGTGCCGCCGCTCGTGAACAACGTGCGCAACAACGGGCCCGAGCTCGTCGAGCGGCTCCAGCCTCCACCGGAGCCGCTCACGCTGCTCTGAGTCCGGATCCCCGAGACCCGGAACGGACCGCTACTCGACGAGCCCGACGGCCGGTGATCACGGCGTCCACGCCCGTCTCGCGGAGGACACTTGACGGTGCCGCCGGAGCCGTTGATCTTGAACGTGTCAGGCGATGACCTGGTCCATCGTGAACGCGCTGTTCGCGCCGTTGACCTTCGACCTCGCCGAGCGGGTAGTACACGATGCCGCGCACGTCCGCGCCTGCGAGTTGCTGCCGTTCAGCGTCATGTCACGGCAGACGGTGCGGTCCTGGAAGATCACGAGGTCGATCGTCGTCGCGCCGAACGGATAGTCGTATGGCATGCAGGCTCGAGCGACCGCCCCGCCGCCGCCGAGGTGATCGGGCCGCAGCGGCCTTGACCGGAGCTTCGAGTTGTAGATCAGTGACGCCGCCGCCACCGGCGCATGGACGGTGTCGCACCCAGGGTGCACACGGCCTTGGTCGTGTCGGCCTCGTTGTCGACGCGAGATGATGCTCACATCGTTCGACGCCTGGAACCACCGCCACCGATCCAGTACATGCCCGGCAACAGGTAGGCGCGTGACGCCACCCTTGAGGTCGAGTCCGCCGGGATACAGGCCCGGGCTGAGGATCCACGCTTCGGTCCGCTTGTGCGCCGCCCTGCCCGAGTCACGCACAGGCGGGGCGTCGCCTCATCGGGATCTGCTCGGTGGCGGTCGCGCCGGGGCAGTAGTCCGGGATGTTCGTCGGCAGCGTTCACGACTGAGGCACCGACCCACTCCTTCATCGTCGGCGCCGTCGCGTGGGCTTGTCGGGCGCCGGAAGGCCGCGCAGCGGATCGGGCAGCGCGAAGGAGAATTCCTCGGCCACGCAGGTCATGGTCCCGGAACCCTGGTCCTGCAGCTCGCCAGCCGCTCCGGCACACGCCGTCGGCCGACACGTTCAGGACCGCCCGCGCCGGTGCGGCTGAAGCCGATGTTCGAGCCATCGCCGCAGCCAGAACCGTCGGAGTTGGACTGCACGTTCGACGCCGAATCCACGACCCCTGTGCCCGAGATCAGGATGGCCTTGCAGTCGGTGGGGCTCAGCGCGAGCATGCCGAACGGGTACGGCGACCTCATCCTGGTTGGCGGCAACCGCGCTCACGCCGACCGGCCACACCGCCCGCCCCACGATGCCGCCGAAGATCGACCCGCGGCGCGAGTTGATCCGGACCTGGATCGAGCCGGTCGAAGCCGCGTGTAGATGCCAGCTCACCGGCGGGATGTCGACGAGGACATCCTCGTCGGCGTGCGCGTCGCTGGAAGCCGTTCGCGACGGCAACCTCGCACGCGGCGACGACGGCGGCATCGCCCGCCGAGGCGCAGCGCATGTGCCGTGGAAGTTCGGACGGCGCCGTTGACGTACCGGGCGCCTGCAAGCGCCGCCGCGTCGGCGGCGTTCTGCTGATCGCGCCGCTCGAGGAGCATCGATCCCGACGTCGAATGCGAGGGCCGCGACGATGAGGAGCGCGACCAGCGCCGCCGGCAAACAGGACGAGGATCTGTCCCCGCTCTTGCGAGCGATCAGTTGTTGATGACAAGGGTCGACTCCGCTCTGATCGTGATCTGGGGAAGCGGAAGCGATCGGAACCAGGGTGTTGTAGTGTGTATGACGGCCGTCGACCCTGACCCTGGTCACGCCCGTTGCTGTTCGGAGCCAGTCGCTGCGATGTGACCGTCAGGTGTCGCCGAGCAGGCCGAACGCGCGTCCTTCACGCGCTGGATCAGCGGGTACCGGTGAAGGTCGTCGGACCCTGGCGATCGACCGTCGTCCAGTCGGGTCGCATCGGGCCAGTCGGGCGGCTCGCTGGTCCGTGCGGACAGTCATCGAGTTGGCGCCATTGACGATCGCGTACCGGGCGCCCTCGCGCGTGGCGTTGTTGAGGGTCTCGTAGTAGAGGATGAACCGGCCGCCCTCGATGATGGCGAACAGGATGAGGAAGAAGATGGGCGCGACGAGGGCGAACTCCACGAGCGCCTGGCCGCGCGGATCGATCGCCGCGTTCTGGAGAATCTTCATGGCATCACGATCCGGACAGATCTGTCATCGGGAAGATGCTGTCGCGTTGGAACGTGAGGGTGTCTGGAAGGCCGAAGCTCAGGCCCGAGGAAGTCGAAGTGCAAGCGGCACCAGGAGGTGGAAGTCGATACTCGAGCGTCACCTTCACCCAGCACGGCGGCTCGGTGTCCGCTCGTCGCGCCATGCAGTCCACGACGGCGTCTAGCAGGGACCCGCATGTCACGCCGAGTGTCCGGTGACACCTGGTACGAGAAGTCGGGTTCGTGCAGGTGTCGGTCGGACCCGGCGTAGTCCGGCAGGTTGCTGGCGGCGACGCATGCCCGCTTCTCCATCTCGGCGATACGCCATCAGGCGTGATGTCGAACGTCGCGGATCCCATTTCTGCGACCCGAAGCTGCCGTAGTCGGCCGCTTCACGAGCTGCCGACTCGACGCTGAGCATCGTCGTGTAGATCCGCGCGCCAGGTCGATGATCGCGACCATGAGGAACACGAGCAGCGGCAGGACGAGCGCGAACTCGACCACGCTCTGGCCTCGCTCGGAGCTGGCGTCGCTTGAAGGTCAACAATGGAGGATGTGCCCCGAGTACCCGGGGTGAACGGCGCGTACCGTAGCCCATGACCCTTGCCGAGTACCTTGCGGAGATAGCCCTATCGGTCTGTCGTGGTGCCCTCAGGCGACAGGACGCTCCCACGAGGCACCGCGCGCGGCGGCGAACGCGTCAGCCGGTGCCTCGCCCGCGGCGAGCGCGGCGGCGTAGGCGCCGACCAGGGTCGCGAACGCGCCATCCGGGTCGTCGGCAGGTGCCTGGAGCACGAGCGCATCGGCTGGAAGGCCCTCGGGCGGCGCGCTCCCCTCCCCGACGAGCACCACGAGGTGCGCGCTGGCGAACTCGGCGGCCTCTGCGGCGACGGGGATCACCTCGGCCGCCACGTCATCGGTCACGACGATGACGTCGTAGGCGGGCAGGTAGCGGAGGCCCGAGCGACACGTCCGCCGGCTCGAGGATCGGCCCGCTCACGATCGCCGGCGTCGGCGTCGCGTACGGCATCGGCGTCCGAGTCGGTGACGGACGGCTCGTCCTCGGCGGCAGCGGCGACGATCGGCGTCGGGCGGGCGGGGTCACGCAGCAGCGCGACATGACCGACGTGCGCCCGGGCGAGGGCGAGCAGCATCGCGTCGCCCGCGGGATCGTCGCCGGCCCGGCCGATCAGCTCCACGGCCGCGCCACGGTCCGCGGCCGCGAGCGCCACGCGACACGCACGGCCGTCCGGGCCGGCGGGCTCGGCGGCGCGCCAGGCGGGAGTCCCGACGACGACGATCACGCCCGACAGCGTACCGGCCGACCACCGGCGTCGCGGGCGCGAGCGCGCCTCAGCCGTTGCTGCCGGGTCCGGCAGTGCCCGGCCCCGCGGCGATCACGCCGCCAGCGCCCGACTCGTCGTCCGTGCCGGGATCCGCGGGCTCGTCCGAGCCGGGCAGGTCCGGGTCCTCGGCGCCCTCGGCAGGGCCGCCCTCACCCGAGTCGACCGGCCCGGCCAGCTCGTCGGCATCGCCGGCGGCGGCCTGGACGGGCTCGGGGTCGCGGACGACCTCGATCGGGCCGAGCGCCCTGCGCCTCGAGCTCCGTGCCGAACAGCGTGTGATCGCCGACGAGGACGATCGCGGCCGCATCGGGGCGGATGTGCTCGCGGGCGACGCGCAGGACGTCGTCGGCGGTGACCGCCTCGATCGCCCCGCGGTACCGGGCGAGCTCGTCGTCCGGCAGGTCGTGGACGAACAGCCCGGCGAGCGACCCGGCGACCGGGCCCGGCGTCTCGAACCGCAGCGGGAACACGCCGACGAGGTAGTCGCGGGCGGCCCGCAGCTCGGCGTCGGTGACCGGCGCCTCGCGGATCCGGTCCAGCTCGACGAGGAACTCGTGGAGAGCCGGGATCGTGGCCTCGGTGTTGACGGCAGCGCGCGCCGTGAACGGCCCGCGCGCGCGGCGGAGGTCGAACCCGGCGCTCGCGCCGTACGTGTAGCCCTTCTCCTCGCGGAGGTTCATGTTCAGCCGCGAGTTGAACAGGCCGCCGAGGATCGCGCCCATGACGGAGATCGCATGGAAGTCGGCGGTGTGCCGCGACAGGCCCGGGTGGCCGATCCGGATCTCGGTCTGGACCGCGCCCGCCCGATGGACGACGAGCACGCGACGCGCCTCGACGCCGCGTCGTGTCGTCGATGTCATGGCGATCGACGACGTCGCCGGCCCAGTCGCCGAACAGCCGCTCGACGATGGCGAGCACCTCGTCCGGGTCGACGTCACCCGCGACCACGACCGCGGAACGGCCGGGCACGAACGCCCGATCGTGGACGGCCCGCAGCTCGGCGGCGGTGAGCGTCGCGACGGTCTCGGCGGTGCCGCCGGCCGGCCGGTGATACGGCGAGGACGGGGCGTAGATCGTCGAGACGTACGCCTCGTCGGCGCGGCGCCGCGGGTCGGCCTTGGCCTGGAGGAGGTCGGTGAGGCGCTCGTCGCGCAGCCGCTCGACCTCGGACGCCGGGAACGACGGGCGGCGCACGACCTCGGCGAGGAGCTCGAGCGCGGGCGCGAGGCGGCTGGCCGGCACGTCGAGCCCGGCGGACGTGGCGTCCCAGCCGGCCTCGGCGTGGATCGACGCGCCGAGCCGCTCGGCGGCCTCGTTGAGCGCGATCGCGTCGCGGACCTCGGTGCCCTCGGTGAGCGCGCGGGCGGACGAGGACCGTCGCCCCGCCGAGCGCCGCCGGCTCGTCGGCCGCGCCGGACCGGACGGCGAGCGACGCCGACACCAGCTCCCGGCCGGGCATCGGCGTGACGATCAGCCGGAGGCCGTTCGCGAGGACGAAGCGCGCGGTGAACGGGAAGTCGTAGGGTCGCGGCTCGCCCGGGACGGGCCGCTCCGCGATGAGCCCGGTCGCGGTCATGCCGCCTCCTCGGTGGCCGTGGCGCCGGCCTGCGGGACGTAGGTGAGCACGACCCGGTTGTCCGCGCGGAACACGTCGCGCGCCGCGTCGCGGATCTGCTCGGCCGTGACCGACAGGTAGCGCGGCAGCAGGCGTGTTGATGAGCCCGGGGTCGTCGCACAGCGTCGCGTACATCGACAGCCGGTCCGCCCGCTCCTCGACCCGGGCCAGCGCGCCCAGCTCGTCGGCCTCGGTGAGCGCCTTCGCCCGGTCGAGCTCGTCCTCGGCTCGGCACCTCCGACGCGAGCTTCTCCAGCTCCTCGAGATAGGCCGCCTCGACGGTCGCGACGTCGACGCCCGGCCGGACCGTCGCCCAGCCGATGCACACCGACGCGCCGCCGATGAACGGGAGCGTGAACACCGCGACGTCCTGGGCGAGGCGCTCGTCGCGCACGAGCCGGCGGTGGAGCCGGCTGCCCTTGCCACCGGCGAGCAGCTGCGCGGCGAGGTCGAGCGCGTCGAGGCGCGTGTCGCCGAACACCGGCGCGCGGAACCCGACGTACACCCGCGGCAGCGGCACGCGGTCCTCGACGGTCTCCCGGATCTCGGTGCCGATGATCGCCGGCAGCGACATGTCGGGCAGCGGCGGGATGTCCGGGTTGGCCGGGATCGGGCCGAAGTACTTCTCGGCGAGCGCGCGCACGGTCGCCCGGTCGCAGTCGCCCGCGACGCTCAGGACCGCGTTGTTGGGGGCGTAGTAGGTGGCGAAGAACGCCTTGACGTCGTCCAGCGAGGCGGCGTCGAGGTCCTCCATCGAGCCGATCGTCGGGTGGTGGTACGGGTGCTCCTCGGGGAACAGGTGGCCGAGGATCTTCTCGTTCCACGTCCCGTACGGCCGGTTGTCGTAGCTCCAGCGCTTCTCGTTCTTCACGACCTCGCGCTGGTTGTCGAGGTTCTCCTGGCTGAGCGCCTCGAGCAGCGTCCCCATCCGGTCCGCCTCGAGCCAGATCGCGAGCTCCAGCTGGTGCGACGGCAGCGTCTCGAAGTAGTTCGTGCGGTCGAGCCACGTCGTGCCGTTGAGCGTCCCGCCGGCGCCCTGGACGAGGGCCATGTGCTCCGCCTTGCCGACGTGCGCGCTGCCCTGGAACATCACGTGCTCGAACAGGTGCGCGAAGCCGGTCTTGCCCGGGACCTCGTGCTTGGAGCCGACGTCGTACCAGAGGTTCACGGCGACCACGGGCGCGAGGTGGTCCTCGGCGACGATCAGGCGCAGCCCGTTCGGCAGGCGCTCATCGCTGAACTCGACGACGGGAACGGGCATGCGCAGCGGACCTCGGGGACGGACGGTGGGTCGACGCCGATTGTAGGCCGAGTGGCCCGGACGGCCGGCCAGGGGCGCGGCGATTCGCCGTGTCGAACGCTGAGGGGTCGAGCGGCGTCGCCAGGGCGAGCGGGGCCTCGGCTTCGCTGCCAGCGAGTGACATCGACCGCGGGCGGGCACGGCAGCCAAGAGGCACGCTTCATGGCCGCAGCGTTCGCCCGTAGCGAAGGGCCGAGGGGTTGACATGGCCGCTGTCGTGTTAGATGATCGTCTTACACAAGTGAGATCAACAGGACACACATGAGCCCCTCTCCCCGCTCCTCGACCCCCATCGCCGCCCCGGGCGGCCGGACGATGATCCGCGACCTCGGCGCGGGTGCCGGCCTGCCGGCCGCGTTCGACGTCCGGACCGCGTTCGACTTCGCGGTGTCGCTGGCGAGCGAGGTGGGCCAGCACGAGGAGCTCCCGGCGGAGGATCGTCGCTGGCTCGAGAAGGCCCGCGCCGCGCTCCCCGAGCAGCGTCCGGCCGGCCGTCGACGACGAGACCTGCATCATGGGCGCCGGCCTGATCATCGACCGGCCCGACGTGACCGACGCGGCGTCCTACGTGAAGCCGCGCTCCGCGCCAGCACCGGCGCCGAGTTCGCCCAGATCGTCCTCGCCGACAACCTCCGCCACCACGACCAGTCGCCGGTCGTCCAGGCCGCGATCGACGGCGACCGCGAGGCGGTCGAGTCGATGCTGGACAGTGGCCGGAGGCAGAAGCGGGCCTGGCTCCGCCGCCTCCTCGACGATGCGGACGGGATGCTCGAGGAGGTCCATGCGGCGATGGCCGCGTGGCTGCCGCTGTACCAGGAGATCGAGCCCCGCGTCCTGTCGATCATCGAGCGCGATGCGAAGTCCCGGGTGCCGGAGCTCGCGACGCTCCGCCCGTCGGAGGTCATCGAGCGCGCGACCAACGGCATCCGCTGGCTGTCCGAGCCGGGCGTCCGTCGCGTCGTGCTCGCCCCGTCGTACCTCGTCCGCCCCTACAACTTCACGTTCAGCGGCCCCGACTGGCGGCTGTTCATCTACCCGGTGGCCGATGCCTCACTCGAACCGCTCGACCCGCTCGCGCCCCCGCCGGGCGTCCTGCGCCTCCACCGCGCGCTGGGCGACGACACCCGGCTCCGGATCCTGCGCCTCCTGCGCGACCGCGACTGGTACCTGACCGAGATCGCGGAGCGCCTGGAGCTGAGCAAGCCCACGATCAAGCACCACCTCGCGCAGCTGCGCGCCGCCGGCCTCGTGACCCTCATCGAGGAAGGCGGGCTCTCCTACTACAGCCTGCGACGGGACCGGCTCAAGGACGCCTCGGCCGACCTCGTCCGCTACCTCTCCTGACATCCCATCGGCATGCGTGTCGACTCGCACGCCGCCGAGTTAGATGGAGGTCTAACACCCGTGAGATACCTGACAACCACCGACCCGACCCACACGATCCGCATGCCCTACCCGGAGGACCCGAGCCCCATGAGCCACACGCTCCACCAGAACCGACATTCCACGACCTCGTCCAGGACCGCATCGGCGACCTGTACGCCACCGCCAGCGAGCTCCGCGAGACCCGCCGCCATGCGCCCGAGACCGATCCCGGCCTCGTCATGCGGACGCGCTGGTCGATCGGGCGCCGCCTCGTCTCGATCGGCCAGACGGTCGCGGGCACCCACGCCTGACCCGCGGCCCCGTCGCGGGGCGGTGATCCGGCACCTCACGAGCGGGCGGCCGGTCGCGCCGCGGCTCGATCTCCTGGCTCCTCCGGGTGGATCGGGCAGCGATGCGGCCGGCCGTTCCGTGTCCGGATGCGGCCGCCTCAGACGGGCAGCAGCGCCGCGAGGATCGCGATCGGCAGGGCGATGAGGATCGAGTCGCGGGTCATCCGACGGACCGCCGCGATGTCCGCGCGGTGCGCCGCCTCGTCCTCGACCCGGCGTCGTCCGTCCTCGTCGTCCGCGAAGTTCGAGACCCGCGCAACCGCGAAGCCGGCGCAGAACCGGCGTCGCGCCTGGAGCCACGAGAAGATCCCGCTGGCCACGGGCAGGAACACGAACAGCCGCGTCCAGGCCGGCGCGCCGACCGCGACGAGGATCGCGAACAGGATCACCGCCGCGGCGAACCCGAGGTAGGCGAAGCGGCGACGCCGGCGGATCTCCCAGGCGCCGATGTTGCACACGCCCGGGACGTAGCGATCGTCGGCGGGTCCGCCGCTGACGACGATCCGCGACGACGGACGGGCTGCTGGGGAGAGCGGACACGGATCACCTCCTGGGATGGCCAATCTTCGCCGATATCCCGTTCTCGCGCCGTGACGGCGAAGATCCGGACCCGCCGGTAGACTCGGATGCCGTGGACACCCTTGCCCGAGCAGCCCGCTCGCCCCGTCACGGCCACGCGGCGCCCGTTCGCCGCCTCCTCCCCGCCCTGGTCGCGGGCCTGCTGCTCGGCCTCGTCGCCGCGGGACCGGTCCTCGGCCACGCGGAGCTCGAGCAGTCGATGCCCGAGGACGGCGAGGTCCTGACGCACGCCGCCGACGTTCGTGACCCTCGCCTTCACCGAGGGCCTCGACGCGGCGAAGAGCTCGTTCCTGCTCGTCGAGCGGGCGGGACGGAGTCGCGACCGGCAGCGCGTCCGGCGACGGCGAGACGACGATGAGCGCCACCGACCTCAGCTCGAGCCCGGTGACTACGTGATCCGCTGGACGGCCGTCGCCGAAGACGGCCACGTGGAGCGCGGCCGCCTGACGTTCACGGTCGAAGCAGCCGTCGCCGAGCCCGTCCCCGACACCCGCGCCCGACCGAGGCCGCATCGAGTCGGCGTCCGCATCGCCATCGGCCAGCCCGGTCGCGACGCCGACCGCCTCGCCCGCGCCGTCCCCGAGCGCCGACACGACGCCCGTGGCGTCCGGCGGCACCGACGTCCTGCTGCCGATCGTCGCGGCCCTCGCGATCGTCGGCGTCGTCGCCTACCTCGTCCTGCGCCGCGGCCGAACCGCCTGACGATGGCCGGGCCGGCTGCTCCCGCGGGTGCTGCCTGTGCGCGACGCCGCCCCAGCGCCGCGTCTCGCGCGTGCCCACGCTGACCGGCGCCCTCGGCCGCGCGCGACCGGCGTCGCGCTCGGCCTCGGCGCGCTGCTCGGCGCTCCCGGCGATCGCCAGCGCCCACGGCCTGTCGCCCGTCTACCAGAGCCCGCTGCCGCTGTCCGTCTATCTCGTGGGGGCGGCGGTCACGGTCGCGCTCTCGTTCCTGTTCATCCTCGCGCGCGATGTCCGGGCGCCCGAGATCGTCGACGGGCGGCTCGTCCGCGTCCCGGCCGCTCCTGCGGCTCGTGCTCCTGCGCGCCATCGGCCTCATCGGCTGGGTGTGGATCGTCGCCCAGGCGCTCGCCGGCGGCTCGTCCGACGCGGCGGTCGCGCCGCTGTTCCTGTGGGTGTTCGGCTGGGTCGGGATCGCGTTCTGCTCCGCGCTGCTGTTCCCGGTCTGGGAGTGGCTCGACCCGTTCGCGACGATCCACGACATCCTCGCCTGGGTCCTGCGCCGCGCTCGGCGTCCGGGGCTGGCGCCTGAGCGTCCTGCCCGAGGCGGCCCGTGCCTGGCCGGCCGTCGCCGGCCTCACGTTCTTCGTGTGGCTCGAGCTCGTGCCGGTGATCAGCGCCGCGACGCTGTCGGTGGTGCTGGTCGGCTACACGCTGCTGACCCTCGCGCTCATGGCCCAGTTCGGGCGCGACGAGTGGCGGGCCCAGGGCGAGACGTTCACGGTCTGGTTCCGGACGCTCAACCGGCTGGCGCCGTTCGGCGTCGTGCCCGCGACCCGCACGGCGGACGCTCGGCGACGAGCGCGGACCCGGACGCCGTCGATGCGACCGTCGTCGAGCGGCGCCCGTTCGCGACCGGGCTGCTCCGCGGGCCGTGGTCGATGGCGCTCGTCGCGCTGTGCGCCGTCGGCGTCGCCTCGATCATCTTCGACGGCCTGTCCCAGACCGTCGCCTTCGCGTCGGTGTTCGGCGCGCCGGGCCTCGTGCCGAAGACGCTGCTGCTGCTCGGCTGGCTCGCGATCGTCACCGGCGCCGCGCTCGCGGTCGGGCGGCTGGTGAGCGTCGGCGCGATCGGGGCGGGGCTGCTGCCGATCGCGGTCGGCTACCTCATCGCCCACTACCTCACGTACCTGCTGATCAACGGCCAGTACGTGATCGTCGCCGTGTCCGACCCGCTCCAGCAGGGCTGGGACCTGTTCGGGACCGCGTTCTTCATCCCGACCTACGACTGGCTGCCGCCCGGCCTCGTGTGGACGGCGCAGCTGGCCGCGGTCGTGGGCGGCCACATGATCGGGGCGTGGGCCGGGCACGTGACGGCCCAGCGCGACATGGAGTCGCTCGCCTCGCGGCCGACGCGCGACATGCGCCATCGCAAGATCCCCGGGGCGACGAACGGCGCGCGCGCGCGACGTGCGGATGCGCGAGATCCCGCTGGCCGTCGTGATGGTCGCGCTCACGACGATCACGCTGTGGTCGCTGGGCCAGGCGATCGTCGTCGAGACCGAGCCGGAGGCCGCCGTCCCGGCGCACGTCTCGCGCTCGTAGCGCCGCTCGCGCGGCGCCGCCGAGGCTCAGGCGCTGACGCCCGCCGCAGCGCTCGACGGCACCCAGTCGGTGATCGGCCCGGACCTCCGCGATCTGCGCCTCGATGGCCGGGTCGAGCGCCTCGGCCGCGGCGATCCCCGTCTCGATCGCGGTGAGGCACAGGACGCCCTCCGCGATCGCCGCGTGCCGGATCTCGGCCGCGTCGCGCACGGCGCCGGAGCGCGGCGTGGGCGTGTTGACGACGAGCCGCACGTCGCCGTCGGCGATCGCCTCGAGGATCGGCCGCTCGCCGATCTCCTCGTCGGGCGCCGCGCCCAGCTTCGCGATCGGCTCGACGCCGAACCCCGCCTCGCGCAGCGCCGCGCGGGTCCCCGGCGTCGCCGCGAGCCGGTAGCCGGCCCGCCGGAGCGCCTTGGCCAGCGGGATGAGCCCCCACTTGTCGCGATCCGCGATCGACAGCAGCGCGAACGGCGCCTCGCCGTCGCCCCGCCGCGGGGGCACGAGCGACGCCCCGGTCAGCGCCTTGGCCATCGCGACCCGCGGGTCCTCGGCGATCCCGATGACCTCGCCGGTCGACTGCATGAACGGCCCGACCGACGGGTCGACGCCCTTGAGCTTCGCGGTCGAGAAGGCCGGGGCCTTGACGGCGACGAACGGCGGCGGCGGCCGCAGCCCGGGCTCCCAGCCGAGATCCGCGAGCGTCGCGCCGAGCCCGATCCGCACGGCGAGCTCGACCATCGGCACGCCGGTCACCTTGGACAGGAACGGCACGGTCCGGCTGGCCCGCGGGTTGACCTCGATCAGGTACACGCCGTCGTCGCGGACGATGAACTGCGCGTTGACGAGGCCCTTGGCGCCGAGCGCGAGGCAGATCCGCTCCATCGTGTGCACGATCAGGTCGACGTCGCCGTCCGAGACGTGCTGCGGCGGGAACACCGCGATCGAGTCGCCCGAGTGGACGCCCGCCCGCTCGACGTGCTCGAGCAGGCCCGGGATGAGGACGCCGATGCCGTCGCACACCGCGTCGATGTCGACCTCGATGCCCTCGAGGAAGCGGTCGATGCGGACGGGCCGGTCCGGGTCGACGATGGCGGCCGCGGCGAGGTGGCGGACGAGGTCCTCGGGCGAGTACGCGAAGTCGATGGCGAGCCCGCCGATGACGAACGACGGCCGGACGATGACCGGGTAGCCGATGCGCTCCGCGAGCGTCAGCGCCTCCTCGATCGACTCGGCCATGCCGCCGTCCGGCTGCGGGATGCCGAGGCGGTCCAGGAGCGCGGCGAACCGGACCCGCTCCTCCGCCTGGTTGATCGCCTCGAGGTCCGAGCCGAGCAGCGGCACGCCGGACGCGACGAGCGGCCCGGCGAGGTTGAGCGGCGTCTGGCCGCCGAACGCGACGACCGCCGGCAGCGGGTCCGTGCCCGGGCAGCGGGCCGCCGCTCTCGAACTCGATGATGCTCCGGACGCTCTCGGCATCGAGCGGCTCGAAGTACAGCCGCGTGCTCGCGTCGAAGTCGGTGGACACGGTCTCCGGGTTGGAGTTGACCATCACCGCGCTCCAGCCCGCGCGGCGGAGGACGTCCGCGGCCTGGACGGCGCAGTAGTCGAACTCGATCCCCTGCCCGATCCGGACCGGGCCGCTGCCGATGACGAGCGCGCCGGGGCGTGGCGCGGGCGGCGCCTCGGGCGGCGAGCCGGCGGACGCGTAGGTCGAGTAGAAGTACGGCGTCTCGGCGGCGAACTCCGCGGCGCAGGTGTCGACCATCGCGTAGCCGGGGGCGAGGCCCAGCGTCGCCCGGGCCTCGCGGACGGCCGCCTCGGGGACGCCGGCGAGCCCGCCGAGGTCGCTGTCGGAGAACGCGGCCCGCTTGGCGGTCGCGAGGAGGCTGGCGCCGTCGGGATCCGTGGCGTCCACGAGGGTCGCGCCCGCCGCCCGCACGTCGTGCTCGAGCCGGATGTTGCGGCCCATCTCCGCGAGGAACCAGGGGCTGATCCCGGTCGCCGCCCGGATGACCTCCTGGGGCACGCCGCGGCGGAGCAGGCCGAGCACCCGCCACAGCCGCGAGTCGGACGGCTCGACGAACTGCTTGAGGACGATCGGCGCGGCCGAGCGCTGCGCGAACCGCGAGCTCTCGCACGCCTCGCCGCGCTCGTCGATCCAGCGGATGACCGTGTCCTCGCCCGTGGGATCGAGCGGGTCGCTCCCCTCCTCGACCGGCGACCCGTAGACCGCGGTGAGGTAGTCGAACGTCGGGCGCCAGCCGGCGTCCTCGCCCAGCGGCCCCGCGCCGGCCTGCTCGAGGCCGCGGAGCGCCTTGTTGAGCGCCGCCCCGAAGGTGCGGTCGATCGCCATCACCTCGCCGGTCGCCTTCATCTGCGACCCGAGGCGGCGGTCCGCCGCGGGGAACTTGTCGAACGGGAACCGCGGCAGCTTGACGACGACGTAGTCCAGCGCGGGCTCGAAGGCCGCGACGGTCGTGCCCGTGACGACGTTGGGGATCTCGGCCAGCGAGCGGCCGGCGGCGATCTGGGCCGCGACCCGCGCGATCGGGTAGCCGGTCGCCTTCGACGCGAGCGCGGACGAGCGCGACACGCGCGGGTTGACCTCGATCACCGCGTACTCGGTCGAGTCGGGCGAGAGCGCGAACTGGACGTTGCAGCCGCCCTCGACGCCCAGCGCCCGGATGATCGCGAGGGCCGCGCTGCGCAGCCGCTGGTGGACCTGGTCGGTGAGCGTCTGGACGGGCGCGACGACGATCGAGTCGCCGGTGTGGACGCCCAGCGGGTCGACGTTCTCCATCGAGCACACGGCGATGCACGTGTCCTCGTGGTCGCGCATGACCTCGTACTCGATCTCCTGCCAGCCGACGAGGCAGCGCTCGATCATCACCTGCTTGATCGGGCTGGCCCGGAGCCCGGCCCGGACGCGCTCCCAGTACGCGTCCTCGGTCTCGACGATGCCGCCGCCCGTGCCGCCGAGCGTGAACGCGGGCCGGATGATCGCGGGCAGGCCGATGACGGCTGAGCGCCTCCTCGGCCGAGGCGTGCCGGGCATCGTCGGTCGCGCCCTCGACGATGAACGATGGCGCGTACGGCTGGTCGATCCGGTCGAGCAGGTCGCGGAACGCCTCGCGGTCCTCGGCCATCCGGATCGCCTCGAGCGGCGTGCCCAGCAGCCGGACGTTGTGGCGCTCGAGGACGCCCGCCTCGGACAGGGCCATCGCGAGGTTGAGCGCGGTCTGGCCGCCGAGCCCGGCGAGGAGGCCCTCGGGCTTCTCGCGGGCGATGACCGCCTCGATCGCCGGGACCGTGAGCGGCTCGAGGTACACGGCGTCCGCGACCGACGGGTCGGTCATGATCGTGGCCGGGTTGGAGTTGACGAGGATCGTGCGCACGCCCTCGGCGCGCAGCGCGCGGCAGGCCTGCGTCCCGGCGTAGTCGAACTCCGCGGCCTGCCCGATGACCACCGGGCCGGAGCCGAGGATGAGGACCGATGCCGGCTTCGGCCGGGCGGCCCGGGGCGCCGGGAGCGGCGTCTCGACCATCGTCACGCGCTGGGCCGGAGCGCCTCGACGAACCGGTCGAACACGGCGAGCGCGTCGAGCGGCCCGGGGGCACCCTCCGGGTGGTACTGGACGGTCTCGATCGGCAGCTCGGCGTGGCGCAGCCCCTCGACCGACCGGTCGTTGAGGTTGACCTGGCTGACCCGGAACCCCGACGAGGCCGGGAGGCTGTCGCCGACGACCTGGACCTCGTGGTTCTGCGCGGTCACCTGGACGTAGCCGGTGTCGAGGTCCTGGACCGGGTGGTTCGCGCCGTGGTGGCCGAACCGGAGCCGTCGCGTCTCCGCGCCCGCCGCGCGCCCGACGATCTGGTGCCCGAGGCAGATGCCCAGCAGCGGCCGGCCGTCGTCGATGACCGAGCGGGCGAGCGCGACGGGCCCGTCGAGCCGGGCGGGATCGCCGGGACCGGGCGAGAACACGACCCCCGCGACGTCCGCGGCGAGCACGTCGGCCGCGGTGGCGGTGTGGGGCAGGACGCGGACGCGCATGCCGCGCCGGCCGAGCGAGCGGACGATGTTCGCCTTGAGCCCGAAGTCGACGATCGCGACCAGCGGCGCCGTCGGGTCGTCGCCGACCTCGCGCACCGCGGCCGGCGAGACCTGGGCGACGAAGTCCTGGTCCTCCCAGCGCTCGACGGCGCGCGCGCGATCGACGGCATCGGCGTGGTCGGTCGCGCCGGGCTCGGTGATGATCCCGCGCAGCGAGCCGCTCGAGCGCAGGTGGCGGGCGAGCGCCCGGGTGTCGACGCCCGCGATCGCCGGGATGTCGTTCGTGCGCAGCAGGGTCGCGAGCTGGCGCGCGTCGTCGAGGACCGCCGCGGTCGCGTGGGCGACGACGAGGCCGCGGAGCCACGGGCCGGGCGGACTGGTCGTCGTCGTGGAGGCGCCCGTAGTTCCCGATCAGCGGGTAGGTCATCACGACGACCTGCCCCGCGTACGAGGGATCGGTCGCGATCTCCTGGTAGCCCGGTCTGGGAGGTGTTGACGACGAGGTCGCCGCCGGACGCGACGGGGGCACCGAACGCGATGCCCGGGAACACGGTCCCGTCCTCCAGCGCGAGCAGCGCGGGCCCGGCGTCGCCGACGCGGGGGTCGACGATCGAATCGGCACGCGGCAGCGGCGGATGACCAAGGGACGGTGGGGCGATCACGGGTTCCCGGCGTGCCGCGGCGTCGCGCCGCAGGCGGGCATGCGCATGCGCACCTGGCTACCTCCTACCCGGCCTCACGGGACCGGTACGCCGGCCTCACGGGACCGGCAATCAGGATGTGCCGAGCGTACCACGCGACCACCGCCCGACGGTGGTCGGACGCGACCGATCGGGTCGCGGATCAGGCCGGGGCGTCGCTCCCGCGGGCCGCCGCCTCGGGGCCGGGGGCGGCACCGGGGGCGGCGCTGGCACCGGGGTGGAACGCCGGCAGCTCGACGCGGAACGCGGCGCCGCCCTCGGGCCGGTTCGCGACGCCGATCCGGCCGCCGTGGCGGTCCACGATCCACTTCGCGATCGCGAGGCCGAGGCCGGTGCCGCCCGACGGCGCGCCCGGGGCGCGCCAGAAGCGGTCGAACACGTGGGGCATGTCCTCCTCGCGCACGCCCGGGCCCTGGTCGCGGACCTCGATCGCGGCGAGCGAGCCGGTGTCGCGGACCTGGACGGTCACCTCGCCGCCGCGCGGGCTGTGGCGGACGGCGTTGTCGACGAGGATCATCACGAGCTGCCGGAGCCGCGCCGGGTCGCCCTGGATCATCACGGGCTCCGGGTCGACGACGACGCGCACGCCGCGCGCCTCGGCGGCCCGCCCGAACGATCCCGCGGCATCGAACGCGACGTCGCCGAGGTCCATCGTCTGCGTCTCGAGCGCGACGGCGCCCGAGTCCGACCGGGCGAGCAACAGCAGGTCGTCGACGAGCGCCGTGAGGTGGGTGACCTCGGCGTCGATGTCCTCGAGCGCGTCGACGGAGGCCGCGACCGGCCGGTCCTGGTGGCGCTGGAGGTGCTCGACCGAGGACCGGATGACGGTGAGTGGCGTGCGCAGCTCGTGGCTCGCGTCGGCCGCGAACTCGCGCTGGCGGCGGAGGGCGACCCGCTGCGTCTCGAGCGACTGGCGGATCGGCACCAGCGCGCGACTGGCATAGACGGCCCCGACCGCGAACGCGACGAGCACGACGACGATCCCGCCGACGAGCAGCGTCACCAGCAGCGACTGGAGGGTCGCGACCTCGGTCGAGCGGTCCTGGAGCGCCTGGAGGAAGTAGGTCTGGCCGTCCTGGATGTAGGTCACCCGCTGGGTCAGGAGCCGGGCCGGGAAGGTCGTGGGGCCGTAGGCGACATCGACCGAGCGCACGTCGCGGCCGTTCGAGGCGGCCCGGGCGGCATCGAGACCCGCGCCGTCCGGCATCCCGTCGAGCACGACCACGCGCTCGCGACCGAGCTGCACCGGCGCCCCGCCGTCGTCGAAGGCGAACAGGTACGTGTTGCCGGCGCCGGGCTGGAACCCGAACCCGGGCCCGTCGTCGTCCTCGGGCTTGACGCCCGTGAGCCGCTCGACCCACGGCTCCACCCGCGCCTCGAGCTGCCCTTCGGATGCCCCGGCGAGGGATCCCGCGGCGACCGCGTACAGCGCGGCCCCGAGGACCACCAGCACGACGAGCGTCGTGAAGCCGCTCCACGCCACGAGGCGCCAGCGGACGCGACGGATGAGGCGGCCGTCCTCGGCGCGGGCGGCCTGCTCGGCGTCGTCGTCGCGGGGATCGATCCGCGCGCCGTCAGCCATCGGCCAGGCGGTACCCCACGCCACGGACGGTCTCCACCTGCGAGCCGGCATCGCCGAGCTTCGTCCGCAGGTAGTGCACGTACGCATCCACGGCGTTGGGCGTCACGGCGACGCTGAACGGCCACGCGTGGTCCAGGAGCTGGTCCCGGGTCAGGGTCTGGCCGGCGTGGCGCAGGAGCGCCTCGAGCAGCGAGAACTCGCGCGGGCTGAGGTCGACGTTGCGGCCGCTCACGGTGACCCGGCGCGCCGCCTCGTCGAGCGAGATGGCACCCGCGGTGAGGACCGGCTCCGCGCGGCGCGGCCCTGGCTCGGCGCGGCGGGCGAGCGCGCGCAGGCGCGCGGCGACCTCCTGGTAGGCGAACGGCTTCACGACGTAGTCATCGGCGCCGGCGTCCAGCCCCAGCACCCGGTCGTTGACCGTGTCACGCGCGGTGAGCATCAGGATGCTGACGTCGACGCCGTCCTTGCGCAGGTGGCGGGCGACGTCGAGCCCGGACATGTCGGGCAGGCCGATGTCGAGGATGACGGCGTCGAGGCCGTCGAGCGCCGACGCCAGCTCGATCCCGGTCCGGCCGTCGGGCGCGTGCTCGACGACGTGGCGATCCTCCTCGAGGAGGCGGGTCAGGCTGCGGGCGAGGCGTTCGTCGTCCTCGACGAGAAGCAGGTGCATCGTCCGAGATCGTACGGCGTCAGGCGCCGACGCCCGACGTCGCCTTGGCGATGAGCGCCGCCGCGTCGTTGATCGGGATCGCGAAGCCGAGGCCCTGGGCGCCGCCGCCGGCGACGGCCGTGTTGATGCCGATGACCGCGCCCGAGGCGTCCAGCAGCGGGCCGCCGCTGTTGCCGGGGTTGATCGCGGCGTCGGTCTGCATCAGGTTGTGGAGGGTCGTGGGGCGGCCGGTCTGCTCGTCCTGCACGGTCACGTCGCGGCCGACGCCGGACAGGATCCCGCGGGTGACGGTCTCGGTGTAGGTGCCCAGCGGGCTGCCGATGGCGAGCGTCGTCTGGCCGATCTCGGTCGCGGACGAGTCGCCGATCTTGGCCGCGGTCATGCCCGACCGCGTCGACCTTGATCAGGGCGAGGTCGTTGTCGGTCGCCTGCTCGATCAGCTGCGCGTCGTAGGTCGTGCCGTCCTGGAGCTCGACGCTCAGCGTCTGGGCGCCCTCGACGACGTGGCGGTTGGTGAGGATGTAGCCGTCGGCCGAGATGACGATCCCGGACCCGATGCCGGTGGCGGGCTGGCCGAACGGCGAGAAGCCCTCGGTCGAGACGCCGTTGGCGGTGATCGTGACGACGGACTTCTGGGCCTCGGCGATGACCTCGGTGAGGTCGAGGTTCTGGACGGTCGTGGCGCTCGTGGTCTTCGCCGCGCCGATGGACTGGACGACGCCCGCGGCCCCGGGGACGAGCTGCGTGATCGCCGCGACCGTCCCGCCGGCAGCGAGCGTGGCGCTGAGGACGGCCGCGGCGAGGACCATGCCGATCCCGCCGTTGCGCCCGCGGTCCGCCCGCGTCGCGGCGGGGGTCGAGCCGGCGACGGGTGCGGACGTGGCCGAGGCGGTGGGTGCCGACCGCTGTCCAGCCGCTCGGCGTCGGATCGGGCGTGCCGGGCAGCGCCCACGTGGGCATCGCGGCGGGCGGCGGTGCCGGCCGCAACGGTCGCGGGCGGCGGCGGGGTCGACCCGGGGGCAGGCGGGGGCGCCGTGGGGCTGACGAAGATCGGGCGGGCGGCGTCCGGGCCGCTGTCAGGACGGTCGTTGAAGGTCATCTGGGATCTGGCTCCGGGGATGCGCAGTCGGGTGGATTACGGCCAGTCAACGCCCCGCCGCTGAGAAGGCGCTGAGAGGCGCGCAGGACCGCGAGGACCCGAGCCGTCAGCCCGCGGCGCCAGCGCAGTCGTACAGCGTCGCCTCCATGGTCGCCACGCGGACCGGCGTGCAGGCGCTGGTCAGCCATCGGGTGTGGGCACCCGCGACGCCCGGACCGCCGCCGGGCCGCCGGCCAGCACGTAGCGGAGCTTGCCGTCACGGACGTACGCCTGGAGCTGGTCGAGGGTTGGCGCCGGATCCATGCCCGAGAACCCGCCCATGGCCATCACCGGGATCCCGGATGCGAGCTGGATCGACGCCGCCTGGCCGGCACCGGTGACGGCAACCAGCCAGGTCGCCCCGCCCCGGTTCGCGACGAGGTACTCGAGGAGCTCCTCGCTCACGCCGTCGTCAAGGGAGCCGGGGCCGCGCCCGCCGAAGCCGCCGAACGCGGCGCCGCTCGCGGCGCCGAATTGCCCATCGTTCGGGCCCGATGCCGGGTCGCCGCCCGCGATCGCCTTCGACGCCGTTGCGAGGTCGTACGCAAGCGGTCCGACGAGGACAGACGCGATGCCCACGACCAGCGCCGCCCGCGAGATCGCCGTGCCACGGCGGCCGCCCCGCGCGGGGGCCACGAGCAGGAGGATCCCCGCAGCGATCGTGACGATCAGGGCGGCCAGCCCGAGTCCCGGCGCGAAGGCCGGCGTCCGCTCGAGCAGCAGCCAGCTCCACGCCGCCGTGACGACGAGCATGGCCGCGATCCCGATCCCGGCCCATCGGATCCGACGCCGCAGGCGCCACAGCTCCGCGATCCCGCCGCCGAACAGGGCGGCCGCCGCCGGCGCGAGCGCGACCGCGTAGTACGGGTGGGCGATCCCGGTCATCAGCGAGAACACGAGGACGTGGACGATCGCCCACGTGCCCCACAGCAGGAACCCGGCCCGCCGGCGGTCCGTGCGCGGCGCCCGGGCACGCGCGAGCAGCCCGGTGACGAGCCCGATCGCGGCGCCGGGCAGGAGCCAGCTCACCTCCCCGCCCCACTCGGCGTTGAACATCCGGAGGAGGCCGGGAGCGCCACCGAAGCCGCCTGCGCCGGCGGGGCCGCCGCCGGGCCGGCCGGGGCCGCCGCCGGCACCGCCCTCGGCACCGAAGATCCGGCCCAGCCCGTCATAGCCCAGCAGCAGCTCGACCGCGGAGTTGGTCGGGCTGCCGCCGATGAACGGCCGGCTGCTTGCGGGCAGGAGCTCGACCAGCACGACCCACCACAGCGAGGACACCACGACCGCGACCGCGGCGGCGACGAGGCCGAGCAGCCGCCGCCCGATCGTGCCCGGCGCCGCGACGAGCCACGTGAGCGCGAACGCGGGCAGCACGAGATACGCCTGGAGGTACTTGGTGAGGAACGCGAACCCGACCAGGACCGCGGCGAGGACGGCCCACCGGATCGCGCCGTGCTCGAGGCCCCGGACGAGCGCCCATGCCGCGGCGACGAGCAGGAGCGTGAGCATCGCGTCCGGGTTGTTGTAGCGGAACATGAGGACCGCGACCGGTGTCAGGGCGAAGGCCGCGCCTGCGATGACGCCGGCCAAGGGTCCCAGCTGGCGCTTCACGGCCAGGTACAGGAGCACCACCGAGGCGATGCCCGCGAGCAGTTCCGGCAGCAGCACGGCGAACGGGCTCAACCCGAGCAGCCGCACCGACAGGCCCATCGCCCACAGCGACACCGGCGGCTTGTCCACGGTGATGAACGAGGCCGCATCGAGCGACCCGAAGAACCAGGCCGACAGGCTCTGGGTGGCGGCCTGGGCGGCGGCGGAGTAGTACGCGTTCGCGTAGCCGCTGACGGTCAGGTTCCAGCCGTACAGCACGGCCGCGAGCACGCCCAGCGCGAACGGCGCGAGGCGGACCCATGTCGCCTCGCGGGCCCGGCGAGCCGGCGCCGTCGCACGGGCGGTGGCGGCGGCGACCGGCGACTGGCAGCAGCTCGGCGTCAGGCGTGGTCACCGCCGTGCGTCCGCCGCACACAGGAAGGCGCGACGCTTCCGACGGGGAGGAGATCCACCGGGAGCGTCGCGTCGACCTTCAATCAAGCGCGCGACCATGAGAGCCGCCTGAGACCGTCAGGCCTTCGTGAACTGGAGCTGGAACTCCATCGTGCCGTTGTCGTCGACCGACAGCACGATCATCGCCTGCGGCTTCTCCATCCCGTAGTCCGAGAACAGGACCGGCAGGCTGCCGACGACGGTCACGACGCCGTTCTCCAGCTTCGCCTGGACCGGGATCTCGACCGACTTCGTGGTGCCGTGGATCGTCATGTCGCCGACGGCGGTCGCGTCCACCGTCGCGCCCTCGGCCGGCTCGGACCCGAGCTCGATCGGCTGGGTGAGCGTGAACGTCGCGGTCGGGAACGTGCCGGTCTCCAGGCCCTGGCGCCCGAGCTGCCGGTCGCGGTTGCCCTCGTCGCTCTGGAGCGTCGTGAGGTCCGCGGTGAACTCGGCCGCGGTGATCGTCGTGCCGTCCACCGTGAGCGTGCCGGTCACGTCCGGCGTCCGGCCGACGGCCTCGGTCGCGCCGACCGACGCGAGCTCCTCCTGGACGCGGTAGCCCACGAACGAGCCCGAGAAGTCGTCGAACGAGCCGACCGTCGGGTCGACCGCCCACGTCCCGGTGATCCCGCCGGTCTCGCTGCCACCGGTGGACGGCTCCGCCGAGGCGGGATCGCTGGAGGGGTCGGTGCTCGCCTCGGCAACGGCCGTGGCGCTGGCCACCTCGGTCGGCGTGGTCGAGCCGAGGGACACGGGGGCGGGGCCGGCCGGGCGGAAGAACAGGTACCACAGGCCGATGCCGGCGACCGCGAGGATCACGATCGCGGCGATCGCGAGGAGCGGTCCTCGTTTGCTGGTGGCGGGCTGGGGTGCAGTCATCGCGGACTCCTCTGGGCGCCTCAGGGGACGGGCGCGGTGCTGGCGGCCGGCTCGTGACCACCGTTGCTCATGCAATCGTCGATCGGTGAGAGGTTCCTGAGAGATGGCGTGGCGGGCGGTGCCGGTTGGGTTGCGGCCGGGATCCGCCGTCAGGCCCCGGCCTTGTAGGGATACGTCACCCAGCTCTCGACGGTCGCCGCGTGATGGTCGGGCGCACCCTCCACGCGCGAGCGGCCCGGCTTGTAGTGGATGACCGCGCTCACCGGCGTCGCCCCGGCCGCCCGGACGCGGGACACCACCTCGGTCATCGTCTCGCCCGTCTCCCACACCTCGTCGACGACGAGGACCCGCCGCCCGACGAGCAGCTCATCGGCCGGGAACAGCCCGATGACGGGACGCTCGTGGGTGCCGCCCTCGGGCCGGTAGAACACGGCGCCGGCGACGAGGATCTCGCGCAGGTCGAGGCGATAGGCGAGCATCCCGGCCGGCACGAGCCCGCCCCGCGTGATGGCGAGGACGAGGTCGAAGTCGCGGCCCACCTCCGCGGCGAGCGTCGCGACGAGCCCGTCGAGGGCCTCCCAGGTCAGGACCAGCGTGTCCGGCATGGGTCGATTGTCAGGGATCACGGCCGTCTCGTGTCCGGACGGGGCACGTCGACCCGGACATGCCGGAGCCCCGGCCGATGGCCGGGGCTCCGGGTGCGTGACGAGGAGAGGGATCGGTTACGGGGCGACCTGCGCCCAGTACCCGAACTGGTAGGTCTGGCCGCCACCGGCGAGCTCGACCCAGCCCTGGACGCGGGTGTTGTTGGCGAGGCCCGCGGCCACGCGCACCGTCAGCGTCGCGGTGCCGTTGGCGGGCACCGTGACCGAGGACGGCGTCGTGATCCGGCTGTCGCCGGTCACGACGGTCCCGCCACCGTACGTCGCCCCGAGGGCGCCGTCGGCGAGGTTGAACCGCTTCTCGGTCACGGTCAGCGTCCTGGCCGTGCCGGTCAGGTTCGTGAGCGTGATGGTGAGCGGCGTGGAGCGCGTCCGGCTGGCCGAGATCCGGCCGAACGACGCCGACACCGGCCACAGGGTGATCGCGGTCGCGTCGGCCTCGGTGAGGTCCTCGCGGCCGGCGCCCTGGAGCTGCGGCCCGACGATCGTGGACGCGTCGAACGCGTTCGTGACCACCGGGTCCGCGGTGTTGACGAGGGCCGACTTGATCTTGGCCGGCGACCATGTCGGATGGAGCTGCTTGAGCACGGCGGCCGAGCCGGCCACGTGCGGCGATGACATCGACGTCCCGTTGTAGAACGCCCAGTCGCCGTCGTTGCCGCAGCTGCCCTCCTCGTCGCACGCCTCGGAGCTGAGGACGTTGACGCCGACGGAGGTGAGATCCGGCTTGAGGGCGTAGTCGACGAAGGTCGGGCCCTGGCTCGAGAAGCCGGCCAGGATGTCGCCGTTGTCCGTGATGAACTCGCTGAACGAGTCGTCGACGGTGACGCTGGTAGCCCCCGAGGCGCGGAGCGCGGCGCCGTCGTCCTTCGAGATCATGACTGCGGGGATGTCGTCGTCGAAGCCCTCGGTCGCGCCCATCGCGGTCGGGTCGCCGGCGACGTTGTTGACGACGATGACCGCGATGGCGCCCTTGGCCTTGGCCGCCGCCACCTTCTCGCTGAAGGTGCAGACGCCACGGTTGATGAGCGCGATCTTGCCGGTCAGGGTCTGGGTGATGGCCGCCGCCGTGCAGCCGGTGCCGGCGGTGTCGACGATGCCGAACGTGCCGCCGTCGAGCGGGTCGAAGTCGCCGGTCGCGCCGGCGGCCGTGCCGTCGCCGTTCGGGCCGTCGTATGCGATCGGCTGGCCGACGAAGTGGTTGTTCGTGCTGGCACCGACGGTGATGATGTTGCGCGCACGACCCGGGGAGCCGATGGTGAAGCCACCGGGGCCCTCGTTGCCGGCCGAGGTCACGACGATCACGCCGGCGGCAACCGCGTTGTCGAGGCCCTTGGCAAGCAGGTCGTTGTTGCCGCGGTACCCGCCGCCGAGCGACAGGTTGAGGACGTCCATGCCGTCGTTCACGGCGGCCTCGACCGCCTTGAGGATGTCCTCGCTGCGCGCATCCTCGACGTCGCCGGGGAACACGTTGTAGTTGCCCAGCCACGCACCGGGGGCGATGCCCGACATGTCGTCGATCTCGACGCCCGAGACGACCGCCGTCTTGCCCGTCACGCCGGCGACGGTGCCGGCGACGTGGGTGCCGTGGCTGCCGACGTCGGCGATCGGCAGCGCGTCGAAGCCGCTCTGGTTGAGCTTGTTGTTGAACACCTTGGCGACGATGACCTTCTCGGTCACGTACTTGCACGAGCCGTTGGCGTTCGCGTCAGCCGCGTCGCACTTCGGGAAGCCGCCGGATACGAGAAGCCCGCCGGGTCGAAGAACGGGTGCCGCGGGTCGACGCCGGAGTCGATGATCCCGACCTTGATGCCGGCACCGGCGTCGGCACGGCCGCCGGCGGCCTTGGCCCAGACCGGATCGGCGTTGATCAGCTTGTGCGACTCGCTCATCGTCTTCTGGTAGAGGGTCGTGAAGCCCACCACCGAGACGGACGTGTTCGAGCGCAGCTTCGTCAGCGTCGTGCCGTTGAGCTTCACGCCGACGGCGTTGAGCGTCGTGTACAGGTTCGACGTGATCTTCGCGCCGGGCGCGTTCTTGCGCAGCCAGGACGCGTACGCGCTGTGCTGGGTCTTCAGGTAGCCGACGTACTTCTTCGACGCCGCCGAGTTGGGGTTGAGCTTCTTGCCCGGCGCGGGCTTCGTCCGCTCATAACCCTTCAGGTGACCGTCGTAGGTCGCCAGCGGCTGGGACTTGAAGACGACGATTGCCGACGTCTTGTCGTAGACCTTGGTCGAGGCCTTGGCATCGCGGGATGCCGGGGGACTCCCGGCCGCGACGGGCATGGCTCCGGCGACAAGCGCGACGAGCGCAAGGGCGAGCGCGAGCTGTAGACGACGCACGGTGGTGCATCCACCTCCCAATGTGGGTCCTGAAGCGCCCGAACCCTCCGTTCGTGCGCCGTGGCTCGGACGCGACCCGGCTCCTCCGGGCGAGTCGATGGCGTCGAACGTACGCCCGCCAGGGTGCGCGATCAACGGAGTTTATGGGTTTGCAATGGTCGCGCCAGCGGGGGTCGCAGTGAACCTTCCGGCTTACGGTGCGTATGCGCACCGCAATCTTGGGGCGGGGCGTCAGCCGGCCGCGGGCTCCAGGCGGGCGAGCGCGGCCAGGACCGCCTCGGCGGCCTCGTCGAGGGTCGGCGCGTGCAGCTCGATGTGCTCCGTTGCCGACTCGGTGAGCATCAGGTTGTAGGGCGCGTCGCCGGTCCGGCCGCCCCACTCGCGGAAGTCCGTGCGGAGCAGGATGATCGGCGTCCCCTTCGCGTAGGCGTAGCCGATCTCCCACGCCGTGCCGCTGTCCGGGTCCGAGCCGTCCATGATCCCGACGACGACGGTCGACCAGTCCACGTGGTCGACGTCGTTGCGGAAGATCCTGGCCGGGTTGTAGGCGTTGAGCTCCTGGTCCTGGGGCAGGAACACCTCGTGGCCGCCGTCCCGGAGACGGGCGCCGAGCGCCGCGTTGAAATCGCGCTCGGCGGTGGTGAACAGCGGGCCGGCGAAGTAGATGCGCATGCGGACTGCGACTCCTAGGCGGGCGCCGGGCAGGAGCCCGGCAGGATGGCGTTGCCGATGACGATCCCCCACCCGACCGTGGCGAGGAACGCGGTGAGGAGCAGGATCGCCCGGATGATCGTGTAGCCGCCGATGAGGCGCGAGCGGAGGAGCCGGCCGATCGCGAACCCGACCGGCGTCGCGACGGCGAGCAGGACCGCGTACACGAAGACGCCGACGACGACCCAGCCCCACATGCCGGTCAGGCAGCGTGGCGACGAAGCTCGTCGCGAGCGGCAGCACGACCGCCGCCATGGTGACCGTGAACACGTGCCGGCCCTGCCGGACGACGACACCGGTCAGGATCGACGCGACCGCGATCCAGACGAGGATGAGCAGCGGCGCCCAGATGAGGAACACGGCGCCCGCCGTCGCGAGCCCGCCGGTCACGGCCAGGGCGAGCCCGCCGCCGGGCGGCTCGGGGAACTCGGCCTCGTCGGGCTCCTTGGGGATGAGCGCTGCTCGTCATCGACCGGAGGATACGGTCGGCGTCGCGACGCATGAGCCACCCGTGCGCCGCCAGTTGCCTGCCTCACGCACAATCCATCGATGCGGGATCCGGTGCCTTTCGGCGTCCTCGCGATCGGCCAGGCCTCGCTGAGCCTGCGCGCAGCCGCGATCCTCGTGTTGATCGTTCCGGCGCTGCTGGGCGGGTGTGTGCCCGCCGAGCTGGCCGGGATGCCGCCCTCCTTCGGGGCCTTCCTGCGACGCAACGGCATGGAGTTCACCCGACAGATGCCGCCGGCGGGTGGTGCCGCCGCCATCGCCGCGATCGCGCGCCAGGAAGGACCGTTTCCGGCGGCGGCGGTCAACCCACCCGTCTACGGCGTCCTGTCATGCCCGGTCAGGTGTTCGGGCGCCGTCCTGTCCCAGCCCGGTGAGGCGATCGAAGCCTGGTTCGTGTCGTACCCGGGCACCGAGTACGGCGGCGTTGACATCGCGTGGGTCCTGATCGACCCGGCGATGGGGGTCCGGGTGCTGAGCACCCGCGACAACCCGTAGCGGAGCCGGTCCAGCCGGTAGCCCGCGTCGTCCGCCGCGTCGCGGACTGACGGCCGTGATCGACCATCGCTGCGTGGCCGGCTCGTAGGCGGCGCGGCCCGACCTGTCACGATGCGCGCGTGGTGACGACTCGGACCGCCCTCGTAGGCGCGTGCCTCGCTCTTGCGATGCTGACCGCTCGCCAGCGTGCGCGCAGCTCAACGAGGCGATCAACGACCGGGACCTGGAATGCGTGGAGGTGCCCGAGGACATCTGCGTAGGCTGGCGGACGACGTCGTCGGCCAGTGGACCGCCACGAGGGCCGCGCAGCGATGGCCCCATCGTGAAGGTCAACGTGAGGCCGGTTGACTGCCGCGACGTCGCGCGCCCGGTCGCGGAGAAGGCACGGTGCTGGGAGGTCATCGGCAAGGCCCCGGTTCTGGCTGACGGCCAAGGGTCTGCCATAGGCGCCTACTACTTCCAGGCCGGTGACGGCCGGATATTCGAGGACACCGGCAGGTCCGTCAGCAACTGACCCGACTAAGTGGGGCAGTCGCCAGATCCGAGCGATGCCCGCAGGTCGCGCCACGGCGCACAGGGCGAGGGCGATAACGAGCTTCTCTCTTGGGCGACGTGACACGATGCGCCCCAGTGGTGACGACTCGGGCTGCGCTCGCGGGGCTCGTGCCTGGCACTTGCGATGCTGATGGCAGCCGGGTGCCTAGGTCGTTGCCTCACCTTCATGCGGGCGCTGGCGGCTTCACGCCCAGTGCACTGAACAGACGATCTTCCGAGGCAGCGAGCGTCGACTCGAAACCGCGGAACAACTGGATGTCGATGAAGCCGACGTCCTCGTAGAGCTTCACGACTTCGTCCTGGCTGTACCACCGGCCCTCCGGGGATCGCTGCTGCTCTTCTCGCTCGACAACCTCGCCCTGGACCTCGACCTCGAAGCGCTGCTGGGTGTGCCACCACTGTCTGGCCGGCTCACGCCATTCGCGAACCCAGCTTCTGACCGTGGCACCGTCTTCGAGCCGGGTCTTCGTGAAGAGCGGCTCCCAGCCCGTATCCAGTGGCTCGCCCTCCCGCCAGTCGAACGTGAACGGCGTCACGAATGCGCCGCCAGGCTCCAGGTGAGCGAAGAACCGATGGAGCGCCTCGCGAGCCGCGTCTCTGTCTGCCAGGAGCTGCAGCACGCTCGACGAGCCGATGATGGTGCGGTACCTGCGCGGCAGGTGGAGGGCCTGCATGTCCTGCTCGTACAGCGCTGGCGTGAGGTCGACCTTCGAAGCCTTCGCGCGGCAGATGGCGAGCATCTCGGGTGAGTTGTCCACGCCATCGATATCGATCCCGGCCCCGGCGTAGTCGAGGACAAGCCGACCGGTCCCGCAGCCGATATCGAGCGCCGGTTGACCGTAGCGGCGGATGACATCCAGGTAGAAGTGGCGGTCACTCCAGTCGGCCGTGTCGTCGCGCCAGAGGTCCCACGTCGAGGCGATCAACCCGTGATAGTCGTAGTCGGGGGGCGTCATCGTGCCATCTTCGTTCCTCCACCCGTCGCGGTGCCGACGACGCTGGCATGGGCTCCCCCAGCCCTGGAGACCCGCGCTTCATGCGACCATGCCGCGATGCTGCGGAACGCGACTGCCGCAATCCTTCTGGTCGCGATGGCGCTGTCGGGGGCGGCATGCGTCGAGGTTCGCAACATGGTTGCGGACCGCGATCTCGTCTGTCGCGAGACGCCCGACGACGTCTGCATCCGGGTTGCCGACCTCGGACTCTCGCGACTGGACATTGCCCAGGTAGAGCTCGAGGGTGGCCCGATCCCCACGATCCAGGTGTACCCAGTCAGATGCACTGCTGACGAGTTCGGCTCCCAGGTTCCGAATGCGACACGCTGCTGGATGGTCGAGGCCACCAACGAGAACGGGGGCATCGGCACGGGGATCTACGAGCTGCCGGACGGCTCGCTCCACTAGTCCGGGTAGTGAGATGAGGTCATGCGGACGGCGCCTGGAGCGCGACGGGGTATGAACGGGGTACGGCCCCATACGAAAGCCCCTCCGGAACGGCCCGGGGGGCTTGTTCGTGCATGCGTCGTTGGTGAGCCGGGTGGGATTCGAACCCACGACCTAGTGATGAAGAGTCCGCTCCGAGCCGTGAACGGATGGCCGATTTCGTGAGTGTGTCCCTCGCCGGACTGAACGACGGTTCGGCCCCGCGTTAGGGTGATCCCGCTATCCCCGACGATCATCCGCCGCTAGCATTCGGCTCCTGCGACAGCCGGGGGACGGCTGGAGGGGCGGCAGATGGCGGACGTCGGCGCGGACCCGCTGAGCCCACGCATCTATTTCGGGCGCTGTGTTGACCAGCTGCGACGCGAGGTCGAGCAGATCCACGATCGCGGGGCGAGCGAGTGCGGCGGCACTCGGAGACTCGCCCACGCGGAGCGCGAGCTTGCCATCGCCGAAGCGGAGCTTGCGTGCGTTGACACGCCGCGCCCGTCTGATCGCCCTAGGACGGCGGGTTGACGGGGAAGGTCTGTGCAAGCGAGACAGCTGCGTGATGGCGGGGCGTACAAGAGCAGTCGCAACCCTAACCAAGGAGGTCCCGATGTCCAAGGTCACAGGCAGGGGAAGGGGGAGCGTGATGGGGAAGCACCAGCTGGCGATGCCGGTCCTCGTGGCCATGCTGGTTGCGGGAGCGGCCGCATGTAACGCCGCCCCGAGCCCGTCGGCCAGTCCGTCGAGCGAGGCGGTTACCGCCGACCTCGTGACAGAAGAGGTGGAACCGGGCGTCGAGCGCATCAGAAGCGATGGTGCGGGTCACGACCTGGAGGAGCGACACCCGACAAATCGCTACGACATGGACGGCGTCTATGTGACGCCCGACGGCACCGTCTGGCTGAGTAGCTCGTACAGTGGCGACGATAACGAGGCCAATCCTCAGGGCGGGCTCGTGTGGGCGCTCGGACAGCCCGAGACGTCCCAATACGCCGCCGAGGTCGCCTGCTTCCCCGGCGAACCCCCCTTCGATGATCCAGAAGCCTTGGGCATCACGTGCTTCAAGGGCGACACCCCGACCAGGTACCTCGCCGATACGCGCATCAACGCCGTCGCGGCTGCACCGGATGGGACCTTCTGGGCGGTGGGCGGCGACGGCGCCGAGAACGGCGGTCTGTACCACATCACGCCGGAGTGACTCATCGCTCGACACGGCACGCACCGAGGCCCGTCCCGCAAGGCGACGGGCCTCTTCTCACACGAGTGGCTCACCGCTCGACGCCCGAACGCATCGACCAGGGGCTCGACGCAGCGCCCGCGTGCGCGCAGCTCGACGAAGCGATCAACAGCCGGGACCTGGAGTGCCGGTCGGGTGCCCGACGACGTCTGCTCCAAGGTGGCCAACGACATCGTCGGCGAGTGGAACCCGGCGGGCGCCGCGAAAGACGGCCCGATCGTGAGGCCGCTACGCGTTGTCTCTCCGCGGAGCGGCCCTCCGGCGAGCCGTCGAACAGGGAGTGGTGAGCCGGTCCTGGGACACCAGTCCGTCGCGACCACGGCGAGCTTCTACACGCACGTCCAGCCGTCCATGTTGAAGCGCTCGGCGGACCGGATGGATGAGGTCATGAAACGGGCCTCGGAGCCTAGCGGGGGCCCGAACGGGGTACGGCCCCATACGAGAGCCCCTCCGGAACGGCCCGGAGGGGCTTGTTCGTGCGTGCGTCGTTGGTGAGCCGGGTGGGATTCGAACCCACAACCTAGTGATTAAGAGTCACTTGCTCTGCCGTTGAGCTACCGGCCCGCGGGCATTCTACCGAATGTGCCCGTTCGGGCCGACTCGGGGATGGCCGACGTCAGCTGCCGAAGGTGTCGCAGCCTGCCGGGTCGCCTGACTTGAAGCCCGCGTTGAACCACTGCGAACGCTGTTCGGCGGACCCGTGCGTCCACGACTCCGGGTTGACGCCGACGCCGGCGCTCGCCTGGATCCGGTCGTCGCCCACCGCGGCCGCGGCGCCGAGGCCTTCCTCGAGATCGCCCGCCTCGAGGTCGCCCGCCTGGTAGACGGACTGCGCCCACACGCCCGCGAGGCAGTCGGCCTGGAGCTCCATCTTCACCGACAGGTCGTTCTGGCGGCTGGGGTCCTGCTGCTGGAGCTCGCGCACCTGGCCTTCGATCCCGGTGACAGTCTGGACGTGGTGCCCGACCTCGTGAGCGATGACGTACGCCTGCGCGAAGTCACCAGGCGCCCCGAACCGGTCGCTCAGGTCCTTGAAGAAGTCGGTGTCGAGGTAGACCTTCTGGTCGGCCGGGCAGTAGAACGGCCCGGTCTGCGAGGTCGCGGCACCGCAGGCCGACTGGGTCCCGCCGGTGAACAGCACGAGCGTGGTCCTGGGGTACTGCTGACCGGAGCGCTGGAACGTGTCCGCCCACAGGTCGTTGGTGTCGTTGAGGACGGCACCCATGAACTCGACCATGTCGCCGTTGTTCGACAGGTCGACGGAGCTGCCCGGTTCCGCGCCCGACTGCCCGGTCAGCCCGCCGAGCCCGCCGCTGCCGCCGCCACCCCCGAAGATCTGGAGGGCGATGACGATCAGCAGGATGATCAGGGCGCCGCCGCCGCCCACGCCTGCGGGGATCGGGATGGGAATCCCGCCGCCGCCCCCGCCCATGCCGAACCCGCCCATGCCCCCCTGCGAGCGGCGATCCTCGATCCCCGTCGTCTGGCCTCGTTTCCAACGCATGGGCCGATCATGCACCACGGCATGTTGCAGGGACATGCGTGCGCGGTCGCAACCGCATCACGAACCGCCGGGCCCGCCCCTAGACTCCGCCACGGGAAGAGTGTTCGTCGTCGCGAGCCGCCAGGGCCTCGCCCACCTGCTCGAGCTGTCGCGGAACCACGGGCCGGACTGAACGGCCGCGCGCGGCCCCGCGTCACCCGCGTCACCCGTTGAGCGGCTTCACCAGCGTGTGCGCGACGAGGCCGTAGCCGAGCCGCTCGTACAGGCGGCGGGCGTCGCCGTTGGGGTCCGCGACATCGAGCTCGAGCGTGTCGAAGCCGCGGTCGCGCGCCCAGTCCTCCGCGGCGTGCATGAGCGCCGTGCCGATCCCCCGGCCACGCCAGTCCTCGTCGACGGCGATGCCGATGAGCGCGCCGCGGCGGGGCATGCGCATCGAGCCTGCGGACGGGAGCGGCCGCATGAACGCGTCGAGCTGCCCGACGACGACCCCGTCCACCTCCGCGACGAGATGGAGGTCGACCTCGTCCGCCGCCTCGAGCTCCGTTCGGAAGCGGGTCACGACCGCGGCGTGCGCCGGGACCCGGTACTCGGCCGGGTCGAGCGCCGCGTGCATGGCGCGCCATCGCGACGTAGATGTCGGCGATCCGGCCCGCATCCTCCGGCGTCGTCGCGCGGATGCGGGCCGTGGACGAGGCGGCGTCGGTCACGTCAGGACGGCTGGTTGTCGATCTGGGCGCGCTGGAGCCGGCCGCTGAAGTCGACGTAGATCGCCTTCCACTCGGTGAACGTGTCGAGCGCGACGTGGCCCGCCTCGCGATGGCCGTTGCCGGTGTCCTTCCAGCCGCCGAACGGCAGGTGCGTCTCGGCGCCCGTCGTCCCGGCGTTGACGTAGACGATGCCGGTCTCGAAGTCGCGCATCGCCCGGAAGGCCGTGTTCACGTCACGGGTGTAGACCGAGGCCGACAGGCCGTACTTCACCTGGTTCGCGGCGGTCATCGCCTCGTCGTAGCCGTCGACCGGGATGACCGACAGCACCGGGCCGAAGATCTCCTCCTGGGCGATCGTCGCCATCGGCGCGACCCCGTGGAAGATCGTGGGCTCGAAGAAGTGGCCGTGCGCGAGGTCGCCGCCCGTCGCCCGACCACCGCCGGTGACGAGCTCGCCCTCGCGCCGGCCGATCGCGGCGTAGCGCTCCACCTTGTCGGCCGCGGCCGCGTTGACGAGCGGCCCGACGTCCACGGCCTCGTCCAGCCCCGACCCGAGCCGCAGCGCCGCCGTCCGGGACTCCAGCTTCGCGACGAGGTCGTCCGCCACGGACCGGTCGACGATCACGCGGCTGCACGCCGTGCACCGCTGGCCGGTCGTGCCGAACGCGGACCACAGGATCCCGTCGGTGGCGAGGTCGAGATCAGCGTCACGGAGGACGACGACGGCGTTCTTGCCACCGAGCTCCAGGCTGACCCGCTTGAGGCGGCGCCCGGCCCGCTGCGCGATCGCCTTGCCGGTGACCGAGCTGCCGGTGAACGAGATGACGCTCACGTCCGGGCTGTCGACGATCGCGTTGCCCACCGCGTCGCCCGAGCCCGTGACGAGGTTGACGACGCCGGGCGGGAAGCCCGCCTCGTCCATGAGCTCGACGAGGAGCGTCGCGCACAGCGGCGCGTCCGAGCTGGGCTTGAACACGACGGTGTTCCCGGCCACGAGCGCGGGCATCATCTTCCAGCACGGGATCGCCATCGGGAAGTTCCAGGGCGTCACGATGCCCGCGATCCCCAGTGGCTGGCGGATCGACATCGCCCACTTGTCGGGCAGCTCGCTGGGCACCGTGTCGCCGAACAGCCGGCGCCCCTCGCCGGCCATGAGGAACGCGATGTCGATGCCCTCCTGGACGTCGCCGCGCGCCTCGGCCAGCACCTTGCCCATCTCGCGGGTCATCGCCTGCGCGAGCCGCTCCTTGTGCTCGGCCATGAGCGCGCCGAAGCGGTACAGGATCTCGCCGCGCTTCGGGGCCGGGGTCGCCTTCCAGCCGGGCGTCGCCATCTCGGCCGCGCGGATCGCCATCGCGACGTCCGCGGGCGTGCCGGCCTGGAACCGCCCGACGACCTCGCGCGTGTCGGCGGGGTTGACGGACTCGAACGTCTCGCCGGTCACGCCGCTCACCCAGCGACCCGCGATGAACAGCTGGTAGGTGGTCGGCTCGGCGGCGACCTCGGTCATCGGGTGGCTCCTCGGGCATGCGCGCGTGCGGCGGTTGCGCGTTGCGGCCATACTCCGGGCACGCCGAACGGCCGTCAAACCGGCCGGGCGCCGAGCTCGATGCCCGACCCCCTCGTCCCCTCCCCGCTCCGCATGATCGAACCCGCGGCGCCGGCCGACGCGCCGCCTGCGGATGTCCCGGACGCCACGCGCGAGGCGGCCCGCCGGGTCCTGGCCCGCGACGGGCGCGACCTCGTCCTCCAGCCGTGGCAGGCGGCGTGGCTGATCGCCACGGCGGACGGCCGCGAGGGGTTCGTGCCGCCCGGCTGCGGCGTCGGCGCGGGCTGGCTCGCGGCGCGGCTGGACGAGGAGACGCGCCGCTAGACCCGCTCGAATGCCATCGCGACCGAGCCGCCCCCGCCGAGGCACAGCGTCGCGAGGCCGTAGCGGCCCTGGCGGCGGGCCAGCTCGTGGAGCAGCGTCGCGACGATCCGCGCGCCGGACGCCCCGATCGGGTGCCCCAGCGCGATCGCGCCGCCGTTGACGTTCACCTTCGACCAGTCGAAGCCCAGCTCGCGCCCGTCGGCGAGCGTCTGCGCGGCGAACGCCTCGTTGATCTCGATCAGGTCGAAGGCGTCAGGCGACAGCCCGGTCCGCGCCTCCAGGTTGCGCACGCCGGTCACCGGGGCGAGGAACAGCCACTTGGGGGCGATCTCGGCCTGCGCGTAGCCGACGATCCGGGCGAGCGGCGTGAGGCCGTACTGCTCCACCGCCCGCTCCGAGGCGACGACCGTCGCCGCGCCGCCGTCGGTGATCCCGGGGGCGTTGCCGGCGGTCACGGTCCCGACCGTCGCCGCGCCCCGATCCTCGCCCTCGGGCAGCGCGAACACCGGGGCGAGCTTCGCGAGCGCCTCGGGCGTGCTGTCCCGCCGCGGGCCCTCGTCGACGGTGACGACCGTCTCGCGACCCTTCGCGTCGCGGATCGTGACCGGCGCCATCTCCGCATCGAACCGTCCGGCGTCGATCGCCTCGACCGCCCGCTGGTGGCTCTGGTACGCGAACGCGTCCTGGTCCACGCGCGACACGTCGTTGCTGATCGCCACCCGCTCGGCGTGGGTGCCCATGTGGCAGTCCTCGACCGAGCACCACAGCCCGTCGAGGACCGCGCTGTCCTCGAGCGTCCCGTTGCCCAGCCGGTAGCCGAAGCGCGCCTTGCGCAGCAGGAACGGCGCGCCGTTCATCGACTCCATGCCGCCGGCGACGTACACCTCGCCGTCGCCGGCCCTGATCGACGCGGCCGCGAGCATGACCGCCTTGAGGCCCGAGCCGCAGACGCGGTTGATCGTCGTGGCCGGGGTCGTGTCCGCCAGGCCCGGCCTCCAGCAGCGCCTTCCGGGCCGGTGCCTGGCCCGCGCCCGCCTGGAGCACCTGGCCCATGAACACCTCGTCGATCGGCGCGTCCGCCGGGAGGCCGGAGCGGTCGACGGCGGCGCGGATCGCGGTCGCGCCCAGGGTCGTCGCCGGCACGCCGGCGAGCACGCCGCCGAACTTGCCGATCGGCGTCCGGGCGGCGCTGACGAGGTAGACGTTTCCGTTCGGACCGGGTGCCGGCTGCTCCATGCGGCCGAGGGTACACCTGCGTTTTCGAGCCGGGCCGAGCCTGCCGCCCGGGCCATCGACGCGGCGTAGGATGAGGCGACCGACCTGCCATCCGGGAGATCGCGACGATGCCCGACGCCGGTGACACTCCCGCCGCCGAACCGCGCGACCTGGACGCCGTGCGGGCCGAGGCCATCCGCTGGCTGGCGCCGTCCGTGCAGCACGAGCTGTCGAACTCGCTGGGCGCGATCGAGCTCTTTGCCGACGAGCTCGCCAAGGACCCGCGGCTGCCGCAGGAGCTGCGTGACAGCGCCCGGCTCCTCGACGCGGAGACCCGGCGAACGCGGGGCATCGTGACGACGCTGCTCGAGGTCGCCCGTGACCGGCCGCCCGTGCGTCGCCCCCGTCGCGATCGACCAGCTCCTGGACGAGGTGCTGGACCTGCTCGCGTGGTTCCGGGTCGACGTCGCCATCGAGCGCGTCATCCCCGAGGGCCTGCCGCCGGTCGACTCCGACCCGTCGCGGCTCCGGCAGCTGCTGGTCGTGCTCCTGGTCGACGCCCTGCGCGGGCTCGGCGAGCGGCCGCGCGGCGGCTCGGTGCGGATCGGCGCGACGCCGACCACGGACCCGGACGCCGTTGCGCTGGAGGTTGCCTATCGCCGCGCGGACGGGGCGCCCGCGGCCGACGAGACGGGGTTGCTGCCGAGCGGTGACCTGCCGATGGACGGCGTGGGCGGCACGCTGCGGGTGGAGCGGGACGACGCCGGGGGCCGGCTGCTCCTCGCCCTGCCCATCGCCGCGACGGCACCGGCCGAGGCATCGCGCGCGGACGCCGTCGCCGCCGGCACAGCACGCTGCCACGGCCGCGACCGTGCTCGTCTGCGACGACGAGGACTCGATCCGCGCGCTCCTCGTCCGGATCCTCGAGCGCGACGGGATGCGCGTCGTCGATGCGGCCGACGGGCCCGCCGCGCTCGCGATCATCGAGGCGACGCCGGTCGATGCCGTGCTCACCGACCAGCACATGGCGGGCATGAGCGGGATCGAGCTGTACACGGCGGCGACTGGCGGCGCAGCCCGCGCTCGCCCACCGGTTCGTCGTCATGAGCGGCGAGCCGGGTGCGGAGGACCTCGTCCGGTTCGCGGACGCGACCGGGGTGACGATCCTCGCCAAGCCGTTCGACGTCCAGGTCGCCGCGGCGACGGTGCGCGAGCTCGTGCGGGACGGGTCCGGGACCTAGCGACCGCAACCGAACGGCTAGCGCGGGTAGGTGTGGAACCCGCGGCCCGTCTTCTGGCCGAGGTTGCCCGCCTCGACGAGATCGAGCAGGACCCGCGGCGGCGCGAACTGGGGCTGCCCGAACCCGTCCTCGAGCACGCGCATGATCCCGAGACACACGTCGAGGCCGATGAAGTCGGCGAGCTCGAGCGGCCCCATCGGGTGGTTCGAGCCCGACCTTCGCCCCGGTGTCGATGTCCTCGGCCGTCCCGAGGCCCTCCTCGTACGCGCGCATCGCCTCCGCGAGGAACGGCATCAGGATCCGGTTGACGATGAACCCGGGCCGGTCCGCGGACACGATGACCTGCTTGTGGAGCTCGGCGGCGAGGCTCCCGGATCGCCGTCTCGGTCGTCGTCGGCCGTCGCGCTGCCGCGGATGAGCTCGATCAGCGGCATCACGGGCACCGGGCTGAAGAAGTGCATCCCGACGAAGCGGGCACGGCGTGGCTCGCCGACGGCCGCCGCGAGCGTGTCGATCGAGATCGACGACGTGTTCGAGGCGAAGATCGCGCCGGCCGGGGCGATCGCGTCGAGGCGTCCCCACAGCTCGGCCTTGACCGCCGGGTCCTCGAACACCGCCTCGACCACGAGGTCCGCGTCGGCGGCGAGGCCGGGGTCGTCGGTCGCGACGAGGCGCTCGAGGGTCGCGTCGCGCTCGCGCGGCGTGGAGCTTGCTCTTCGCCACGGCGCGCTCGAGGTTGCCCGCGATCCGGTCGCGACCGGCGATCGCCCGCGCGAGGTCGGGCTCGTACAGGACGACCTGCTTGCCGATCGCGGCGTGGACCTGCGCGATGCCGTGGCCCATCAGGCCGGCGCCGGCGACGAAGACGCGCTCGATGCTCATCCGGTGCTCCTCGGCGTGGTCGCCACAGGCTACCCCGCGGGCTGCGGCACGGCGACGAGCCGCGACCGGGTGGCCAGCAGGATCACCGCACCCAGGACCGCGACGACCGACGACGCGAGGAAGATCGCCGGGTAGCCGGCGCCGGCCGCGATCGGCGCGAGGAACACCGGCGCGAGCCCGAACGCGAGGTCCAGGAACAGGCTCGCCGTCCCGACGACCGAGCCGCGCTCCGTGGCCGGCGCGCGGCTGATCGCGAGCGTGAGCACCGCGGGCATCGTCATCGCCACGCCGACGCCGAGGATGGCGCTGCCGAGCAGCAACCCGGGCAGGCCGCCGACGAGCGCGATGATCACCGAGCCCACCGCCGTGAACCCGAGCGCCGTGGCGGTGAGCGGCACCGCGCCGACCCGGTCCGGCAGCTTCGCCCCGAACAGGCGGACGGCGATGACGACCGCCCCGAACACCGCGAGCGCCGGCCCGGCGCCGCTCAGCCCGAGCGCCGTCGCGTGGAGCGGCAGGAACGTGAGGAACGCGGCCATGCCCCACAGCCCGCACAGGATGATCACGCCGGGCAGGATGCCCGCCGGGTGGAGGAGTCGTCCGCGCCGCCGCGTGCCCGCGGTGTCGTTCGCCGCGGCCGGCGGCGCGGTCGGTCGCGTCTCCGGGACGAGCCAGGCGAGGCCGGCGGCGACGAGCGAGAGCGCCCCGGCCACGATCCAGACGCCCGCGTAGCCCGCGGCCCCGAGCACCGCCTCGCCGAGCACGGGTCCCACGACGAGCCCGATGTACAGCGAGAGCGACACGAGGCTCAGCGCCTCGCCCGTACGTCCCGGCGGCGCGAGATCGCCCGTGGCGGCCAGCGCCGCGACGAGGAACGCCGCCTCCGCGACGCCGAGGATCGGCCCGCGCGCCGATGAACAGCGGGAGGCTCGTCGCCACGAGGTGGAGCGCGAGGGCGAGCACCGTGAGCAGCGCGCCGATGACGAGCAGCGGCCGGCGGCCGTAGCGGTCCGCGGACCAGCCGACGAGCGGTCGGACGGCGAGCGAGGCGAAGCTCCAGATGCCGATCGCGATCCCGAAGCCGATCGCGTCCGCGCCGATCGGGCCCTCGGCGAAGCGCGGCGCGATCGGGAGGACCACGCCGCCGCCGGTGAAGAACACGAGCGACGCGGCGAACACGGCCGCGAACGCGCCACCGAGCAGGCGCGGCGGCGCGTCGACGGAGGTCGTCACGGCCTAGCGGGCCGGCGCGGCGCCGTCGTCCAGGAGCCCCAGCAGGCGGTCGGCGGCGGCGTACGGGTCGAGCTCGTGGCGCGCGACGGCCTCGTAGACGTCGCGGGTCGCGGCGTCGTGCCCGGGCGCCTGGAGGCGGGCCCGGATCCGGGCGCCGAGCAGCGCGGTGACCTGCGCCTCCGCCCGGGCGAGGCGGGCCGCGGGCGTCGCCTCCTCGCGGACGATCGCGCGATGCCGGTCGAGCGTCGCGATGAGCTCCGGGACGCCGTCGCCGGTCGAGGCCGTCGTGACGAGCACCTCCGGGTCGCTTGGGCGTCGGGCGGGCCGGGTCGCGATCGGCGCGGGCGACCGTCGGCACGAGCATCGCCCGCAGCTGGGCCGCGGTCCGCTGGGCGCCCGGCCGGTCGCCCTTGTTGACGACGACGATGTCGGCGACCTCGAGCAGCCCGGCCTTGATCGCCTGGACCTCGTCGCCCATCTCGGGCGCCTCGAGCACGACCGTCGTGTCGGCCGCGGCCGCCACCTCGACCTCGCTCTGCCCCGTGCCCACCGTCTCGAGCAGGACGATGTCGAACCCGGCGGCGTCGAGCACGGTCGCCGCGGCCGTGGAGGTCGCCGCGAGCCCGCCGGCGTGGCCGCGGGACGCCATCGAGCGGATGAACACCCCGTCGTCCGAGGCGTACGCCTGCATCCGGACCCGGTCGCCCAGCAACGCCCCGCCGGTGATCGGCGAGGACGGGTCGACCGCGACGACGGCGGCGGTCCGGCCGGCCTCCCGCAGCGCGGCGAGGAGCGACGCCACGAGCGTCGACTTGCCCGCGCCCGGCGGCCCGGTGATGCCGACGAGGTGTGCGGCCCCAGCGCGCGGGTAGAGATCGCGCATCGCGTGCTCGGCGAGCTCGGTGTGGTTCTCGACGGCGGTCAGGAGCCGGGCCAGCGCGCGTCGGTCGCCGGCGCGCGCGGCATCGGCAAGCGCGAGCGCCCGCTCGCGCGCGGAAGCCGCCATCGCGGCGGTCAGTCCAGCGTCCGCGCGTTCGCCCGGATGTAGTCGGCGACCTCGCGGATCGTCGTCCCGGGGCCGAACACCTCGGCCACGCCCGCCGCCTTGAGCGGCTCGATGTCGTCGTCCGGGATGATCCCGCCGACCGTCACGAGGACGTCGTCGAGGCCCTTGTCCTTGAGCTGGGCGGTCACCCGCGGGACGAGCGTCATGTGGGCGCCGGACAGGATCGACAGCCCGACGACGTCGACGTCCTCCTGGAGGGCCGCGGTCACGATCATCTCGGGCGTCTGGCGGAGGCCCGTGTAGACCACCTCGAAGCCCTCGTCGCGCAGGCCGCGGGCGAGCACCTTGGCGCCCCGGTCGTGGCCGTCGAGGCCGGGCTTGGCGATCAGCACCTTGAGCGGACGATCGGTCACGAGCTGTCCCAGTGGCAGTGAGGGCTGTACGGGGACACGATACCGCTCGCTGGAGCATGCCCCGACGCCATCCGGCGTTGCTCATCACATGCCCCCGACAGGGCGCGTCTCAGGCCAGTGGCTCCGGTGGAGTGGTCGCGGAAGCCAAGACGCGGAGTGAGGGGAACGATGCTCGCGAGGCGACTGGCGCTGACGGCATGGCTGGCGATCCTCATGGCGGGCTGCACCGGTGCCTCCGCCCCGACCGAAGAACCCTCAGCGCCCCAAGCCGTCCTCGAGGTTGACGCCTCGGCACCGGCGACCGTGCCCCCGACTCCCGAGGCGACGCCCGAGCGCACGCCCATGGCGACGCCCATCCCGGTACCCCCGAAGCCAACAGGCGTGGCGTTCCGCGAGCACATCGGTGATCAGAAGGATGGCGGCTACGCGACCATCTCCCAGCGGGTCACTTGGAAGTCGCCCCGGACGACGGGGGTGGAGATACGGGTCTACGGAGTGACGAGATGCTTCGAGCTACCGGATCCGCCCCCGACCGGGCCGGCCAGTGGGCCGTGCCTCGTCAAGGGCACCAACTCCCGGCATCGGCCCGCACGCTGCTGGCAACGGCCCCTGCGTCCGACGGCGTCGCCCGGTGGCGCTGGACCGAGCAGCCCCCCGAATGCAGTGACGGCCTCGAGTTCGACAACACCGGCCCGGTGATCTACGCCATCGTGCTTGCGGCGTACAACGACTCGGGCAACTCGATCTTCGCGATCGCGGAACCCGGCAGGTGGTACATCGCCGCCCCAGACGAGGTCGTCTGCTGACAACCTCCGGTGGGAGCCGCCCATCGATCGTCCGGCGGCTGACGAGCCGCTAGGCGCCCGGCGCAGGTCGGGCGAGATGGGCGAAGAACTCGTTGCGGGTCTTGTCGTTGCGGCGGAACAGGCCGAGCACGGCCGCCGTCGTCATCGTCGTGCCCGGCTTGCGGACGCCGCGCATCGCCGCGCACAGGTGGGTCGCCTCGAGGACGACGCCCACGCCGCTCGGCTGCAGCCGCTCCATCAGGAAGTCCGCGACCTGCTGGGTCATCCGCTCCTGGACCTGGAGCCGGCGCGCGTACATCTCGACGATCCGCGGGATCTTCGACAGCCCGATCACCCGGCCCTCCGGGACGTACGCGACGTGCGCCGCGCCGAAGAACGGCAGCAGGTGGTGCTCGCACAGCGAGTAGAACGGGATGTCCTTGACGACGACCATCTCGCTGTAGTCGACCTCGAAGATCGCCTTGTTGATCAGGCGCTCGGGATCGACGTGGTAGCCGGCGGTCAGCTCCAGGTACATCCGGTGGACGCGGTCCGGCGTGCCGACGAGCCCCTCCCGGCGTCGGGTCCTCGCCGATCTCGGTGAGGATCTGCGCGACGGCTGCCTCGATCCTGCCGTTCTCGGCCGGCGTCGCGTCGGCGGCGTGGCCCGACGGTCGGCGGCAGCGTCAGGCCGGGCGCGATCGCGTCCGCGAACCCGTCGTCGCCGATCTCGTTCTCGATCTCGTCGACGAGCCGGCGCACGTTGTCGGGCAGGTCGCGGGCCTCGGGACGGTCGGGCGGCTGGCTCATGGTCGGCCGATGGTAGCGCGGGCGAGCGCGGCATCATGACGCCATGTCCAGCCGCGGCCGGGTCATCGTCCTCAACGGCACCTCGAGCGCCGGCAAGTCGACGCTGATGCGCGCGCTCCAGGCGCGCCTCGACGGACCGTGGCTCGGCGTGGGCATCGACACGGTCGTGTTCGCGCTCCCCAAGGCGTACCTCGACCCGCCCGGCTGGGCGGAGGTCTTCCGCTACGTGCCGGCCGAGCCGGGTTCGGACGCCCCATTCCGGATCGAGACGGGCGAGCTCGGGCACCGGCTGGTCGAGGGGATGCACCGGATGGTCGCCGCGCTCGCCGATGCGGGGCTGTCGGTGATCGTCGACCACGTCCTGCTCGAGCCCGAGTGGCTGCCGGACCTGGCCGAGCGGCTCGCCGGACACGAGGTCCTGTTCGTCGGCGTCCGCTGCCCGCTCGACGTCGTCGTCGCCCGTGAGGCCGCGCGCAAGGACCGGACGATCGGCCAGGCGGCCGCTCAGTTCGAGCGTGTCCACGTCGCAGGTGGCTACGACGTCGAGGTCGACACCGCCCGGAGCACCGCCGACGAGGCCGCGGCGACGATCGTGGCAGCGCTCGGAGCGCGGCTTCCCGCCGACGCCGTTCGCGAAGCTCGCGCCCCGCGACTGAGGCCCGACGCCGCTCCTCGCCTGACGAGCTCCGACCGGCGCGCAAGTCCACGGTTGCGACATCGGTTCGTTATGGATGCGGCATGCGGCCGCGCAGGCCACTGGCCGTGGCGCAAGGCCGGGTCACTAGGGTCGGGCACAACCCCGAGCCATGACCTGCCCCGCCCGTGTCCGTGACCCGATGGAGTGTCGGCGACAACCGGGCGCACCCACCAGGAGAGCCGACATGTCCGACACCAGCACCGTCCCCCGAACCCTTGCCGGCAACGGCAGGAGGCTGCTCCGGCTGGGCGCCGTGGCGATCGTCGCCCTGGCCATCGCCGCCTGTGGCACCAACGAGGGCGGCGGGTCCACCGCGCCCGGCGCGTCGGCCAGCCAGGCGCCCGCGGTCAGTCCCGCCGCCGAGCTGAGCGGCGACCTCACCGTGTGGGCGATGGGCAACGAGGGCGTGAACCTGCAGGTGCTCGCCGATGCGTTCATGGCCGGAGAACCCGGGCGTCAAGGTCAGCGTGACCCCGGTGGACTGGGGCCAGGCGGTTGCCAAGCTGCAGACCGGGATCGCCGGCAACCAGACGCCTGACGTGAGCCAGATGGGCACCGACATGATGGGCCAGTTCGCGGCCACCGGCGCCCTCGAGCCCGTGCCCGCGAACTTCGAGCCCGGCACCTTCTTCGAGAGCGCCTGGAACACCGGCGTGATGGACGGGACGGTCTACTCCGTGCCGTGGAACGTCGAGACGCGGCTGCTCTACTACCGCACCGACATCGCCGAGAAGGCCGGCATCACGGCTCCCCCGGCGACGTGGGACGAGCTCGAGGCCATGGCCAAGGCCATGAAGGAGGCGGGTGGCGCCGAGTGGGGCCTGTCGCTGGGCACGAAGAACTGGCAGGAGTACCTGCCGTTCCTGTGGTCCAACGGCGGCGACGTCGTCGACGCCCAGGGCGCGTACCAGCTCAACAGCCCGCAGGCCGTGGAGGCCCTCACCTTCTACAAGTCCTTCTTCGAGGAGGGGCTCTCGCCGACCTCGGTCCCCGAGGGCTTCGACATCACCCCGGCGTTCGTCGCCGGCACGCACCCGATGTTCTTCTCGGGCCCGTGGCACCTCGGCCTGATCAAGGACGCCGGCGGGGCCGAGATCGAGGGCAAGTGGGCGATCGCCCCGATGCCCAAGAAGGTCAGCGCGACCTCGTTCCTCGGCGGTAGCAACCTCGTCGTGTTCAAGGAGAGCGAGAACAAGGACGCCGCGTGGGCGTTCGTGCAGTACCTCTCCGACCCGGCGACGCAGGTCGACTGGTACAACGAGGTCACGGTGCTGCCGTCGGTCCAGGCGGCGTGGGACGACCCCGCGCTCAAGGACGACGCGAACGTCGCGATGTTCGGCACCCAGCTCCAGGACACGAAGGCCCAGCCCGCGACGGAGACCTGGACCGAGCTCTCGTCATCGCTCAACTCGACCCTCGAGAAGCTGACCACCGGGGACATGACCCCGCAGGAGGCAGCGGACGAGATGCAGGCCGAGGCCGAGAAGATCGGCGGAGGCAGCTGACATGACGGTTCCCGCGCTCGCCAGGCGTGAGAAGGCGGGGGCGGCTCCGGCCGCCTCCGCCGGCGCCGGCTGGCGGTGGCGGGACGACCTCGTCGGGTGGGCGTTCGCGGCCCCGTTCGTGATCCTGTTCTTCGTCTTCCTCGCCTTCCCCATCCTCGCGTCGTTCTTCCTGAGCTTCACCGAGTTCGGGCTGCGCGACCTCCAGAACCCGATCGGCGCCTCGTTCGCCGGCATCGACAACTACATCGCCCTGCTCTCCGACTCCACGTTCTGGAAGTCCCTGATCAACACGGCCTACTTCGTGGTCGTCGGCGTGCCGGTGACCCTGATCGTCGGGCTCCTGATCGCGAACGCGCTGAACCGCGGCATCACGCGCTTCCGGACCGTGTACCGGGTGGGCTACTACCTGCCGGTGATCACGAGCATCGTGGCGATCGCCGTGGTGTGGCGGTTCCTGCTCAACCCCGACGTCGGCCTCGTCAACATGGTCCTCGGAGCCGTCGGGATCAGCGGGCCGGCATGGCTCGCCGACCCCGCCCTGGCGATGCCGTCGATCATCGCGATGGCCGTCTGGCGCAACCTCGGCTTCGCGATGATCGTGTTCCTCGCGGGGCTGCAGACGATCCCCGCCTCGCTGTACGAGGCGGCGGCGATGGACGGCGCCGGCCGCTGGCAGACCTTCCGCTTCGTGACCATCCCGATGCTCCGGCCGACGATCCTGTTCATGACCGTCATCACGACGATCGGCTATCTCCAGCTGTTCGAGGAGCCGTTCGTGATGACCGACGGCGGTCCGGTCGACAGCACCCTGTCGGTGACGATGTACATGTACCAGCAGGGGTTCGAGTTCTTCCACCAGGGCTATGCGTCGGCGATCGCCTACGTCCTGTTCGTGATCGTGGCATTCGTGGCCTTCCTGCAGTTCCGTTTCCTGCGGTCGGACGCATGAGGAGGGCCGACCGATGACAGCCGCATCCGCCCAGGGAGCCCCGCGACCGGGCGGCGCGCCCGAGCCCGAGGCGACAGGTCCGGGTCCCCGCCAGGCGGGATCGGGCCGGTCCGCCTCCAGCCCGCTTGCCTACCTCGTGCTGACCGCCGGCCTCGTGCTGATGGTCGGCCCGTTCCTGTGGATGATCCTGGGCTCGTTCAAGCCCCAGGCCGACTTCCTGCGCTTCCCGCCCACGTTCCTGCCGTCCACGCCGACGACCGACGCGTACGCGCGGCTGTTCGAGCAGCTCGACTTCCCCCGCTACTTCCTCAACTCGGCGATCATCGCGGTGGCGGTGACCGTCGGGACGCTCGTCTTCTGCCCGATGCTGGGCTACGCCCTGGCGAAGCTGCGCTGGCACGGCAAGCGCGTCGTGATGGCGCTCGTGCTGGCGACGCTCATGGTCCCGGCCGGGATCACGCTCATCCCGAACTTCATCCTGATGAGCAACCTCGGCCTGGTGAACACGTACCCGGGCCTGATCCTGCCGTTCATCGCGGGCCCGTTCGGCGTGTTCCTCATGCGCCAGTTCATGCTCGGCGTCCCCGACGAGCTGCTCGAGGCGGCCCGGATCGACGGCGCCAACGAGTTCCGGGTGTTCTGGTCGGTCGCCATGCCGATCGCGACGCCCGTCCTCGCCACGCTCGGGATCCTCACCTTCCTGGGCAGCTGGAACAGCTTCCTCTACCCGCTCGTGATGGCGCAGGAGCCCGGGATGTACACGCTCCCCGTCGCGCTCGCGACGTTCGCAACGGGGCAGTACCAGGCCGACCACGGGATGCTCATGGCGGGCTCCGTGATGCTCGTCGTGCCGGTCGTGATCGTGTTCATCATCTTCCAGCGCTGGATCACGGAAGGCATCGCCACGACCGGCCTCAAGGGCTAGGCCCGGCCGGACCTCCGCGTCCGCGAGCACCACGGTCACCAGGGAGATTCGCAATGCCCACCCGCTCCCGCCGCTCCGCCCGTGCTCCGCTCCTCGCCCTCGTCGCCCTGCTCGCGGTCGCCCTCGTGGCGCCGGGGGCGGCGTTCGCGGCCTCACCGACGAAGGCCGCCGAGCCACGCTCCTGCGCTACGCCAGCGACACCTGGGCGTCGTTCGTGGCCATGGTGGATCCCGAGTCGGGGCTCCCGGCCGACAGCCTGTCCTCGGACGGGTCGACGAGCGTCCAGACCTCGGTCACGAACATCGGCGCCTACATGTGGAGCACCCTCGTCGCGGACCGGCTCGGCTTCATCGACCACGCCGAGGCCGTCGATCGCCTCGAGGTGACGCTGGGCTCGCTCGAGACGATGGAGATCCACGAGCCGAGCGGGCAGTACTACAACTGGTACGACCACCACACGGGCGCCAAGCTCACGGCCTGGCCGCCCACCGGCGCGCCCCTCACGCCCATCCTGTCCTCGGTCGACAACGGCTGGCTCGCGACCGGCCTGCACGTGATCGCGTCGACCGTCCCCGAGGTCGAGGATCGTGCCCAGGCCCTGTTCGACCGCATGGACTTCGGGTTCTACTACCGGCCGGCGGTCAACCGGATCGCGTTCCACGTCGCGCCCGACACGGGCGAGTCGCCGTGCTGCTACGACACCATCGTCAGCGAGAGCCGGATCGCCTCCTACATCGGCATCGCCAAGGGCGAGCTGCCCGCGAAGGAGTACTTCGGCGCCTGGCGCACCTTCCCCGACACCTGCGACTGGGACTGGCAGGAGACCAAGCCGCTGGGCGTGACCCGGACCTACCTCGGCGTCGACGTGTTCGAGGGTGCCTACCCGTATGACGGCATGCGCGTGGTGCCCGGGTGGGGCGGCAGCATGTTCGAGGCGCTGATGCCCGCCCTGTTCGTCCCCGAGGACCGCTGGGGGACCAACAGCTGGGCGATCAACCACCCGCTCACGGTCGCGAGCCAGATCCACCACGGCCTCGACGAGGCCGACTACGGCTACTGGGGCTTCTCGCCGTCGAACATCCCCGAAGGCGGCTACGACGTGTACGGCGTCGACGCGCTGGGCATGAACCCGCGAGGGCTATCCGTCGAACGAGGACAAGACGTTCGTCGACCCGGGCTTCGAGGGCTGTCGCGCCGGGTCGCCGGCACCGCCGGCGTCCGCGTACACGAACGGCGTGGTCACCCCGCACGCCGCGTTCCTCGCCCTCAGGTGGGCGCCGCAGGCGACGCTCAGCAACCTTGCCGCCCTCGAGGCGGACTTCGAGATCTACGGCGAGTGGGGGTTCCGGGACTCCGTGAACGTCCAGACGGGCGTCGTGTCCGACGCCTACCTGTCACTCGACCAGGGGATCATCATGGCCGCGATCGGCAACGAGCTCGATGGCGACCTGCTGCGCGACGCCTTCGCGACCAAGGCGTTCACGAAGGTCCTCCGGCCGATCGTCGCGATGGAGAAGTTCGGCGCCGGGCCGCGGGAGCGGGCGATGACCGTCGACCGTCCGTGACCGGGGATCGCTATCGCCGCCGCCGACCCGGCGGCGGCCCCGGCGGTCGCGGACGAGCGGCCCGACGGGCTCGATCCGACGGCGGCCGCCGGCCACGCTGCCCGGATCGCGTGGTTCGCCACGCAGGGCGCACAGGCGCAACGCGACCGGGCCGCCCCGGCGGTCGCTCTCCCGCCGCCGTCGCACGTGACCGCCGAGCGCGGCCGCGGCCAGGTGACCGTCAGCTGGACGCCCGTCGAGCAGGCGGCCGGCTACCTCGTCCTCCGTGGCAGCGGCCCGGACGGGCCGTTCGAGGTCATCGACCAGGGTGGCGGGGACGTGCTCGCCGTCCCCCACGGGCCATACCTCGACACGACCGGCGCCGGACCTCGAGGCGCCGTGGTACGCGGTGGCCAGCATCGCGGACGTCGAGGCGCATCGGCCGCTCCCGTCCGCCGCCGTGCCGGCCGTGGCAGTCGGCGGACGACGGCCGGGTCACCGTGGCGGTCGACGCCTCGGACGTGCGCGGCGATCCTCCAGCGGCCGTGGCGCCCGATGATCGGCTCCGAGCACCTCGCCCTGCTGCTGCGGACGGAGGGGCCCGGCGGCAGCGACGTCGGCGGGGAGCTCGCGGAGGCGTTCCGCATCGCGTACCGCGAGCTCGGGGCACGGTACGTGCGAGCCCACGGCATCCTCCAGGATTCGCTGGGCGTCTACCGCGAGGTCGACGGGCAGCCCGTCCATGACTTCGCACGCGTCGACGCCGTGCTGGACCGCCTGCTCGAGACCGGCCTGCGCCCGATCGTCGAGCTGTCGTTCATGCCCCGCGACCTCGCCCGGGACCCGGACCGGACGGTGTTCGCGTACGGCGGGATCATCTCGCCGCCCCGCGACTGGGACCGCTGGACGGCGCTCGTCCGCGAGCTCGTCGCCCACCTGGCCGAGCGCTACGGCAGCGACGAGGTCGCCGAGTGGGCGTTCGAGGTGTGGAACGAGCCCAACCTCGGGCTGTTCTGGGACGACGCCGAGTCCGCGTACCTGCGGCTGTACGACGCCTCGGCGACGGCGGTCAAGGCCGTCGACCCCCGGTTCCGGGTGGGTGGCCCGGCGACCGCGGCGGCGGCGTGGGTGGACGACCTCCTCGCGCACTGCGCCGAGACGGGCACGCCCATCGACTTCGTCAGCACCCACACCTACGGCATGCCCCCGCTCGACCTGCGGCCGATCACCGCCCGGTTCGGCCGGCCGGACCTCCCCCTGTGGTGGACCGAGTGGGGCGTCAGCCCGAGCCACGGCGCGGCGCTCAACGACAGCCCGTGGGGCGCACCGCTCGTCGCCCGCGGCATGCGGTCCGGTGCGGGGCGGCTCGACGCGATCTCGTACTGGGTGGCCTCCGATCACTTCGTGGAGCTGGGCGAGGCCGAGGGCCTGTTCCACGGCGGGTTCGGGCTGCTCACGATCGGCAACCTGCGCAAGCCCCGGTTCTGGGCGATCGCGATGCTCGAGTCGCTCGGCACGCACGAGGTCGCCTGTGCGCTCGAGGGCGATGGCGCGGGCTCCCTCGTCGAGGCCTGGGCCTCGATCGACGACGACGGGCGTGTGGCGATCGCGTGCTGGAACGGGACGCTGGCGCAGACGAACCCTGACGGCGATCCGCGCCTCGAGCGCCGGGTCGCGCTCGCGATCACGGGGCTCGCCCCCGGCGGCCGTTACGAGCTGCGGCACTGGCGGGTGGACGCGACCCACTCCAACATCCGACGCCGCTGGGAGGCGCTGGGCGCGCCCGTATGGCCCGATGCCGACGGCTGGGCGGCGCTGCGGGCCGCCGACGAGCTCGAGCTCCTCGAACCGGCGCGCGAGGTCACGGCGACCGACGGGCGGGTCGAGCTCGAGATCGTGCTGCCGATGCCCGCGATCTCGCGCATCGACCTGATCCCCCGCGCTTGACGGGCCCAGCCGGCTTCACCGTCCGCGCCCGCTCCGAGCTGGCGGGCGCCACGCTGGCGAACGGGCGCGGGCTCGTCGCGACCTTCCTCGACAACGGCGCCCTGTTCGGGCTGCATGTCGACGACGTCATGGTGAACCTGGTGCTCGGCAGCCCGATGGGCGGCGGCCTTGGCAACGTCTTCCTGCGCTCGTTCGATGGCGACACGATCGCCTGGACGCCGCTGCGTGGGGCCGGGTGCGCCGGGCCGGTTCGTCGTCGCGCCGGACCACGTGCGGTGGGAGGGCCGCTGGCTCGACCTCGACTACGCGTGCACGTTCGAGCTCGATCCCGAGGACACCGCCTGGGCGTGGCGCGTCCGCGTCACGAACCGCTCAGCTGCGGGCCGCTCCGTCGACCTCGTGTTGCCCAGGACGTGGGCCTCGCCCACGAGTCGCACGTCCGGACGAACGAGCTCTACACGAGCCAGTACATCGACCACACCGTCGTCCGGGACCCGGACCTCGGCTACGTCGCCCTGTCCCGCCAGAACCTCGCGCAGGCCGGCGCCCACCCGTGGGTCGCGCATGGCTGCAGCCGCGGGGCCGCGGGCTACCTGACCGACGGGTTCCAGCTGTACGGCACGGCGTCCCGGGCGAGCGGCGTCCCGGAGGCGCTCAGCCTCCCGCGGCTGCCCAACCGGAAGCTCCAGTACGAGGTCGCGCTGCCCACCCTCCAGTCCCGGCGCATCCGTCTCCGGCCGGGCGCATCGGAGAGACCGCGTTCGTCGGCGTGTACCGGGCCGACCACCCGGAGGCGTCCGGGCCGTCCGATGTCGCCGTGGTCCAGGCGGCGCTGGGCCGCCTCGCGCACGGCCGTCCGGCGGGGCGCGCGGGACGCGCAGCCGAGTCCGGCCACTGCCGACGGCCGCGGCGCGGCGGAGGCACGCGACGCCCACCGTGTTCGACCGGCCCAGCGCTGTTCGCGAGTCGCGAGCTCCCGCGGGACGAGCTCGAGCGCGCGTTCCCGCTGCCCGTGGCGCCACGAGGAGGTGCGCGACGGCGTTCGCTGCTCGTTCTTCCGGGGCGATGCAGAGCACGTCGTGCTGCGGGCCAAGGAGCTCCTCCAGGATCGCCCGACGGGGCACCTGCTCCGGAGCGGGACGGCGCTCCTCCCCGACGACGAGACGCTGACGGTGACGGCGTGGATGGACGGGGTGTTCGGCTCGCAGCTGGCGATCGGCAACAGCGTGTTCAACCGGCTGCTCACGGTTCGCCGCGATCCCCTCGGCATCGTGCGCAGCAGCGGCCGCCGGATCTTCGTCCGCGACGGCAACGGGTGGGCGATGCTCGGCGTGCCCTCCGCGTTCGCGATGACCCCGCACGGCGCCCGCTGGCGCTACGACGACGGCGAGCGCGTCCTGGACATCCGCCTCGAGACGCGGGCCGGGGAGCCGGCCTGCGTCCTCGACATCCGGGTCGAGCGCGGCGGCCCCATCGAGCTGCTGGTCACCGACGCCATCGTCGCCGGGCAGGACGAGCACGGCCCACCGCCCACGATCGAGATCGACGAGGCGCGCGGGCGGGTCGACCATCCGGCCGAACCCGGACACGCCGCTCGCGACGCAGTACCCCGACGCGGTGTTCATCGTCGTCACGCCGGACCGCGACGACGTCACGCGGATCACCGGCGACGCCGCGCTCCACGAGGACGGCACCGAGCGGCGGCTCGGCTGGATCAGCGTGCACACCCGGCCGGTGACCAGGTTCCGGCTCGCGGTCACCGGCAGCATCCTGGACGCCGCGGAGGCCGGCTCGCGCGCCGACCGCCTCGCCGCCGACCCGACGCTTGCGGCCGACCCGGATCCGGCAGGCGCCGGTGACCCGCCGGCGACATGGTTCGCCTGACCGGCGGCGCGGCCCGCGATGGGGCAATCGCCCGCCTCGACGAGGTCGTCCCGTGGTTCGCCCACGACGCCGGCATCCACCTGTCCACGCCGCACGGGCTCGAGCAGTACAGCGGCGGCGCGTGGGGCCTGCGCGACGTCTGCCAGGGACCGGTGGAGTACCTGTCGGCCGTGGGCCGCCACGCGGCGATCGCCGACGTCCTGCGCGTCGTGTACGCCAGCCAGGAGCGGCAGACCGGCGACTGGCCGCAGTGGTTCATGGTCGACCGGTACCGCGACGTGCGGGCGCCGGACAGCCACGGCGACATCGTGATCTGGCCGATCAAGGCGCTCTGCGACTACCTCGAGGCGTCCGGCGACCTGGCGTTCCTCGACACCCGGGTCGGCTACGCGGACGCCGACACCGAGGAGCCGCTCACCGAGCACGTCGCGCGCCAGGTCGACCGGATCGAGGACCGGTTCGCCCCCGGGACCGCGTTGCTGCGGTTCGGTCACGGCGACTGGGAGGACACGCTCCAGCCCGCCGATCCGGCGCTCGCGGAGCGGCTCGTGAGCAGCTGGACCGTCGAGCTCGCCTACGAGACGCTCGGACGCTACCGGGTCGCCCTCGAGCGGCGCGGCCGCCCGACGGATGGCGCGATGGTCGACCGCCTGGCCGACCTGTGCGCGCGGATGCGCGCCGACTTCAACCGCCTCCTCGTCCCGGACGGCGTGGTGGCGGGGCTCGTCGAGCTCGGGCCGGACGGTCCCCTGCCCCTCCTCCACCCGCTCGACACGCGAACCGGCGTGCGCTACCGGCTGATCCCGATGACCCGGGGCGTCATCAGCGGCATGTTCACGCCGGACCAGGCGCGCGACCACATGGCGATCGTGCGGCGGCACCTGTCGTTTCCTGACGGCGTGCGCCTGATGGACCGTCCGATGGCCTATCGCGGCGGCACCGAGACGCTGTTCCGCCGGGCCGAGTCCGCCGCCTCGTTCGGCCGCGAGATCGGCCTCCAGTACGTCCACGCCCACCTGCGCTACGTCCAGGCGATGACCCGGCTCGGGCAGGCCGACGAGGCGTTCGACGGGCTGCTCGCCGTGTGTCCGGTCGGCATCGAGCAGTCGGTGCCGCTCGCCCTCCCACGCCAGGCGAACGCGTACTTCAGCAGCTCCGACGCGGCGTTCGCGGACCGCGCCGAGGCGAGCCGGCGGTTCGGGCGCCTTCGCCGTGGCGAGGTCGGCGTCCGGGGCGGCTGGCGGGTCTACTCCAGCGGCCCGGGAATCTTCCTTGCCCAGCTCGTCCGACCACATCCTCGGCGTGCGCGCCGCGTACGACGACGTGGTCTTCGACCCCGTCCTGCCCCGGCGCGCCGACGGCATCTGCCTCGACCTCGAGCGCGAGGGCCGCCGCATCCGGTTCCGGTACGAGGTCGCGGGCGACGGCTTCGGCCCGGGCGAGATCCGGGTCAACGGCCGGGCGCTGGACGCGCGTCGCGCCACGGACCCCTATCGGACCGGCGGCCTGCTCGTCGCGAGGACCGCCTTCCGCGCCGCCCTCGACCGGGCCGAGAACGTCGTCGACGTCGTCGTCTGACCGGGGGCGTCAGTCCGCGTCGACGGCGCCGACCACCGGATCCCGCCCTCGGCCCCGCGCAGCCAGGCGCGTGCGTTCTCGCCCAGGTCGCCGACGTGGTAGCCGCCCTCCTGGAGGATGACCAGCCGCTTGCCGAGCGCGGCGACCCGCCGTCCGCACTCGTGGTAGACGGCCGTCGTCAGCGCGAAGTCGCAGATCGGGTCCTTGCCGTACGTGTCGAACCCCAGCGACACGACGACGATGTCGCCGGGCTCGTCCGCGATCCGCGCCAGGCCGCGCTCGAGCGCTGACAGGTACTGCTCGTCGGTCGTGCCGGCGGGCAGCGGGATGTTGAGGTTCGCGCCCTCGCCGTCCCCTTCCCCGGTCTCGTCCTCCCAGCCGAGGACGTACGGGTACTGCCGGTCGGGGTGGGCGTGGAGGCTCACGTACAGGACGTCGCCACGCCGCCAGAAGATCTGCTCCGTGCCGTTGCCGTGGTGGTAGTCGAGGTCGAGGATCGAGACGTGGGCGCCGGTCTCGCGGGCGATCGCCTCGGCGGTGATCGCGGCGTTGTTGAAGTAGCAGAACCCGCCGTACATCGAGCGCGCGGCGTGATGCCCGGGCGGCCGGCACAGCCCGTAGGCCGCGCGCTCGCCGCCGAGGACGAGGTCGGCGGTCGTCAGGGCGACGTCGACCGCGGCCCGCGCGGCCGCGTACGTGCCCTCGACGATGTACGTGGACGTGTCGAGCGCCCAGTAGCCGGCGCGCCCGTCCGGCCGCGACGTCTCGTGGCCGTACCTCGCGCTCATCCCCTCCGTCGCCGCGCGGTTCGGGATCGTCTCGGGCGCCAGGAAGTCGTACGCGTGCCCGGCGCGGACGGCGTCGTCCCACGCGGTCTCGAGGAACCGCAGCAGGCCCGGGTCATGGACCGCCGTGATCGGCTCGGCGCCGTGCGTCGGTGGGCGAGGCGAGCTCGAACCCGCCGTCGGCGAGGAGCGCCGTGCGGATGACCTCCGCCCGCTCGGCGACCTCGTTCGCGTCCACCTGGACGCCCATCACCGTCTGGGTCCGGATGTCGTGCTGCAGGTGCAGCGGCGAGTAGACGAAGCGCATGGCCCGCGATGCTAGCCGTGCCGGCGACGCCGCGTCAGGCGATCTCGAGGATCGCGGCGGTGACGTCGGCCGGGCGGTAGCGCATCAGGTTGTGCGCGACGCCCGGGAAGCCGGTCACGCGGATCGGGCCGAACCCCGCAGCCGCCCGCGCGTCCGCCGTGCGACGGAGCTCCGCAAGACGCGCGTCCGGGTCGCCTGCGCCGAGCGCGACGAGCGCCGCCGACCGGCGAGGCGACGTCCGCGACACCGGCAGCCGGGTCCCACCCGAACATCGTGTGCACGAGCGCCTCGACGACGTGCGGGCGCACCGCCCGGACCACGTGCCCGGCGGCCGTCTCGACGACGCCGTCACGCGCCGCCCGCTCCTGGTCGGCGTCCCACGTCGAGGGGTCGTAGCCGCGGCGATCGGCGAGGTAGGCGTCGAGGGTCCGCAGCACCTCGGGCGGCTCGTCGAGGCCGCGCAGGAACTCGTCGACGTCCACGTCGGTCGTCACGTCCAGCCGCTCCCAGCCGCCGTCCACGAGGACGACGCCCGCACACCGTTCGCCCAGGGCCGCCGCCGCGACGAGCGCGACGATCCCGCCGAACCCGTGCCCCGCGACGACGATCCGGCCGCCGGCCAGCAGCCCCGAACCCTCACGCGACCGCGACGGCGTCCGACGCCAGCGTCCCGAGGTCGTACCCGGTCATCGGCGAGTCCGACAGCCCCTGCCCCCGCAGGTCCGCGACGACCGTCCGCCGCGCCCGGGCGAGGCGCCGGGCGACCGGTGCCCATGACGAGGCCGGCTGGAGCAGCCCCGGCACGAGCAGCACGCCGGGCCCGTCGTCGTCGGACGGCGCGCCCCAGTCCAGGAAGTGGAGCCGCGACCCGTCGTCCGCGGCGACCACGAAGCCCTCGGGCTCGCGGTCCGGGTCCGGCCCGGGCGCCAGGGCGACGTCGGGTGCCCACGGCTCGATCGGGCGCACGGGATCGACGGCCATCGCCGCTAGGATACGGGCGCCATGCCGAAGCGCCGCCGAGGCTCCCGTCACGCCGATCGGCGGCCGCGCGCCACGCGGCACGTCCCGTTCGCCACGCTCGTCGACCGGGCGATCGCCGGCATCCCCAGCCCGTTCCGCGAGGCGCTGGACGAGATCGCCCTCGTCATCGCGGACGAGCCGAGCGCCGAGCAGCTGCGCGAGAACGGCATGCGGCCCGACGAGACCATGTACGGGCTGTACGAGGGCGTCCCGCTCGACGAGTGGGGCGGCGCGTACCTGCCCGTCCCGACCCGGATCATCCTGTTCCGCCTGCCGCTGGAGGAGGACTTCCCCGAGCCGGACGACCTCGCCGACGAGGTCAGGATCACGATCCTCCACGAGCTCGCGCACCACCTGGGCATCGAGGACGAGGACCGCCTCCACCAGCTCGGCATCGACTGAGCGCGCAATCCACGGCGCGCCGGCGCGTCGGATGCCCGAAACCACGGATGCGTCACGATGCGAATCTCTCACGTTGCCCAGGCGTCGCACGGACGGGAATTCCCGCACGCCGTTCACCGCTCCCGCCCGAGCCGCTCCGCCTGCTCCGCCACGCTCGAGGCCGCGTCCCCGTGACCTACCTGCTCGACGAGCCGCCCGCGCCAGCACCCGAGCCGACGCCGCCGGATGCCCCGGCCGAGGCGCGCGGATGCCCGGGGAACGCGCGGCCGCCGGGCCATCCGACGCGCGGCACCGGTCATCCTCGGCGCGGGGCTGATGCTCGTCGGGGTGCTCGCCTGGTCGTCCCTCCAGCCGCGGACCACGCCGCTCACCCGCGGTGACGTGCGCGACGCGATCGCGTCGGCGCTCGAGTCCGTGACCCCGCCCCCGGCGCGCGGCGAAGGCGCCTACGCGCTGATCCGGCCATCGCTCGTCCTCATCGAGTCCGAGGGCGGCGACCCCGACGTGCGGACCGACGACGGCCAGGGCACGGGGGTCGTGGTCACGGACGCCGCCGAGATCCTCACCGCGCTCCACGTGGTCGCCGACGCCGAGACGATCACCGTCCGGTTCGCCGACGGCACCCGGGCCGAGGCGACGATCACCAGCGCCGACGAGGAGAACGACATCGCCGTGCTCCAGCCCGACAACGTCCCGGCCGTCATCGTCCCGGCCGTCCTCGGCAACCCCGGCCGCCCTCCAGATCGGCAGCGAGACGTTCGCGGTGGGCAACCCGTTCGGGCTCTACGGCTCGCTGAGCAACGGCGTCGTGTCCGGGCTGGAGCGATCGTTCCGCGACCCCGAGACCGAGATCGTCCACACCGGGCTCATCCAGATCGACGCCGCCGTGAACCCCGGCAACTCGGGCGGTCCCCTGCTGGACCGCGACGGCCGGGTCGTCGGCATCGTCACCGCCCTCATCAACCCGACCGAGCAGCACGTGTTCATCGGCATCGGCCTCGCCGTGCCCATCGACGTCGCCGGCGGCGGCGCCGGCCTGCCCAACTACTAGCCGAGGAGCGATCCGTGGACCACGACCCCCTGGCCCAGCCCGCCGGCCCCGACGCCGTGCCGATGGAGCGGCTGCTGTACGAGGTCAAGAAGGTCATCGTCGGCCAGGACCACCTGCTCGAGCGGATGATCGTCGCCCTGCTCGCCCGCGGCCACCTCCTCGTGGAGGGCGTGCCCGGCCTCGCCAAGACGATGGCGATCAAGACGCTGGCCCAGGCGATCGGCGGCGACTTCAAGCGGATCCAGTTCACGCCCGACCTCGTGCCCGCGGACCTCGTCGGGACCCGGATCTACAACCAGAAGACGGGCGAGTTCACGACCTCGCTCGGACCGGTGTTCACGAACCTCCTGCTCGCGGACGAGATCAACCGGGCCCCGGCCAAGGTCCAGAGCGCGCTGCTCGAGGTGATGCAGGAGCGCCAGGTCACGATCGGCCACGACTCGCACCTCGTGCCGGACCCGTTCCTCGTGCTCGCGACCCAGAACCCGATCGAGACCGAGGGCACGTACGCGCTGCCCGAGGCGCAGGTCGACCGGTTCATGCTCAAGGTCCTCGTCGGCTACCCCACGCCCACCGAGGAGTTCGCGATCGTCGAGCGGATGACGAACGCGGTCGAGCGGGTGAACCAGGTGCTCTCGACGGCCGAGCTCGTCACCCTCCAGCGGGCGGCCGACGCGGTGTACGTCGATCCGGCGCTGTACGACTACGCGGTCCGGCTCGCCGTCGCCACCCGCACGCCCGGCCGCCTCGGGATGCCGGAGCTGGCGCGCTACATCACGTTCGGGGCCAGCCCGCGCGCCTCGATCAACCTCATCCTCACCGGCCGGGCGCTCGCCTTCCTCCGGGGTCGCCAGTACGTCCTCCCCGAGGACGTGTTCGACATGGCGGCCGACGTCATGCGCCACCGGCTCGTCCTGTCGTACGAGGCGCTGTCGGAGGACATCTCCGCCGACCGGATCCTGGCCACGATCCTCCAGCGCGTCCCGCCGCCCTCCGTTCCCCTGCGAGAGCATGCCGTCGCAGCCGGCGCCTGAGCGCGTCCTCCAGCGCCTCGACTGGCACGTCGTCCGGCGCCTGGACGGCCTGCTCCAGGGCGAGTACCGCAGCCTGTTCCGGGGTCCCGGCGTGGACCTGGCCGGGCTGCGCCAGTACCAGCCCGGCGACGACGTCCGGTACATCGACTGGAACGTCACCGCGCGCACGACCGAGCCCTACATCCGGCAGTACCACGAGGACCGCGAGATCACGGCCTGGTTCCTGCTCGACCTCAGCCCCTCGGTGGACTTCGGGACGGTCGGCGACGAGCGGCTCAAGCGGACGGTGCTCGTGGACTTCGTCACGACGCTCGCCCGGGTCCTCACCCGCCGGGGCAACCGGATCGGCGCGATCGTCGACGGCGGCGAGGGCCGGCGCACGATCCCGGTCGCGTCCGGCAAGACGGCGGTCCTGCGCCTCACCGACGAGCTGCTCCACGAGCCGATGCGCACCCACACGCCGGCCACGGACCTGCGCCGGCCTGCTCGAGGCGGGCGTCCGGACGCTGCGCCGCCGCTCGCTCGTCGTGATCGTGTCCGACTTCATCTCGACGCCCGGCTGGGAGCGCCACCTGCACCTCCTCAACCAGCGCCATGAGCTGCTCGCCGTCCGGCTCGTCGACCCGCGCGAGCGCGAGCTGCCGGACGTCGGCATCGTCCTCGTCCAGGACGCCGAGACCGGGGAGCAGCTGGAGATCGACACGGGCGACCGGCGGTTCCGCGAGCGGTTCGCGGCCGCGGCACAGGCGCGCGAGGCCGAGCTCGAGGCGGCCTTCGGTCGTTCGGGCGTGGAGGTCGTGAGCATCTCCACGGACGACGACCTCGTGCGCGCGATCGTGCGCATGGCCACCGAGCGCAAGCGCCGACGGGCGGTTCCCGCATGACGTTCCTGTGGCCGGTCGCGCTGGTGCTGCTCGTGCTCGTGCCGCTGGGGATCGCCCTCGCGCGGCGCATCGACGCCCGGCGGCGGGGCCGGGTCACGGCGCTGTCGGGGACGCTCTGACCGTGACGGACGCCCGGCCGGCGCACCGCGCCCTCGACCGGCTCGCCGGCGTCCTCGTCGTCGGCCGCGTTCGTCGTGCTCATCGTCGCGCTCGCGCGGCCCCAGGCGACGATCGCCGTCCCGCGGCTCGAGGGCACGCTGATGCTCACCTTCGACGTCTCGGCGAGCATGGCCGCGGACGACGCCGACCCGTCGCGGCTCGAGGCGGCCAAGGCGACAGCCCGCGAGATCGTCGCGCGGCGGCCGCAGGGCGTCGTGATCGGCGTGGTCGCGTTCAGCAACGCCGGGATGACCGTCCAGGCGCCGACCCAGGACACCGCCGCGGTGCTGACCGCGATCGACCGGCTCGCGCCGACCGAGGGCACGTCGCTCGCCGACGGCATCGCGTCCACGGTCGAGGCGATCGAGGCGTCGCGCGCCGCGACGCCGGCCGACTACTACTCGAACCGCTCGCCGGAGCCGTCCGAGGCGCCGACGACGGTCGAGCCCGGCTCCGACGCCTCGACGGTGATCGTCCTGTTCAGCGACGGCGAGAACACGACCGACCAGGACCCGGCGTCCGCGGCGCAGCTGGCCGCCGACCGCGGCATGCGGTTCGTCGTGATGGGCCAGGGGACGACCGATGGCGTCGCGCTCGACCTCGACGGGTTCCAGGTCCAGTCGCGGCTGGACGAGGCCACGCTCACCCGGATCGCCGACGTCACCGCGGGCACGTACGTCGCGCCCGGTGACGCCGACCCGGCAGGCACCGTCTACACCGATCTCGAGCGCCGGATCGTCTCGCGCAGCGAGGAGCAGGAGCTGACGGCGATCGTCGCCGCGCTCGGGCTGCTGCTGCTCGTCACGGGCACGGCGCTGTCCCTTGCCCGAACCGGAGTCGTGCCGTGACCCTGCTCTGGAGCGAGCTCCTCGTGGCGCTCCTGCTCGTCCCGCTCGTCCTGGGCCTGTACCTCTGGGCGCGGGGACGACGCCGGCCGCAGGCCGCCCGCTACTCGAGCCTGTCGCTGTTCGCGGCGGCCGGCCCGCAGCGACGACGCTGGCGGCGCCACGTGCCGGTCGCGCTGCTGCTCGCCGGCATCGCCACGACGGCGTTCGCGCTCACCCGGCCGGTCGCGGTGCTCGCCGTGCCGTCCAACCAGACGACGATCCTGCTGGCGATGGACGTGTCGGGGAGCATGTGCGCCGACGACATCGAGCCGACCCGGCTGCGGGCCGCCCAGGACGCCGCGTCGGCGTTCATCCGCGACCTGCCGGCGGGCACCGAGATCGGGATCGTCGGCTTCAGCTCGTTCGCGGCGATCCTCCAGCAGCCCACCGATGACCGGGACGCCCTGCTGGACACGATCGAGAGCCTGCTCGTGGGCCGTGGCACGGCGATCGGGAGCGGCATCCTCACCTCGATCGACGCGATCGCGGGCAGCGACCCGAACGTCGCGCCGGCCGAGATCGACGGCCGCCCGGGCCTGCCGGTCGAGCCTGTCCTCCCCGGCGCCTACTCGCCCGCGATCGTCGTCCTCCTCACCGACGGGGCCAACAACGCGGGCGTCGAGCCGATCGACGCCGCCGAGCAGGCCGCCGACCGCGGCCTCAAGGTGTTCACGATCGGGTTCGGGACCGACGACGGCGGGCAGATCGGCGAGGGCTGCCGGCGCCGGCTGATCGGCAACGAGCCGGGCGCGGGCGGCGGTGGCAACTTCGGCGGCCAGGGTGGCTTCGGCGGCGGGGGCGGGTTCCGGCGCGGGATCGACGAGGACACGCTGCGCGCGGTCGCCGACCTGACCGGCGGGACCTACTCGCCGGCCGGGAGCGAAGCCGAGCTCCAGGCAGTGTTCGAAGGGCTGCCGACGACGACGGTGACGCGCGCCGAGACGGTCGAGCTGAGCGTCGTGTTCGTCGGCATCGGGGCGGCGTTCGCGGCCGTCGGCCTGCTGCTCGCCCGGGCGTGGCGCCCGCTGCCGTAGGCGCTCGCTAGCTCGCCAGCCCGACGAGCCCGCCGACGACGAGCAACAGCCCGAAGACCGCGGCGACCGCGAGGCCGGGCGTGAGCCACGGGCTGAAGATCGTCTCGCCACCGGCCGGCCGGTCGCGCCCCGCCTGGAGCCCGTGCGTGTAGTGCGTCAGCGCCTCGAACGCGTACACGGCGGGCGCGGCGGTGATCGCCTCGACGAGGAACAGCAGGGTGCCGAACGCGAACACCAGCGCGGCGGCCAGCGGGATGACGAGCGCCGGCGGGAACGCCTCCGCGACGCCGGTCCCGTCGAGGAGGCGGACGACGACGTCGGCACCGATCGAGATCCCGAACAGGACGATGAACTGGGACAGGATCCCGAACAGCGCGACGACGACCGCCAGCCGCTTGCGGGCGAACGCGAGCCGCATCGAGCGCTGGATCGCCTCGAACGCGCCGACCTCGCCCAGGACGATGCCCGCCGGCACGTACACGAACGGCGCGCCGACGAGCGTCCCGACGAAGAGCGACAGCCCGTAGTTGATCTCCTCGACGTTGCCCAGCGCGAAGCCGATCGGGATCTGGATCGCCGCCGCGATCGCGACGGTGGTGATGCCCACGACGAGGCTCGCGACGAGCACCCGCCAGAACCGGCGTCGCGCGACCGCGATCGATTCGGCCAGCCGCAGCGGCCGGCCCTCGGCGCGGCCGCCGATCACCGCCGTGGCCAGGGCGCGAGCCTCGACCCCCGCGACGAAGTACCCGCCCAGCGCGAGGAACGTCGCGGCGACCAGCGGCCCGTCGAGCGGCGACGGCTCGAACGGGTCGAACAGGTTGAGGCTGAGCGTGGCCGCCAGCCCGCCGAGCATCACGATCGGCGCGACGGTCACGAGGACGAGGAGGCCGAGGTAGAACGACGCCGAGCGCAGGCCGGAGTCGGGCCGCGTCAGGAGGTCGAGCGCCGCACCGACGAGCTTGCGCGTCCCGAGCGGCAGGGCGAGGACCGCCTCGCTGACGGGCGCGGCCGGGATGGCGGTGCCCGCGGCCGGGCTCGGCCGGCCCGGCGGGACCATGGGTCCGATGAACGCGCCGTCGTACACGAAGCGCGGCATCGCCGACGCGGGCGTCGGTGGCGCGGGCGGCCCCGGGATGTCGGAGAGCGGCTCGGTCACGTGCCCACGGTGATGGCCCGCGGGATCGGCGCGGCCGAGGCGAGCAGCTCCCCGAGCCGATCGGTGGCGACGTTGCCGCCCGAGAGGATCACGGCGACCCGATCGCCGTCGCGGAGCGGGACCGCGCCGGTCAGAACCGCCGCGAGAGCCGCCGCGCCCGCGGGCTCCAGGACCTGCTTGAGGCGCTCGAGCGCGAACTTCAGGCCGCCGAGGATGGTCGGGTCGTCGACGAGCAGCGAGCCGTCGAGATAGCGCCGGGCAACGTCGAGCGCGAGCCGGCCGACGATCGGCGCGCCCAGCCCGTCCGCGACGCTGGCGGGCGTCACCGGCACCGGCTCCCCCGCCGCGAGCCCCCGCGCAAGTGCCTCGGAGCCGACCGGCTCGACGCCGTACACGCGCACGGCGGGACGCGACTCCTTGAGCGCGACGGTGACCCCGCCCAGCAGCCCGCCGCCGCCCACGCCGATCACGACGACGTCGACGTCGGGCAGGTCCTCGAGCAGCTCGAGGCCGCAGGAGCCGTTGCCGAGCAGGACCTCGGGCTGGTCGTAGGGATGGACGATCGTGAGCTGGTGCTCCTCGGTGAGCTCGTGCATCCGCTGCATCGCCTCGCCGACGTGCGTGCCGTGGAGGACGACCTCGGCGCCGTACTCGAGGCACGCCGCGACCTTGGACGCCACGGCGCCCGCGGGCATCACGACCGTCACCGGCACGCCCGCCTCGCGACCGGCCCACGCGTACGCCTGGCCCGCGTTGCCGGCCGAGATCGTGATCGCGCCACGGCGCCGCTCGTCGGGCGTCAGCGATTCGATCCGCGACAGCGCCGCGCGCGGCTTGAACGAGCCGGTCTTCTGGAGATGCTCGGCCTTGAGGTACAGCTGCCCGTCGGCGAGCCGGGCGCCGCTCGCCTCGCCCGCGACCCGGGCCGCGGTCGCCGACGACAGCAGCGGCGTGTGGTGGATCCGGTCGCCGAGCCGGGCACGCGTCTCGCGGATTCCATCGAGGGTCACGGCTCGCGCGCTCACGGCCGGAGCATACGCCGATGGATCGCCGGAGCGTTCTATTTGCGTTCTTGCGCAACCAGTGAGAGACTGGATTCGTGATCGACATCCTGGCCACGTCCGAGGAAGAGCGACAGCGGTCCGCCGCCGTCGCCCGAGCACTCGGCGATCCCAAGCGCCTGTGCGTCCTCGAGTCCCTCGCCGGTGGCGAGGCATCCGTGGGCGAGCTCGCCGGGCGGGTCGCGTGCCAGGTGCCGAACATGAGCCAGCACCTCTCGGTGCTGCGCTCGGCCGGACTCGTCACCGCCCGCCGGGACGGGAGCACGGTGTACTACCGCCTCGCGGATCCCAAGGTCCTCGAGGCCTGCCAGCTACTGCAATCGCTCGCCCGCTGAGGGCGTTGGGAGGTCCTGCTCCGGCAGGAGAAAGGAGCCGCCTCGTGGCGGAGATCAAGGTCGCGACGGATGCCACCTTCGAGGAGCTCGTCCTCAACAACGACAAGCCGGTCGTGGTCGACTTCTGGGCGACGTGGTGCGGACCCTGCAAGATGGTCGCACCGGAGATGGAGAAGCTCGCCGCGAAGTACGACGGCGTCGTGGACGTGGTGAAGGTCGATGTCGACGCGAACCCCCGCCTGTCGCAGGCGTTCGGGATCATGAGCATCCCGACGATCGCGTACTTCAAGCCCGGCGCGCAGCCGCAGGGCGTCGTGGGCTTCCGCCCGCTCGAGCAGCTCGAGCAGGCGTTCCAGCTCACCGGCCTCGAGGCGCCCAAGCCCGCCTGACGCGCCACCGGCCTCGCGCCGGTCCAGCTTCCGCATCGATCGACCCCGGTCCCCGACCGGGGTCGCGTCATGTCCGGGCCGCGACGGGCCGCCGACCGCTGGGCGGTCGTACCGTGCGCTCGCCGCACGACAACGCCGCCAGGCGGTTGATCGGCGCGCTCGTCAGGCGTTCAGTGCAGGGATGCGCCGCCCGCCGGTCGTTCCGTGCGATCGCTGCACCCTGCACCCGCCCAGCGGCGGGCCGCCACGTCAGGCCGAGCAGCCCGTCAGCGACCCGAGGCGTGGCGGTGGGCGAACCGGACCCAGGCCTCGGCGCGGTCCAGCGCGTAGCGGTCCACGGTCCCGGGGCGAACGCGATCCAGCCGGCGCCCGCGGGCGAGGCCGCCGTGTCGGGCGTCCGCAGCGCGGCCTTCGCGACGGCCGCGTCGAGCGCGGCCTCGAGCCGGTCGCCATCGAGCGTCGCGAACACCCGGCCACCGACCACGTAGCGCAGCGCATCCCCGTCCCGGCGACCGCTCGACGCCACCCAGGTCGTCGATCACCGCCTCGACCCGCTCGTCGAGCGTCTCGTCGACCTCGTCGCCGGCAGCGGCGGCCCCTGCCTCCGCCTCGGCCGGGTCCAGCGGCTCGGCATCCAGCGCGTCGAGCGCGGCCTCGACCGAGGTCCTCGGCCCCGTTCGGCGCCCGGCGGCACGTGGCCGTTGCCGCTCCCCGACGTCATCGCGCCGCCTCCAGGATCGCCGCGAGGTCCTTGGTGTGGTCCTCGTAGTGCTCGATGGTCTCGGCGAAGAACCAGTTCTGGTGATCCGCGTGCTTGATCCAGCGCGACTCGGGCACCACCGTCAGGTAGCCGCGGAGCTCGCCCGCCGTCGTGCCGAACAGGTTGCGGAGCTCGGCCATCGGGAGGGCGGCGAAGCGCGCGAGGTGCTCGGCGTTGATCCGGTCGCCCGGCGTCGGGCGAGGCGTCCCAGTCGCGGTCCACCTGCTCCTTCGTCGCGCTCGTCTCGCCCACGGCGAGCTCCTTGGCCGCCGCGAGCGCCCACTCCTGCCCGGACAGGAGGTGGCCCATCAGGTCCCGGCCGGTCCAGCCGTGCGCGGCCTCGACCGGGCGCTCGAGCTGCTCGTCCGTGAGGTCCAGGAGCGCCTCGTACGGCCGGAACGTTTCGCGTTCGTCTTCGAGGAAGGAGAGGGCGTCGAAGTACATGCCCTCATCGTAGGCGCCTACCCGCGCGGCGGCGACGTCCAGACGGGATCGTCGCCCTCGAGCCACTCGGTGTCGAACCGTCCGGCGCCGTGGATCGCGGTGAGCCGGAGCTCGCCCGTGCCGGTGTTCCGGAACCCGTGCGGGACGCCCGATGGGCTCACGACGACATGGCCCGCGCCGACCACGACGTCTTCGTCGCCCAGCCGGAACGTCGCCTCGCCCGCCTCGACGACGAACACCTCCGGGTACGGGTGGCGATGGACGCGCGGCCCCGTGCCGGGCCCGCCGTGGACGAGGATCACCGAGAACGGCACGTCGCCCTCGCCGAGGTCGGCGCCCTCCACCTCGTGGGCGTGGGCGGTGTGGTCCAGCTCGTCGAGCGGCACGACGGCCCGTCCCGCGAAGCGCCCAGGCGTCGTCATCGAGCTCCTCCCTGCGCCGGCGGTGCCTAGACCGCGACCGGCTCCCGGTACTCCCCGAACACCTCGCGCAGCACGAGGCACTGCTCGCCGAGCGTCGCGTACGCCTCGGCGCAGCGGATGAAGTGGGGCATGAGGTTCGAGTCGCTGGAGCCGGGCCGCGACGCCGCCTCGCGCAGGCCCGCGAGCGCGGCCGCGACCGCCTCGGCGTCGCGCTCGGCGCGCGTCCGCTCGAGCCGCGCCATGTGTCGCTCGAGCGAGCCCTCGGGCACCGCGAGCACGGGCACGCGGATCGGCTCGGCGTTGGTGTAGCCGTTGACGCCGACGATCACCCGCTCGCCCGCGTCGAACTCGCGCTGGAACCGGTACGCGGCGTCGGCGATCTCGCGCTGCGGGTAGCCCTCGGCGATCGCGGCGACCATCCCGCCCCGCCGGTCGATCTCGTCGAGGTAGCGCCAGACCTCGCGCTCGACCTTGTTGGTGAGCGCCTCCACGAACCACGAGCCGCCGAGCGGGTCGACGGTCGATGCGACGCCGGTCTCCTCGAGCATGACCTGCTGCTGGCGCAGGGCGAGGAGCGCGGCCTCGGCCGTCGGGACGGCGAGCGCCTCGTCGTACGCGTCGGTGTGGAGGCTCTGGGTCCCGCCCAGGATCGCGGCCAGCGCCTGGGTCGCGACTCGGGTCAGGTTGTTGAGCGGCTGCTGCGGGGTGAGGCTCACGCCGGCCGTCTGGGTGTGGAAGCGCATCCACGTCGAGCGCTCGTTCTCGGCCCGGTAGCGCTCGCTCATGAGCTTCCACCAGATCCGGCGCGAGGCGCGGAACTTGGCGATCTCCTCGAAGAAGTCGCTGTGGCTGTTGAAGAAGAACGAGAGGCGGGGCGCGAAGTCGTCGACCCGCAGGCCGCGGGCCATCGCCGCCTCCACGTAGGCCATCCCGTCCGCGATCGTGAACGCGAGCTCCTGGACCGCGGTCGAGCCCGCCTCGCGGATGTGGTAGCCGCTGATCGAGACCGTGTTCCAGCGCGGCATCTCGCGCGTCCCGAACTCGATCGTGTCGACGACGAGGCGCATCGACGGCTCGGGCGGGAACAGGAACTCCTTCTGGGCGACGAACTCCTTGAGGATGTCGTTCTGGGTCGTGCCCTCGAGCGCGGCGCGCGGCACGCCCGCCTTCTCGGCCGCGACGATGTACATCGCCCAGATCGGCGCCGCCGGCGAGTTGATCGTCATCGAGGTCGAGACCTTGCTCCAGCGGCAGCCCGTCGAGCAGCTGCTCCATGTCGGCGAGGCTGGACACCGCCACGCCGCACGTCCCGAACTCGCCCTCGGCCTCGGGATCGTCCGTGTCGTAGCCGTAGAGCGTCGGCATGTCGTACGCGATCGAGAGGCCGGTCTGGCCCGCGGCGAGCAGCTGCCGGAACCGGGCGTTCGTGTCCTCGGCCGAGCCGAACCCGGCGAACATGCGCATCGTCCACGGGCGGCTGCGGTACCCGGTCGGGTGGATGCCGCGGGTGAACGGCGGCTCGCCCGGCAGGCCGATGTCGCGGACCGGGTCGACGTCGGCGTAGCGGCCGGCGCCGTCGCGCAGCGGCTCGCCGTGGTGGTCGACGGCCGTCGGGCCGCCGGGACCCGGTGCCTCGCCGTCGGCGCCCGCAGCCTCCCAGTCCCACGGGCCGTACAGGCCGTCGACGGGCAGGTCGCCGAGCGTCGCGAAGCGCTCGTGGCGCTCGGGCAGCCGCTCGAGGGAGGGCGTGAGGCGCTCGATCCGCCAGCCCCGCCGGCGCGGGCCCCAGGCGTCGGGACGGTCGCTCATGGCCGGGACTCTAGCACCGGCGGTCGCGTACGCTCCGTCCCATGGCCCTCGATCTCGAAGCGCTGCGCGTCGCCGTCTACCGCTCGCTCGCCTCGACCGGGCGCGCGCCGGACGTCGAGACGCTCGCTTCGCAGCCTGACGTCGTCGGCGGACGAGGTCGCGCGCCGGCCTGCGCTCGCTCCACGACCAGCGGCACCTCGTGCTCGACGACACGGGCGCCATCGCCCTCGCCCACCCGTTCGGGACGATCGACTTCGGGTTCTCGGTCAAGGGCACGCACACGCTGTGGTGGGGCGGCTGCGTGTGGGACTCGTTCGCCATCCCGAACCTCGTCCCCGGCGAGCCGTCGGTCCTCGTCGCGACGACCTGCCCGGCCTGCGGGCGGCCGCATGCGTGGACCGTGACCAGCGAGGCGCCGCCCGAGGGCGACCAGGTCGCCCACTTCCTCGTCCCGGTGACGCGGATCTGGGACGACGTCCTGTTCACCTGCGGCAACCAGCGGGTGTTCTGCGACGAGGGCTGCCTCGACTCGGTGGCTCGCCCGCGAGGGGCATGAGCGCGGCTACGCGACGGATCTCGCCACCGTCTGGCGGCTCGCGAAGGACTGGTACGCGGGCCGGCTCGACGTGGGCTACCGGCGTCGCGAGCCGGCCGAGGCCGCGGCGTACTTCCGCTCGGTCGGGCTGCGTGGGCCGTTCTGGGGGCTGCCGGCCGGGGACTGATGTCCGCTCCGTCGCGCGCGCCTCAGTCGCCGCCCAGCGCCTCGAGCGCCTCGGCCACCCGCGCGTCGCCGACATCAGCGGCGAGCAGCACGTTGACCCGGCCCGGCTGCGTCCGCCGGCCAGGTGACGATCGTCTGGCCCGTGCCATCCGAGCCGAGGACGTCGAGCCGCTTCGCATCTGCCCCGCCGACGGTCGTGTCGGACACCTGGAGCTTCTCGGTCCGGCGGGCGTTCCGGGCACCGTCCTCGTAGAACGTCAGCAGCTTGGCCGCGTCCAGCCCGTCCCCCTCGAACACGGCGACGGTGACTCCGCTCGTGCCGCCCAGCGCCCACGTCGCCCCGGCGAAGCGCAGCCCGTCGACGCCGGCTCCGGCCAGCGTGCCCAGCGCCGCGTCGGTGCAGCTCCGGCCGGAGTCCACCGTCTCGGGCGCCTTGCCCTCGAACGCGGTCGGAAGCAGCGCCTCGAGGTCCGGATAGGCGCCGGCGAAGCGGCCGTCGGTCTCGCACGCGGACGCCGGGTCGAAGCTCGCGACCGGTGTCTCGCGCCCGCACGCGGCGACGGCGAGGGCCAGGGCGAGTCCGGCGACGAGAGCGGCGGTGACGCGCATGCCCCCGAGCGTACCGGGGGTTGCGGAACGTCGCGTCCGAGCCGCCGATGCGGCGACCTCCCTAGCGAGGCGATGGTCGCCCGACCCCCTGGCTCGATGGTCCGGGCGGTGCCAGCGTGCGCCTGACGATGTGAATGCTCTAGACGGGACCGGCGGCCCATTGCTCTCTACGGAGTACGGCCGTACGTTGATGTCCGCGTTCGCAACGCACCGATCCCGCGACAATCCGGGGGAAACCTGGGGCGTCGGCCACGGGTCAATGGACCGGACGACCCGGCCGTCGGGGACGCTCGACGAGCCCGGGGGAACCGAGTCCACGACCACGAGTCGAGTAACCACGGTCATTCCGGCCAGCAGGCCCGAGTCGCGGGTCGGTAGCACTGATCGGGCTTCATCCGTGCCTCCGGCGCTATGCCGGGGGCACGTTCGTTTTCCGGCGCAATCGGCGCCGGTCGCGGCCAGGGCCCCGGGCCGATCCCCGCCGGCGCCCGGCGCGAGGAATCGCACCCCTCGAGATACTTCGATCAGCATCGAACTGTTCACAGGGTTTGCGCAGGTGGCCCACAGGCTCCGCTCAAGCCGATCGCAGGCGCCCGCAGCACCCGAACGCTCAGCGTCCTCACAGGACCCGCTCGGGCTCCGCTCACAGGCGCCCGCAGCCGCCGAACGCTCAGCCGCCGAACGCTCAGCTGCCTCACGCCCGACGCTCAGCGTCTTCACAGTCGCCGCTCGGCTCCCGCTCAGGCTGGCGAGAAGTTCGACGGTGATCGAAGCATCTGCAGGTGTGCCCCGCTGGGCGACGACCGACTCCCGGCCGGACGGCCGCTCGCTAGCGGTACGGGTTCGACTGCCAGCCCGGCCGAGCCGGCCGCGTCGTCCGGATGATCCCCCGCCGGTCCAGCTCGTCGCGGATGACGCGGGCCGCCAGGGCCAGCTCGGGGTCGCGCGTGACGGTCCCCGCCAGCCAGTCGATGTACGACGGCTCGAACGCGGCGATCTCGCCCAGGGTGTGGCCATGGAACTTGCCGAACTCGACCTCGACGACGAGCGCGTCATCGAGCGGCGGTGCGACCGGCGGCACGTAGCGCGGGTCGCGGCGGATCTCCATCGGGCCTGACGGCTGCGATGCGCGAAGCTCGGGCTCGGAACGGTCCCAGCGGAGCGGCGGCTGGCCGCTGAGCGGGATGCGCGAGCCGGGCGGCGACGTCGTCTGGTTCCGCGGCCAGACGTTGCCCGAGAGGTCGAGCCGGCCGGTGACCGGTGGCGTCTTCGGCGGCGGCGGCGGTCCGCCCGTGCGCCCCGCGGTGCCCGGGGCCGCCGGGCGCCGCCGGCCGAGCCGTTCGCCCGGCGGCTCGCCGCTCGCCGCTGTGCCTCCTGCGTCTCGCCCGCCCGGGTCAGCGCCGCATACGCCGTGTTGATCTCGGCCATGCGCCGGGTGGCACGCTGCGCGGTCTCGGGGTCGTCGCCGATCAGGTCGGGGTGATGGCGCCGGGCAAGGGCGCGCCACGCGGCCTTGATCTCGTCCGGCGAGGCGCCGGGCTCGACGCCGAGTACGAGATGCGGGTCCTTGGCGGGCATCCCCCGAGTGTAACCGGGGGTGCCGTGCCGCTCGCGAGGCGGGTCAGGCAGTCGCTGCGCGGTGGACCCCGGCGACGTGCCACCCGGTCGACGCGGCGACGAGCAGGCCCATGAGCAGCACGGCCAGCGGGACGCCGATCGATCCGGCCACGAGCGCGAGCACGAGCACCCCGACCGCCGACGGGAGAACGAGGACGATCGCCCGACCCGGCTCGCCCGGGTGATGGAGACGGCGACCGCCGCCGTGTACGTGATCGCGGGGATCGCCACGGCGAGCGCGGCCAGCCGCGGGACGACGTGATCGGGATCCGTCACGCCCTCGACGGCGACCTGGATCCCGGCGCCGAGCGCGGCGATGGAGGCGAACACCGCGTAGGCCAGTAGCTCCACGAGCTGCGCCCGCAGCCGCAGGTGATGGCCGACGGCCGTCGGCAGCTTGAAGTACGCCCACCACAACGCAAACAGGAGCAGCAGTGCCGCCGGCGGCGACGATGCACAGCGCCAGCGACACGCCGCTCCGCCGATCGCCTGCTGGACCGCGACGGTCGCCGCCAGCGCCCCCTCGCCCAGGACGTTGATCGTGAACAGCCCGTAGCGTTCGGCGATGTGCTCCGGGTGCCACGGCGCTGCTCCCCCGCCCGCTCGGCCCACGCGGGGATGAGCAGCTCGGCCACCCCGAGGACGAGGAACACGGCGATCCCGACCGGTCCCGGGATCGCGAGCCGCAGGATCCACAGCGCCTGGACGACCGTGATCGCGATCGCGAACCGCATCGCGGTCGCCCGGTAGCGTGGCTCCTCGCGCGCGACGCGCAGCCATTGGCCCGACGAGGGCGATCCGCATCACGACGTAGCCGACCACGGCGATCGAGAAGTCGAATGACTCGAACACGCGAGGCACGCCCGCGGCAACGATCAGGACACCGGTCATCTGGACGAACGTGAGCAGGCGGTACGGCACGTCGTCGGTGTCGAACGCCGACGCGAACCAGGTGAAGTTGACCCACGGCCACCAGATCGTGAAGAACACGACGAGGTAGAGCAGCACGCCGTCGAGGACATGCCCGTCGACGATCGAGTGGTGGAGCCCGAGGGCGGCCTGCGCGACGGCGACGACGAACACGAGGTCGAAGAACAGCTCGAGCGGGGTCGCGCTGCGATGGGCCTCGAGCGGGTCGCGGCCCCGCATCGGGATCCGCCATGGCCGGCCGGCAGCCGCGACACGGCGCCGCGTGGCGCGCTCGCCCTCGACCTCGGGGCGGAGCAGCGGGGCCTCGGCCGGGGACGCGACGGGTTCCACCCACGGAGCGTAGCGGGCGCCGGCGCGTCCCTGCTTGACATCCGAGGCGGCTCGCGGTCCCCTGTGCCCGTGACCCCGCTCCGCCGGGCCCGTCGTGCGGGCCTGCTCGCCGCGCTTGCCACGCTGCCGCTCGCGGCGGCCTACCGGTTCGCGCTCGTCTACCGGGTGCGGGCCGGGTACCCGAAGCGCTTCCCGCCCGCGCACGACCCCTCGTCCCTCGGCCTGTCGTTCGAGGCGCTGGACATCCCGACCCACGACGGGCTCCGCCTCCCCGCGTGGTGGATCCCGGCCGGCCCCGATCCCGCGCCGGGCGTCGTCCTCGTCCACGGCTGGGAGTCGGCGCGCGACCGCACGCTCCCCCACGCGCAGATCCTCCACGCGATCGGGATGCACGCGCTCACCATCGACGTCCGCGGCCACGGCGCGAACGGCCCCGAGGTGCTGCCGATGTCGGTCGGCGAGTACGCGCTCGACGCGCGGGCGGCCGTCGCGGCGCTGCGCGACCGGCCGGAGGTCACGACGATCGGGATCCTCGGCCACTCGATGGGCGCCGCCGGCTCGCTCGTCGCCGCCGCGTCCGACCCGGACGTGGACGCGGTCATCGCGCTCGCCGCGCCCGCGGACCCGAGCCGCCTCACGCGCCAGACGTTCCGGCTCGCCCGGCTGCCGATCCCCGGCGTCCTCGCGTGGCCGCTCGCGTGGCTCACCACCCGCGTCTACCTCCGGCCCCGCGGCCACACGATCGCGTCCGTGTCCGCGAGCCACGCGGTGCGCGCGATCCGCGTCCCGGTGCTGCTCGTCCATGGCACGGACGACGGCGTGGTGCCGGTCGCGGACCTCGGCCGGCTCGCCGCCATCCGCCGTGCCGCCCGTCCGGATGCCGTGACCGAGACGCTGATCGTCGACGGCGGCCGGCACTCCTGGCTGTACGAGTTCCCCGCGTACCGGGCCGTGATCGCCCGCTTCCTCACGACGTTCCTCGGCGGCCCGCTCGCGCCGGACGAGGCGGCCCGCGTCGCCGAGGCCGTCCCCGCCGAGCGGCTCCCCGACCCCGAGCGACTCGTGACGCTGGACGAGGAGCCCGGCGGCTTCCGGTCGCTCGCCCGGCTCGTCCGGCGGCGCGAGGCGGCGGCCCCGTGACCAGCGCCTGGGACGCGATCCGGACGAAGCGCGCGGTCCGCCAGTTCGACGGCCGGCCGCTCGAGCCGGCCCACCTCGACCGGATCGTGGCCGCCGGCCGGCGGGCCCACAGCTCGAAGAACCAGCAGCGCTGGGCGTTCATCGCGGTCGAGGACCGGGCACACCTCGCCGAGCTCGCCACGCTCGGGCCGTACGCCGGGCACATCGCGGGCGCGGCCGTCGCGATCGCGCTCGTCACGCCCGAGCCGCGGGACGCCGGGCAGCCGCTGTCCGTCATGTGGGACCTGGGCGGCGCCGCGGCCCAGATGATGGTCGTCGCCTGGGAGCTCGGGGTCGGCTCGTGCCCGGCGACGGTCTACGAGCAGGAGCGGGCCCGCGAGCTGCTCGGCCTGCCGGCCGGGATGCACTGCGAGTACATCCTCTCGTTCGGCTACCCGGCCGACCCGTCCGTGCTCACCGCCCCGCCGAAGCCCGGCGGCCGCCGGTCGCAGGACGACGTCCTCCACCGCGAGCGCTGGGAGGGCTGAGGCCCACACCCGAAGCGCCCGCCCGAGCCGCTAGCTCGAGCCGCCGCCCGCCCAGTCGGGGTCGTCGGCCTCCACGTCGAGCGAGTCGAGCACGCTGTCCAGGCCGGCATCCGTCCGCTCCGGGGCCGGCGCCCCCTCGGCGACGTACGACTCGATCGCCGCCCGCAGCCCGACGTCGCGCTGCTCGAGCTCCGACAGCAGCCACTTGTGCTCGAGGACGTCGCAGTAGGCCTGGACGAGGTCGCGGTCCGGGCCCGACGAGCCCGGTGATCTGCGCGAGCGTCGGCCGGTAGACCTCGCGCAGCCAGCGCTGCGGCGGCCTCCTCGGGCGGGACGGCGCGGCGCTCGTAGAACTCGAGCCAGGCGTGGTACTCCGCGAGGTCGTTGAGCAGGATCCGCGCCTGCCCCTCCAGCGTCCGCAGCTTCGTCCGCCGCTCGAGCTCGTTCGCGTGGTAGCGGCGGGTCGTGACCGAGGTCCGGATCCGCACCGACCCCGCCGGCCCGACCGGGTCGACGTCGAGGTCCACCGAGAAGCCGAGGTCGTTGAGCCGCCGCAGCCGGGCCCGGATCGCCTGGCGGTCGCCGGGGATGAGCTCGGGCTGGTCGTACAGCTCGCCCCAGACCGCCTCGTAGCGGGCGCGGACGGACTCGGCCGCGCCGATCGCCGCGTCGATGTCGTCCTCGCGACCCTGGTACGCCGCGAGGTCCGCGAGGCCGAAGGCGACGTTCTCGACGAGGATGTCGAGGTCGAACCGGCGCTGGCCGTCCGAGAGCGACGGGTGGACCTCGGACGTCTCGGCATCGACGAGGTAGGCCTGGATCGTGTCGCCGTCGCGCCGGAACAGCGTGTTGGCGAGCGAGCAGTCGCCCCAGTAGACGCCGCCGCGATGGAGGTCGACGAGGAGCAGCGCCATCGCGTCCAGCAGCCGGTCGCGGTACGCGGGCGAGACCTGGCGGAAGCGCATCAGCAGGCGCCGGTACTGCATGGAGTGGCGCAGGTACTCGGTCACGAGGATCGCGTCGCCGCGCTCGGAGCGCGCCGCGAGGCCGAGGGCGCGCACCGCCGGCAGCCCCGCCTCCTCGAGGTGGCGCAGGACCTCGAACTCGGTCTCGGCGACGTCCTCGGGGAGCTCCTTCAGCGCGTACACGAGGCCGTTGGCGACGAGGAACCGGACGAGGTGCCGCGACGGACCGACCGGCAGCTCGCGGAACGCGTGGCCGGTCGCCTGCCACTGCTTGAGCGGCAGCTCCCACGGCAGGTCGAGCAGGCCCGCGACCTCGTCGCGGAGGCGCAGCCGGGGGAACGTCATCGGCGGGATCGCCGGGCTGGACCGGCCGTCAGGTCCGCTTGCGGAGGTACGTCGTGACGGTGGCGTCGTAGCCCACGGACTCGAACAGGTGGCGCGCGTCCGGCCGGTGGTGCCCCGCGGTGACCTCGAGGAACGCGACGCCCTCGTCGCGGCCGACGCGCTCGACGTCGGCGAGCAGCGCCTTGGCGATCCCGCGCTCGCGCGCGCCGGGGTCGACGATGAGGGTGACGACCCGGATGAACCGGTCCTCGGTCTCGAACCGGGGCACGAGCGCGAACGCGATGAAGCCCAGCACCTCGCCCGCCTGCTCCGCGACGAGCACCTGCGTGCCGGGCGCGGCGAACCCGCGGATCCGGCGCTCGAGGTCGCTCGGTCCGGCCGGGTAGCCCTCGTCGGTCAGCAGGGCGGCGAGCCGCTCCGCGTCGTCCTCGGCCGCGGGCCGGATCGTGAGCTGGGCGACGTCGTTCATGGCGCGATGGTACCCGCGGCAGGCGTCCGCGACGCACGGGCAGCGTGCGTGTCGACGATCACGAGGTGCGGCCCGGCAACGGGCCCGCCGGCGACGAGCACCGAGCCGCCGAGCGGCCCGATGCGCCGGGCGCTGAGCGTCACGCCGCGGGCGCGGGCGTCCGCCGCCCAGGCACGCAGGCCCGCTGCCGGCCGGAGGTAGAGCGCCGCGGGACCCTCCCCGTCGCGGGCGAGCGACGCGGCGAGCCGGCCCTCGGTGGACGGCTCGAGGAGGAGCACCGCGTCGCCCGGCAGCCCGCCCGCGTCGCGCACCCGCGCCCGCGCCCCCAGCAGCGGGTCGGCGGCGTCCGGCGCGTCCGGGTCGGGTGCCTCGCCCAGCCACATGCCGAGCTCGTCGGCGGCGCGGTCGAGCTCGACGGTCGCCCAGCCGAGGCCGGCCAGCCGCAGCGGGCGCGTCGTGCCGGCGGTCTCGTCGTCGTCGGTCACCGCCGCCTCCTCGGGCGTCGGCTCGCCGCCGCCGACGGGCTCCAGCACGAGCCGCCCGCCGGGGAGCGGATGGTCCGTGGGCGACTCCCGCAGCCACGGCCGGACCTCGAGCCACGCCGACCCGAGGTCGATCGTCCACGCGTCGCGGCCCGAGCCCGCCGCCCGCCCGTGCCGTCGTCCCCAGCCGCGCGGCGAGCGCCGGCGCGAACGTCGCCGGGTCGGGAACCTGCCAGGTGACGCGCGCCCAGCGCATCATGCGAGCAGCAGGTCCGGCGAGACGCCCAGCGAGGCGAACCCGAGGTCGCCGTACACCCGCAGCGCCGGCTCGTTGCCCGTCCACACGCCGAGGTACGCGTAGCGCGATCCACGGCTGCCGAGGGCCATCGCCTGGCGGGTCACGATCCGCGCCAGCCCGCGTCCCCGGAACGCCTCGCGCGTCCCGATCGACGACAGGTAGGTGAACCCGTCGAACGTCGTCGCCTTGGCGACCGCGGCGGGCTCCCCGTCCACCCGCGCGAGCACGAGCAGCACCCGGTCATCGGTGAGCGTCAGCCGGAGGTCCGCGGCGAGCTCGGCGGCACGCGGCGGGCGGCGCCCCGAACGACTCCGCGAGCACGAGCCCCACGTCGTCGAGGTCGCCCGGCTGCGCGTCGTCCGGGCCGTGCACGGCGAGCAGCGTCACGCCCGCCCCGAGCTCGTCGGACGGCACCGGTGTCGCCGCGCTCGCCCGGGTCCTCGAGCACCATCACGTGCCCCTCCCCGGCCTCGCTGAAGCCGTTCGCGCGGAGGCGCTCGACGAGGTCCGCGGGCGCCGAGTGGCGTGGCGACGGCCAGATGTGCGGCACCCGGCCGAGGACGCCGAACAGCGCGAGCGCCTCCGCCAGCCGGCAGGTCGAACGCGTCGGGCGCCGCCGGCCAGCGGACGCTCGCCATGCGGTTCCAGAACGGGTCGCGGTCGCGGGCGTCGTACAGGACGTACGCGTCGCCGAGGTCGCGCATCTCGCGGCTCGGGATCGCGTGGGCCTGCGTCTCGTGGCGCTCGAGCGCCCGGATGGTCGCGTCGTCGAGCGTCGTGTAGCGGGTCACCGGCCCATGCTAGTCACGGCGGGTGGCAGTCCCGGACCCCGCGGACCGGCGGGCGGGACACGGCCGTGTCAGCCGGACGGACCCGTGTCAGCCCGACGGTCGCGGTCAGCGGCGGGCGATGATCGCGCTGGCGCCCGACGGCAGGTCGATCAGCTCCGGCGTGGGGATCCCGGCGGCGGCGAACCAGGCGAGCGCCTCGTTGCGGGAGACGAGCCGCGTGCCCTGGACGAGCTCGTCGAGCTGGACGCCCGCGATCAGCTCGCCGTGGCGGCTGCGGAGCTCGTCGGGCTCGGACGGCATGTACCAGTCGAGCGTCACGAGCCAGCCGTCCGGGCCGAGCGCCTCCCACGCGGACCGGAGCGCCGCGGGCGCGTCGGCGAGCTGGTGGAGCGCGTACTGGAAGTAGGCGAGGTCGAACTCGTGCGCGTGGCCGACCGCCGCGACGTCGCCCCGCTCGATCGTGATCCGCTCGGTGAGCACGGCCGCGGCGACGTTTGCCCGGGCGCGGGCGACCGAGTCGGGCTCGAACTCGACGCCGACCAGGGTCGTGCCCGGCGAACCGGCGCGCCATCGCGATCAGCCAGCGGCCGCCGCCGCAGTGCACGTCGAGGATCCGGGCGCCGGGCTGGAGCCGCACGACGAGCTCCGGCACGGACGCGAGCAGCTCCTGGAAGAACACGGCGATGTCCTGGACGGTCAGCCGCTCGATGGCGGCGCGGTAGCGGTCCGGCCGCCCCTCGACGGGCGTGCCGCTCCGGAACACCTCCAGCAGGTGCGCGTAGTCCAGGCTGCCGATCGCGGCGTGGAGGAACTGCCCGCCGAGGTACTCGGAGCGGTCGGCGTCGAGCAGGACGACCGCGATGTCCTCGGGCATCGTGATCCGGCCGGCGTCGATCGCCACGAGGTCGTGCGCGTCCGCGCCCCACGACCAGTCGTGGACGAGCCGCGGCTCGGTCCCGGTGCGCTGGGCGAGCTCGTCGGCGGTGAGGCCGCTCGAACCGGCGTCGCGCAGCCGCTGGAACAGCCCCAGCTCGAGCCCGACGTACACGTACCACGTGCGGTAGAACCCGCCGAGGCTGGTGACGAGGTCATCGAAGCGGTCGTCGACGCGCATTGGCGTGGATTGTGCCATGCGACCCCGGCCCGCATCGGAGACGGCTGGGCGTCGGCGGCGGCGCGTCCCGGGAGCGCTACGATCGGGCGCAGATGCAACCCCACGCGGCCCGGGCGGGTTGAACACCCTGATGGACGACTCCGAGCTCACCGAACGCCTCGCGCGCGACCTCGACGGCACGTTCGAGCACCTCGTCGAGGCGCACGTGGACCGGTGCTACTCGATCGCCCTGCGCGTGCTGGGCAACCCGCACGACGCCGAGGAGGTCGCCCAGGACGCGCTCGTCCGGGCCTACCGCGCCCTCGGCGGCTACGACCCGCAACGGATCCGCGAGCTGCGGCTGCGCGCCTGGCTGGCGACGATCGTCGTCAACCTGTGCCGCAACCGCGTCCGGCGCCACCCGGTCCCGACCACGCCCCTCGAGCCGCTCGTGGAGGCCGGGCGCGAGCCCGCCGCGAGCGACGCCACCGACCCGGCGCACGTCGCCGCCGTCATCGCCGACCGGGAGCGCATCGCCGCGCTCCTCGCCACCCTCCCCGACCGGTACCGCATCCCCGTGGTGCTGCGTCACGTCGACGACCTGTCCTACGCCGAGCTCGCCGAGGTCCTCGGACGACCCGAGGGCACCGTCAAGGCCCAGGTCTCCCGGGGCCTCGCGATGCTCCGCGCCGCCCTCCCCGCGAACGAGCTCGAGGAGCTGACCGCATGAGCACGACACCCGTTCCCCGCCCCCGCCTCACCGACGACCTGCCCGGCGGCCTCCGCGACGTCCTCGGGACGCCGGCGCCGGTCCACGTCCGCGAGCAGGTGCTCGTCGAGACCGGCCTCGCCGACCACATGGCCCCGATCGACTCCCCGCTGGGGACGCTGTGGGTCGCCTGGAACGGCCGCGGCGTGTCCGAGGTCGAGCAGGCCGGAGAACGGCGCCGAGGCCGCGGCCCGCCACGAGGCGCGCACCGGCCGCCGGACGACGCTCGTCGACGCGCTGCCCGAGCACCTCCGGACCGCGATCGGCCGCCGGCTCGCCGGGGAGACCCGCGTCCGGATCCCGCTCGACCTCCGCGGACGGAGCGAGTTCGAGGTCGCGGTCTGGACGAAGGCGCTCGAGATCCCGCGCGGCGAGGTCCGGCCGTACGGCTGGATCGCGGCCGAGATCGGCCGGCCGAAGGCGGTCCGGGCCGTGGGCACGGCGCTGGGCCACAACCCGGTGCCGCTCATCGTCCCGTGCCACCGCGTCGTCCGGACGGACGGCACGATCGGGCAGTACAGCCTCGGCGGGCCGGGCAACAAGCGGACGATCCTCGCGGCGGAGGGGCTGGATCCCGTCGCGCTCGAGGACGCGGCGCGGCGGGGCGAGCGGCTCACCGGCTCGACGACGACGAAGATCACCTGCTGGCCGACGTGCCGCCACGCCCGGCGGGTCCAGGACCGCTACCGGGTCTCGTTCCGCTCGCTGCGGGACGCGCAGGCGAAGGGCTACCGGCCGTGCAAGGTGTGCCGCCCGACGGCGATCGAGGCGGCCGCCTGACGAGGCCGGCGCGCGGGGCGTCGACACCGTCCCGCAACTTGGCCTATCGGACTAGCGCAAGTCACGCCTCCGCGGGCTACACTCCGGCGCACGTCCCGTCCCTGGAGCCTTCGCGCATGACCCGCCCGCCCGCCAACCCGATCGCCGTCTGGGTCGGCATCCTCGTGCTCTACGTCGTGTGGGGCTCGACGTACCTGGGCATGAAGGTCGCCATGGACACCATGCCGGTGTTCGTGATGGGCGTGTTCCGGTTCGTGCCGGCGGGCCTGATCCTGTCGCTCCTCGTCATCGCCTGGAACCGCGGCCGGATCGCCCGGCCCACGCGGGTCCAGCTCCGCGACGCGTCGATCGTCGGCACGATGCTCCTCGTCGGCGGGACCGGGCCTCGTCGCCTGGGGCGAGCAGACCATCCCGACCGGCATCGCCGCGCTGCTCATCGCCCTCGTGCCGATGTGGCTCGCGATCTTCGGCTTCGCGCTGTACCGCGAGTCGGTGCCGCCGCTCGTCGGCGCGGGCATCGTCGTCGGCCTGATCGGCGTCGCGATCCTCGCCTGGCCGGCCGGCGACGTCGGCTCGCTCGATCCCGCGGGCCTCCTCGCGCTCATGGTCTCGCCCGTGTTCTGGACGCTCGGGACGCTGTATGCGACGAAGCGCTCGGTCCAGCCCGCGCCCGCGCTGCTCGCGAGCGGCGTCCAGATGCTCGCCGCCGGGCTCGCGTTCGTGGTCATCGCGGCGCTGACCGGCGAGTGGGCGAGATTCGACGTGTCCGCCGTCTCCGCGGTGAGCTGGGCGAGCATCGCCTACCTCGTCGTCGCCGGGCAGCCTCGTCGGCTACTCCACGTACGCCTGGCTGATCGGCGTGGCGCCGCTCCAGCGCGTCGCGACGTACGCCTACGTCAACCCGGTCGTCGCCGTGATCCTCGGCTGGCTCGTCCTGTCCGAGCCGCTCACGCCGCGCACGATCGTGGCGGGCGTCGTGATCGTCGCGGCCGTCGCGCTGATCGTCACCGGTCGTGGCCGGACGCAGCCCGCGGCGGCCGCCGAGCCGGAGCCCGAGCCCGCCGCCCGCGCCGCGGCGTCGCGCACGCCCGGCCGCGGTCGAGCCCCGAGGAACGCCCGGCCTAGGCGTCCCGCGCGGCGCCCTCCGCGAGCACCGTCCGGGCGACCTGCCGCGCCCACGCCATCGTCGTCATCATCGGGTTCACGCCCAGGGCGCTCGGGAACGCGGACGCGTCGCCGACGTACAGGCCCGCGATCGTCGCGGTCGCGGCCCGGCCGGGCGTCGGGCTGCCGGATGCGGCCGACGGGGTCCGCGGTGTGCCGGGCCGGATCGTCGCCTGCCCGCGCCGACCCCATCTGGTGCGCCGAGACGACCGTCCCCCGGTTCGGCTGGTACGGGAACGAGCGCAGCGACGCCTGCCACGAGCCGAACGCCCGCTCGTCGCCGTCGCGGTCGGCCCGGAACCAGCGCGGCGGCGTCCCCACCGCGACCATCTCGCGCGACCCGCCCTCCCAGGCGATCCGCGCGGCCTCGGCGAGCATCGCACCGAGCGTCTGGCGGTCCAGCGCCGAGAGCGTGTAGTCGATCCGCGGCCGGCCGGCGCGCGACAGGCGGATGGAGCCCGAGCCGCGCTCGCGGACGATGCCGATGATCGGGGCGACGCGGCGGATCCGGCCCATCAGCCCCTCGAACGCGTCGCGTCCCTCCCACGGGAACACGAGGGCGATCAGCCCCGGCGTGCCCGGCGCCGACTCGACGATGAACCCGCTCGGGGCGTCGCCCGGGCCGTCGCCGGTGCCGTCCCCGTCGAGGTCGAGGTGGTGGAGCGCCCGCGCCGCCTGCATCGTCCCGCGCCACATCGCGACGTCCTCGTCGAGGAACGCGCCGATGACGCCGACCGGGTGGAGCCGGAGATGGCGACCCGTCGCCGGGTGGTCGATCCCCGATCGCTCGAGCACGATCGGCGTCCGCAGCGCGCCCGGCCGCGAGGACGACCTGCGGCGCCCGGACGACGAGCCGCCGCGGCACGCCGCTCGATCGAGACCGTCGCCTCGACGCCCGCGCGCGCGACCCTCCTCGACGAGGACCCGCTCGACCGGCGCGTCCGGGATGATCCGCGTCCCGTGGCGCCACGCCTCGGCGAGGTGCACCCGGATCCCCGACTGCTTCGCGCCCCGCCGGCAGCCGAACCCGCACCGGCCGCAGTCGCCGCAGTCGATCCCGTTCCGCCGGATCTCGCCGACCTCCTGGCGGAGCATCGTGCAGCCGCGCAGGATGAGCTGGTCCTTGGGCGGGACGTTCGGCGCGTCGGACACGCCGATCTCGGCGGCCAGCGCCGCGAGGTCCGCGTCGAGCACCGGGTCCTCGAAGCTCGCCAGGCCATGGCTGGCCGCCCAGTGACGGCGGGTCGAGGCCGGCGGGTCGATGCACGTCATCCAGTTGACGAGCGTCCCGCCGCCGACGCCGGTGCCGGCCAGGGTCATGATCGACGCGTCCCACGACACGTTGAAGCCGTGGTTGAGGTACAGCCGGTCGAACGCCCCGAGCTCGTCGGCGGGCATCTCGGGCTCCGGCACGAACGCGCCCGCCTCGAGCACGACGACCGACCGGCCGGCATGCGACAGGTCCGCCGCCAGGACGCCGCCGCCGCGCCCGAGCCCACGATGACGACGTCCGCCTCGAGGACGAGCGGCTCGCCCGCGGACGTCCGGCCGGCGATGGCCGCAGGTCGAGCGGCCGGATCGGCGTCGGGTCCGGCGGTCACCGGCTCCGGCACGACGTCGAAGCCGATCGACGCGAGGCGCGGGTTGACGCCGGTCTCGCCCGGATCGGCATAGGCGAGGAACGCGAGCAGGCGCTTGAACCCCTGGTAGGCCGACCGGCGCTGCGGGATGCGCGACGTCGCCCACGCGAGCAGGTACGCCTCGCGCGCCGGCTGGTCGAGGTCCGAGAAGCGGACCGGGCGCCCGGTGAGCAGCAGGTTCGCGGCGCGCGACTCGAACGCGACGAGCACGAGCTTGAGCTGGCGGACCTGCGCGGGATCGGCGGCGAGATCGAGCGCGGCGGCGGCCAGGCGGGCCCGTCGCTCGGCATCGCCGCGGACGATCGTCTCGCCGATCGCCGCGAGCGTCGCGAGCGCCCCGGCCGACCAGCCCTCGGGGTCCGGAGCCGGCGGACCCGGCACGCCGGTGTCGGGGGAACGGGAGCCGTGGCGGTGGTCATCTGCGCCGGGATCATAACGACACCCAGCCGCTACTTGTCCCGGTCCCCGACGCGCGGCCAGCATCCGGCTGCCCTCCCTGCATGGTGCATGCCTGGGAGCCGGCGGCTGCCGCACGGTCGTCGGCGCGCCGCGACCCGCGGCCCGGATCGCCGCCCCGACGGCGCCCTTCCGCCGGATCTCCTGCACCTGTCGGATGCCTCGCGGCCGCCGGCCGACTCCCCCGTCCTGTCGTTCCTCCGCCGCGTCCACGACCGCCACCGTCTCGACGACACCGGCACGGTCGCGTCGTACATCCCGGAGCTCGCCGGCGCGGATCCCGCGGCGTTCGGGATCGTGGTCGCCACCGTCGACGGCGCGGTGTACGAGATCGGCGACACGCGGACGCCGTTCACGATCCAGTCGATGGCCAAGCCGCTCACGTATGCCGCCATCCTCGACCGGCTGGGGCCGATCGCGGTCCGCCAGCGGATCGGCGTCGAGCCCACCGGCGATGCGTTCAACGCGATCTCGCTCGGCGCCGGCACGGGCATGCCGCTCAACCCGATGGTCAACGCGGGGGCGATCACCGCCGTGGGTCTCATGCCGCGGGACGGCGGCGGCCGAGCGGCCGGCCCGGTGCGCGGCTGGACGCGCTCGTCGCCTCGCTCGGCCGGTTCGCGGGCCGCCAGCTGGACCTCGACGAGGCCGTCTACGCCTCGGAACGCGACACCGGCCATCGCAACCGGGCGATCGCGCACCTCCTCCGCGGCACCGGCGCGATCGCCGACGACCCGGACGCGGTCGTCGATGCCTACTTCAAGGTCTGCGCCGTCTCGGTCACGGCCCGCGACCTCGCGCTCATCGCCGTCACCCTCGCCAACGGCGGCCGGCATCCGCTCACCGGGGAGCAGGCCGCGTCCGACGCCACCGTCCGCGACACGCTCTCGGTCATGGCCACCTGCGGCATGTACGACGGCGCCGGCGAGTGGATGTACGAGGTGGGCCTGCCGGCCAAGAGCGGCGTCTCGGGCGGGATCTTCGCCGTCCTCCCCGGCCAGCTCGGGATCGGCGTGTGGTCGCCGCGGCTCGACTCGCGCGGCAACAGCGTCCGCGGCGTCGCCGTGTGTCGCGACCTCGCCCGCGAGCTCGACCTCCACCTCGTGCGCGGCGCGCGGCCGCCGTCCGCGGTCCGTACCCGGGCCAGCGTCGCGGCCCTGCCGTCGAAGCGGGCGCGCGGCGCCCACGAGCGCGAGCGGATCTCCGTCGACGGCGACCGGTCGCTCGTCGTCGAGCTCCAGGGCAGCCTCGGCTTCGTCGCGGTCGAGACCCTCGCGCGCGAGGCGCTGCCCGCGGACGGGGCGGCCGACGCCGTGGTCGTCGACCTGCGCCGGGTCCAGCGCATCGATCCATCGGTCGCCGGACTCCTTGCCGACCTCGTCGCGGCGCTCGGGGCGCGTGGCGCGGCGGTCGCGTGGAGCGGCGCCAATCCGCACGGCGAGGCGCTGTCGCGCGTCGACGACGCGCTCGCCGAGCTGCGGATGTCGCCCCCGCGCCGGTTCGCGGAGCTCGACCTGGCCCTCGAGTGGGCCGAGGACGTCGTCCTCGCGCGCTACAGGGGAGCCACCAAGCCGACGGGACCGGCACGGGTCCACGTCCCGCTCGAGGAGCATCCCGTGTTCGCGGGCCTGAGCGGTCCGGTCGTCGACTGCCTCCGGCGCGTCATGGAGCGCCGCCAGTTCCGATCGGGCGACGCGCTCGTGCGCCACGGCGAGCCCGCCGAGGAGCTGTTCGTCATCACCGGCGGGCAGCTGTCGGTGTGGGTGCCGGTCGGCGCCCAGGACACCCGGCGGCTCGCGACCCTCGAGGCCGGGCAGCTCGTCGGCGAGCTCGCGTTCCTCGGCCGCGAGCGCCGCACCGCCGACGTCTACTGCGACTCCGAGGTCGAGGCCTACGTGCTTACCACCCAGGCGTTCGACGACCTCGCCGCCAGCGACCCCGCCACCACCACGGTGTTCCTCACGACGCTCCTGCGGATGGTCTCCGGCATCGCCCGGCGCATGACCGCCGAGGTCGCCCACCTCGCGAGCTGAGCCCGGCATCGCGCCGGCGGTCCCCCTCCCTCGCCCAATCGGAGCGCACCTGCAGATGCTTCGACGGCCGTCGAACTGGGCGAGTCCGGGAGACCGTGAGCTCCCTGTGAAGACCGGTGAACACCCTGAGTTCGCTGCGCGCGGGCTGGGCGTGTTCGGTGGCGATCGAACCATCTCGTATCACGCCCGGAAGGGACACCGCGCCGAGCGGCCCGGCCCGAGCGTCAGCCGGAGGGGCGCTCGAACCCCTGCGCGGGCTGCGGCTCGCAGCGGAGCGGCCGGTCCTCCCGGTAGCCGAGCGCGTAGTCGGCCTGGATCAGCGTGTGGAGCTGGCTCGTGCCCTCGTAGATGACCGCCGCCTTGGAGTTGCGGAGGTAGCGCTCGACCGGGAACTCGTTCGAGTAGCCGTTCGCGCCGTGGATCTGGATCGCGTCGAGCGCGGCCTGCACCGAGTGGTCGGTCGCGTGCCACTTCGCGAGCGACGTCTCGCGTGTGTTGCGGACACCACGGTTCTTGAGCCACGCCGCCTGGTACACGAGCAGCCGTCCGATCTCGGTCCCCTTGGCCATGTTCGCGAGCATCTGCTTCACGAGCTGGTGCTCGCCGATCTCCTGCCCGAACGTGTGCCGCTCGTGCGCGTACCGCAGGGACGCGTCGAGGCACGCCTGGGCCAACCCCACCGCGCCCGCGGCGACGGTGAACCGCCCCTGGTCGATCGCGCTCATCGCGATCAGGAAGCCCTCGCCCTCCTCGCCGATCCGGTTCTCGACCGGGACGCGCACGTCCTCGAAGTCGATCAGACCGGTGTTGCCGGCCCGGATCCCGAGCTTGCCGTGGAGCGTGCCCGTCGTGAGGCCGGGCATCCCCCGCTCGACCACGAACGCCGTGACGCCCTTGTGCTTCTTGCCGCGGTCCACCGAGGCGAACACGAGGAAGTGGTCCGCGATTCGGCCAGCGGAGATCCAGATCTTGTGCCCGTTGAGGACGTACGAATCGCCGTCGCGGCGAGCGGTCGACTCGAGCGAGCCCGCATCGGTCCCGACGCCCGGCTCGGTGAGCCCGAAGGTCGCGAGCTTCTCGCCCGCGGGCCTGGGGCACGAGCCAGCGCTGCTTCTGCTCCTCGGTCCCCCACTGCAGGAGGGTCAGCGAGTTGAGCCCCACGTGGACGACTGGACCACCCGGAACGCGGTGTCGGCCCGCTCGAGCTCCTCGCACAGCAGCGCGAACGAGACGTAGTCCATGCCGGCGCCGCCGTACCGTTCCGGGATCGGCGCCCCGAGGAACCCGAGCTCGGCCATCTTCGCGAAGACCTCTCGGTGGACCTCGCCCTTCTCGTCCCACTCGCGGATGTGCGGGAGGATCTCGGCCTCGGCGAACGCGCGGGCGGCATCGCGGACGAGCCGGTTCTCCTCGGTGAGCGCAAAGTCGACCACGGGGCAAGCCGTGACGGCCGGGCGACGCGGCGCCCGGACGCAGTCCCGCGCTCCCTATACTCCGGCCGTGGACACCATCGACGATCCCTCGGCCCTCGATCTCGCCGCCCTCGCCGGCCCCAACATGTCGCCGGTGCTCGGCCGGTACATGGACCGCAGCTGGTCGCACGGGTCGGCCACCGGCTGTACGACACCGCGGGCCGCGAGTACCTCGACTTCGCCAACGGGATCGCCGTCACGTCGCTCGGCCACGCGCATCCCCGCGTCACGGCCGCGATCCACGCCCAGGTCGACCGCCTGATCGGGCCGGTCCACGCGATCGGCTTCAGCGAGCCCACGGTCGAGCTCGCCCGCCGCCTGGCGGCGACTTCCCCGAGCCGCTCGACAGCGTCCTGTTCATGAACTCCGGGTCGGAGGCGATCGACGGCGCGCTCAAGCTCGCGCGACGGACGACCGGCCGGCCGGGATCATCGCGTTCCGCGGCGCGCTTCCACGGCCGGACCTTCGGCGCGACGAGCGTCACCACGTCGAACATCAACTACCGCACCGGCTACGAGCCGCTCGTGCCGGGCGTGTACTTCGCGCCCTATCCGTCGGCCTACGAGCACGGCGGCGACGAGGAGCGGGCGACCGCATCGAGCATCGCGATCCTGCGCTCCCTGCTTGCGACGATCATCGCGCCGTCACAGGTCGCGGCCATCCTCATCGAGCCCGTCCAGGGCGAGGGCGGCTACACCCCGGCCCCGGTCGAGTTCCTGCGCGAGCTGCGCGCCCTGTGCGACGAGCACGGGATCCTGCTTATCGCGGACGAGGTGCAGTCGGGGTTCGCGCGGACGGGCGAGATGTGGTCCTTCCAGCACGCGGGCATCGTCCCCGACGTCGTCGTGACCGCGAAGGCGATCGCGAACGGCCTCCCCCTGTCGGCGATCATCGCCAGCAAGGAGCTCCAGCAGCGCTGGGGCCGGGGCGCGCACGGGACGACCTACGGCGGCAACCCGGTCGCCTGCGCCGCCGGCGTCGCCGTGCTCGAGACGATCGAGGCCGAGGGGCTCGTCGCGAACGCCCGCCTGCGCGGCGCGGAGCTGTCCGGCGGCCTGCGCGAGCTGATGGCCGAGTTCCCCGCCATCGGCGACGTCCGCGGACCGGGCCTCATGATCGGCGTCGAGTTCGTCCGCGACCGCACGACGCGCGAGCCCGACGGTGCCACGGCCGAGGCGGTCGCGGCGCGCGCGGCGGACGACGGGCTGCTCCTGCTGACCTGTGGCATCCACCACCAGGTGATCCGCTGGATCCCGCCCATCGACGTCACGGTGTCCGAGGTCGAGGAGGCGCTGGGCACCTTCGAGCGCGCGCTCCGCGGCTAGCGGCGAGCTTCGCCGGTTCAGTCCACGCGCTTGAGCGTGTCGCTCGCCGACCGGTTGATGCTCGCGGCGCTCGTCCGCGCCGTGACGGTGATCGTGCCCCGGTCGTGTCGGCCGTGATCGGCAGCGTCGAGCGCGCCCGTCCCTCGGCGTCGGTGTAGCCGCTCGTCTTCGCGATCGTCTTGCCGCCCGCCGTCCACGTCCACGACACGAGCAGCCGGCTCACCGGGCGGCCGCTGCGTGTCGGTCGCGCGCGTGACCACGTTCGCCGTCTGCCCGGCGCCTGACCGTGTCGTCCGAGACGCGGGTGCGGAAGCCCGCCGTGCGCGCCTCGAGCCGGCGCGTGACGTAGAACCAGCGCGAGACGCGGGTCGTGACGAGGTTCGCGGTCGCGGCCACCTTCACCGTGCGCTGGCGCATGTACGGCGACTTGCCGACCGGGCCCGTCCAGCGGGCCGTGCCGTACGCATCCGTCCACAGCGTCTTCGTGGCGACGGACCCGTCGTCCTTCGTCCACGCGACGCGGATGCCGAGGCCCTCCATCGGGTTGCCCTTGACGTCGAGCGCGCGCACGGACAGCTTCTGGCCCGTCTCGTACGCCTTCACGCCACGCCACGGGAGGCTCGCCTCGAGCGACCCGAGCGCGGGTGCGAGGCCCGACGTGGTTGGTCACGGACCAGATCACGTCGGCCATGTCGTCCGCCGCGCGCTGCAGGAGCACCTTGGTCGCGTCGCGACCCACCTGGGTGAGCGCGGTCGGGCTCACGGTCATCGAGGCGTGCACGGCGTCGTACCACCCGCGCGAGTACGAGGCCGCGGACAGCGCCATCCGGCGCACGTTCGTGATGAGATCCGGCGTCCGGTTCGGGCTGCGCCATTCGGGCGCGGCGTCCGGCCACCGCGTCAGCGCCTGGACGAGGAGCTCGTACTGGAGGTGCTCCTCGTTGAGGCCCGCCCCCCGGACGTTCGTGTGGTGGGGCATGAGCAGGTCGCCGAGGAAGTGCGCCAGCAGGCCGATCTCGCGGCTTGCCGCGTCGAAGGCACGCGTCGGCGGCGGCGGCGTCGCCGGCCTCCTGGGCCTCGACCCCCTCGCGATGGAGCTGCACGGCGGCGGCGTAGTGCTCGGTGATGCGCTGCACGGCGCCGCCACGGACGCCGCCGTCCCGGTAGATGTGGTCGATCTTGCGGGCGGGGTTCGCCACCACCTCGACGTTGTCCGGGTCGTCGCTGACCAGCAGCGCCGTCGTCCGATGGAACCACGACACGTCGCGGTCGGAGAGGACGCGAAGGCCCTCGTCGATGATCCAGTCGTGGGTGCCGTAGCCGTCGCCCTTGCCGTTCGACCAGGCGGCGGCCGGTGCCGGCGCCGTGACGAGGCCGGCGAGCATGACCGCACCGAGCAGGGCGGCAAGCCGTGAGGCGGCGGGGCGCGCGGGCGCGCGCCGAGGCGCGGGTTCGGAGAATCAAGGGATTGCCGGGTCCTGCAGCGGGACGACGGGGTGCGGGCCTCGTGGGCCCGCGATGGTCAGCGGTTGCGGGCCAGGAAGGCCATGACGTCCTCGAGGCGGAACCGCCGGTCACCGCGCTTGCACACGCGGTAGAACGGCAGCTCGCCACGGTCGCCGAGCCGCTTCACGGTGTTCACGTGGAGGTGGAGCATCTCGGCGACCTCGCTCGCGGTGAGCATGGGGCCGAGATCGTTGAGAGCCATTGACGCCATCTGCGGTTGTGCCTCTGCTAAGGCGAGCCTGGCCGGCGCGAAGGGCACTGCGGTGCGGTCCGGCTCGCTGATGAGCGGAGTGTCGGGTTGGAGGGTGGCGTTGCGTAGCCGTACTCTCGGGTATCCGGTGGTACCAACCGTCCCGGACCGCCACGCTGCGCACCGGCGGGCACCGGACAGGCGCCACAGGCCCGTTCGGGCCGGGCCGCCGATCGGCGCGTGGGGGCACATCCATGCGTCGACCCGGCGAGACCCGGCCCATCGGGCGTCGCGCGCATGCGGGAAAACCCGCTATCGACGCGACCGGCGCATTGTGGGGCTCCGGCGAGTCGGGTTGCACGCGCGCTGCGCACGTTCGCGGTGTCCCCGGACACCGCGCAGGGCGACGATGGTGGCGCCCCCGGCAGGAATCGAACCTGCGACCCACCGCTTAGAAGGCGGTTGCTCTATCCGCTGAGCTACGGGGGCGAGCGGCGCGAGTGTACTCGCTGGCCCCAGGCGACGCCTCAGGCGGCGGCGGCCCCAGCTTGAACTACCATGAGCGAGCGGATCACGCGCAGAGAGTAATGCCGGGGCATCGAGTCGCGAGCGAGGAGACGCGGCCCAGCAGCGCGCCGCACGTCGATGCTCGTCCTCCGCCGATCGTCGATCGCCTTGATCGCCGCGAGGACCTGAACAGCGCAGCCGGCGTTCTCCCGGCGGAAGTAGTCGCGGACCTCGGGATCGGTCCGACCCAGAGTCGAGCCAGGAAGCCGCGCCGGTCGCCATGTTCGCGTGCGCCCGCCCGTCCGAGCGCATCGACCGCCGTGAGGAAGCCATGATGATCCCGAGGTCGAACAGGGTCACGCCGACGATCGCGGTCCGCCGGCCTCGCACGAACGAGTCTCATGGATGGTCGCTCCACCTGGTGGCCGTCACGCGATCGGGATCGACGAGGCCAGGAGCGGAGGGTAGCCGAACGACGGTGCGCACGGCGGTCGCCCGCATTCGGCCGCGCGGAATGGGGCATCCGCCCCATGGCGGAGCGTGGAATCCCTCGTGGTATGCTCCCCGCCCCTCACGCGGGCGCCCACCCCCGCGGAGTCGTCGAGCCCCGGGAATGCCCGACCAGAATCCGAACCCGGGCCAGCTCGCCCTCGAGCTGCCCAGTGCCCTCCCTGCGATCGCGATCGAGCCGGACTGGAAGCTCCAGCCGCGGCTGTGGGGCCATAGCCTCCACCCGATGTGCTCGTACCTCGCGAGCTTCCCGGCGGCCCTCGCCCACGCGTTCATCGCCCGCTACAGCCGGCCCGGCGACGTCGTGCTCGACCCGTTCTCCGGCCGCGGCACCGCGCCGCTCCAGGCGCTCGCCGAGGGCCGGATCGGCGTGGGCAACGACCTCAACCCGCTCGCCCAGGTCCTGACCGCCGCGAAGGTCGAGCCCGGGCTGCCCGCCGAGACGCGCACCCGCGTCGCGGCCCTCCGCCTCGCCTGGAACGCCGACGCCGCCGCCTGGCTCGCCCTCGGCGAGCGGGTCGTGGCCCGTCCCGCCCACCCGTCGGCCTTCGTGCCCAGGGCCGGCTCGGGTGGGGGGCCCGACGCGCGCCACGAGGCCGTCCCCGACGAGGTCGCCCTCGCCTTCCACCCGCGGACGCTCGGCCAGCTGCTCCTCGTCCGGTCGCAGCTGGACCTCGACGACCGCGTCGACCGGTTCCTCGCGGGCGCGCTCGCGGGCATGCTCCACGGCAAGACCCCGTCGTACCTGTCGACGATCATGCCCAACACGTTCTCGATGGCGCCCCGCTACGTCCGCGACTTCGTGGCGGCGAACGGCTACGTGCCGCCCGAGAAGGACGTGTTCGACGCGCTGACGGCGAAGCTCGACCGGCTCTACCGCCAGCCGCTCCCCGGCGCCGAGGGCATCGCGCTCGCGGGCGATGCGCGGACGGCCGGCCGACGTGCCCGTGCCGCCCTGAAGGCCCGCGGCCTCCCCGACCGCGCCCGGCTCGCGATCACCTCCCCGCCCTACCTGCGGGTCCTCAAGTACGGCTACTACAACTGGCTCCGGACGTGGCTGCTCGGGTTCGACGCCCGCGCCATCGACGCGCAGCTGGACGACGCCCACCACCGCGAGCCCTGGATCGCGTTCATGCGCGAGGTGCTCACCGACCTCCGGCCCGCGCTCACCGACGACGGCATCGCGGTGCTCGTGATCGGCGATGTCGAGATGGACCGCGGCAAGCCGTCCACCGCCGGCCACGCGCTCGCGGAACGGGTGTGGGAGGAGGCGGCGTTCCCCGCCGGGTACCGGCTGGCCGGGCTCGTGCGCGACGAGATCGCCGCCAACCGCAAGATGACCCGCCTCTGGGGCGACGAGGCCGGCCGCGCGACGAAGACCGACCGCATCCTCGTCCTGGGCGCGACGGAGGCCGGCCGGCGCCGGGCGCTCGCCTCGGCCGACCTCCCGCTCGACTGGACCTGGCCGCCCACCCGGTTGCGCGCGCTGTAACGTCCGGCCCCGGTTTCGGGGGCTCGATGGAACGGGCCCGCGTCCCCCGCCGCGCTACGATCACGGCGAGTGCCGATGACCTGCCCGATCCCCGCCGCGACCCGCGGCACGGCGCATGCGCGCCACACCTCCATGCCCCGCCGGGGCGGCGCGATCCTGCTCGCCCTGCTCGTGCTCGCGCTCGCCGCCGCGCCGGTGCTCGCGGTCGACGAGCTGCCGCGGCTCCAGGACCGGGTCACCGACCAGGCCGACGTCCTGTCCGACGCCGACGTCGCGACGATCGAACAGGCGCTCGACGCCCTCGAGGACTCGGACAACATCCAGCTGTTCGTCGCGTTCATCGACTCGACCGGCGTGGAGGACGTGACCTCGTTCACCGAGGGCACGGCCGAGACGTCGTCGCTCGGCGGCAACGACGCGCTGCTGCTGGTCGCGGTCGAGGACCGCTCGGACGCGCTGTGGGTGGGCGACGCCCTGGGCGAGGTCACGGACGACGAGATCGACGCGATCCTCGGCGAGCACGTCGAGCCCAACCTCGCCGACGGCGACTACGCCGGCGCGGCGGTGGCCGGCGCCGAGGCGCTGGGCGAGGCGTCCACGGGCTCGATCCTGCCGACCGTGCCGCCCGTCGACGGGACGGCGCCGCCGGTCGACGACCGGCGAGGGGGCGTCGTCGGGCGGCGGGTTCAGCCTCACGCCGATCCTCGCGGTGCTGCTGCTCATCGGCGGCGGGTTCCTCGTCGCGCGGGCGCTGCTCGACCGGCGCCGCCGGACGAAGGAAGCGGGCGTCGCCCACGCGAAGCTCAGCCAGGACGCCAACCGGGCGCTGCTCGCCGTGGACGAGGCGCTCAAGGACGCCGCCAACGACGTCGAGTTCGCGGCGGCCCAGTGGGGCGAGGACGAGGTCACGGCCTACCGCCTCGCGATCGCCAACGCCACCGGCGAGCTGCGGACCGCGTTCGAGATCCGGCAGCGCCTCGACGACGCCGAGCCGGAGCCCCCGCCCGAGCAGGAGCGGATGCTCCAGGAGATCGTCGCGCGCACGTCGAACGCCTCGACGCTGCTCGACGAGCAGGAGCAGCGCTTCGACCAGCTGCGCGATCTCGAGGAGGCCGCGCCGGCCCAGCTCCAGGCGCTCGGCCCGCAGCTCGAGGCGCTCCGTGCCCGCCGCACGGCCGCCGCTGCCGAGTACGCCCGGATCGCCGGTGCCTACGCGCCCTCGGCCGTGACCTCGGTCGCCGGCAACGAGGCCGAGGCCGACAAGGCCATCGCGTCCGCCGACGCCGAGGCGACCCGCGGCACGGGCCTCGTCGCCACGAAGCGCTCCGAGGCGGTCATCGCCCTGCGCCGCGCGCAGGAGGGCATCGCGCGTGCGACCCGCCTCCTCGACGCCGTCGAGCGGCTCGGATCGAGCCTCGACGAGGCTGCCGCCCGCCTGCCCGCAGAGCTCGACGCGGCGGCGACGGACGTGGCGACGGCCCGCGCCGGCGTCGCCGACAGCCGGTCGCTGCCGCCGCTCGCCCCGGGCGTCAGCACCCAGCCCCCGCTCGCCCCGGGTGGCACGCCGGCCGCACCCGGCGATCCCGTCGCGGCCCTCGCCGCCGCCGAGCGGCTGCTCGACGAGGCGCGACGCGCCGCGGAGGCCCGCCCCCTCGACCCGCTCGCGGCGCTCGCCCGTGCGACCCAGGCGAACCAGGCGGCCGACGCGATCATCGCCGGGCTGCGCGAGGCCGAGGCGCAGCGCACGCGCCGGATCCAGGTCGCGGCGACGGCCGTCGCCTCGGCGCGCGGCCACGTCCAGCGGGCGACCGACTACATCACGACCCGGCGCCACGGCGTCGGGCGCGAGGCCCGGACCCGCGCCGCCGAGGCGGCGCTGCGGCTGGAGGAGGCGGAGCGAGTCGCCGCCACGGATCCCGATGCCGCGATCGCGTCCTCGCAGCGCGCCACCCAGCTGGCCGACGAGGCGTACCGCCTGGCCGCGGCCGAGTTCGACAGCTGGGACCAGGGCGGCGGACCCGTCGCCGGCCCGTACGCGCGCACCCGTGGCTCGAGCGATGCGGACCTCATCGGCGCGGTGCTGGGCGGCGTGATCGGCGGGATCCTCTCCGGCGGCCGCGGCTCCGGCTGGGGCGGCTCGACGTGGGGCGGCCCGATCGGCGGCTCGGGTGGCAACGGCGGCTTCGGCATGCCCGGCCCGTTCGGCGGCAGCGGCGGCGGTGGCGGCATCGGGCTCCCCGGCCCGTTCGGCGGTGGCGGGGGCGGGGGTGGCGGCGGCGGAGGGCGCGTCCGCGGCGGCCGCTGGTAGCGAATTCAACGACGGCTCGGCGGGATCCCGTGCGAGCATCAACCCATCACGGATGCACCGGGAGGACACGGCACATGGCACAGACCTCGATCCTCGGTCGGATCGGCCAGCTCGTGCGGGCCAACGTCAACGCGATCCTCGATGAGGCCGAGGACCCGGAGAAGATGCTGGACCAGCTGATCCGGGACTTCACGAACAACATCGCCGAGGCGGAGGAGGCGGTCGCGCAGACCGTCGGCAACCTGCGCCTGCTCGAGGACGATGCGCGCGAGGCGCGCGAGGCCGCCGGCGAGTGGCTGATGCAAGGCGAAGGCCGCCTCCGACCGCGCCGAGCAGCTGCGCGCCGAGGGCAACACGGCCGAGGCCGACCGCTTCGACGGCCTCGCCAAGCTCGCGCTCCGCCGCGAGCTCTCGTTCGAGGAGCAGGTCCGGACGTTCGACACCCAGATCGCGCAGCAGACCGAGCTCACCGACAAGCTCAAGGACGGCCTCAACAAGCTGCGCCTCAAGCGCGAGGAGCTGGTCCAGAAGCGCGACGAGCTGGTGAGCCGGGCGAAGATGGCCCAGGCCCAGATGCAGGTCCAGCAGACGCTCAAGGAGGTCTCGGTCCTCGACCCGACCTCGGAGCTCAACCGGTTCGAGGAGCGGATCCGGCGCCAGGAGGCGCAGGCCCGCGGCATGGAGGAGGTCGGGATGTCCTCCCTCGAGGACCAGTTCGCGGAGCTCGAGAGCGGCGAGGACGAGCTCGAGGTCGAGGCCCGGCTGGCGGAGCTCAAGGGCAAGTCCCTGGGCTCGGGCGCGCCGGCGATCGGTTCCGGCGAGGGCTGATCCTCGCGACCCGGACGGGGCGTCGCGCAGGCGGCGCCCCGTTTCGATTCCCGGCGCCTACCCGGCGAGCGCGATCCAGACGGGGTCGCCGCGCGTGACGCCCATGCCCGCGGCGGCGCTCGCCTCGTAGCGGATCACCGACACCCAGTCCCACGCGTCGACGAGCATCCCGTACTCGCCGGGCCGGACGTCGCTGTAGGCGACGATGCGCCGGGCGCGGATCGAGGTCGCGGTCGTCGCCACCTCGACCATCGTCCCGACCTGGAAGCCCGCCCGCTCCAGGTCGGCCGGCCGCGCGCTGAGGCGGATGTTGCCGAACCGGTCGACGTCCACGACCGAGCCGTGGATCCGGCCGGGCTCGCTCTCCGCGTCCTCGAGCTCGAGCGTCTGGAGGATCGACGGGTCGAGCGGCGTCCCGAGCTGCTCGAGCGGCATCCCGGACGCAAGGTGCGCCGCCGCCGGCGCGAACACGTCGCGGCCGTGGAACACCGCGGATACCGTTCGTCGCGCCGGTCGCGGCTGGGTCGATCTCCACGGCGTGGGTCACGCCGCCCAGCGACCGCCAGGCGAGCGACAGCAGCCCGTTGTCCGGGCCGACCAGCCGCGGCCCGTCTGCGGTCCGCACCGCGATCGCCCGCCGCGCCGTGCCCACGCCGGGGTCGACGATCCCCAGGGCGACCGCGTACGGGCCGGCATGGGTCATGCCGTTGGCGAGCATCATCGCGCCCGCCTGGATGTCATGGGGCGGGACGCCGTGCGACAGGTCGACGACCCGCACGTCGGGCGCGATCCGCGCGATCACGAGGTGGCAGACCCCGACGAACTCGTCGCGCAGGCCGAGATCCGAGACGAACACGACGGGACCCGCCAAGCCCTACCCCTCTGTTGCCGGTCCGCCGGTCGTCCCCGTCGGCCACCGCGTTCGCGGTTCCGCTAGCATGACGAATCGATGAACCAGATGTATCCCCCCTCCGACCTCGCCGCGATGGATCCGCTGGTCCTCATGAAGAACCTGGACCACGTCCGGATGACCAGCCGCCGGCTGTCGTACATCCTGCAGCAGCAGGTCCACCTGTACACGCCCGAGGCGAACCAGCTGCGCGAGCAGATCGACCGCTACGTCGAGGCGGAGCGCCAGATCGAGGGCGAGATGGCCCGGCGGCGCATTCGCGCCTGACCGCGCTCGGGCGACGGACGCGCCGATCGGGCTGGATGCCCCTCGCTCAGGCGGCCGAGGCGGCCCCCGCGACCGGTGCCGTCACCGCGGCCTTGGCTGCCCGCCGTGCCGCCTGCTCCTCGGCGACCACCATCGCGACGAGCTGGGCGAGCTTCGGCGTCTCGAACAGGCTGAAGCCCACCCCGATCTCCGCCAGCGCGTCCGTGCCCATCCCGCGGTACAGGCCGCGGGTCGCGACGGCGCACATCTCGTCGTACAGCTCCGGCCACCCGACGCGCCGCCGCTGATAGCAGAACCGCACGAAAGCCTCGGCTTCGGGCGTGGGCACGCCGGCGGCGCTGGCGGACAGCATCGATGAAGGTCCTCTCTCCCTACGGGCACGCGGGGGCAGAGCCGGTCGACGGGCAATGAATGGGCGCCCGCCTGCCGGCGATGGATGAGTGCAATACGGGTCGGCGCTGTCCCTCTTCCAGTCCGGGCGCCGGCGACGTCCCGACATCGTATGGGGTGAACGCCGTCTCGCGGTAGGGGCTTCTCCACCATCTGCCCCACCGACTTGTCCACACCCTGCACCCCACGGTGGACAGGCGGGGCGCCGAGGCCCCGGCTTGTGGATTCAGGGCGTCGCCGCGGCGTCCAGCGTCAGGCCCAGGCCGGGGGCGTCGGGCAGCCGCCAGCGCTTGTCGGGCCCGATCTCCAGGCCGCGCACCGGATCCTCGGCGAGCAGGAGGCAGCCGTCGAGGTCCACCCAGTCCGCGAGCGGCGACACGGCCGCCGACGCGGCGATCCCGATCGAGGTCTCCTCCATGCAGCCGAGGAACGTCCGGAACCCGAGCTCGCGCGCGCGCTCGAGCATCCGGCGCGCGGGCCCCACGCCGCCGCACTTCGCGAGCTTGACGTTGACGCCCGCGGTCACGCCGACGAGCGCGTCGAGGTCCTCGATCGTGACCGCGCTCTCGTCCGCGACGATCGGCAGCGACGACCGCTCCTGGAGCCAGCGCAGCTGGTCGTAGCGGCGGGCCGGGAACGGCTGCTCGATGAGCTCCACGCCGAGCCGCTCGAGCTCGGGGAGCAGCGCCAGCGCGTCGTCCGGTGTCCAGCCGGTGTTGGCATCCACCCGGATCGGCCCGTCGAACACGGCGCGTACCGCCTCGAGCGTCTCGAGGTCGCTCGGGCCCCCGACCTTGATCTTGAGCGCGGGGAAGTCGGCCGCGCGACGGGCCCGCTCGGCGACGACCGCCGGCTCGTCGATGCCCAGCGTGAAGTCGGTCGGCGGCAGCTCGCCGGTCACGCCCAGGAGGTCCCGGACCGGCAGCCCGAGCCGCTTGCCGGCCAGGTCGTGGAGCGCGATGTCGAGGGCGCACTTGAGCGCGCCGTTGTGGGCGATCGACGCCGTCATGAGCCCGGCCGCGTCCTCGAGCGCGGCTCGCACGTCGTCCAGCCCGCCGCGGAGGTCGCCCTCGACCGGCTCGAGAGCCGCGAGGAGGCGGGGCGCGACGGCGGCCATCGTCTCGGGCGTGTCGCCGTAGAACGGATCGGGGTAGCCCTCCCCGATCCCGACCGGCCCGTCGGTGCCGTCGGCCTCGTCGCGCAGCGTCACGACGACCGTCGTGACCGACCGTCCCTCGCCGTGCGACGAGCGCGCGATGACGAACGGGTCCCGCAGCGGCAGCCGCAGCGTCCGCATGCGGAGGGCGAGCGTCATCCGGCGGCCCCGCGTGCCGTCCCGGCGGTCGCAGCCGCGCCACTCGCGTCGCCGTCGACCCACGGCAGCGCCTCGACCCCCGCCTCGATCTCGCGCCACAGCGCGTCGCCGCCGAACCGGACCGGGTCGTCGGTCGGGAGACCGGTCTCGGCCGCGATCGCCTCGACGATCCGGCGGGCCTCGGCCTCGTCGGCGATGAGCGACGTGTTGAGCGCCACCGCGACGACCTTCGACGGGGCGACGAGGCCCGCAACCTGCTCGTGGAGCGCGATGAACGGCGCGAGCGAGGCGATCGGGAAGCGCACGTCGGGCAGGTGGTCGAAGTCGTGGTCGGCCATGCCGGGCTTGTGGACCATCACCATCGCGTGGGGCGTGGTGCCGTGGATGAGCCCCAGCGTCACGGAGCTGTAGGCGGGGTGGTCGAGGCTCCCCTGCCCCTCGACGATGACCCAGTCGCCGCGCGACTCCCCCTCCTCGGCAAGCCACTCGGCCGTGCCCTGGAGGAAGTCCGCGATCACGCGGTCGACGGCGACGCCCCAGCCCTCGACCATCATCCCGGTCTGGCCGGTCGGCACGAACGAGGCGCTGCGGCCGGCGGCGGTCGCGGCACGCCGCAGCTCCAGCGCGACCGACATCTTGCCGATCGCGCAGTCCGTGCCGACCGTCAGCAGCACCCGCGTGCCGGGCGCGTGGCGCCGCCCGATCGACGTCTCGTAGCGCTCGGGCGGCCGCCGGTAGTCGACGAGTCGCACGCCCGAGCTCCGCGCGGCCTCGGCGAACTCGGGGTCGTCGGCCAGGAACGTGTGCAGGCCGGAGTGGATGTCGAGCCCGGAGCGGATCGCGGCGAGGATCACCTGGCGCCAGTCGTCGGGCAGCCGCCCGCCCGTGGGCGCGATCCCGATCAGCAGCCCGTTCGCCCGCGGCAGGAACCCCAGCGCGTCGTTGAGGCTGGCCACGATCGGGATGTCGAAGCGGCCCGAGTCCCCCAGCCACTCGCGGACGTTGCGGCCGGCCTGGGTCGAGTCGATCACCGCGACGATCCGGTCGGTGCCGAACCGGATGACGCCCATGGCGGTCTTGCCGTGGTGGAACCCGAAGTTGCCTTCGGCGAGGATCACGAGGCGACGGTCGGCGGAGGACGGCACGTGACAGATCCCTGCGCGGATGGTGGACCCCCGCCCCGAGTCTAGGTCATGCGGCGTCGCCCCGCGGCGGACAGGGAAACGCCCCCGGGGCGCGGATCCGGGGGCGTTCGGGAGATGCGAGTGTTGGTACGCGAGCGATCGCCGCTACCTGCGCGGATTCGTGGCCGCGAAGATCGCCATCGAGCCGACCGTCTCGAACTCCACCTGCTCGAACGATGCCCCAAGGATCTCGCCGAGCGCCTCCTCGGTGTCGCCCAGGTTGTCGAAGATGCCCCGCCGGTTGTTGGCATCGAGCACCTTGCGCGACAACCACGTGTGTGGCCCCGAGGGCCCGAGGATCGATGCGCCGAAGAGGACGCCGGTCGGTGTGAGGACAGCAGCCACGTTGGCCACGGCCACCGCCTTGCGCGAGAGCGGTCCAGGCAGGCAATGGATCACACCGTGCAGCGCGGCGGAATCAAACGTTCCATCCAAGGGAAGGGGCTTGCAGACGTCCGCCTCGACGGTCGTGATGTCCAGGCGCTGCAGGCGTCGGGAGGCATAGTCGAGAACGTTCGTGTTGGGATCGAGGATCGTGACGGGGCTGCCGGCAGGCAGGCCGGCTCTGTCCAGGAAGTAGCCGGTACCCGGGCCCACATCCAGATGTCGAGGGCGGATGTGTCGCCGGTATCGCTCGACCAGAAGCGTCGTGGGGCAGCGCCACACCACCCGGGTAACGAAGCCGAGGATCACGGGGTCGTAGATCCTGAGGAAGGTCGGTGTGTACTCGCTCTGGCCCTGGTAGGCGGGATCGTCAGGCTCCATCAAGCTCCCTTGGGACCGTCGTAGCAGGCTCATCGTTGACTCCCCTTGCCATGCCCCGCTCAGGGGGAGCGGTATCGGTATCGATCGTCGGGACCGCTGCCTCGAGCGTCGGCGTCATCGCCGGCGCGGGCCTCATGCTCACGGGAGCGGCCGTCGGCGCCGCGCGCGGGTTTGCTGCCAACGATCTGGCCGCCACCGGAGCCGACATCGCGATGCAGCGGGCCGTCGTGCAGGGAGGCTCCCTCCTGGTGAATGCCGCGTTCTTCCTCACGAGCATTGCCTTGCTCATCTGGCTCTCGTCGGTCGCAGTCGCAGCGCGCCGGGAGCGGGCGCTTTCGGGCCGTTGGTCGCGGCGACCTGGGTTGCCGCGATCGGACCGTTCGCCAGCCTGGCAGTGACGAGCTTCCCCATGCTGCTCTTGGTCACGATCCCGTGGGCCGCGGCTCTCGGCATCTCGCTCGTCCGGCGCAGCCGTCGACTGGCGGCGGCCGATACGCCGGCAACTGTCCCGGCAGCTTCCCCCGCATAGGCCGGGCGTCACGGACGCCTTGCGTCCATCCGGCATGATCCACCCGTAGCAAGGACGAGCGTGCCGATTCTCGCAGCCCAAATCCTGGTTCAACTGGTCAGCTGGCCGCTCGTCGCCGCCCTCGCCTGGCGGGTGATCCGGGGCAGGGCCTCGCCGGTGGCGTGGGTCGTCATCGTCCTCCTCGCAGCCTACGCCGGAACCGCGCTCGTCGAAACCACCGCGGACGCGTGGTCGCGCGGGCTATTCGCGGTCATGAGCGTCACTGTCGCATTGCTCTTCGGCCTCTATCCCGATGGCCGGTTCACCCCACGGTGGATCGTGGTGCCGGTGAGCATCGAGATCGTGCTCCAGGTCATCGACGTCGCATCGGGCTTCGGCCTCGGGGCCCAGCCGTGGTGGCCGTGGCACTTCATCGCCACCTTGGGCGTGACCCTGCTCGCCGGCCAGGTGTACCGGTACCGCCGTCGCTCGTCGGTTGAGGAGCGCGAACGGACGCGGTGGCCGATGCTCGCCGTGTTGGCGATGGTGTTCGCGTACACGCTGTGGGCGATCGTTGGCATCGGGCTCGGGCTTGGTCAGGAGAGCCGACCGTCGCTGGCGGTTCTGCTCAGCGTGCTCCCGGGAGTCGGCTTCGCTCTGGGCCTGCTGGCGCCGCGCTGGCTCAACGTGGACGTGGCGCTTCGGTGGTGCATCCTGCTGGGTTGTGCATCGATCACGCTCGGGACGACGATCCTTGCAACCATGGCGCTCGCCGAGGGGCTCGGCGCAAGCGCACAGGAACGAACCTGGATAGCGGCCGCTGTGGCCGCCGCGCTGACCATTCCCGTGGTCGGGCTCTCCCGGAGGGCGGCGGACCGGTTCGTCTACGGCCGTCGGCCGAGCCCGCTTCGAGCGCTCGAGGAACTGGGGACAAGACTCGCCCAGCTCGCTGACCCCAGGGATGTGCCCGCGACGGTCCTCGGCGCCGTGACCGGATCCCTTGCCGTGGGCGGCGCGCGTCTGATCGTCGGTGACACCGTAGAGGCCGAGGTTGGGACCGCCACCTTCGAGGAACAGTTCCCGATCACCTACCGCGATGAGCGGCTCGCGACCCTGGCGGTGGCGCCGCGACCCGGGCGAGACGACGCTCATCGCTCGCGACCGCAACGTCATCGCCCGCATCGGCGCCCTCGCTGGGCCGGCGCTGCATGGTGCTCGCCTTGTCAACGAGCTCGTGGAGGCTCGGGCGCGGGTGGTGATCGCGCGCGAGGACGAGCGGCGACGCCTGCGGCGAGACCTCCACGACGATCTGGCCCCCACGCTTGCCGGGCTCGGCCTGAGCGCCGCCGTCGTCGAGAAGTTCTCGCGCGCCGGCGACCCGCGGGCGGCCGATGCCGCAACCGACTTGGCAGGGCGCTTGCAGGCGCCTCACGCCAGGTGCGGGACATCGCCTACAACCTCCGTCCACCGGTTCTCGACGATCGCGGCCTGGTCGCTACGATCGAGGAAACGATCGCCACCGGCGGCCCTCCAAGGGTGCACGTCGTCGCGCCGACCGATCGGCTGAAGCTTCCTGCCGCCGTCGAAGCCTGCGCCCTGCGCATCATCCAGGAGGCGGTCGTCAACGTGCGTCGCCATGCCGCGGCCTCATGCTGCGAGGTGCGCATCGTCCCCGAGCCCGACGCGCTCCGGATCGAGATCGTCGACGACGGCGTCGGCTTCACCGAGCCGCGGCGGGCGGGGATCGGCATGCGATCGATGACCGAGCGAGCCTCTGAGATCGGCGGAAGCGTCTCCTTCCGCTCGGAGGCTGGGCGGGGAACTCGCGTCTCGGTCCGGCTTCCGGTGAACCGATGACGACCGTGGTCGTGGTCGACGACCACCCCGTCTTCCGGAGCGGGGTTGCCGCCCTCCTCGAGGTGAACGGCTACCAGGTCGTGGGCGAAGCTGCCGGGGCGGCCGAAGCAGTTGAACTCGTGCGGCGTCTGCGCCCAGCCATCGTCCTCATGGACCTCGGCCTGCCCGACGGAAGCGGAGTCACGGCGACCGAGCGCATCGTGGCCGAACAACCCGAGGTGCGCGTCGTCGTTGTGACGATGTTCGACGACGATGGCTCGGTGCGGGCAGCACTCCGGGCCGGAGCAGCCGGCTACGTCGTCAAGGACGCTGGCCATGCCGAGATCGTGGCGGCCGTACGCGCCGCGGAGCTTGGCGCAGTGGTGCTGGGATCTGGCGTGGCCGCTGTCCGGGGTGTCTGCCGCTACCTTCGCTGAGCCTGCCGCGGACCCGTTCGGGCTGACTCGGCGAGAACGTCAGGTTCTCGACCTCGTTGTCCGCGGCCTCACCAACGGCCAGATCGCCGAGCGGCTGGGCCTCTCCGGCAAGTCGGTCAGCAATATGGTTTCGACCATCCTCGGCAAGATGGGGGTCAACGACCGCGTCGAGGCCGCCGCACTTGCCCGCGAGCTGACCAGTGCCGCCGCGCGCGGCAGATTGATCAGCGACAGCGGTAGTCACAATCGTTACAAGAGTTGTGACGTTCGACGGATACCACTAGATCTGGGCTCGTGCGCACGCACCGACCACAACATGTTGTGGTGGTACCGCATACCGGATTCGAACCGGTGATCTCCGCCTTGAGAGGGCGGTGTCCTGGGCCTCTAGACGAATGCGGCAGGAGCGGGACGTTGCCGTCCGATCGGTGGCGGAGGATACCAGAGGGCCGCCGGAGCCCGCAATCGTGACGGGCTGCCGCGAGGGCTAGAGGCGGTTCGTCTCGAGGAACGCGCGGAGCGTCTCCGCGACCTGGAGATAGCTCTGCTCGCCGAGCACGAGGCCGTAGTGCGAGTGCGCGCCGAACGGCTCGTACGGGGCGTCCAGCCACTCGGCCAGCCGCTCGACCTCGTCCTCCGGGATGTAGGTGTCGAGGCCGCCGGCGATGATCAGCCGCGGGACGTCGGGCAGCGCGCCGCGATCGACGGGCACGCCCTGGAGGACCTGGCGCTTCATCCGCCCGGACTCGAACGGCTTCTGCCCGAGGAGGTGCTGGATCCGCAGGATGTCCTGGATCGACAGGTCGCGATGCTCGCGCTGCAGCTTCTCGGGGAGCGTCTCCCAGCCGAGCGCCGAGCGGCCGTACGCGTCGGGCACGTCACGGACCACGTGCGGGCGCGCGGGATCGCGGACCTCTCTCGGCAGCTCGGGCGCGATGAGGACGTAGGCCGAGACCGGGATGCGCTCGATCGCCTTGAGGACGAGCAGGCCGCCCAGCCCGTGCCCGACCGCAACCACGCTCGGGCCCAGCCGCTCGGCGGCCGCGACGACGTCCTCCGTGTAGGACTCGATGTCGAGCGTCGCGGGATCGGCGGTCTGCGACCAGAAGTGGTTGCGCAGGTTGAGGGCGTGGCCCTCCCAGCCGCGGCCGGCGAAGTGGTGCAGGTAGCGCTCCCACACCCACGACCCGCCGAGCTCGCCGTGGACGAACAGCAGCGGCTTGCGTCGCGAGCGCCGCTCGGGCAGCCAGGACTCGATGTACAGGCCGCGATCGACGAGCTCGATCTCGTCCTTGCGCACGGGTCGCCCGCTCGGGGGCGGGGTGCGCGACAGGAGGCGGTCGGGGGTCCGAGGTCGGTCATCGGCATGGCGTCCCGGCTACCACTCGTGGGGGTTGAGCACGAGCCCGGTGAGGGCCTTGGGGTAGAAGTACGTCGACTTCTGGGGCATCACGTCCCCCTCCCGGGAGACCTCCAGGATCGATGCGACGGGCGTCGGCTCGAGGAGGAACGCGGCGTCAGCGCCGTCGGTCCCGTCCGCGACCAGCCGGGCGGCCTCGCGCGCGGACTTCGAGTAGCTGATCCGCTCGCCACCCGCGACCGCGGCGGCGTCGATCCCGAGCACGTGGTCGAGGGTCGCGGCGAGGAGGCTGACGTCGAGCGCGCGCACCGCGTCCCCGCCATCGGCCACGAGGCCGGCGAACGCGTCGCGGCGCGCCGTGAGCAGCCACGCGCCGTCGCGCGTCACGAGCCCGAACCGGCCCTCGCCGCCGGTGAGCTCGCCCGCGGCCTCGAACCGCGCCGCCAGCGCGTCGACGTCCGTGGCGGTGACGTCGAACAGCGGCTGCAGCGCGTCCGGGAGGCCGGCCGCGCCCGCGTCCCCCAGGCCGCGCACGACGCGATGGGTCGGCAGGACCGTGAGCTGGTCGGCGGCGTCGAGGAACAGCATCAGCAGGTAGTCGAACGCCGGGTCCTCCTCGCACGAGCGCGTCATGCGCCGCTCGTCGCGATACCGGATGGCGGTCTCGTAGCGGTGGTGCCCGTCGGCGATGAACACGGGGCCGCTGCCCGCGATCGTCGCGAGCGCCGTCGCCGGGGCGTCCTCGCCCTCGTCGGTCAGGAGCCACAGGCGATGGCGGACCCCGTCGTCGTCCACGACATCGGCGAGCGGCGGCGCGGTGACGGCCATCCCGAGCATCGCCGCCGCGCGGCCGGTCGGGTCCTCGTACAGCCCCACGACGGGCGACGTGTTGATGCCGGTCGCGCGGAGCAGCTTGTAGCGGTCCTCCTTGGGACCGGACAGCGTCCGCTCGTGCGGCAGCACCCCGCCGTCGGGCCCGAACGGCTCGAGCCGCAGCCGGGCGAAGAACCCGCGCTGCGTCCGCTCGACATCCGTGCCCGGGACTCGATACGCCTGCTCGTACACGTACACGCCCGGGCGCGGGTCCTTGCGCAGCGTCCCGTCGGTGCGCCACGCGGCGAGCGTGCGGGCCACGCGGCGGTAGCGGTCGTCGGGATCCTGGTCGGACGGCTCCGCGGACGGCAGGTCCAGGCGGACGGCGTTCTTCGGATGGCGGTCGAGAAGCCGCTGGTGGAGGTCCGCGCCGATGACGTCGTACGGGGGGGCGATCACGGCACCCAGCTCGCCGGTGACGTCGGCGTCGAACCGGAGGGCGCGGAACGGGCGGATCTGGGGCACGGGTTCCTCGAGCGACGCGGTGGCCGGGCGCAAGCCTCAAGGCCTCGCGAACGGGGTGTGGGGCGGTTGCATCGTACGATAGGCGCCGTCGGTCGGCCACTCAGCCACCCGTCGAACCGTCACTCGGGGGGACCGTGCAACTTTTCCGGCTGCCGACGCGTCGTTGCACCGACCATCCCGCCCCAGCCGGAGTCCGCGTGCCCCGCACGAGCCACCCGTCACGCCAGCTGCTGCGCCTCGCCGGGGCGATCCTGGTCCTCCTCAGCCTGCTCCCGGCCGTCGCCGGGCCCGTCGCCGCGGCCGAGGACGGCCTGACGATGACCGCCCGCGCGCTGCTCCAGGGCCACGTCCGGGCCGGCTCCTGGTTCGCCGTCGCCGTGGACCTCGCGAACGCCGGGCCCACCGTCAACGGCGAGCTCCGGATCACCGGCGGCGCCGACTCGCGGACCCGGTTCTCGACGCCGGTGGAGCTCGCGACCGGGTCGCGCAAGCAGTACCTCCTGTACGCGCTGCCGCCCTCGTTCGGCGGCAACATGAAGGTCCAGCTCGTGGACGGCGAGTCCGTGCTGGCCGAGGCACCCGTCGCCGTGGCCAGCCACGACCAGCAGCAGCTCGTCGTGGGCGTGGTCGCCGAGAACCCGGCCAAGATCGTCGGCGAGCTCGACCTCCCGGCCAACCAGAACAGCGTGGCGCCGGTGATCGCGACGCTCACCCCGGCCGACCTCCCGGAGCGGATCCAGGCCTGGTCCGCCATCGACCGGCTGATCTGGCAGGACACCGACGCCTCGGCCCTCACGAGCGGGCAGCTCGCCGCGCTCCGGACCTGGATCGCCGGGGGCGGGAAGCTGGTCATCATCGGCGGCACCGCGGGCGCGGACTCGCTGGCCGCGTTCCCGGACGACCTGCTCCCCTATCGGCCGACCACGCAGCTCGACGTCGATCCTGCATCGCTGCGCCCGGTCATCGGCGCCCCGCCCGAGGGCGCGACGCCCGTCACCGCCTACGCGGGCGACGAGGGCGCCGGGCGCGTGCTCGCGACGTCGGGTGACCGCGTGATCGCGGCGGAGCTCACCTACGGCGCCGGGTCGGTGACCCTGCTCGGCTTCGACCCGACCACGTCCTGGATCGCCGAGGGCGACGAGATCGACGCGCCGATGTGGACGAAGCTCCTGCCGCAGCGCTCGGCCGGCACCGTGTCCCTCTCGGACGACTCGCAGATCGTCGGGGCGGTGGCCAACCTGCCGAGCCTCGCGCTGCCGCCGATCACGGGCCTGCTGGTGCTCCTGCTCGGCTACATCATCCTCGTCGGCCCCGTGAACTACCTCATCCTCAGCCGGCTCGACCGGCGCGAGTGGGCGTGGATCACCGTCCCGGTCCTGATCGGCGTGTTCACGATCGGCGCGTTCGGCATCGGGGCGCTGCTGCGCGGCTCGGACGTCATCGTCCACCAGGTCGCGATCGTCCGCGGCGCGCCGGGCACCGACCAGGCGACGGCCCAGACGTACCTCGGCATCTTCAGCCCCACGCGCGCGACCTTCCAGCTGCGCGTCGACGGCGACTCCCTGCTCGCGACGCCGATGAACGGCGACGTGTTCGGCGGCGGCACCGGCGCCGGCCTCGACGTGCTCGAGGGCACGCCGTCGCGCGTCCGCGACCTCGAGGTCGGGTTCGGCTCGCTGCGGACGGTGCGGGCCGAGGGCAGCGCCACGGGCCCGATCGTGGAGGCGGCGCTCCAGCTGTCGGACGGCCGGATCACCGGCACCGTCACCAACCGCTCGGACCGGGCGCTCGAGTCGCCGGCGCTCGTCCTCGGGTCGGCCGCCGCCAAGCTCGAGGACATCCCGGCCGGCGCGACCGTCGACGTCAGCTTCCCGGTCACGACCAACCCCAACTTCGGCTTCCCGCTGTCGGAGAAGGTCGTGGGCCCGATGAGCTTCGACGGCTCGAGCCTCAACGAGGCCGAGCAGCGCCGCCTCGTCCGGCGCTCGATCATCGACCAGCTCTCGTTCGACCCGGTGACCGGTGCGCAGTTCTCGCTGCCCGGCGACAGCATCCAGCTGCTCGCCTGGGGCACCGACCCCGTCCTGCCCGCCACGATCGAGGGCCAGCAGGTGCAGGAGGTCGCGAACGTCCTGTACCAGGTCCCGCTCGCGTTCACCGTCGGCGGCACGACGACGTTCCAGAACGATCTCCTGCGCACGAGCGTGGTCGACACCGACTCGGCGTTCTTCAGCCGCGACCCGTGGTCGATCCAGCTCGGCACCGGCGACGCGCGGATGTCCTGGCGCCCGCTGCCGTTCGACGGCACGTTCAGCGCGGAGAAGGTCGTCGTCGCGATGTCCCAGGGCGGCGACCTCGCGATGCCGGGCGGCAACCCGGTCGTCGCCACGGAAGCGCCCCGCTGCGACCCGGCGACGACCGTCAACTGCGTGTTCGCCCAGGACGGCCTCCCGGACATCGAGGTGCTCGACGTGCAGACCGGCGAATGGGTCCAGTTCGAGCACCTGACCGCGGGCCGCGCCTACGAGCTCCCGGAGCCGACCCGCTGGGTCGACCCGACGAGCGGCGAGGTCCAGGTCCGGTTCGTCAACGAGCGCCCCGACCCCGTCTACTTCCAGTTCCCCGTCGCCATCACCGGGTCCGTCCGATGAGCATCGTCAAGGCCTCCGGCCTCGTGAAGCGCTACGACCGGACGCTCGCCGTCGGCGGCCTCGACCTGGACGTCGAGGAGGGCGAGATCTTCGGCCTCGTCGGGCCCAACGGCGCCGGCAAGACGACGACCCTGCGCATCCTCTCGACGCTGCTCGTCCCCGACGCGGGTGACGCCGAGATCGCCGGCGCGTCGGTCCGCCGGAACCCCAACGACGTTCGCCGCGTCCTCGGGTTCATGCCGGACAGCTTCGGGGTCTACGACGACATGAAGGTCTGGGAGTACCTGGACTTCTTCGCCCGCTGCTACGGGATCCCGGCCGACCGCCGGCGGCGGATGATCGGCGACCTGCTCGACCTCGTGGACCTCGGCCCCAAGCGCGACACGTACGTCCAGGGGCTCTCGCGCGGCATGCAGCAGCGGCTGTGCCTCGCGCACACCCTCGTCCACGACCCGCAGGTGCTGCTCCTCGACGAGCCGGCGTCCGGCCTCGACCCCCGGGCGCGGGTCGAGCTCCGCGAGCTGCTCCGCGAGCTGCGGGCGCTGGGCAAGACGATCCTCGTCTCCTCGCACATCCTCCCCGAGCTCGAGGAGCTGTGCACCTCGGTCGCGATCATCGACCGCGGGCAGGTGCTCGCGCAGGGCCGGGTCGCCGACATCGAGCGCCGGCTCCGGGTCGGGGCCGTGTTCCGCGCCCGGATCCTCGGCGACCAGGACGGGATCGACGCCGCGCGCGCCTGGTTCGAGGCCCAGCCGGACGTCGTCACGGCCGACCTGCTCGAGGACGCGACGATCGAGATCGGGTTCCACGGCGACGACGAGGGCTCGGCGCGGCTCCTCGCGACCGCCGTCGGTGCGGGCCTCCGGATCGCGACGTTCTCCCGGGCCGCGAGCGACCTCGAGGAGCTGTTCCTCCAGGTGACCGCGCAGGATCCCGTGCTCGCCGCGCCGCCGACGCAGGAGCCGCCGGCGGCCCAGACCGGATGGACCGTCCAGTGACCGCCACGACCGGCCGGCCGCGCCGCCTCGGCGCGTTCCGCGACATCTTCGGCGGCATGTCCGCGATCTCCGTCAAGGAGCTGCGCGGCCGGATGCGCGGCAAGCGCGCGTTCGTGATCATCACGATCCACCTGCTGCTCGTCGCCGGCTTCGCGTGGATGGTCGAGACGCTCATGGAGCGGACGCTGACCGGCGGCTTCGGCGGCACGTTCAGCGCCTCCGCCGAGATCGGCCGGGCGCTGTTCGTCGCGATGCTCATCCTGCTGACGCTGATCGTGCTCGTCCTCGCCCCGGCCTCGACCGCCGGCGCGATCAGCCTCGAGCGCGAGAAGCAGACGCTCGACCTGCTGATCACGACACCGATCTCGTCGCTCGCGATCGTGCTCGGCAAGCTCCTGTCGGCGCTGTCGTGGATCCTGCTGCTGCTGCTCGCCTCGATCCCCGTCACCGCGCTCGTGTTCACGTTCGGCGGCGTGGGACCCGACGACATGGTCAAGGGCTACATCGTGCTGCTCGTCACGGCGCTGTTCTACGGCGCGGTGGGCCTGTTCGTGTCGGCGCTCGTGAAGCGCACCCAGGCCGCGACGGTCATCAACCTCGTGACGGTGATCGCGCTCACGGCCGGCACCGGGTTCATCTTCATCTTCTGGTCGACGATGACGAACCAGGGCTTCCTGCCCAACGGCGGCGGCCCGTGACGACGGGTTCATCGAATCGCTCGGCCGCCGGCCGCCCGAGGCGCTGCTGTGGTTCAACCCGTTCATCGCGCAGCTCGACGTCGTGTGCGGCACCGAGACCGGCTTCGGCGGGTCGTGCCAGATCATCAGCGCGATCACGAACAACCCGGCCGCGTTCAACAACGGCGAGTTCGACAACGGCTTCGGGGCGCCGCGCGACAGCTACTGGCCGCGGGCCGCCATCGCCATGGCCGTGACCTCGCTCATCCTCATCGTGCTGTCCGTCCAGCTCGTCTCGCCCACCCGGCGCTGGCGCATCCGCGGGCCGTCGCTCCCGGCCCCAGCCCCTCGCAGGTGACGCCTGATGCCGTCGATGCCGAAGCTCCGCCCCCAGAAGCCCGCCGGCCCTGCGGCGCCGGTCGCGTTCGTCCCCGCCGATCCGGCGACGCTGGGCGTCGCGCTCGACCCGGCGCTCGCCCAGCTCCGGACGGGCCTCGCCGCGCATCGCCGCCGCCTGTGGCTCCGGCGCGCGGTCCGCCGCGGCTGGATGGTCCTCGCCGCCGTCGCCGTGGCCGAGCTCCTGCTCGTGGTCGCCCAACGCATCTGGCCGCTCGAGGGTGCGTCCGTGCTCGTGGCCGCCATCCCGGTGATCGGGCTGCTCGTGCTCCTCGTGATGGTCGCCCGGGCGCGTCCGTCGCTGGGTGAGACCGCCCTGGCCGTCGATGCCGAGGGCGGCGCCGGTGACGCCATCGCCTCCGCGCTCGCGTTCGCCGGCACCTCGCCCGCCGCCGCGACGGTCGACGAGGCCACCGACGAGACGATCGACGTCGGCACCGGCTTCGACGTCCACCTGGCCGAGGAGCGCTTCGTCCGCCGCCAGCGCCGCGATGCGCTGGGCAAGCTGCATGCGGTCGACCCGCGCCTGTTCCGGCCCCGCTTCGCGCCGCGTCCCGCCCTCGTCTCGCTCGTCGCCCTCGCGCTCATCGTGCCGGCGGTGTTCCTGCCCAATCCGCAGGACGCCGTGATCGCGCAGAACCGCCAGGTCCGCGAGGAGGCCGAGCGCCAGGCCGAGCGGATCGACGAGGTCGCCAAGGATCTCGACGGCAAGGGCGCCGACGCCAACGACCCGCGCACGCAGCTCGCCGAGGATCTCCGCGAGCTCGCCGAGCGCCTCCGCAACAACCCGTCGGACCTCGACGCGAACCTCGCGCAGCTGGGCGCGGTCGAGGACGACGTCCGCGTCGCAGCTGGACCCGTCGAACGAGCAGCGGGCCGCGTCGATCGCGGCGCTCTCCCGGGCGCTGTCGCGCGCCGCGACCGGCAACCCGCAGGCGAACGCCGGCGGCGACCCCAAGGTCACGCGCGAGGATCTCCACGAGGCCGGTGAGCAGCTCGACGAGATGACCCAGGCGGAGCGCGAGGAGCTCGCGCGCGAGCTCGCCGGGCTCCAGGGCGACGCGTCGCAGGCCGATGCCGCGGCCGGTGCCGCGCTGCGCGACGCCGTCTCGAGCCTCTCGCAGGGCGACACGGAGGGCGCCCGCGAGGCGCTCGACCGCCTGGGCGAGGCCCTCGACGCCGCGGCCGAGCGGACCGAGGTCAACCGCGACCTCTCCACGGCCGCCTCGAACCTCCAGGATGCCCGTCGCGAGCTCGCCAACGCCGGCGGCCAGCAGGGCCAGGCCGGAACCGGCCAGCAGGGCAACGGGCAGCAGGGCAACGGGCAGCAGGGTCAGGGCCAGGGCAAGGGCAGGGCCAGCAGGGCAACGGTCAGGCGAGCGGCTCCCCCGGCACCGGCCAGGGCAACGGCCAGGGCGCCAGCCAGTCCCCCGGCGCGAGCGGCCAGGGCCAGGGCCAGGGTCAGGGCCAGGGGCAGGGCCAGGGCCAGGGGCAGGGCCAGGGGCAGGGCCAGGGTCAGGGCCAGGGGCAGGGCCAGGGTCAGGGCCAGGGCCAGGGCCAGGGCCAAGGTCAGGGCCAGGGCCAGGGCCAAGGGTCAGGGCCAGGGCAGCGGCTCGCTGGGCGGCGGCGGCTCGAACGCCAACCACCTCGGCAGCGGCTCGTCCGGCGGCCAGCCCGGCGGCCCGACGAACCCGAACCGCCCGAGCGAGCTCGGCGAGGACCTCGGCTCCGTGTTCGCGCCGTTCGACCGGCTCGGCAAGCCCGGCGACCCGTCGTACGTCGCGGGCACCGGCGGCGACGGCCAGACCCAGCAGGGCAACCAGCAGGGCCAGGGCTCCAACAACGGCTCGTACGTGCCGTACGGCGAGGTCTACTCGGACTTCCAGCGCTACGCGCTCACGACGCTCGACCGGTCGTACGTGCCGATCTCGGTCAAGGACTACGTGCGCGACTACTTCACCTCGCTCGATCCGCAGCAGTGACCCGCGGGACTGACCGTCCCGCCGACCCCGGAGGACCCATGGACGCTTCGCCTGCCACGGCCGAGAAGGCACCCGCGCCGCCCGCCCAGCCGCGCCTCGCCCCCGAGGCGTTCGCCGAGCGCGCGCACGCGATCGAGGCGGAGGTCGGCACCGTCATCGTCGGCCAGAAGGAGCTCGTCCGGCACACGCTCGTCGGGCTGCTGGCCAACAGCCACGTGCTCCTCGAGGGCGTGCCCGGCCTGGGCAAGACGATGCTCGTGCGCACGATCGCCGACGTCATCGACTGCTCGTTCAACCGGATCCAGTTCACGCCCGACCTGATGCCCGCCGACATCACCGGCACCAACATCCTCGTCGAGGAGGGCGGGTCGCGCGTCTTCAAGTTCCAGCCGGGCCCGATCTTCGCGAACCTCGTGCTCGCCGACGAGATCAACCGCGCCACGCCCGAAGACCCAGAGCTCGCTGCTCGAGGCGATGCAGGAGCACCAGGTCACCGTCGCCCGCAACCGGTACCCGCTCGAGGCGCCGTTCTTCGTCCTCGCGACGCAGAACCCGCTCGAGATGGAGGGCACGTACCCGCTGCCCGAGGCGCAGCTCGACCGGTTCCTGCTCAAGGCGATGGTCCCGTTCCCGTCCGAGGAGGACCTGATCGGGATCCTCGAGCGCACGACCGGCGCCGACCTCGCCGACCGCGAAGCCGGCGGCGACCGCGGCCGACATCGTCGAGATGCAGCGCCTCGCGCGGGCCGTCCCGATCGCGCCGCACATCACCGCGTACGCGGTCTCGGTGCTCGCGGCGACCCATCCCGACAACCGCCGGGCACCCGGCCTCGTCCGCCAGTACGTCCGCTACGGCGGCTCGCCCCGCGGCGCCCAGGCGCTCGTCACGTCGGGCAAGATCCTGGCCCTCATGGACGGCCGGTTCAACGTGTCGCTCGACGACATCCGGGCCGCCGCGCTGCCGGCGCTCCGCCACCGGGTGATCCTCAACTTCGAGGGCGAGGCGGAGGGCATCACCACCGAGGCCGTCGTCCGCACCATCCTCGACGAGGTCGCGCCGCCCGCCGTCGAGTAGGCGGCCGCTGCACGATCCCGGCGAGTCGCGGCGCATGACCCTCTCCCCCACCCCGAACCAGGAACCGACCGAGTCGAAGCCGGCCGGCGTCCGCACGTTCCTGCCCAACGACCTCGACCCGACCGTGTTCGACGAGGGCTTCCTGCGGCAGCTCGAGCGGCTCGGCGTGCTGATGAAGCAGCCGGCCCGCGGCGGGCTCAAGGGCGGACGGCGGTCGGTGAAGCGGGGCCAGAGCGTCGAGTTCGCGGACTACCGCGACTACGCGCTGGGCGACGACCTGCGCCAGCTCGACTGGAACGTGTACGCCCGCCTCGAGCGCCTGTTCGTCAAGCTGTTCGTCGAGGAGGAGGACGTGACGATCACGTTCCTCCTCGACGCGAGCCCGTCGATGGCCTTCGGGCGACCCGAGAAGCTGCTGTTCGCGAAGCGCGCGATCGCCGCGCTCGGGTACATCGCGCTCGCCGGCGAGGACCGCGTGGTGCTCACGGCGCTGACCGGCCGGACCGCCCGGCGCCAGAGCGGCCTCCGCGGCGCGGGCCGGGTCTTCCGGCTCCTCGGCAACCTGTCGGCGATCCAGCCCACGGAGGGCCCGACCGACCTCCTCGCGTCCGCACGCCATGCGGGCGCCCAGCTGTCCGGGCGGGGCGTCGTCGTGCTCCTCTCGGACCTCCTCGACCCGTCGTCCGAGCGCGTCCTCCGCGAGCTCGCCGCGACCGGCTCGGAGCTGATCGTCCTCCACGTCCTGTCGCCCGACGAGCTCGATCCGCAGCTCGAGGGTGACCTCAAGCTCGTCGACAGCGAGAGCGGCGAGCGGATCGACGTGACGGTGGACCTCGCGACGATCGACGACTACAAGGCGCGGCTCGCGGCCTGGCAGGACGGCCTCGCGGACCTCGCGACCAAGCGCCGCGCCTCGTACGTGCCGCTGTCCTCGGACGTCAACCTCAACGACCTCGTGTTCGCCGAGCTGCGTCGCCGCCGGGTGGTCGGCTGATGAGCTTCCTCGCGCCGCTCGCCCTCGCGGGCCTGGCGTTCCTCCCGATCGTCGTCGCGATGTACCTGCTCAAGCTGCGGCGCGACGAGGCGGTCGTCCCCTCGACGCTCCTGTGGCGCCAGCTCGTCGCGGATGTCGAGGCCAACGCCCCGTGGCAGCGGCTCCGGCGCAGCCTCCTGCTCCTCCTCCAGCTGCTGCTCGTCGCGATCCTCGCGATCCTCGCAGCGCGGCCGTTCGTCGAGCGGCCGGCCGGGCTCGCGGGCGACCTCGTGCTCGTCGTCGACACGTCGGCATCGATGCAGGCGACGGACGTGACGCCCTCCCGGCTCGACGCCGCGAAGGCGGCGGCGGTCGACGCGCTCAAGGACCTCCCCGCCGGCGGCAAGGTCAGCGTCATCGCGGCTGGTCGGACGGCCCGGGTCGTCACCAACGGCACCGCCGACCTCGGCCGGGTGAAGCAGGCGATCGCCGGGATCACGCCCACGTCCGATGTCGGCGACCTCGGCGACGCGCTGCGGCTCGCATCGGCGCTCGCGGCCCGCTCCGGCGATGCCGAGATCCTCGTCGCCACCGATGCCGCGCTCGCGACGCCGCCGGACGCCGGCGGCCTCGACGCCCCGGTCCGCGTCCTCCAGGTCGGCCGCGAGGCGAACAACCAGGCGATCGTCGCGCTCGCCGTGCGCACCCAGCCCAACAACCTGTCGCACAGCGCGTTCGTGTCGATCGCGAACCTCGGCCTCGAGCGGGTGGAGCGGCGGATCGAGGTCTACGCCGACGGGGACCTGCGCGAGGCCCGCACGGTCACGCTCGAGCCGCAGGTCCGGACCGACGTCGCGATCGACGACATCGACGATCCCGACCTGCCGGCCACGGTCGTCGAGGTCCGCCTCACGAACGCCGACGAGGCCGCGACGACCGCCGCGGACCCGCTCGCGCTCGACGACCGGGCCTGGGCGATCATCCCGCCGGCCCAGCTCCGGACGATCCTCCTCGTCAGCGACGGGGACCCGTACCTCGAGACGGCGCTTTCGTACCTGCCCGACACCGAGCTGTACGGCGTCACGCCCGCGGAGTACGGGCCCGAGACGAAGCCCGAGCTGTTCGACCTCATCATCTTCGAGGGGGCACTCCCGGCCGAGCTCCCCGACAAGCCGATCCTCGCGATCGCCCCGACGCGCACGTCCGAGCTGGGCAGCGGTCAACGGCACGCTCACCAATCCGGGGATCGGCTCGCTCAATCCCGACGACCCGATCCTCCGCTACGTCGACCTGTCGACGGTCCACATCGCCGAGGCGAAGCGCCTCGAGGCGCCGGCCTGGGCGAAGACGGTCATCCCCGGCCCGGGCGGGGCGCCGCTGCTGTACGCCGGGACCCGCGACGGGCTGCCCGACGGCGGTCCTCGCGTTCGAGCCGCGACGATCCGACCTCCCGCTCCAGGTCGCGTTCCCGGTGCTGCTCGCCAACCTCGCGGGCCAGCTCCTCGGCGGCTCCGCGACGCCCGCCGACGCGGTGGCGCCCGGCGCACCCGTCACCCTGTCGATCCCCGAGGGTGCCGGCCGGCGTCCGCGTCGAGCGGCCGGACGGCTCGGTGGACGAGCTCGTCGCCCCGACCCAGGACGCATCGACGGTCACCTTCTCGCGCACGGACCTGCTGGGCGTGTACACGGTGACGGCGCTCGCCGACCCGGACGCGTCCGCCGCACCGTCCGACGGGGCGAGCCCCAGCGCGAGCGCATCGCCGACGGCGGCGCCGGCCTCGCCCGGTGCCTCGCCGACGTTCCGGCCCGCGGACCCCGATGCGCCCGCGCAGTTCGCGGTCGACCTGCTCGACGTCGACGAGTCGCGGATCGCGCCCGGTGACGCGGCCGCGCTGACCGCCCTCGGTGCGCCCGTCGCGAGCCCCGGGACCGGCACCGGCGGCACGGCGGCCCCGCCCGTCGAGCGCCCGAACGCGCGCGACGAGCTGTGGATCCCGATCGTGCTGATCGCGCTGCTGGTCCTCACCGCCGAGTGGCTCGTCTACGAGCGCGACACGCTGGCCAGGCTCCGACGCTCGATCGCCGCGCGGCTCGGCCGGTCGAAGGCGCCCACGATGGGCCAGGGCGGCTGATGGGCATCACGTTCGACGCCCCGCTCGCGCTGCTGCTCCTGCCGCCGCTGATCGCGATCGTCGTCGCGCTCCACCTGACGTCACGCCGCCGCCTGGGCAAGGGACGGCGTCGGGTGGCGCTGGGCGTCCGGATCGGCCTGCTGGGGGCGCTCGTGGCGGCCCTCGCCGGGCTCCAGCTCGTCCTGCCGGTCGACCGCCTCGCCGTCGTGTTCGTCGTCGACCTGTCCGACTCCGTCGGGACGCAGGGCCGCGAGGACTCGCTCGCCTACGTGCGCGAGGCGCTCGAGACGAAGCGCGACGAGGACGTGGCGGGCATCGTCGCGTTCGGCAGCGACGCGCTCGTCGAGCGGCTCCCCTCCGAGCTCGCCGAGATCGACCGGATCGCCTCGACCCCGGTCACCTCCGCGACCGACATCGGCGCGGCGCTCCGGCTCGCCGCCGCCCTGTTCCCCGACGATGCCCAGAAGCGGATCGTCCTCCTCTCGGACGGCAACGACACCACCGGATCCGGCCAGTCGGAGGCGTCGCTGGCCGCCGCGCGCGGGATCCAGGTCGAGACGCACCTGGTCGGGCTCGGCGGCCGCGACGAGGTGCTCGTGGAGCGGCTGGCGGCCCCGTCCACGGCCCGGCTCGGCGAGTCGATCGAGGTCACCGCCGACATCACGTCGACCGCCGCGCAGCCGGCCACGGCCCGCCTGTACGTCAACGGCGAGCTGGCCAAGACCGAGTCCGTGACCCTCGACGCGGGGCAGAACCGCCTGGCGTTCACGTTCACGCCCACGGATCCCGGGTTCCTGCGCTTCCGGGTCGTCGTCGAGGCGGCCCTCGACACGTTCAACCAGAACGACCGCGCCGACGCGAACACGATCGTCAAGGGCGAGCCCAAGGTGCTCGTCGTCAAGGGCGACGAGGACGTCGCGACCCAGCTGGTGGCGGCGCTCGAGACCGAGCGCCAGCTCGTGGACACCGTGATCCCCGAGGCGCTGCCGTCCGACCTCGCGGCGCTCGCGGAGTACGACTCGATCGTCCTCGTGGATGTCCCGCGGCTGCGGCTGTCGGACGAGACGATGACCGCGCTCCAGGTCTACGTCCGCGACCTCGGGCGAGGCCTGGTGACCGTCGGCGGGCCGCGGGCGTACGGCGCCGGCGGCTACACCGACACGCCGCTCGAGGAGACGCTCCCGGTCGACATGGGCGTCCGCGACCGGCAGAAGCAGCCCGACGTGGCGCTCGTCGTCGTCATCGACAAGTCGGGCTCGATGGACGCCTGCCACTGCAACTCGTTCGAGGGCGGCATGGGTGGCGCCGGCATCCAGGGCGTCAAGAAGACCGACATCGGCAAGGAGGCGATCCTGCGGGCCGCGGCCGCGCTCACCGCGCAGGACGAGTTCGGCGTCGTCGCGTTCGACACCACGGCGCACTGGGTCGTGCAGACCGCGCCCCTCGGCGGCGTCACGGACCTGCAGTCGAAGCTCAACGCGATCACGCCCGGACGGCAACACGAACATCTTCGCGGGCCTCGACCAGGCGGTGCAGTCGCTCAAGGACGCGAAGGCGACCCGGCGGCACATCATCCTGCTCACCGACGGCTGGTCGAGCAGCGGGCAGTACGACCAGATCCTGGCCGAGATGGCCGACGCCGGGATCACGCTGTCGGCGGTCGGCGCGGGCGGCGGCGCGAACGAGACCAACCTGCTGCGCAAGCTCGCGCGGGAGGGCGGCGGTCGCTACTACGACGCGGCGAACCCGTCGTCGATCCCGGACATCTTCCTCAAGGAGACGCAGCAGGTCTCCGGCCAGCAGATCGTCGAGGAGCAGTTCTTCCCGATCCTGACCTCCTCGTCGCCGATCCTGCGCGGGATCGACGGCGGCTTCCCGAGCCTGCTGGGCTACAACGGCACGACCGCGAAGCCCGCCGCCCAGACGGTGCTCGTCACCGCGCGCGACGACCCGCTCCTCGCCCAGTGGCAGTACGGCCTCGGGCGGTCGGTCGCGTGGACCTCGGACTCGACCGGCCGCTGGGCGAAGAGCTGGATCGGCTGGGACGAGTTCTCGACGTTCTTCAGCCAGATGGTCGGCTGGACGTTCCCGGGCGAGGAGAGCGGCGGGATCGAGGCCTCGTTCGAGGACCGCGGCGGCCGGACGTACCTGCGCGTCGAGAGCGTCGAGGACGACGGCTCGGCGCGCGACTTCTACCGCACCCAGGTCGCGCTCATCGGGCCGGACCTGGCGCCGGCGACGGTCGACCTCAGCCAGGTCGCCCCCGGCGTGTACGAGGCGCCGATCGCCGCGCTCGACAGCGGCGCGTACGCCGTCCGCGTGACGCAGACCAAGGCGGGCTCGCCGTCGCTCGGGCGGACGCTGGGGCTCGTGGCACCGACGCCGGCCGAGTACCGGCTGCTCGGCGCGAACGAGCCGCTCCTCGCGGCGATGCGCAACGCGACCGGCGGCCGGGCGCTCGAGGCACCGGCCGAGGCCTGGGTGCACGACCTCCAGGCGACGAGCCGGTTCACCGAGCTGTGGCCGTGGCTGCTCGTCCTCGCCCTCCTCCTGTGGCCGCTCGACATCGCGCTCCGGCGCGTCTCGCTGGGCCGGCGCGAGCTGGCCGACGGGCGGCGCTGGGTGGGCGACCGCGCCCGAGGGCGTCGCGTCGCACGACGGACGCAGCAGACCGACGACCTGTTCGCCGCGCGTGAGCGCGCCGGTTCCGCCGGGGCGCGCGCCGCGATCGTGCGCCAGGCAACCGCGGCACCGACGCACGCCGACGTCGACCGAACAGCCGGTCGACACCGCGGCCGGCGCCCGACGGTCGCCACGGCACCGGTCGAGCCGAACGCCCCAGCCCGCGCCGGCACCCGCGGCTCCGCCCCCGCCGCCCGGTGGTCTCGAAGGCCGCAGCCCCGCCGATCCCCGCCAGCCCCGGCGCGCCGCCGCAGGCCCGGCCACGCCACCGGCCGCGCGCCCGCCGGCGAGCAGGACACGCTCGCGCGCCTCCGCGAGGCGAAGCGCCGCACCCGCGGCTGACCGGCCCGACGGCGCCTCGGGGGCGGCGGTGCTAGCCTCGGGGCGATGGCACCGTCACCCGCCGGTCGTCCGGCCCGAACCGCGCGGGCGATCGCGCTCGGGCTCGTCCTGCTCGTGCTCGCGGGCTGCGGCCAGCTCCTGGGCACGGAGCCCCCGGCGACCCCCACCGACTTCCCCGGCCTGACCGGCCGCCTCAAGGTCGCCGGGATCACGCTCGCCGACTGGGTGTCGGGCGACGCGGGCTGCACCGACCCCGATCTCGTCCCCGCCTCGATCAGCACGATGGCGACCGGGCTCGACCAGACGACGCCGGTCAAGCTGTACCTCTACGTGTTCCGCAACCGCGACGCGTGGGAGCGCCATCGCGACTCGATCGGGCCCTGCGCGCAGTCGTGGGTCACCGACCCGCAGACGTACGAGGAGCTCCAGGAATCGCCCTACGTGCTCGCCGGCCAGGGCCCGTGGGCGCCCGGGTTCGAGGCCGCGCTGCGGACCGTCCTGACCTCCGCGGCGGGCACCGGGGGCTGATCCCGGCGATCGGATCGGCCGCTGGTTCCGCGAGGGTCCTAGCCCGGTACTGGAATGGTCCGACGCGGACCGCACACGACCACACCGGTACCGTGACCCGCCTCCTACGTGGGCAGGGACGACCGACCCGTCGAAGTGGTGCGCGCAACGCGCCGATCCTCCGGGCATGGAGATCCCGACCCGCCGCCGACGCGCCCTGTCCACGGTCCTCGCCCTGTTCCTGGCCATCGAGAGCGTGTCCGCCGTCGCCGCCGTCGCGGTCACCCCGCGTGGCGCGGTCGGCGGCCAGGCCGCACCCGCCGCCGAGACGGCCCGTGGCGCCAGGATGGCACCGACGGCCATCGCGCCCGCGGTCCTGACGCCGGCCGCGTCGAAGACCATCGCCCCGGCGATCCAGCGCACCCTCGCCGCGCCCGATGCCGTGCGCACCGGTCCCGGCCCGCACGCACGGCGCCGGCCATCCGCGCCCGCACGCTGTCCCCCAAGGCCGCGCTCGCGATCTCCAAGCCCAAGTCGAAGTCGTCGTCGAGCGGCGGAGCGCCGTCAGCTCCGGCGGCTCCGGCAGCGTCAAGGCCGGCGTCGCTCAAGGGCCGCAACCACTTCTGGTTCCCGGCCGTGGGCATCAACCGGTCCGTCTACTCGTTCCCGTGCAGCCGCTCGCGCGCCCCCGACAACCTCGTGTACCGCTGGGGCTGCGCCGGCCGCAACAACGTCTACCTGATGGGCCATGCCCACAGCGTCTTCTCGACCGCTGCACAACGCCTACGTCAGCGGCCGCCTCAAGGTCGGCATGAAGGCGTACTACGCCGACAGCCGGGGCAAGGTCCACACGTACAAGGTCAAGTGGTGGAAGCTGACCCGGCCGACCACCTCGGCGAGCTGGGCCTGGGCGTCGCAGAGCGTGCCCTCGATGACGCTCCAGACGTGCGTCGGCTCGAACAGCGAGTACCGGCTCATGGTCCGCCTGGTCGAGGTCCGCTAGCCCGGGTCTCCCGCCTCCGACTCGATCGTCTCGGCCCGCCGGTCTCCGGCGGGCCGCTCGATTTCAGACGACCCGCAGCCCGAGGATCCGGCGCGCGATCACGAGCCGCTGCACCTGGCTCGTCCCCTCCCCGATCTCGGTCAGCTTCGCGTCCCGCAGGAAGCGCTCGACCTTGTAGTCCTCGATGTAGCCGTAGCCACCGTGGACCTGGATCGCGGCGTTCGTGACCCGCGAGCTGACCTCGGACGCGAACAGCTTCGCCTCCGCGGCCGCGAGGCCGTAGTCCCGGCCCTGGTCCTTGAGCCACGCCGCGCGATACACGAGCGCCCGGGCCGCCTCGATCTCGGTCGCCATGTCGGCGATCATGAACGCGACGCCCTGGAACGAGCCGATCGGGCGGCCGAACTGCTCCCGCGTCTGCGCGTACGGGACGGCGGCGTCGAGCGCGGCCTGGGCGAGCCCGAGCGCGAGCGCCGCGATCGAGATCCGCCCGCCGTCGAGCACCTTCAGGAACGACTTGAAGCCGGCACCCTCCTCGCCCAGCAGGTTGGCGGCCGGGACCCGGACGCCGTCGAGCTGCAGCTCGCCGGTGGCGGACGCGTGGAGGCCCATCTTCTCCTCGAGCCGGCCGACGCTGAAGCCCGGGCTGTCGGCGGGGACGATGAACGCGGAGATCTGCGCGCTGCCGTCGTCGTTCGATCCCGTTCGCGCCGTGAGGATGTACAGCCCCGCCTGGCCGGCGTTGGTGATGAACCGCTTCTGGCCGTCGATCACCCAGTCCTCGCCGTCCCGGCGGGCCGTCGTCCGCGTGCCGCCGGCGTCCGAGCCCGCCATCGGCTCCGTGAGCCCGTACGCGCCGAGCATCGCCCCCGACGCGAGCGGCGGCAGGAACCGGTCGCGCTGCTCGTCCGTGCCGGCGATGAGCAGCGGCCCGCAGCCGAGGCTGGTGTGCGCGGCGACGATCAGCCCGAGCGAGCCCCACACCCGCCCGATCTCCTCGACCGCGATCGCGTAGGCGAGCGTGTCCATGCCGGCGCCGCCCCAGCGCTCGGGGACGTTGATCCCGAGCCAGCCGAGCTCGCCGATCCGGCGCACGACATCCGTCGGGAACCGCCGTGCCTTCTCGTGCTCGTCGACGAGCGGCGCGACCTCCTCGGTCATGAACTCGCGGATCGTGTCGCGCAGGAGGACGTGGTCGGGCGCGAGGTCGAGGTCCATGTCGCGATGCTACTCCGGGGTCCCCGTCACGCGGCGGATCGCCGCCGCGGCACGCGCGCGGACGGTTCCTGCTAGCCTCGGCGCGCAGTGACCGAGCCCATCGCACCTGCCGCGTCTCCCGTCCTGCCCGGCCCCGCGACCCTCGCCCCGGGCGGTGGTCCCGCGCCTGCCCTCCGACGCGCGATCCTCGTCCACCTGCGGCGGAGCGGCCCGTCCGCGCCGGACGCGATCGCCGCGGCGCTCGGGGCATCCCGCAGCGGCGTCGCCCAGCAGCTCCGCGCGCTCGACACCGCGGGCCTCGTCACGCGGACCGCCGTCCGCCACGGCGTCGGCCGGCCGCGCCACCTGTACGACGTCACGCCCGACGCCCAGGACCTGTTCCCGTCCAACTACGACGGCCTCGCGACGGGCCTGCTCGCCGCGATCCTCGAGGTCGGTGGCGACACGCTGGTCGAGGAGGTGTTCGCCGCCCGCCGCCGGCAGGCCGAGGCGCGGCTGCGGGCCGAGATCGAGGCCGCGCTGCCCGCCGATGCGCCGCTCGAGGACCGCCTGCGCGAGCTCGCCCGGCTCCAGGACGAGCTCGGCTACCTCGCGGAGGCCCGGACCGATGGCGGCGAGCTCCGGCTCGTCGAGCACAACTGCGCCGTGCTGGACGTCGCCCAGGCGTCGCCGGTCGCGTGCCAGGCGGAGCTGGAGCTGTTCGAGGAGCTGCTCGGCACCGAGGTCCGCCGCGAGCGCCACATCGCCAGCGGCGACCGCTGCTGCGAGTACCGGGTCGGCCCGCCCGCCTGACGGCTGGCCCGTCGCCGCGGACCGGCGGCTAGCCCTCTTCGCGCTCGACGGTCACGCGGGACGCCGGCTTGCCGATCGCCAGCGGCACGTCCGAGACGTTGGGCACGAACGACGCCGCCATCGTCGTCGCCGCGACCTGCTGCTGCTGCTCGAGCGACAGGATCCCGAGGCGGCCCAGCGTCGCGAGCTCGTCCCGGATGTAGGTCTTGAGCATCTCGGGGCCGTCGGTGCTGATCGCGTAGCGGACGCCGTTGCGGTGGAACTGGTCGAAGATCCAGCGGAACTCCTCCCAGCTGGACACGACGCCGGTGTTGAGGTTCGAGGTCGGGCAGATCTCGAGCACGATCCCCCGCTCCCGGAGCATCGCCATCGTGCGCGGGTCGTAGGCGGCCTTCACGCCGTGGCCGATCCGGTCCGGCTCCAGCAGCTCGATGACCCGGCCGATCTCCTCGACCGGGCCGGACTCGCCGCTGTGGACCGTGATCCCGAGCCCGTACTGGCGGACCTTGCGGAAGATCCGGCGATAGTCGGCCACCCGGAACGTCGCGCTCTCGGGACCGGCGATGTCCACGCCGACGACGCCCCGGTCGCGCCAGGCGATCGCCTTCTCCGCGATGATCTCGTTGAGCTCGTACGGGAACGCCCGATCGAGGCAGAAGATGAGGCCGGGCTTGACCGGGTACTCGAGCGTCGCGCGGTCCATGCCGCGGACCGCCGCCGCCACGATGTGGTCGAGGTCCTGCTCGCCGCCCCGGTTCCGCTTCATCGGGTTGAAGCGCAGCTCCATCGTCGTGATGTTGTTCTTGCGGTACGCGCCGCCGACCACCTCGTACACGGCACGCTCGACGGCGATCGGGCTCGACTGGATGAGCTCGGTCCAGTGGAACAGCTGGAGATAGCCGTCGAAGCTCTTGGGCCGCCGGGGATGGACCGTGATCAGGTCCCGGAACTCCCAGTAGTCGCGGGTCGGGAGCTTGATCCCCTGCGCATGCGCGATCGACCACATGATCGCCGGCGTCACCGCGGCGCCGAGGTGACAGTGGAGCTCGGCGAGCGGGACCTTGCGGCTGAGGGCGGACGGCACGCTCGAAGGATATCGTGCAGCCGGGGTTGCCAGCGGTGTAGGCTGCGCGCGACATGACGACCTCGCTCGCCCGGTGCCCTGTGGCCGCCTGGCGCTCCACGATCTCCCAGCAGACAGGCTGATCGGCCCCTTCCAGCACCAGCGTCGGTGGAAGGGGCGGACCGGACGCGCAGCACCGTTCCCGCGATCGAGTGCGCGCGCCTGTCCGCAGGCAGTGGAGATCAGATCATGCCGATGCCGCATCGGACCTTCGCGCAGGTCGCGCGACGGCGCCTGACGGGCAAGGAAGGCCGGGAACGGATCCGCGAGGTGCGGAGCCTGCTCGACGAGCTCCCGGACTATCGCAACGGTCCCTACGCGGACCTCCGCAAGTGGCTCCTCGGGGAGATCGAGGAGACCCGCGTGCGCTCGAGCGCCGTGCACCGCGACTCGATCGCGGTACGCCGGGAGGGCGCCGCCCAGATCGCGCTCGTCGGGGCGCCCAACGTGGGCAAGTCGTCGCTCCTCCAGGCGCTGTCCGACATCCAGATCAAGACCGGCGACTACGCGTTCACGACCCTCCGGCCGGTCCCGGCGCTGACCCGGATCGGCGGCGTCCTCGTCCAGCTGGTCGAGATCCCCGGGCTGATCGAGGGCGCGACCGAGGACCGCGGCGGCGGCCGGGCGCTGCTCGGCGTCCTGCGCTCGGCCGACGCGATCGTCTACTGCGCACGGGCAGACGGTCGAGCCGGCCGACCTCGACGCGGTCCGGACGGAGGTCGGGCTGGCGGGCATCGACAAGCCCGCGTTCGTCGCCGCGACGCGTGCCGACGAGGCGCCGCCCGGCGCGATCGAACGGCTGCGGGCGGCGTGCGCGCCGCTGGAGGTCGTGCCCGTCTCGGTCCTCGACGACGCCTCGCTCGAGGCGTTCCGCGCCGCCGCCTGGCGCCTGACCGGGCTCATCCGCGTCCGCCTGCGGACCGCCGGCACGACCGACGAGGAGCCGCTCGCCGTGCCCGCCGGGGCGACGATCGCCGACGTCGCGACGGCCGTGCACAAGGACCTCGGGGCGACCTGCTCCGGCGGCCACGTCTGGGGGCCGTCGGCTCGATTCGAGGGCCAGCTCGTCGGGCGGTCGCACGTGGTCGAGGACGGTGACGTGGTGGAGATCGTGCGCTAGCGGCCGTTGCGGCCGATCGGCCCGGACGGGCGTGACCTCCGGCCGGAGGGGTGAATTGCGAGTTCGCTGTACCGTACGCGTCGACCGGAACCGCGCGTCGGGGGCCGGCCCGATCACATCAGGAGTTGAACGACACCATGAATCTGCCTTCCATCCGGGGCGCCCGCCTGCGACGCGGACTCGCGTTCGCAGCACTGCCCCTCGCCCTCGTCGTCGCCGCGTGCGGCTCGGCGACGCCCTCCGCGCCCACGGCGGCGCCCGTCGCGGACGCCTACACGGCCGCCGGCAAGGTCTTCGACGCGCCGCTCGACCGGGTCAAGATCAACGTCGGCGTCACCGCGACCGGTGACGAGGCGATCGAGATCAAGCCCGAGGCGATCGAGCTCGTCATCGACCAGACCACCGGCAAGGGCAGCGTCCACCTGTCGATCCCGGCCGCGGCGCTGGGCAGCGATGCCGCGGCGCTGGGCGCGCTCGGCGGTGGCGACACGATCGACATCGATGCCCTGTTCGACGGGCAGGGCCGTGTACGTGAAGAGCCCGCTGGCGGCCACGCTGCTGCCGTTCCTCGCGATGCAGGGCATGCAGCTGCCGAGCGGCGACCTCTCCGGCTGGCTCAAGCTGGGCACGGCCGAGGAGCTGTCCGGGATCACCGGCATGCTGGGCGAGATGCCCGAGTCCTCCGGCGAACCCGGCCAACGAGCTCAAGGACCTCGATCCGGCCGACTCCAGCAGCAGCTCGAGGACGCGGGCGTCACCGTGACGGTGGTCGGGCAGGAGCAGCGCAACGGCGTCGATTCCACGCACCTGCTGCTCAACGTCGACCTCAAGAAGCTCGAGGCGAGCGGCCTCGCGGACCAGCTGCCGACCGACCAGCTCCCGGGCCTCGGCGACGCGGCCGCGATCGGGCACGCTGAGCGCCGACGTCTGGCTGGACGCCTCGACCGGCCGCCCGAACGAGATCGTGATCCACGCGGCCGACGGGACCGACAAGGCCGACATCACGGTCCTCATCAGCGATCCGGGCGACGTGTCGCTCGACGCGCCGGCCTCGTTCGTCGAGGTGCCGATCGCGCCGCTCCTGGCACCGCTGATGGAGCAGTTCGGCGGCGCCCTGGGCAGCCCCACCCCGTAACACCGCTCCGGGCCGTCGTGCCCGGCACGATCACCGATGCGCCTCGTCAGCCGACGGGGCGCATCGTCGTTTCGCGGGTCCTGATCAGCCGGCGAGCGTCCCCGGCACGATGCGGCCGTCGGCGTCGATCGTCGCGCGGCGACGCGCGTTGCGCAGCTCGGCGCCGGGCACCTGGTCCCGGGCGTGGTAGCTGGAGCGGACGAGCGGCCCCGACTCGACGTGCCGGAAGCCGAGGGCCAGCGCCTCGTCCTTCATCTCGGCGAACTCGTCGGGGTGGTAGTAGCGCTCGAGCGGCAGGTGGTCGACGGTCGGGCGCAGGTACTGGCCGATCGTGAGGATGTCGACGTCGACCTCGCGCAGCGCCTCGAACGCCTCGGTCAGCTCGGGGCGCGTCTCGCCCAGGCCGACCATCAGGCTGCTCTTCGTGTGCGCCTCGCGCCCGTACTCGGCGGCGTACGCCTTCGCGCGCTCGAGCACGCCGAGCGTCCGGTCCCAGCGAGCGCGCTTGCGAACGGGCTGCTGCAGGCGGCGGACCGTCTCGAGGTTGTGGTTGAGGATGTCCGGCCCGGCGTCCATGACCGTGCGCAGCGGCTGCCTCGGCGCCGTTGAAGTCCGGGATGAGGACCTCGACGCCCATCAGCGGCTTGCGGGCGCGGAGCTCGCGGATCGTGGCCGCGAACGCGCCGGCGCCGCCGTCGGGCAGGTCGTCGCGGGCGACGCTCGTGACGACGACGTGGTCGAGGTTCATGGCCGCGACCGCCTCGGCCACGCGGCGCGGCTCGTCGTCGTCGAACCAGGTGGGCCGGCCGGTCTTGATGGCGCAGAACCCGCAGGCCCGGGTGCACGTGTCGCCGAGGATCATGACCGTCGCGGTGCGCTGGTCCCAGCACTCCCCGATGTTCGGGCAGCGGGCCTCCTCGCAGACGGTGTTGAGGTTGAGGCCGGACAGCAGGTCCTTCAGCTCGTGGTAGTTGTCGCCCGACGGCATCCGGGCCTTGATCCAGTCCGGGTGGCGGCGGGCGGGCAGCGAGCCGTCAACCGACGGGCCGAACGCGTTCCCGGCCCCGACCGCGATCGAGATCTGGTGCGCCGGCGGCGCGGCGTGCGCCGGGGTGGGATCGAACATCGGGAGCTCGCGGGCCATGGGTCGAGTGTACGGCGGGCGTCCGGCTCGTCCGCCGTCAATGCGAGCCCCAGGTGTCGGTGATGCCCTGCTCGAGGCTCCGCGGCTCGAAGCCGAGCTCGCGCGTCGCCTTCGCGTGGCTCGCCCAGTAGGTGACGCCGTCGCTCGCCGAGATCGTCTCGCGCAGGTTGGCGGGCATCCCCGGCAGGCCGCCCAGCGCGTCGTTGAGCGGGGCGGCGAACCGGGCGAGGGCCGTCGGCAGCTCGACCGGCGGGAACACGCTTGCCGCCGAGTCGCGCGGCGACGGCGATCGACTCGCCCATCGTGTGGTTGGGGCCGGCGAGGCAGTAGCGCTCCCCCACGACGCCACGGTCGAGCGCGGCGAGGATCCCCTCCGCGAGATCGTGCACGTGCACCCAGCCCGTGCCCAGCGAGCTGAACGCCCGGTAGCGGAGCGTCCCGTGGAACGCCTGGTGGAGCTGCTCGCTCGCGAGCGAGTGGTCGTGCGGGCCGTAGACCTGGCTGGGCATGACGATCACGATCGGGGCGCCCTGCGCGATCCGCGCCTCGGCGGCCTCGTCCGCGCGGTACTTCGTCTCGTCGTAGAAGGACAGGAAGCCCTCGGCGAGGTCGCGGCGATAGGTCTCGTCGACGACGGCGCCCTTCGTGTTGCCGAACACGTTGACGGTCGAGATGTCGACGATCCGGGGCACGCCCTCGGCGATGGCGGCGTCGAGCACCCGCTCCGTCGTGCCGACGTTCGCGTCCCACATCGCCGGCCGTTCCGACGCCTTGATCCCGACGCGGTACATGCCCGCGATGTGGATCAGGCCGTCGGCGCCGTGCATCGCGTCCCGGAGGCTGCCGACGTCGGCCAGGCTGGACCGCACGAGCTCGATCTTCCCGCCGTCGCCGCCGCCTTCATGGGCGATGTGCTGCGAGGCGGACGGATCGCGAACGAACGCGACGACGTCATCGCCGCGGTGATGGAGCCGCTCGACGACGGCCCGCCCGATGAACCCCGCCCCGCCGGTGACAACGACGCGCACGGCGTCGGATGCCTAGTAGATCGCCGTGTCGGGGCCGACCGATTCGAGCCAGGCCTTGATGTCCCGGAGCAGGGCCGCGCCGCCGGCGCCGTCGTTGGCGCGGTGGTCGATGCCCAGGACCATGTTCATGACCGGCCGGATCGCGATCGTGTCGCCGTCCGGCGTGCTCAGCACGACCGGGCGCTTCGTGATCGCCTCCATGGTCACGATGCCCACCTCGGGCACGTTGATGATCGGCATCACGAGGTTGGTGCCGAGGTAGCCCGTGTTGTCGACGGTGAACGTGCCGCCACCGAAGTCGTCGAGGCGGAGCTTGTTCAGCCGGGCACGGTTCGCGACGTCCGAGATGGCCGCGTTGAGGCCGTGGATCGACAGCGTGTCCGCGTCGCGGATGACCGGGACGATGAGCCCCTCGTCGACCGCGACCGCCACGCCGATGTTCACCCGCCGCTTCGCGAGCAGCCCCTGCTCGGTCCAGTGGGCGTTGAACGTGGGGCTCTTCTTCAGCGCCTCGGCCGATGCCTTCACGACGAACGGGACGAACGAGAGGCCGATCCCCTCCTTCGCCTGGTACGCCTTCTTGACGCTCTCCCGGAGCCGCACGAGCTTCGTCGCGTCGATCTCCATCTGGACGTACGCGTGCGGGGCGCTGAGGGCGCGGGTCATCTGGGCCGCGATGCCCTTGCGCATCTGGGTCATCGGGACGAGGACCTCGTCCGCGCCCGCGGGGAACGTGATGCCGCTGTTGGTCGCGGCGGCGGCGCGAGGCGCGGCGGCCGGAGCCGGCGCGGCGCTCGGGGCGGAGGCGGCGGCGGCTGCCGGTGCCGGTGCTGCAGGCGTCTGGCCCGTGCGGACGGCCTCGACGTAGGCGAGGACGTCCTCGCGGGTGATCCGACCACCGCCGCCGGTGCCGGCGATCTGCGAGGCCTCCAGCCCGTGCTCGCGGAGGAGCCGCCGGACGGCCGGGGTCATGCGGGCGTTCGGATCGCCGTCCGCCGCGGGGGCCGCGGTCGACGGAGCGGCCGCGGTCGCGGCGGGGGCGCTGTTCGCGGCGCTGGCCGCGGGGCCCTCGTCTGGCGCGGCCGACCCTCGGCGCGGCGCGGCGGCGCGGGGGCGGCGGCCTCGGGCGCGGGCGCGGCAGCCGTCGGGGCCGCGGCTTCGGCGGCAGGGGCGGGGGCAGCCGATCCGGTGCCGTTCGCCCCGGCGTCGTCGGCCGTCTCGATGATCGCGATCTCGGCGTTGTTGGGGACCGTGGCGCCTTCCTCGGCGAGGATCTCCTTGAGGACGCCCGCGTACGGGCTCGGCACCTCGGCGTTCACCTTGTCGGTGATCACCTCGAGGAGGGGCTCGTACTTCTCGACCGTGTCGCCCGGCTGCTTCAGCCAGCGCCCGATCGTCCCTTCCGCGACGCTCTCCCCGAGCTGCGGCATCGTCACCTTGGCCACTGGGTCTGTTCCTCCGCTGGGGCGCTGTGCGTGGGCATGCGGGATCGTAGGCCCTAGTGTCGCGCATCCCGCACCAGCGTGCGCACGCGGCGATGGTTGTGTTTTCGGGCGTCCCGGCCTCGATCCCGACCGTCAGCCGGGCTGGACCGGCCCGAATGCGGGCGCAGCCGCCGGGTCCAGCAGCGTGCCGGCGCGCATCTGCTGCGCGATGTCCTGCAGCTCGCGGCCCGGCTCGATGTCCAGCTCGGCGCGGAGCGCGTCCCGGGCGTGCTGGAACGCGATGAGGGCCTCCGCACGCTTGCCGCAGCGGCCGAGGGCGATCATGAGCGTCGCCCACAGCTGCTCGTTGTACGGCGCCTCGGCCACGGCGCGGCGGAGCTCGGGGATCAGCTGCTCGTGCTCGCCCAGCGCGAGCCGGAGCCTCGCCACGTCCTCGACCGCCGCGAGTCGCAGCCACTCGAGCTGCTGGATCTCGGCCATCGCCGCGGGCTCGTCGCCCACATCGGCCACGCCCGGTCCCCGCCACAGCGCGACCGCCCGCTGCAGCTGGGCGACGGTGGTGCGTGCCTCGGTGCCGGCGGCGCGCGCCGCCTCCAGCAGGCCCATGCACGCGTTCAACGCCGTGCCCTGATCGTTCGACGTCGGCCCGATCAGGCGCGGGCACGACGTCACCGCACACCACCCGTCACCCCGAGGTGCCGCCCACCGGCGGCACCTCGGTTCGTGTGCGGCGGGCGCCGCACGACGGTCGATACCTGTCACGTCCGGTCGCCCTCGGGCGATACCGTTGCGCGATGGAGTCGATCACCTGGCGCCAGGTCGCCGCGCTCCGGATGCGGCGGCAGCACCTGCTCACGCCCGCGCCGCACACCCGGCTCGTCGACGTCGTGCGCGAGCACGTGGCGATCCAGGCACAGGTCATGAGCTCGGCCGAGCTCTCGCTGCGTGCCCGGGTCCGCGGCCTGCGCCGCGACGACGTGCGCGACGCCCTGTGGCAGGACCGATCCCTGGTCAAGACGTGGGCGATGCGCGGCACCCTGCATCTCGTCGCCGCGAGCGAGGTCCCGGAGCTCGTCCGCGGGCTCGGCACGAGGCTCGGCTGGCAGAGCGCGGTCTGGCTGCGCTACTTCAAGGTCACGAAGCAGGAGATGGTCGCGCTCCAGGACGCGATCGGCGACCTGCTCAGCGACGAGCCGATGACCCGCCAGGAGCTCGCCGACGCGCTCGCGAAGAAGCTGGGCGACCCGGCGTTCGCGGACCGCGTGACCTCGAGCTGGGGCACGTTCCTCAAGCCCGCCGCCGGCCGCGGGTACCTCGCGTTCGGGCCGGACCGCGGCCGGAACGTGACGTTCGTGCACCCGGGCGCGTGGCTGGGCATCGACATCCCGGAGCCGGTCGACGACGGCTTCGATGCCGTGCTGGTCCGCCACCTGGCGGCGTTCCCGGGCGCATCGAAGGGCGAGCTCGCGCGGTGGTGGGGCGCGGCGGCGAGCCGGGTGACCGCCGCATCCAGGCGGCTCGGCGACCGGCTCGTCCTCGTCGACCTCGAGGGCACGAAGGCGTACGTGCTCGCCGAGGACGTCGCGCAGCTTGCCGCCACCGAGCCGGAGCCGGACTCGACCGTCCGCCTCCTGGGCGGCTTCGACCCGTACACGCTGTCGCTCCAGAAGGAGGCGGAGCCGCTGCTGCCGATCGCCCGGCGCCCGCTCGTGTCGCGGACGGCCGGCTGGATCAGCGCGGTCCTGCTGTCGGGCGGCGCCGTCGCGGGCACCTGGACCATCGAGTCGAAGCCCAGGGCGACGACGATCGAGCTCAGCCCGTGGCGCCGGCTGGCGAAGGGCGAGCGGGCGACGATCGAGGCCGAGGCCGAGGCGATCGGCGCGTTCCTCGCGCCGGGGGTGGACGTCCGCCTGACGATCAACGCCCCGAGCTGAGGCGCCGCTCAGCCCTCCGCCGGCTCCTCGGCCATGTACAGGTCGAACGCCCGGGCGATGACCCCCTCGAGCTCGGCGAACAGCGTCTCGTCGACCGCGGCGAAGTTGAACGTCGAGCGGCCGGTCAGCTTCTTGGCCAGCGCGGGCGACAGCGACGAGCGCAGCGAGGCGTGCTCGTGGACGGGCAGCAGGTAGAACGAGACGAACTTCGCCGCCGGCTTCACGAACGCGAACCACTCGTGGCCCTTCGCGCCCGGCTTGCGCAGCGTCGGGATGCCGTAGATCGTCGCCCACTCGAGGCGGTCCTCGTAGGGCGCCATGAGCTGCCGGAGGCGGACCTCGACCGCGTGGAGCTGCGCGACGGACGGGGCCATCAGTAGGCCGCCAGGGTGCGGATCGCGTCGGCGATCTTGGCCGGGCTGAGCATGAACCAGTCCTCGAGCGCGTGGTTGTACGGGACGCCGGGCACGTCCGGGCCGGCGATGCGGGTCACCGGGCCGTCGAGGTAGTCGAACGCCTCCTCGGCGACGATCGCCGCGATCTCCGCCCCGTACCCGCCGAACCGGTTGTCCTCGTACGCGACGAGGCACTTGCCGGTCTTGCGCACCGAGCCCAGCAGCGTCTCGCGGTCGAGCGGCCGCAGCGAGCGGAGGTCGACGACCTCGCAGTCGATCCCCTCGGGCTCGACCCGCATCGCCGCCTCGAGCGCGTACTGGACCATGAGCCCGTAGGCGATGACGCTGACCTGGCGTCCCTCGCGCCGGACCTGGGCCCGCCCCAGCGGCACCGTGTAGTCCCCCGCCGGGACCTCGCCGCGCACCGAGCGGTACATCTTCTTGTGCTCGAAGTAGAGCACCGGGTCGTCGTCGCGGATCGCGGACCGGAGCAGGCCCTTCGCGTCGTAGGGCGTCGACGGGATGACGACCTTGAGGCCCGGGACGTGGGTGAAGAACGCCTCGACCGACTGCGAGTGGTACAGCGCCCCGTGCACGCCGCCGCCATACGGCGCGCGGATCACCATCGGCACGCCGAACCCGTTGTTCGTGCGGTAGCGCATCCGCGCCGCCTCGGACACGATCTGGTTGAACGCCGGGTGGATGAAGTCCGCGAACTGGATCTCGGCGACCGGCCGCAGCCCGTTCATCGCGGCGCCGATCGACGCGCCGACGATCATCGACTCGGTCAGCGGCGTGTCGATGACCCGGTCGTCGCCGAACTCGGCCCACAGGCCGTCGGTCGCGAGGAACACCCCGCCCTTCTTGCCGACGTCCTCGCCCAGGACGACGACCGACTCGTCGCGGCGCATCTCCTCGGCCATGCCCTCGCGGACCGCCTCGATGAACGTCCGGATCGGCATCAGTGCGACTCCGCGGCGGAGCCATGGGTGTGGGTCGGCTCCTGCGGCTGGCCGGCCGCGGTGGGATGCCACGGCGGGGGCGCCTCGCTCGGCCATGTCTCCGCGTACACGTGGTCGACGGCGGTGAACGGGTCCGGATCGGGCTCGGCCTCCGCGTGGTCGGTCGCGTCCTCGACGAGGGCGACGATCTCGGTGCGCAGCGCCTCCTCGATCTCGTCGGTGAGGACGCCCGCATCGCGCAGCTGGTCGCGGAAGATCGGCAGCGGATCCTGGGCGCGTCCCTCGGCGAGCTCCTCGTCGGTGCGGTACTTCGTCTGCTGGTCGTCGGACGAGTGCGCGGTGAGGCGGGTCACCTTGGCCTCGATGAGCGTCGGCCCGCCGCCGGACCGCGCCCGCTCCACCGCCTCGCGCCCGGCCGCGTAGCAGGCGAGCACGTCGGTCCCGTCCACGATCACGCCCGGCATCCCGTACCCCGACGCCCGGATGGCGACGTCCTTGACCGACAGCTCCTTCTCGGCCGGGACGCTGATGGCATAGCCGTTGTTCTCGACGATGAACACGAACGGCAGCCTGTGGATCGCCGCGAAGTTGAGCGCCTCGTGCACGTCGCCCTGGTTCGAGCTGCCCTCGCCCATGATCGCCACCGCGACCTGGTCGAGCTTGCGGGTCTTGGCCGCGAGCGCGACGCCGACGGCATGGAGGATCTGCGTCGCGACCGGCGACGAGACCGAGATGATGTGGTGCTCGGGCGAGCCGTAGTGCCCGGGCATCTGCCGCCCGCCGGACGACGGGTCGGCGCCCTTCGCGTACTGGGCGAGCATCAGGTCCCGCGGGGTCATCCCGAACGCGAGGCAGGTCGCGATCGAGCGGTAGTACGGCGCGACCCAGTCGTGTCCCTGGCGCAGGGGCCAGGCGAGCCCCACCTGGGCGCCCTCGTGGCCCTGGCCGCTGATCACGAACGGGGCCCGGCCGGCCCGGTTGAGGATCCACATCCGCTCGTCGACGGCGCGCGCGAGCGCGACGACGCGGTACATCGCGACGAGGTCGGCGTCGACGAGGCCGACCGAGGCTGCGAGGGGGCTCGTCGCGGCGTCGCCGCCGCGGTCCGTGACCGTCATCGCGTCCTCCTCCACCGCCGGAGCGGTGCCGGTTCGGGCGTCAGAAGTTGATCGAGCGTCCGTCGATGGCCATCGCGGTCTCGCCCAGGATCTCGGACAGGGTCGGGTGCGCGTGGGTGGTGAGGCCGATCTCCCACGGCGCGGCCTCGAGCGTGAACGCGAGGCTCGCCTCCGCGATGAGGTCGGTGGCGTGGGGGCCGATGATGTGGACGCCGAGCGTCTCGTCGGTCTCCTTGTTCGCGATGATCTTCGCGAACCCCTCGTACTCGCCACCGATGAGCGCCTTGCCGACCGCCTGGAACGGCACCTTGGCCGTCTTGATCGGCAGCTCGCGCTTCTCGCACTCCTGCTCGGTCAGGCCGACGGAGGCGATCTCGGGGCGGCAGTACGTCGCCTTGGGCTGGGTCACGTAGTCCATGCCGTGGACGTCGGGGTCGCCCGCGATCGTGTGGACCGCGGTGATCCCCTCGTGCGCGGCCGTGTGCGCGAGCATCAGCCCGCCGACGACGTCGCCGATCGCGTACAGGTGCGGCTCGCGGGTCCGCATGTGGTCGTCGACCTTGACGAAGCCGCGGTCGACCTCGGCCGTCGTCGTCTCGAGGCCCACGTTCTCGACGTTGGGGGCGCGGCCCGCGGCGACGAGCAGCATCTCCGCCTGGAGCGCGCTCGTGTCCTTGCCCTCGGGCCCGACGGTGATCCGCACGCCGTCGTCGCCCGCCGTGATCGACGCGGCATCGAACCGGGCGTTGGTGATCACCTTGATCCCGCGCCGGTTGAAGCTCCGCTCGAGCTCCTTGCTCACGTCGCGGTCCTCGAGCGGCACGATCGCCGGCAGGTACTCGAGCAGCGTCACCTGCGAGCCGAGGTCGTGGTACATCGAGGCGAACTCGACGCCGACCGCGCCCGCCCCGATGACGATCACCGACGCCGGCAGCGTGTCCATGCGCAGGACGTCGTCCGAGGTGACGATCCGCGTCCCGTCGGGCTCGATGCCCGGCAGGCTCTTGACCCGCGACCCGGTGGCGAGGATCACGTCGGTCGCGTTGAGGACCCGCTCGCCGCCGGCGCCCGGGGTGCCGTCGTCGCCGGCCATCTGGACCCGCACCTTCGTCGCGCCGTCGAGCCGGCCGCGGCCCTGGATCCAGGTCACGTCGTACTTCTTGACCAGCGACGTGACGCCCTTCCACATCCGGTTGACGACCATGTCCCGGCGGGCGGCCATCTTCGCGTAGTCGATCGTGGTCTCACCGGCCAGGTTGAGCCCGAAGTCGGCCGCGTGGCGGAGGCGCTCGTTGAACGCCGCGCTCTCGAGCAGCGCCTTGGTCGGGATGCAGCCGCGGTGGAGGCACGTGCCGCCGAGCTTGTCCTCGTCGACGAGCGCGACCTTGAGGCCGAGCTGGCTGGCCCGGAACGCCGCGGCATAGCCGCCGGTGCCCGCGCCGAGGACGACGAGATCGAAATCGTTCGAGGAGCCGACGGCCATCGGTCAGGGGGTCTCCGCTGCGGTCGCGCGCCGGGCGCGAAAAGGGGGCATCGCCTCGATCGTACACCCGGGGACGGGGCGTCCCGGGCGGCGCCGGACACGTCCCGGCGCCGTCAGACCTCGCCCCGGCGGGGCGGCAGCCCGACCCGCTCGCGGTAGTCGGCCCACTCGCGCGCGACGAGCCGGAGATCGCCGTCGGCGAGCCGCTCGTCGACCGTCCCGAGCCCCTCGACGTGGTACAGCGCGGGGACGCCCTCGGCGGGCTTCGCGCGCTGCCAGGCGCGCCACTCGTCGACGGACGGCATCGCCCAGTCGTCGGTGTCGACGGGCACGCCGGGCATCGCCGCCCGCACGATCGACGCCCGGTGCCGGAGCTGGGCGAGGACGGGGACGAGCGGCTCGGGATCGTCGAGGCGGAGCGCGTCGTTGAGCCGGATCATCGAGACCACGTCGGCGAACAGCGCGTTCGGGGTGTGGGTGACGAGGAGCGCGTCCGGGCGCTCGGCTCGCGCCGCCTCGGCGACGATCGCGAGCAGGCGATGGAGGAGCGAGAGCCCCCACGGCCGGGCCTCGCCCGGTCCGGCATGCTCGTCCGCCCACGTGCGGAGCCCGGCGCCGGACGGGGTGGACGCCGTGAAGTCGACCTTGAGCCCGTCCGCTCCGATGCCGCCCGCCTCGCGTGCCCGGAGCAGCCGGCGGATCGACGACGAGAGCGCGGCGGCGCCGTCGGGGTGGGTCGGGTCGAGGGCGACCGGCCGGCCCGTGCCGTCGCGGACGCACCACTCGGGCGGCAGGCCCTCGGGATCCCACGCCTTCCACCACAGCAGCACGCGGACACCGGCCTCGTGGCGGTCCGCGATCCAGCCCGCGAGGTCCGGCCAGCGCGCGGGATCCGGCTCGTTCGTGCCGTAGGCGCGCTGCCACTTGTCGTCGATGACGACCGTGCCGGGGTGGACGCCGCCCGCGGCGAGCCGGGCGAGCCAGGTGTCGTAGTGCGCCTCGCGTCGCGAGCGCGGTCGGCTGACTCGTCGAGCTCCGCCGACAGGGCCCACTGCGCGCCCCAGCCGCAGAACATCGGCTCGAGCCACCAGGCCGGCTGGGCGTCGGCGTCCTCGGGCGCAGCCTCGTCGCCCGCCGATGCCGTGACGACGGCCGGCGGCGACGGGGCGGCGAGCGCCGCGTACGCGTCGGGCTGGCCGGGGACGAGGACGACCCACGGCGAGGCCCAGCGCCCGTCGACCACCGTGTGGCCCTCGTAGTCGAGCCGCAGGTCGAAGCCCAGGTCGTCGGCCTCCCAGGCGAGCTGCGTGAACGGCGCCTCCGATGCGGCCGCGAGCGCGACGCCGATGCCGAGCCACTCGCCGTCGGGCAGCTCGAGCGGGTCCGTCGCGGGCTGGCGGGCCGCGGCGAACGCGAGCGGTCCCGGCGAGAAGAACCAGCGGCCGCCGGCCGGGCTGCCGCTGCCGACGACGCCCGAGACGGCCGACTCGCCCGCCGGGGCGACGATCCGCCGCGGGCTGTCCGGGCTGCCCGCGACGAGCGACTCGAACCCGCGGCCGCTCCACCAGCGACCCGTGGGCATGCCCGGCCACGCCGATCCGCGCCCGCCGAGCAGCCGGACCTCGGTGGGCCGGCCCTGCCCCTCGACCTCGATGCAGGCCGCGATCCGGTCGTCGGCGGCGCACAGGACGAACCGGCACGAGTCCCAGCGCGACGAGCGGACCTTCCAGGTCACGATCACGACGCCGGGCGCGCCGTCGGCCGGCGTGACGACGGGCTCGTCGACCGCCCACCACTCGTCGGGTCCCTCGAGCGTGTCGACCGCACCGATCGCGGCCAGCACCGCCCACCGGCCCCCGGCGTCGTCGAGGAGGTCGAGGAACGGCTGGCCCATGTGCCGCTGGACGAGCGACCACGTCGTGCCTTCGAGCACGAGGCGGCCGTCGTGCGTCCGTGTTACCGCCGCCATCGGCGAACCCCCGATAGACAAAGACCCGGCCGCGGAAGCCGCGGCCGGGTCGTGCGTGTGGTGCGTCTCGGGTCAGTTGCCCCGCATGCTGCGGAAGCAGTCCGAGCAATAGACCGGCTTGCCGTTGGTGGGGCGGAACGGGACCTTGGCGTCCTTGCCGCAGTTCGAGCACGTTGCGTCGAACATCTCGCGGGGAGCGCTGCTGCGGTTGCCGTAGCCACCGCCGCCACCCGTCGCCATAGCCGCCGGCGGAGTACCCGCCGCCGCCGCCGTACCCGGAGTCATAGCCACCGCCCGCGTACGACGAGCCGCCGCCATACCCGCCACCCTCGCTCTGCCGCGCAGCCTTGCGGCTGGCCCGGCACGAGGGGCACCGGCGGGGCTCCGAGAATCCCTTCTCGGCATAGAAGGCCTGTTCGCGCTCCGTGAAGGCGAATTCCATCCCGCAGTCGGAACAGGTCAAGGTCTTGTCGGCCACGTGCCGATCTCCTCCGTTTGTCGCCGTCTTTGCCCGGGTCTTCCGCGTTGCAGATGCTGTCCGGAGGAGACCAAAGTGTCGAACGTGCGATCGAGTCTGAGCCGTGCGCGGTGCCGCGCACGGGGGCAGTCTACGCACATTCCGTACCCGTGGCGATACCCAATTTGCGCGCCCCGGCGCTGACCTTCGTCCGGCGGCGTGGACGCACCGGTCAGCCCGGGATTCCGTACTCCCGGCGGGCCGAATCGAGGTACGTCGCGACCTCCGCGGCCTGGCGATCCGCGTCCCAGCCGAGCACGTGACCGGCGATCTGGGCCACCCGCACCGCGATCGACTGCGCCGCGGTCCGGGAGCGTGTGGACGAGGCGGATCCGCCGGGCGAGGAGGTCATCGAGCGACTGGGCCAGCTCGCGGTCCGCGGCCCACGCGATCTCGGCCTCGAGGTACGGCGCGCCCGCCGCGAGGATCCGGACGAGGTCGTGCTCCGATGCCGTAGGCGAGGACCGCCTCCGCCTCGGTCCCGTGGCGGTCGACGAGCGACGTGGCGACGTCCGCGGGGAGCGCCTCGTCGCCGGTCGCGAGGCGGGCTGCGAGGGCGTCGAGGGCGGCGCGTGGCGCGGCGCCGTGGATCGGCAGCTGGCGGGTCCGGCTCGGGCGGCGCTGCGCCTCCTCCCTGCCGAGCACGGCATCGACCGCGTCGCGGGCCATGACCCGGTAGGTCGTGTACTTGCCGCCGCTCACCCGGACGAGGCCGGGCGCCTCGACGCTCACCCGGTGCTCGCGCGAGACCTTGACGGTCGACGATGTCCCCGACGGGGCGATCAGCGGCCGCAGCCCGGCGTAGGTGCCGACGAGGTCGTCGCGGGTCAGGTCCAGCTCCAGGGCGCCGTTCAGCGTGCCGAGGATCTGGTCGACGTCCTCCGAGGTCGCGGCAATCCGGTCCACGGGCCCCGTGTGCGGCGTGTCGGTCGTGCCGACGATCCAGTGCCGCGGCCAGGGCACGAGGAACGCGACGCGGCCGGGGATCCGCAGCGTCATCCCGCCGCGGGCCTGGATCCGGTCGCGCGGGATCACGAGGTGCGAGCCCCGCGCCGGGACGACCTCGAACGAGCCTTCGCCGAACGGGCGGTCGGGCAGCGCGCCCCACACGCCCGGTCGCGTCGAGCACCGCTGACGCACGGATGTCGAACGTCGCGCCGGTGAGACGGTCCTCGACGGTCGCGCCGACGACCGGGTCCGAGCCGCGGTTGCCCCGGCGGATCGGTGCCTGCGCCGCGGACGCGCGTGACGGCGACCGCGTGCTGGCCGAACCGCGTCTGGGCGGTCCGGACCACGGCCAGCGCGAACCGCGCGTCGTCCTCCATCGCGTCGTGATACAGCAGCGCGCCCCGGAGGTCGCGGGTCACGAGGTCGGGCGCGTAGTCGAGCGTGTCCTCGAGGCCGAGATGCCGGTGCCAGCCGCCCGATCGACGGCTCCCGAGCAGGTCGTACAGCGTGATCCCGGCCTCGTAGAAGGCGCGGGTGATGGCGGGCGGCCCGTAGAGCGGGAACAGGAACGCCTCGAGGCGGACGAGGTGGGGCGCGAGCCGGAGCAGCCGCGCACGTTCGGCGAGCGCCTCCCGGACGAGCGGGACCTCGAGCTGCTGGAGATAGCGCAGGCCGCCGTGGATGAGCCGGCTCGAGCGGGACGAGGTGCCGCTCGCGATGTCGTCCTGCTCGACGAGCGCGACCCGCAGCCCGCGGCTCGCCGCGTCGAGGAAGGCGCCCGCCCCGACGATCCCGCCGCCGACGACGAGCAGGTCCCAGTGCTCGTTGGCGAGGCGCTCGAGGTCGGCGCCGCGGCGCGCCAGGGGCGGCCGCGTGTCGTGGACGGTGGGCGGGAGGGTCATCGTCGCCGGCGGGTCGGGGCGTCAGGCTCCCGGGCCCGACGAGCGGAGGATCCGCCACAGCACGAGGGCCGTGCCGCCGATCAGGACGAGGATCAGCAGCGGCGTGTGGAACACGATGCCCTGGCCCTCGCTCGGGAGCAGGGCGGTGACGCCCGCCGCCACGAGCACGGTCACGACGACCGCGGCGGCGAGGAGCAGGACCTCGCGGAGACCGGGCTGGCGGACGTCAGGCACGGTCCACCTCGGGCGGGATGCCGATCGGGGCGACGAGGATCCGGCCGGCGAGCGCCTTGCCGACGCGGGCGCGGAGGCCGATCTTGGGGCGATGGAAGGTGACGGTGAGGTCGGCGCGGGCGACGGGATCGCTCGGGTCCCCGCTGGTGAGGTCGACGGCCGTCGGCGTGTCCACCGCGAGCACCGGGACGCCCAGCGTTCGGGCGCGGTTGATGACGCCGACCGCCTCGCGGATCGGGTCGCGGAGGCGGCCGTGGACGCCCGTGCCGAGCAGCGCATCGACCACGACGCCCGCCTTGTCGATCCCCTGGCCGAGCATGTTCACGTCGCGCGCGACGGGGGCATGGATCTTCTGGACGAGGGCGATGCCGTCGAGCTGCCTCCAGTTGCGCGCCGCGTCGGCGGTGCCCGGCTTCTCGCTCGCCCCGACGAGGACCGCGATCGACGCGATCCCCCACCCGGCGAGGACGCGTGCCGCGACGAACCCGTCACCGCCGTTGTTGCCGATCCCGGCGAGGATCAGCACGGGCCGGTCGAGGCGGTCGTTGTGCTCGAGCAGTGCCCGGGCCGCCGCGGCGACGGCCGTGCCGGCATGCTCCATCAGCTCCCTGCCGGTCACCCCGGCCGCCTGCGCCTTGCGATCCAGGCCGGTCATCGACTCGGCCGAGATGGCGCCCCGCGCCGCGACGTCGGCCCAGCGCAGCGCGAGCTCGTCGAGGCTGGCGGTGGCCAGCGTCGGGTCGTCGGCGGGCAGGGGGACGGATCGGGTCGGCACGTGGCGAAGGGTATCGCGCACCCGGCTCCCGGGCGCGGTCGCCGGGGAGCGGCTGGTTCACGCCCAGCGTTGCACCGCGCTCTTGATCGCCCGGCGTTCCAGGCCGCGCGTACTCGGCCCAGCTGGAACCCTCAGCGGTCCGGCCCGCGACGGTTGCGGTTGTCCGGAACGCCGAGCGTTCGGCCAGACGTCGCTGCGCTCCGGTTGGAACGGCTCGCGATCCAGCGGAAGGGGACGGAGCCGCTCAGTGCGGCAGCCGCGCCTCGAGCCCGCTCGGCGTCTCGCGGATGTCGAGCAGCCCGTCACGCGCCAGGGCGATCACCGCGGCGCGCACCGCGCCCGGCCCGTGCTCCCCGATCGCGTCGTCGAAGCCGATCCACCCGTGGGCGTCCCGTGCCCGCTCGAGGATCCGGCCGCGCAGCCAGCGGTTCGTCGACTCGAAGGCGGGCTCGGGGCGCCGCGAGCCGCGCGCGCTCCGCCGATGACCGCCGCCGGACGCACCCCCGCCGCATACGCGCACCAGGCGATCGCCGGGCAGTCCGCGCAGTTGGGTCGTCGCGGCTTGCACACCCGCTGCCCGACGTCCATCAGCGCGTGCGTCCAGGCGCCGGCCCGGTCGTGCGGCACGGACGCATCGGCGACGGCCTGCATCGACGACGCCGCGAGACCCTCCGGGCCGCCCGCGACGATCCGCCCGAGGACCCGCTTCACGTTGACGTCCACGGCGCCGACCGGCTCGCCGAACGCGATCGCCGCGACCGCGCGCGCGGTGTACGGCCCGACCCCCGGCAGCGCCTCGAGCTCCGTCGACCGACGACGGCACGCTCCCGCCGTGCTCGGCGACGATCGCCTTCGCCGCGCGGTGGAGGTGCACGGCGCGCCGGTTGTAGCCCAGCCCGGCCCACGCGCGCAGCACGTCCGCGACCGGCGCCGACGCGAGCGCCTCGACCGACGGGAAGCGGGCCATCCACGAGGTCCACGCCTCGGCGGCCCGGGCGGCCTGCGTCTGCTGCGCCATGAGCTCGCTGACGAGCACCGCGTACGGATCGCGGTCGTGCGGAACGCGAGCTCGCGGCCCGTCGCGTCGTACCAGGCGAGGACCGCGTCGCGCAGCGCGGGATCGACCCCGGTCGCGACGGTGCCCTCGGCGGTGGCGTCCACGCCCCTACGATACGGGCGAGGAGGCGGTGAGCGAGTGCAGTTCGGGGCGGGGTTCTGGATCCAGCGCACGGGGTGGCCGGAGCTGCGCGAGGCGGTCGTCCGCGCCGAGGATCGCGGCTTCGACTCGCTCTGGGTCGACGATCACCTCCTCTCGGACGAGGGCGACTGGCACGACGGCAAGCTCGAGGGCTGGACGACGCTCGCGGCCGTTGCCGCGTCCACCACGCGGGCGAGGCTCGGGCTGATGGTCGCGGCCAACACGTTCCGCAACCCGGGACTCACCGCCAAGCTCGCGACGACGCTCGACCACGTGAGCGGCGGACGCGCGATCCTCGGCCTCGGCGGCGGCTGGTTCGAGCGCGAGCACGACGCGTTCGGGATCGACTTCGGCAGCGGGTTCGGCGAGCGGCTCGACCGGCTCGGGGAGGCGGTCCCGCTCGTGCGCCGGCTGCTCGACGGCGAGCGCGTCACGCACGAGGGCACGCTGGTACCGGTTCCGGACGCCATCTGCGAGCCGCGCCCGATCCAGCCGCGCCTGCCGATCCTCATCGGCGGCACGGGGCCGCGCAAGACCCTGCCGCTCGTCGCCCGCCACGCCGACCTGTGGAACGCCTACGGCTCGCCCGACCGAGCTCGCCGCGTCGGACGCGATCCTGCGCGCCGCCTGCGACGCCGTCGGGCGGGACGAGCGCGAGATCGAGCGGACGTTCAACGGCAACGTCGTGATCCGCGACTCGCGCGACGAGGCGGAGCGGGCGTGGACGGGCTGGCTCGAGCGGCACCGCCCGCAGTCCGGGGAGGATCGCCTCAACGCGTTCGGGACGGTCGAGGAGGTCGCCGAGCAGCTCGACCGCTACCGGGCCGCCGGGTTCGACCACGCGGTGCTGATCTTCCGGACCCCGTTCGACCTCGAGACGATGGACCGGCTGCCCGAGCTCCGGGCGGCGCTCGGCGACTGAGCCCCGGAGCCGGCCGCTCCACGGCCGGTCAGCAGTCGAACACAAACCAGCACAGCTCGTTGCGCAGCCGCTGGTCGTCGAGCACGAGTGCCCGGACCGCACCGGGCAGCTGGGCCCACTGCCACCGGCACTCCAGGCGACCGGCGTCGTCACGCTCGCTGACGGGGGCCGCCGCCTGCGCCGCCCTGATCGCGTAGGCCGCCGCGCCGAGGTCGTGTGCCGCGACGTGGGCGACCACCCCGGCCTGACCGGCGGCGAAGGCCGCGTGTCACGCGGCACCGGACAGGTCTCTCGCCGCCGCGTTGGCATGGCCCCCGGCCGACCGCGCCTCGGTCATCGATGCCTCGCCCCCCGCCCAGGCGCGCGCCAGCTCGATCGCGCGCCGGGGCCTGTCGTCCCCGGGCCGCGCCTGCTCGAAGTGGTGGAGCACGTGCTGCGCGCAGTCGGCCGCCCAGACCGCCAGCAGGTGGTGATCGTCGTCCGCCAGGCTGCCGCCGCGACGCACGGCGATGAGCCTAGGGTCACGGACCTTGGGGAGGATCATTGCGCCAACCGTAGATCGATCGCGCCGGCGGAAGCAACCGCGACCCCCGCACCTGCTCGCGAGCGACCGGCACGCCGACGATCGGCGTTCGGCACGCCCGTGCATGCCGGAGGTCCCAGCCAGCTGGGGCCCTTTCTCCCTATCGGCGCGGCCCGCCGAGCGGCTGAATCGAGACGTGCACCGTCCGAGCCGCTCCAACGTCGTCCCCATCGAGGCGCGGCCCGCTTCGCTTGCCCAGGTGCAGGTCGGTTGGCGCCGCCGGGTCGTATCGGTCGAGGACAGCGCCCGGCACGAGCTCGAGCGCGAGGGCGTCCTGCCCGGCGCCGTCGTCGTGGTCATGGCGCGGACGCCGATCGGCGGGCCGGTGATCGTCGAGCTCGGGCCAGCGCGGCTGGCCCTGTCGGCGGCCGTCGCGCGGCTGGTCGCCACTGAGCCCTATGCCGACCCGATCACGCTCGATACTCGGCCGCCGGCTTCGACCCCACCCGGTGACGGCCGCAGGCGGCTGCCACGCCGCGTCAGGCGCGGCGATCACCGACGCCGGCGACCGCCCGGTCGTCGCCCTCGTCGGCCGCCCAAACGTCGGCAAGTCGACGTTCGTCGCCCGTGCGACCGGGCGTTCGTCGAGACCGCGAATGTGCCGGGGACGACCGTCTCGCTCGCCCGGATCCCCGTGACCGTCGACGGGATCGACGCCTGGCTCGTCGACCTGCCCGGGACGCGCTCGCTCGACGACGAGCCCGCGGGCGAGTCGCCGTTCTGGGAGCTGCTTCTCGAAGCGGCGCCCGACGCGATCCTCGTCGTGGCCGATGCCGGCAACCTCGCGCGCCACCTGCCGCTCGCGATCGCCTGCCGCGACCTGGGGCTGCCCCTCGTCCTCGCCGCGAACCTCGTGGACGAGGCGTCGGTGCGCGGCATCGCGCTCGACACCGGACGTCTCGGCCAGCTGCTCAACGCACCGGTCCACGCGACCTGTGGCCGAACCGGCGAGGGCGTCGTGCCCGCGGTCCGGGACGCCGTCCGGCTCGCGCGCCGGCGACGCGCGGTGCGCGCCGGCCAGGCGTCGCCGCGCGGCTCCGTGCCGGCGTCGGGCTACCCGTGGCCACTCCAGTCCCGTCTGGCCGACCTCGGTGAGACGCTCGCGGTCGAGCCACGCTCGCTGGGTGCCGCGGCCGTCGTCGACCCGCTCCAGGCGGGCGTGCTCGCCGGCCGCCTCTCGCCGCGCGGCGGCGCAAGCATCCGGCTCAGCCGCGCGGTCGACCCGGTCCGCTGGGAGACCGCGGGCGCGTGGGCGACGAAGGTCGAGCGCCGCCGCGAGGTCGTGGAGCCGCTCGCCGACCGTGTGGCACGCTGGAGCACGTCGCCGTTCCCCGGCATCCCGCTGTTCGTCGGCGTCGGCATCGGGGCGTCCTCGCCGTCATGCTCGTGGGCGGGTGGCTCGCAGCCATCCTCGGGGAGGTCTGGGCGGCGGTCGTGTCACCGGTGCTCAACGCAGTCGTTCCCGCGCTCATCCCGCTGCCGGCGCTGGCGAACGCTGTCCTGTGGGCGGTCGACGGGGGCATGCTCGGGATGCTCCTGGTCGGCATCCCGTACGTGCTGTCGTTCTCCTCCTGCTCGGATCCTCGAGGACTCCGGGTACCTCGCCTCCGCCGCAGTGCTCATGGATCGCGTGTTCGGGACGCTCGGGCTGCCGGGCGGGCCGCGATTCGCTCCTCGCCGCGGCCGGCTGCAATGTGCCGGCGATCTACGGACACGGGTCCTGCGGACGAGGCGCCAGCGCGTCCTCGCCTCGTTTCTCGTCACGCTCACGCCGTGCAGCGCGCGCTCGGCCGTCGTCATCGCGGCCCTCGCGCCGTTTGCGGCGTGCCGGCGGCGATCGCCGCGTTCGGGTTCGTCGCCCTCGCGACGATCGGTGCAGGCGTGGGCGGAACGCGTTGATCCCCGGCCGCCAGCCGGCGCTCGTCCTGGAGCTTGCACCCCTGCGGATGCCGGTCCCCCGGCACGTCGCGACCAAGGCCTGGTGGCGGTTTCGGGGCTTCGTCGTCCACGCGACGCCCATCATGCTCGCCGGCTCATTCGTGCTCGGGCTGGTGTCCGAGGCCGGGCTGTGGCAGGGCATCGCCGACGAGATCGGGCCGGCCATCGAGTGGTCGATCGGGCTGCCCGCCATCGCCGGCGTCGCGATCGTGTTCGCGTTCCTGCGCAAGGAGCTCGCGCTCCAGCTGCTCGTTGCCTTTGCCGCGGTCGGACTGGGCTACGAGGCGGGGCTCGGCGGGGCTCATGACGCCACCCCAGCTGTTCGTCTACGCGGTGGTCACCAGCCTGTCCATCCCGTGCATCGCGACGCTGGCTGCGCTCCGCGGCGGCTCCAACCGAGCCGCGTTCGGCATCTGCGCGGCGTTGCTCGCGCTCGCGCTGGGCTGCGGGATGATCCTGGCCAGGCTGTTCGGCATCGCCTGAGCGCGAGGATCGGCTCAGTCCGAGGCCCGTTCCTCGCCGACCGTCGTCGCCTCCGCGCGTGCCCAGAGCTCCCGCGGCGAGCAGCTCCGGGACGGCCGATTCCACGAGCGCCCGGATCGCCGGATCCTCGGTCACCGTGACGGGGAGCGGCACGTGGAAATCGGAATCGTCACGGTCGTCGCCCACCACGACGACCTTGCTGCCCCTCGCGTGGGCGGTCCTGATCGCCTCGTCATCGGCCGGCGAGCCGCTGAACAGCAGCACGGCGTCGCCCGGGAACAGCGTGTACAGGCCCACGTGGAGCCAGTCACCGGTGTCCCATGCGAACGCTTCGATCCGGGCGCCTCTCGGATGAGCGCCGCCTGCTCGACGCCGCCCAGCCGCAGCCCGTCGCCCAGCACGTGGACCGGTCGACCCGTGTCGAGCATGTCGCCGGCGCGGGCCAACCACTCCCCCCGCTCACCGAGGAGCGACTCGAGCGACGGCACCGCCACCGCGATCCCGGTGACGGCGAGCGCCGGTTCGGCCTCGGCGGCCAGCAGCTGCAGCGCGGCGACGGTCGACCGGGACGAGAGCGTCGCGATCCCCGAACTTCTCGGCACGCTCGCCGACGAGCGGCAGCACGGCGTCAGCCTCCGCGGCCAGCGCCGATCTCGGTTCCGCGGTCAGCGCGAGGACCCTCGACTGGTGGCGATGCCGGGCCGCCGCCGCGACCGCCTGCGCCGTCCCTCCCGAGTTGGAGATGACGATCGCGAGCGTGTCCGCGCCCGGCGGCGTGCCACCCGACGCCGACGCGACCTCCGCGACCGCGTCGCGGCCCACGGACCGGAGCGCGGCCGCGAGGGCATCGCGCGCGGCGAACCCGGACGAGCCCATCCCGATGAGCACCCAGCGCGGTCGGTCGAGCAGCCCGTCGGGGGACTCGGCGATCCCCAGCCGATGTCGGTCGAGCGCCGCGGCGAGCTCGTCCAGGCACTCGAGGATGTCGTCAACCAGGTCGTCGACGCGGGTTCTGTCGTCGGTCATCCCTCGCCTCCCTCCCCGTGCGCGAGCAGCCAGCGCATCCCGTCGCGCGGTGCCCACAGCCATGATGGCAGCACCGTGGCGGCGTACACGAATTCGTAACACTCCTTCGCGACCTCGAACGCGTCGAGGAGGTCGAGGTCGACGGTGATCGGGGCGCCGCCCTGACGCAGACCCGGCGGCGTTGCGGCGAGGAACCGCTGGCGCGCCCGCTCGATCCACGCGTCGATGTCGAGACCGGGGCGCTCGATCGGGCTTGGCTCGCTGCTCCGCCCGGCGACGCGCGCTGCGGGCCACGTGATCGAGCGACCGGAGGAGCGATGCCACGTCCCGCAGCGGCAAATCGGGGCGGCGCCGGTCCTCGATAGGGGCGGAGTGGCTCGCCCTCGAAGTCGATCACCCGGTAGCCGTCGTCCGCGACGAGGATCTGGCCGAGGTGCAGGTCGGCGTGGATGCGCATGACCGTAGGCGTCGTCGCGACGGCCTCGAAGCGGGAGACACGGGCTGCGATCGCCGGTGCCTCGCGCTCCAGCTCGCGGGCCAGGTCGCGGTCCACGGCCGCGACCGCCGACACCGCCAGGTTGAGCTGGCGAAGCGCGTCGTGGCGCCACGCCCGGAGCTCCTCGCGCGTCGCCTCGCGGGGCGCGAGGTCCGGCGCGTCGGGCGGTGGCGTGGCGAGCGCAGCGTGGAGGCCGGCCGTGAGCGTCCCGAGGTCCGCAGCGACCTCGGTCGCCCAGTCGAGGCTGGCAGTCCCGGGCGCGGCGACCAGCCCGGCAAGGAACTCGGCGACCTGCTCATAGGCGTCCTCCGCGTGGGCGACGAATGCCTGGAGCATCGCGACCGTCGCCACGCCGCTCCTCGCGGGTCACCACCTCGGCCCAGCCGGCGAGGCGCGGCACCCCGGCGATCCCGCCTCCTCGGACAGGTAGGCGGTCAGCTCGAGGTCGGGGTTGAGGCCCGGCTGGATCCGGCGGTAGCCCTTGAGCAGCAGCCGCCCGCCGAGCACGTCTCGAGGTGTTCGACTGGTCGCGGCCAAGGGCAACCTCGTCGGCGGTCGCCAGGGCGGCCGGATCCTCGCCCCACCGCGTCCGCGAAGCCCGCAGCGACGGCCGGCACACGAGGGCGGCGTCCACCTGCCCGGCGCCGGTCCCGCCCGGCGACTCGCCGCGTCTCGTCCGTCGGCAGCGCGGGGATCGTCCGCCCCTCGGCGATCGCCGCCGCGAGCGCCCGCCACGCGCCGTCGCCGTCGGCCGCCTCGCGCCACGCCGCCGTCCGCGGCGACGAACGGGATCGCGTACCGGTCGAACGCGGACCGACCGGGCCGAGCACGCGCTGAACGGCTGCCCGTGAGTTGCTTCGATGACGATCGAACATCGCCAGTTCCTGTCGTGCGCGCTGTGCGGTTCCTGTGCGCCGCTGTTCGATGGCGATCGAAGCATCTGCAGGGTCGCCATCGGACGCGATGTCGACCAGCGCGAGCACGGCGTCGTCGGCGAGGACGAACGCGTGCGCGAGCGACGCCGACGTCGGCGCGACGTCCTTGGCCGCGTACCACCGGCGCGCGGCGAGTCGGCGAGATCAGCGATCGACGCCGCAGCGATCGCCGATCGCTCGACCGGCGCGCTCACGGGCCGGGAATCACGCAGCCGCCGGGGATCCCGGCGGCTGCGGTTCGCTGAGCGGATGTCCGACGGGTGGGCGATCAGACGCCCGTGTTGATCGTGATGTGCTTGATGACCGTGTAGTCCTCGAGCGCGTACTTGGAGCCGTCCTTGCCCCAGCCCGACTCCTTGACGCCGCCGTGCGGGGTCTCGGACGAGAGCGTGAAGTGCTCGTTGATCCACACGCGTCCCGAACTGGAGCCGGCGGGCGGCGCGCATCGCCTTGCCGATCGAGCCCGTGAACACGGACGAGGAGAGCCCGAACTTGACGTCGTTCGCCCAGCGGATGGCCTCTTCCTCGTCGCTGAACCGCTGGACGGTCACGACGGGACCGAACACCTCGTCCTGGACGATCTCGGACGACTGGTCCGGGTTGGCGATGATCGTCGGCTCGTAGTAGCGCCGGCGCGATCCGGCCTGGTCCCGCCGATCACGAGCTCCGCCTTGGCCTCGAGCGCCCGGTTGACCATGCCCTCGACCTTGTCGGCGTGCGCCTGCGCGATCAGCGAGCCCATGTCGAGGTCGTCGCTGTCGGCCGGGTTGCCCGACTTGATCGTCTTGACCTGATCGCTGAGCGCCGCGACGAACTTGTCGTATACGGCCGGCCCGGCGATGACGCGGCAGGCGGCGGTGCAGTCCTGGCCGGCGTTCCAGTAGCTCGCGCTCTTGAGCGTCTCGGCGGCGAGCTCGATGTCCGCGTCGTCGAACACGATCACGGGTGCCTTGCCGCCCAGCTCGAGGTGGAGCCGCTTGACGGTCCCGGCGGCGAGCTCCGCGAATGCGCTTGCCGGTCGAGGTGTCGCCCGTGATCGAGACCATCCGGACCTTGGGGTGCGAGACGAGCATGTCGCCCATCGCCGCGCCGGAGCCCGACAGCACGTTGAGCACGCCCGCCGGCAGCGCTCCGAGACGAGCTCCGCGAAGCGGAGGGCGGACAGCGGCTCCGGGCGGACGGCTTGAGGACGACCGTGTTGCCGGTCGCGAGCGCCGGGCCGAGCTTCCAGGCCGCCATGTACAGCGGGTAGTTCCAGGGCGCGATAGGGGCGACGATCCCGACCGGGTCGCGACGGACCATCGACGTGTGGCCGTCGAGGTACTCGGTGACCGCGAGGCCCTCGGGCACGCGGCAGGCGCCCGCGAAGAACCGGAACAGGTCCGAGCTCGTGGTCATCTCGTCGATCGCAGCCGGGACCGGCTTGCCCGTCTGGCTGGATTCAGGCGGCCGAGCTCGTCGGCGTTTCTCAAGGATGTCCGCGATCTTGAGCAGGGCCAGGCTGCGCGTCTGGGGCGTCGTGAGGCCCCACGTCTCGAACGCGGCTTCCGCCGCATCTACGGCGCGGTCCACGTCCGCCTGGCCGGAGGCCGGGACGTGCGCGACGACGGTGCCGTCGGCCGGGTTCTCGACCGCGAGCGTCTGGCCGGAGGCCGAATCCACCCACTGGCCGCCGATGAACTGTTGGTACGTCTTGACTCGATCGAGCGTCTCGGTCACGGAAGCCTCCAGGGGCACGCGCGCGGGCGATCTCTGCCCGCGGTGTCGGATGCGTCCGACGATTGTGCGCCACTCCGCCCGGCGGTTCCAGCGGGGACCGTCCCGTGCGACGACCAGCTCAGTCTGGAGTCGACCCTGGTTGGCACCAGATCCCGGCCGTGGCCGGTGGGTCGCGGCCGGTTCGCCTGGTCCGCGCGCTGGACGAGCGTCTGGAGCAGCTCCGTGGCGGCGGTGATCACCGGCCCGCCACGCGGGTCCTCGCTGATGGACTCGATCGGGCCGGCCCCGATGTAGATCCCGCCGCGGGTGAGCACCGAGAGCATCGTGTGGCCGCGGGACGGCGGCTGGAGCCGCTCGCCCTCGAGCGGCGCGCCCATGACGACGACGATCGCGGCCGCGTCCAGCAGCTGGCGGACGAGCTGCCGATCGCCATGTCGGGCACCTCCCACACGATCGCCGACCCGGAGTGGTTGAGGTAGCGCGCCGACCCGTCGGCGAACCCGGCGAGGGTATCGAGCCCCTCCTCGAGGCCCATGTCGACCACGACGCCGAGCACGTCCTTCGAGTCGTCTCCCGCATCCACGCCGGCGTCCCGGGCGAGGGACCAGGCCTGAAGGTGGAGCCGCGTGTCGGTATTCCAGGCGGGTGCCGACGCGAGGGCCGCCCGCGCCGAGGCCGTGTCGCCGCGCCCGGCCGCATCGGCGAGCGCGACGAGCGTCCGTCCGGCGTCACCGGCGTTGGCGAACACCGATCGCGCCTGCGCGGCGGGCAGGTCGGCGAACAGGAGCTCGCGCAGCGGGTTGACGCCGGGCAGGGCCGCGCCGGCCATCGGCGGGATCCCGGGCGCCGGGATCGGCGGCGGCGGTGGCGGCGGCGGTGCGGCCGGGCCGCCATCGATCGCCGGCTCCCCGGGCGGTGGCGGCGGTGGCAGCGGCCCGTCGGGCGGGGACGCGTCCGGCACGGGTGCGTCGCGCGACGGCTCCTCGGCCATCAGCGGGTGACCGGCTGCTTCGTCACCGCGAGGCGCTCGATGAGGTCGGCGGCTCGCACCGTCCCCTTGGTCGCCTGCATGCGGGTCGAGACAGCCGCGAGACGGTCCCGCAGCGCCTCGTCGGCGAGGAGCTCGTCGACGGCGCCCGGCAGCTCGCCGTCCTCGAAGTCGTAGGTCGCGAGCCGCCGTCCGAACCCGGTCTCGTGGACCCGCTGCGCGTTGTCGACCTGGTCCCAGAACAGCGGCAGCACGATCATCGGCTTCCCGTGGTGGAAGCTCTCGACGACGGTGTTGTTGCCGCCGTGCGTGATGACGAGGTCGACCTGGGCAGGATCGCCGGCTGCGGCAGGAAGCCTCGCCGGTCATGTTGTCGTGGAGGGTGATCTCGTCCGCGAGCGGGCCCTTCGAGACGATCACCCGGTGGCGGGTCTGGCCCAGGAGGTCGACGAGCCGCTGCATGAGCCCACGTCCGCCGACCCGAGGCTGCCCAGGCTGAGGTAGATCAGCGCGCCGTCGCGGCTCGCGAGCTCGTCGGGCAGCTGCCACGTCGTGTCGGCCGCGCGGATCGTCGAGTCCAGCTGGTGCCACGTCGGGCCCAGCGGCGCCGATCGCTCGTAGTCGGCCTCGGCCGGGTAGGAGTAGATGTTGAGGAACGGGCTCTCGTGCATGAAGTCCGGGCCGGTGCCGTCCACGGCAGGGCGGGCAGGCCGCGCTCGCGGCAGAACGCGTCGAACGCCGTCCACATCTCGCGATGCGTCCGGTCGACCTCGTCGAGGAACGCCGGCCACGCGGACGGTCGTCGGCCGGGTAGCCCGACGAGAACGGCGCCACGCGCAGGATCCTTGATCTCGGCCGGGTTGCACGACAGGAGCCGGACCCAGGGCCGGCCCGTCGACATGATCGCGGGGAAGCTGACGACGTTGTCCTCGACGATCGTGTCCGGGCGGAGCTCGTCGACGATCGCCTCGAGCCTCGGCTGGACGTACACGGCGCCGTCGATCAGCGCCTGGAATGTCGGGGCGATGAACTCGCCCAGCTGCTCGATCGTGGGCTTGCGGAACACCGGCGCCGTGTCGCGGATGAAGTCGATCCAGAACTGGCCGGGGACCTCGGGCTCCTCGGGCGGCGGCCCGAGCCGCATCAGCCGCTCCTCGAACCCTTCGCCTCGAGGCTGCCGGCGAAGCTCTCCTCGACGATGAACACGACCCGATGGCCCCGCTCGCGGAGCACCTGTCCGATGCCGACGCAGTTGTTCGTCGGGCCGTAAGCGCCCTCCGGGAAGAACACGATCGTCCGGCCGTCGCCACCGCTCCACCTCTGTCGATGCCAGCTCGCATTGGCGGCGATGATCGCAGACGGCGAGCGGCGCGACGGGCGTTCCGCGCGACCGCGGCTAGAACGGCTGATCCTCGAGGTCGACCTCACGGGACCCCGGCGCCCACGGATCGTCGCCCGACGCACCAGCCCCACGACCCAGTACAGGACGAGGGAGATCGCCGACGTCAGGACGATCGCCCCGAACACCAGGTCCGTGCGGAACGCGTTCTGCGACAGCTGCATCCAGATCCCGAGCCCCTCTCGAGCGCCGACATACTCCCCGAACACGGCCCCGATCACGGCGTACACGACCGCGATCCGCAGCCCGGTGAAGAACGCCGGCAGCGCCGTCGGCCAGCGGAGCTTCCGGAACGCCTGCCCGTCGCTCGCCCCTACGAGCGCAGCAGGTCGGACGCGTCGCGGACGTCGAGCCGAACCCGTCCAGCAGCGCGACCACGATCGGGAAGAACGTCACGACCATCACGATCAGGATCTTCGGCAGCAGCCCGAACCCGAACCACAGCAGGAACAGCGGCGCGATGGCGACGACCGGGATCGTCTGCGAGGTCACGAGGATCGGCTCGACCGCCCGCCGGATGAACGGCGCCCGGTCCATCGCCACGGCCGCCGCGACCGCGAGCACGACCGCGAGCAGGAAGCCGACGACCGTCTCGATGATGGTCGGGACCGCGTGGCCGGCCGCGTCGCCGCGGAAGTCCCACAGGGCGCGACGCGATCCGCGACGGCGCAGGCAGCACGACCGGCTCGACGCCCGAGACCCGGACATACGCCTCCCACGCGAGGAGGATCAGCGCGACGAGCGCGACGGCCGGGAGGCGGTCCGCGCATCGTCAGGGCAGGAAGTCGTTCGTGAACAGCGAGCCGTAGTCGGGCGGCGCCGTCAGCGGCTTGCCGTCGGCATCGGCGAGCAGGCCCTGGTCGTACAGGAACGAGGAGTAGCCGGTCCACTGCTCGAGCGTCTGGGTGCCGCCTTTCCGGCGGCGTCCAGCAGCAGCCCCTGCTCCGCGAGGTAGCGCGCCGACGCCTGTGGCAGCTCCGGGTTGGTGTCGAACACGCCCGGGTTCTGGTCGATGAGGATCTGGGCCGCCTCGTCCGGGCTGGCGGCGGCGAACTCGAGGCCCTTGACCGTCGCGCCGATGAAGGCCGATGCGGCTTCCGGATCTCGGCCGAGCCAGTCGGCGTCGCAGGCGAGCACGACCTGGTAGAAGTCCGGGAAGCCGTAGTCGGTGAACTGGAACGCGCGCAGCGGGATGCCGCGCTGCGCGGCCTCGATGCCCTCCCAGGCGCTGAACGTGATCACGAAGTCGGCCCGCTGCTGGTACAGCGCCTCGTACGCGGCGGTGTCGAGGGTCACGGTGTCGAACTCGCCGGTCCCGCCGTCGTCCCGGATGACCGCCTGGAGCGTCGGCACCTCGTTCGGGTAGCCGAAGCCGGCATACGTCTTGCCGTCGAGCTCCCTGGGCGGGTGATCGACGACGACGCGAGGACCGCGATCTCCTGGGCCGTGTGCTGGAGGATCGCCATCGTGCTCCTGATCGGGGCGCCCGCCGCGACCGCGAACGTGAGCGCGTCCTGGAAGCTGATCCCGCACTCGGCCTGGTGGGCGGCGAGGATCGTCTCGGGCGCAGTGCTGCCGTAGGGCAGGACCTCGAGGTCGATGCCGGCGTCGGCATACCAGCCCTTCGCGTCCGCCACGTAGAACGCGGTGTGGTTCGTGTTGGGCGACCAGTCGAGGGCGAGACGGACGGTCGTGGGCTCGCCGGACGGCGTGGCGGCGGCCTCGCGACGAGGGGCGGCGATGCGGGAGTGTCCGGGGACGGCGCCGACGACGAGCCCGAGCCGCCACACGCGGCGGCGACGAACACGGCGGTGGCGGCGAGGGCGAGGATGCGGGGTCGGGTCTGCACGTGCGCGTCGGCCTCCTGGGCGGGCCCGCGAACCGGGCCGGGAAACAGAAATGCCGCCTCCTGGCCGGGGACGGCATCGACGCGTGCGGGCCTGCTTCCTACACCGGTACGAACCGGATCAGGTTCCGCGGGTCTGTGGTCTGAACCACACTCTCAGCGCATACGGCGCTCCCCGGAGGCGATCTTCAGTTGTCGGGCGAGTCTACACCGCGGTCATGGGATCGGCGTGGATGTCGACCTCGACCCGGTGCAGGTCGTGGTGGTCGTCGTGCTCGTCGTCGTGATGGACGGCGTGACACCGCGGACGGGGACGCCCTGCGCGCCGAGCCACTCGACGACCTCGGCGAGCACGTGCTCGTGCTCGGGCTCGTGGTGGCACTCGTGCCGCAGCCCGTCGTGGGTATGGCGGGTGACGTTGGTCAGGCGCCCGATCGGCTCGCTGGCGCGGACCGGCACGATCGGGTCGTCCGTGCCGTGGAAGACGTAGGTCGGCATCGGCATCGCGTCGATCGTCGCGAGGCGGGCGTTCACCCGGTCCTGCTCGGCGAACGCCTCGGCGCCGAAGCGGACGGTCGAGGAGCTCGTGTTGAGCGGATCGGCGTCGGCATGCGCCCGCACCGCCGGGTCGCGCGAGAGCCCGTCGGCCGGCAGGTCGTGCGCGATGCGGAGCTTGGGCAGCAGGCCCGACAGCCGCGCCGCGAACGCTCGTCGCCACGCCGCCTGCGTGTCGCCGAGCGCCGGCGACGAGAGCACGAGGAGGTCCGGCTGCGGCCGCGGCTCGTCCGCCAGCACGTAGCCGGACGCGATCAGCCCGCCGAGCGAGTGGCCGTAGAGCACGAACGGCAGGCCCGGCTCGCGGCGTGCAGCCGCTCGATCCGCTCGGCGAGGTCGTCGTGGAGCTGGCGCCACTCCTCGACATGCCCGCGCCGGCCGCCCGAGCCGCCGTGCCCGCGATGGTCGTAGGCGTGGGTCTCGATGCCGGCGGTCGTGAGCGCCTCGGCGACGGTGGCGTACCGGCCGCCGTGCTCGCCCAGCCCGTGGACGATGAGCGCGATCGCCACGGGATCGCCGGCGGCCGGCCAGGTCAGCGTGCGCAGGTTCGTCCCGTCGGCGACCTGGACGGTCGCCGATCGAGGGGACTGGCGGCGCGACGGGCTCCATGACCGCGCGATCGTAGCCGGTCGCGGTCAGCGCACGTACGATGGCCCGCATGACGGCGGGCTGGGTCGAGGTCGGCGAGCGGGTGTTCGTCCGCCGCTACACGTTCTACGACCAGAACATCGTCGCCGTGCTCGGGCGGGACGAGGCGCTCGTGCTCGACACCCGCACGACCCATGCGCAGGCGCGCGAGATCCTCGACGACCTGCGCGAGCTCGGGTCGCCACGCGTCGGGATCGTCGTCAACTCGCACGGCCACTACGACCACGCGTTCGGCAACCCGGTGTTCCGCCCCGCCCCGATCTGGGGCCACGAGCGGTGCGCGGCGATGCTTCCCGCGTTCGGCGAGCGGATGCGGGAGGGCGGCCCGGAAGTGCCCGACATCCGCGACGACCTCGCCGAGGTCGTCATCGACCCGCCCGACCGCCTGTTCTTCGAGCAGGCGTCGATCTGTCTCGACGACGGCCGCGAGGTCTCGCTGGCTACACCTCGGCCGCGGCCACACCGACAACGACGTCGTCCTGCGCGTCGACGGCGCGGACGTCCTGTGCGCGGGCGATCTCGTGGAGAACGGCGCGACGCCCTACTTCGGCGACGGCTACCCGATGGACTGGCCCGCCACGACCGAGGCGCTGCTCGCGCTGGTCGGCCCGTCGACGGTCGTCGTCCCGGGGCACGGCGACCACGCCGGTCTCGCGTTCGTCGAATCGCAGCTCGCGGGCTTCCGCGCGGTCGCCGACGCGCAAGGCGGGTCCACGCGGGCGAGGCGACCGTCGACGACGTCCTGCCGCTGGTCCCCTACCCGGCCGACGAGGCGCGCGAGCCGGTGGAACGCGCGGTCGCGCAGCTCCGCGGGGAGCTCGAGGCGGCGTCCCGGCCCAGCCCTAGGCCCGGGCGACCCGGACCACCCAGCGGCCGCGCGCCTGGCCGTCGGCGATGGCGTCCAGCGCGGGCTCGAGGGTGTCGAGGTCGACCTCGGTGATCCCGTCGTCGATGCCGCGCGGCAGCAGGTCGTCGGACAGGCGCGCCCAGAGCGACCGGCGCGGGCCGATCGGCAGGTTCGCGCTGTCCATGCCCAGCAGCGCGACGCCGCGCAGGATGAACGGGAACACCGTCGTGTGGAGCTCGGCGCCCGACGCGTTGCCGCTCGACGCGACCGCGGCCCCCAGGCGGAGCGTCCGCAGCACGTAGGGCAGCGTCGCCGAGCCGACCGTGTCGACCGCGCCCGCCCAGCGCGCCGACTCGAGCGGCCGGCCGGGCGCGCACACCTCGTCGCGGGTCAGGAAGCCCGTCGCGCCGAGGTCGCGCAGGCGGTCGATCTCGTCCGGCTTGCCGGTCGCGGCCCAGACCTCGTGGCCGCGCCCCGCGAGGATCGCGATCGCCGTGGAGCCCACGCCGCCGGCGGCGCCCGTCACGAGCACCGGCCCGTCGCCGGGATCAGCCCGTAGCGCTCGAGCGCGTCGACGCTCATCGCCGCCGTGAAGCCCGCCGTGCCGATCGCCATCGCGTCGCGCGTGGTCAGCCCCCGCGGCAGCGGGACCGCCCAGTCCGACGGGATCCGCGCGAGCTCGCCGAACCCGCCGTGGCGCGCCGTGCCGATGTCGTAGCCGTTGGCCACGACCTCGAGCCGACCGGGAACGCGTCGTCCTCGCTCGCGACCACCTCGCCCGCGAGGTCGATGCCGGCGACGAGCGGGTAGACCCGGGCGACCTTGCCGTCCGCGCGCGCCGCGAGCCCGTCCTTGAAGTTGACGCTCGACCACTCGACGCGGATCGTCAGCTCGCCCGGCGGCAGGTCGGCCGGCGTCAGGTCGCGGAGTCCCCGGCTGAACGCCCCGTCGGCGGCCTTGTCGACGACATAGGCGCGGAACGACGCAGGCAGATCGGTCATGCCGGGATCATGCGCCCGGTCGGGGAGCCCGTGCGCTGGCGTCCCGCCGAGCGGAAGCGCCAAAGACCCTCGGCCGTAACGATCCGATGACGCGAACGGCGCAGACTCCGGGCATGGCCGCGGCATCGACGCTGGACCAAGGCACCGAATTCGAGCCCCTCCGGGGTCCGATGCGCTTGTTCGTCCGTGTGGTCGCGATCGTCGCCATCTGTGCGACGTTCTCCGTCATCCCGATCAACACGTTCCGCGGATGGCCCTTGGGATATTGGCCACTGCTCGTGATGTTTGCGAACGCCATGGTTGGAACGGCGTACGTCGTCGTAGGCTGGCTGCTGGCGGAACGCCGGCCGAGGAACGCCATCGGGCCGCTGCTCCTGGCGTTCGGCGTCCTGTGGTGCCTGGCTGCGCCGTCCGACCTGTACCTGAACCAAGTCCCCGAAGGCGTGGACCAGGCGGATCTCCCCATGGCGCGCTACGCGGCGCTGTACGTGATGGCGGTCGGGTACCCGCTGAGCATCCTCATCGCGGTGGCGCTCGTGCTGTTCCCCGACGGAAGGCCCCTCTCGCGGTGGTTGCTGCTTGCTGCCCTCGTGCTGTCGCTGTGCGTCCTGCTGGGCGTGGCAGCACTGGCCCTCGGGTCGGGGACGTTCGGCCCGGTCTACCGGTCCATTGACAGCCCGTTCCGCGTCCCGGGCGTACCGCGGCGCACGATGCTCTCGATTGCGGACGCGGCCAACCAGGTGCTGACGCTGCTCACGGTGCTGGCGCTCGTCGGACGCTGGCTTCGCGGTACGCGGATCGAGCGGGCGCAGGTGAAGTGGGTCGCACTTGCCGGCGCGGTGATCTTCGTGACGGGGTTCGTCGCCGAGCAGCTCGATGACGGCCGACATGACTGGCCGAGCGGCATCTCCGGGCTCGTGTCGCCGACGAGACCCGCCGCGCGATCGTGGCCCTGCTGGCGAGCCATCCTCATCGGCCCACCGTCCTCGCGCAACGGCTCGGCCTCGCACGTTCCACGGTCACGCACCACCTCCGGACGCTCGAGGCGGCCGGCCTCGTGCGACTGCTCGCGTTCACCGTCGAAGACCGCGTCCGCCTCTATGCGCTCGACCCGGACTCGACCGGCCGCGTGATCGCCTGGCTCGCGGGGACCGGCATCGGCGTCGGCGCCCGGATGCGCCGCGCTTCGAGCCCGGAGGAACTCGGCGCCCCAGCTGGCGCACCTCGAGTTGCTTCGATCACCGTCGAACACACAGCAAACGCCCAGCGCGTCGCCGATCTGCATTCGGGGGCGGCTGGCAGCCGGGGCGGCTTGCGGCGGATGTTCGATGGCGGTCGAAGCATCTGCAGGTACGCCATCGGGGGCGCCCGGCACCCGCCCGGCGTGCGCAATGGCGGGCGGGGCGGCGGTCGAGACCCGCTCACACGACACACGCGGGTTCTTGGCGGACTCACAGGAAGCTCTCAGGAAACCGGCGTCGAATACGCCCATGGCAGCCACCGCACCCGGCCCCAACCCGACCGGCGCGCACGTCCTCGTCGTGGACGACGAGCCGGCGATCACCGACCTGCTGGCCACGGCCCTGCGCTACATGGGCTACCAGGTGACCACGGCCGCGAGCGGCCACGCCGCGCTCGAGGCGGCCGCGACGGCGAGCCCGGACCTCGTGGTGCTCGACGTGATGCTCCCCGACCTCGACGGGTTCGAGGTCTGCCGGCGGCTCCGCGAGCAGCGCGACTTCGTGCCCGTCATCTTCCTCTCCGCCCGCGACACCGAGGACGACCGCGTCACCGGCTTCGTCCGCGGCGGCGACGACTACGTGACGAAGCCGTTCAGCCTCGAGGAGCTCACGCTGCGGATCGGCGCCCTCCTGCGGCGGGTCAAGGGAACGAACGGCGACGACGGCCGCCTGCGCTACCGCGACCTCGAGATGGACGAGGACCGGCACCAGGTCTGGCGGGCGACCCGCGAGGTCGACCTCTCGCCCACCGAGTTCCGCCTCCTGCGCTACTTCCTGCTCAACCCGGAGCGCGTCCTGTCCAAGCAGCAGATCCTCGACCACGTCTGGCAGTACGACTTCAACGGGGAGGACAACGTCGTGGAGACCTACGTGAGCTACCTCCGGCGGAAGCTCGACGACGGCGAGCCGCGGCTCCTGCGCACCGTGCGGGGCTTCGGGTACGTCCTCCGCGCCGACGCGGCCTGACGGCACGCCGACCACCGCCGTGAGCCTGCGCACCCGGCTCGTCCTCTCGCTCGCGGTCACGTTCGCGGTCGCCCTGCTCGTGGCCGGGCTCGCGCTCGTCGGGCTCGTCCGGCAGTCGATGGTGGCGCGGCTCGACCAGGAGCTCGTCTCGCTCGCGGCGACGAGCGACCGCGTCGGCCGCCTCCAGGACCTCTCGGGCTCGGGCGAGGCCGGGCGGCGGGTCGCCGTCATGCGGCTGGACCGCGAGGGCCACATCACGCGCTCGTTCCCGTCGGGCTTCGCCAGCGACCCCGATCCCCTCCCCGTCCTGCCGGCCTTCGCCGACGGCATCCCGTCGCACGCGTACGGCGCCATCACCACCGCCTCGTCCCAGGACGGATCGGTCCAGTACCGCACGCTCCTCGGGCAGGGCCGGGGTGGCGTCGCGATCGCGATCGCCGCGCCGATGACGGGCGTCGAGGAAGGCACCCAGGCGCTGACCCGGACGCTGCTGCTCGTCGGCGGGCGCGGCGATGGTCGTGCTCGTGGTCACGGCGTTCGTCATCGTCCGGCGCGGGCTGCTGCCGCTCGAGCGGATCGCGGGCACCGCGCAGGAGATCGCGGTCGGCGACCTGTCGCACCGGGCCGGCGTCCCCCATGACGACACCGAGGTGGGCCGGCTGGGCACCGCCTTCGACACGATGCTCGACCGGATCGAGTCGAGCTTCAGCGCGCAGCAGGCGGCGCTCGACGAGAAGGCCCGCAGCGAGGACCGGCTGCGACGCTTCGTCTCCGACGCCTCGCACGAGCTCCGGACGCCGCTCACCGCCGTTCGTGGCTATGCCGACCTGTACCGGACCGGCGGCCTGGCCGATCCCGCCGACCTCGAGCGGGCGATGGACCGGATCGGGACCGAGAGCCGGCGGATGGCGCTGCTCGTCGACGACCTGCTGCTCCTCGCCCGCCTCGACCAGGGCCGGCCGCTCCGAGCGGACCGCGTCGACCTCAGCCGGCTCGTGCGCGACGCCGTGACCGATGCCCAGGCCGTCGAGCCGGCGCGACCGATCGGCGGCAGCGTGGCCGACGGGATCACCGTGACCGGCGACGAGGACCGGATCCGCCAGGTGCTGGGCAACCTGCTCGCCAACGTCCGCGTGCACACCGCGGCCACGACGCCGGTCGAGGTCGCGCTCGCCGCGGCCGATGGCGGCGCCGAGCTCCGCGTCGTGGACCACGGCCCGGGGATCGACCGCGAGCACGGCGCCCGCGTCTTCGACCGCTTCTATCGCGCCGATCCCGGCCGCTCGCGGGACCGCGGCGGGTCCGGGCTCGGGCTCTCGATCGTCGCGTCGATCACCCACGCGCTCGGCGGCCGCCTGTGGCACGAGGCCACGCCGGGCGGCGGCGCCACGTTCGTCGTGCAACTCCCGCTCACAGCAAGCTCACAGCCGGATCACGGGACGGATTCAGCCACGCCGTCCATCGTGTAGCCATTCACCGGGCGGCCGTCTGGCCGTGTCCCTCACGGAGGTCTTCGTGAAGCGCAATCGCTCCACCCTCGTCCTGCCCCTCGCCGGCCTGCTGGTCGTCGCGGGCGCAGGTGCCGCGCTCGCCACCTCGGGCGACGCCGGCTCGAGCACCAACACGATCGTCATCCCGGCCGCCGAGTCCGCGTCACCGGACGCCAGCTCGGGCACGACCACCACCCCCGACAAGCCGAAGGACACGGCCCTCACCGACGTGCTCGACGACCTCGTCGCCAACGGCACGATCACCGAGAGCCAGAAGACGGCGATCCTCGACGGGCTGACCGCCGAGCGCACCGCGCGCCGCGAGGCCGCCCAGGCGCAGCGCCAGCAGCTCAAGGACTTCCTCGCCGACGGGCAGATCACCCAGGACGAGCTCGACCAGCTCCCCGAGGACAGCCCGCTCCGCCAGCTCACCGGCGTCATGGACGACGGCAAGATCACCACCGACGAGCTGCGCGGCCTCGGTCGCGGCTTCGGGTTCGGTCGCGGCCACGGCCACGGCTTCGGCAAGCTGTTCCCGAAGGACGGCACCGCCCCCGAGACCTCGCCCGCGCCGAGCGAGTCGCCCGCCGCGAACAGCTAGCGCCTTCCCCCGCATGAAGATGCGGCCCGCCGGACACCCGGCGGGCCGTTTCGATTCCCGGCGAGGGTCAGTCGCCGAGCGCCGCGCACACGTCGATCGCCGTCCCGCGGAAGGTCGCAGACACGAACGTTCCCGTGCTGTCGTACGTCTCCTGGACCCGGCCCTGGGTGAGGAACACCCCGGGACCGAGGTCCGAGTCGTCGCCCGGCAGGTACCACACGAAGAACCAGCCGGTACCCGTCACGTCCAGCGAACCATCGGCGGCGAAGCGCAAGGTCAGGGACGAACCGCCCTTCGTGTCGAGGAAGGCGCCCGTCGTGGCGTCGGTCGCGCGCGTGGCGGCCATGCCGCGCTCGATGACCCGTTCGGTGCCGTCGGGGAGCGGCGCGAACGCCGTGTCATGCAGCCGGTGGGTCGGGGTCGAGAGCACGACGTCGTGCTCGCAGAAGTCGCCGCCCGGCAGCACCAGATCGGCCAGCTCGGCCGGTGCGTGCTGGGGCGGAGCCGCGAGCGCGGCCGGGGCCGCCACGACGAGCGCCATCACGGCGATGACCGCGGCGCGCGCAAGAGCGCGCAACGCGGGCTGCGCACGGGAACGTCCATGGTTCGATCCTCCTCGGCCTCGGTCGGGCCCGGCGTGACATGCCGGCACCGCGACCCATCCACCATCTTGAGTGCCGCGGGGGCCCGGGCGTTCAAATCGTTGTGATTCGGTTGCGATCGGCCGCCGCGGGGTTGACGGTCCGCAGCCACGTCCCCCATCCTCGGCCACCTGATGAGCCACACCACCGGTTCCTGGTGCATGTGTATGCGTGGGCGGCCCCGTCGTTCGGAGGACGGGCGCCGAGACCTCCTGCGCTGATCGTCAGCACGTGACAGCAGGGATCTCGGAGCCGAGGTCCCGGGGCCGCGAACCACAGGGTTCGCGGTCTTTTTGTTTGCTCCGAACGAAGCGACGGACGCCGCCGAAGCCGAACCCCCGGCCCGCCGGGACAGGGACCGCACCACCACCCGAGCGAACGGCGCCGAGCGAGCGCCACACGGAAGGACACACGACGAGATGAGCAACGATCCCAGCAGCCTCGGCGACCTCCGGTCGGAGACGCAGGCCCTCCACGCCGGCCAGTCCGTCGATCCCACGACGAAGGCGCGCGCCGTCCCGATCTACGCCACGACGAGCTACGTGTTCGATGACGCCGCGCACGCGGCGCGCCTGTTCGGGCTCCAGGAGTTCGGCAACATCTACACCCGGATCATGAACCCGACGACGGGCGTGTTCGAGGAGCGCGTCGCGGCGCTCGAGGGCGGCGTCGGGGCGCTCGCGCTGAGCTCCGGCCAGGCGGCCGAGACGCTGTCGATCCTCAACCTCGCCCGGGCCGGGCAGAACATCGTCAGCTCCAGCAGCCTCTACGGCGGCACGTACAACCTGTTCCACTACACGCTGCCCAAGCTCGGCATCACGGTGAAGTTCGTCGACGGGTCCGACCCCCAGAACTACGCCGACGCGATCGACGACAACACCCGCGCCCTGTTCCTCGAGACGATCGGCAACCCGCGGCTCGACGTCGCGGACATCAAGGCGATCGCCGACGTCGGTCGCAAGGCCGGCGTGCCGCTCCTCGTCGACAACACGTGCGCCCCGCTGCTCGTCAAGCCGCTCGAGCTCGGCGCGGCGATCGTCATCCACTCGGCGACGAAGTGGATCGGCGGCCACGGGACGGTCATCGGCGGCGTCGTCGTCGACGGCGGCACCTTCGACTGGGCGGCGAGCCCGCGGTTCCACGAGGACTTCGTGGCGCCCGACCCGTCGTACCACGGCGTGTCCTACACCGAGGCGTTCGGGCCGCTCGCGTTCATCCTCAAGCTGCGCGTCCAGGGGCTCCGCGACATCGGCGCCGCGCTGTCCCCGTTCAACGCGTTCCAGCTGCTCCAGGGCCTCGAGACGCTGCCGCTGCGGATCGAGCGCCACAGCCAGAACGCGCTGGCGGTCGCCCAGTGGCTGCAGGACCGCCCCGAGGTCGAGTGGGTCAGCTACCCGGGCCTCCAGTCGAACCCGACCCACGAGCTCGCCAAGTCGTCGTTCTAGGGCGCCGGCTACGGCGGCCTCGTGACGTTCGGGATCAAGGGCGGCGCGGACGCCGGCCGCCGGCTGATCGACAGCGTGAAGCTGTTCAGCCTGCTGGCCAACGTCGGTGACGCGAAGAGCCTGATCATCCACCCGGCCTCGACGACCCACAGCCAGCTCGACGCCCGAGGAGCAGGAGGCGACCGGCGTCACGCCCGAGCTCATCCGGCTGTCGGTGGGCATCGAGCACATCGACGACATCCTCGCGGACCTCGGCCAGGCGCTCCGCGCCGCCACCGAGCCCTCCGCGCAGGGCGAGCTCGTGACGGCCTGACCCGTCATGGCACCAACGGGCTCGCGGCCGCCCGGGGACACGCGGTCTCCGGGCGCCGAACCCACGCTCGTCCCACCCGGCCGGCCGTCGCTCGGGGCCTGCCGGGTCGAGGCCGCCGATCTCGGGGAGCTCTCCCTCGAGGCCGGCGGCCCTCGCCTGCCCGTCACCCTCGCGTATCGCCACGACGGGCCGGGCCCGGACGCGCCGCAGGTCCTCGTCGTCCACGCCCTCACCGGGTCCGCCGACGCGGCGGGCGACTGGTGGGAGCCGCTCATCGGGCCGGGTCGGGCGCTGGACACGACCCGCGTCGGCGTCCTGTGCGCGAACCTGCTCGGCGGACGCTACGGCTCGACCGGGCCGACATCCGACGACCCGGCGACGCGGCGAGCCGTACGGCGCCGCCTTTCCCCAGCCCACCGCGCGCGACGAGGCCCGGGCGCTGTGGGCGCTCGCGGACCGGCTCGGCATCGGGCGGTTCGTGCTCGTCACCGGCGGCTCGCTGGGCGGGATGATCGCCCAGGAGGTCGCGCTCGAGCGGCCGGACGCGGTCGACCACCTCCTGCCGATGGCGGCGCCCGCCGCGACCGGCCCGATGGCGATCGCGTGGAACCACATCCAGCTCGAGGCGATCGACGCGCTCGGCGAACGCGGCCTGGAGCTCGCGCGGCAGCTCGCGATGACGACCTACCGCTCCGAGGCGGACTTCGACGACCGGTTCGCGCGGAGCCGCGAGCCCGACGGCCGGTTCTCGATCGCCTCGTACCTCGACCACCAGGGCGGCAAGCTGCTCGACCGCTTCGACCCCGACACGTACCGGGTCCTCGTCCGGATCATGGACGGCCATGACGTCGGCCGGGACCGGGGCGGGATCGTCGAGGCGTACCGGGCGCTCGCCGCGGCCGGCACCGGCATCACGGGCGTCGGGATCCCGGGCGACATCCTGTACGGCGTGGACCAGGTGCGGGCGCTGGTCGATGCCGCGGCGGCCGCCGGCGCGGACGCCCGGTACCGCGAGATCCGCTCGATCAAGGGCCACGACGCGTTCCTCGTCGAGTGGGACCAGCTCACCACGATCGTCGAGGAGGCGCTCGCCGACGGGATCGCGCGCGCCGTGCGCCGCGGCGCGATCGCGCCCGAGGCGGTCGCCGGCGCCGCGTAACGAAACCCGGACGCGGAGCGCGCATGATGCGCGCATGCGCTGGTCGATCGAGGCGGTTCGGGAGGCGCCGGTCGCGCCCGCGGCGG
>CAVXNF010000014.1:0-252272 GCA_963763075.1 uncultured Chloroflexia bacterium | reverse complement strand
CATCGTGCCGTCCTCTGGGGCGCGCGAGCGCCGCTGCCGTTGCCGTGCCATTGCTCGACGTTCACCCGCCCGCGACCGAACGCGTCCAGGCGGCCCCAGCGGCCGGGGATGTCGAGCAGCTCGAGATGGCCGATCGCCGCGGGCAGCACCGGGTCGACCACGAGGTGGTCGCCGACGGGCTCGAGCCCGAGCATCGTCCGCAGCAGGAGCAGCGGCGCGCCGGTCGACCACGCCTGCGGGCTGCAGGCGGTGGGGTAGCGCACCGGGTACTTCGTCACCGAGCGCTCGTAGCCGCCGAACGCCTCGGGCAGCCGGCCCTCGAACACGACCGCGGCATCGAGGATGTCGGAGGCGACCCGGGCCGCCTCCTCCTTGTACCCGTAGTTGCGCAGGCCCCAGGCGATGAACGAGTTGTCGAACGGCCACACGGTCCCGAGGTGGTACCCGATCGGGTTGTAGCGCGCCTCGCCCTCGGCCAGCGTCCGGATGCCCCACCCGGAGTACAGCCGCGGGCCCATCAGGTGGCCCACGACGGCCTTCGCCTTGGACGTGTCGACGATGCCGCTCCACAGGAGGTGGCCGATGTTGGAGGCGAGCGAGTCGACCTGGGTGCCGTCCGCGTCGAGGGCGAGCGCGAAGTACTCGCGCTCGGGGATCCAGAAGTCGCGGTTGAAGCGGCGCTTGAGGTCGGCGGCCTCGGCCTCGAGCTTCTCGGCGTAGGCCGGGTCCTTCCACACGAGCCGGGCGAGGCGCGCGCCGCGCACCTTCGCGTCGTACGCGTAGCCCTGGAGCTCGCAGGTCGCCCGCGGGAAGTCGGGCAGCCGGCCGTCGCTGTACGAGATCGAGTTCCAGGAGTCCTTCCAGGCCTGGTTCTCGAGGCCGGTCTGCTCGTTGCGCCGCTTGTACGAGATGTAGCCGTTGCCCATCAGGTCGGCGTACTCGTCGATCCAGTTGAGCGCGGCCCGTGCCTCGTACTCGAGGTCGCGGACGAGCTTGCGATCGCCGGTCCAGCGCTCGTACTCGTCGAGCAGCACGACCCACAGCGGGGTGGCGTCGACCGAGCCGTAGTACGGCGAGTGCGGCCGCTCCTCGAACGCGGCCATCTCGCCGTAGCGCATCTCGTGGAGGATCCGGCCCGGGTCCTCGTCGCGGAAGTCGTCGTGGCGGCTGCCCTGCCAGTCGCCGAGCACGCGCAGGGTCGTGGCGGCGAGCTCCGGCGCGAACGGCAGCGACTGGAGGCTCGTGAAGATGCTGTCGCGGCCGAACATCGTCATGAACCAGGGCAGCCCGGCCGCGGGCAGGCTCTGGCCGCCGGCGACCGGCGGCGAGAAGCGCAGCGCGGCGAGGTCGACGAGGCTCCGCTTGTAGATCGGCCCGAGGGGCTCCCAGTCGCTGTCGAGCCGCGGCGCGTCGGCCAGCCACTTGTCGAGGCTGCGCTCCATGTTCGGGCGGGCGTGCTTGCGCCCGCGCTGGTACTTCGGCCGGGTGTAGGCGCTGCCGCCCGCCGCCCGGGTGGTGGTGACGTCGAGGTCGGTCGTCCATCGCCCGTGGCCCGGGATCGTGAGCGTGAACGTGAGGCCCTTCTCGTCGAACGCGGCGGGCTCGGACGAGGTGATGTGCGTCTCCTTCTGGAACGACTCGCGCTGGTAGGCGAGGCGGAGCCGCCCCTCCTCGACGGTCGAGGAGTAGGTGCCGACCTTCTTGAGCGCGTCCTTGACCTCGAACAGGTCGGCGAAGTCGCTCGCGGCGTCGATCCGGATCACGAGGTCGACCGGCGTCGCCTCGTGGTTGAGGACCGTCAGCTCCTCGTGGAAGCCGTGGCCCACCGCCCGCTGGCGGATGACCGACAGCTTGGCGTCGATGTAGACCGTGCCGGTCCCCGGGACGAGGAAGAAGCGCGACTCGAAGTAGTGGAGGTCGTCGATGGACAGCGAGTTGAGCCGTCCGCCGTTGACCGTCATGACCCACTGCGACAGGTAGCGCATGTCGAACGAGAACAGGCCGGTCGGCTCGGTGGGCGAGGCTTCGATGTCGCCGCGTTCGTCGCACACGACGAACGTGTTGCCGTCGAGGATCCGGACCATCTGGCTGGCCATGGTCAGCCCCTCCGCTTGCCGACCGTCCGGGCCGAGGCGGTCTTGCGCCGGCCGGTGGGGTTCGGGAACAGCCGCTGGAAGCGGACGAGCACGTTCGGGTCGCCGCTCATGACGAGCTCGTCCCGCAGCGTCGACGCCATCGCGTTCGCGCGTCCGCTGACGAGGTCGTCCATCAGCGCGCCGGATGCGGCGATGACGCAGTCCGCCTCGGCGTCGGCCTCGGAGCGGGTGACGGCGACCGTCCCCGCGCCGGATGTCGAGCCGCCAGTGGTCGGTCCGGCCGTCGCGGTCGACGTCGACGCGCAGCGTGCGGGTCGTGCGCTGCAGGGCGGCGATGTGGCCGCGCTCCGCCAGGCCTTCGAAGAACTCGGACGTCGGGTCGGGCATCTCGCACCCCCGCGCGATTCTGTGTTCACGCCCGATGAGGGCGGCCGGGGGAGTGGATACTCGCGCGGGGCCGCGGGATCGTCGACCCGGGACGGGAGGTCGCCGATCAGCCGGTGTGGAGGGAGGCGTTCCCTCGCCGACTCGTGCGCGGTCGGCGCTTCCAGACGGGGCGCCATCGTGGCGGATCGGTGTGGTGGTGTCTAGAGACGAACGGTTAACGAAGGCGCCGTCTCGTCACAGCGTCGCGCGGCCCGGGCCGCGGCGCCTCACACCGTCTGGATGATGTCCCCGACGCGCACGACCCCGCCGCGCACCACGCGCGCGTTCACGCCCCGAAGCCGCAGGCCCCGCCCGAGCGGCGAGTTGATCCAGCGCAGGGCGTCGCTCCCGAACCGGCCGCTGAACTTCGCGCAGCCCGGTATGCGGCGTCTCGCTGATCTCGAGCTCCGTCTCGCCGATCCGGATCCGGGACCCCGCGGGCAGCGCCTCGATCGAGAGGTCCAGGTCGACGAGCAGCTGGTCGCCGGCGAGCGCCCAGCGCGATTCGTCGGGCTCGATCGCCGCCAGGACGCGGACGGACATGATCGTCAGCTGCGAGTCCGGGTTCGCCCGGCCGTCCGGCTGCGACGAGCTGCCGCGCGCGAGCCAGTCGTCGCCGACGAGCCCGGTCTCGAGGTCGAGCGTCGCCTCGTTGACGACCTCGCGCCGGTCGCGCTCGGGCCGGCGGACGATCGCGTGGAGCGTGCCGTGGTCGCGCGGCGACGCCTCGACACCCGCCATGAACGGGGAGAAGTCGCGTTCGCGGTCGGGAACGCGGTCGGTGAGGGTCGCGTCGATCACCTCCGACGCGGGGCGCAACGTGGTCATGCGCGCAGTGTCCACCATGCCGCCCGGATCGGGCCAGTCATCGTCGCGATCGTGCACGGATCGTCACGCGCGGGGCCCGCGCTCGCGCTCGAGGACGAAGTCGAGGAAGTCGAGCTCGCCGGGCGAGCGGCCGGCGAGCGTCAACGACACCGCGCAGTCGCTGAACTGCTGGATCGCGTGCGTGTACAGGTGCTGGAGGTGCACCCAGAACGGGTGCGCGGCATCGCGCTCGGCGCGGCACGGCGCGTTGAGCGCCGTCGTCGTCGAGCGTCGCGAGCCAGCCGCCGCATCTCGCGCTCGTCGTCCGCCCAGCGCGACCGGATCTCGTCCAGGGTCTCGAAGTCGGTCGGGGCGAGCTCCTCGTCCTCGGCGGAGAACTCGGTCGGGTCCGGCGAGGCGAGCCGCACCCGCCAGCTCCACTCGACGTCCAGCTCGTGGACGAGCGTCGCCCGCAGGTCGCGGATCGTCGCGTGGGCGTCCGTCGTCAGCGGGACGCCCGGCGCATCGGCCGCGGCGAGGATGCGGTCGCGCATCCAGTAGAGGTGGTCGAACAGGTCGGCGATGTCGGTCGGACGCATGGCTCCAGCATCGGGCAGGTGCGTCAATCCGATCGCACCGGGCCGCGCTCGTGGCGCACGATACGACCGGCGCGACGTGGCGATGACACCCGGGAGGTTGCTGATGACGAACACGGAGCGGCGGGCGCCTGACGCGCTCGACGGCCCGGTGGCGGACCCCGACCACCACCACGTGCTGTTCGAGAACGACGAGGTGCGGGTGGTCGAGACGCGGATCCCGGCCGGCGTCCGGAGCCCGGTCCACACCCACCACCGGCGCCAGGTGCAGTACTTCCTGTCGGGCAGCCACTTCTGTCGCCGCGACCCGTCCGGCGTCGTGCTCGTCGACTCACGGGCGATCGAGGGCTTCGTCCTGCCGCGTGTCCAATGGTCGGACGGGACGCCGGCGCACACGCTCGAGAACACCGGGTCCGACGAGCTGCACGTGATCGGCATCGAGCTCAAGGACGGCGAACCCGCCGGCTGAGGGTCGTCGGCCCGCCTCGTCGCGCGGCCGTCACGGCTCGTCGCGCCCGCCCGGGATCGGGGGCATCCTGTGGTCATGCCTGTCTGGTTCGGTCTTCACTGCCCCTCCTACACCTTCGACGACCCCGCGCCGGAGCGCCTGTTCGACCAGCTGCTGGTCCAGGTCCGCGCCGCGGAGGACGCCGGCTTCGGCCTCGTCACCGTCATGGACCATCTCAACCAGATCCCGGGGATCGGCCCGCAGGACCACCCGATGCTGGAGGCGTGGTCGACGCTGGGCGCGCTCGCCCGCGAGACGACCCGCGTCCGGCTCGGCCCGCTCGTCACCGGCGTCACGTACCGCAACCCGGCGCTGCTCGCGAAGACCGCGACGACGCTCGACGTCCTGTCCGGCGGCCGCGCGGTGTTCGGTCTCGGCGCCGCCTGGTTCGAGGCGGAGCACGACTCGTTCGGGTTCACGTTCCCGCCGATCCGCGAGCGGATGGACCGGCTGGACGAGGCGCTCACGATCGCCCGCGGCATGTTCGCGGCCGAGCGCTCGACGTTCGCCGGCGCGCACTACCGCACCGACGACGTGCTCAACGTCCCGCGCCCGGTCCAGGCCGGCGGCCTGCCGGTCCTCGTCGGCGGGGGAGGGGAGCAGCGGACGCTGCGGATCGCGGCGAGGCACGCGGACATGACCCACTGGTTCCCGATCGGGCTGGACGGCCTCAACCACAAGACCGACCTGCTCCGCGGCTACTGCGAGGACGATCGGCCGCGACCCGGGCGAGATCGAGCGGACGATGGCGGCGCCGGTCGTCGTCGGCGCGACCGCGGGCGAGGCACGGTCGCTGTGGGAGCAGCTGCCGCCCGATCGCCAGGCGACGACGACGCCGAGCACGCCCGACCAGGCGGCCGATGCACCTCCGTCCCGTACCTCGACGCCGGGTTCACGGGCTTCACGTTCAACAACAACGTCTATCCCCGGCCGGAGCAGATCGCCGCCATCGGGGAGCTGCTGCGGCTCGTCGCGTGAGCGCGCCGAGGCCGTTCCGCTTCCTCGCCGGCCCGGGCGAGGTCACCGACGGCCCGTCCGCTGCGCGAGGCCGCGCGTCGCGCGGAGTCGATCGGCTACCACGTGCTCGTCTATGCCGACCACGTCGTGATCCCGTTCGGGTTCGTGCCCCTGCTCGCGACGGTCGCGGCGGCCACCGAGCGGCTGCGGGTCGCGCCGTTCGTGGCCAACAACGACCTGCGCCATCCCGCGCTCCTGGCCCAGGACCTCGCCACGCTCGACGTGCTGAGCGGCGGGCGCGTGGAGGTCGCGATCGGCGCCGGCTGGAACCGGCCGGAGTACACGGCGCTCGGCATCCCGTTCGACGCCACCGGCGTGCGGGTCTCGCGCCTCGCCGAGGCGGTCGCGGTGCTCAAGGGCTGCTTCGCCGAGGGCCCGTTCTCGTTCGCGGGCGAGCACTACACGATCACGGAGCACGACGGCCAGCCGACGCCGATCCAGCAGCCGCACCCGCCCCTGTTCATCGGTGGCGGCGGCAAGCGGGTGCTCACGCTCGCGGGCGCGCGAGGCGGACATCGTGGGGCTCGCGCCGCGGACGCTCGCCGCGACCGATGGCGGCGACGTCGTCCGCGCCGACCCGCGGTCGATCACGATCGCCGCGACCGAGGAGAAGATCGGCTGGATCCGCGAGGCCGCGGGCGACCGGTTCGACAGCCTCGAGCTCAACGTCTACCCGACCGGCAGCCCGCCGCTGCTCACCGACCATCCGCGCAAGGAGGCGGCCGACATCCTCGACGGGATCCGGGCCCGGACCGGCGTCGAGGTCGACGTCGACGAGTACCTCGCCTCGCCGCAGGTGTTCATCGGCTCGGTCGACGGGCTCGTCGCGAAGCTCACCGAGCTCCGGGAGCGGCTCGGCATCACGTCGTTCATGCTCGGCGACGTCGACACGCTCGCCCCCGTCGTGGAGCGGCTCTCGGGGACGTACCGGCCACGCGCGCGGGAGGGCGCGCCATCCCGCGAGACGCGCGACATTTGTCCGAGCCGGCGCCGAAACCCTCCGGCATCATGGGCCGGTGACCTCCGCCGACCCACGTGCACTCGGCAGGCCCTGCCCGGACCGCCGACCTGTTCACCCCCAAGCTGCGCGGGCTGACGATCGGCCTGATCTCGACGATCACCCTGGTCGCGCTCGAGTCGCTGGCCATCGGCACGGTCATGCCGATCGTCGCCGACGAGCTCGGCAACCGCGAGCTCTACGGCTGGGTCTACACCGCGTTCTTCCTGGGCAACCTGCTGGGCGTCGTGCTCGCCGGCGGCGCGCTGGACCGGATGCCGCTCCACCGGCCGTTCGCCGCCGGGCCTCGTCCTGTTCGGCGCCGGGCTGCTCATCGGCGGCCTCGCGCCGTCGATGCCGATCCTCGTCCTCGCGCGGTTCATCCAGGGGCTCGGTGGCGGGGCGGTCGGGCCGACGGCGTACGTGGCCATCGGCCGCGTCCTGCCCGAGAACCTCCAGCCGCGCATGTTCGCGATGCTCAGCACGGCGTGGGTCGTGCCCGGGATCATCGGGCCGTCGATCGCGGCCGTGGTCGGCGAGCTGTTCGGCTGGCGCTGGGTGTTCCTCGGCCTCATCCCGTTCCTCGTCGTCGCGGGCGGCCTCGCCGTCACGGCCCTCCGGCGCGTCAACGCCCCGATGCCCGAGGCCGAGCACCAGGCCGCGCACGCGACGATCCGCCGCCTCCCGAACGCACTGCTGGCGACTGGCGGGGCGGGCCTGCTCGTCGCGGGCCTGACTGCCGAGACGCTGCCGCTGATCATCGGCGGCGTGCTGATCGGCGGCGGCCTGCTGCTGCCGGCCTACCGCCGCCTGACGCCGGCCGGGACCCTGTCGCTGCGGTTCGGCGTCCCGGCCGCGATCCTGCTCCGCGGCGCGATGACCTTCGCGTTCTTCTCGGGCGACGCGTTCATCCCGCTGCTCCTCCAGACGTGGCGCGGGACGCCGGCGGTGCTCACCGGGATCGTGTTCACGGTGACGACCGTCGCCTGGACCGGCGGCACCTGGTTCCAGGCGCGGCGCATCGACCGCCTCGGGCCGCAGCGGTTCATCGGGATGGGCTTCGGGCTGATCGCCATCGGCGCCCTGCTGACGATCTTCGTGGTGCTCCCCGCCGTGCCGCCGGAGCTCGCCGTCGTCACCTGGCTGGGCCCGGGCATCGGCATGGGCTTCATGTACTCCGCGGTGACGCTCGTCGTGCTCCGCGGCTCGGTCGCGGCCGAGCAGGGGGCGGCGAGCGCGTCGCTCCAGCTGTCGGACATCCTGGGCACGGCGCTGGGCACGGGCGTCGCGGGCGCGATCGCCGCGGCGGGGGAACGGGCCGGTGGCAACGGCCTCGGGATCGCGCTCGCGGGCGTGTTCACGGTGTCGCTCGTGAGCGCCCTGCTCGGGCTCGCCGGAACGCGGCGAATCGGCGGCTTTTCGAGCACGCGGAACGCCCTTCCGGCTGCGGTAGACTAGCGCCCCGGCGTCGCCCGCCCGGTCCCTCGGCGCTGCCCACACGAGCGCCACCACCGGAGGTTCTCGAACCCCATGTCCGCCGAGACGCTTCGCGCGAAGATCCGCGAGATCCCGGACTTCCCGAAGCCGGGCATCCTGTTCTACGACATCACGACGCTCCTCAAGGACCCCGCGTCCTACAAGGAGGCGATCGACCTCATGCTCGAGCCGTACCGGGGCGAGCAGATCGACATCGTCGTGGGCATGGAGTCGCGCGGGTTCATCTTCTCCGCGCCGATGGCGTACCTGCTGGACACGGGGCTCGTCCCGGTGCGCAAGCTGGGCAAGCTGCCGGCCGAGACCCTGACCGTCGAGTACGCGCTGGAGTACGGCTCCAACACGCTCGAGATCCACCGCGACGCGGTCCAGCCCGGCCAGAAGGTCCTCATCGTCGACGACCTCCTCGCGACCGGCGGCACCGTGCGCGGGACGATCGAGCTCGTGGAGCGGCTCAAGGGCGAGGTCGTGGGTCTCGCCTTCCTCGTGGAGCTCGACTTCCTCCGCGGCCGCGACCGTCTCGAGGGCCGGCGCGTCACGAGCGTCATCCAGTACTGACCGTCGCGCCGCGACGGCGCACCCGGTCGGACGACGTTCATGAGCGATCCCGTCCAGCCTCCCGATCCGGGCCGGCGCCGCTTCTTCCGCCAGTTCGCCGGCGAGGTCGCCACGTCCGCCGCGTCCGTCATCGGGGCGGCGCAGGTCCTCCAGCAGCAGTCCGCCGAGGCCGCTCGCGAGCTCCTGGCCGGGGACGCGGGGACGCTCGACCGACGCCGCCGCGCTCGCGCCCGTCCGCGCGACGAGCTCGACGCGAGCACCGCCGGCTATCGCGCCGCCGCTCCGCTGGGACGGCGAGGTGTGCTGGGTCGTGGACCAGCGGCGGCTGCCCGATCGCCTCGCCGACATCGAGGTCCGCGGCGCGGCCGACGCGGTCACCGCGATGAACGACGGGGCGATCACCGGCGGGGCGGTCCAGGCGCAGCTTGCCGCGGTGACGCTCGCGCTCGTCGCGCGCCGTTCGATGTCGTCGCGCGCGCTTCGCCCGCCGCGCGACGATCCGCGGCGCCGCGAACGCCCTCCGCCAGACGCGGCCCGGCTCCGCGGCCGTCGCGCTGGCGATCGACCGGCAGCTGGCGCTGCTCGAGGGTTTCGACAACGAGGTGCCCGGCGAGACCGTCGAGGCGGCGCTCCGGGCCGAGGCAGAGGCGGTCATCTCGGAGGCGTCCGCGGATCACGGCGCGCTCGTCGACCACGCGCTGGCCGCGCTCGCGGGCGTCGGCGGGACGGAGCTCCGCGTCCTCACGCTGGGCAACACCGGGCCCCATGGGCAGCGGCCAGTTCGGCACCGCCGTGTCCGCGATCATCACCGCCCACCATGCCGAGCGGCCGATCCACGCACTTGTCGCAGAGACGCGGCCGGGGCTCGAGGGTGCACGTGTCGCGACCTGGGAGCTGGCCCAGGCCGGCGTGGCGCATGCGCTCGTCACCGATGCGGGCGCGGCGGCAGCGATCGCCGCGGGCGAGGTGGACGCCGTGCTCGTCACGGCCGAGCGGATCTGCGCCAACGGCGACGTCCTCGGCGTGACCGGGACGTACCCCATCGCGCTCGCGGCCGCCGCTGCAGACGTCCCGTTCGTCGTCCTCGTGGCGACGACCGCGGTCGATCTCGGCACGCCGGACGCGGCCGCGGCCACGCTCGAGGACGGCCGGCCGCGCGCCGTCCTGACCGCCGGCGGAACGCGGATCGCCCCCGAGGGCACGTCGATCCGCAACCCACGGCTCGACCGGACGCCGGCCTCGCTGCTCAGCGCGATCGTGACCGAGGAGGGCGTCGTCCAGGCGCCGTTCGACGAGGGGCTGGCTGCGCACGTGCAGGCCACCGTCACCCGACGGGCCGCCTCGCCGGGCTTCGAAGCGCTCCTGGCCCAGCGCCTCGCGGCGGACAACCTGATGGCGACGGTGGCGGTCGGCACGCGACCCGGCCTCGTCGCCCGCACGACGACCGACCGCGCCCTCCTGCGCCAGTTCCTCGAGCGCGACCGGCTGCTCGCCGCGTATGCGATCTGCGACCTCGAGGACCGGGAGTTCGCCCGGACGAAGTGGGGGATCGCGAGCCAGGGTGGCGAGGTCGTCGCGATCGGCATGGAGTACGGCGGGCTCACGCCCCAGCCGATGTACCTCATGGGCGACCCCGACGGCATCGGCGCGATCCTGCGCGACGTCGTCCGCCCCCGGGCGGCGTACCTCGCCGCGCGCGCCGAGTCGCTGCCCGCGGTCGCCCAGCACTACCGGATCGAAGCCGGGCCGCCGATGATCCGGATGTGGCTCGACCGGACCCGGTTCCAGCCGGCGCCGGCCCAGGTCGAGCGGCTCCTCCCGGTGGAGGTCAGCGAGCTCAACCGGCTGTACCAGCTGGGCTTCGCGGCCTGGCTGCCGTCGAGCGCGATCGCCGAGGGCGTGTACTACGGGATCCGCGTCAACGGGCGGCTCGTCGCCGCGGCCGGCACCCACGTGATCTCGCGCCAGGCGCGCCTCGCCGTCGTCGGCAACGTGCTGACCCACACGGATCACCGCGGTCGAGGCTACGCGCAGGCCGTCACCTCGGCCGTCACGGCGGAGCTCCTCCGGTACTGTGACGAGGTCGTGCTCAACGTCCGCTCGGACAACCCGCCCGCGATCCAGGCGTACAGCCGCCTGGGCTTCATCGAGCACGCGCGCTTCGAGGAGCGGCTCATCCGCCGGCTGGCGTCGCCATGGGCGGACCTCACCGCGCCCATCCGCCGGCTGTTCGGGCGTGGCACCGCCCGCGCCGCCGCCGCCGCGCCGCCCGACGACGCGTCCGATCGCTTCGAGCAGGCTCACCCGATCGACCCGCCGCCCAGCCCGTCGTCCCCCGCGGACGGCCTCCCCGAGGACCACCAATGAGCACAGCCGCCACCGTTCCCCACGACGTCACCGACCTCGGCCTCGCTGCCGACGGCGTTCGCCGAATCGAGTGGGCGGAGCGCGAGATGCCCGTCCTGCGGCTCATCCGCGAGCGGTTCGAGCGAGAGCGGCCGCTGGCCGGGCTGCGCATCGGCGCCTGCCTCCACGTCACGACCGAGACCGCGAACCTGATGCGGACCCTCAAGGCGGGCGGCGCCGACGTTCACCTCGCGGCCTCGAACCCGCTGTCCACGCAGGACGTCACCGCGGCCGCGCTCGTCGCGGAGTACGGGATCGCGACCTACGCGCGCCGGGGCGAGGACAACGACACCTACTACAGCCACCTGCGGACGGTCGCCGACACCCACCCGCAGATCACGATGGACGACGGCTGCGACCTCGTCTCGCTGTTGCACAAGGAGCGTCGCGACCAGCTCCCCGAGATCCTCGCCGGGACCGAGGAGACGACGACAGGCGTGATCCGCCTCCGCGCGATGGCCGCCGACGGCGCGCTCACGTTCCCGGTCGTGGCGGTCAACGAGGCCGAGACGAAGCACCTGTTCGACAACCGCTACGGGACCGGCCAGTCGACGATCGACGGCATCCTGCGCGCCACGAACATCCTCATCGCCGGCCGCAACGTCGTGATCGCCGGGTACGGTTGGGTCGGCAAGGGCATCTCGTCGCGAATGGCCGGGCACGGCGCGCACGTCGCGGTGATCGAGGTCAACCCGGTCCGCGCGATCGAGGCGCTCATGGACGGGTTCCAGGTGATGACCGCCGGCGAGGCGGCCGGGTGGGGCGACCTGTTCGTCACGGCGACCGGCAACGTCAACGTCTTCCGCCGCGAGCACTTCGCCTCGATGAAGGACGGCGCGATCATGGCCAACTCCGGCCACTTCGACGCCGAGCTGGACCTCAAGGCGCTGCGCGAGATGGCCGAGGGCCACGTCCGCGACGTCCGCCCGAACGTGCAGGAGTTCGACCTCGGCGGGAAGCGGCTCAACCTCATCGCCGAGGGCCGGCTGGTGAACCTCGGCGCGGCCGAGGGCCACCCGGCCGCGGTCATGGACATGAGCTTCGCCAACCAGGCGCTCGCCGCCGAGTACGTCGCGCAGCACCACGCCGAGCTGGAGCCGAAGGTGTACGTGGTACCCGAGGCGATCGACGCCGAGGTGGCCCGGCTCAAGCTCGCGGCGATGGGCATCACGCTCGACCCGATGACGCCGGAGCAGCTCGAGTACGTCTCGAGCTGGCAGCACGGCACCTAGCCCGCGATGACGGAGGACGAGGCCGTCCCGGCGGCGGGCGAGCCGGCCTTGCCGAGACCGCCGCGCCATACGGCAGCTGGGCGTCGCCGATCGACGTCGAGCTCGTCGCGGCCGGGTCGGTCGGGCTCGCCGAGGCGGCGGTCGACGGCGACGACGTGTACTGGCTCGAGGGCCGGTCGGCGGAGGGTGGCAGGCGCACCATGCTCCGCCACGGTCTCGACGGCGCGACACGCGAGGTCACCCCGGCCCCGTTCAACGTCCGCAACCGCGTCCACGAGTACGGCGGCGGCTCGTTCGTCGTCGATCGCGGACGGATCGTCGCCTCGAACGCCACCGACGGGCGGCTGTACCGCCTCGACCCGGACGGCGCGGCGGCGCCGGCGGCGCTCACCCCGGCCGGCCCGTGGCGCTACGCCGACCTGCGCTTCGACCCCGTCCGGGAGCGGCTGTACGGCGTCCGCGAGACGCACGACGCGGTGCGCGAGCACGACCCGCTGCTGGTCGTCAACGAGATCGTCACGATCGCCCTCGACGGGTCGGACGGCCCCGGCCGCGTCCTCGTCGCGGGCCCGGACTTCGTCGCCGCGCCGCGGCCATCGCCCGACGGGACCCGCATCGCCTGGATCGAGTGGGACCTCCCGGACATGCCGTGGGACTCGACCCGGCTGCGGGTGGCGGACGTCGCGGCCGACGGCTCGCTGGGCGAGCCGCGGACCGTCTCCGGCGGCGAGGGCATCTCCGTCGTCCAGCCGGCCTGGAGCCCCGCCGGCGTGCTGCACGCGGTCTCCGACGAGACCGAGTGGTGGAACCTGTACGCGTTCGACGGACCGGACGGCACCGAGGGCGCGGGCCGGAATGTCGCGCCGATGGACGCCGAGGTGGGGGAGCCCGCCTGGGTGTTCGGGATCAGCTCCTACGGGTTCCTGCCCGACGGTGCGATCGTCGCGGTCGCGCGGGCGGACGGGACCGATGGGATCGTCCGGATCGACTCAGACGGCTCGGTCACCCACCTCGACCAGCCGTTCACCGAGGTGCACTCATTCCGCGTCGCAGCCGGCTCGATCGTCGCGATCGGTGCCGGCCCGAGCGAGGGCGCGATCCTCGTCCGCCTCGACGCGGCGACGGGCGACGTCCGCGGCGTGCTGTCGCGGTCGTTCCGGGGATCGGTGGACGGTGCCTACTTCCCCGCGCCCGAGCCGATCACCTTCCGCACGCCGAGCGGCGCCATCGCCCGGGCGCTGTACTTCGCGCCCACCAACCCGGCGTTCCGCGGCCCGGACGGCGAGCTCCCGCCACTCATCGTCGAGTCGCACGGCGGCCCGACCGGCGCCGCGTACTCCGCGCTGTCGCTCGACCGGGCGTTCTTCACCTCGCGCGGCATCGCCGTCGTCGACGTCGACTATCGCGGCTCGTCGGGCTACGGCCGGCCATACCGCGACGCGCTCAAGGGCCAGTGGGGGATCGCGGACGTCGAGGACTGCGTCGCGGCAGCCGGGTTCCTCGTCGCCCGAGGCTCGGTCGACGGCGCGCGGCTCACGATCCGCGGCGGGAGCGCCGGCGGCTACACGACCCTCGCGTCGCTCACGTTCCGGCCGGAGGTGTTCGCGGCCGGCATCAGCCACTTCGGCATCGCCGACCTCGAGCTCATCCACATCGACGGCCACAAGTTCGAGTCGCGCTACGACGAGGGGCTGGTTGCGCCGTGGACCGAGGAGGGCCGCCGGGTGTTCCGCGAGCGGTCGCCGATCCACTACCTCGACCGGGTGCGCGCGCCGATGCTGATCTTCCAGGGCATGGACGACCGGGTCGTCCCGCCCTCACAGCTGGACGCGATGGAGGCGGCCTTCGAGCCGCGCGGCATCCCGTACGTCGCGATGCGGTTCGAGGGCGAGGGCCACGGGTTCCGCCTGGCCGACTCGCGCCGCGCGACGTACGAGGCGGAGCTCGCGTTCCTGGGCCGCGTGTTCGGCTTCACGCCGGCGGACGACGTGCCGCCGCTCGAGATCCCGGGCCTCGAGGCGTTCGCGGCGGCGATGGCCGGCGCACTCGGCGGAGGGGGCCTCCGCTGACCCGCTTCGCGTCCCCGCTGCGCCACGTGCCGCCGCCCTTCGCGCCCCACCCGCCCCGCCGATGACCCCGATCGAGGTCGTCCTCGGGGTCCTCGTCCTCGCGACGGTCCTCGCGGGCGCCGCCCGCCGCCTCCGTATCTCCGAGCCGATCGTGCTCGTGGTCGCGCGGCCTCGCGGTCGGCCTCCTCCCGAACGCCCCCTCGTTCGAGCTCGACCCGGAGCTCGTGTTCCTGTTCTTCCTGCCGCCGATCCTGTACAGCGCGGGCTACTTCACCTCGATCCGCGACTTCAAGGCGAACCTCCGCCCGATCCTGCTGCTCTCGGTCGGGCTCGTGATCTTCACGACGGTGATCGTCGCGGCCGTGCTCAAGTACTTCGTCCCGGACCTCCCCTGGGGCGCCGCGTTCGCGTTCGGCGCGATCGTCTCGCCGCCGGACGCCGTCGCGGCGACCTCGGTCGTCCGCCGGCTCGGCGTCCCGCGCCGCGTCGTGACGATCCTCGAAGGCGAGAGCCTCGTGAACGACGCGACGGCGCTCGTCCTGCTGCGCACCTCGCTCGTGGCGCTGGGCGGCACGTTCAGCATCGTCACCGCGGCGACTGACCTCGTGGTCGTCGCGGTGGGCGGCATCCTGATCGGGCTCGTCGTGGGCCGGATCGCCGGTGTGGTCATGACCCGGATCGAGGACTCGGACCTCGGGATCGTGTTCTCGCTGCTGGTCCCGGTGATCGCGTTCATCCCGGCCGAGGCGCTCGGCGTCAGCGGCGTGCTCGCGGTCGTCGTCGCGGGCATCTACGCCGGCAAGATCGCCGCGCGCTCGCTGAACTCCCGACAACGGATCGACGGCCTCGCGGCCTGGAACGTCGTCCTGTTCATCATCAACGGGCTGGTGTTCATCCTCATCGGGCTCCAGCTGCCGGTGATCCTCGCGGACCTCGACGGCTCGATGGCGCAGCTGCTGGGCCTGGCGGTCGCAATGGGCGTGACGGTGATCGTCACCCGCTTCGTGTGGGTCTTCCCGGGCACGTACATCCCGCGCGCGCTGTCGGCCCGCATCCGCGCCCGCGAGCCGGAACCGGGCTGGCGGAACGTCACGGTCGTCGCGTGGGCGGGCATGCGCGGCGTCGTGTCCCTCGCCGCCGCCCTTGCCCTGCCGGTCGACTTCCCGGAACGCAGCCTCATCCAGTTCCTGACGTTCACGGTGATCATCACGACCCTCGTCCTCCAGGGCCTGACGCTGCCGTGGCTCATCCGCGTGCTCGGCATCAAGGCAGGCGACGGGCAGCTGGAGGAGGAGCGCCAGGCGCGGCTCGTCGCCGCCCAGGCGGCCGTCGACCGGATCGACCAGCTGGAGCAGGAGCACGTGGGCCACGGGGAGCTCATCGAGCACCTGCGCGAGACGTACGCGCACCGCACCGAGCACATCGACATCTCCGACGGCACGCCACGCGACGAGGCCGAGCAGGAGCTGCTGGAGCACCGCACGATCCGGCGCAAGGTGATCGACGCGGAGCGCGAGGCGGTGATCGAGATGCGCGACCGGGGCGAGCTCAGCGACGAGGTGATGCGCCGCCTGGAGCGCGACCTCGACCTCGAGGAGCTGCGCGAGGACGCCTGACACCGGGCGCGGTTCGGGTAGGGCGCGGCTTGGCCGGATCGTACCGATGGACCGGTTGGGGCCCGGTGGTACCCTCGGCCCGAGTCAGCGGCGCACTGTCGCGCCGCCCCCGGGAGCCCGATGAGCATCGTCGACGCCGAGCACTACCTGTTCACCTCCGAGTCGGTCACCGAAGGCCACCCGGACAAGATGTGCGACCAGATCTCGGACGCCATCCTCGACGCGATCATCCGCGAGGATCCCGACGCCCGGGTCGCCTGCGAGACGGCGACGACGACGGGCCTCGTGCTGGTCCTCGGCGAGATCACGACGCACCACCTACGTCGACTTCCAGAACGTCGTCCGCGACACCGTCCGCGACATCGGCTACACGAAGGCCGACTACGGCTTCGACTACCTGACCTGCGGCACGCTCGTGTCGGTCAAGGAGCAGTCGGGCGACATCGCGATGGGCGTCGACGCGGCGCTCGAGGTCCGGTCCGACGCCGCGCCCGCGCACGAGCTCGGCGCCGGCGACCAGGGGATGATGTTCGGCTTCGCGTGCCGCGAGACGCCGGAGCTGATGCCGCTGCCGATCGCGCTCGCCCACCGCATGGCACGCCGGCTCGCCGAGGTGCGCAAGAGCGGCCAGCTGCCGTACCTCCGGCCCGACGGCAAGACCCAGGTCACCGTCGAGTACGAGCGCGGCGTCCCGAAGCGCGTGCGCACGGTCGTCGTCTCGACGCAGCACGATCCCGACGTCCGCACCGAGCGGCTCCGCAACGACCTCGTGGAGACCGTCATCCTGCCCGATGATCCCGGAGGCGCTGCGTCCGGTCAGGACCCGGTCATGCACGTCAACCCGACCGGGCGGTTCGTCACCGGTGGCCCGATGGGCGACGCCGGGCTGACCGGCCGCAAGATCATCGTCGACACGCTACGGCGGCATGGCCCGCCACGGCGGCGGCGCCTTCAGCGGCAAGGACCCGACGAAGGTCGACCGCTCCGCGGCCTACGCCGCCCGCTGGGTCGCCAAGAACGTCGTCGCCGCGGGCCTCGCCGACCGGTTCGAGGTCGAGGTCGCGTACGGCATCGGCATCGCCCGCCCGATCTCCCTGTCGATCGAGTCGTTCGGCACCGGGACGATCGAGGACACGAAGATCCAGCAGCTCATCGAGCGGCACTTCGACCTGCGACCGGCGTCGATCATCGACGCGCTCGACCTGCGCCGCCCGATCTACCGCCAGACCGCCGCCTACGGGCACTTCGGCCGCGCGGACCTCGACCTGCCGTGGGAGCGCACCGACAAGGCCGCCGCCCTCGCCGCGGACGCGGGCCTGCCCGAGCCGGTCCTCGCGGAGGCGACCTCGGCCGCCTGAGGGTTCCCCAACCCCGGCTGACGTACGGCGAGGAACGGTCGAAACGAGCTAGCTGTTCGTCTCCGCGATCATCCCTGCCATGCCGCCGCCCTGGCCGCCACCCGTGCGGCGGGCATTGCGGGTCAGCGCGAACTGGCCCGCCGCAAGCATCAGCAGCGTGAATACCAGCATCATCGTCGCGACCGCGTTGGTCTCCGGGCTCACGCCTACCTTCACCTGGCCGAAGATGAAGATCGGCAGCGTGGATGAGCCTGGGCCGGACACGAACGACGTGATCACGTAGTCGTCGAACGAGAACGTGAACGCGAGCAGGAACCCGGCAACGACCGCCGGCAGCAGCTGCGGCAGCGTGATCTGGCGGAACGTGCGCCACGGGGTGGCGTAGAGGTCGTACGACGCCTCGACCTGCGTCCGGTCCATGCCCGACAGCCGCGCCCGGACGAGCAACAGCACGATCGAGATGTTGAACAGCATGTGGGCCGCGATGATCGTCGGGATGCCCAGCTGGATGCGCGTCCCGAACATGTCGTTGATGAACGAGAACGACGAGGCGAACAACACGAGCGTCGAGAGGGCGATGACGATCTCGGGGACGATGATCGAGATGTACGTCATGCCGTCGAACACAATCCGCAGCCGCTTGCCGACCCGCTGCAGGCCGAGCGCCGCCATCGTCCCGAACGCCGTCGCGAGGATCGCGTTGGGCAGTGCGACCGAGAAGCTGTTGAGCAGCGCCGCCTGGACCACCTCGTCGCCGAGCGCCTGCCCGTACCAGTCGACAGAGAAGCCCGTCCAGATCGTCGCCAGCTCGTTCGCGTTGAAGCTGAACAGGACGACCACGACGATCGGCAGGTAGAGGAATGCGTAGACGATCGTGGTGTGGGCGCGGAGCCAGAACTCGACGATCCCGCCCCAGCGATCGACGCCTGCCTTCGCCCCTCGACGGGCGGTGGCGGGACCGGCGACGGGGACGGCCGGCGCGGTCATCGGACGATCCCGTGCGGTCCGGTCACAGCACGCTCACGTCGCGGCCCTGGCGGCCGCGGTTCACGAACCAGACATAGAACGTGATCGTGACCAGCATCACGAGGATGAGGAGCACGGCCATCGCCGACCCGAACGGCCAGTTGCGCGTCTGGATGAACGCGTCGACCAGCGCGTTGCCGGCCAGGAACGTCCGCCCGTAGCCGAGGATCTGGGGGATGACGTACTCGCCCATCATGGGGATGAACACCAGGATCGACCCGGTGATGAGGCCCGGCAGGGCGATGGGCAGGGTGATCTGGCGGAACGTCGCCCAGCGGGCGGCGCCGAGGTCCTTGGACGCTTCGACCAGCGTCCGGTCCATCCGCTCCAGGGTCACGAACAGCGGGAACACCATGAGCGGCAGGTAGCCGTAGACGAGGCCCACGAGGACCGCGGCCGGCGTCCCCAGGATGCGGAACTCGGGGTCGCCGATGATGGTGCCGATGAACCCGCCCAGGTTCTCCCGGCCGAGCACGATCAGCCAGGAGTAGGTCCGGATGAGGAAGCTCGTCCAGAACGGGATGACGAGCAGGAGGATGAACAGGCCCTTGTGGCGGGTCACCCTGGTCGCGATGAAGTACGCGAGCGGGAGGCCCACCAGCAGGCAGCCGATCGTCCCGGCGACGGCCATCCAGAGCGAGGTGATGAACGGCTCGAGCCGCTGCGGCTGGAGGAGCAGCCGGCTGTAGTTGTCGAACGTGAACGCCGCTTCGTAGCCGCCGTTCTTCGCCCGGTTGCCGAAGCTGAAGACGGTGACGATGAAGAGCGGCGCCACCAGCAGCACGAGGTACCAGAGACCGGCCGGAAAGATCAGGGCTGTCGTGAGGAGCTTGGACGAACCGCGCCCCTTGATGCCCTTCGCCTCCTCCGGAGTCTGGACCGCCGTTGCCACGTCAGGCGCCGCTCTTCGAGGTCAGGTGGGTGGTGCCGGCGTCAGCCGCCGATCGCCGACTTGAACTCCTGCCAGATGTCGGTCCGCTGCTGGCTGCTCGAGGTGTCCTGGGCGCTCTCGAGGTTCGCCATGACGTCGTCCGGCGGGAAGATCGACGGATCGTTGAGGATGGCCTCGTCGATGAACTTCTTGGCCTCATCGTTCGGGCTGCCGTACCCGGTGTAGGCGGTCTCGGCCGCCTGGTTCTCCGGGTCGTGGATGAAGTTCAGCCACGCGTAGGCCGCGTTCGGGTTCGGCGCGTCGGCCATCATGACCCACGTGTCGAGCCAGAAGAGCGAGCCCTCGCTCGGGACCATGTATGCGGTGTCGGCGGTCTTCGGATCCGCGCGCAGCTCGACCAGCGGGCCGGTCCAACCGAGGACCATCGCGGCCTCCTCGCTGGCCAGCTTGTCCTGGTACGTGTCGGAGTCGAGCGCGAGCACGTGCGGGGCAAGCTCGAGCAGGATCTCGCGCGCCGCGTCGAGGTCCGCCTTCTCGACGGAGTTGAGCGACTTGCCGAGCATCTTGAGCGGCATCACGAACACGTCGCCCATGGAGTCGACCAGGACGACCTTGCCCGAGTACTTCCCCTTGGCGAGGTCGAAGAACTCCTGCCACGAGGTGAGCGGCTCGGTGACGAGCTTGCCGCGGTACAGGACGCCGGTCGTGCCGAAGTCCTTGGGCAGCTGGTACTCGTCGTTGGGGTCCCACCACAGGCCCTTGAAGGCCGGGTTGATGTACTTCTGGTTCGGGATGCGGCTCAGGTCCAGCTTCGAGATGTAGCCACCCTCGACCATCGCAGGCGTGTACTCGGCGGTGGGGCAGGCGACGTCATAGCCCGACGCGCCGGCCTGGAGCTTGGCGAGGAGCTCCTCGTTGTTCGCGTACGTGTCGTACTGGAACTTCTCGACGCCGAACTCCGACTTGAACTTCTCCATGTTGGCCGGGTCGACGTAGCCCGACCAGTTGTACATGAACAGCTCTTTCTCGACGTCGGCCGCCGGGGCCGCCGATGCCGATTCACCGCTGCCGGCGCTCGCGCTCGCCGCGGCGCTCCCCGCGGGGGCCGCCGAGGCGCTGCTCGACGTGCCGCCACCGCAGGCGGCGAGGGCCGCGCTGCCGCCCAGCAGGCCCGCGGCCGCCAGGAAGCTCCGCCGCGGCACGCTTGTCTGCGCCGCGCGGCGCAGGATGTCGTCCAGGTTCTCCGCCATGTGTCCTCCTCCAAGGTCAGGCGGTGCGGCCGCTCGCGCCGCACCCGTGTCTGTTGTCAGGCGACGAGGATCAGGTTCGCCGAGTCCTCCCACCGGATGACGACGGGATCGCCCGGGCCGAGGCCCGAGACTTCCGCCGCACCCGTGGCGTTCTGGCGTCGCGCGACGACCTCGCCGGCGACATCGGTGGTGATCCGGAACTCCGTCTGGTCGCCAAGGTACGTCCCCTGATCGATTCGTCCCTCAATTCGCGTCCAGCCGTCCCCCTCCGGATCGGCGCTGCCAGCCGGGTCGACGCGCAGGCGCTCGGGTCGCACGGCGACCACGACCTGCTCGCCGGCCGTCAGCCGGGCGTCGGGATCCGTCACCACCCCCGTCAGGCGGAGTCCCGTCTCCGACTCGACGACGCCCCGTCCGCTCGCCGGGTCGTGCTCGAGGAGCCGGCCGGTGATGGGGTTCGAGACGCCGATGAAGTTGGCCACGAAGCGGTTGACCGGTCGCTCGTAGAGCTCGGTCGGCTTGCCCTGCTGCTGGATCCGGCCGTGCTGCATGACGACGATGACGTCGCTCATGGTCAGGGCCTCCTCCTGGTCGTGGGTCACGTACACGAACGTGATCCCGACCTCCCGCTGCAGCTGCTTGAGCTCGAGCTGCATCTCCTTGCGGAGCTTCAGGTCGAGCGCGCCAAGCGGCTCGTCGAGGAGGAGCACGGTCGGGTGGTTGATGAGCGCCCGCGCGAGCGCGACGCGCTGCTGCTGCCCGCCCGACAGCTCCCACGTCCGGCGCGTGCCATAGCCCCCGAGCCGGACGAGGTCCAGCGCCTCCCCGACGCGGTGCTGCTCGTCGTGCTTGCTGATGCCCTTCTGGCGCAGCCCGTAGCCGACGTTCTGGGCGACGGTCATGTGCGGGAACAGCGCGTAGTGCTGGAACACGGTGTTCACGTGGCGCCGGTAGGGCGGCACGCCCGCGACGGGCTCGCCGGCGAGATAGATCTCGCCGGCGGTCGGCTGCTCGAAGCCCGCGATCATGCGCAGGGTCGTCGTCTTGCCGCAGCCCGATGGGCCGAGGAACGAGTAGAACGATCCGTGGGCGACGACGAGGTCCATCTTGTCGACGGCGACGACGTCCCCGAAGCGCTTCGTCACGCCGTTGATGTGGACGTCCGGCACGTCGGGGGCGGCGTGCGACGCCGCATGGTCCCGCAGCCCTTCAGCGGTGATCGCCGGCCCCTCGATCCCGTGGTCGTGGTGGTGCTGCGCCTCGTGCGCGCTGTCCGGCGTCGCCGACGTGGTCAAACGGCCAACCCTCGACTCCATGGCAGCGGGACATCGCGCTTGCCCCGCGGTTCGCGGATCGTACGGACCCCGAGCGTTCGCGTCAACGCGGTTTCCGGTTTCGCATCGTGCGAATCTCGCATGCGATCGGGTGTCGGGGCGCGAATCGCGCCAAGCTCGGTGCCTGGGCCGCGTCCCCGGCCTCGACCCTAGAATGGCGGCGATGTATGTCGTCATCATGGCGGGCGGCGGGGGCACGCGGCTCCGCCCCCTCAGCACCGCCGAGCGGCCCAAGCCGTTCCTGCCGCTCCTCCCGACGGGCGAGACCCTCCTCCAGCGCACGGTGCGCCGCCTCGACGGCCCCGAGCTCGGTGCCGTCGACGTGTACGTCGTCGCCTCCGCGGCGTACGCCCCGCTCATCGAGGCGCAGGTGCCCGAGGCGCGGCTGGTGATCGAACCCGAGGGTCGCAACACCGCCGCCGCGATCGCGCTCGCGGCGCTCGCGATCGACCGGCCCGAGGACGAGGTGATGGTCGTGTTGCCGGCCGACCACCGGATCGACCCGGCCCGCGAGGGGACGTTCCGGGCGGTGCTCGCGTCCGCGGCGGCCGGCCTCGCCGGCGGCGCGTTCGGGGTCGAGCGGCCGCTGGTGACGCTGGGCATCGAGCCCCACCCATCCGGCGACGCAGTACGGCTATCTCAGGCCGTTCGTCCAGCGCGGCGAGATCATCGCGGGCCTCCAGGCGTACCCGCTCGAAGCGTTCGAGGAGAAGCCCGGCCCCGAGCGCGCCGACGGGCTCGTCCGCATGCCGGGCGTCGCGTGGAACGCGGGCATGTTCCTGTGGCGCCGCGACGCGATCCGTGAGGTGCTCGAGACCTGGGCGCCGGACGTGGCGGCGGCCGTGGCGCGGGGCCTCGCCGACGGCGACGTGGCCGCCGCGTACGGGACGATCACTCCGCGCTCGATCGACTACGCGGTCATGGAGCCCGCGGCCGCGGCGGGCCGCGTCCTCATGGCATCGATGGACGTCGGCTGGACGGACGTCGGGACGTGGTCGGTGCTGCTCGAGGTGCTCGGGGCGGCCGGGATCGAGGCGGGCGTCGTCGAGGCGGGTGCCGAGTCGCCGACCCGGCGCGGGTGACCTCGTCATCGACCGGGACCATCGGGGCCTAGCCGTGCGAGCGGCGGCGGACGATACGATGACCCCGGAGCGGCCGGTCGCGCTCCTGCGAGGGGCCAGCGGCGCGATGCCGCTCGTCCAGGCCCTGCTCGATCGGTGTGCTGCAGCGGAGGCTCGTGCGTGACGAAATCGGCGACGGCGCTCGTCCCCACCCGGATCGTGTTCGGCACGGACGGCTGGCGGGCGAGGATCGCCGATGACTTCACGTTCGACAACGTCCGCCGCTGCGCCGACGGCGTCGCCACGTACGTCGTCGACCGCGGGGACCAGGCGAAGGGCGTCGTCATCGCCTATGACCGCCGGTTCGCCTCCGAGCACTTCGCGCGAGCGGCGGCCGAGGTGCTCCTCGCCCGCGACATTCCCGTCGCGTTCAGCCGGACCGCCGTCCCGACCCAGTGAGCTCATACGAGGTCGTCCAGCGGGGCGCGGCGGCCGGCGTCGTCATCACCGCGTCGCACAACCCGTGGACGGACAACGGGTTCAAGGTCAAGTCGCCGACCGGCGCCGCCGCGGGCGGCGACATGCTGCCGGCGATCGAGGCAGCGATCACTGCGCATGCCGGGCAGGCCATCGACCGCCGCCCGTTCGACGACGCGGAGGCTGCCGGCCTCGTCGAGTGGTTCGACCCGTTCGAGGGCTACGAGCGATTCGTCCGCCGGACGATCGACGTCGATGCCCTCAAGGCCGCCGACCTGTCGGTCCTCGTCGAGCCGCTCTACGGCGCCGGGTCGACCTGGATCCCGCGCCTGCTTGCCGGCGGCCGGATCCGGGTGACCGAGATCCACAACGAGCGCAACCCGTACTTCGGAGGCGTCAACCCGGAGCCCATCCGGCCGCACGTCGACCAGGCGCTGGCGATGATCGCGGGCGGCGGCTTCGACCTCGGGTTGCTGCTCGACGGCGATGCGGACCGCGCCGGCGCGGCCGACGAGCAGGGGACGTTCCTCCACCAGCTCCAGGTCACCGGCCTGCTGATGTACTACCTCGCCGAGCACCGCGGGCTGCGGGAGCCGGTCGTCTCGTCGGTGAACAACACGTCGATGACGTCGCGCCTGGGCGAGCACTACGGGATCGAGGTCCACGAGGTCCCGGTCGGGTTCAAGTTCATCGGGCCGATGATGATCGAGACCGGCGCGATGCTCGGCGCCGAGGAGTCCGGCGGCTTCGGGTTCGGGATGCACCTTCCCGGAGCGCGACGGGATCTACGCCGACCTGATGCTCCTCGACCTGTTCCTGCGCGAGCGCGAGCGGGGCAACTGGCCGGTGTCGAAGGCGGTTGCGCTGTTCCACGAGCTCGCCGGCCCGTCGTTCTACCGGCGGATCGACGTCCATGTCGAGCGGGCGCTGTACGACGGCGTGAAGTCGCGCCTGCTCGTGGACCTTGCCGGGGCGCCGCCGACGGCGCTCAACGGCGAGCCTGTCGCGCGGACCCAGGTGCTGCCGACCAACGACGGGTTCAAGTGGTTCCTCGCCGACGGCTCGTGGCTGCTCGTCCGGGCCAGCGGCACGGAGCCGCTCGTCCGGGTCTACACGGAGGCGACCTCCGGCGAGCTGCGCGACGAGCTGGTGGTGACCGGCGAGCGCCTGGTCCGCGGCCAGTGAGCGACGTCCTCGGCGGCGACCAGCGCCACGTCCCGAAGCCGTGGGGCAGCGAGCAGATCTGGGCGCTCACCGAGCGCTACTGCGGGAAGATCATCCGGATCGACGCCGGCCGCCGCCTGTCGCTCCAGCGCCACCGGCGCAAGGAGGAGAGCCTGATCGTGCTGTCCGGCACGCTGCGGCTCCACCTCGAGGACGACGACGGCACGGTGCGGACCCGCGACCTCGGGCCGGGCGAGTCTGCGCACGTCGACGTGCCGCGGATGCACCGCTTCGAGGCGGTGACGGATGTCGAGCTGGTCGAGGTGTCGACCCCGGAGATCGACGACGTCGAGCGGCTCGAGGACGACTACGGCCGCGAGGGCACGTCCGCCCCCTGATCCGTCGCATCGAGCCGCCGGCGGTCGCCGATCCTCCGCGAATGAGGCGAATTCCGGGGCTGACCTGCGGCATCCGGAGGTGTAGGCTAGGTGGCGCGACCGCCATCACCGGTCCAGTGGGTCCGACCGGACGGCGGCCCTCGCGGACGTCCTTCGACGGGGCGACTGGAGGTTGATCGGCGATGCACTCCTCACTCATCGGCAAGGTCGAGAAGGCAAATCGCTACGCACGCGAGCTTGATCGGATCTCGATCGAGCGCGTCGCCCTGACGTTCCGTGGTGACAACGACACCCATCACGTCAGCCTCGATGCCGGTCAGTGGCACTGCACCTGCCATTACTTCGAGAGTTGGGGTTCCTGCGTCCACCTCCTTGCGCTCCAGAAGATATTCGGCGTGATGCTGCCCGAGGACGCGCAGGTCTCGATCTTCAACGCGACCGCGGCGGGCGCGCTCGCCTGAGCCGGGCCGGCCCGCGTGCCGGCCGTCCCGCACCGACCACGTCCGGCGCCGCGACTGCGGCGCCGGTTCCATGTCCGGGCGGTCACTCGACGTCAACGCGCCAGTACCACGTCGCGCTGTGGCCGGGGCCGAAGCGCGCCTCGAGCCGGAGGCTCCACGCTCCGGCCTGGTCGGGCACGACGAACGCGACCGTGTCGGCGCCCTGGACAGCGGAGGCCACGACGCCGGCGCCCCCGCCTCGATCGGCGCCCAGCGCACGCTCCAGGCGGGCGGCGTGACGTTCGGATCGAACGTGACGTTGACGGGCGCGCCCGTCTTCGCGATCGCCCCCATCGGCGGCACGATCCACGGAGCATCCGATCCCTGGTCGCCCCAGGTGAACGAGCCGAGCTCCCCGACCGCTGCCTCGCCGGGCGGGGTCTCGCCCACCAGGAGCGCGAGCGGCGGCTCGGACAGCGATGCGCCGGGCACCGGCGTGAGATCGGTCGACAGGGAGGCGGCGGGCGGCGCCGTGGAGGTGGCCGGCTGAGGGCGACGCGCTCGCCGGCGGGATGGACGCGCCGGAGGCGGGCGGCCCGCCCGTCCCGCAGCCGGCGACGAGCCCCGCCAGGACGAGCGGCGCGACCCGCGCCGTGCGGTGGACGAGTGAACTGCGGCATGGACGCCGCCGCCCGGGCGCTCACCTCGTGGAGACGGAGGACTGCGGGCAGATCGTCCCGGTGCACGCGGACGACACGCTGACCGTGATCGCCGGCGAGCCGTCCGTCTCGACGCCTTCGTTGGACGGCCCGCGGAACAGGGACCGGTAGTCCTGGGTCGAGCGCACCGTCAGGCTCCCGCGGTACATGCCCGTTCGTCGACGTGCCGCCCAGCGTCATCACATCGCTCCATCCCGACGAGGTCCGCCGCTGGAGGACGACCGTCCGGCCATTCATCGGGTTGTTCGACAGGCGGCCCTCGCCCGCGCTCGTGAGGGTCGCGGTGAAGGTCACCGTCGATCCCGACAGCACGGTCGTATCGTTGACGCTGAGCGTGACCTCGGTCGGCACGTCGAAGCAGGTGCTGTAGAGCGTCGTGTAGCTCGCGACGTCATAGGCCTGCTGGAGCGCGGCGACGTCGCACCGGCCGTAGACGTGCGCGTTGTAGCCCGACTTCGGCTTCGTGCGCGAGTAGGTCTGGACGACCGCGTCCTTGTAGTCGCTGTCGTCGGCGTAGTTCTCGTGATGGTTGAGGACGAGCACGTGGCCGAACTCATCGAGGGCGATGTTCTCGGCGTCGTAGCAGCCATCCGGCGAGCCGCTCAGCTGGCACCATCGGAGCGTGCCCCACTCGAACCGGAAGCCGTTGGGGCGGAACCACATCCCGAACCAGTCCGGCGTGTCGCGCCGGAAGCAGGCAAGCCCGTTGGTCCCGCACGGGACGTCGACGCCGTAGTAGATGACGTTGCTCGCGCCGGTGTCGTAGTCGAACGACGGCGCCTTCGACTTGCGGCTCGCGTTCGAGTCGTCCCGGGCGGCATGGATCGCGCGCTTCATGTCGAGCGGCGGGGTGCCCGAGGTCGTCCAGCGGTACTGGAGGACCTTGTTCTGGGTGTACAGGCCACCGCTGAAGATCGGGTCCGGGTCGTGGGCGAGCGCCTGGACCGGCCCGAACCGCGAGGACCACGAGCCCCGCGGCGATCGCGAGCAGGCGCCTCATCGCACCGCCTCCGTGGCGTCGACCGGGGCCGATGCCCCGGCCGCGAGGATCCGGGACGACCGCCCGTCGAGCCGCGCCGCCGAGGACCAGCAGCGCCGCGTCCGCGGGGTGCGAGGCGCCGGCACGCGCCGCCGATCCGGCTCGCGACCGGCGACAGGCCCTCGCCATCGTCGATCGCCGTGAGCCGCGCCGGTCTGCGCGTCGAGCGCCGTCAGCCGGCCCTGAGGCGCCTCGAACACGATCCGGTCGCCGGCCATCGTCGCCGGGCCGGTCTCGCGCACAGGACCGTCACGTCGCGACCCGGACGCGCGGCGGACGATCGCGCACGGGAACCCGCCGCATGGCTCGTGCGCGACGACCGCCCCGTCGCTCGTCACGCCGATCACCGGTCCCGTCGGCCCGATCGCCGTCGACTTCCCGGACACCGGGTCCACCATCCGCGTCCGGCAGCGCGCCTCGCCGCAGGCGGTCACGGCCAGCCGCCCGTCGGGCGCCCACCGCAGCTCCGTGTTGAACGTCGGGCCGTAGCGGGCGTCCGCCGCCAGCCCCGTCACGAGGCGCCGGGCTCGCCCCCCGTCGAGCGGCACGCGCCACACGCCGAGGTCCGCCCCGGGTCGCGCGGTCCACGCGGTGCTCGACCACGGCCGCCGCGTCCGGCGTCACGAGCGCGGCCCGCACGACCGCGCCCTCCACCGCGACGGACGTTGCGCAGCCGCGCCCGACGTCGACCAGCGACAGGCGCGACCGCGCGCCGTCATCGGCACCGACGAGCACGCGGCCGTCCCACGGCCCGGTCGCGAACGACTCCGGCGGCAGGTCGATCGTCCGCCCGCCGCCACCGAGCGGCCCGACGGCCAGCCGCTGGCCCGTGAGCGTCCCCGCGTCGTCCACGATCCCGTCCACCCGGAACCACGCCGCCGCGCCGGACGGCGCCGTACGGCAGCCGGACACGGCGGTGGGTCCCACGGCGGATCGGCCGCCTCCAGCAACGGCGGCCGGGCGAGCGCGCCGGCGCCCGACGAGCGCCAGCGACCGCGACCGGGATCGCGCCACGAATCCATCGGATCGGCTCCACGAGCTTCCTCCTCCGGCGGGATCGATTGGCGGGAGGAGGGCGAGGCAGCCATCGTGGCGTCGGCCGCTTATCGGGCGGTTATCCCGGCTCGCAGGGCGGCGGAGGGTGTAGGCTGCACCCCTCATCGGGACGCTGCGTCCTCACACATTCGACGCGGTACGGTCGCGAAGCCGGTGCGATTCCGGCACAGTCCCGCTACGGTGACCGCCCCTCCCGGGGCGGAAGTCCGGTCGCCGACCTTGCCGTCCGCTCGAGCCTTCGAGAGAAAGGTCAGGCGTTCCGTGCAGTCCACCGCCTGACCCCTGCTTCGCCCCGAAGCCAGGGGTCGTTCGTTTTCTGCCCACCCCGTTTCCAACCCGGAGAACCCGTGGACGCACGCCGCCCTGCCACGCATTCGCGCGGCCGCACCCTTCCGTCGATCCTCCTCCTCGTCCTCGCCGCCGCCCTTGCCGCCTGCAGCGCCGGCGGCGCCGGCCCGACCGCTGCCCCGGCGACGGCTGCCGCGACCGCCAGCCCGACCCTCGGCCCCGACTGCAGAGCCCATCGCCCGTCGCCGCCTTCCCCGTGACCCTCACCGATGACGAGGGCACGAGCGTCACGATCCCGGCCGAGCCCGAGCAGATCGTGACCCTCACCAACGCCGCGACCGAGACGATGTTCGCGCTCGGCCTCGGCGACCGGGTCGTGGGCAAGGTCGAGGACTTCACCGTCTACCCGCCCGAGGCCGCCGCGGTCCCGGACCTCGCGAAGTTCGGCAGCGTCGACGTCGAGCAGATCGTCGCCGCTGGCACGGACCTCGTCGATCGCAGGCGGCTCGAACTTCAACCCGCCCGAGTCGATCGCGAAGCTGCGCCAGCTGGGCATCCCGACCGTCGTGATCTTCGCCGAGGACATGCCCGGTGCCCTCGCGGACATCGAGCTCATGGGCACTGCCGTCGGCAGGCCCGACGAGGCGGCCGCGATCCAGGCCGACATCCAGGACGCGATCGACGAAGTCTCGGCCGCGACCGCCGGCCTCGAGAAGCCGCGCGTGTTCTACGAGCTCGACGCGACGAACGGGTACTTCGGCCCGGCGCCCGACTACTTCGGCACCGAGATGATCGAGATCGCCGGCGGCGACCCGCTGACCAGCGGCACGGACGGCGTGTACCAGATCGAGCCCGAGAAGATCCTCGAGTTCGACCCGCAGGTCGTCCTCCTCGGCGATGCGGCCTACGGCGTCACGCCCGAGCAGGTCGCCGCGCGTCCCGGCTGGGACGTCCTGACCGCGGTGAAGGATGGCGCGATCCGGCCGATCGACGACGTGATCGTCACCCGCCCGGGGCCTCGGCTCGGCGACGGGCTGCGGGCGCTCGCCCTCGCGATCCACCCCGACCTCGTGCTCCCTGGCGCGAGCATCGCTCCGTCGCCGTCGGCCTCGCCGTCCGCGTCGGCCTCGGCGGCGCCGTAGGGATGGCGTGACGACGACCCCGCACCCCGCGCGCGCCCCCGGGCGGCTCGCGCGTCGGCCTCCGGGTCGGGCGGCTGGGCCGTGCCGGCTGGCTCGCCGTGGCCGGGGTCGTCACGTTGCTCGTCGTGCTCGTCGGCGGGATCGTCCTCGGCACGGTCGACCTCGCGCCGGCCACGACGATCGCGATCCTCGCCCGGCGGCTCGTCGGCATCGACCTGGGCATCGCCTGGGCACCCGACGCCGAGGCGATCGTCATGGACCTGCGGCTGCCGCGGGTCCTGACGGCGATGGTCGTCGGGACCGGCCTGGCCGTCGCCGGCTGCACGTTCCAGGGCCTGCTGCGCAACCCGCTGGCGGACCCCTACGTGCTCGGCACCGCGTCGGGCGCCGCGCTCGGGGCCGCGATCGCGGTGCTGATCCCGGTCCGCACGGTGTTCCTCGAGTTCGGCCTGCTCCATACGCTCGCGTTCATCGGCGCGCTGGTGTCGGTGACCGTCGTCTACCGGCTGTCGCGGACGGGCCCGCTGTCGCCGATGACGTCGCTGCTGCTCACCGGCTACGCGGTGGGCAGCCTGCTCGCGGCGGGCCTCGCGATGGCGATGTACCTGTCCGGGACCGGCCTGCGCCAGATCTTCAGCTACCTGCTGGGCGGGTTCGACGGCGCCTCGTGGCTCCGGCTCGCCGTCGCCGCGCCGCTGATCATCGGCGGCACGCTCGCGATCCTCCTGCGCGCGCGGTCGCTCAACGGCTTCCTGCTGGGCGAGGAGGCGGCCGCGCACCTCGGCGTCGACGTCAAGCGCGAGCGGGCGATCCTGCTCGCCCTCGCCTCGCTCGTCACGGCGGCCGGGCGTGGCGGTCGCCGGGCTCATCGGCTTCGTCGGGCTCGTGATCCCGCACCTCGTGCGGCTGCTCGTCGGGCCCAACGCCCGGCTCGTGCTGCCCCTGTCCGCGCTGTTCGGGGCGAGCCTGCTCGCGGCCGCCGACGTCGTCGCGCGGATGCTCGGCGGGGTGCCGGTCGGCGTCGTGACGGCGGTCATCGGCGCGCCGTTCTTCCTGCTGCTCCTCCGCAGCGCCCGCTCGGGGTACGAGCTGTGAACGGCGCGGTGCTCCAGGCGGACGCCGTCACCGTCGAGGTCCGCGGCCGCGCGATCCTGCGCGACGTCTCGCTCGCGCTCGCGCCGGGAGAGCGGGTCGCGCTCGTCGGGCCGAACGGCGCCGGCAAGTCGACCCTCCTGCGGGCGTTCGCGGGCACCCTCAAGCCGACGGCCGGCCGGGTGCTCCTCGACGACGTGCCGATCGCCACGCTCGACCGGAGCGCGATCGCGCGCCGCCTCGCGGTCGTGCCCGCAGCAGACGGCCCTCCCGTTCGCGATGAAGGTCGAGGAGGTGGTCGCGCTCGGCCGGCTGCCGCACGAGGACCCGCTGCGCGGCACCCGGCCCGCGGACCGCGCCGCGACCGCCGCCGCGATCGAGCGCGTCGGCGCTCGGCCACCTGCTGGGCCGGGACGCGCGCGAGCTCTCGCTCGGGGAGCGGCAGCTCGTCCTGCTCGCGCTCGCCGTCGCGCAGGGCGCGCCGCTCATGCTCCTCGACGAGCCGACGGTCCACCTCGACCTCCGTCACCAGGTCGAGGCGATGGAGCTCCTCGTCGACCTCAACGAGCGCGACGGCACGGCGCTCGTCGCCGTCCTCCACGACCTCGGCCTCGCGGCGCACTTCTTCCCGCGGCTGGTCGTCATCGACCACGGCCGGATCGTCGCGGACGGCCCGCCCGCGGAGGTGCTCACCGACGACCTGATCCGCGACGTGTTCAACGTCGAGCCGGCGCTCGTCCGGCTCGCCGCGACCGAGGCCCGCACCTAGACGCGCAGGCACCGCATGATGGGCGCCATGCGGATCGTCGAGTTCGAGCTGGAACGGTTCTTCGCCCGCCACGAGTTCGCCGTGCGCCACCTGCTGTGCGCCTCCGACGTGGAGGGCTGGCGGATGGCCGAGCTCCTCGATGCATGCCGACGACGAGGCCCGGGCGCTGTGGGACGGCCTGACCCTGGGCTACACCGAGGCGCCCGGCCACCCGCTGCTGCGCGCCGAGATCGCGAGCCTGTACGAGACGATCGCGCCGGACGAGGTGCTGACCTTCAGCGGCGCCGAGGAGGCGATCTACGTCGCCGCGAACGTGCTGCTCCAGCCGGGCGATCACGCGATCGTCACCTGGCCCGCGTACCAGAGCCTCCACGAGGTCGCCCGCGCGACCGGGCGCCGACGTGACCCTCCACGAGCTCCAGGCGAGCGACGGCTGGGCGATCGACGTCGAGCGGCTGCGCGCGCAGGTGACGTCCGCGGACGAGGCTGATCGTCGTCAACGCGCCGCACAACCCGACCGGGATGCTCCCCGACGAGGCGACGTATCGCGAGGTCGCGGCGATCGCCGCCGAGGCCGGCGCGACGCTGTTCAGCGACGAGGTCTACCGGTTGCTCGAGGTCGACCCGTCGACCCGTCTGCCCGGCCGGCGCGGACATCGGGCGCGCACGGCGTGAGCCTCGGCGTGCATGTCCAAGTCGTTCGCGATGGCGGGGCTGCGGATCGGCTGGCTCGCCACGCACGACCGGCGGCTGCTCGATGCCGCGGCCCGCTACAAGGACTACCTGACGATCTGCTCCTCGGCGCCGTCCGAGATCCTCGCCCTGATCGCCCTCCGCGCCCGCGACGAGGTCATCGCCCGCAGCCGCGCGATCACGGCGACCAACCTCGCCGCTCCTCGACGGCTTCTTCGAGCGCCAGGCCGCGCACCTCGAGTGGGTCCGGCCGCGAGGCGGCTCGATCGGCTTCCCCTCGCTCCGCGCCGACATCGGCATCGACGCCTTCGCCCAGAACCTCCTCGACGCCGAGGGGGTACTCCTGGCACCGGGCTCGCTGTTCGGCCACCCGGGCAACCACTTCCGCCTCGGGTTCGGGCGGGCCGGGTTCACCGACGGGCTCGCGCGGTTCGAGGGGTACGTCGAGCGGACGCTCGGATAGGGACGATGGGCACCTGGATCTACTTCATCCACCCGCCGCGGATCGACTTCGCGGAGACGATGACCGCGGCCGAGGACGAGGCGTGGGGCCGCCACTGGCAGCGCATCCAGCGGCTGTACCTCGAGGGCCGGATCATCCTCGTGGGGCCGACGCTCGGCCGCCACAACACGGGGATCTGCGTGTTCGAGGCGGACGACGAGGACGCCGCGCGCCAGATCATGGACGAGGACCCCGCGATCGCCGGGGGGTTCGCGACCGGCGAGCTGCGCCCGTTCCAGCTGTCGCTGCTGCGCGGGCGCGACGAGGCCGTCGTGCGGGAGCGCCTCGGCGTCTGAGGCGGCGCCGCGCCCGCTCAGGGGACCCGCGGCACCTCGGGCAGGCGCGCGAACGCGTCCATGAACCGGCCCATCATCTTCGTCGCGGCGACGAGGTCGTCGATCCGGATGTTCTCGTCCGGCGCGTGTGCCCGGCAGTCCGCCCGGCCCGCGCCGAGCGTCGTCGCCGGCACGCGGTGCTGCGCGCAGACCTGGTACATCGGGACCGTGCCCGGGAAGGCGACGCCGATGCTCGCCTTGATCCCGGTCACCTCGCTCGAGACGGCGGCCGCGGCCTGGACGACCGGGTTGGACGGCGGCGTCCACCAGGCGGGCTCGGCCTCGCGCACGATCATGTGGATGTCGCGGAAGCCGTGCTCGTCGAGGTGGCGCCGGAGCGCGTCGATCACGACCCGCGGGTCCTGGTCCGGGACGAGCCGGATGTCGAGCCGCGCGTGCGCCTCGTGCGGCGTCACGGTCTTGGGCGTCGCGTCCGTGTGCCCGGACCACAGGCCCTGGAGGTTGAGGGTCGTCGAGAACGTGAGCGCGTGGATGGCATCGGTCCCGTCGATGCCCCCGTTGAGGCGCTCGATCTCCCAGTCGTCGCGGATGTCGTCGAGCGATCGAGAGGTCCTGGGCGCGCGATGATCGCGAGCTGGTCCTCGGTCGGCGGGCGGGCTCCGGCGTCCAGCCCCGCGACGACCGGCCGCGTCTCGTCGTCCCACAGCGTCGCGAGCGCCCGCACCAGCCGGTGCCCGGCGTTGGGCAGCACGACCGTCAGGCTCGAGTGCGCGTCGTGGGCCATCGTCTTCGCGACGAGCTCGAGCACGACGATGCCCTTGCCGCCGCCCTGGACCATCGGCCGGCCCGCGAGGTCGAGCTCGCCGCCCTCGATCAGCGCCGCGTCCGCGTCACGCAGGTGCGGCCGCAGGTCGAGCAGCGCGTCGAGGTCGCCGGAGCCCGTCTCCTCCTGGCCCTCGACGAGGTGGCGGACCCGGCAGGGGAGCGGCCCGAACGCCTCGGTCCACGCCTCCAGCGCCCAGATCCGCGGCAGGAGCTCGCCCTTGTTGTCGGTCGCGCCGCGGGCCCAGATCCGGTCGTCGCGGATCGCCGGGCTGTACGGCGGGTGGGTCCACAGGTCGAGCGGCGCGGCGGGCTGGACGTCGTAGTGGCCGACGCTGGCGAGCGTGCGCGGCCCGTCGCCCAGCTCCCCGACGACGAGCGGCGGGACGTCCTCGCCCAGCTCCAGCACCTCGACGGCACAGCCGGCCCGGCGGAGCCGGTGCGCGGTCCAGTCGGCCGCGGCCCGGAGGTTGTCCATGTCGCCGCCCTCGGACGGGATGCGGCAGAAGTCGAGGAGCTCGGCGATCCAGTCCTCGAGACGCTCGTCGATGATGGCGTCGAAGCGCGAGAAGTCGGTCATGGCGGTCCCCGGCGTGCCCAGTGGGATGGAGTGGGCGGCGGGGCCGGTCAGCTCCGCTTGCGATCGAGGTCGAGGAACGGCAGCTCCACGACCGTGGCGCCGACCCGGCCGCGGCGGCCCTCGACCGTCCACTCCACCTGGAGCTTCGAGCCGGTCCGCTCGTAGCGCGGCGGGACGGAGGCGAGCGCGATCGCCTGCTTGAGGATCGGGCTCCAGCCGTGCGACGTCGCCTTGCCGACCTGCTTGCCGCCGTCGAACACCGGCACGTGCGAGCGGTCGACGGTCGGCGAGATCGCCGGCGGCAGGCCCTGCTCGTCATACAGCCGCTCGATGTCGTACCAGTCGAGCTGGAGGCCGACGAGGCGGCGCGCCGGGCCACCCGCGGCCTGCTCGGCCTGGAGCGCGCGGCGGCCCACGTAGTCGGCCTTGTCGAACGTGACGAGGCGGCCGAGCCCGATCTCGTACGGGCTGTAGTTCTGCTCGGGGTTCATCGCGTGGCGGGCGCTCGTGTAGTCGACCTCGAGCAGGATCAGGCCGGCCTCGAGACGCGTGACGTCGAGCGCGAGCATGCCCGCGGGCCGGATCGCGTACGCCTTGCCCGCCTCGAACACGGCGTCCCACACGACGCCCGCGTCCTTGGCGGCGATCCACAGCTCGTAGCCGAGGTCGCCGGTGTAGCCGGTCCGGCTGACGTCGACCGTCTTGCCGGCGATCTTCGTCGCGCGACGGCGGAAGTAGCGCAGGTCCGAGAAGTCGTCGCCGCTCGCGGCCTCGAGCACGGCGCGGCTGAACGGGCCCTGGAGCGCGAGCGCCGCGACCTCCTCGGTCACGTCGTCGATCGTCACGTCGAGGCCCGGCGGCGTTCTGGGTCAGCCAGCGGATCTGCGGATCGGCCGCGGTCCAGCGCAGCTCGTGCTCGCCGACGCGGTGGACGGTGCCGTCGTCGATGACCTTGCCGTGCTCGTCGCACCAGGGCGTGTAGTAGACCTGCCCGACCTTGAGCTTCGTCGCGTCGCGGGTGATCACGCGGTCCGCGAGCGCGATCGCGTCGGATCCCTTGATCCGGTACTTGTACAGCGGGCTGACGTCGATGACGGCGGCCGCCTCGCGGATCGCGTTGTACTCGATGTCGTGGAAATCGGCGTACACGGAGGACGCGTAGAAGCCGGCCCATTCCCGCCACTGCATCTTCCGGTTGAGGGGCGCAGTCCTGGGATGGAACGCGGTTCCGACGCTCACGGGCTCCTCCTGGTGTGGTGGCCTGAGTATGCATGGGATCTATGCAGGCTGGATGCCGCGGCGGGCGGGACGTCGGGCGGGACGGGGCTGCGTGGGGCCGTCGCAGGTGGCACGCTCTGCGGCATGGCGAACCCGTTCCTCGGCCTCGCGCACCGCCGTCCCGAGGTGGACATGGACGAGGCCGCGCGGCTGCTGCTCGCGGGGTGGGGGAGGACCGGCGTCGCGCACGAGCTCGGCAGCCACCAGGACCGGAACTACCTCGTCGAGGGTGACGACGGCCGGTTCGTCCTCAAGATCGCGCGGCACGGGATCACGCGGCCGGAGCTCGAGGCGGAGAACGCGGGTCTCGCGCACCTCGCGGCCGCCGGGCTGTCGTTCGCGCGTCCCCGTCCCGGTGCCCGCCGCTCGACGGGTCGCTGATCGTCGCGGCGACGACCGTCGGCCGGCGCGACCCACGACCTGCGCCTCGTGACGTTCATCGAGGGCGTGCCGCTCGACGGCGAGTCGTACTTCTCGGCCGCGGTGCTGCGCGCGCATGGCGCGATGGGCGCGGAGCTCGCGCTCGCGCTCGCCGGCTTCGACCACCCGGGGCTCGACCGGGCGTTCCAGTGGGACCTCAAGCACGCCGCGGACATCTGCGAGGCGCTGGCGCCGTTCGCCTCGACCCCCGAGCGGCGGGCGCTCCTCGATGCGTCGATCGCGCGGGCGATGACGGCGCTCGAGCCGCTGATCCCCCGGCTGCGGGTCCAGGTCGTCCACGCGGACATCACCGACCAGAACACGCTCGGGACGCGCGATGCGGCGGGTCGCCTCGTGCCCTCCGGGATCATCGACTTCGGCGACCTGTCGCGGACGTGGCTCGTGTCGGACCTCGCCGTGACGATCGCCGCCGACACGATGTTCGACGTCGCCCACCCGTTGCGGATCGCGACCGAGCTCACGCGCGGCTTCACGGGGGCGCTGCCGCTCACCGACGTGGAGCTGGCGGCGCTGTGGCCGCTCGTCGTCGCCCGGGCGGCGTCGGTCGCGATCAGCGGCGACCACCAGGCGTCGCTCGAGCCCGACAACGCGTACGTCATCGAGTCGCGCCAGGCCGAGTGGGCCGCGCTCGAGGCGGTCGCCGCGGTCCCGTTCGCGCTCGCGACCGAGGCGCTGCGCGAGGCCGCCGGGCTCGGGCCGGTCGAGCGGCCGCTCGTGAAGCGGGCCGTCGCGCCGGTCCTCGCGGACGCGCCCGTGCCGATGGTCCTCGACCTGTCGACGACCTCGGATGCGCTCGACGGGCTCGCGATCGGTGACCCGGCCGCGGTCGGGCCGCTCGTCGAGGCGGCGGAGGCGGTCGGCTGCATGGCCGTCGGCCGCTGGGGCGAGGCGCGGCTCGTCGACACCGTGCTGGACACGATCGAGGAAGCGCCCACGATCCACCTCGGCATCGACCTGTTCGCGCCGGCCGGCACCCGGGTCCATGCGCCGGTCGGCGGCGTCGTCCGGCGCATCGAGGGCGGGCTCGTCATCGGCGGGATCGAGGACGTCGTCCTCGCGGGCGTCGAGCCGACGGTCGCGGACGGCGCGCGAGGTCGACGCCGGCGACCTGGTGGGCACGGTCGCCGCGACCGGGCCGGACGGGCTGCCGACGCACGTCCACGTCCAGCGGGTCGCGGAACCGGACCTCGAGGCGCCCCGCCGCGCCGTCCCCTCGCTCGCCGGGGCGTGGCTTCGGCTGTGCCCCGACCCGTCGGCGATCCTCGGCCTGGAGCCCGGCGTCGCCGCCGCCCCGCCCGACGACCCCGCCGCGCTCCTCGCCCGCCGCGACGCGGTGCTGGCCACGACCCAGGAGCACTACTTCGATGCGCCGCCGCGGATCGAGCGCGGCTGGCGGCACCACCTCGTCGACGCCCGCGGCCGGGCCCGCGTCGACATCGTCAACAACGTCGCGGTCCTGGGGCACAGCCACCCGGCGGTCGAGGCCGCCGTCGCGCGCCAGCTCCGGCTGCTCAACACCAACTCCCGCTTCCTGTACGAGCCGATGGTGGCGTTCGCCGAGGCGCTCGCCGCCCGCTTCCCGCCGCCGCTCGACACCGTGTTCCTCGTCAACACGGGTTCGGAGTCGGTCGAGCTCGCGATCCGGCTCGCGCGGACGGCGACGGGCAACGAGGACGTGATCGCGATCCGCGGCGCGTACCACGGCTGGACCGTCGCGACGGACGCCATCACCACCTCCGTGCTCGACAACCCGCGGGCGCTCGAGACGCGGCCCGCCTGGGCCCACGCGGTCGAGGCACCCAACCCGTTGCGCGGCCGATTCGGCGGGCCCGGACGCCGGCCCCCGCTATGCCGAGGACGTGCGGCGGGTCGTCGCGGAGCTCGAGGCGGCCGGCCGCGGCCCGGCCGCGTTCATCGCCGAGGCGCTGTTCGGCAACGCGGGCGGCATCGTGCTGCCGGACGGCTACCTGCGCGAGGCGTACGCCGCCGTGCGGGCCGCGGGCGGGCTCGTCGTCGCGGACGAGGTCCAGGTGGGCTACGGGCGGCTCGGGGCGTACCAGTGGGCGTTCGAGCAGCAGGGCGTCGCTGCCGGACATCGTGACCGTGGCCAAGGCGGCGGGGAACGGCATGGCGGTCGGGGCCGTGATCACGACCCGCGCCATCGCCGACGCGTTCGGTGCCCAGGGCTCGTTCTTCTCGTCGGTCGGCGGCTCGCCGGTGGCGTGCGCGGCCGGCCTCGCCGTCCTGCGGGCGATCGACGAGGAAGGGCTGCAGGAGAACGCGCGGGTGACCGGCGCCCACCTCAAGGCGGGCCTCGAGCGCGCGACGGCCGGCCACCCGCTCGTCGCCGCGGTCCACGGGATGGGCCTGTACATGGGCGTGGAGCTCGTCCGCGACCGCGACACGCTCGAGCCGGCCGCGGCGGAGGCCATGGCGATCAGCGAGCGGATGCTCGAGCTCGGCGTCATCGTCCAGCCCACCGGCGACGGCAACAACGTGCTCAAGGTCAAGCCGCCGCTGTGCATCACGCCGGCGAGCGCCGATGTCGTGGCCGAGGCCCTGGAGATCGCGCTCCGCGGCTGGTAGCGCGGCCAGCGGCCGGCATGGACGGATGTCGAGGCCGGGCTGGCGCCCGTCGTCCATGGCCGTGCGCGTGCGCGCGGGACACCGTGGGTGCACGACCGATCCCAGACGCGGTCAGCACCCAAGGACACCCACATGCCGCGCTCCTCCCCGTCAGCCCCGGCATCGCCGCCCCGAACCTGCTCATCGCCGCCGCCGCGCTCGTCGCCCTCGTGGCCATCGCCGGCTGCTCCATCGGCGTCGTCGCCGCCGGTCCGTCCGGCTCGCCGGCCGCCCCGGCCCCCGTCGTGACGCCCGACGCGCCGCTCCCGACCGCGGTCCCCAACGGGCCGACGGGCGTGCCGCCGACCGGCGTCCCGCAGCCGAGCGCGCCCCCCAGCCCGCTCGTCCCCTCCACCCCGCAGCCCGACGGCGTGGACGGGATCGTCATCCCGCTCGACGTCTTCCTGCCCGATGACGTCCGGCTCGCGATCAGCGACGCCGAGGGCCTGCATCGAGCAGGCGTCGTCCGGTCAGGCGGCCGACGGCATGTCCGTCGCGTGGGGCCAGGCCATCGTCCGCAACGCCGGGCCGCGCACCATCGAGGTCGTGTGGACCGGGATCCCGCGCGACGAGCTGGTCACGCTCGTGGCCCGGTCGGACGGCGATCGCGTGCTCCTGCGCTTCGGCCAGGAGGCACCGCCCGCGAACTCCGACGCGATGGGCGCGGACCGGATCGTCGTGCTGACGTTCGCCGAGCCGATCGACGCCGGACACGTCGTCACGGACTTCACGACCGTCGACGACTGACCCCGCCCGCCGGGGCGGCCCCGCTCAGGCTGCCCCGGAGGCCCCGGCCGCCGCGTCCTCGCGGTGGTACCCCTCGACGAGCTCGCGCTCCTTGTCCGCCTTCGGGAACACGAGGAACACGAGGGCGCCGCCCACGAGCACCGCGATGATCCCCGCGAGGTACGCCTGCTGGTCGCCGGCGAGGAACGCCTCGCGGGCCGCGGCCGTGATCTCGGTCGCGTACTGCGGGTACTCCCCGGCGACCGCCTGGGCGCCCGCGTACGACATCTCGAGCTCGTTGCTCACGTTCGGCGGCACCTCGGTCGTCGGGTCCTCGGCGGTGAGCGTGGCGGTGATCGAGGCCGCGTAGCCGGCGGCGAGCAGCGCCCCGAACAGCGAGTTGAACAGCGCGCCGCCCAGGTCCCGCTGCAGGTCCGCCGTGCCCGACGCCATGCCGACCCGGGTGACCGGCACGGACCCGGTGAGCGACCGCGAGGCCGGCGTGCCGGACAGGCCGATCCCGACCCCGACGAAGCAGAACGCGAGCACGACGACCCAGAACGAGGCCGTCTCGGTCCACAGGAACAGCATCGTGAGGAAGCCGGCGAGGACGAACACGTAGCCCGCCAGCAGCGTCAGGCGCGACCCGCGCGCCTCGACGATGACCGCCGACCGGGGCGCGACGAGGATCATGCACGCGCCCGCGAACAAGCGCCGGCAGGGCGGCCTGGATCGTCCCGAACGCGAGCACGTCCTGCATGTACTGCTGGCCGATGAACATCGCGCCCATGAGCGCACCGAACACGATGATCCCGGCGACGCCCGCGACCCAGAACGTGGGCCGGGCGGCGATCTTCAGGTCGTACAGCGGGTTCGGCGCCCGCCGCTGGCGGATGACGAACAGGATGCCGGCGACGAGCGCGATCACGAGCAGCCCGATCGCGGTCGCCCGCATGTCGCCCAGCGGGATCACGTTGATCGCGAGCACGAACGACCCGACGAGGATCACCGACAGGATGCCGCCGAGGTTGTCGACGGGCTCGGTCCCCTCGTTCACGTGCGACGGCACGTTGCGCATCGCGAGGAACAGCGCGACGAGCGCGAGCGGGATGACGATGAAGAACACCCACGGCCAGTCGGCGATGTTGAGGATGATCCCCGACAGCAGCGGCCCGGAGACCGAGATCGCCCCGCCGACCGCCGCCCACAGGGCGATCGCCCTCGTGCGGCCCGGGCCGGGTCCCCACAGCGCCGCGATGAGGGCGAGGGTCGTCGGGTAGGCCATGCCGGCGGCGAAGCCGCCGAACAGGCGGGCGAAGATGAGGATCTCGATGGAGGCGGCGAACCCGCTCAGCAGCGCGGCGGGGATCGCGAGCGACACACCCACGATGGCGATCTGCTTGCGTCCGTAGCGGTCGCCGAGGGCGCCCAGCCACAGCACCGAGCAGGCGAGGCCGAGCGAGTAGGCGACCGCGACGAGGTTGAGCTGCGTCTGGGAGGCATCGAAGGCCGTGCCGATCGACGGCAGCGCGATGTTCGCCATCGCGAGGGGCAGGTTCGCCACCGCGGCGATGATGATCAGGGTGGCGAGGATCGCGCCCGCGCGCGGCGGGGCGCCGGTCGTGGCATCGGCCGTCGGGGCCGGGCTCGAAGCGGCCGGCTGGGCCGGGGTGGTCATGCGTGTTCCCTCTCGTGCCGGGGCCGGGCTCGTCGTCGAACGGCCGGTCCGCGCCGCCCGCAGTAAGGCAGGGACCCGGCCCGCCGCATCATCCGGTCTGGGGGACGCCGGTCGCCGGCCGGCATCGCCCCGTGCGACGCCGTCCGGGCACCGGCGTCGGCTAGACTGCATGCGGACTATGCAGGCTGAATACCGGAGGGTGGGCGTGCCGCAGCGCTACGACGCGGTGATCATCGGCGGGGGGCACAACGGGCTCGTGTCCGCCGCCTATCTCGCGCGGGCGGGCCTCAAGACCCTCGTCCTCGAGCGGCGCCACGTCCTGGGCGGCGCGGCCGTGACCGAGGAGATCGTCCCGGGCTTCCGGTTCTCGGTCGCGAGCTACGTCGTCAGCCTGCTCCGGCCGGAGATCATCCGCGACCTCAACCTGCCCCGGTTCGGGCTCGACATCCTCCCGCTCGACGGCACGTTCACCCCGCTCCGGAAGGCCGACAAGCCGCCCAAGGGCGGCGACTACCTGTGGCGCGTCAACGACCACGGGCGCACGGTCCGCGAGCTGCGCCGCTGGTCGAAGCACGACGCCGAGGCGTACGAGGAGTACGGCCAGCTCATGGTCGAGATGGCCCGGTTCATCAAGCCGATCCTGGGCATCGTCCCGGCCGACCCGACCGACATCGACCCGCGGCCGCTGCTGCCGCTGGCCGGCCTCGCCCGCCGGTTCCAGCAGCTCCCCGAGCGCCAGCAGGCGGTGTTCGTCCAGCTGATGACGATGTCGGCCGCGGACTTCCTCGACCAGTGGTTCGAGACCGACCCGCTCAAGGCGACGATGTCGGCGTCGGGGATCATCGGCACCTACCAGGGGATCCGCAGCCCCGGCACCGCCTACGTCCTCCTCCACCACTACATGGGCGAGATCGACGGCGCGTTCCGCGCCTGGGGGATCCCCAAGGGCGGCACCGGCGGCGTCAGCATGTCGATCGCCCGCGCGGCCGAGTCGCTGGGCGCGGAGATCCGGACCGAGGCGCCCGTCGCCCGGGTCATCGTCCGCAACGGCAAGGCGACCGGCGTCGCGCTCGTGAGCGGCGAGGAGATCGAGGCGACCCACGTCCTGTCGTCCGCGGACGCGAAGGTCACCTTCCTCGACCTGCTGGAGTCCGGCACCCTCGAGCCCGAGTTCGAGCAGGAGGTCCGGCGGTTCAAGTTCCGCGGCAGCTCGGGCAAGGTCAACCTCGCCGTCGACGCGCTGCCCAACTTCACGTCCCTCCCCGGCGAGGGCGAGCACCTCCGCGGCGCGATCTCGTTCTCGCCGTCGATGGCCGAGATGGAGCGCGCCTACGACGACGCGAAGTACGGCCGCTGGAGCGAGCGCCCGTACATCGACATGATCATCCCCACCCTCGTCGACCCGCAGATGGCCCCGCCCGGCAAGCACGTGATCTCGTGCTTCGTCCAGTACGCGCCGTACAAGCTGGCGCCCGAGCTGGGCACGTGGGACGACAACGGCAACCGGGACAAGTTCGGCGACGCGGTGATCAACCGGATCGCGGAGTTCGCCCCCAACATCAAGGACATCATCGTCGGCCGCCAGGTGCTGACGCCGCTCGACATCGAGCGGACGATGGGCCTCACCGAGGGCAACATCTTCCAGGGCGAGCTGTCGCTCGAGCAGCTGTTCTTCAACCGGCCGGTCCCCGGCTACGCCCGCTTCCGGACGCCCGTCCAGAACCTGTGGCTGTCGGGCTCGTCGACCCACCCGGGCGGCGGCCTGATGGGCGCCAACGGGCGCCTCGCCGCGGTCGAGGTCCTCAAGGCCAGCGGCCGGAAGGTGGCCTGACGATGGCTGCCTCGAACACCTACGACGCGATCGTCATCGGCGCGGGCCACAACGGGCTCGTCGCGGCGGCCTACATGGCCCGGGCCGGGCTCAAGGTGCTCGTGCTCGAGGCGCGCGACCGGATCGGCGGCGCGACCGTGACCGAGGAGCTCGCCCCGGGCGTCCGCGTCCCGTCGCTCGCCCACACCGTCGGCCGCCTGCGGCCGTCGATCGCCCGCGAGCTCGAGCTGGGCATCCACGGCATGGCGCTCGTCGCGCCCGAGTGCCGGGTGTTCGCCCCGCAGCCCGACGGCCGCGCCGTGACGCTGTGGACCGAGCTCGGCCGCACGGTGGAGTCGCTCCGCCAGTGGTCCGAGGACGACGCGACCGCCTACGTGGAGTACGACCGCGGCGTCCGCTCGCTCAGCCGCTTCCTCGCCGACCTCGGCGACGAGGCGCCGCCCGAGATCAAGGAGCCGGGCTTCGGCGACGCGCTGCTGGGCCTCCGGCTCGGGCGGGCGTTCCGCGGCCTGGGCAAGCACGACGGGCGGACGATCCTGCGCGTCCTCGCGATGGCCGTCGCGGACTTCGTCACCGAGTCGTTCGAGACCGAGGCGATCCGCGGGACCACGGCCTGGCGCGGCGTCCGCTACACGGCCATGGGGCCGTGGTCCGCCGGGACGACCCAGGTGCTGCTCGCCGACTCCGCGGGCAACGACGGCGGCGCCGCGGGCGAGACCGTGTACGCCAAGGGCGGCCCGTCGAACGTCGCCGAGGCGATCGCGGCCTCGGCGCTCGCATCGGGCGCGGAGATCCGGACCGGCGCCCGCGTCGCGCAGGTGACGACCGTCGATGGCGCCGTGACCGGCGTCGTGCTCGAGGGCGGCGAGGAGCTCGCGTGCTCGCGCGTCGTCTCCGGCCTCGATCCGAAGCAGCTGCTGACGTCGCTCGTCGACCCGGTGACCGTCGGGCCGTCGATGCGCTGGCGCGCGGACAACATCCGGACGCCGGGCTCGGTGGCGAAGGTCAACCTCGTCCTCGACGGGATCCCCGAGTTTCCCGCCGCGGGCGACGACCCGCGGCTGCTGCGCGGCCGGATCCAGGTCAACACGACCTCGATCGATGCGATGGAGCACGCGTTCGACGCCTCGAAGTACGGCCGGATCGCCGACGAGCCGGTGCTCGAGGCGACGATCCCGTCCCTCGTCGACCCGTCGCTCGTCGCCGGCGCGCCCGAGGGCACCCAGGTCATGAGCGTCCTCATGCAGTGGATGCCGAAGGACGGCGCCGTCCGGCGACTGGGCGGACGACCGCGAGTCGATCGGCGACCTCGCCATCCGGACGCTGGAGACGGTGGCGCCCGGGCTCGGCGCACGCGTCACGGCGCGGCAGGTGCTGACGCCGGGCGACCTCGAGACCGAGTACGGGCTCACGGGCGGCCACCCGCTGCACGCGGAGCCGGCGCTCGACTCGTTCTTCCTGTGGCGGCCGCTGCTCGGCTGGGCGCGCTACCGGATGCCGGTGAGCGGCCTGTACCTCGCGGGCTCCGGCGCCCATCCCGGCGGCGGCGTCACCGGCGCACCGGGACGCAACGCCGCCCAGGAGGTCATCGCGGATCGCAAGCGCCGCCGCTAACGACCGGCGGCCGGGCGAGTCGCGCGCCTACTCCTTGTCGCCCAGGATCGAGCCGATGTCAGGGACGGAGGTCCCGCCGCTCGACGAGTGCCTGACCGCCGCCGGCGAGGCCCCCGAGCACGCTGCCGAGGTCGAACCCCCCGGCGGAGCCGCCGGACGGCACCTTCCCATCGGGCGTCAGCGCGTTGATGATCGTGGGCAGGGCGGCGGCGAGCATCGGCAGCAGCGCGCCGATGTCGATCCCCGTCTGCGAGGAGAGCTGGTTCACCTTGTCCGGACCGAGCGCGCTCGCGAGCTGATCCGGGTCCACGGGCTCGTTCGCACCGGTGCCCACCCACGACTGCACCTGCTCGCCGAGGCCGCCATCGCTGAGCTGCTTGACGAGCCCGTCGAGCCCGCCCTCGCTGCCGAGCAGGCCGCTGAGCGCCCCGGCGATGTCGCCCGTGCCGCCGGCCCCCGCCGTGTCACCACCGAGCGAGCCGAGCATCTTGCCGAGGTCGTCCATCGCGTGATCTCCCGTGGCGCGGCGCAACCCCGTGCGTCGTCGCGCCCATCTTCGCCGCCCGGCGACCTCGAACGGGTCACGCCTTGCTTGCAATTGCCGGCGCCCGGGCGCGGGTCAGGCGGGCGAGGCGGTCAGCGGGCGGGGTGCGAGGACGACCGCAGCGACGCGCGCGCGGGACCGGGCGACGACCGCGCGCAGGCGCGCACCGACGGTATGCCGCCGGCGACGCCGTCTGCGGGGACTCGCCACGGGCATCGGGTCGTGCGCCTCGCCGCGGCCGTGCCACTGGAGGTAGCGCGTCGGGAGGATGCGGATCGCCTGGGTGTACGTCGCGCGGAAGGCATCCGCGTCGAGGCGGCCGGGCCCGAGCTCGGCCGCGTACTTGGCGAAGAACGCGTCCGGGATCACCGCGGCCTCGTCGTGGCACGTCGCCTCGGCCTCGATCAGCCCGACCGAGAAGTCGTCCTCGGGGTCGCCGACCGCGACCATCAGCCGCGGGTTCGCGCGCAGGTTGCGCACCTTGGCCGCACCCGGCTTCGAGAACACGACGAGCGCCTCGCCGTCCCACCAGAACCAGGTGGGGACGAGGTGCGGCGTGCCGTCCGGGCGGACCGTGGACAGCCACACGACCCGCTCCTCGTCGAGCATCGGCCGGACGCGCGCCACCGTCCGCACCGGCGTCGGGTCGTAGCCCGGGCGCGCGGCGACGGTCGTGTCGCGGGTGGCGATGGCGGTCGTGTCCATGGGAGCAGGATCGCGGTCCAGCCGTTCCGCGCCACCCGACGGCCGTGCGTTTCGCGCATGGACAGACGTCCATGCCGCGGTCGGCGGCTCAGCGCCGCTCGATCGTGGTCTCCTCCGCGATCCGCGCCTGTTCGACCGGCGACGGCGTCGTCTCGCCGCGGCCACCGCCGGGATCCGCGCCGTGGCCGGCCTCGTGCCCCTCCTGGTCGAGCGCCCAGTTCCAGGTCTGGAGCTGGCGCAGGAGGCGCCGGCCGGTGAGGTCGAGGTGGATCGGCGTGACCGAGATGCGCCGGTTCACGACCGCGTTGAAGTCCGTGCCGGGCACGCTGATGCCGGACGGCGGCGGGCCGCCGATCCAGTAGTAGGGGATGCCGCGCGGGTCGATGCCGCTCGGTGAGCTCGTCCTGGTAGACGCGGCGGCCGACGCGGGTCACCTCGATGCCCTCGCACGCCTCGACCGAGACCGCCGGGACGTTGACCGACACCAGCTCGCCGCGCTTGAGGCCGTGCTCGAGGATGTTGCGGGCGACGATCGCGGAGGCGACGGCCGCCAGCTCGAAGTCGACGTCCTCCACGTACTCCTGGCTGACCGCGAACGCCGGGCAGCTGTTGATCACCGCCTCCATCGCCGCGGACACGGTCCCGGAGTACGTGATGTCGTCGCCCAGGTTGGCGCCGTAGTTGATGCCCGACGCGACGAGGTCGAAGCGCTCCTCGAAGAAGCCGAGGAACGCGAGGCTCACGCAGTCGGTGGGGGAGCCGTCGACGGAGTAGCCCAGCGACCCGTCGGCGAGCGTCCGCTCCCGGACGCGCAGCGGGCGCATCAGCGTCTTCTGGTGCCCGACCGCGGACTGGTTCGTGTCCGGCGCGACGACCGTCACGTCGCCGATCGGGTCGAGCGCGCGCTTGAGCGCGAGGATGCCGCGGCTCTCGATGCCGTCGTCGTTGGTCACGAGGATCCGCGGCCGGCTCGTCCAGTCGCCGAGCGGCCGGCCCAGGCGCTTGAGCGAGCGGCGGGCGCCGCGCGGTCCCGCGACCGGCTCGCCGCGCTCCTTGTCGAGGTCGCGGCGCTCGGACCGCGCCCGCTCCCTCGTCATCTCCGGCTGCTGGCCGCCGGCCTCGGGCTTCGTCGCGCTCGGGGCTCACCGCTCGCCTTCGGCGGCGGCGCCGCGGTCGGGCGCGGGCGCGGGCAGCAGGCGCCGAGGCGGGCTCCGGCGCCGCGACGGCGGCCGATGCCGACGACGACGCCACGGGAGCGCCCGCGACCTCGTCGACGTCCGCGTCGACGCCCGGGACCGGCTCGCGTGGCCGCCTGACGTCGCGGCCCTCGCGTTGGGCCAGGCGTTTGGTCGCCCGGTCGGTCACGGTCCCGTTCTCGCGCGACCGGCCGAACCAGTGGAAGAAGAACACCGACAGGACGGCCGCGATCGGGATGCCGAAGATGGCGCCGGCGACGCCCGCGATCTTGCCGCCGATGACGACCGAGGCGAGGACCACGATCGGGTGGATGCCGACCGCGCCCGACATCATCCGCGGGGAGATGACGTTCATCGTCACGAACCACGCGATGCCCATCACGATCAGCACCGGCAGGACGGCGCTCGGGTCGAACAGGAGCGCGACGGCGACCGGCGGCAGCCAGGACACGAACGGGCCGAAGAACGGGATCGCGTGGAGCAGGCCCGCGGCCACGGTCGTCAGCGCGGCGTACTCGAGCCCGAACACGATGTTCACGATCGCCGTGAACACGCCGAACACGACGCCCATCACGAGCTGGCCGCGCAGGAACCCGCCGAACGACTTCGAGACGCTCGTCTGGAGCAGGCGCGCCTCGGTCACGAAGCCGGGCGGGCACCAGCCGGTACAGGAACGCGACGATCGCCGCCCGGTCGATGGCGATGTAGATCGACAGGATCACGAGCAGCAGCACGTTGCCGAACACGCCGATGCTCGCGAACGCGAGCGACTGGAGCGGCCCGACGAGCTGGAGCGCCCACGTCTGGAGGTTCTCCACGATGATCGGCGCCTGGCTGGCGAGGTCCACCTGGAACCCGAGCGAGGTGAGCTGCGCCTCGACCTGCGTCAGCAGGTTCTGGAGCTGCTCCTCGAACCGCGGCGCGTCCTGGATGAACTGCCCGATCGAGGTGGCGAGCGACGCCGACGCCTGGACGACGACCGCGAGCAGCAGGGCGACGATCGCGAGGTAGACGATGATCACCGCCCCCGCCTGCGGCATCCGCGGGATGACCGACGCCACGCCGCGGATGAGCGGCAGCAGCGCGAACGACAGGAGCCAGGCGAGGAAGAACAGCAGCAGGACGTCGCCGAACGCGTAGAACACGCCGGCGAGGTCGGTCAGGACGACAAACCCGAGCGCGATGACGGCGAGGATGAGCGCCGCGTCGATGAGGCGCCGCTGGCGCTCCGTCAGCTCGATGGGCATGCCGCCAGCCTACGACGCCGGGCGATGTGCCGGAAGCACGTTCCGGTGGGGACGGGCATGCCGTCCACGTGGCGGTCCTACCGGAGGCCCATCTTCTCGCGGACCTCGGCCATGGTCGCCTCGGCCATGGGCCGCAGGCGGTCGGCGCCGGCCTCGAGGATGCCGTCGACCTCGGCGGGGTTCGCCATCAGCTCCGCGTAGCGCTCGCGGGCGCCGGCGTAGTGGCGCGTGATCCGCTCCGCGAGCAGCTTCTTCGTGTCGACGCAGCCGGTCCGGGCGGTGCGCTCGCCGTCCTGGATCTCCTCCCAGTCGTCGCCGAAGAAGCGATGGAGCTGGCAGACGTTGCACACCTCCGGCCGGCCGGGGTCGGTGCGCAGGATCCGCTTCGTGTCGGTGACCATCGACATCACCTGCTTCCGGACGTCCTCCGGCGAGCCCAGGATCTCGATCGTGTTGCCGACCGACTTCGACATCTTCTTGACGCCGTCCGTGCCGAGCACGACGGGCGCCTCGGTGAACACGGCCTCGGGCTCCGGGAACGTCACGCCGTAGCGGTTGTTGAACGCCCGGACGATCTCGCGCGACAGCTCGAGGTGCGCGGCCTGGTCCTTGCCCACCGGCACCAGCGACGCCTTGTAGATGACGATGTCGGCGGCCTGCAGGACCGGGTAGGTGAGCAGCCCGTGGTTGATGTCGTCGGGCTGGCTGGCCTTCTTCTCCTTGTAGGTCGGCGTCCGCTCGAGCCAGCTCACCGGCGTGACCGTCGCCAGCAGCCACATGAGCTCGGTGTGCTCCGGGCGGTGGCTCTGGACGAACAGCGTGCAGCGGTCCGGGTCGAGGCCGAGCGCGAGCAGGCTCGCGGCCATCTCGCGCGTCCGCTGGCGCATCGCGTCCGGCGTCGTGGGTGCTCGTCAGCGCGTGGTAGTCGACGATGCAGTAGATCGCCTCGTACTCGTACTGGAGCATCACGTAGTTGCGGATCGCGCCCAGGTCGTTGCCGAGGTGGACGATCCCCGACGGCTGGATGCCCGAGAAGATCCGCGGACGCGGCGGCGGCGCGGCGAGCGGCGCGGGTGCGGGAGCGACGTCGACGGTCATTGCGGCGGAGTGTAGCGAGCGGCGATGCCCCGCCGCGCCCGTCCGCCGCCGTCATCGCGGCCGGGGACGTTCGCTACCATCGCTCGCACACCAGCCCGTTCGGAGCCCGTCACCTCATGAGCGTTCAGCCCCTGCGCGTCGGCGTCATCGGCGCCGGCACCGTCGGCCGCGAGGTCGTGCGCGCGTTCCTCGAGCGGTCGCCACGCCTCGTGCCGCCGGACGGGGCGCCGCTCGTGCTCGCCGCCGTCGCCGAGAAGTTCACCGAGCGGGCGATCGCGAACGGCATCCCGGAGTCGCTGCTCACGGACGCGCCCGCGCACCTCGTCGCGAGCGAGGAGATCGACATCGTCGTGGAGACGATGGGCGGCGCCGAGCCGGCCCACACGCTCGTCGCGGCGGCGCTCCACGCGGGCAAGAGCGTCGTGACCGCGAACAAGCACATCGTCGCCCACCACGGCCCGGAGCTCGAGCGGCTCGCGCGCGATGCCGACGTCCCGTTCCGGTTCGAGGCGGCGGTCGGCGGCGGGATCCCGCTGCTCAGCCCGATCGCCCAGGACCTCGCGGCCAACCGGATCGCGCGCGTCCGCGGGATCGTCAACGGCACGACGAACTACATGCTCACGGCGATGACCCGCGAGGGCCGCGACTACGCCGAGGTGCTCGCCGAGGCGCAGGCGAAGGGCTACGCGGAGGCCGATCCGACGGCCGACGTCGAGGGCCTCGACGCGCTCAACAAGCTCGTCATCCTCGTGCGGCTCGCGTTCGGGGCATGGATCGACCCGTCGTCGGTGGCCAACCGCCCCGGCTCGACGACCGGCGCGCCCGGCCTGCCCGGGATCACCGGCGTGACCGCCGCGGACGTGGAGGCGCTCGCGCGCCGAGGGCCGCGTCCTGCGCCTCATCGCCACGTCGCGGCTCGGCGAGGACGGCGCGATCGAGGCGTCCGTCGTGCCCACGGCCGTCCCCGCGGAGTCGCCGTTCGGGCGCTGCGACGGGGTCCTCAACCGGATCGAGGTCGACGCGGATCCCGTCGGGCGGGTCGCGTTCGAGGGTCCCGGCGCGGGCGGCGCCGGCCGCGGCCGCCGCGGTGCTGTCCGACCTCGTCTCGATCGCCCGCGGCCTCGGCTCCACCTGGGCAGGCAGCGCCGCCGCGACGGACGCTGTCGCGGGATCGAGGTCCGGCCGGTCGCCGGCGAGTGCGTCGCGGCGCCGTCGGGCGCCTGCTACCCGGTCGGGGACTGAGGCGCCGGTGACGTCCGCCACGGCCCGTCCCCGGCTCGTCGAGCGCTACCGCGCGTTCCTCCCCGTCAGCGACGCGACGCCGGTCGTCAGCCTGGGCGAGGGCGCGACCCCGCTCGTCCACGCGCGGCGGCTCGGCGAGTCGCTCGGGCTGCGCAACCTCCACCTCAAGATCGAGGGCCAGAACCCGACCGGCTCGTTCAAGGACCGGGGCATGGTGATGGCCGTCGCCAAGGCGCTCGAGGACGGCGCCCGGAGCGTGATCTGCGCCTCGACCGGCAACACCTCGGCCTCGGCGGCGGCCTATGCGGCGGCGGCCGGGCTCGAGTGCGTCGTCGTGCTGCCGGCCGGCAAGATCGCCGTCGGCAAGCTGCTCCAGGCGCTCGTGTTCGGGGCCCGGGTCGTCGCCGTGCGCGGCAACTTCGACGAGGCGCTGCGGGTCGTGCGCGCCCTGTCGGAGCAGGAGGAGCACCCGATCACGCTCGTGAACTCGGTCAACCCCTACCGGCTCGAGGGCCAGAAGACCGCCGCGTTCGAGATCGTCGACGACCTGGGGCGTGCCCCGGACGTGCTCGCGATCCCGGTCGGCAACGCCGGCAACATCAGCGCCTACTGGCGCGGGTTCCGCGAGTACGCGCGCGGCCGGGCTCGCGGCCTCCACGCCCGCGATGTGGGGGTTCCAGGCCGCGGGCGCCGCGCCGCTCGTCGCGGGCCACCCGATCGACGACCCGGAGACGATCGCGACGGCGATCCGGATCGGCAATCCCGCCTCGTGGGACCTCGCGACGGACGCGCGCGACGCGTCCGGCGGGCGGATCGCGGCGGTCACCGACGACGAGATCCTCGCCGCGTACCGGGACATCGCGCGCCTCGAGGGCGTGTTCTGCGAGCCGTCGTCGGCGGCGTCGGTGGCGGGCGTGACGAAGGCGGCGCGGGCCGGCGAGCTGGACCCCGATGCGCTCGTCGTGTGCGTGCTGACCGGCAACGGGCTCAAGGACCCGACGACGGCCGAGCGGGGCCTCGAGGTCGACGTCGCAGAGGCGGAGCCGACGGTGCTCGGCGTCGCGCGGGCGCTCGGCTGGGGGCTCGGGTGAGCGCGGGCGGCGGCAGCGTCGCGGACCCGGCGGCCGCCTGGGCCGCGCTCGCGGGACGGCGGCTCACCGTCGACGTGCCGGCCTCGTCCGCCAACCTCGGGGCGGGCTACGACTGCCTCGGGCTCGCGCTCGACCTGACGAACACCGTCGACGGTCGAGGCGGTCGACGGCGACGGGTCGATCGAGCTGGCCGTGACCGGCGAAGGCGAGGGCGCGCTGGAGGCGACGCGCTCGAACCGGCTCGTCGCGGGCCTGGAGGCCGCGCTCGAGGTCGAGCTCGGGCCGCGGCCGGCGTCGATCGGCTGGCGGATCGAGATGCACAACCGGATCCCGCTGTCGCGCGGCCTCGGGTCGTCGGCCGCGGCGACGGTCGGCGGCGTCGTCCTCGGGCGATGCGCTCGCGTGCGCGGTCGGCGCCCGGCCCGTGCCGCCGCTCCACCTGCTCCAGCTCGCGACGACCATCGAGTCGCACCCGGACAACGCCGCGGCCGTGCTGCTCGGCGGGTTCGTCGTGTCGGCGCAGCTCGCCGACCGGGTCGAGGCGATCCGGTTCGACGCGCCGGACGGGCTCCAGTGCGTGCTGTACATCCCGGACCGCCACCTCGCGACGGAGGAGATGCGCCGCGTCCTGCCCGGCGAGGTCCCGCTCCGCCACGCCGTGGAGAACCTGGGCCGGGTCGCGATCGGCGTCGCCGGGATCGCCGCCGGGCGCTTCGAGCTCCTCGCGGACCTGACGATCGACCGGCTCCACGAGCCGTACCGCAGCGTCCCGTACCCGGAGCTGCCGCGGCTCACGCTCGCCGCACGCGAGGCGGGCGCGCTGGGCGCGTTCCTGTCGGGCGCGGGCTCGACGATCTGCGCGTTCGTCGCGCCGGGCGACGACCCGTCGGCGGTCGAGGCGGCGCTCCGTCACGAGGCGGACGCGTGCGGCCTCGCGGGGCGGACCGCGATCGTGGCGCCGCGCAACCGCGGGCCGGAGATCCGCGCCGCCTACCCGCTCGCGCGGCTACCCCTCTCGCGCCGCCTGACGCCGCGTCCCGGGCAGGCGGAACGCCGGCGGGGGGATGTCGACGGGCACGTGAGGATCGGGCTCGGGCTCGTCCGCGACGACGCGCAGCGGGATCACGCCGCCCCACGCCGGCCACGTCTCGTCGCCCTCGTCGTCGTGGTTCTCCTCGGCGCGGACCTTCGCGGACGCCTCGTTGAGGTCCATCCACAGGACGGTCGTCGCCTTGCGCTCGCTCGGCGTCATCGGCCGGAGCTGGGCCCAGCGACCCGGGTACAGGCCCTCGATGAACGCCTCGAGCGTCGTGTCCACCTCCGCCGGATCGGTCACGAGGTGGGCCGTCCCGAGCACCATCGCCGACCGGAAGTTCACCGAGTGGTTGAACCCGGAGCGGGCCATCACGTAGCCGTCGAGCAGGGTCACGGTGACGCACACCGGGATGCCCTGGCTCTGGCGCAGCATCCGGCTGGCCGACGAGCCGTGCCAGTACAGCCGGTCGCCGACGCGCCAGGCGATCGTCGGCGTCGCGTAGGGCTGGCCGTCCTCGCCGGTCCACCCGACGTGCGCGATGACGCCCGCGTCGAGCACCGCGTCCAGCGACGCGCGGTCGTAGCGCCCGCGCTTGGGCAGCCGGCGGACGCGGGTGCGGTCGGACGGGGGCGGCGCCGGCGGCACCGGAGCGGCCGAGCCGCCCTCGGCCGCGACCTCGCCGTCGTACTCGAGGCCGTCGCTCACCGGCTCACCGGCGGTAGAGGATCCAGAACACGACACCGCCGCCGCCCTGCGGGTAGCCGTAGCCGGGCGCGGCGGGCTGGGGAACGACGTCGGCACCGCCCCGATGGACGCGATCCGCCAGCCGTCCGGCGCGCGTCGCGCCGCATCGGCCGCGACCCAGTCCCAGAGCGCGTCGCCGATCGTGGTGTCGGCCGTGACCAGCAGCTGGTCGTCGCCGATGAGCCGTTCCTTCATCGCCCCCTCCTCGGGTGCCCTGGCTGCGGATGGTCGTGGGTGCTGCCTCCAGCGTACGCGGTCGGACGGCGCCGTCGGGCGGGATTCGAGCCGCGCCGCCGGCGATCACCCGAGCGCGCCCTTGACGGACACCGGACGATGCAGCCGTGGACGGACTGGGGCGCACGATCGGCGGCGGGATCTCGGGGCTCGTGGCGGGCGCGGTCGCCGGGATCGGCGCGGCCATCTCCGGGATCATCGACTCGCTCAACGCCGCGCTGCCGCCCGGGGCGCTGCCCGTGATCGTGGTCGGGCTGCTGCTGCTGTTCGTGTGGGCGGTGATCAAGAAGTGACGCGCGCCGCGCGCCGGCCGGCCGGTCCGGCTAGTCGGCCTCGCCTTCCGCGTCGTCGGCGCGGCGGTCCGTCCCCTGGGCGGGCGGCGTCCACGACCGGTCGGCGTAGCGCATCTGGCGCTGGATCAGGTCGTCGTCGAGGCGCGCGGCGTCGGCCCGGAGCAGCTCGCGCTCCCGCTCCTGCTCCTCCGCGACGAGGTCGGCGGACGACGGCGCCGGCGTCTCGGGCTCCTTGGGCTCCCCGCCCAGCAGCCGGCGCAGGAAGCTCACGGGGTGCCCGCCGTGTGGGCCCGGATGAACCCGAGCGTCGCGTCCCACGCGGCGGCCGACTGGTCCGCGAAGTCGCCGGCCTTGCGGTCGAAGAACGAGTGCGGCGCGCCCTCGTAGACGATCGTCTCGTGCTCGACGCCCGCCGCCGTCAGCGCCTGCTCCCACGCGTCGCGGACGCCCGGACCGATGCCCTCGTCCGCGCCGCCGAAGATCGACAGGATCGGGCCCTCGAGCGTGGCGGCGATGTCGGCCGGGGCCGGGCGTGTCGTTGCGCGAGGCGCCGGTCGGCCAGCCGTAGAACCCGATGACGCCGGCGAGCCCGAGCCCGAAGCCCGGCGGTGAGGAACGCCGTCCGGCCGCCCATGCAGAAGCCGGTCGTGAACAGGCTCGTGACCGCGGCCTCGTCGCGCAGGCGCGCCGCGGCGGCCTCGATGTCGGCCCGCAGGCCCACGTAGGTCGTCTGCTGGACGTGCGGCAGGTACTCGAAGCCGTGGTCGCGGTCGCCGATGCCCGCCGTGCGGCCGAAGTAGTCGATCGCGATCGCGTCGACGCCGTGCTCCGCGAAGCGCAGCGCCAGCTCGCGGAAGTAGGAGTGCAGGCCGCGGACGTCGGGGAGGATCACGATTCCGGCCCCGGTCGGCTCGGCCGCCCGCGCGATGTACGCCCCGAACCGGTTGCCGTCGGCCGCCGTGAGCTCGACGTCACGGGCGTCGAGCGCGCCACCGGCGATGGCCGGGACCGGCGGTCGGGAATCCTGGTCGAAGCACACGGGCAGGCACTCCAGCGGCGGGGACCGCCACGATTGTCGCGCACTCGCCGGAACCGGGGCCGGCAGGACCCCTCCGGTAGAATGCGCCGCATGCCCAACCCGCTCGTCGTCATGAAGTTCGGCGGGTCGTCGGTCGCTGGAGCGGAGCGGATCAAGCGGGTCGCCCGCCGGATCGCCCGCGAGCGCGCGAACGGGAGCGACCTCGTCGTCGTCGTGTCCGCGATGGGCGACACGACCGACGAGCTGCTCGCCCTGGCCGCCGGGATCACGGACGATCCGGACCCGCGGGAGCTCGACGTCCTGCTGGCCACCGGCGAGCACCAGAGCGCGACCCTCGTGTCGATGGCGCTCCACGCGATGGGCGTCGCGGCGCTCAGCCTCACCGGCCCCCAGGCGGGCATCACCACCGACGGCCGCTATGGCATGGCGCGCATCGCGGGCATCGACCCGCGCCGCATCCGGGCCGAGATCGGCGGCGGCAAGGTCGTCATCGTCGCGGGCTTCCAGGGGATGAGCGTCACGCCGCTCGACGGCCTCGACAACACGCCGACCGCGAGCGACGTCCATGCCGCCGAGATCACGACGCTCGGCCGCGGCGGCTCGGACACCACCGCGGTCGCCCTCGCGGCCCAGCTGCACGCCGACCGCTGCCAGATCTACACCGACGTGACGGGCATCTACACGGCCGACCCGCGGATCGCCGCCGACGCCCGCCAGCTCCCCGTCATCGGGTACGAGGAGATGATGGAGCTGGCCAACCAGGGCGCCCAGGTCATGCAGGTCCGGGCGGTCGAGCTCGGCTGGGTCAACGACGTCATCATCGAGGTCCTCAGCTCGTTCGAGGACGCCCCCGGCACGCAGATCAAGGAGGACCCGCTCGTGGAGCAGCGGAACAAGGTCCGGGGCCTCGCCCACGACCGGAACGTCGCCAAGATCACGCTGGTCGACGTGCCGGACCGGCCGGGCGTCGCGCGCAGCGTCTTCGAGCCGCTGGGCGACAACGGCATCAACGTCGACATGATCGTCCAGAACGTCGGCCACGGCGGCGCGACGGACCTGTCGTTCACCATCCCCCGCGTCGAGCTGGCCAAGGCGAAGCGGATCCTGGAGCCGCTCATCCGCGAGCTCGGCTTCCGCGAGATGACGACCGACAGCTCGGTCGCCAAGGTCTCGATCGTCGGGGCCGGGATCCAGAACGCGCCGGGCTATGCCGCGCGGATGTTCGGCACCCTCGCCGACGCCGGGATCAACATCGAGATGATCTCCACGTCCGAGATCCGGATCACCACCATCATCGCCGAGGACCGTGTCGAGGAGGCCGTCCGCGCCCTCCACGCCGCCTTCGAGCTCGAGCGACCCGAGAGCGAGCCCGCCGAGGCGGCCGCCGGCGCGAGCTGAGCCGGGTGACGGTGTCCGCCGGCACGAGCCCCGCGTTCTCGCGCGTCGAGCGGTTTGACCGCATCGGCTCGACGAACGACGTCGTCCGCGACTGGCTGGCGGCAGGCGTGGCGGAGATCTGCGTCGCGGTCGCCGGTGAGCAGACCGCGGGCCGCGGCCGCAAGGGCCGCACCTGGACCGCGCCGCCCGGCGCCGCGCTGCTGTGCTCGCTCGGCTTCCGGCCCACCTGGCTCGCGCCGGACCGCGCGTGGCGGATCGCCGCGACCGTCGCGCTCGCGATGTGCGACGCGGCCGAGGACACGGCCGGGCTCCCGGTCGGCGCCGTGCGGCTCAAGTGGCCGAACGACCTCGTGATCGAGACCGGCGGCCCGAAGGCGCTGCTCGTCGGGGAGCTGTCGGCCGAAGGCGCCGCCGCCCGGCTCGCCGCGCCCCTCGCGCTGCGCAAGCTCGCCGGCGTGCTGGGGGAGAGCCAGGGTCTCGGCTCGGACGACCCGCGCGTCGTCGTCGGGATCGGGATCAACGGCGACTGGGCCGCGGCCGACTTCCCGCCCGAGCTCGCCGCCACGATGACGAGCCTGCGCGAGGCCTCGGCCGGCCGCCCGATCGACGCGACCGAGCTGCTCGACGCCTTCACGGAGCGGGTCGAGGTCCGGATCGAGGCGCTGCGCGCCGGCGTGTTCGACGTGTCCGGCTGGACCGAGCGCCAGGCGACGACCGGCCGGCTCGTGACGCTCGACGACGACGCGGTCACCGGCGGCGAGCCGGTCCGGGCGCTGGGCGTCGATGCCCGCTCGGGTGCCCTCGTCGTCGAGGCCGCGGCGGCCGACGCACAGGACGCGCGACGATCGCGGCGAGCGGCTCGTCCACGCCGGCGAGGTCACCCGCGTGCGCCTCGCGCCGGCGCAGGTGTAACGCGATGCCCGGCCCGGTGTTTGGAAGACGCGAGCGCACGACCGCGGCGTCGGTCGTCGTGCTCGATCGCGACCGGTCACTGGTGGAGGCAGCCCGGCGCGACCCCGCCCGCTTCGACGCCCTGTATCGGAAGTACCTCGCCCAGGTGTATTCCTACGCCCTCTACGAGCTCGGTGATCACCACGCCGCCGAGGACGCCACCGAGCGCGTGTTCCTGCGCGCCCTGGCCGCCATGCCCCGGTTCCGCGAGCAGGCACGCCCGGAGGACGGCCCCGAGGCGTCCACGTTCCGCGTCTGGCTGTTCCGGATCGCGCGCAACACCGTCTCGAACGAGCGACGCGCGCGGCGCCGCCGCCCGGCCACGTCGCTCGAGGCGGCCCTCGGGGCGGGCCTCGCGATCGCCGATGCCGCGGACCTCGAGGCGGACGCCGTGACCCGCGACGAGGCCGGCCAGGCGCTGCGCGCGATGCGCGCCCTGCCCGACGACCGGCGGCGCGCCCTCACGCTCCGGTTCGTCGAGGAGATGAGCACCGCGGAGATCGCCGGCGTGCTCGGCCGCTCGGAGGGCGCGGTCCGCGTCCTCATCCACCGCGCGCTGGGCGCCGTCGCCAGGGAGCTCGGCCGCGAGCGCGACGGGCGCCCGACCGACGACGACGCCGCGGGCATGAGCGACGACCCCGAGGTCGACGCGCTCGTCGCCGACCGCTACCTGGACGCGCTCCTCGCCGCCGTCGACCGCCACGCCGACGGACGCGCCGTCCCACGCCACCCTGGACCCGGACGTCCGCGAGGCCGCGCGCGTGCTGCGTGCCTCGCTCGTCCGCGTCCACCCGTCGTTCCGGTTCGAGGAGCGCCTCGCGGGCCGGCTCGCGGAGCTCGCCGCGAGCCAGGCCAGCCCCGCCCTCGCCGCGGCCGGTGGCGGCGCGCTGATCGAGCTGCCGGGCGCGTCGCCACGCCATCCTCGAGGCCGATCCGCTGGTCGAGGCGATCCTCCGCGGCGAGCTCGACCCGACCGACGCCGACGCCGTCGACCGCGCCGCCCGCCAGCCCGGGCGCCCGGCGGCCGCTGCTCGTGGGCGGGGCGATCACGTCCGCGGCGATCTCGCTGGTCGGGGTCGCGTACGTCGCGTGGCGCGCCACGCGCCCCGCGCCCGCGACCCGTCGCGGGCCGGTCCAGCAACCGCGCCATGGCCCGAGCCGCGCGCGCCGCCCGGGCGCGCCGCGCGGCGGCCGGCGTCTCGGCGCTCGTCATCGCCACCGCCTCGACCGCCGCGGCCGCCGCGACGACGCCGGGCCTCGGAGGACCGGCCTGATGCCGATGAAGTTCCCGACCTTCCGCTCGCGTCGCGAGGCCGCCGGCCCCGAGAACATGTGGACGCGCTGCCCGTCGTGCGAGGAGCAGCTGTTCAACAAGCAGCTCGAGAAGGCGATGCACGTCTGCCCGTCGTGCGGCCACCACTTCCGGCTGCCGGCGACCGTGCGCCTGTCGCAGCTCCTCGACGAGGGCACCTGGGCGGAGCGCGACGCCGGGCTCGTGTCGGAGGACCCGCTCGGGTTCGTCGACCAGAAGGCGTACCCGGACCGCGTCGCGGCCGCGCAGCTCGCGACGGGCCTCCGCGACGCCGCCGTGTGGGGCACCGGCCGGATCGAGGGCACGCCGGTCGCGATCGTCGTCATGGACTTCGGGTTCATGGGCGGCTCGATGGGCGCGGTCGTCGGGCGAGAAGGTCGCCCGGGCCGCGGAGGCCGCCCTCGACGAGCGGATCCCGCTCGTCATCGTCAGCGCGTCGGGTGGGGCGCGGATGCAGGAGGGGACGTTCGCGCTGATGCAGCTCGCGAAGACGATGGCGGCGCTCGAGCGGCTGCGGATGAACGACGTCCCGTACATCTCGGTCATGTCCGACCCGACGACCGGCGGCACGTTCGCGAGCTACGCCGCGATGGGCGACATCAACCTCGCCGAGCCCAACGCGCTGATCGGGTTCGCGGGCGCGCGCGTCGGCGCCGGGACGATCGGCCAGGAGCTGCCGCCCGGGTTCCAGCGCGCGGAGTTCCTGTTCCAGCACGGGTTCGTGGACCGGGTCGTTGCCCGGCCGGAGCTGCGCCACGGAGATCGCCCAGCTGCTGCGCTACCTGTTCCGGCCCGTGGAGGTCGCCCATGGTTGAGCGCCTGCGCAACCGCGCCCGCGACGCCGAGCCAGCCGCCGTGGAGACGCCCGCGCCGCCGGTCGACGCCAAGGCCGCCAACTGGGCCCGCGTCCAGCTCGCCCGCAACCTGCGCCGGCCGCGCACGCTCGAGCTGCTGGGCGTCATGGCCGACGAGTTCGTCGAGCTCCACGGCGACCGGGTGTTCGGCGACGACGAGGCGATCGTCGCGGGGTTCGCCACGATCGGCGGCCACAAGGTCGCGGTCGTCGGGCAGCAGAAGGGCGCCGATACCGAGGAGAACCTGCGCCGCAGCTTCGGCATGCCCCACCCGGAGGGCTACCGCAAGGCGATGCGGGTCATGGAGCTCGCCGAGCGCAGCGGCCTGCCGGTCGTGACCTTCGTCGACGTCCCGGGCGCGCACCCCGGCCCCGAGTCCGAGGAGCGCGGCATCGCCGAGGCGATCGCCCGCAGCATCGGCCTCATGACCCGCCTGCGCACGCCGATCGTCACCGTGATCACCGGCGAGGGCGGCTCGGGCGGCGCGCTCGCGATCGCCGTCGGCGACGTCGTGCTGGCGCTCGAGAACGCCGTCTACTCCGTCATCTCGCCCGAGGGCTGCGCGAGCATCCTGTGGCGCACGAGCGACGAGGCGCCGACCGCGGCGCTGGCGATGAAGATGAGCGTCATCGACCAGCAGGCGCTGGGCGTCGTGGACGAGGTCATCTCCGAGCCGCCCGAGGGCGCCCACACCGATCACGAGGAGACCGGCCGCCGGCTGAAGGCCGTCCTGCTGCGGGAGCTCGAGCGGCTGGAGGCCATTCCGCTCGACGTGCTGGTCGACATGCGCTATCGCCGGTACCGTTCGCTCGGCGCGTTTGCCGAGCTCGAGGGTCCGGCACCCACGCCAGCCGTCCCGCCCCGTCCGGGCCTGGCGGACCGCCTGCGCGGTCTGTTCGAGGCCGGACAGCGGGCGATCCCGGCGCCGCCGCTTCCGGTGGGGCGTCGGGACGAGCCACCCGCCCGCGAGGACGTCTAGCCCATGCCCGAGCCCCACGAGACCGGCGACCGCACGCCCGCCCAGCGAAAGGCCGACCACGCGAGCCTCGCGCGCCTGTCGGAGACGCTGGTGCCGGCGCTGGTCGCCAAGCTGACCGGGACCGGCCTCGGCGAGGTCGAGGTCCGCGAGGGCGACTGGAAGATCCGCGTCCGGCGGCCGGTCTCCGGCGGCGCCGCGCCCGCGCCCCGCCGCTCGGAGCGGCCGCGACTCGGCGCCGCCTCGCATGCCGAGCCGCGCGCCGCGAAGCCCTCGGCGACCGCAGACCGCCGCCGAGCCCGACGCCCGCCGCTCGGTGGTCACGTCGCCCGCCGTCGGCATCTTCCGGCCGGGCGTCACCGTCGGCACCGTCGTCCGCGCCGGTGACCGGATCGCGGTCGTCGACCTGCTGGGCATCCCGCAGGACGTCACGGCCCCGATCGACGGCACGCTGCTCGAGGTCTTCGCCCAGGCGGGCGAGGCGGTCGAGTACGGCGAGGAGGTCGCGGTCGTCGAGGCCGTCCCCGCGCCGGAGCCCTCGTCCGACCGGACCGACGGCACCGGCCCCGGCGGGGAGGCCTGACCGTGGTCAACCGGATCCTCATCGCGAACCGGGGCGAGATCGCCCTGCGCGTCCTGCGCGCCTGCCGCGCGCTCGGCATCGAGGCGGTCGTCGCGTACTCCGAGGCCGACCGCGAGTCGCTCGCCCCGATGCTCGCCGACGAGGCGATCTGCATCGGCCCGGCCGACGCGAAGCGCTCGTACCTGTCGGCGCCGGCGCTGATCTCGGCGGCGCTGATCACCGGCTGTGACGCGGTCCACCCGGGCTATGGCTTCCTGTCCGAGGACGACGCCTTCGCCGATGCCGTGCGCGCCCACGACCTGACGTTCATCGGCCCGCCGTCGCACGTGCTCGAGCGGTTCGCCTCGAAGGAGGAGACCCGCCGCCTGCTCGCCGCGCACGGCCTGCCGACGATCCCGGGCTCCGGCCTGCTGCTCGACGAGGCCCAGGCCCTCGAGGAGGCGGAGCGCGTCGGCTACCCGGTGCTCGTCAAGCCGTCGGCCGGCGGCGGGGGCAAGGGCATGCGCATGGTCCGCTCGCCGCGCGAGCTCGCGGCCGTGCTGCCGATCTGCCGCTCCGAGGCGCGGGCCGCGTTCGGCGACGACTCGCTGTACCTCGAGCGCTGGCTCCAGGACAACCGCCACGTCGAGGTCCAGGTCGCGGTCGACCGGTTCGGCCACGGCGTCCACCTCTGGGAGCGCGACTGCAGCGTCCAGCGCCGCCACCAGAAGATCCTCGAGGAGAGCCCGTCGCCGGCGATGTCCGCCGCGGGCCGCCGCGAGCTCGCCGAGCGCGCGATCAAGGCGGTCGTCGCGGCCGGCTACGAGAACGTCGGCACGCTCGAGTTCCTCGTCGACAACGACGGCAACGCCTACTTCATCGAGATCAACTGCCGGATCCAGGTGGAGCACCCGGTCACGGAGATGCTCACCGGGATCGACCTCGTTGCGACTCCAGATCCGGATCGCCTCGGGCGAGCCGCTGGGGTTCACCCAGGCCGACGTCCCGCAGCGCGGCCACGCGATCGAGTTCCGGATCAACGCCGAGGACCCCGAGCACGACTTCCGGCCCGGCGCCGGCACGATCGAGCGGTTCAACGCGCCGGGTGGCCCGGGCGTCCGGTTCGACAGCCACGCCTACCAGGGCTACGAGGTCCCGCCGTTCTACGACAGCCTGCTGGGCAAGCTCATCGTGTGGGGCCCCACCCGCGAGGCGGCGATCGCCCGCGGCCGGGCGGCCCTGTCCGAGCTCGTCGTCGAGGGCGTCGTCACCAACGTCCAGATCCACCGCGCGCTGCTCACCTCCGAGCCGTTCCTCGAGGGCCGGTTCACGACGAACCTCCTCGACCGCGTCGGCAGCGCCGCCTTCCTCGCCGCGGAGGCTCGCGCATGAGCCGCGCGTCGTGCACCCCTGCAACGACTGCCTCGCGGCTCGCGCCGGCCGTGCGGCACACTGACCCCGACCCCGCATGGAGCCCGCAGTGACCGACGCCACCACCGACACCGCGCCCGCTGCGGCACCCGACGGCGCGACGCCGTCGATCGCCGCCCCGTTCTCGACATCGGTCATCGAGGGCCTGATCCCGCACCGCTGGCCGTTCCTGCTCGTCGACCGGATCGTCGAGTACGAGCCCGGCGAGAAGCGGATCGTCGGGATCAAGGCCGTGACCGCCACCGAGTGGTTCTTCCAGGGCCACTTCCCGGGCCTGCCGGTCATGCCGGGCGTGATCCAGGTCGAGGCGCTCGCCCAGACGATGGCCTGCTACGTCGCCACCCAGCCGGGCTTCGGCGACCGGATCGGCCTGTTCGCGGGCATCGACGAGGTCCGCTTCAAGCGGGTCGTCGTGCCGGGCGACACGCTCCGGCTCGAGGTCACGATGGAGAAGCTGGGCAGCCGGTTCGGCAAGGGCCGGGGCGTCGCCAGCGTCGACGGCGAGGTCGCCTGCGAAGGGCTCCTGTCGTTCATCATCCCGCCCGCGGGGATGCTCAAGTGACCCGCATCGCCCTCCTGTCCGACGTCCACGGCAACCTCACGGCGCTCGAGGCGGTCACGAAGGAGATCCGGCGCCTGAAGCCGGACGCGGTGCTCGTCGCCGGCGACCTCGTGCTCAACGGCCCGGACCCGAACGGCGCCGTCGATGCGCTGCGCGTCCTCGAGTCCGAGGGCGCCCTGATCGTGTCCGGCAACACCGACATCGCCGTCGGCGACTTCGACTACGGGTCGGCGTTCCCGCAGTACCAGGACGGCGTCCCCGAGACGATCACCGTCGCCGCGGAGTGGGCCCACGACGAGCTGGGCGACGACCAGCTCGACTGGCTGCGCCGCCTCCCCGCCGAGCGCCGGCTGCGGGCCGCGGACGATTCGCTGGTGCTCGTCGTCCATGCGTCGCCCGGCTCCCAGACGCGCGGCTTCGACCAGGCGCTCGACGCGAACATCATCTTCGAGCGCGCCGCCGCGACCGACGCGAGGGTGATCTGCGTGGGCCACACGCACATGCCCGAGGTCCGGGACCTCGGCTGGAAGGTCATCGTCAACGACGGGTCGTGCGGCTACGTGTTCGACGGCGAGCCCACCGCCTCGTGGGCGGTCATCGACATCCACGAGGGCAACGTCACGGCGGAGCTCCGGCGGACCGAGTTCGATGCCGTCTCGGTCGCGAACGCGATCTCGGCCCGCGGCCTGCCGGGCGACGTCTACCGGGCCGCGACCGTCCGCACCGGGAAGCACGTCCGATGACCTGGAGCTGGCCCGAGCGCCCGCGGCGCGTCGTCGTCACCGGCATGGGGACGGTCAACGCGCTCGGCCAGGACGTCTCGACGTTCTGGGACAACCTCGTGGCCGGCCGCTCCGGCATCCGGACGATCACCCACTTCGACCCGTCGCGGGTGGCCGCGAAGATCGCCGGCGAGATCCCCGACTTCGACCCGTCGGGCGTCCTCGACCGCAAGGACATGCGGCGGACCGATCGCTACATCCAGCTCGCGCTCGTGTGCGCGCGCCAGGCGCTCGAGGACGCCGGGCTGCCCGGCCGGCTCGATGACGACACCGCGGCCCGCACCGGCGTGATCGTCGGCTCCGGCCTGGGCGGCGTGTCCACGCTGTTCGACAACGTGCTCGTGATGGCCGAGCGTGGCCCGGACCGGATCTCGCCGTTCTTCATCCCGATGGGCATCGCCAACGTCGGCTCGGGGCAGGTCGCGATCGCGACCGGGGCCATCGGGCCCAACTTCGCCACGGTGTCCGCCTGCGCGACGGGTGGCCACGCCCTGGGCGAGGCGTGGGAGACGATCCGGCGCGGCGACGCCGACATCATGATCGCGGGCGGCGTCGAGGCCGGGATCCACGAGGCGACCGTCGGCGGCTTCGCGTCGATGAAGGCGCTCTCGACCCGCAACGACGACCCCGAGAAGGCCTCCCGGCCGTTCGACGCGGGCCGCGACGGCTTCGTCATGGGCGAGGGCGGCGCGGTGGTGATCCTCGAGGCGATCGAGTCGGCCGAGGCGCGCGGCGCGACGCCGCTCGCCGAGCTGGTGGGCTATGGCGCGACGGCGGACGCCTCGCACATCACGCTGCCGGCGCCCGGCGGCATCGGGGCGGTCCGGGCGGCACGGCGCGCGCTCGACAAGGCCGGCCTCGACCCGACCGAGGTCCAGCACGTCAACGCCCACGCCACGTCCACGCCCGAGGGCGACAAGAGCGAGCTGCAGGCGATCCGCACGATCTTCGGCGACCACGCGCCCGACGTCGCGATCTCCGCCAACAAGTCGATGCTCGGTCACACGCTCGGCGCGGCCGGGGCGATCGAGGCGATCGCGACGATCCTCGCGATCCGCGAGGGCTGCATCCCGCCGACGATCAACCTCGACGATCCCGACGAGCAGGCCGCCGGCCTCGACCTGACGCCCAACGTGGCCAGCCGTCGCGACGTCCGCGTCGCGCTCTCGAACTCGTTCGGGTTCGGCGGCCAGAACACCGCGCTCGTCTTCCGCCGGTGGGACGGATGACCGGGCACGAGACGCCCCGGGAGGAGGAGCAGCCCATGTCCGACACCGGCGTGGCCGAGGAGCGTGCGCTCGTGGACCCGGTCGCGGTGGGACCCGGCGAGCCCGGCGCCAATGGGCACGACGACGCGGCCGCGGCGACCGGCGTCGTGGAGGCGCCACCCGTGGACGGCGCGACCGGGACGCCCGAGCCGGCGGTCTCGCTGTCGAGCGCCGATGCCTCGCTGCTCGCCCTGATCGACCGCCTGAGCACGGTCCTCGAGCGCGGCGACCTCGGCGAGCTCGAGGTCAGCAGCGGCGGCACGACGATCATCCTCCGCGCGCCGTCGGCCATCGCCGCACCGGCCGCCGTCGCCGCGCCCGCTGTCGAGGCCGGCGCCGGTGGCACCGCGACCGCCGTCGCCGACGCGCCCGCCGAGGCACCCGCCCCCGCGCCCGTGGCCGCCAAGCCGTCGGTCAAGGCGCCGCTCACCGGCATCTACTACGGCGCCCCGTCGCCGGGCGCGACGGCCTACGTCGCCGTCGGCGACCACGTGTCGGTCGGCCAGATCATCGGCCTCATCGAGGCCATGAAGCTGTTCAACGAGATCAAGAGCGACCTCGCCGGTCGCGTCACCCGCATCTGTTCCGAGAACGGCGCGCTGGTCAAGGCGAAGCAGCCGCTCATCGAGGTCGAGCCCGCATGACCCTTCCGGCCCAGCGATCCGTCCAGCTCACCGGGTGGGGCCGCTACGCGCCCGCCCAGGTCCTCACCAACGCGGACCTCGAGCGGATGGTCGACACGTCCGACGAGTGGATCGTGTCCCGCACCGGGATCCGCGAGCGGCGCGTCGCGGCGGCCCACGAGACGACCGCGTCGATGGGCGCCGTCGCGGGCCTGCGGGCGATCCACACGGCCGGCCTCCAGCCGGACGACATCGACGTGATCATCCTCGCCACGCTGTCGCCCGACTACTGGATGCCCTCGACCGCGGCGCTGGTCAAGGAGGCGATCGGGAACACGAAGGCGTTCGCGTTCGACGTCGCCGCCGCGTGCTCCGGCTTCGTCTACGCCTACGCGACCGCGAGCGCGTTCCTCGCCAGCGGGCAGGCGAAGCACGTCCTCGTGATCGGCGCGGAGCTGCTCACCCGGTTCCTCGACTACACCGACCGGAGCACCTGCATCCTGTTCGGCGACGGGGCCGGGGCGGTGGTGCTGTCGGCGTCGGACGAGCCCGGCGCGCCGGTCGGCATGGAGATGACCACCGAGCCGCAGGGCGCGTACATGATCTGGCTGCCCGCGGGCGGGTCGAAGAGCCCGCCGTCGCCGGAGACGATCGCGCGCGGCGAGCACAAGATCCGGATGGAGGGCAAGGAGACGTATCGCTTCGCGACGCGGACCCTCGCCTCGACGGCCCTGGCCGCGGTCGCGAAGGCCGGCTGGCAGCAGGACGACGTCGACCTCATCATCCCGCACCAGGCCAACGTCCGGATCATCGAGGCCGTGGCCAAGGGCCTGGACCTGTCGATGGACCGGCTGTACGTCAACCTCGACAAGTACGGCAACACCTCGGCCGCATCCGTGCCGATCGCCCTCGCCGAGGCCGTCAACGAGGGCCGGGTCCAGGTCGGCGACAAGATCGTGTTCGTCGCGTTCGGGGCCGGCTTCACGTCCGGCGCCGTCGCGATGGAGTGGACGGCGGACCCGGTCCGCGGCCGCGACGCCGATGACGCCGTCCGTCCCGAGGACGTGGTCGTCCGGATGCCGGTCGACTGGGACTCGGTCGACCCGATCCCGCCCGCCCTCGCCGAGATCCTCGCCCGGCCGCTCCCCGTGGAGCTCGACCTGTCCGATGTCGTCCCGGGCGAGCCGGAGCGCGTCCACCAGCCGGTACGCTGAAGGTCGTCAGCACCGGCGCCCGCCCGTTGCCCAGGAGGGAGCACGCATGATCGACCTGTCCGGCAAGACCGCCCTGGTCACGGGCGGCTCCCGTGGCATCGGCAAGGCGATCGTCCTGCGGCTCGCCCGCCAGGGCGCCGACATCGCGTTCAGCTACCGCGGCAACGCGGAGGCCGCCGCCGCGACCGTCGCCGAGGTCCAGGCGCTGGGCCGCCGGGGGCTCGCCGTCCAGGCCGACGCGAAGGAGCAGGAGGGCGCCGAGGCGCTCGTCAAGGCGGTCCTCGAGGCGTACGGCAAGGTCGACATCCTCGTCAACAACGCCGGGATCACCCGCGACGACCTGATCATGCGGATGAAGAAGGAGGACTGGACGGACGTCCTCGAGACGAACCTGTTCGGCGCCTTCTGGGCGCTCAAGGCGTGCACCCGGCCGATGCTCAAGGCCCGCAGCGGGCGGGTCATCAACATCACCAGCGTGTCCGGGCAGGCCGGCCAGATGGGCCAGGCGAACTACAGCTCCGCGAAGGCCGGCCTGATCGGCCTGACCAAGGCATCGGCCCGCGAGCTTGCCTCGCGCGGGATCACCGTCAACGCCGTCGCGCCGGGGTTCGTCCTGACCGAGCTCACGCAGGACCTGCCCGAGGCCCTCCAGGCGCAGATCACCGAGCGGACGCCGCTCGGGCGGTTCGGGACGCCCGAGGAGATCGCCGACGCCGTCGCGTTCCTCGCGAGCGACGAGGCCGGGTTCATCACCGGCCAGGTCCTCGCCGTGGACGGCGGCCTGGTGATGATGTAGCGGTCGTGCCGTTCACCGTCGAGCCGACCGCCATCCCCGAGGTCCTCATCGTCCGGCCGCGCCTGTTCCCCGACGAGCGGGGCTGGTTCGCGGAGATCGCGCAGGTCCCGGCGTTCGAGGCGCTCGGCGACGGCCTGCCCACCCGGTTCGTCCAGGTCAACCAGTCGCGCTCGACGCGGGGCGTGATCCGCGGCCTCCACTTCCAGTGGGACCCGCCGCAGGGCAAGCTCATGCGGGTCGTGACCGGGCGGGCGCTGATGGTCGCCGTCGACATCCGCCCCGGGTCGCCGACGCTTGGCCGGCACGTGGCGGTCGAGGGCACGGCCGATGAGCCGCTCCTGTTCTGGGCGCCCGCGACGTTCGCCCGCGGCTTCTGCGCCCTCGGCGACCTCGCGGAGATCGAGTACTTCTGCACGGCGCCCTACAACCCGGCGGCGGAGTCCGGGATCCGCTGGGACGACCCCGACATCGGCATCGCGTGGCCCGTCGACGACCCGCAGCTGTCGGCGAAGGACGCCAGGCGCCGACGCTCGCGGACTGGCTGGCCGGACCTGATTCCGCAGCGGTTCTCCCGATCGGGGTAGGGAGAGCCTGTAACAGCGCGCCGGTGCGTGACGTCAACTACCGGGGACTGGACCTGCAGAGCGCGGGCATGCTTCGCGCGTCTGCGCGTGTGCAGACCAGTACCTTCTGGTGATGTTGACACCTGTCACCAGCGTCTAGCGTCAGTCAGTGCGCCGGCAGGCGCGCCTTCGACACGAGTGGGGGTTCATGGAACACAAGCGGTCAGCCGCGATCGCGGCCGTCCTGTCGTTTGTCTATCCGGGGCTCGGCCATGCCTACCTCGGTCTCCGACGACAGGCGCTGGTATTCGCGATCCCTGCGCTTGTGGTGACGATGGCGATGCTCCTCGTCGCACTTACCGAAGATGTCGATTCGACCCTCGCCTACTTCATCACGCCGTCCGGCGCGATGACGGCGCTGGTGCTCATCGTCCTCATCGGCGGATGGCGCGTGCTGGCGATGGTCGATGCCGTTCTCGCGGCACGGCGGCGTTCGGGCATCGGCCCGCTGGCGATCATGACGGCCGCCGCCGTCCTCGTGCTCACCATCGTTCCGCACGCAGCAGGTTCCGTGCTTCGCCTACAGCGTCTACGACGCGAGCAGCAGGATCTTCGTGGCCGCCGGTCCTGACGATGCGCCCGCGCTGTCGCAGCCATTCAGCGGCGACAGCGCATCCGGTGGCAGCCGGTCGCAGACCCCGATGCCCACCGACGACTACCAGGCGACGCCGCATTGCCACCCCCAAGTCGGAGCAGGCACGGATCAACATCCTCCTGACCGGGGTCGACTCGGCGGAAACGCGGACAACCTCCCTGACGGACACCATGCTCGTCGTGAGCGTCAATCCGGCAGACGGGACCGGCAGTCATGATCAGCCTTCCCCGGGACATCGCGAACTTCGAGCTCTACGACGGGCGGACGTTCACGGGCAAGATCAACTCCCTGATGACCTGGGCGCGGAACCATCCGAAGGAGTTTCCCGACGGCCCATTCCCGACCCTGATGAACGAGATCGGCTACCTCATCGGGGTGCCGATCCACTACTACGCTGCCCTCGACCTGCAGGGATTCCGCCGGATGGTCGACGAGGTCGGAGGCGTGACGGTGGACAATCCGCGTGCCATCAACGATCCGAGGTACGAGTGGCTTGACGGCACGTGGGGGTTCTCGCTTCCCGCGGGCACCGTGAACCTCGATGGCCGGGAGGCCCTCGCCTACGCGCGCTCGCGTCAAGGCGCAGGCGACAGTGACTTCAGCCGAGCGCGACGGCAGCAGCAGCTCCTCGTCGCGCTTCGCAACAAGTTGACGAAACCGGAGATGCTGACGAACCTCCCCGGCATCATCAATGTCGCCGGCGACACGATCCGGACCAACATCCCGGCCGGGAGGCTCGACGATCTCATCAAGCTGGGCCGGAAGATCAAGGGTGCAGACATCGAGCGCTATGTGCTCGGACCGCCGTACTCGTCGCATCCCCCGAACGCCGAGACGGGCGGCTTCTACACCCTCAAGCTGGACATGAGCAAGATGGCCAAGCTGTCGCGCCAGCTGTTCGGCGATGACAGCCGGTACGCCAGGTAACCTATGCTCCGCGACTCGGTACGCGCTGGCCCGCGTCATCGTCCTGCTGGTCGACGCGCTGGCGGCGCTCGCTGCTGTTCCAGCTCGTCTCGATGCTGGCGATTCGGCGATCGACTGGCAGCAGGTGTGGATGGCCGCCGGGAGCGCCGTGGTGGACGTGGGGCATCGCCTACGCCGCCCTCTGGGCTGCTTGCCGAGTGGCTGCAGGCCCTGGATCAGCTCCGGGCTCGGTGGACGTTCCGCGGCGAGGTCCTGGACATCCTGCGCGCCGTCGTCCTGCTCGCGGTGTCGGTGTTCAGCCTCCTGTTCCTGTCCAAGAGCCCCGAAGTCAGCCGGCTGTTCCTCGTCACGCTGTTCCTCGCCCAGATCGCCTTCTCGGTCGTCGAACGTGGCCTGATCCGCCTCGTCCTGCTCTCGGGGCGGCAAGCGGGCATCGGCCGCCGCAACATCCTGGTCGTCGGGACCAACGAGATCGCGCGGTACTGTCGCGAGCCGGCTCGTCGAGAACCCGAGTGCTCGGCTATCGCGTCGTCGGCTTCATCGGGCCGGCCGACGCCGGCGTCATCGGGTCGCTCGACGAGCTTGAGGCGGTCGTCGGCTCCAACGTCGTCGACGAGGTGCTCGTTGCGCTCGACCCGGACGACGTCGCCTACGTGGACACGCTGTCCATCCTGTGTCGCGAGGTGGGCAAACGGCTTCGCGTCGTGGCGCCCGAGGCGCGCGCCCACGTGCTCGGCGGGCGCAGCGAGTCGTTCGGCGGCTATGCGATCCCCACGATTGCCAATGGGCCTGACCGGACACTCGGGCTTGCTGGCCAAGCGTGCGATCGACGTCGCCGCCGCGTCGATGGCCCTCGTCCTCCTTGCGCCCATCCTGGTGGCCATTGCGCTGGCCGTGCGGCTCGAGGACGGCGGACCGGTGCTCTTCCGGCAGGGACGCGTCGGCCGCAACGGCCGCGATCTTCAGGATCATCAAGTTCCGGACCATGGTCCCGCGGCGCGGAGGGACAGCTGGCCTCCCTGACCGACCAGAACGAGATCGCGGGTCATGCCTTCAAGCTGGGCGACGACCCGCGGATCACGCGGGTCGGCAAGGTCCTGCGGCGCACGAGCCTCGACGAGTTGCCGCAGTTCGCGAATGTCGTGATCGGCCAGATGAGCATCGTGGGGCCTCGACCGCCTCTGCCGGCCGAGGTGGCGGGCTACGACCGCTGGCACCGCCGCCGGCCTGTCGATGAAGCCCGGGATCACCGGGCTGTGGCAGGTCTCGGCCGCGGCACGACGGCGACTTCGACAGGTGGGTGGAGCTGGACCTCCGCTACATCGACAGCTGGTCCTTGTGGCTCGACCTGAAGATCATGCTCCGCACCGTGCCCGCGATGCTCACCGGCCGTTAGGGTGACGATTCGCACGGGCCACGGCTCGCCGACGTTCGCCGCACCTCAGGCCCCGTGAGCATCATCGCGATCGCGATCTCCCTCGCCGCATTCGCCTTCGCTCTCAGGTGGCCATGGCACGGGCTGGTGGTACTGCTCGCCCTCCTGCCGCTCAACGGCTTCATCGTCATCGTGGTCGCCGACCTCGCCGGGCTCGAAGGCGGGGTGGGACGCATCGCGCTTGCCGCCTGGCATGACGCGTTGGCGGCAGGAGTCATCGTTGCAGCCGTCGTCGCGTGGATTCGCGCTCCCTCGGAGCGCCGCCCGGGGATCACGGCCATCGAGGTCACCGCAGCGATCGTGCTCGCTGTCGGCATCGTGTTCGTGTTCGTCGCGTCGCACATCACGACGGCGCTGTACGCCTACCGGACGCTGTACGAGCCGATCGTGCTGCTCATCGCCATCGCGGCGCTGGCTCCGACGCGCGGGATGCCGGCCATCGTCCGGCGACGGGCGGCACGAGCTGCGGTGCTCGGCGGCGTGGTCGCGGCCCTCGTCGCCTGGCCGCAGGTATATCTCGGCGGCTTCCCCTACCTCGACCGGTTCTTCCATGAGGCGGGCGAACGGCTGAGCCCGTCGTACCTCGCGACAGCGCTCGCACAACCGCGAGCGGTCGGCACGTTCAACAGTCCGAACGAGTTCGGTGCCTACCTCGCGCTCACGGTCGGCATTCTCAGCATCGGAGGGCTGACGGGGTGGAGCGCTCGCGTCCGCGCGTGGCTGCTCGTCCCGGTGCTCCTCGCCCTGTTCCTGACCTTCTCGCGGAGCGGCTGGCTGTCGACGGCCGTCGTCGTCGCGACGCTCGCCGGCCTGCGCCTGCGGGAGCAGGGCCTCGCTGCCGCGCGCGCCCGCGGCAGGGAGCTCGCGGGCAACGCGCGGGCGTTCGCGCCGCAGGCCGCGGTCGCAATCTGCCTGTTCGTTCTCGTCGTGGCGTCGTCGCGCGCGCCCGCGTTCGTGGACAGCACGATCAGCGGGTCCGATCCTTCAGCGGAAAGCCGCCCGGCCTCGGCAGCCCAGGGCGCCCGCGTCGTGTACGCGAACCCGCTTGGCGTGGGCCTCGGCATGGTCGGCCCCAAGTCGATCCGCTTCGGCGATCCTGGCGCCCAGCCCGTGCTCGCGAGTGAGACGTGGTGGATCGCCTACGCGATGCAGGTCGGGGTCGTCGGCCTGATCGCGCTCGTCGCCTTCGTGATCGCCGTCGGACGGGAGCTGGCGCGCATCCCGCGCGATCCGTGGAGCCGGGTCGCCCTGGCCATCGGTCTCGGGCTGTGCGTCGGCGCGCTGTTCATCCCGATCATCGACGACCCATCCGTTGCGACGCCGCTGTGCGCGATCGCCGGACTCGCGCTGGCCGGCCGCCGTATCCGCGACCAGATCGCCGGGCATGCCGCCGGCCCAGCGCCTGACATGGCACCCGCCGGCTGATGGGGTGACGACCCCCATCACAGCGAGCCGTCGACCCGCGGCGATGCTCTTCAACCAGCTCACGAGGCGTATGGGGCCGATCGGATCCTCCTGGAGCTGATCGACGCGGCGCTCGGTGAGCATCGCGACGTCCGCGTCCTCCTGCCCGATGATGTGCCGCCGGGCTGGCTGAGCGCCCGCCTCGCGGAGCGCGGCGTGCCCGTCGAGCACGTCGCGTTGGCGATCGCCCGTCGCCGGTACCTGAAGGCGCGCAACCTTCCCCGCTACGCGCGCGACCTCTGGCGGGCTCGACGCATCGTCCGCCGGCGGGCGACGGCGATGCACCCGGCGCATCCACGTCAACACGACCGCCGCGCTCGTGGCGGGGATCCTCGGCAGGCCGGGGGGCGCGCGACTGCTGTGGCACGTCCACGAGATCGTCGTCGGCCGGGGCGTCGTCGGCCTCATCCTCCGCGCGGCACCTGTGATCGCCGCTGACCGGGTCGTCGCGGTCTCGCACGCCACGGCGCGAAACCTGCTGCCACGGCGCCTCGCAGCCCGCCGTGTCGTCGTCGTCCACAACAGCCTGCCTCCGAACGCCCCCGAGCCGGTTGAACCGAGCGTCGTCGAGGAGCGTCCGCTGATCGCGTTCGTGGCCAGCTCAACCATGGAAGGGGAGCGACATCTTCGTCGCAGCGGCAACGGCGCTAGCCGCCCAGTCCCCTCGATGCGTCCTGGTGGTGGTCAGCGGCCCGCCGCCCAGCGAGGAGTAGCGAGAGCCGAAGCTCGAAGCGGCGTGCGATGCCGCGCGCCATGTAGGTGCACGGATCCGGTATCTCGGAGAGCGAAACAACGGCGCCAGCATCATCGCGTCGGTCGATATCGTAGTCGTGCCGTACCAAAATCCTCCCTGATCCCTTTCCAACGGTCGTGCTCGAAGCGATGCGTGCGAGTCGCGTGGTCGTCGCCAGCGGCACACGGTAGCGCCGTCGAGATGCTCGAAGCCCAGCGTCAGCGAAGTCCTCGTTCGTCCTAGCGACGTTGACGCCCTCGCAGCGGCGATCGTCGAGCTCGTAGGAAATCCCGCCCGCCGCGCGGAAAAAAAAAAAAAAAAAAAAAAAAAAAAAAAAAAAAAAAAAAAAAAAAAAAAAAAAAAAAAAAAAAAAAAAAAAAAAAAAAAAAAAAAAAAAAAAAAAAAAAAAAAAAAAAAAAAAAAAAAAAAAAAAAAAAAAAAAAAAAAAAAAAAAAAAAAAAAAAAAAAAAAAAAAAAAAAAAAAAAAAAAAAAAAAAAAAAAAAAAAAAAAAAAAAAAAAAAAAAAAAAAAAAAAAAAAAAAAAAAAAAAAAAAAAAAAAAAAAAAAAAAAAAAAAAAAAAAAAAAAAAAAAAAAAAAAAAAAAAAAAAAAAAAAAAAAAAAAAAAAAAAAAAAAAAAAAAAAAAAAAAAAAAAAAAAAAAAAAAAAAAAAAAAAAAAAAAAAAAAAAAAAAAAAAAAAAAAAAAAAAAAAAAAAAAAAAAAAAAAAAAAAAAAAAAAAAAAAAAAAAAAAAAAAAAAAAAAAAAAAAAAAAAAAAAAAAAAAAAAAAAAAAAAAAAAAAAAAAAAAAAAAAAAAAAAAAAAAAAAAAAAAAAAAAAAAAAAAAAAAAAAAAAAAAAAAAAAAAAAAAAAAAAAAAAAAAAAAAAAAAAAAAAAAAAAAAAAAAAAAAAAAAAAAAAAAAAAAAAAAAAAAAAAAAAAAAAAAAAAAAAAAAAAAAAAAAAAAAAAAAAAAAAAAAAAAAAAAAAAAAAAAAAAAAAAAAAAAAAAAAAAAAAATGCCGCCGGATGCGAAGCGCCGGATACGGCGTCCGCCTACAAGCCCCTGCCGCGATTGCGCAGCACGCGATCGGGAGCAGCCAGTCGAGCGTGTCGACGCGCTGGATCGACGAGCTGCACGATGAGTATCGGCGAGATAGCGGCGAGTAGCTCCGCTAGCGAACCGTCGTGTTCGACGTCGTCCTTGCGGCGGCCTGAGCGCGAGAGCGCTGCTAGCACAGCGGCCAGACGCCGCCGAGTCCGCCCACCGAGCCCGACTTGCCGCCTCAGCCCGCCGAGCTGCGAGCCTCGCGATCGCCACCGCGATCGAGCGTCCGTAGAACCCCCAACCGAACCGCGAACCATGCGGCGCCGAGCGTCCACACCGCGTGGCGAGATAGCTGAGCAGGTACGCCAGAGCGAGCCGACAGCGCCGCCACCTCCGCCCACGAGCACGACGGTGCGAGCAGGAACACGATCGCCCACGCGACGTTGGTAGCGGCCCCAAGCCACATCCGTCCCGTGCCGCGAGCACTTGTCAACCAGCAGCTGAGCGGCCATGACGAAGCCCGTCAGCGCGACGATCGCGAAACCGCGCCAGCGTCGGCGAAACCGAACCGTAGAAGCGCATGATCGACGTCGCAACCGACGATGAGCGCCCCAGCGCCGAGAACGCCACGACCGCAGCAACCAACACCGTGAGCCTCAGAACCGGAGGAGTCGCCGCGCAAACCTCCCCCTGCAGCCACGCCATATCGCAGGCGCCTCCCGATGACCGTGGGGACGAACAGCACCGCCTGCCGCCACTGGTTGGCGGCGTTGAAGCGGGCGACCTGCACCAGGCCGTCCGGCTGGTTCACGAGGATGGCACTCGCGATCCATGAGACCGGGCCCACAAGCACGCTCGCGAGGAAGGCCGGCAGTGCGAACTGCCACAGAATGGGCATCTCGAGCCGCGAGTTGATCGCCTTCCTGGGGATGGCGGCGGCAGCCCGAGCCGCGACGACGGCGACGCGACCAGCGCCGAGGGCGACTGCGGCGGCGATCATCCCCCCGACGATCGCACCCTCCACGCCTGCGAGCACGGCGCCCAGGGTGACAGCGCGAGGGTCGCAGCCGCTCGCAGGATCGCGACGATCGCGATGGAGCGGAAGTGCTCGAATCCGGCGAGGATCCCGGTCTGCACGCCAGCGAGCTCGTTGAGGAGCAGCTGGACGGCAGCGAGCTGGATGAGCGGCGTCAGCTCCGGCTGGCCGAGCGCGGAACCCGCGATGAGCGGGGCGGCGATCAACAGGAGGCCGGACGCGAGCGCACCGCTCAGAAGGACCATGCGTCCCAGGAGCGCGAGGATGCGTGCCAGGCGCGCCGCGTCCCGTTCCCGGAACTCGGCCACCGCCTTGGTCGCGGTGAGGCCCATCCCGAGCCCGGCGAACACGCCCAGCATGCCGGTGGTCGCATTGACGATGACGAGGCGGCCGTAATCGTCCGCGCCGAGGACGCGTGCCGCGATGATCGAGACGATCAGCGTCGAGCCCAGGCCGAACGCCGCCGCCACCAGCGACCAGGTCCCGCCACGAGCCAACCGCCGGCCGGGGGATCCACCCGCCGTGAGTCGCGCACGCTCATCGCGGAAGCGGGCAACGACCGACACCTGCATCCCTCCTGGCATGATCGGGGCGACGCCGGCCAGCATAGCCGCACCGCCATGAGCGACGACCGCTAGACTGGGTCGTCAGGGTCGGATGACCCGATGGAGGAGGGGGAGCGCACCAGCGTGAGGCGACCGACCGCGCGCCGCACCGGGCGGCGAGTTCGCGTCCTGCTCCTGATTCACGTCTACTGGCACTGGATCCGCCAGCGCCCGCAGGCACTCGCGGAGGAGCTCAGCGGCCTGGCGGATCTCGACGTCATCGTCCTGTACCTGCCCAACTGGCGGCGCCGTCAGCTCGCGCGTAACCCCAGCACGGTCCGTCGCCTGCCGGTGCCCCGGTTGCCCTTCGCGCGCTTCGGGGTTGTCCGGCGGCTGAACGACGTGGTCGGCAAGAAGTTCGTGGCCGCGCTCACTCGCCTCTGGCACCCGAGCGTCACCATCGTCGCGTTTCCGACCCTGCTGACCCTCGTGCCCGGCCCCTCGACCCGGGGCGCGCTCGTCTACGACTGCATGGATCTCGCCGTGGGCTTCGCTCGTTCGGACAGCGAACGTCGGGACGTTGCCGCCCTCGAGGACCGCCTGCTGAGGGCGTGTGACGGCGTCGTCGTGTCGAGCACGCGATTGGAGACGTTGATCCGTCCCCGGCTGGAACCGGACGTTCGGATCCGCCTGATCCGGAACGGACACGGTGGGTCGCTGGTCCGTGTAACTGCCCCAACGCCAGATGGGCCTGTGCGACGGCTGGGCTACTTTGGCACGATCTCCAGTGGCTCGACCGCGACCTGGTCGCGCGCGCGCTCGAGGCCGACCCGTCGCTCGAGTTCCACCTCTGGGGCCCGGCGCCCGAGCCTCCGCCGCCAATGGATCGGCTGGTGCTCCACGGACCTGTCGATCACGATCAGCTGCCGAAGGTCGCCGGCGGCGTCGACGCCCTGGTGATGCCGTTCGTCGTCAACGACCTCATCCGCGGCGTCGACCCGGTCAAGCTGTATGAATACGTTGCGCTCGGGCGGCCCGTCATCAGCGTCTGGTACGACGAGCTGGAGCGCTATCGCGGCCTGGTTCACTTCTACTCGACAACCGACGAGTTCCTGGAGCTCCTGCGCCGACTGTGGCAGGACCCTGCCGCGATGGCTCCGGAGCCGGTTGCCGCCACGTCGTTCCTCGCGGCCAACACGTGGGCTGCCCGTGCGGCGGACATGCGGTCCTTCGTCCGCGAGCTCGCCGGTCGCGCCGCGTGAAGCGCGTGATGGTGGCATTCGGCACGCGGCCGGAGGCCATCAAGATGGCGCCGGTGATCTACGAGCTCCGGAAGGTCGCCGGGCTGGAGGTGATCGTCCTCCTGACCGGCCAGCACCGCGAGCAGCTCGACTCCGCGCTGGAGGTGTTCGGGATCACGGGCGACATCGATCTCGGGGTGATGCTTGCCCGCCAGCCGCTCCCCGAGCTGTCCTCACGCGTGATCGAGGCGACCGCGCGGGCGCTCCGCGAGCACCGGCCGGATTACGTGCTCGTGCACGGCGACACGATCTCCGCGTTCTGCGTGACCCTGTCCGCGTTCCTCGAGCGGATCCCCGTCGGCCATGTGGAGGCAGGGCTCCGTTCGGGCCGTCTCGACGAGCCCTTTCCGGAGGAGGCAAGCCGCCGGCTCATCGACGAGCTCAGCGACACGGACTTCGCCCCGACGCCGCTCGCGGGCGCGAACCTGGTCCGAGAGCACAAGGATCCTGAGCGCATCCTCGTCACCGGGCAGACCGGCGTTGACGCGATCCGCATGGCCGCCGGGCGCAAGCTGCTACCCGAGCGATGGCTCGGGAAGCGACTCGTCACCGTCACCATGCACCGGCGCGAGAACTGGGCGATCCTGCCCGACCTTGCCGGCGCGCTCGCCCGTGTGGCCCGGGGTCATCCGAACCTCCGGTTCGTGTACCCGATGCACATGAACCCGGTCGTGCGGGAGGCGGTCGTGCCGGTCCTGTCCGGGTCGAGAACTTCGAACTGATCGAGCCACTCGACTACGGCGACATGGCATCGCTGATGGCGGCGAGCGATCTCGTCGTCACGGACTCCGGCGGCATGGTCGAGGAGGGCGTCAGCATCGGCGTGCATGTCGTCATCCTCCGCAATGTCACGGAGCGGCCCGAAGGCGTCGAGCTCGGCCTCGCAACCCTCGCCGGAACCGAGCCCGATGCGGTGTTCGCCACCGTCGACCGGCTGCTCCGCACGCCACCGCACCCGGAGACCGGGAAGCCCAACCCATACGGGGATGGCCACGCGGCCGTCAGGATCGCCTCGGGCGTTGCGTGGCGCCTCGGCCTCCGTGAGCGGCCCGCATCCTGGGAGCCGGACACACGCGAGCCTGTCGGATGAGGGTCGCGCTCATCGGCATGCGCGGTGTCCCCGCGCGCTACGGCGGGTTCGAGACGCTCGCCGCGGAGCTGTCGGCGCGCCTCGCGTCGAGAGGGCACGACGTCACCGTGTACTGTCGGCGAGGGAGGGTCGACGAGGGCGCACCGCCTCCGGGCGTGCGCCAGCGCTTCGTCGCGATGATGCCCGGGAAGTACACCGAGACCGTCACCCACACCGCCCTGTCGATCCTCGACGCGGCGCCGCGAAGGTTCGACGCCATCCTGCTGGTCAACGCGGCGAATGCCGTGTTTGCCGTGGTGCCGCGGCTGCTGGGCACGCCGGTCGCCCTCAACGTCGACGGGATCGAGCGCAAGCGAGCCAAGTGGGGTCCGGTCGGTCGGGGCTGGTATCGGGTCTCGGAGCGGATGGCGACCATCCTTCCGCACGCGATCATCTCCGATGCTGACGTGATCGAGCGCTATTACCGGGAGCGGTACGACGCCCGGAGCACGATGATCCCGTACGGGTCGACCCTATTGCCTCGCGATCCGCCGCCTGACCTGCGGCCGTATGGCGTCGAACCTGGTCGGTACATCCTGTACGTGAGCCGACTGGAGCCCGAGAACAACGCCCACCTGGTGATGGAGGCGTACCGAGAAGTCACGACCGCGGTCCCCTTGGTGATCGTCGGCGACGCTCCCTACGCCGCCGCCTACCGCCGGCGCCTCGACGACCTGGCGGCTGCTGACGATCGGGTTCGCATGCTGGGCGGCATCTACGGCGACGGCTATCGCGACCTGCAGCGGGGTGCGTTCGCGTACATCCAGGCGACCGAGGTCGGTGGGACGCACCCGGCGCTCATCGAGGCAATGGGTGCCGGCAATCTCGTGTTCGCCTTGGGGACCCCCGAGAACCGTGAGGTCGTCGCGGACACCGCTGTCCTGTTCTCGGATCGCGGCTCGCTGACGGCGTCGCTGCAGGAGCTGCTCGACGATCCCGTCGTCGCCGGCGCCGAACGATATCGGACGGCGGCACCGGGAACGAGCGGCGCTCGTGTACTCCTGGGACGCGGTGACCGACCAGTATGAGGCCCTGCTCGGACGCCTCATCGCGGAACGGAAGGCGCGGCGCCGTCGCAGCTGACCCGAGCCCCGTCGCACTGATGCGTGCGTCAGGGCCGGGTCTTGAATGTCCAGGTGGATCCGTAGACCCGATTGCCGGCTCCGTCCCTGGCGGATGTGGTGACGGTTACCCGGTACGTCCGCCCAACCGCGAGCGCGCCGGAGGGATCGAGCGTCGCACGCCGGCGGCCGGCGTCATACGTGACGCGCGCCGGGACGGCTGCTCCGGTCGACGTGTCCTGAAGCCGCACCGCGCCGGGGATCGTGGAGGCGCGCATCGGCTCACTGAACGCCACGTACACATTGGAGGTTGTGGCGATGCCTGTGGCATACCGGCCTGGGGAGCGGCCGGTGATCTTGGGCCGGGTGCTGTCGCTGGTGACCTTGAACCACCAGCTCGTAGAGGACAGCGAGTTGCCCGACCCGTCCTTGATCGAGCTCGTCAGGTAGAGGCGATAGGTATGGCGCGGCGACAGCAGGGACGAGGGTACGAGCGTCGCCCGGCGTGCGCTGGAGTCGTAGCTGACCGTCGCCTGCTTCCAGGTGCCCGTCGTGACGTCCCTGAGCCGGACGGAGCTGCTGCTCACGCCCTTGACGGCCTCGCTGAACACCACCTTGGGACGGATGTCACGCGCGACCCCGGCCGATCCCGATCCCGGACTGCGTGCCGTGACGGTGGGACGCGTGGTGTCCGGCGTGCAGGAGGGCACATGCTCGGCGCGGAGGGCCGTCGATGCGCACTTCACGACGTCGAATGCGGGCTTGTAACGCCCGGTGGTGGTGACGATCCCGAAGTTGTCGAGCTCGCGACCGGTGTTGCTGCCGTAGTTCTCGAGCTCGTACAGCACGATCCCGTCGATCCCCTTCGACGCCGCCACGCGGAACCCGTTCGCGATGTCCTTCGCCTGCGTCGCCTCGGACACGCCGTTCGTGTACGTCGACCATCCCCACTCCGTGATCCAGATGGGCTTGGACCCCTTGGCCGCGACCGTCGCCTTGGCGAGATCGAGCCAGACCGGGAACATGCTGGTCGAGCTCGACGGGTTGTCGTTCACGAAGGCGTGGATCCCGAGGACGTCGAAGTCGTCCCACGCGCCGGCCGCCTCGAGCCCGTCGAGGAACGCCCGGTCGGGTCCGGTCGACAGCCCGCCGGAGACCACGATGGCGTCGGGATCGACCGCCTTGATCGCGCCGTAGGCGGCCTTGAGGAGCGCCGCGTAGCCGGACGGGCTCGGCGACGGCCGCCACAGGTTGGCCTCGTTCGGCTCGTTCCAGATCTCCCACACGTGCACGCGGTCCTTGTAGCGCTCGACGACCGCCGCCGCGTAGGCCGCGAAATCGTCCGGATCGTCGGGCGGGTAGTAGTAGCGGGCAGTGCCGGTCACGGAGGCCGGGGCCGAGCTTGCCCAGCCAGCGGAGTACTGCAGCCGACCGAGGATCGCCAGGTTGTGGGCGGCCGCGACCTCGACCGCCTGGTCGAACTTCGCCCACTCGAAGTAGCCGCGGCGCGGCTCGACCCGATGCCAGTCGAAGGACTCGCGCAGCACCTGGACGCGTGCCTGCTCGGCCTTGGTGGCGAGCGACTCGACGCGGTCGCGGCGGTTCGTGTCGATCGTCGTGAGGAACGTGTTGAGTCCGGGCGTGGAACCGGCCAGCCCGGCCGCCGGGTGGGCGGCGACCCCGGCGGCGTAGGGATAATCGAAGCGGTACGTGGCGTCGTCCCGATCGAGCGTCACGCGAGCGGTCACGGACCCATGGAGCAGGGCGCCACCACTGGTCCGCCCGTTCCAGCTCGTCTCCGCCCGGGACGAGCCGTCGACGTCGGGGGACCATGACCAGTCGTAGCCGTCCACATCGAACAGCCGGACCTTGACCGGCCCTGCGTCGCTCGCGCCCGCCGAGACCGTTGCCGTCTCGCCCGCCGACGCCGCGATCGTGCCCGGCGTCACCGCGGCGTGGGACTCCGTGTCCGTGACGACGACCAGGTGATCGACGACGATCGTCGAGCTCGTCGCCTGCGGGTTCGGACCCGGATACACGACGAGGTGGTACAGCGATGTCGGCAAGTCCATGACGCCGTCTTCATCGCCGCCCGTGTGGGCAACCAGGGTGTCGCTCGACCGGCCGACAGGAAAGGTCAACGTGCGCCAGCCTTCGAAGCCGAGCGAGCCAGCGTCCTGCGTCCCTGCCCAGTAGCGGAACACCTCACCGGTCGCGTCGCGCAGCTCCACGTAGAACACGTTCCAGCTTCCGTCCCCGTGAACATCAACCTCCACCGAGCGCGGCGCACCCGGGATCCCCGGGGCCGTCGCCGTGGTGGCGATGGCCAGGCCGCCGGCGCCGACGTTGTACGCGATCTCGAGCGCGTCCCCGGAGGTCGAGGGACTGTGGACCGTCGTGACCGACCCGGACCCCGTCGCCACGATCCATTCGCCGGCATCGAACTCGGCGACGGTGCGTGTTGACAGGCCCGATGCGGCTGCTGCAGGTGCGGCACCGGCGACCTGCCCGGCGACGGCCACGACGAGCGCAACCGTGAAGTGACGGACCGCGAGGAAGGTTGCAGGGCGCATGGGACAATCGTGGAAGTGGCGTCCCCGCCGCGCCCCCGGACCGAAGTGCCGGATGACGCCGCATTCGTACCACGCGATCGGCAGCTCGCACGGCCCGAATTGGCCGCATTCGGAGCCCGCCCGGGCGGCTGACTCCGGTGGGGTCCGGGGCACTTGCGGTACTTTCGATCGGTGCCCCGGGACCCCCTTCGGCTGGCAGCATCGGGTCCGTGCACCCCCGCCTCGTCCCGGTCCGCCGCGCCGTCGTCCGACACCTCCCCGTCGGCAAGGCGCGACTCCACGCCCTCGCGTTCGCGGGCGGCGTCCTGATCCTGCTCCTGGGCATCACCGGCTGGGCGCTTCACGGCGGCCCGTCGTCGCTCGAGGACGTCGTCGTCGTGCTCGATCTCACGATCGGCGGCACGCTGCTCGTCACGGGCGCGCTCGTCGGCCGGGCACGGGCCCAGGAGTCACGCCGCAGCGCCCAGCTCCAGGTCCTCCAGCACGCCGCGCGCCGGATGAGCAGCAGCCTCACGCCCGAGGACGTCGGGCGGGCCGTCGTCGAGGAGACCCGCCGGGTCATCGACTACCACAACGCCCGGGTCTACCTCCTCGAGCCGGGCGACGAGCTCGTCCCGGTCGCGTTCGAGGGACGGGTCGGCGCGTACGACAAGGTGGACCTCAAGATCCTGCGGACCACGGTCGGGGAGGGGTTCACCGGCTGGGTCGCGCGCCACCGGACCGCGATCCGGGTGGACGACGCGAACGACGACCAGCGGGGGATGACGATCCCGGGCACGGACGACGTCGACGAGTCGATGCTCGTCGTGCCGATGGTCCACGAGGACGCCCTCGTCGGGGTGATCACGCTGTCCAAGCTCGGGCTGCGCCAGTTCGACGACGACGACCTGCGGCTGCTGTCGATCCTCGGCGACCTCGCGGCAACCGCGTTCGCCGGCGCCTCGCACGTCGCCGAGACCCGCCACCTCGCGGCCGAGCTGCGCCAGCTGCTCGACATGAGCAGCGCCCTGTCGCGGTCGCTCAACCCGGTCGACGTCGCCAACCTCATGGCCGAGCACCTCGCCCGGGCCGCGGGCGCCGACCAGGCGCAGATCAGCGACTGGGACCGGGCCGACGGCCGGGTGCGGACGCTGGGCTCGTTCCCGCCCGAGCTGCGCGAGACGCTCGACGACTACTACCCGCTCGAGGGGTTCCCGGAGACGCTGCGCGTCCTCGAGGAGGGCGGCATCTCGGTCATCGACACCGAGGACCCCACCGCGGACGCGGCCGAGGTCGAGTTCCTGCGCGAGGTCGGGATGCGCGGCCTGGTGATGCTGCCGCTCGTCGCGAAGGGCGAGGCGATCGGCCTCGTCGAGCTCGCCTCGCAGGGCCGCCCGCTGTCCGACGCCAGCCAGATCACGATCGTGCGCACGATGGCCCACGAGGCGGCGATGGCGCTCGAGAACGCCCGGCTGTACGAGACGGCGCGCAACCTCGCCGACCGCGACCCGCTGACCGGCTTCTTCAACCACCGCTACCTCCACGAGCGCCTGTCCGAGGAGGTCGTGCGGGCCGTCCGGACGCGGCGGCCGCTGTCGGTGGTGATGCTCGACCTCGACGACTTCAAGGTCGTCAACGACACCTACGGCCACGTGTACGGCGACGGCGTGCTGGTCCACGTCGCGGAGCTCATCCGCGGGACGCTGCGCGCGTCGGACGTCGCCGCGCGCTATGGCGGCGACGAGTTCGCGCTCATCCTCCCGGAGACCGGGCGCGAGGACGCGGCGGGCGTCGCCGAGCGGATCCTCGCCGCGTTCCAGGGATCGCCGTTCGTCGCCCACGGCCGCCAGCCGTTCGCGATCGGCGGGTCGATGGGCGTCGCCACGCACCCGCGCGACGGCTACTCGGCGACGACGCTCATCGCCGCGGCCGACGTCGCCCTGTACGACGCCAAGGATCTCGGCGGCAACCGGTTCGAGACGGGGACCGCGACGCGCGGCGCCCTCGCCGAGGCCGGCGGCCGGTTCGCGCGACCCGTCGGACGGGGTCGCGGCCCGCGCGAGGCCGGCGAGCCGATCGGGGTGGCTCCGGTGCGGTCAGGGGAGGCCTGACCGGGTACGGAAGTACCAGGACTCCCGTCGCCATCAGTACTGGCGACCACCCTTGCCCCGGCCGGCATCCGGTCCCATGCTTGGGACCCAGGGTGAGGAACCGCTTACCGTCGTTCGGCGACCTCTGGGAACGCATCGACCTGCGGGCCCTGGGCCGACGACCCTTCCTCGTCCTCCTCGTCGCGCTGGCCTCGATCGAGATCGCGCGCCTGTTCCTCGATCCGCACCCCATCGACCTGCTCGTGCTGGGCCTCATCGGGCTGTGCGGCATCGCCGCCGTGCGCGAGCAGGAGGCCGCGGGCATCGAGGGCACCCGCCGCAACGAGGCGGAGTCGTTCGCCCGGATCCTCCGCGGCCTCGCCCGGTCCGTCTCGCCTGACGCCATCGTCGACGCGATCGTCGAGGAGCTGGGCGTCGCGACCGGCGCCGATCACGTCGCCGTCGTCCGCCGCCGGCCCGAGGGCCGCTCGCTGGAGGCGCTGCTGTCGCCGACGCGACCCGGCGCGCCCACGTCACGCACGTCGCTGCCGCTGTCCGAGCTCGAGGACCCGGCCGAGGACGAGGCCCTGTCCGAGCTCGCCGTCGCGGCCGCCCGGGGCCGGCGCCTCACCGCCGTCCCGATCGAGCCCGATCCCGATGGCGATCCCCAGCTCGTCCCGCTCGGCATCGCGGCGGACCGGCTGGCGGTCGTCGGCGCGGGCTCGGGTCGCGAGGGCCTGGGCCTTGACCGGAGCGGCCGGCCCGACCACCTACGCCACGTCCGCCGGCCGGGTGGAGCCGCGGCCGGCATGCCGTCCCCGCCCGCGAGGGTGCCGACCAGCGCATCGCCGACCGGATCGCGGACCGGCTGCGCGCGGCCTACGGGCTGGCCAACGTCGTCGCGGCCCCGCTCCGCGTCAACGGCCGGGTCGAGGGCGCGATCGTGCTGTCCCGCCGGACCCGCGTCCCGTGGCCGGCGTCCGCGAGCCGGATCCTCGAGGCCGCCGCGGTCGAGGCATCGGCCGCGCTCGCCCGGGTCTACTCGCTGCGCGACGCGGAGGCCCGCGCCACGACCGACGCCCTGACCGGCCTCCCGAACCGCCGCTACTTCGACGAGTACCTCGGGCTGCTGGCCAAGCGCCGCCGGGCCGAGGACCAGGTCGGCGTGCTGATGATCGACATCGACCGGTTCAAGAAGCTCAACGACACGTTCGGGCACGCGGTCGGCGATCACGTCCTGCGCGAGGTCGCGCAGGCGATCGCGGGCGCGGTGCGCGAGGGCGACGTGCCCGCGCGGTTCGGCGGCGAGGAGTTCGCCGTGCTGCTGCGGAACCCGGGGCCCGGGATCGCGCTCGAGGTGGGGGAGCGGGTGCGGAAGGCGGTCTCGTCGCTCAACCTGCGCAACATCGGCGTGCCGGGCGTCTCGGTGTCGGTGGGCGTGTCCGTCGCGTCGTCGCCGGACCAGCAGCTCGAGGACGTGATCGACGAGGCGGACCAGGCGCTCTACCGCGCGAAGCGCGGCGGCCGGGACCGGGTGGTCGCCGCCTAGCGTTCGATCCGAGGCTAGACGCGATCCGGCTCGCGGATCGTTCGGACTGGCCAGGACGAGGACCCAGCCCAGACCCGCGACGAGCGAGACCCGCTGCAGCAGGCCGCTCGCCGCCGGGACGAGCAGCTCGCCTGACGGGCCGCCACCCGACAGCCCGAAGGTGACGAACACGACGATGGCGACGATCGCCGACGCGATCGCCCAGCCGCGGTCCCCGGCGAGCCACCAGCGTCGCGCGAGGGCGACGGGCAGCGCGAGCAACCCGGCGAACAGCAGCAATGCGGCCAGGAGGTGGATGGTGTCCGTGAGCGTCACCGCCGCCGCCAGCCCTTCCGGGGTTCCCGGCGGATAGCCGAACATCGGCTGGGTCGAGAACACGCCGGCGAGCAGGAAGCCGACGCCGGAGAGCGCGACCGCACCCGGGATCACGCGCCTGGCGGCGCCGGCCCGCAGCACCTGCGCGCATGCCGCGCGCGAACACGAGCAGCAGCACGCCCGTGAGGACGAAGCTCGCGACCTGCAGCCGCCCCGATCGCCGAGGCTCAGCAGGCTCACCTGGTGGCGCATCGGGTCATAGCCCGACGCGCGTCGCACCGTCGATGAGCCACACCGCCGTGAACAGGAGCGGGGCGACGACGCCGGCGACGAGTGGCCATGCAGGCCGCGGACGAGCCATCGCGCGATGATGGCCGGAGCGCGACACGCGCGAACAAGGCCTCGCCGCCACCCGCGTACCCTGCGGACCATGCCGAGACGCGAGATCGCCCTGCCCGCCGCAGGCGCCGATCGACGACGAGCCGCCGCGCGACGACGAGGACGGCGACGAGCCCGAGGCGCCGCGGGCGGTCACCAACGGCGAGCTCGCGCGGGTCTTCCACGAGATCGGCGACATCCTCGAGGTCAAGGGCGAGCTCGTGTTCAAGACCGTCGCCTATCACCGGGCCGCGGACGCGATCGCCCGGGCGCCGTTCGACGTCGCGGCGACGTACGCGGCCGGCGAGCGGCGGCCGATCCCCGGCGTCGGCCAGGCGATCGCCGACAAGATCTTCGAGCTCGCCACGACCGGCCACATGGCGTACTACGAGAAGCTGCGGGCCGAGATCCCGCACACCCTGGTCGACCTGCTGCGCATCCCGGGCGTCGGGCCGAAGACCGTGCGGATCGTGTGGGAGGCGCTCGGGATCGCGGACCTGCCGGGCCTCAAGCAGGCGGCGCAGGAACAGCGCCTGCGGACGCTCAAGGGCATCTCGGCGAGCACCGAGGAGCGCATCCTCGAGGGGATCGAGAAGCTCGAGACCGCCCCGCGCCGGCTGCTCATCCACCGGGCGCAGGCCGCGAGCGACGACCTCGCCGAGCAGCTGCGCGGCGTGCCCGGCGTCACCCGCATCGTCCAGGCGGGCTCGCTGCGCCGCCGCCGGGAGTCGATCGGCGACCTCGACCTGCTCGTCGAGACGGCGGACGCGAAGACGGTGGTCGATCGGTTCACCCACCTCGGCGTGGTGGACCAGGTCCTGGGCGCGGGCCAGGCGAAGGCGGCGGTCACGGTCCTGCGCGGGCCGCAGGTCGACCTCATGGTCATGCCGCCGGGGGAGGCCGGGACGTACCTCATCCACTTCACGGGGTCGGCGGACCACAACATCCGGCTCCGCGGCATCGCACGCGACCTCGGCTGGAGCCTGTCCGAGAAGGGCTTCCTCCGGATCGACGAGGAGGGCCGGCCGCTCACCGGTGCCGAGGCCGAGCTGCGCACGTTCGAGGACGAGGCCGGGGCGTACGACTTCCTCGGCCTCGCGTACATCGAGCCCGAGCTGCGCGAGGACCGGGGCGAGATCGAGGCGGCCCGCGAACGGCCGCCTGCCGACGCTCATCACCCGCGCCGACCTCCGCGGCGACCTGCACAGCCACTCCGACTGGAGCGACGGCGTCCACTCGATCGAGGTCATGGCCGAGGCCGCCCGCCGGCTCGGCTATGCCTACCAGGTGCTCACCGACCACTCGCAGAGCCTGGCCATCGCCCGCGGGCTGACCCCGGACCGGGTCGAGGAGGAGCGCGTGATCATCGCCGCGCTCAACGCCCGGTTCGCCGACGAGGAGGCCGCGCGGCGAGCTCCCCGAGGGCGCCAACCCGGGCGGCTTCCGGCTCCTCCACGGCTGCGAGCTCGAGGTCCGCGCCGACGGCAACCTCGACTACGAGGACGACCTCCTCGCCCGCTTCGACCTCGTCGTCGCCTCGGTCCATGTCGCCCGCCGCCAGCCGCGCGCCGAGCTCACCCGGCGCACGCTCAACGCGATCCGCTCGCCCCACGTCGACGTGATCGCCCACCCGTCGGGCCGGATGATCCAGACCCGCGACGACCTGGACCTCGACTGGGACGCCGTGTTCGAGGCCGCCGCCGCGAACGGGACGGCCCTCGAGATCAACGGCTCCCCGCACCGGCTCGACCTCGCGGCCGAGCGTGCGCGCCACGCGCACGAGGTGGGCTGCGTCCTGTCGATCGACTCCGACGCGCACCGGACCGAGGAGCTCGACTACGTCCGCTGGGGCGTCGACCAGGCGCGCCGCGCGTGGGTCGAGCCGCGGCACGTGCTCAACACCGCTGCCGCTCGACGAGCTCCTCGAGTGGGTCGCGGGCAAGCCCTCGCGCGTGTGAGCCAGGACGTACGATCCCCGGCGATGCTTCCCCGGGACCTCACCTCGCCGTCGGCGGTGCTCGCGCGCCGCGAGCTCGTCCTCGTGGCGGTCATCCTCGTCGCGTTCACCCGGCTCGTCGAGCCGGCCGACGCGTTCCTCATCTCCGGGCTGCTGCCGGTGGTCATGCTGCTGGCGGGGATCGGCGTGCTCGCGTCGGAGCGCAACCGGCGGCCGTTCGAGCACCTCCTCGTCCCGGCGGTCCTGACCGGCGGCGCGGGCGCGGCGATCCACCTCGTCCCGGCCGGCCTGCCGATGATCCCCGCGCTCGGCGGGTTCGCCATCGTCCTCGACCGCATCCTCGCGCTCGAGATCCGGCTGCTCGGCCAGCACACGAGCCCCAGCGAGTCCGACCGGTCGCGGGTGCTGCTGACCGCGCTCCTGGCGGCGTTCGTCGCCTTCACCGGCGTCGCGACGCTCGTGCCCGACGGCCTCGCGGCGCCCGGTGGCGCGACGGCCGGCGGCGGCACGCTCGCGCTCGGCTGGCTCGTCGTGCTGGCGTTCGACGTCGCGCTCATCGCCCTCCTGCTGGGCTACCGCCTCGCGGTGATGCGCTACGGGTCCGCCGCCGATGCCGCCCGCTCGGCCCTCACCTACGCGCTCGTCATCGCCGTGACCGCGGGCGCGACCCGGGCGATCGACACGCCGCGGCTGCTCGGCCCGGTCGTCCTGACGCTCGTGTTCTACCTGTGGGATGCGCTCCACGGCAGCGCACCCGCGCGCCGCCGGCAGCCCCGCTTCGTGCTGGAGCTGGTCGTCCTCGCCGTGCTCGGGGTCGTCGTCATCGCGTGGAACCTCCAGCTCGCCGGCTGAGCCGTCCCGCGACCGGCGCCGGGGGCGTCCCGAACCCCCTGCCCGTTTGACGCTTCGACCCCCGGGTGCTAGAACCATGTGCCGCGACCGCGCCGTTTCGGCGTGTCCCCACGCACCGGACACGTGACCCGCGCGACGCGCTCCTGGACCGAAAGGACGACCCCTCAGTGACCTTCCCCGAGATCGACGCCGCAGCCCAGACGCCCGCGGGCCAGACGCGCCTGAAGCGCCAGCTCGCCGAGCAGGCCATCGCGCAGGCGACCGACGCGCAGTGGGCGGACGCGGCCGAGACCAACCGGCGGCTGCTCGAGCTGAGCGCCGACTCCGAGGCCGAGAACCGGCTCGCGAAGGCGCTGTGGGAGCTGGGCGAGCTCGCCTCCGCGCGCGAGCACTACCAGAAGGCGCTCGCCCTCGACCCGACGAACCGGATCGCCGAGCGCAACATCGACCGCCTCAAGGTGCTGCTCGTCGAGGCCGGCGAGAAGACCGTCCCGGCGAAGGAGGGCTCCAAGGCCCCGGTCAGCATCTTCGTCGAGGAGACCGGCAAGACCGGCTTCGCGCACCTGACCAACCTCGCCCGGCCGGGCGAGCTCGCCCAGGTCAACCCGGGCGACGCGGTCGAGCTGACGCCCGAGGGCAACCGCCTGATCGCGATCAGCAACGGGATGCGCATCGGCATCGTCGAGCCGCGGGTCGCCGCCCGCCTGCTCAAGCTGATGGCCGACGGCAACAAGTACCTGGCCGGCGTCACGTCGCTGGGTGACAAGGACGTCCGGCTGATCATCCGCGAGGTCTTCCAGGACCCCCGGAACTACGGCAAGGTCTCGTTCCCGACCGCCGCCAAGTCGACGGACCTGCGCCCGTACACGAAGGGCACGCTCGTCCGCGAGGACGAGGATCTCGAGGACGATCTCGAGGACGACATCGAGGACGAGGAGATCGAGAACCTCGATCGGGTCCTGCCGCCGGAGGAGACGACGGACGAGGCGTTCGTCGAGGAGACCGACGAGCTCGAGGAGCCGTAGACCGGCCCTCGCACCACATGGACGAACGGGGCGCCGCGAGGCGCCCCGTTCTCGATTCCCGGACCCGCGTCGCGCCGGGCGTGTCTGCGACAATCGGACGTCATGGCGGGTCGTGCGCTCCTCCTGCGTGCCGAACCGGGGTTCAGCCTCCCCGCGTTCGAGCGCTTCGCCCCACCCCCGCCGCCCGCGCTCGTCACCGCGCGGCTCGAGGCGAGCTCCCAGCCGGGCGAGATCGTGCTCGACCTGTTCGGCCGCGGCGGCTGGGTCGCGCGGGCCGCGATCGACATGCAGCGCAAGGGGATCAGCCTCGAGTCCACGCCGCTCGACCGGCTGCTCGCCGAGCTCGTGCTGCGGCCGCCGGACCTGCGCCACCTCGATGCCGCCGTCCAGGCGCTCGGGGCATCCGCCCGCCGCGAGTCCAGCCTCAAGGCGTCGATCGCCGACCGGTTCGCGAGCCGCTGCGCGACCTGCGACCGGCCGGTCGTCCTCGACGAGCTGACCTGGGCGGCCGAGGCGAAGGACGAGGACGGCACGCTGCGCCCGGCCGAGCCGCGTCCGCAAGCACTACCGCTGCCCGATCTGCCGCGACCAGCTGGGCGGCGGGGAGCAGCGCCAGGCCCCGCTCGACGCCCAGGACCTCGCCCGCGCCCGCGACCCCGAGGGCCTCGAGCTGCGGGGCGCGCTCGCCGCCCGGTTCCCGGTGCTCGAGGGCGGCGAGGACCTGCCGCGCGAGCTGCTCGGCCTCCATACGCCGCGCCAGCTGTCCGCGTTCGGCGCGATCCTCGAGCGGATCGAGGACGACCTCCGCGCCGCACCGATCGAGGCGGCGCTCCGGCTCGCGCTGCTCCACGCGCTCGCCCCCGCGAGCCGCCTCGCGACGTCGCCCGGCCGGCTCGCGCCGATCCGGATCGCGAACGGGCACGTCAAGGTCCCGGGCACGGCGCAGTGGCGCGAGCGGAACCCGTGGCTGGCGTTCGAGGACGGGGTGCGGATCGTCCGCGGCTTCGTCCAGCGGCTGGAGAGCGGCGCGTGGGGCCCGGTGCCGGCGCGGCTCGGGCGACGACCTGCGCAGCCTCGTCGAGGGGTCGTCGTCGGTCGTCCTCAAGCAGTCGACGCCGGCGGCGATCGGGGCGCTCGAGCTGGAGGCGGAGCACCTCTCGCGGGGCGGCGCACGGCCGCGGATCCGGCTCGTGCTCGGGATGCCGCCGCTCCGGCCCGTCGCCGACCGGCTCGCCTGGGCGTACCACGGGACGGCATGGGTCCTCGGCCGGGACGCCGCGGCGTCGCTCCCGCTCGAGCCGCTGTTCGGGCCGGCGGTCCGGCCGTCGTGGGGGTGGCAGGCCGCGGCGATCACGCGGACGCTGCGCGGCGTCGAGCCGGCCCTCGCGAAGGACGCCCGGATCGTGTTCCTGCTCGAGGGCGACGGGACCGAGACGCTGGTCGCGACGGTGCTCGGCGGGATCACCGCCGGCTACCGGCTCGCGGCGGCGCGCCTGCCCGAGGCCGGGCGCGAGCGCGGCGGGGTCGTGGAGCTCGTCCCGCCGGGCTCGGGCGCGATCCCCGGCGGCCCGCGGACCCGGGCGAACGTCGTGCTCGACCCGCTGCCGGGCGGCGCCGGCGACCCGGACGTCGTGCCCGCCGAGCGGCTGTTCGCGCCCGCCGAGCGGGTCGTCAACGCGCCGTTCTCGGCCCAGGACGCGACGCGCGCCGTCGTCGAGGCCGCGGTCGACGTGCTCAAGCTCCGGGGCGAGCCCGTGACCGAGACCGGGCTCGTCGGCGAGATCCTCGTCGGCCTCGACCGGGCGGGCCACCTCCGGCGCCTCGTGCGGCCGCCGGCCGCGGAGGCGGCACCTGACGCCGCGCCCCCGGCCACGCCCGCCGGAGCCCGTCGATCACGTCGAGCGGCTCGTCGCCCTCATCCGCGAGGCGCTCGAGGGTGCGGACGGCCGTCGCCTGGTGAAGATCGGCGACGACCGGTGGTGGCTCGGCGACCGCACCGACCGCGACGCGGCCGCCGCGCCGCTCGCCGACCGGGTCGAGTGGGCGGTCTACAGCCTCCTGTCGACCGCCGGACCGATGTCCGAGGCGCAGTTCCTCGAGCGGATCGCGAACCTGTTCACCGGCCCCGACCTCCCCGACGAGGCGCTCGTCCGCGCGTGCCTCGACAGCTACCGGAGCCTGGCCAGCACCCCCGACCGGCTCCTCACCGCCGACGACGTCGTGAAGCGCAGCCAGGAGCACGGCGAGCGGATCGCGGACCTCGTGGACCTCGGACACCGGCTCGGCTACGCGTGCTGGATCGGGCGGCGCCAGCAGTCGCGCCGCCTCGCAGGTGTCCCGCTGGCCGACCGGCTCGACGACCGGGAGCACGCCGGGACCGCCGTCGTTCGGGCGCATCCGGGGCGAGGAGCTCGAGGACGTCGACGTCATCTGGTACGTCCGCGGCCGGGCCGCCTGGCTGTGGGAGGTCGAGTGGACGGCGATGCTCGGCGAGCCCGTCCTCCGCCGGCACGCCCGGATGGCCGACGACGACCGCGTCGTGCGCTTCCTCGTCGTGCTGCCCGAGCGCAGCGAGCTCGTCCGCCACAAGCTCGACCGCTCGCCGCTGTTGCGCGACGCGCTCGAGGCCGGCAGCTGGCACCTCATCAAGGCGAACCACCTCCGCGACTGGGCGCGGCGCGACGAGCCGGCGCTCGCGGACCTCGAGCCGCTCCTCGGCCTCGACCCGGACGTCGAGCGGACCGGGGACCAGATGGCGCTGTTCGGCTGATCGGGGTCGCGGGCGCCCGCACGGATGCCGCCGGGACCCGCGCTACCCTAGGCCGCGTCCACCACACCGCCTGCCGTGACCAGGGGGAGCCCGCGTGACCGAGACGACGACCCAGCCGACCGCGATGGACGAGGTCAGCGTCCTCGTTCTGGGAGGCATTCCTCCGCCTGAACCCGACGTCCGCGACGGTCTACGGCGACACCCGCTACGACGACCTCCTGCCCGATCCCTCGAAGGCGGGGCGGCTGGCGGGGATCGAGGCGGTCCGTGCGGCGGCCGACGCGGCGCAGGCGACTCCCCGAGGACACGCTGACGGTCGAGGATCGGGTGACCCGCGGCATGCTCGTGCTGCTCGCCGACCTGGCCGAGCGCGACGAGGCCCTCGGGGTGTACGAGATCCGCGCGGTCGACCAGATCTACGGCCCCCAGACGCTGCTGCCCCAGGTCGCCACGTTCCAGCAGGCCGACACGCCCGAGGGGCTCGAGCGGTGGCTCGACCGCCTGCGTGCCTACGGGTCGTTCATGGACGCGAACATCGAGATCCTCCACGAGGCGCGCGCCTCGGGCCGGACGTCGGCGCGGATCGTCGCCGAGCGGACGATCGACCAGCTCAAGCGGCTCGTCGACACGCCGATCGAGGAGGCGGTCATCCCGGCCCTGTCGAAGGTCGCCTCGGACGAGGACCGCGAGCGCGTGCGCGAGGTCGTGCGCGACGTCGTGTACCCGGCCGACCGGCGGTATCTCGACGCGCTCTCGGGCGAGTACCTCGCGGCGACGCGCGAGCAGCCCGGGCTCGTCTCGGCGCCCGACGGCGACGCCCTCTATCGCTACTGCATCGAGCGCTGGACGACGCTCGCGCTCGAGCCGCGCGACGTGCACCAGATCGGTCTCGACGAGCTGGCCACGATCGACGACGAGCGGCGGGCGATCGCGCAGCGTGCCGGCTACGGCGACGACGTCGACGGGTACCGCGCGGCGGTCGTGGCCGATCCGGCCAACCAGCCGGCGTCCGTCGAGGAGCTGGTCGCGCGCGCGGACGAGGACATCGAGCGCGCCGGCGCCATCGCGCCCCGGGTGTTCGGCACGCTCCCGAGGGCCGGCTGCATCGTCAAGCCCGTCGAGCCGTTCAAGGAGAAGGACGCGCCGTTCGCGTACTACTACCCGCCGACGATCGACGGCACGCGGCCCGGCACGTACTACGTCAACACGTACGACCTGCCGAGCCGGGGCTATCACAAGCTCGCCGCGACGACGTTCCACGAGGCGATCCCCGGGCACCACTTCCAGATCGCCCTCGAGATGGAGAACCCGGAGCTCAACGTGTTCCGGCGCCTCGGGGCGCGGTTCGTCGCCGGCGCCTATGTCGAGGGCTGGGGCCTCTACGCGGAGCGCCTCGCCGACGAGCTGGGGCTGTACCGCAACGACGCCGAGCGGCTCGGCATGCTCGACGCGCAGGCGTGGCGGGCCTCGCGGCTCATCACGGACTCCGGGATGCACGGCCTCGGCTGGTCGCGCCAGCGGTCGATCGACTGGCTGCTCAAGACCGGGCTGTCCGAGACCGACGCGGTCATCGAGACCGACCGCTACATCGCGTGGCCCGGCCAGGCGCTCACCTACATGGTGGGGATGCGCGAGATCCGGCGGCTGCGCCAGGAGCTCGAGGCCCGCGACGGCGACCGCTTCGACCTCACGGGGTTCCACGACCAGCTCATCGGGCACGGCTCGCTGCCGCTGGTCACGCTCGCCGCCGAGCTGCCGGGCTGGGTCAAGCCCTCGGCCTGAGCGCGCAACGCGCCCGACCGGCGCGGGCCGCGTCGCCCACGACGGCGCACCTGCAGATCCTTCGATGACCGTCGAACAGGACGGTCGTCCCTGAGCGATTGCTGTGGCCCGGCTGGGAGCGGGCTGTGTCCCGACGTGGGACCGGGCGACCGCCGACCTGGCGCCGACGGTGCGCGCACTGTGCGTCGGCTGTGCGTCCGCTGTGCGTGCGCCAGGCGTTGTTCGATCACGGTCGAAGCAACTGCAACCCTGCTCGTGTGGGCGACCCCGAGGCGGGCGAGCGCGAGGGCGACCGCGGGCGCTAGGAGTCGAAGCCGATCCCCAGCGCGTCCATCGCCTGGAGGAACGGCCCGCGGCGTCCCTCGTTCGTGTCGGAGGCGATGACCGACCGGCGCATGAGCTCCACCGCGGGCGTTCGCGCGGGCTCGGGCGGGATCGGGAACGGGCGCGAGCGGACGAACCGCATCCGCAGGACGTCCGACGCCCGGGTCGAGGACCATGTCCCGCAGCACGCCCGCCGCCCAGCGGGTCGCGCCGACGCCGAGGCCCGTGTAGCCGAGCGCGTAGTGCACGCGACCGCCGAGCGTCTCGCCGAACGTGACCGAGAACCGGGTCGAGGTGTCGATCGCGCCGCCCCAGCGGTGGGTGAACCGGATCCCGTCGAGCTGGGGGAACGTCTCGACGAACTGCCGCGCGAGCAGGTCGAACGTCGCCGGGCGCTGGTCGTGCGACGGCTTGACCGCGTTGCCCGGGTGGTAGATCGCGTCGTAGCCGCCCCACAGGATCCGATGATCGGCCGACTGCCGGAAGTAGTGGAACTGGGAGCCCGCGTCGGACATGCCCTCGCGTCCGCCCCAGCCGATCGCGTCCCGCTGCGCCGCGGTGAGCGGCTCGGTCATGAGCGCGTAGTCGTAGACCGGCACGAAGGTGCTCGCCAGCCGCCGCATCCAGGCGCTGTACGCCGACGTGCCCGACGATCACGTGCTCGGCGTCGACGATCCCGCCGCCGTCGACCTGCACCTCGACCCGGCCCGCCCGCCGGTCCAGGCGCCGGACGCGCGAGCCCTTCCGCGATCCGAGCCCCGCGCCGCTCGGCGGCCGTGGCGAGGCCCCACGCGAGCTTCGCCGGGTTGACCATCACGCACCGCTCCGGGCCGCCGCGGACGCCGGCCTGGAAGCGCGGCGAGTGGACCTGGGCCTGGATCGCCTCGCGGTCGAGGAATGTCAGCTCGATGCCGTGCGCCGCGGCGAGGTCCACGTACTCGTGCAGCCCGTCGACCTGCCACGCCTCCGCGGCGACGTCGAAGGTGCCGGTCTCCTCGAGCTCCGCGTCGATGCCCTCGTTGCGCACGAACGCGACGAGCTCGCGCAGGTTGCGCAGTCCCTCCGCCTCGAGCCGCTCGAGCTCGTCGGGGAAATGGAGGAGCCCGTTGTGGAGGCCGTGGGTGAGCGACGCGGCGCAGAAGCCGCCGTTGCGACCGCTGGCGCCCTCCGCGACCCGATCGGCCTCGAGCACGACGACGCGCAGCGCCGGATCCGCCTCGAGCAGGCGGATCGCCGTCCACAGCCCGGTGAACCCGCCGCCGATGATCGCGACGTCGACCGCGACGCGACCCTCGAGGGGCGGCCGGGCCGCGCCGGGATCGCCGTTCAGGTACCAGAACGAGCCGCCCGCCGGCGCCGGCGTGCCTCGTCGTTGCCCGGGCAGGGCGAACGCCCGGCGCGCCCCGCGGAGCTGGTCCATCACCTGCGCAATGTACGCGGATCAGGGCGCCCAGCGCCATCGTTGGTGCGTGATTTGCACGCGCGGCCGCCGAGCGGGACGATATTCGTGTTGACGCCCCTCGAAGCCGTGTGGCACGATCGGTCGCACTTGTTGCATATCCCGCAACGCCTGTCCCGGATCACGGGCCAGTCGCCGCGGGAAGCCCCGCCCGTCGCCCCACATCGGACGACGCCGCCCGCCCGGGCCCGCGGGGTCGAAGCCTGGAGGCATCATGACGGCCGAACCCACGTCGCGACCGGCGCCCACCCTCGACCGGAGCCAGCAGCTCGCCATGTACCGGCGCGCGCTGCAGACGCTGCCGGGCGGCACGGATTCGAACTTCCGTGCGTGGGGCGAGGACACGATCTACGTGGACCGCGGCAAGGGCGGCATGGTCTGGGACATCGACGGCAACGAGTACATCGACCTGCGCCTCGGCTACGGGCCGGTGATCCTCGGCCACGGCGACGACCGGGTCGACGACTTCGTCAACGAGCGGATGCGCCGCGGCGTCAGCTTCTCGCTCACGAGCGAGGACGAGGTCCGCGCGATGGAGCTCGTGAAGGAGCTCAACCCGTGGGTCGGCAAGGCCCGGATGACCGTGTCCGGCACCGAGGCCACGATGCACGCGATGCGCATCGCACGGGCCTACACCGAGCGCACCAAGATCGTGAAGTTCGAGGGCCAGTACCACGGCGTCCACGACTACGCGCTGATCAGCGTCGGGCCCAACGACATGAGCGAGCTCGGTGACGCGGAGAACCCCGTCGCCCTCGCCTGGGGCCGCGGCATCCCGGAGCAGGTCGCGAAGACGATCATCCCGGCCCGCTACAACAACATCGAGTTCCTGCGCCGCCTGTTCGAGCGCGAGGGCGACGACATCGCCGCCGTCATCGTCGAGCCGGTCCTGGGCAACGCCGCGGGCATCCTGCCCCAGCCGGGCTTCCACCAGGCGATGCGCGCGCTGACCGAGGAGTTCGGCATCCTCCTGATCTTCGACGAGGTCAAGACCGGCTTCCGGTTCGCGAAGGGCGGCGCCGCGGAGTTCTTCGGCATCACGCCGGACATCGCGACCTACGCCAAGGCGATGGGCAACGGCTACCCGGCCGCGGCGTTCGCCGGGCGCGAGGACGTCATGTCGGTCCTGCCCGACAAGGTCAGCCACGGCGGCACCTACGCGGGCAACCGCGTCGCGGCCGCGGCGGCGGTCAAGACGCTCGAGATCATCCGCGACACCGATGCCCTGGCCACGATCCACGCCACCGGCGAGCGGATCCAGGCCGGCGTCAGCCAGCTGATCGAGGCGAAGGGCCTGCCCTACCACCTGACCGGGCACCCCTCGATGTTCAGCGTGATGTTCACCGACGAGGTCGCGAGCGAGTACCGCGACTGGGCGAACACCGACCACGAGCTGTACGACGCGATCGCGATCGGGATGCACGCCCGCGGCGCGATGCCCGAGCCGGACAGCCGCGAGCCGTGGTTCGTCTGCGAGGCGCACGCCCAGGGCGACACCGTCGACCGCATCGTGACGATCTTCGGCGAGTCGCTCGACGCGGCCCTCGAAGCCCGCGCGCACGGAGGGTTGTAAAGGCATGACGCTCGACGGGAATGCCGTTCGGTCGGTCGATCGGGCGGCTGCCCTGTTGCTGGCCCTGGGGGAGAGCCACGGTGAGGCCGGCGTGACCGAGCTCGCCCGCCGGCTGGGCCTGCACAAGTCCACCGCGTCGCGGCTGCTCGCGACGCTCGAGAAGCGCGGCCTGGTGGAGCAGGACGAGGAGAGCGGCAAGTACCGCCTCGGCCTCGTCGTGATCCGCCTCGCGAACCGCGCCGAGCGCACGCTCGACCTGCGCTCGATCGCGATGCCCGAGCTGGACCGGCTCGCCCGCGCGACGCGCGAGACCACCGGCCTCGGCGTCCTCGACGGCGACCAGCTGCTCACCGTGGCGCAGGCCGACGGCCCGAACCTCGTCGCCGTCGGCGACTGGACCGGCCGCCTCGTCCCGCTCCACTCGGTCGCGGGCGGCAAGGTCCTCCTCGCGTCGCTGCCCGAGCGCGAGATCCTGCGCCTCGTCCGCCGCGGCCTCGACCGCTTCACGGACCGGACGATCACCGATCTCGAGCCGCTCCTCGAGGAGCTGGCCCGGGTCCGCCGCCGCGGCTATGCCACGGCGTTCGGCGAGTACGACACCGGCCTCAACGCGATCGCGGCCCCCGTGCACGACGCGCGTGGCCAGGTCATCGCCGCGGTCGACGTCTGGGGCCCGGCGTTCCGGGTCACCCCGCGCCGCGTCCCGGAGCTCGCGCAGCAGGTCCGCGAGGCCGCCGGCGCCATCTCCGTCCGCCTCGGCGGGACCGCCGCCTAGGCTCGGCCCGCCGGCCCGGCCGCGTCCGCGCCGGGTTCCGCACCGCCTCCGCGATCGCCGCGTCCCGTGCAGCGCCACAGTTCGCACGAGCGTGCGAATTGTCGAACCGTGCCGGCCGCGACCGTCGTCCCTGCGTCAGGCTCACGCACACGACGAAGGAGATCCGATGAAGTACCTGCTGCTGGTCTGCTGGGACGCCGGCCGGATGAATGCCGACACCGAGCCCGATCCCGGCGCCCGGCGCCGAGCCGCGAGGAGAAGGAGTCGTTCCCCTGGCTTGACGACCTCCGCGCCCGCGGCGCATGGACGATCGGGGACCAGCTGGCGCCGCCGCGCCGGGCCCGGACCGTGCGTCTTCGTGACGGGCACCGGCTCGTGACCGACGGCCCGTTCGCCGAGACCAAGGAGGCGGTCGGCGGCTTCGACCTGATCGAGGCCGCCAGCCTCGACGAGGCGGTCGAGATCGCCGCGGGCCACCCGGTCGCCGCGTTCGGCACGATCGAGGTCCGGCCGCTGTGGGGCCAGGGCCCGGAGCCCACGCCCGGCGGCTGACCGCGCGGCGACGGCGAGGCGGCCGACCATCGGCCTGCCCGGCGGGCACGGGGCATCGTCCACTACGCTCTAGGCGATGCCCCTGTCCGACGACCTCCGGGACCAGCTGCTCGACTGGATCCGCGACCCCGGCGTGCCGATCCTCCTCATCGTCGGCATCTCGCTCGTCGTCATCCGCGTCGCCCGCCTGTTCGTCCACGGCGTCGTCAAGGCGCTGCTCGACCGCGAGACGACCGAGGGCACCGCCCAGGAGCTGTCGGCGGTCGAGGTCCGGAAGCGGATGGACACGCTCGAGACGCTGGGCACGAACGTCATCCGCCTGTTCGTGTTCCTCATCGCGCTGGTGATGATCCTGGGCGAGCTCGACCTCGACATCGGGCCGGCGATCGCCGGGCTCGGCGTCGTGGGCATCGCCGTCGGGTTCGGGACCCAGAGCATCGTCCGCGACTACTTCACCGGCGCCCTGATCCTCATCGAGAACCAGTACAGCAAGGGCGACGTCGTGACGATCGCCGGGGTGAGCGGCACGGTCGAGGACTTCTCGCTCCGGCGGACCACGCTCCGCGACCTCGACGGCGTCGTCCACACCGTGCCCAACGGCGAGGTCAAGGTCGCCTCGAACCGGACCCGCGTCTGGGCCCGCATCAACCAGGACGTCACGGTCGCCTACGGCACCGACATCGAGGAGGCGACCCGCGTCGTCAACGACGTCGGCACGGCGATGGCCGCCGATCCCGAGTGGCGCCGGCGGGTCATGGAGGCGCCCCACGTCGAGCGCATCGAGGCGCTCGGCGAGTACGGGATCACGATCAAGGTGCTGGGCCTCGTCCGGGCGACCGAGCAGTGGGCGGCGGGCGGCGAGCTCCGCAAGCGGCTGCTCGCGGCGTTCTCCACGCACGGGATCGAGATCCCGCGGCCGCAGCGCGTCGTCCTCGCCCGCGACCCGAGCGTCGACCCGTTCACGCCCGGCGGCGCCACCCTCGAGGGTCCCACCCAGGACGACCTGTCCGCCGGAACGGACTGACCACGCTGCACCGGACCATCCGAGGGGGCCGCCCGCCAACCCGCCCGCGTAGAATGACCCGACCCAGGGAGTTCATCGGGAGGCATCCGTGAGCGTCGAGCCCCAGGCCCACGACGGGCCGGAGATCGAGAACCTCTTCGCCGAGACCCGGACCTTCCCGCCCGACCCGGCCTTCACCGCGCAGGCGAACGCCACCGCCGCGCTGTATGACGAGGCCGAGGCCGACTACGAGGCGTTCTGGGCCGCCCAGGCGCGCGAGCGGCTCTCGTGGTCGACGCCGTTCTCCACCACGCTCGACTGGGACCTCCCGTTCGCGAAGTGGTTCGCCGACGGCGAGCTGAACGTCGCCTACAACTGCGTCGACCGCCACGTCGAGGCGGGGCTCGGCGACAAGGTCGCGTACCACTGGATCGGCGAGCCCGGCGACACCCGGACGATCACCTACGCCGACCTCATGCGCGAGAGCTCGAAGGCGGCCAACGCGCTGCTGGAGCTGGGCGTCACCAAGGGCGACCGGGTCGCGATCTACATGCCGATGATCCCCGAGCTGCCGATCGCGATGCTCGCCTGCGCGCGGATCGGCGCCCCGCACACGGTCGTGTTCGGCGGGTTCTCGGCCGAGGCCCTGTCCGGGCGGATCAACGACTGCGGCGCGAAGGTCCTGATCACCGCGGACGGCGGCTGGCGGCGCGGCAAGAAGGTCGGCCTCAAGCACCATGCCGACGAGGCCGTCGCGGACACGCCCGACGATCGAGCACGTCATCGTCGTCGACCGGTTCGGCGACGGCGCCCACATGGTCCCGCGCCGCGACCACTGGTGGCACGAGATCGTCGAGCGGCAGCCGGAGGTGTGCGCCCCGGTCCCGGTCGAGAGCGAGCACATGCTCTACCTGCTCTACACGTCCGGGACGACCGCGAAGCCGAAGGGGATCCTCCACACCTCGGCCGGGTACCTCCTCGGCGCGTCGTTCACCCACTGGGCGGTGTTCGACATCAAGCCCGACGACGTCTACTGGTGCGCGGCGGACATCGGCTGGGTGACCGGCCACAGCTACATCGTCTACGGGCCGCTCGCGAACGCCACGACCGGCGTCCTGTACGAGGGCGCGCCGGACTCGCCCGACTGGCATCGCTGGTGGGACATCATCGAGGAGTACAAGGTCTCGATCCTGTACTGCGCGCCGACCGCGATCCGGGCGTTCATGAAGCAGGGCGAGGAGCTGCCGAAGGCGCACGACCTGTCGTCGCTGCGGGTGCTGGGCTCGGTGGGCGAGCCGATCAACCCCGAGGCCTGGCGCTGGTACCGCGACGTCATCGGCGGCGGCCGGATCCCGGTCGTGGACACGTGGTGGCAGACCGAGACCGGCCAGATCATGATCTCGCCGCTCCCGGGCGTGACGACGACGAAGCCCGGCTCGGCGACGTTCGCGATGCCCGGCATCGGCGTCGACGTCGTCGACAACAACGGCGAGTCCGTGCCGTTCGGCGGCGGCGGGTTCCTCGTCCTCACCCGGCCGTGGCCCGCGATGCTGCGCGGCATCTACGGCGACCCGGAGCGGTTCCGCGAGACGTACTGGTCGCGGTTCCCCGGCATGTACTTCGCGGGTGACGGGGCGAAGCGCGACGACGGCGGCTACCTGTGGCTGCTGGGCCGCGTCGACGACGTGATGAACATCGCGGGGCACCGGATCTCGACCACCGAGGTCGAGTCGGCCCTCGTCGACCACCAGTCCGTCGCCGAGGCGGCGGTCGTGGGCAAGAACGACCCGATCAGCGGCCAGGCGATCTTCGCGTTCGTCATCCTCAAGACCGGCCAGGAGGCGAGCGACGCGCTCGCCGTCCAGCTGCGCGAGCATGTCGCGTACGTCATCGGGCCGATCGCACGGCCCAAGTTCCTGTTGTTCGTCCCGGACCTGCCCAAGACGCGGAGCGGCAAGATCATGCGCCGGCTGCTGCGCGACATCGCGGAGGGCCGGACGCTGGGCGACACCACCACGCTCGCCGACACGACGGTCGTCGAGACGATCCGGGACAACTCCGGCAAGGCCGAGGAGGACTGATCGCGTGCCGTTCGGGTTTCTGAAGCGCCGCAAGCCGGCGGACGAGGCTGCCTCGTCCGGGGCCGGCACGCCGTCCGGCGGAGGTGGGGGAGCGGCCGGTGGCGCGGCGCCCGGAACCGCCGGGATCACGTCGCTCCGGCGGCGTGTCCGCGACCGCGGGCGCCGTCGACACGTCGAGCCTCCACGCCGGCACCGTCCGGGGCGTGCCGTTCATCGCGATCACCGAGGACTGGCGGCTGCGCGGCCGGATGATGATCTCGGGCCGCCTCACGGACGCGCTCAACAAGCGCGAGGCGCTCGCGATCTCCGACGTCACCTGGGGACCGCCGGACAGCTCGTCGCCGCTCGAGCCGGCACCGGGGCTCAAGAGCGTCGACCCGTACGACCTGATCATGGTCACGGCCGGCGAGGACTCCTTGCCGCCCATGACCGAGGCCGAGCGGGCCGCGCTCAAGATCCACAAGGTCGAGTACGACGTCGCGCTCGAGCTGCCGCCGTTCCGCGTCATCGGGACGATCTACCTGAATCCGGGCTCTGAGCCGGACCGTCTGCTCGACCGCTCGAGCGAGATGTTCGTGCCGGTCACGGGTGCGACCGCCAAGCTGGGCGACGTCGAGGTCAGCGATCCCGAGGTCGAGGTGATCCTCGTCAACCGCTTCTACCTGCGGGGCGTGGAGCAGATCGACAAGCGGACCGGCCTCGCGCCCCAGAAGCTGCCCGGTGCCCCGATGGGCGGCACGAGCTGGCAGGACCGCTCGCGCTGACGCGGCGCGGGACCCGTCCGGGCCGTCGTCTTCGACGTCGGCGAGACGCTCGTCTCGGAGAACCGGGCCTGGATCGAGTGGGCGGAGTGGCTCGGCGTGCCGCCGCTCACGTTCCTCGGCGTGCTGGGCGGCGCGATCGCGCGCGGCGAGGACCACCGGGTCCCGTTCCGGCTCCTGCGGCCGGACGCGGACCTCCGCGCGGAGCGCCGGCGACGGGTCGAGGCGGGGCTCCCGGAGCTGTTCATCCCGTCCGACCTGTACCCCGATGCCGTCCCGGCGCTCCGGGCCCTGGCGCGAGGCCGGGTTCCGGGTGGGCGTGGCGGGCAACCAGCCGGCGACCGCCGAGCGGCTGTTCGACGACCTGGGTGTCTCGCTGGATCTCGTCGGCGTCCAGCGACAGCCTCGGCGTGGAGAAGCCCGACCCGGCGTTCTTCGCCGCCGTCGCGACGCGGCTCGACCTGCCGCCCGGGTCGATCGCCTACGTCGGCGACCGCATCGACAACGACGTCCGGCCGGCCGCGGCGGCGGGGATGCGCGCGATCTTCCTGCGCCGGGGTCCGTGGGCGTGGCTGCAGGCCGGCCGCGACGAGGTGCCCGAGGCGCACGCCGCGATCGACGACCTGACGACGATCGTGGAGGTCGTCCGCGGGCTGGGCGAGCGCTAGGCGCGCCGGCGAGCCCGGGCCGGAGCCGGCCGCCGAAACGCGTCACGCCCGCCTGACGGCGGGCGTGAGCGTTGGGCAACGAAGGGTGCGGGGCACGGCCCCGGGAGCGGATCAGGCGCGGACGGACACCTGGCGGCCGAAGAAGCGCAGCTGCGGCTTGGCCGCCTCGACCATCTCGATCCCGAGGATCCGCGCAGCGAGCTGCTGGAAGTCCTCGGTGATCCGTTCGCGAGGGCCGATCTCGAACAGCGTGCGGCCCTCGTTGTTGGCCTTGACGAGCAGCATGCCCGCCGACCGGATCTCCGCGTAGCAGGGCAGGTTCGCCGACTTCTCGATGTCCGCGACCGAGATGCCCGAGGCGGCCCGGTTCACGACCAGCGAGATGCGATCGACCATGCCGAGGTCCGCGGCCACGTCGCGCAGCTGGACGAGCGCCCGGATCGCGGGCAGGTCCGGCGTGACGGGGACGAGGATCTGGTCCGCCCGCTCGAGCATCGCCCGGTTGAGCGGGCTGTACGACGGGTGGGCGTCGATGACGACGTAGTCCACGTTGCGACGCGCGACGGCGATCGCCCCGGCGACGCGCTGCGGCTCGAGGAGCTCGGTCGCCATCGGGCTGGACGTCAGCGGCAGGATCCTGAGGCCGGACGAGTGGACCGAGGCCATCTCGTCGAACGTCAGGACGGGGCCACCGTCGATCTCGTCGCGCCAGCTGTCGACGACCGTCGGCACGGCGTCCATCCCGAGCGACGTCGGCACGTGACCGGTGACGGTGTCGGCGTCGAGGAGCAGCACCCGCTGGCCCTTCGCGACGAGCGCGGAGGCCAGGTTCGTGGCGATCATCGTCTTGCCGACGCCGCCCTTCGGGTTGAACACGATGACGGTCTTGCCGCGACGGCCCCAGTCGGCCTGGTCGATCTCGCCCTGGAGGATCGGGCCGGAGCCGTCGTCGACGGCCGCCGAGCGGATGCACATCGCCTCGACCCGCCAGCGGATCGACTCGGCGGAGTAGGGGCGGATGACGTACTCGTCGTCGGCATGACCGGGCGCGGACTCGTCGAGCGAGTCGAGCGAGCTCGCGTCGACCACGAGCAGGGCCGGGATCGACCGGCCGCTCTCCTGGAGCGCGGCCCAGGCGTCCTCGCCGTCGATGTCATCGGCCTGGGCATCGATCACGGCGATGACGATGTCCTTGCGCGTGGCCAGCAGGTCGCTGAGCTCGCGGGCGCGCCGGACGTAGATCGGGTCGAACCCGCCGGCGTGGAGCTCGAGGCCGACCGGGTCGGCCTCCGAGTCCGGGAGCAGGATCGCGACGGCGGGGCGGGACAGGGTCGACATCGACGCTATGCCTCAGCCTCGGGATCGCGCGCCGCGACCTGCAGCGTCCCCTCGCCGGAGCCCGTGACACGGGCGGCGAAGCCCGGCATCGTCGGGATCACGTCGCGGAACGAGAGGTCGGCGCGGTGGGTGACGTTGAACACGAACTCGCCCTCGGGGCCGGACGCGACGGCGACGGCCTGGACGCCCGGCAGCCGGCCGAGGTGGCGCTTGAAGCTCGCGATGCTCGCGACCGACACGAGACCCGACACGACGACCTGCGTCGTGCGCGGCTCGTCACCGGCCTCGCCCTCGCCGTGACCCGGCATCAGGTTGGCGAGCCGCTCGCTGAACGTCTCGGTCTCGTAGCCGCCCGCGTCGACGCGCGCGGCCATGGCCGCGGCAGCCTCGGGGTCGTAGTCCAGCTCGTCGGCCTGGCGACCGACGAGGAGCTCGGCGGCCGTCTCGGCGACGTCGGCCGCCGCCTCGGCGGTCTCGGCGGAGTCGGCTGCAGCCTCGGCGGCAACGACGGCCTCCGCGGCGGCCTCGAGCGCGGCCATGATGGCGCCGCGGTCGACGGGGTCGCCGGCCTCTTCGCCTTCGCCGGTCGGGAAGCCTTCGGGCACGTCGCCGGCGGCCCAGCGCGGGACGTCGTCACCGGCGTCTTCGGTCGTCGTCTCGGTCGCATCCGTGGCGGGCTGCAGCTCGGGGGAGTCGCCCCACGCAGCGGCGCCGTTGTCCCAGGTCGCGGCGGCCTCGGGCTCGGTCGCCTCTTCGGCCGGGGCGTACCAGTCTTCGGCCGGTGCGGTCTCGCCGATGCGCTCGGCGACGGCTTCGGCATCGAGCGTCTCGGCCGCGCCCTCGATCGTCTCGGGCTCCTGCGCCTCGACGATCTCGGCTTCGGGCGCGACCGCCTCGGGCTCGTCGGCCGGCAGCGTGATGTCGAGCGTGCCCAGGTCGGCCCACGCGGCGAACGACGGGAGCTCGGGCAGCTCCTCGGCCATCGTCGCGAGCCGGGCCGGGTCGTCCTCGCGATCGAGGCCCTCGCGGTACGCGGTCATGGCCGCCTCGAAGCGGATGACCTCGGCACGGACCTCGTCGACGCGGCGGTCGACCGCGGCCGCGTGCCCGGCGAGCTCGTCCTCGAGCGTCGCCTTGCGGGTCGTGATCCGCGCGTCGGTCTCGTCCTTGATGCGGGCGATCTCGGCCTTCGACCACTCGCGGATCGCGGCGATGTCGTCCTCGGACTGCTGCTTGAGCGTCGTGACGCCGTCCGTCGACGAGCTGCGGATCGCGTCGACGACCTGCGCGGACTCGCTGTGGACCTGCTCCAGCGTCTGGGCCTGGGCGGTATCGGCGGTCGCCCGGATCGCGGCCGACAGGTCGACCATCATCCGGGACGACTTCTTGGGCGCGACCGTCGGGGCGGGCGCGACCGCAGTGTCCATGTCGACCATGGGAGACGACTCCTCAGTGTGTTCGGTGGGGGTCTGGGTCGCCTCGAGCGGCCGCTGCTCCTGCGTCCTCGTGAGACCGAGGGCGGCGTTGAAATCTGACTTGGGCCAGGCGGGATCGGCGGGGACGGGCGCCTCCGACTCCGCGTCGGTGACGGCCTCGGTGTCGGCCGCGACCTCGGCGGCCGGGTCCTGGGAGCGATCCGAGCTCCACGGGAGCCGGAAGCCCGAGCGGGTGTCGGTAGACGCCATGGGTGGAACGAGCCTCGTGTGCAGGGTCAGCCGGTGTTGCTTGGGGGCACACTAGGCGGCAAGGTGCCCCGCGGTGGAGTCGCTAGAGGTACCAGCGGGTCATTCCGGTGGTACCGCCGGGTGGGGCCGGTGCGCGTGCGCATCAGGCTTCGGGGCTACGATGGGCCGATGGATTCGCGTCCCACGGCGACCGATTTCGACGGACGGCCGGGCCTGCCCGACCGCTACGGCCGTGCCCTGCGCGACCTCCGGATCTCGGTCACCGACCGCTGCAACTTCCGCTGTCCCTACTGCATGCCGGCCGAGGTCTTCGGGCGTGACTTCGCGTTCCTGCCCAAGGAGCTCGTGCTCTCGTTCGAGGAGATCGAGCGGCTGGCCCGCGTCTTCGTCGAGCTCGGCGTCGGGAAGCTGCGGATCACGGGCGGGGAGCCGCTCGTGCGGCGTGACCTGCCGGTGCTCATCTCGTCGCTGGCCGCGATCCGGACGCCCGAGGGCGAGCCGGTCGACCTGACGCTGACGACGAACGGGTCGGCGCTGCGGTCCCTGGCCGGGCCGCTCGCGCTGGCCGGGCTGCAGCGGATCACCGTGTCGCTGGACTCGCTCGACGACGAGGTCTTCGGGTCGATGAACGGCGTCGACTTCCCGGTCTCGAAGGTGCTCGACGGGATCACCGCCGCGCGCGAGGCGGGCCTGACGCCGATCAAGGTCAACACGGTCGTCCGGCGGGGGATGAACGAGGACTCGGTGCTGCCCCTGGCGCGCTGGGCCCGCTCGGAGGGGCTCATCCTCCGGTTCATCGAGTACATGGACGTGGGGCATTCGAACGGCTGGCGGCTCGATGACGTCGTCCCGGCCGAGGAGATCGTCGCGCCGCATCGATGCCGCGATGCCGCTGGAGCCGGTGCCGGCCCAGTACCGCGGCGAGGTCGCCGGGCGCTACCGCTACGTCGACGGCAGCGGGGAGCTGGGCGTGATCGCCTCGGTCACGCGGCCGTTCTGCGGGGACTGCACGCGGGCGCGGCTGTCGGCCGAGGGCTCGCTCTACACGTGCCTGTTCGCGGTCGCCGGGACCGACCTCAAGGGGCCGCTGCGGGCCGGCGCGTCCGACGCCGAGCTGGCCGACCTGGTGCGCTCGGTCTGGTCGATCCGCGCCGACCGCTACTCGGAGCTGCGGAGCGAGGCCACCGAGAAGCTGCCCAAGGTGGAGATGTTCGCCCTCGGAGGCTGATCTCGCGGCTCGCCGCCGCGGCAGCGCGACACGCCCGCGCCTCGCGCGTCACGTGCGCACCACCGAAGCGGACAACGACCCTGCCTGCGCTCGATGAGCGATCACTGCGATGTGGATCTCATCAGGCTGCTCGCTCATCGAACACTCCAGGAGCGCGCCACATCCGGTCGTTCGCTGAGCGTGCATTGAGACGATCGGCGCATCGGAGTGCGCGATGAGCGAGCGCCGCGGTTCGGCGGTAACCAACGGATAACCCGACCTGACCATGCTTGCCCGATGGCACCCAGAGACGACCCGGCCGGACGAGCCCGACGGCACGCGACCCGCCAGATGCACGACCTCGTTGCGGACATGCGCGCCTCGCGGATCTCGCTGGGGCTGTCACAGCAGGACGTGGCCCGAGCCGCCGGCATCTCGCGGGTGCTCGTCGGGCGACTCGAGCGGGAGGAGCTCGAGCGCCTGCCGTTCGGCGATCTCGCGGCGATCGCCTCGACGCTCGGTCTCGACCTCCGGCTCGGCGCGTGGCCTGCGGGCGACCCGCTGCGGGATCACGTCCAGCTGCGACTGCTCGAGACGCTCCGCGGGCGGCTGCACGCATCGCTCACCTGGCGGACCGAGGTGCCGCTCCCGATCAGCGGCGACCGACGCGCGTGGGATGCGATCGTCGGCACACCGGACGGGCTGGTCGGGATCGAGGGGCTCAGCCGGATCGGGGCGGCCGACGCGACGATCCGCCGAGCCAACCTGAAGCTCGCCGGACGATCCGCGGATCAGTCGGGCAGTCCTCGTCGTGAACGACACGGCCCGGAATCGGGCAGCCCTCCGCACCGCACTCGCGACCGTGCGTGCCGACTACCCCCTGCAGACACGCGAGGTCATGGCCGCACTCTCGGCTCGGCGAAGCCCCGCGGCTGAACGGCGTCGTCGTCCTGCGGCTGCCGCCGCGCGAGCGTCGTCCACAGGCTGTCCACATCGGGGGAAATGTCGTGGATGCGCGCGGCGTGGCGGGGCCGAAGTTCGTGGATAAGCCCGTTGGAGGCCCGGCGCCTGGCCCGTAACGTAGTCCTTGCCCGAGGGGCCACACGGAAGGACCGGAGCGGCGGAGATCGCCTCAAACTCGCTCCACCCGGTCGGCTGCGATCACCTCAATGCCATGCCGGCACCGGACCCGCGATTACATCAAGGGGTCGGCGCTCCGTCGGCAGCTCGGACGCTTCGTCTCCAGTCGGTGGTCGCCCGCAAGGGTGGACGCGGCCTGGGCGCCCGTTGGGACGTGACTGGCATCCCGGTGTCAGTACTCCCACCGGGCGTCGAAGTTTAACGGCCGGGGAAGGTGCGACCGCCGTGCGCCCCAGTCGCGCGGCGGTCACGCCGCCAAGCGCGCGTCGCCGCCCGATATCCTCGGGCGATGAGCACCGACGCCGTCGATCCCACCCGTCCGATCCCCCCGTCCGCCCAGCCGGAGCGACTGGCCGCGCTCGTCGACGCCGTCCGCGCGCGGACGGCGATCGTCCCGCGCGTGGGCCTCGTGCTCGGATCGGGGCTGGGCAGCCTGGCCGACGAGGTGGCCGACCCGGTGTCGATCCCGTTCGGCGAGCTGCCGGGCTGGCCCGCGGCCACCGCGCCGGGTCACGTCGGGCGGCTGCTCCTCGGGACGATCGCGGGCGTGCCGGTCGCCGCGCTCCAGGGCCGCTTCCACCTGTACGAGGGCAACGACCCCGGCCTCGTGGTCCAGCCGGTGCTGCTGTTCCGCCGCCTCGGCGCGTCGCTGGTGATCCTGACCAACGCCGCCGGCGGGGTGAACCCGTCCTACGGGCCGGGCACGCTGATGGTGATCAGCGACCACCTGAACCTCACCGGCCGGACGCCGCTCCTGGGCGCCAACGCCGACGAGCTCGGCCCGCGGTTCCCCGACCTCACGGACGTCTGGGCCCCGCCCCTCCGGTCACGCCTCCACGATGCGGCCCGTGCCGAGGGGATCGAGCTCGCCGAAGGCATCTACGCCGGCCTGGTCGGCCCCGCCTACGAGACGCCGGCCGAGGTGCGCATGCTCCACGCGCTGGGCGCCGATGCGGTCGGGATGTCGACGGTCCTCGAGGCGATCGCCGCGCGCTGGTCGGGCCTCGAGGTGTGCGGGGTGAGCCTCGTGACGAACGCGGGCGCCGGCTACAGCGGTCAGCCGCTCAGTCACGACGAGGTGCTGGAGGCCGGTGCGGCCGCCGGGCCCGGCCTCGCCCGAACCCTCCGCCGCTTCATCGCGGACCTGCCGCCGGCCTGACGCGCGGCGCACGCCCGAGCCGCGCCGCCACGACGCCGCGGACGCGACCTAGCGCTGCCCCGCCGCGTTCTTCGCCGCGCGGTCGAGCAGCCAGCCGAGCAGGAACACGCCGAGGAAGATCCCGACGAACAGCAGGATCGGGTGGATGAACCCGGACCAGGCGGTGCCCGGGATGGCGGACAGGCCGGTGATCGCGGCGGCGATGATGAACGCGACGACGCCGAGCGTCGTGACGGTCTTGGTGGGCTTCTTCATGGAGCACTCCCTCGAGGTGGCGCGGTGGACGCCGGCCGTGACGGTTGACCCGGACAGGCCGGCAGTCGGTGACGACGATGCCCGACGCGACGTCACGCGTCCAGCCGCCGGGGAGGCGCCTCGGCCGGCGCGCGGTCGATCGTCGGGTCGGTGCCGGGCGACGCACACACGAAGTAGCGCAGGAGCAGCCGCGAGTCGTTGCTCACGCGGTGCGGCCGGCCGGGCAGGATCCGGATCCCCTTGAGCGGCTCGAGCGTCTCCTCGACCTCGCCCACCTGGATCGTCCCGCGGCCCTCGAACACGACGAGCGCGTGCTCGGCGCCCGGGTGCACGTGCCACGCGTCGGACGCACCCGGATCGAGCTCGACCTCGGTCACGGTGAACGTCACCGAGCCGAAGTCCCCCGGCTGGACGAGGAGCCGGCGCCGGATGCCGTCGCGCTCGACGATCTTCGCGTCGCCGCGCCGGCGGACGGGCTCGCCGTCGTCGTGCCAGCGGCGGAGCATCTCGCCCAGCCGCCGCGCGGCCCCGTCGTCCGCGACCGCGGCCAGCAGCGCGAGCGCATCGGCGGAACCCTCGTTGCGGACCCGGTGGAGCTCGGACGGCGCCTCGTACAGGACGTCGCCGGCGCGGACGACCGCGCGGCGCGCCATCGCCTCCCCGTGCTCGAACACGAGCTCGCCACCCGCGAGGTAGACGACCGTCTCGACGCCGTGGCGGTGCGGCCCGATCTCGACGCCGGGGGCGATGCGGTTGAACTCGAGGCGGATCGTCATCGCGCGCTGCGTCCCGGCGGCACCCGACTCCCGCCGCGGCCCTCACCGGACCGGCAGTTCCTTCCCCGCGGCCCGGGCCTCGTCCCGCTTCTGCGCCCACGCGGCGAGGACCGTGTCCTTGTGCGGGCGGATCGGGCAGTGCTCGTCGCGGTTGTTGAACTCGTCGCAGTAGCCGAGCGGCACGCACTTCGGCGCGAGGAACGAGCCGAGGAACGGCGAGACCTGGAAGATCTCGTGGCGGATCAGCTGGAACAGCCGCCGGATCTCCCACTGGGCCATCGTGCACAGGCGGAGCCCGGACATGTGGATGAGCGCCCGCAGGTTGGTCGTCATGACGAGGTTCGTGCGCGTCGCGTTGGGGAACACGAACCGCGCGTCCTCGCCGGGCACGCCGGCCTCGAGCAGCTCGCCGTACAGCGACAGCGACCCGTCGACCTGGGACTCGTACCGCTCGCGGAGCGCGGGGTCGCCCTCGGCGATCGTCGCGGGCAGCATCGTCGCGGCGCCCTTGAACTTGACGTAGCGCTGGCTCTGCTGGTCGAAGGCGACGCCCGCCCGATGGCGGACGAGCTGGTGCGACAGCGTCCGCGACACGCCCGACAGCGCGAACGTGAACACGACGTGCTCGATGGTGGAGCCGTGGCCGGACTCGATGACGTTCGAGATCAGGCGCTGCATCGAGGCGGGATTGATCTCGCCCGGCGGTCGCCTTGCGGAAGATCTCCTGCGGGTCGAGCTCCGAGTAGCACGTCCGGCAGGCCGTGTAGACGAGCGGCACGTAGAACTGCTCGACGATCTCCTTGGTGGGGAACAGGAGCTTCGCCTGCATGCCCAGCTCGGTGCGCCCGGGATTGCGCGGGATCGACGTCTTCGGGCGCTGGGGAGCGGGGGCCTCTGCCATGCCCGAAGTCTACCGGCGCGGGCCAGCCGCGAATACCCCGAACCGGGCCCGGGACGCGGTCAATCGACGCTCACGCCGCGGCCGCCACGGCCTGCAGCCGGCCCCGGTCCACGTGCCGGAACCACGTCCAGTAGAGGATCGTCGCGATCGTGTACAGGGTGATGATCGTGAGGAAGTTGATCGTGTAGCCCACGTCGAAGCCGACGGTCGCCTGGAGCAGCGCGTAGAACGTCCCGCCGATGACCCAGCCGGCCTGCCACAGGACGCTCATCGTCGCCGCCAGCGTCGCCCGCTCGCCGGGCGCGACCTGCTCCATGGCGAACGCGTTGAAGATCGGGTTGCCGGCGTTCATCAGCGAGTTCCGGACGGCCATCGCCAGGATCACCGTCCACAGCACGGGCGAGAAGCCGAGCACGACGAGGAACGGGATCGAGGCGCCCTGGACGATGACGACCGAGGTGATCTGCCCGAAGCGCCGGGCGAGCCGCGGCTGGAGCAGGATCGCGACCACGGTCCCCAGCGAGGTGAGCGCGAACACCGCGTTGAGCTGGGCGAGGTCCAGCCCGAACTTGCGCTGGACGTAGAGGTTGAGGAACGGGATCACCTGTCCGGCGCCGATCGAGATCAGGAACCCCGGGATGACGAGCTTCGCGAACCGTTCCCGGTCGCCGATCGTGATCCCGAAGATCGCCCGCGACCGCCGCGGGTCGGCGGGAAACGCGGCCGGCTCGCCCGCCCGGCGCAGGCGGCGGTGAGACGTCCGCGACGGGCGGTCGTCGGTCAGCCGCAGGACGGTGACCAGCCCCGCGACGAGCAGGATGGTCATGATCACGAGGATGATCCGGTAGGTGCCCGGGCCGCCCGGCGGGAGGCCGATGGCGCTCGCGATCCAGGTCGCCACGACGCCGCCGAGGATCGCCGCCCCGATGTTCGTCACCTGCTGGATGGCGAACTGCATCGCGAACAGCTCGTTGCGGTGCTCGGGCTCGGAGTGCTCGGTGAGGTAGGGCGAGACGACGACCTGGAACGTCTGGTTGCCGATGGCCCACAGGGCGGCCGCGAGGATGATCACCGGCAGGGCCTCGCTCGCGAGCAGCGCGACGAGGGCGACGAGCGAGGCGCCGATGCCGGCGAGGAACGCGGTCCGCCGCCCCCACCGGTCCGACGCGGCCGAGGCCGGGAACGCCATCAGCGCCGCGGCCGCGGAGCCGATCGTCGCGACCAGGCCGATGGTCTGCGTCTCCAGCCCGAGCGCCGCGAGATAGAGGTTGAAGTCGATCCACCACAGGCTGACCGCGGCCCCGGCGACGAGGCTCGTGACGAGGATCAGCCGCGCGTCGCGGTGGTACTGCCCGTATGCCCGGTACAGGAGCGATGCGAGGCGGCCGCCGGTGCTCACGCCTCCTCGAGGACGTCGCGCAGGTCCTCGAGATAGCCCGCCCAGTACGCGGCGTGGTTGTCGCGCGCCGTGGCGTCGAGGCCCGCCTCGTCCCAGCCGTCATGGCGGAGCGAGATGCGCGACCCGCCGGCCCGCGGCGCGACGGTCCAGGCGACGAGCGTGACCTCGCCCGCCTCGCCGCCGTCCCACGCCCAGCGATGGGCGAACGCCTGCCCGGGGTCGAGGACGACGATCTCGCCGCGCACGATCGACCCCTCGCCGAAGTCGAGCCGGTAGGTGTCGCCGACCCGTCGCGGCGCGGACGCCTCGGTCAGCCACAGCGCCACGCGCTCGGGCTCGGTCAGCGTGCGCCAGGCCGTGTCGGGGTCGGCGCCGGTGTCCACGACGAGCTCGATGGGCGGGACGCGAACGCCCTCGGTCACGACCGCCTCCGGTTGGGTCAGGGGATCAGTAGTAGTCCGAGCAGGACAGGAAGTAGCCGCAGCGGCAGATGAGCTTGCACTTGCGCTCGTCCATGCGGGCGCCGCAGTTCGCGCACACGAGCATCAGCTCGCCCGGGTCGTCGGGCTCGACGCCCGCACCCGTGCCCGACGTCGCCGACGGGACGGTCGGGTCGAGCAGCCGGATCGGGCTGCCCGGTGCGAGATCGGAGCCGTGGACCGCTTCCATGCGGTCGATCGTACGCCCGCTCAGGCCCGCGCGGAACCCTCCGCCGCGAGCTCGCGGAGCATCGCGCCCAGCAGCCGCTGGCCGGCCTCGCGGGGCATCGCCGCGCCCTCGTCGAACGCGGCCCGCAGCTCGGGATCGGTCGTGCTCGCATTCGGGGAGCCGGAACACGCGGCTGGGTGCGATGGTCGCGAGGTGGGTGCCGGTCTCGGCCGCCCAGCGGCTCGAGACGCCGGCCGCGAGGTACGCGTCGGCCTTCCGATCGAGGCCCAGCAGCGTGCCCGAGAACGCGCCCAGCACGAGGGTCAGCCCGGACAGGTCGTCGGCCTCCTCGAACGCCGCGAACGCGAGGGCGTAGTCGGTGATCGCCGCCCGCGGATCACCCAGCGAGTCGTTGGTCACGCCGCGCGTGAACCGGGCCCAGGCCAGGCCGAACGAGTCGCTCGAGCGGCTCGAAGGCGTCGACGGCGCGGCTCAGGGCCGGCAGCGCGGAGACGAGGTCCTCGCCGTACAGGAAGCCCATGCCCACGGCCCACAGGCAGCGCGCGATCCCGCCCGGGTCGCCCAGGCGCTCGTTGATCTCCAGCGCCTCGCGCGCGAGCGGCAGCCCGTCGTACGCGACGGCGTGCGACCACTGCTCGACGGTCGCGGTCGGCGAGGGCGCGAAGAACCGGTTGTAGAGCGCGTTCGCGATCTCCGCCTCGTCGCCGAGGCCCCGGGCCTCGCGCTCGGCCGCCTCGTAGTGGATGTACGCGGCCGGGATGTCACCCGCCCAGTAGGCGAGCCCGCCGGCGACCTCGAGCGCCCGCAGGCGGGCGAGCGACGGGGCATCGGTCCAGGCCGTCATGGCGAGGACGGCGTCGGTGCGGGCGCGGCCCTCCACGAGGTGGCCGCGCATGTGCCAGAAGCGGAACAGGGCCCGCAGGAAGCCCGACGCCTGCTCGCAGTCCGCGGTGTCGATCGCGTGGACGATGCCGGTCCGGAGGTTGTCGTGGTCGTCCTCGAGCCGGTCGAGCGTGATGCCGCGGTCCGCCGAGTTGAGGGTGGCCGCGGCCGCCTGGGCGAGCTCGAGGTACGCCCGGGCGTGGCGGTGGCGGAACGCGTTGACGACCGGCTCGCCCGCCTCCGCCAGCCGCTCCGCCGCGTACTCACGGATCGTCTCGAGCATCACGAACCGGCCGTCGCCGTGCGCGTCGTCGAGGATGCGGATGAGGCTCTGCTCCGCGAGCATCTCGATGCCGGCGAGGACGTCGAGGTCGGGCGTGCCGGCGTCGTCCGCCCCGCACACGGCCTCGGCGGTCGCGAACGTGCCGCCACCCTGGAACACCGACAGGCGGGCGAACAGCCGGCGGCTGTCGACGTCGAGCAGCTCGTGGCTCCAGTCGATCGCGCCACGCAGCGTCCGCTGCCGCTCGGGGAGGTCGCGCCCGCCCGCCGACAGCAGCCCCAGCCGGTCGTTCAGGCGCGCGACCATCGCCGACGGGGTGAGGATCCGGACGCGGGCGGCGGCGAGCTCGATCGCCAGCGGCAGGCCGTCGAGGCGGCGCACGATCTCGGCCACGGCGACGGCGTTCTCGGCCGTCAGCGTGAACCCCTGGCGGACCGCCATGGCACGCTCGAGGAACAGCCGCACCGCCTCCGCGCCCGCGATCTCGAGCAGGTCGGTGGTGCCGGCCGCGGGGACGGGCAGCGGCGGGACCGCGAACTCCTGCTCGCCGGCGATCCGGAGCGGGGCCCGGCTGGACACGATCATCCGCAGCTTCGGGGCGCCGCGCAGGATCTCGGCCACGACCGGGGCGCCGGCGACGACCTGCTCGAAGTTGTCGAGGACGATGAGCGCGGTGCGATCCGAGAAGTGCTCGACGACGCGCTGGAGGGGCGTCCGGGTCGGGCGCAAGCAGGCCGACCGCGGTGGCGATCGACGACGCGATCAGCTCCGGCTCGGTGACCGCGGCCAGCGGCACGAACCACACGCCCCCCGGGTTGGCGGCGATGACGTCGGCGGCGACCGCGAGGGACAGCCGGGTCTTGCCGGTGCCCCCGGGGCCGGTGAGCGTCAGCAGCCGCGTCCGCGACAGCAGGGCGACCGCGGCCGCGACCTCGTCCCGGCCCACGAACGAGGTGAGCTGCTGGGGCAGGTTGTTGGGCGTCGCGTCGAGCGACCGCAGCGGCGGGAAGTCGCGCTCGAGGCCGGGCGCCTCGACCTGGTAGACGCGCTCCGGGCGGGGCAGGTCCTTCAGCCGGTGATCGCCGAGGTCGCGGAACGTGAACCCGTCGTCCGTGGTCGCCGGCGAGGACGCGGGTGGGATCGGACACGACGACCTGCCCGCCGTGCGCCGTCGAGGCGATGCGCGCGGCGCGATGGATCTCGATCCCCACGTAGTCCCCGGCGACGAGCTGCGTCTCGCCGGTGTGGAGCCCCATCCGGACGCGGACGGGGTCGCCCGGCCACGGGTGGGCGGCGATGGCCCGCTGCGCCGCGATCGCCGCGCGGATGCCGGCGCCCGCCGTCGGGAAGGCGACGAAGTGCGCGTCGCCCTCGGAGCCGAACGGGACGCCGCCCTCGGCGATCGACGCGTCCGCGATCAGCCGGCCCTCGACCGCGAGCAGCTCGCCCCACGCGGCGTCACCCAGCTCGGCGACCCGGCGCGTGGAGCCCTCGATGTCGGTGAACAGGAAGGTGACCGTGCCCGTGGGCAGGGACGGCGGGCTGGACGAGCGCTCGGCGGCGGTCACGACGGTGCCCGTCAGGTCCGGTGGTCCGTGGTCACCGTGCGGAGCCGGGCGGCGACGACGCGGAGGACGGCGAGGGCCACCCCCGGCTCGTCGCGCAGCACCCGCTCGAAGTCCCACGACGCGATCGCGAGGCAGGTGGTCGGCGCCTCCGCCACGACCTGCGCCACGCGCGGGCCGCCGTCCAGCACCGAGAGCTCCCCGAAGAACTCGCCCGGACCGAGATGCGCGACGGTCGCCCCGCTGCGGACGACCTTGACCCGGCCGTCGACGACGATGAAGAACCCGGTCCCGATCTCGCCCTCGCGCGCGATCACGCGATCGGCCGGGAACTCGACCTCGATCGCGACCGCCGCGACCGCGGTCAGGTCGGCCGGGCCGAGGCCCGTGAACAGCGGGCATCCGCCGATGAGCTCTGCACGGCGGTCCGCGGTCAGCGTCATGCGCCCTCCTGATCGATTGGGCCGCCATCGTGCGCCGCCTCACGGTTGCGCGTCAATGCGTGCCCGGGGAGCGTCGTGGGGCCCGGTGTGCAACGATGCGGGTACGTCGCGGGCCGCTGCGACGAACGCGACACAGGAGGCGACCGGCCGTGGCGACGCGCGAGGAGATCGCGGACATTCTCGCGGGGTTCGCGCTGTTCAGCGACCTGCAGACGCCGCAGCTCCTCGGGGTCGCCGGCACGTTCGAGGAGGTGTTCTTCCCCCTCGGCGAGCGCGTCCTGCGCCAGGGCCTCACCGCCACCGGCTTCTACGTGATCCTCGAGGGCGACGCGGACGTCCAGATCGACGGCACGAAGCGCGCGACGCTCCACCGGGGGGACTTCTTCGGCGAGGTGTCGATCATCCTCGGCGAGCCGCCGACCGCCGACATCGTCGCGGTGACGCCGCTCCACTGCCTGGCGATGTCGGGCACGGTGGTCGAGGGCTTCCTCGTGGCGCACCCCCGGGTGATGTACCGGATGCTCCAGGCCCAGGCGCGCCGGCTCCGCAACGCCAACCGCTGGCGGAGCTAGCGTCGTGGCCGATCCCGCCCCCGACGGCCGCCCGTTCCCTCCCGGCGACTACCCGCTGATCGTCATCGGCTCCGGCCCCGGTGGGCTCCAGCTGTCCTACTCGCTGCGGTCGCACGGCGTCGAGCACGCGGTCCTGTCGCGCGACCCGGCCGCGGGCGGCATGTTCCGCAAGTGGCCGTTCTTCCAGCGGCTGCTGTCGTGGACGAAGCCCTACGCGCCCGACGCGCGGACCGCCCGCGAGTACCAGCGCTACGACTGGAACAGCCTGATCGCCGACGAGCCGGAGCTGCGGTCGCTGCAGACCGAGTTCATGGACGGGTCGTCGTACTTCCCGTCGCGGCCGGCGATGCAGGCCAACCTCGAGGCGTTCGCCGACCGGGCGGGCATCGCGGTCCGCTACGGGTGCGAGTGGCAGTCGACGGCGATGGAGGACGGGCCGGACGGCACGATCTTCGTGCTCGAGACCTGCGACGGCACGTATCGCACGCCGAACCTCGTGCTCGCCGTGGGCGTGGCCGAGCCGTGGAGCCCGTCGCCGCCAGGCATCGAGCTCGCGCGCCACTACGCCGACACGCGCGATGCCGCGTGGTACGCCGGCAAGCGGATCTTCATCATCGGCAAGCAGAACTCCGGGTTCGAGCTCGCATCCGGGCTCGCGGCCTGGGCGTCGTCGATCACCGTGTGCTCGCCGTCGCCCGCCAAGACCTCGATCGAGAAGCGCTCGCTGGCGGGGGTCCGGGCCCGCTACGTCCAGCCGTTCGAGGACAACTTCCTCGGCCTGGGCGTGAAGATCCTCGACGCGTCGATCGCCGCGATCGTCCAGGACGGCGACGCGCTGCGGGTCGACCTCAAGCGCACCGACACCGGCGAGGACCTGAGCGTGATGGCCGACGAGGTGATCGCGGCGACCGGCTTCACCTGCCCGCTGCTCGACCTGCCGTCGCTCGGCGTGACGACCTTCGGCCAGGCCAGGATGCCCGCGGTGACGCCGCTGTGGGAGAGCGCCAACGTGCCCGGCATCTGGTTCGCCGGGACGATCAGCCAGGCGTCGCCGGGCCTGCGCAAGCACGGCATCCCCGCCTACTCGGGCGCCGTCCACGGGCACCGCTACAACGGGCAGATCCTCGCCCGCCACATCGCGGAGACGCGCTTCGGGGTCGAGATCGACCGGCCGGTCATCGCCCAGGACGACATCGTCCCGTACCTCCTGCGGGAAGCCACCCGGGCCCCCGAGCTGTGGCACAACAAGGCGTACCTCTCGCGGGTGATCTCGCTCCGCGAGGACGGCTTCCACGACGAGGGGATCCTGCCGCTCGTCCATGCGCTTGACGGCATGTCCGAGGACGTCATGGCGATGACGGTCGAGGCGGACGGCACGGGGGCGATCTACCCGGTGCTCTATGTCCGGCACGACGGGCGGCTGGCGGAGACGTCGCTGCCCGGCCATCCGCTGCTCGACTTCGAGACCCCGATCCACCAGGACGCGCTCCGCGCCGCGCTCGTCGGCGTGCTGCACGAGGCCTCCGTGGCCTGACGTGTCGGCGGAATGACAACGGCCACAGTTAGCCCTAAACGGCTACTTGGAATGAAGTTAGCCCTTGCGGTCTAATCGGCCTTCCGGTAGGCTCCCGCGGATGACCGCTCCTGCCACCGGGATCGTGCTGTTCGGCGACGTCGTCGACTCGCGTCGCGACCCGGGTTCCACCGCCTGGCTGCGCGCGCTGCGCGCGGACCTCGACGGCGCGTACCCGCGCCCGGAGCGGCTCGCGTCGTTCGGGTTCACCCAGGGCGACGAGGTCCAGGGGCTGCTCGCCGTCACCGCCGATCCGTTCCGGGCGGTGCTCCGCGCCGGCCTCCAGCCGGATGCCCGCGGGCTGCGCTGGTCGATCGTCGCCGGGGCGATCGAGCCCGGCACCGGCCCCGCAACCGAGCGCACCGGGACGGCCTTCCACGTGGCTCGCGACGTGCTCGCGCGCGCGAAGGCGCAGCGGCTGGGGCTGGTCGCGGTCACCGGCGATGCCGCGACGGACGCGCTCCTCGCCGACCTCGGGCCGCTCCTGCCGGCGCTGCTCGACGAGCTGACCCCGCGCCAGCGCGAGATCGGGCGGCTGATCGTCGTCGACGAGCTCCGGCGCGCCGAGGCGGCCGAGAAGCTCCACGTGTCGCGCGCGACCGTCTCGGTCATCGCGGACCGGGGCCACGTCCGGCACCTCCAGGGACTCGCCCGCGCGATGGCCACCCTGTTCGCCGAGGGCGTCGCACGGTCGCGTGGCGGCGTGCGCCAGGCCGGCGCCGGGAGCGCCGCGTGATCCCCGACACGACGCTCGTCATCGTCTGGCTGGTGTTCGCGCACCTCGTCGCGGACTTCGTGCTCCAGAACGACTGGATCGCGCTCAACAAGGGATCGGGCACCAGCGAGGGCAACAGGGCGCTGCTGACCCACGGCTTCCACGTCGGGCCTGTGCCTCGTGCCCGCCGTCCTCGCCTTCGGGCTGCCGGGCCTCGTGTACCTCGTGCTGGTCGTCGTCTCGCACATGCTCGTCGACCGCTGGAAGGTCCAGGCGACGCGCCGCGCCGAGGACGCCGCCCAGGCCGCGGCCCTCGCCCGCATGGAGCGGACCGGCGAGGTGCCGACGTCGGGGCTCGGCGGCGCGTGGACGCCGTGGCCGGGGATGCTGTTCCTCGCCGACCAGGCGCTCCACATGACGTTCGCGATCGTCGGCTGGCTGGTGATCCTCTACGGCGTGCCGCTCACCGCGGTGTGGGTGGACCTCGTCAACCTGATCCTGCGCGACTGGAACCGCACGACGGTGAACGCGGTGATCCTCACCGGCGTCGTCCTCGTGTCGCTGTTCCTCGTCAACACCCGCGGCGCGTACTACTTCGTGCTCGCGCTCGTGTCGCCGCGCGACCTGCGACGCGTCGGGGTGCAGGCGGCGACGGACGAGCCGGCCGAGGACGGGGCGCCCGCACCCGCGTCGCGGCCCGCCACGCCCTGCCGTGCCCGTGGGGGCGCCGGCGCGGATCGGCGCGACGATCGGGGCGCTGGAGCGCATCCTCATCGTCACGTTCGTCCTCGTCGGGGCGACGGCCGCGGTCGGCGTCGTCATCGCGGTCAAGACGCTCGCGCGGTTCAAGCAGCTCGACGACCGCGGGTTCGCGGAGTACTACCTGCTGGGCACGCTCGCGAGCGTCTCGGTCGCCATCGGCTCGGCGTACCTCGCGCTGGCCGCGTTCTCGTCGCTGTAGCGCCCGGCCGCCGCTAGACGAGGGTCCGCGGGATCGACTCCCGCCACTCGCGGGCGAAGAACGGCTCGCCGTCGAGGCTGACATCGAGGGCGACCCGGACGTCGAAAGCGCCCTCGTCGCTCGCGATCACGCCGGTCGCGCGGATGTCCGCGTCCCAGCCGTCGCCCGTGTAGCGATAGACGACGTCGCTGGCCAGCCGGGCGTGGGCCGGGTCGGCGTCCGAGGCGGTCAGCACCAGCCGTTCCGAGGCGTACAGCCGCGAGCCGTCCTCCTGGGTGCTGGCCGCGCCGTCGAAGATCGTCACCGTCGTGGTGCCGCGGATCACGTCCTCCTCGATCCGCCACTCGGGCGGGTCCTCCTCGGACGAGCCGACCTCGCGCATGACGACCGGCGCCGTCCGGAATGCCGGCGGCTCGAGGGAGGGTGCGGCGTCCGGGAGGACGGGCAGCTCCAGCCGGGACGGCGCGCCGGGGCCGGCGTGGACGCGGAGCTCGCCCGGGATGCGGCGATGGCCACAGGACCGGCCACAGCGAGGTGAGCACGGTGAGCGCGCAGCCGCGCGCCGGCCGGGAACCGGTAGCCCGTCGTTCGCAGCGGGATCCGGACCGCCTCGGTCGCGAGGCCGCGGGTCGGCATCGGCGAGGGGTCCGTGTCCGACAGCCGATGGGTGAGGTTCAGCACGCCGGTCGCGACGAGCGACGAGGTCCCGTCCGGCGCCACCTCGGACAGCCGCACGACGCAGGTCGCGACCGGCATCGACGCGGTGAGGTGGAGGACCGCGACCGGCACGCCGATGACCGCCAGCGGCTCGACGAGCGGCTCGCTCGTCCACGTCGCGCCGCGGGCCTCGTCCGGACGCAGGTCGCGGGCGAGGCCGTTGGGGTGCCAGCCGGCGCCCCACGAGAGCGGGCCGCTGGTGCCGGTCGTCGCGCGGTGGGGGATCGTGACGACCTCGTCGGCAGCGTCGGCGTCGCCCTGGCGCCCAGCGTGCCGCCGGCGCCGCCGGCGAGGTGGAACGTCCGCGCCTCCGTGCCCGGCACCGGGAACGCAGTCGCCGCCCGCCAGCGCCCGGGCCACGCGGCGGGGAACGGCTCCGGCACGGCGTACTCGCGCTCGAACCAGGTCAGCGCGGGCTCGTCGCTCCCAGCCGTTGTCGATGCCCTTCAGGTAGCGGTCGAAGAACCGCACGAGCTCGTGCATCCAGTCGAGGTTCGGCCCCGGGTACGCGTCGTCCGGAAACGAGTGGACCCAGTTGCCGACGAGCGTCCGGACCGCCGCGTTCGTGCACCGCTCCTGGATCCGGAACGCCGGGATCGACGTACGCGTCCGACCAGCCGGCGACCTGGAACACGGCGCACTCGAGCGCCTCGTACTCGGGCGCGAGCGAGCCGCGACGCCAGTACGGCCCGTCGGTCTGCTCGCGGATCCACGCCATGAGCCACGGCGGCGTCGCCTCGAGCCGTGCGCGCCACTCCTCGCGCCAGCCCTCGCCGCGGAACGGCGGGTAGGGCGGCATCGCGTTCATGCCCAGCTGGCTGACGGCGTACTGGCTCTTCTCGCTCGCGGTCACGCAGCCGCCGCGGATGTGGACGTCGTCGCGGTAGCGGTCGTCGGTGGCGTACATCGGCAGGATCGCGCGCAGGTGGGGCGGGCGCAGCTTCGCGACCTGGATCGCGGTGAACCCGCCGTAGCTGATGCCCCACATCCCGACGTTCGCGTTGCACCACGGTTGGGCGGCGAGCCACTCGACCGCGTCGTACCCGTCGAGCGTCTCGGCCTCGGTGTACTCGTCCAGCGCCACGCCGGGGCTGGATCCCGTGCCGCGGACGTCGAGCCGGCACAGCGCGAACCCGCGGGCCGCGAGCCACTCGCCGCGGGCCGTGTCGCCGTTCCGGCGCCAGCTGTCCTTGCCGTACGGGATCATCTCGAGGATCACGGGGAATCGCGCGTCCGGGTGCGTCCGCCGCCCGGGACCGGGAGCCACAGGTTGGCCGACAGCTCCAGCCCGTCGCGGACCGGCACCCGCACGTCCCAGCGGACCTCGACGTCGTGGTTCGGCCCGCTCGTATCGGCGGCGTCATCGCGAGGGGGCATGACCCGAGTCTACGGGGATCGGCGCGTCGGGCGGCCTGTGATCAGGGGGCGCCGAGCGCCTCGGCGAAGAACCGGACCAGGCGGGGCTCGTACGCGTCCCGCTCGTCGACCACGGCACGCGTGTGGCCGCTGCCGTCGACGAGCCAGTAGTCGCGGATGTCGACGCCGCTCGCCTCGGCGGCGGCGTGCAGCGCTTCCGCGTGGCTGACGAGGATCGTCGTGTCGTCTGTCCCGTGCACGATGGCGAGCGGGCGGCCGGCGTAGGCCGGGATGGCGCCCAGCGGGCTCTTGGCCGTCAGGTCGTCACCCGCCGTGAGGCGCGCCATGACGACCGCTGCGGGTTCGAGGAACGCGGGGTAGCCGCTGAACACGAGGTACTCGCGCATCGCCGTCGAGATGTCGCCGAACGCGGAGTCCTCCCACACCGCGCGGATCAGCGGCTCCTCGCCGCCCGCGATCACCGTCGTCGCGGCCCCGAACGACATGCCGAGGATGCCGATGTGTTCCTCGGGCACGCCCTCGGCGACCAGCCAGTCCCACGCCCCGAGCACGTCGAGGTACTCCTCGCTGCCGCCGGCGAACCGCAGATCCTCGTCGTCGGAGTCGCCGTGGTCGCGCTGGTCCATCAGCAGCACGCCGAAGCCGTTGCGGTGCAGCATGCCCGCGGGGAGCAGGATGTTCTCGTCCCGGCGGCAGCTGTCGCGGCCGTGGACGAGGATGACGGTGGGGCCGGTCTCGTCCTCACCGGGGATCCACCAGGCGCGGAGCACGAGGTCCGGGACGCGCGTGTCGCGCGAGGCGAACTCCACGTCGCGCGGCGCCGGCATCGTGTACGGCTCGACCTCGGCCGCCGACAGCCCTTCGACGGTGAACGCCTCGGGCGTGTCGGCCGCGTCCTGGGGGTGACACACGCCGGAGACCGCGCTCAGCTCGTCGTACACCTGGAGCCCGGCGTACAGGTAGACGGCGACGGCGCCCACGAGCACCACGGTCGCGATTGCGATGAGCCAGCGTCGCACCGGTCCCTCCCGACTCCCCCGCGCCACACGCGGGCCGCGCCTCGTGGAGGCGCGCCGCTCGCGTGAACGTGGCGACGCGCACACCGCTACCGTTGTGACATGTCCGACCCGACGCCGCGCGCTGCCATGATGGCCGACGATGCGCCGGTCGACGTCGGGCCGTGGCGGCGGCGGTCGCGGCGGGTCGCCTACGAGAACCCGTGGATCGACGTCTGGCAGGACGAGGTCGACCGGCCGGACGGCAGCGCGGGGATCTACGGGCTCGTCCACTTCCACTCGCGCGCCGTCGGCGTCGTCGCCGTGGGCGAGGACGGGCGGCTGCTCCTCGTCGGGCAGCACCGGTACGCGCTCGACGAGTACAGCTGGGAGATCCCGGAGGGCGGGGTCGACGCGTCCGAGTCGCTCGAGGAGGGCGCGCGGCGCGAGCTGCGCGAGGAGACGGGCTACGCCGCCGACCGCTGGCGGCAGGTCGCCCGGATCACGCTGTCGAACTCCGTGACCGACGAGCGGGGCGCGCTGTTCATCGCCGACGGCCTGACGGCCGGCGTCGCCGAACCCGATGCCTCCGAGGTGCTCGAGACCCGCTGGGCGACGCTGGACGAGGTGCTGGCCGAGATCGCCGCCGGCGAGATCCACGACCTGCTGACGATCGCCGGCGTCGGCCTGTACGCGGCCGAGCGCGCGCGGCAGCACCCGTCATGACCGAGCTGACGGTGCTGCGCGTGTTCGTGGGACCGGACGGGCGTGGTGGCAATCCCCTGGGCGTGGTCCTCGACGGTGCGGCCGTGCCCGAGGCACGCCGCCAGGCGGTCGCGGCCGCGGTCGGGTTCTCGGAGACGGTGTTCGTCGACGACGCCGCGACCGGCGCGATCCGGATCTACACGCCCGCCGCGGAGCTCGCGTTCGCGGGGCACCCGACCGTCGGGACGAGCTGGCTCCTGCGGCGGCTCGGCATCGGCGGGGACATGCTCCGGCCACCCGCGGGCGAGGTGGTCGCCTGGCAGGACGGCGAGCTCGCCTGGGTTCGCGCGCGTCCGTCCTGGATCCACCCGATCGAGGTCGTCCAGCATGCGGACGCCGCGGCGGTCGAGGCGCTGCCCGTTGCGGCCGGGCCGACCGGCTCGCGCTACGCGTGGGCCTGGATCGACGAGCCGGCAGGTGTGCTGCGCTCGCGGTACTTCGTGCCGGCATTCGGAATCGGGGAGGACGAGGCGACCGGCGCTGCCGCCGTGCTGATGGGCGGCCTGCTCGGCCGGGACCTCGACATCCGCCAGGGCGTCGCCTCGCAGCTGCTCGTGCACCAGGGTCCCGACGGCACCGTCGAGGTCGGCGGGCGGGTCGAGCCGGTCGAGACGCGAGCGCTGCCCGAGCCGCCGGAGCCGACACCCGCCTGAGGCGCCGCCCCGGCGTCAGCGGGCGCCGATCGCGCTCCGCAGCAGCTCCGCGAACTCGTCGACACGGCGAGCCTGCTCGGCCGCGGATGCCCGCCGGAAGAGGCCCGGGTCGAGCTCGTCGCTGACCTGCGCGTCCTGGAACCGCTCGGCGAGCCAGTCGAGGACGCCGGTCACGAGGTCGGGCGACAGGTCGCCGCGGACCTCGCCCCGGTCGATGCCCCAGCCGACGAACGCCTGCGTGCCGTACGGATCCTCGTCGGCGAGGAACCGGACGACGTCGCGCTTGATCGCGAGGTCCGTCCCGTGGTTGCCGATGAGCGTGACGCGGTAGACGGTCCAGTCGTCGCGGACGAGATGCCCGGTGCGGTCGAGCCAGTAGCGCACGACGGCGAAGAAGCCGGCCTCGAGGACCTCGGCGGGCGCGTCCTGCCACCGGGGAAGCGACCGGACGGCCGCCCGATACGCCGCGAGGAACAGCCCGGCCTTCGACTCGAAGTGGGCGAACACGGATCCCTTGGCGATGCCGACCTCCGCCGCGATGGCCTCGACACGCGCCCCCTCGTAGCCGTGCTCGGCGAACTGGCGGATCGCGGCGGCGACGATCGCCTCCCGCTTGGCGGCGAGCTGGAGTCGCACGCGATGACCCGGGGTCACGTGTCCGCGAGGACCGATACGGCTTGACAGTCTCGCTCATCGAGGCGCTAGCATACGCCTCCACGTGACAACGTTCTGACCGAGGGTCATCGACATGGCGTCCCCCGACATCGACCTCGACGAGGAGCGCGAGCTCGACCGCGAGTTCCCCAACCGGATGGATCGCAGCGCGTTCGAGGCGAGCCTCCCGCGCGCCGCGTACGTCGACGAGGCGTTCCTCGACATGGAGCGCGAGCGCCTGTGGTGGGCCGAGTGGGTCGCGGTCGGCCGCGAGGAGCAGCTGGCCGGGCCCGGCGACTTCCTGAGCGTCGACCTGGCGGGGGAGCGGGTCATCGTCGTGCGCACGCGGACCGGCGGCCTCTCGGCGCACTACGACGTGTGCCGCCACCGTGGCTCCCGCCTGACGTCCGCCGAGCAGCGCGTCGAGCCGGCGAGCTGCGACGGGCAGCCGGCCGCGTCGGGCACGTTCAAGGGCGTCATCCGCTGCCCGTACCACTCGTGGTGCTACGAGCTCGACGGCGCGGTCCGCAACGCCCCGTACCTCGGCGAGGCCGACGGCTTCGAGCCGGCCGACTTCGGCCTCCACCCGGTCGCCCTCGACACGTGGGGCGGCTGGATCTTCGTCAACGCCTCGCCCGAGCGGGTCGCCGCCGGGCACACGCTCGCCGCGCAGCTGGGCGAGATCCCCGCTCGCATCGCCCGCTACCCGCTGGCCGACCTGCGGACGGCGCGCCGGATCGTCTACGACGTGCGGGCCAACTGGAAGGTCATCGTCGAGAACTACAACGAGTGCTACCACTGCGCGGGCGTCCATCCCGAGCTGTGCCGGATCGTGCCGGCGTTCCGCGAGAAGGGCGGCGCGTACCTCGACTGGGACAACGGCGTGCCCCAGGCCGAGGGCACGTTCACGTTCACGCTGACCGGCACCACGGACCGGGCGCCGTTCCCCGGGCTCGACGAGCACGAGCAGACGCGCCACAAGGGCGAGCTCGTCTACCCCAACCTGATGATCAGCCTGTCCGCCGATCACGTCGCCGCGTTCACGCTGGTGCCCAAGGCGCCCGACCGGACGCTGATCGTCGTCGACTGGCTGTTCCACCCCGACGAGATGGCGAAGGCGTCGTTCGACCCGTCGGACGCCGTGGACTTCTGGGACCTCGTCAACCGCCAGGACTGGACGGTCTGCGAGGGCGTCCAGGACGGGATGACCTCGCGCCGCTTCGGGTTCGGCTGGTACGCGCCGATGGAGGACATGAGCCTCGACATCCGGCGCTACCTCGCCGAGCGCGTGGGCGACGACGCCGTGCGGGTGGATCGCGGACCCGTGACCGGCCCCGCCGCCGCGACGAGCGACGCCGCGTCCCGGGGATCGCGCGTGACCCGCCGCACCGACTGGGACGTCGTCGTCGTCGGGCTCGGCGCGCTGGGGTCCGGGGCCGCGTACTGGGCGTCGCGGCGGCCCGGCGTCCGGGTGCTCGGCCTCGAGCAGTTCGAGCTCGGCCACAGCCTCGGCGCGTCGCAGGACGTCAGCCGGATCATCCGGCTCAGCTACCACCGTCCCGACTACGTGCGGCTCGCCCGCCGCGCGTACGCGACGTGGGCCGAGGTCGAGCAGGAGAGCGGCACCCAGGTCGTGTTCCGGACCGGCGGGCTCGATGTCGGGCCGCGGGAGAAGGACCACGGCGTCGAGATCGACCTCGACGCGTACATCGACTCGATGCGGGCGGAGGGCGTCCCGTTCGAGGTCCTCGACGCCGCCGAGGTCATGCGCCGCTACCCGGCCTGGCGCCTGGGCGACGAGCACATGGGCCTGTTCCAGCCGGACGCCGGGCTGGCCGACCCCTCGCGTGGCAACGTCGCGCACCGGGAGCCTCGCCGTCGCCCATGGCGCGACCCTCCGCGACGGGACCCGCGTCACCGGCATCGAGATGCCGGGACGACGGCACCGTCGACGTCGAGCTCGAGGGCGGGGAGCGACTCGCCGCCGGCCGGGTGATCCTCGCGACCGACTCCTGGAGCAACGACCTGCTCGCGCCGCTCGGTGCCCGCCTGCCGCTGACGATCACCCAGGAGCAGGTGAGCTGGTTCACGCCGCGCGTCGATCCCGCCCTGTTCGCCCCCGAGCGGTTCCCCGTGTGGATCTGGATGCACGAGCCGAGCTTCTACGGCTTCCCGACCCACGGGCACCCGGGGCCGAAGATCGGGCAGGACGTCGGCGGGCGCGAGGTCACCAACGAGACCCGCACGTTCGACCGCGACGAGGACGCCCACGCCCGGGTCATGGCGTTCCTCGAGGCGCACCTGCCCGGCATGGCCGTCGAGCCGTTCCTCACCAAGACCTGCCTGTACACGCTCACGCCGGACCGGGACTTCGTCGTCGACGCGCTCCCCGAGCACCCGGGCGTGCACGTGCTGCTCGGCTCCGCGCACGCCTACAAGTTCGCGAGCGTCCTCGGCCGGGTCATCGTCGAGCGCGCGCTCGACGGCTCGAGCCCGTCGGATCCGGAGCTCGCCGGGTTCCGCATCGACCGCCCGATCCTGCGCGATCCCGGCCCCCGTCGTACCTTCGTCCTCTGAGGCGCTGAACCCGTCCCGCTGCGCGGTCCGTATAGGCGTCCAGTTGCGACGTCCGGCGCCCGTGTGCCACAGTCCGCGCACCCGCCGCCGGGAGACGGCGCGGCGGCCTCTCGGAGGAGGGCCGGCCGCCAGCCAGCCGAGGAGGAGAACCCCCGATGCACCTGCCCCAGCGCCACACGCGCAGGCGGTCGATCGCCGCCCTGTTGCTCGCGCTCAGCGTGCTGCTGCCGGCACCGGCCATCGCCGCCGAAGGCGACGAGCCGGTCGTGCTCACCGTTGGAACGACCCAGGACCTGGACGCGTCCAACCCGTTCAACACCGAGCTCGTGGTGGGCTACGAGGCCTTCCAGCTCACCTACAACCTGCTGACCGAGTTCGACAAGGACGCCCACGCGGCGCCGGGCTTCTCGGACACGTGGGAGCGGTCCGACGGATCGCGTCACGTTCCACATCCGGGACGGGATGCAGTGGTCGGACGGGACGCCCGCCACCTCGGCCGACGTCTGCTACTCGTGGGGTCTCGCCATCGCGGCGATCACCGACGAGTCGAGCATCGGCTCGGGCTACCTCGATCCGGGGCTGTCCGACGCCGGCGTGACGAAGATCGAGTGCCCCGACGACTCCACGTTCGTCGCCTACACCGAGGACCAGTCGGACCGGATCTTCCAGATCTACATGCCGATCATCCCCGAGCACATCTACGGCGAGCTCGACTACAAGCAGATCGCCGAGGAGAAGTTCGACGCCCCGCTCGTCGGGACCGGCCCGTACACGCTCGCTGAGTGGCAGACCGGCCAGTTCGCGCGGTTCGTGCGCAACCCCAACTTCTGGGGCACGCAGGGCTTCGCCGACGAGGTCGTCCTGCGCTTCTTCGCCGACAACACCGACGTCATGACCCAGGCCCTCAAGGCCGGTGAGCTCGACTACGCGCACGACGTCAACGCCGACCAGTTCAAGGAGCTGGCCACCGATCCGCTGTTCACCGCCGTCGAAGGCGCGGCCAACGGCTGGACCCAGCTCGCGTTCAACACCTACGGCACCGGGACCGGCAAGACGATCGAGGGCGGCGGGCCGTCCACGAAGGCGCTGCTCGACCCGGCGTTCCGCGACGCGCTCGGCTACGCGGTCGATCGCGACGCCCTCGTCGAGCGCGTGCTCGGCGGCTTCGGCGACCCGGGCAACACGATCGTGCCGCCGGTCCTGTCCGACTGGCACGTCGAGCCCGACAAGCCCCGCACGTTCGACATGGAGCTGGCCAAGCAGAAGCTCGACGCGGCGGGGTACGTCCTCGACGGCGCGGGCAAGCGGCTGGACAAGGAAGGCAACCCGATCACGCTCGCGCTCGTCCACCCGAACACGAGCGACACGTACTCCAAGTCCGCCCAGTTCGTGAAGGAGTGGTACGCGGAGCTGGGCATCGACGTGTCGGTGCAGAGCTACGACAGCGACACGCTCACCGACCTGCTGCTGCCGCCCGAGGCGGAGGGCACGGCGAAGTACGACATCGAGCTGTGGGGCTGGTCCGGGAGCCCGGATCCCAACGGCCTGACGATCGTGTTCCGCTGCGACCAGATCGGCAACCTGTCGGACTCGAACTACTGCAACCCCGAGTACGACGAGCTGTACGACAAGCAGTCGGCCGAGTCGGGCGACGCCCGGCACGCGACGCTTGCCCAGATGCAGAACCTCATCTACGACGAGGCGCCGTACGACATCCTGTTCTACGACTCCAACCTCGACGTCTACCGCAACGACCGATTCGCCGGCTGGCAGAACCAGCCCGCCAACGGCACCCCGTTCTTCGCCTACGGCATCCAGAACTACACGCTGCTGACCGACGCGTCGGCCCAGCCGTCGCCCAGCCCGGAGGCTCCCTCGGAGTCGGCCGGCGCGGGCGCAGTCCGAAGCCCCGGCGGCCAGCGCGGCCCCGGACAGCTCGAACACCAGCAGCACCGGCACCACCCCGACGCTCCTGATCGCGGCGCTCGTGATCGCGGCCGTCGTCGTGGTCGGCGGGTTCCTGTGGAACCGGCGTCGGAGCCGCGGGCGCCGGCGAGGACGAGTGACACCGGCCACCCTGGGGTGACCTTGACCATGGTGAGGGCCGCCACGCGGCCCTCACCCGCCATCTGCCGGGGGACGCGGTGAGCGGCCGGTACATCGGGCGGAAGCTGCTGACGGCGCTCGTCACGATCGTGGCGATCGTCCTGCTCAACTTCGTCCTGTTCCGGATGATGCCCGGGTCCCCCGAGCGGCAGACGAAGAACCCGCACCTCACGCCCGAGCTCATCGCGCTCAACCGCGCGCGCTGGGGCCTCGACAAGCCGCTGTTCCCCGACCAGTTCCTGACCTACATCGTCGACCACCGCCGAGGGCGACCTCGGCTACTCGATCAAGTACCGCGGCCAGCCCGTGATCGAGGTCGTCGTCGACGCGGCGGGCCCGACGATCCTGCTCATCGGCCTCGGGGAGGCGATCGCGATCGTGGTGGGGCTGTGGCTCGGCGCCCGGTCGGGCTGGAGACGCGGCGGCACGGTCGACCGCGTGGGCAACGCCCTCAGCCTCGTCTTCTACTCCATGCCGTACTTCGTGATCGGCATGCCCCTGATCATCATCTTCGCGGCCGGCCTGGGCTGGTTCCCGACCTCGGGCATGACCACGCCCGGTGGCAACAAGACGCCGATCGAGGCCCTGTTCGACCTCGGCCGCCACCTCGTCCTGCCGCTGACCGCGATCTCGCTCGGCCTGATCGGGGCGTACTCGATCCTCATGCGCTCGTCGATCGTCGAGACGCGGTCCGAGGACTACATCACGACCGCCCGTGCCAAGGGCCTGCCCGACGGCCGGATCCTCCGCTCGCACGCGTTCCCCAACGCGCTGCTGCCGATGGTGACGCTGATCGCGATCAACCTCGGCTACGTCGTCGCCGGCGCGATCACGGCCGAGATCGTGTTCAACTGGCCGGGCCTCGGCACGCTCACCGTGCAGGCGCTCGACGCCCGCGACTACCCGCTCCTCCAGGCGATCTTCCTGCTCATCGCGGTCTCGGTCGTGCTGGCCAACTTCGCGGCCGACATCGTCTACGGCTACCTCGACCCGCGGGTCCGGGCATGAGCGTCAACACCGGCGTCACCGGCGCCGAGCGGTCGACCGGCCGCGCGCCGGCGTCGCTCGTCGCGGGCCGGCGGGTTCACGAAGCGGCTGCTCGGCCGCACCGACGGCCTGGTCGGGGTCGTGATCCTCGTCCTGTTCGGGCTGCTCGCGATCGCGCCGGCGCTGTTCGTCGGGCCGCTCGAGAACCTCACGACGTCCACCGGCGTCCCGCTCCAGCGCGCCGAGCGCCGCGCACCCGTTCGGCACCGACGAGCTCGGCCGCGACATGCTCAACCTCACCGTCCACGGCGCGCGGATCTCGATGGCGATCGGGCTCATGGCGACGGTCGTGACGATCTTCATCGGCGCGGTGGTGGGGATCGTGGCGGGCTTCGTCGGCGGCACGGTCGACACGCTGCTGATGCGGCTGTCGGACTTCTTCCTCGTGCTGCCGACGATCGTCCTCGCGCTGATCCTCGCGCCGATCATCCTCGAGGTGATCGGGGCGCAGGCGGAGCTGTTCGGCATCCGCTCGACGCTGCTCGTGATCGTGATCGTCATCGGCCTCACGAGCTGGGCCGTGACCGCGCGCGTCATCCGCAGCCAGGTCCTGTCGCTCAAGGAGCGGATGTTCGTCGACCGGGCGCGGGTCATCGGCTCGGGCGGCGGCTGGATCATGCGCCGCCACATCCTGCCCAACGTGATGAACCTCATCGTCGCCCAGTCCGTGCTCACCTTCGCGACCGCGGTGTTCACCGAGACGACGCTCGCGTTCATCGGGCTCGGCGACCCCTCGGCGCCGTCGTGGGGCCAGATCCTCAACAGCGCCCAGACCGCGGGCGCCCCGGGCCTCGGGGCGTGGTGGTACATCGTCCCGCCGGCCGCGGCCGTCGTGCTCGTCGTGCTCGCGTTCACGCTGCTCGGCAACGCGCTGGACGACGTCCTCAACCCCAAGGCGCTGAGCCGGCGATGACGGACCTGCAGGATCCCGTCGGGGCTGCCGCGTCCGCGGCGGCGTGCGGCTGCGCACGCGTCCGCCGCCGAGATCCGGGGACGGCGCCAGTGGCCGCTGCCGAAGCTCGCCGACCCGGCCGCGCCGCTGCTGGAGGTCGAGAACCTGTCGGTGCGGTTCGCGCTCCAGAACGGCTCGGTCAAGGCCGTCGATGGCGTCTCGTTCCGGCTCGACGACGGCGAGGCGCTGGGGATCGCGGGCGAGTCCGGCTGCGGCAAGACGACGACCGCGCTGTCGCTCGTCCGGCTGCTGCCGGCGAACGGGCGGATCCGGGGCGGCGAGGTGCGGCTGTTCGGGATCGACCTCGTGCCCAAGACCGAGAAGCAGCTCGCGCGCTACCGGTGGCGCGAGATCTCGATGGTGTTCCAGGGCGCGATGAACGCCCTCAACCCGGTCCGCCGCGTCGGCGACCAGATCGCGGAGCCGATCGAGGTGCGGCTGGGGCAGTCCCGCGACGCGTCCGCGAAGCGCGCCCGCGAGCTGCTCGACCTCGTCGGGATCCCCAAGCAGCGGGCCGGCGCCTACCCCCACGAGCTCTCGGGCGGCATGCGCCAGCGCGCGATGATCGCGATGGCCCTGGCCTGCGACCCGGCGATCGTCATCGGCGACGAGCCGACGACGGCGCTCGACGTCATGGTCCAGGCGCAGATCCTCCAGCTCCTCGAGCAGCTGCGCCACGACCTGGGCCTGTCGCTGATGCTCATCACCCACGACCTGTCGGTCATCGCCGAGACGTGCGACCGGGTGATGGTCATGTACGCGGGCAAGGTGGCCGAGGAGGGCCCGGTGTCGCGGGTGTTCACCGCGCCCCGGCACCCGTACACGCGCAAGCTGCTGTCGGCGTTCCCGAACATCCACGCCGACCGGCGGACGCTCGACGTGATCCCCGGGGCGCCGCCGGACCTGCGCAACCCGCCGCCGGGCTGCCGGTTCGCGCCCCGCTGCTCGTTCGCGATGGACGTCTGCCGCGAGGTCGTCCCGCCCGAGGTCCGGTTCGCGGACGGCGTCCGCGTGGCGTGCCACCTGTTCCCGACGCCGGACACGGTGTCCCTCGTCGAGGCCGCGGGGCCCACCGCGCCGCTCATCGTGGGTCGCGCCGCCGATGGGGCGCACGAGGCCGCCCCGGGCATCCCCGACGTCCCGATCGCGGCGGCGGAGGCGGCAGCGCTCGCGACCCGCGCCGCAGCCGCGGGTGACGAGGGCGACGAGGCGGCCGCCGACGTCGCACGCCGAGGCCGATGGCGAGGCGCCGGCCGCGGCCGACGAGGCGGGCTCGTGAGCGACGAGCGCGATCCCGCAGCGGTCCCCGCCGGGCGACCCGATGCCTGACCCCCACGACGGCCACCACGACGGCGTCCGGCCGCACGACGCGGGCGCGCACTCGGAGGCGGAAGCGGCCGCCGCGGCCCACGCCGCCGCGCACGACGACGCCGACCCCGGCGCGGCCGGCCCACCCGGCCCACGTCCACGCGCCGGGCCCGGCCATCGAGCAGGTCCCGGCCGATGCGCCCGAGATCCTCCGGCTCGAGGGCCTCGAGGTCCACTTCCCGATCCGCGGCGGGCTGCTGGACACGCTCACCGGCCGCAGCAAGGGCGTCGTGCGGGCGGTCGACGGCATCGACCTGTCGATCCGCAAGGGCGAGATCCTCGCCCTCGTCGGCGAGTCCGGGTCGGGCAAGACGACGACCGGGCGCGTCGTCGTGAAGCTGACGAAGCAGACCGGCGGCACGCTGAGCGTCGATGGCCGCGACGTGTCCGACGCTGTGGGGCACGCGCCAGCTGCGCGACTACCGGCGTCGGGTCCAGCTCATCTTCCAGGACCCGTACGAGACGCTCAACCCGAAGCACACGATCGCCGAGTTCGTCATGGAGCCGCTGATCGTCAACAAGATCGGGACGAAGCAGGAGCGGCGGAACCGCACCCTCGCCGCGCTCGATTCCGCCGGCCTGCGTCCCGCGGCGGAGTACGCGCACCGCTACCCGCACGAGCTGTCCGGCGGCCAGCGCCAGCGGGTCGTCATCGCCGGGGCGCTCGTCATGGACCCGGAGCTCGTCGTCGCCGACGAGCCGGTCTCGATGCTCGACGTGTCCATCCGCACCGAGCTCCTGCGCCTGATGCTCGACCTCCGCCGCGAGCGGGGCCTGACCTACCTGTTCATCACCCACGACCTGTCGATCGCCTGGGTCATCGCCGACCGCGTCGCCGTGATGTACCTCGGCAAGATCATGGAGATCGGGCCCGCGGAGCAGGTCATCCGGACGCCGCGCAACCCGTACACCCAGGCGCTGGTCTCGGTCAGCCCGTCACCCGATCCGCCCGCCGCGGGCGAGCGTGCCTCGCGCACGATCCTCGTCGGCGAGACGCCGGACGCCGCGCACATCCCGTCGGGCTGCCGGTTCCACCCCCGGTGCCCGCTCGCGTTCGACCGCTGCAAGGTGGAGGAGCCGCCGCTGTTCGACGTCGGCCACGGCCACCAGGCGGCGTGCTGGCTCGCGGAGGCGGGGCCGCTCGACCTGCCGGTGATCGATGCCGTCCAGGCGACCGGCGGCAGCGAGGCGGCCGCGGCCGAGGTCGGCGTCGCGATCGAGGGAACGGCGTCCTAGCGCTCGAGGCAGGTCGGGACCGGCGTCAGGCGGCCTCGGCGAGCGTCCACGCCTCGTCCCGCGCGACGTCCAGCCGCACCGCGCAGCGCGGGCAGTCGAGGGCGTCGACCTCGGGATCGAACGGCGAGGCGGTGTCGCAGAGCGGGCAGTCGACGAGCAGCATGGCGTGGGCCTCCGGGCTGGATGTGGCGGCGGTGACGACGATCGGGGTGGCGATCACAGCCGCATCTTCCGCAGGCTCCGTGCCACCTAGGCTGTCACGACCCGCGCGCGAATCGCGCCGCGGCCCGACAATCGCCCCGTGACCACCCCTGCGATCGAGACCCGCGGGCTGCGCAAGGCCTACGGCAGGACCGTCGCGCTCGAATCGCTCGACATCCGCGTCGAGGCGGGCGAGGTGTTCGGGTTCCTCGGTCCCAACGGCGCGGGCAAGACGACCGCGGTCAAGCTGCTGCTCGGCCTCACCCGCCCGACGGCCGGCAGCGGCTCGGTCCTCGGCGCGCCGCTCGGTGACCTCGCCACGCGGGCACGCATCGGCTACCTCCCGGAGCTGTTCCGCTACCAGGCGTGGCTCACGGCCCGCGAGGTGCTCCAGCTCCACGCGAGCCTCGCCGGCCTCGACCGCGGGCGCCGCAACGCCGAGATCGAGCGGGTGCTCGCGCTCGTGGGCCTCGCGGACCGGGCAGGCGACCGGACGGCCGGGTTCTCGAAGGGCATGCAGCAGCGCCTCGGCCTCGCCTCCGCGCTGCTCGGCGACCCGGCGCTCGTGATCCTCGACGAGCCGACGTCCGCGCTCGACCCCGTCGGCCGGGACGACGTGCGCGCGATCATCCGCGAGGCGCAGGCGCGCGGCTCGGCCGTCCTCCTCAACTCGCACCTGCTGGGCGAGGTGGAGCGGCTGTGCAACCGGGTCGCGATCGTGCACCGGGGCCGGGTCGTCGCGGCGGGCCCGCTGACCGAGCTGCTGGGCGAGACCGCGGTGCGGCTGCGGGTCACCGACCTGCCCGGCGACGACGGCCTGTTCGATGCCTTCGGCCCGGTCGAGCGGGACGGCGAGGGCTGGCTCATCGTGCGCGGCGTGGCGGACGACCGCGTCCCGGCGCTCGTCGCCGCGATCGTGGAGGCGGGCGGACGGGTCCACGCCGTCGATCCCGGCCGCCGCTCGCTCGAGGACCTGTTCCTCCACCTCGTCCGGGAGCCGAAGGCGTGAGCGTGCGGCAGGTGCTGGTCGTCGCCGGCCTGACGCTTCGTGAGATGGCCCGGCGGCGCGTGCTGTGGGTGCTCCTCGGCCTCGTCGTCGTCAGCGTCATCCTCGTCGGGTGGGGGACCGAGCGCCTCGTGACGCTGGCCCGCGAGGATCGCGTCGGCGAGGTCGAGATCCGGATCGGCGTGAGCCAGGTCCTGATCCTCATCGCGTTCATGTTCAGCTACGTGCTCGCGATGTCGGCGGCGTTCCTGGCCGCCCCGGCGATCGCGTCGGACGTGGAGACGGGGACCGTCCACGCGATGCTCGCCCGCCCGCTGCGCCGCGCGGAGCTCGTCGTCGGGCGCTGGCTCGGGCTGTCGATCGTGATCGGCGCCTATGCGGCGCTGTCGGGGCTGCTCGCGATCGCCGTCGTCGCGCTCGTCAGCGGCCACCTGCCGCCGCATCCGTTCATGGCGATCGGCTACCTCACGTTCGAGGCGGTCGCGGTGCTGACGGTCGCGCTGACGCTCGGGACGCGGCTGCCGGCCATGGCCGCCGGGGCCATCAGCGTCGTCCTGTTCGGCGTCGGCTGGTTCGTGGGCGTGCTGGGCAATGTCGCGGTCGCGTTCGATGCCCAGGCGCTCCAGCGGGCGACCGAGGCCTTCCGGTTCCTGTTGCCGACCGACGGGCTGTGGCGCGGCGTGATCTTCGGCCTGGAGCCGCCGCTCGTGCTCCTCATGTCGGTGGGTCGCACCGCCGAGGCGAACCCGTTCTTCGCGCCCACGCCGCCGCCCGCCGCGTTCACGGCCTGGAGCGTGGTGTGGGTGCTGCTCGTGCTGGCTGCGGGCGTCGCCCTGTTCCGGCGCCGGGAGCTCTAGCCCGCGAGACCGCGAGGCCTCAGGAGCCCGCGAGCGCCTTCGTGTCGAACAGGTTCGACTGCAGGGAGAGCGTGCCCGCCGGCCGCCGGGCGTTGTAGACGGCCCGGAACACGTCCGCGGACACCGTCTTCGAGCCGGCCGACCCGTGCAGCGTGACGCGGTACAGCCGCCCCGAGATCGCCGCGCCTGGTCAGGTCCAGCTTCGTCAGGTCGCCGACGTTCGTCCGCGAGTCGCCCTTGAACATCGTGCTCAGCTGCGCGCGGGTGAGGCTGCTCGTCGTCCACGACCAGCGCGGTGCGCCGGCGTCCCACGCCTTGCCGTCCGGGCGACGGTCGGGGATGCCCCGCAGGTACGAGACGGCGGACCCGACGGCGCCGCTCGAGGACACGAACACGTACTCGTTGTTCTCGGTCGAGCCGCCGCCGGTCGCGAAGAAGAACGCGTTGACGATCGTGCCGTTGACCGCGATCACCTGGCCCGGGAAGCGGCGGATGATCGAGCTCGTGCTGCTCCGCTCGGCCTCGACACCGCGGTAGACCTGCGACCGCGTGTCGTCGTAGACGTCGAAGCTGCCATCGCCCGGGTGGAGCCGCCGGACGGCGTACGAGCGGGCGGCCGCGGTCTGCGCGCGGAGGGCCTCGGCCGGCCAGTCGGGCGACATCTCGACCGGGACGACGCCCCGGAGGTAGAGGTCCAGCTCGACGTGGTTGATGACGGTCGCCGAGCTCGGGGCCAGCTTGACCTTGAGCAGCCCGCGGTAGGTGTCGTAGCTCGAGGTCCGCGAGTCGAGCTGGAGGCGCGTCCAGATCGAGGTGGGCCGGACGACGACGCTGCCCGAGACCACCGCGCTGTGGAGGAGCGTCGTCCCGTCGGCGGCGTAGACGCGCAGGCGCCAGGTGGTCGTCGCGACGCCGTCGACGGTCGACGTCGAGCGGTAGAGCTTGAGGACGCCGCCTGCGGGGAACGTCTTCGCGATGCCGTCGACCTTCCACTCGGTCTCGCGCCCGTGGATGACGAGCGGGGGCGGACTTGACGGCGTTGTAGCCCGCGAGGACGAGGACCCGGACGTTCTGGGTCGGGCTCACCGTCGTCGGCTTGGCGCCCCTGTAGTACGCGGCGAGGATCTGCTCCGCCGTCTGGCCGGCGAACGCCCGGCCCTTCGCGCCGTACTGGTTGAGGCCCACGCCGTGGCCCCAGCCGCGACCGTAGAACGTCGTCGAGGTGCCGAGCGTCGTCGCGGATGTCGGCCAGCCCATCGCGGGCCAGGTCGGTGACGGCGTCGGGGTGGGCGAGGGCGTCGGCGTGGGCGACGGCGTGGGCGACGCGGTCGGCGTCGGCGAGGGGCTCGCGGTGGGGGAGGCGCTCGGCGACGCGGACGCCGAGGGTGACGCCGATGCCGAGGTGGGCGACGCCGATGCCGAGCCGGGGCGGACGCCGATGCCGAGGCCGACCGACGGCGAGACGGCGATCGAGGCCTCGGGCGCGACGCTCGCGTCGGGATCCACGGCCGCGACCGGCAGCGCGACGGCGGCGCCGACGAGCAGCGCGAGCACGACGGCACCCAGGGGGCGCGCGCGTCGATCCGGGGCCGGCAGCCGCCGGAGGCGTCGGGCAGGAGACATGCCCGGACCGTACGGATGCGAGCGTGGCGCGACCATGGCCCCGGGGGACTACCCGCGTGCGGCGGTGGTACCAGCGGAGGGGTCCGGTGCGGTACGGTGCGGTGCGTGATCCGCGTGTATCTCGGCCATGGCGCGTCCGGCACTGCCGCCTCGATGCAGCCGTGGGTGGACGGGCTCGCGGCCCGCGGGATCGAGGCGCACGCCGTGGAGCTGCCGAAGCGCAAGGCGGAGGACGCGGTCGCCGCGTACGAGGCCCAGGTGCCCGACGAGCCGGGCATCGTCATCGGCGGCCACTCGTTCGGCGGGCGGGTCGCGTCGCTCGCGGTCGCCGGCGTCCGCGTCGCGGGCGCAGCCCCGCGTGCCCACCCGTACGCGGGGCTCGTCTGCCTGTCCTACCCGATGCACCCGCCCGGCAAGCCCGAGAACGCCGCCGCGCGCATCGCGCACTGGCCCGCGATCGACGTGCCGGCGCTGCTCCTGTCGGGGACGTCGGACCCGTTCGCGCGGATCGAGCTGCTCGAGGCCGCGATGCCCGCGCTCCGTGGCGGCGACGCTCGTCACGTACCCCAGCCTCGGGCACGGCCTCAAGCCCGTGCAGGCGGACGCGCTCGACCGGATCGCGGCGTTCGTCGCCTCGCTCGAGGACGCCTGACCGCCGTCAGCGGAACAGGCCGCGCTTGCGGGCGGGCGCCGGCTCCGGGCCGGCCGGCGTCGAGCGCAGCGCCGCCAGCGAGCGCTCGATCTCCTCGCGATACGGCTCGCCCTCGCGCCGCGGCAGCAGCCACGCGAGGTAGCCCGGATCGATCCGCGCGATCTCGCCGATCGACCAGCCGATGTGGCGCCCGAACGGCAGCACCGATCCCCGCGGGTTGCCGGGCGGCGGACCGGCGGCACCCTCGCCCCCGGGCCCGCGGCGCCATGTGACGCTGCCCTGGCGCGAGCGTCGTCGCGGCGAGGCGGTGCCTCCGGACCCGGCGCCGCCCGTCGCGGCTCGATCGCGTGACCGCGCGGCGATCGGGCCGGTCGATGCGTGGCCGCTCGACGTCGTTCGCGCGGTCCCACGCCTCGCGCCGGGCCGGGTCGCGGAGGATGCTCCACGCGGCGTTGATCTCGGCCATCCGGCGCTCGGCATCGGGTTCGACCGACACGTCGGGATGGTGGCGTCGCGCCCGGGCGCGGTACGCCGCCGCGACGTCCTCCTGGGTCGCGGTCGAGGGCACGCCGAGCACGGCGTACGGGTCGCGCTCCTCGGTCATCGGGCGCGGACGGGACGCGGTCGTGACGGGGACGCGCGGTGATCGGCCACGAAGCGGATGATACGTGTGGGATATGCCGCGGATGAGCGGCCACGACTAGGATGCCGGGCATGACCGAGTCCGCCGTCACCCCGCCCGACACCCGCGTCCGCTGCCCGTGGGGCGACGGCGCGGATCCCGCCTACCGCGCCTATCACGACGAGGAGTGGGGCGTCCCCATCCGCGACGAGCGGCACCTGTTCGAGCTGCTCATCCTCGAGGGCGCCCAGGCCGGCCTGTCGTGGTCGACGATCCTGCGCAAGCGCGAGGGCTACCGGGCGGCGTTCGCGAGCTTCGACGTCGCCGCGGTCGCCGCGTTCGGCGACGCGGACGTCGCACGCCTCCTCGCCGACCCGGGCATCGTCCGCAACCGCGCGAAGGTCGCTGCGGCGATCGGCAACGCGACCGCGACGCTCGCCCTGTACGACGCGGGGACGACCCTCGTCGACCACCTGTGGTCGTTCACCGGCGGGACGCCCGTCCAGAACGCGTGGGTGGAGATGGGCACGATCCCGGCCGAGACGGACACCTCGAAGGCGATGAGCGCCGACCTCCGCCGGCGCGGCTTCCGGTTCGTCGGGCCGACGATCTGCTACGCGCTGATGCAGTCCGCGGGGCTCGTCAACGACCACCTGGTCGGGTGCTTCCGGTACGCCGAGGTCGCCGGGGACGTGCCGCCGGCCGCCGTCAGCGGGACGCGCGCCAGGCGTCGCGGAGCTTGATCCGGCCACCGGTCTGGAGGACCGCGCCGGAGTAGACCCGGGCGCCGACGACGAACAGGAACCAGATCGTCGTGACCATGATCGCCATGCTCAGCAGGATCTCCCACGGCTCGATCGCCCCGAGCGCCGTCCGCAGCGGGACGACCATCGGCGCGGATGGCGGCAGGAACGTCATGACCCGGGCGAGGAGCGCCGTCCGGGTCGCCCGGTGACGACGACGAGCGACAGGATGTACGCGGTCGTCGCCGTGAGCGTGACCGGCATCGAGGCCGTGGACGCCTCCTCCATCCGTGACGCGAGCGACCCGAGGAAGCCCATCGCCGTCGAGTAGAACGCGAACCCGAGGATGAACCAGATCAGCAGCTGGAACACCGCGCCGGGCGTGGTCACGGGCAGCACGAGCCGGCCCAGCAGCTGTGACAGCCCGATCCCGACCGCGACCAGGACGACGAGCTGGGCGAGGGCGAGGAGCCCGATCCCCAGCACCTTGCCCATCAGCAGGTCACGCGGCCGGACGGTCGACAGCACGACCTCGACGACGCGGCTCTGCTTCTCCTCGACGACGCCGGTCAGCACCCACGAGCCGTAGGAGAAGATGCCGATGAACATGAGGATGATCCCGGCGTTGGCGAAGATCAGCGCCGTCTCGTCCTCCGCCCTGGGCGGCTCGAGCGCGACGACGGTTGGCGGCTCGGAGGCGGCAGGCCCGGCCCGCAGCGCGATGACGGCCTGGCTGACGACCGCCTGGAGGGAGCTCGGCGCGTCCTCGAGCACGATCAGGTCGCCCGCGGTCGACAGGTCGAGCGGGACGGACAGGGCGGCGTCGATCCGGTCGTCGCGGAGGGCGGCGCCGGCCTCGGCCTCGTCGGGGACCGCATAGACGACGACCCCCACGTCGAACGCGTCGCGCCGTCGCCAGGATCGCGTCCTCGAGCCCGGGCGGCGCCTCGCCCACGAGCGCGAGGCGCGACTGGCTCGCCTGGTCGACGATCAGCGACGGGATGATGAACCCGACGCACATCAGGACCACGGTGAACAGGAGCGACAGGACGTAGCCGCGGCTCCGGCCGCGCTCGATGATCTCCCGGCCGGCGACGAGGCGGATCGCGCGCAGCCGGCTCACGGGAGGGCCTCCAGCAGCTGGCCGTCGGGGGCGCCGGCTGGGGCGCGTTGACCGCCTCCATGAACAGCTCCGAGAGCTTGGGCGGCTCGTAGCTGAAGCGGCGGACCTCGCCCGCGGCCCGCGCGGCGGCCAGCAGCCCGTCGAGGTCCACGGTCTCGTCGACGAGGAGCCGCACGCGGTCGCCGTCGCGCTCGAGGACGGTGTGGTGGTTGGTGGAGTCGAGCCACGCCCCGCCGCTGCCGGCGACCTCGACGTCCAGGTGGCGCCGGCCGGAGCGGGCCTTCAGCTCCTCGATGCCGCCCTCGGCCACGACCCGCCCGCGGCTGATGATCACCACGTCCTCGCAGACCTCCTCGACGAGGTCGAGCTGGTGGGACGAGAACACGACGCCGACCCCGGCCCCGGCCCGCTCCCGCAGGACGCCGGCCATCGTCGCGATGCCGATCGGGTCGAGGCCGCTGAACGGCTCGTCGAGGACGAGCAGCTCCGGGTCGTGGACGAGCGCCGTCGCGAGCTGGACCCGCTGCTGGTTGCCGTGCGAGAGGTCCTCGAGCTTGGACTTCGCCCGGTCCCCGAGCCCGAACCGCTCCAGCCACTCGCCGGCCTTCGTCCGCGCGATCGTGCCGCGACAGCCCGTGGTGCTGGCCGAAGTACGCGAGCTGCTCGCCGACGCGCATCCGCGGGTAGAGGCCGCGCTGCTCGGGCATGTAGCCGAACCGCAGCCGGGTCGCGGCGTCGATCGGGGAGCCGTCCCAGCGGACCGTGCCGCTGTCCGGCGTCGCGAGCCCGAAGATGCAGCGCATCGTCGTCGTCTTGCCGGCGCCGTTCGGGCCCAGGAAGCCCACGAGCCGGCCGCGACGCGCCGTGAACGACGCGCCGTCGAGCGCGCGAACGGGGCCGTAGCGCTTGGAGAGGTCGTCGATCTCGAGCATGGTGCTGCGGTCGATCGTAGCGGAGGTTGCCCGCACGCCCGCCGGTGACGCCCGGCAGGCGGACCGGGACACGAGTCGGCCCCGGTCCGCCGAAGCGGGCCGGGGCCGGAGCAGGGACGCGGTGCCGGGAACGGGCCGCTACTGCGCGGTGATCGTCCCCTGCATGTCCGGGTGCACGTCACACCGGAAGAAGTAGCTGCCCGCGGCGAGCGCCGGGACGTCGTAGACCTTCGTCGCGCTGCTGAAGATCTCGCCGTTGTACAGGTTCGTGGCGGCCGACGCGTCCGTGTAGATCGAGACGTTGTGCGGCGCGCTCTCCTGGTTGGTGAAGGTGAGCTGGAACGGCGCGCCGGCCGGGACCGCGACGGTCGACTCGGCGAACTTGAGGTTGTTGGCGGTGATCGCCGGGGCGTTCGGGTCGGCGGGGGCGGCCGGGGCGGCCGTGCCGCCGGTGGCGCTGGTGGAGCTGCAGGCGGCCGCCGCGAGCGCGACGGTCGCGAGGGCGAGAGTGGCGAGGAGGCGCTTCACGGTGGGGAACCTCGGGCTGATCGGTGGAGCGGATGCCCCGGCGCCGGACGGATCCGGGCACCGGGGCGGGTTGTCGACCGGTCAGGCGGCCGTGGCGCCCTCGGTCGGGCGGCGGGTGATCTTGGCCAGGGTGGCCTTGACCTCGCGCTTCACGACCTTGACGGGGTTGCCGTCGGCGCGCAGGAAGTCGACCGCGACGAGGAAGATGAGCGCGACCTCGATCGCCTTGGCGACGTACGCCGTGGAGTAGTACGGGCCCTGGATCGCCCAGCCGACGATCGTCGTCAGCGCGTAGCCGATGAGCATCAGCCGGACGAGCCAGCGGTACTGCACGGCGAGCGAGATCGGCACGATCATCGCGATGGCGAAGGCGGCGTAGCCGACGGCGTTGAGCGTGAACAGGAGCCCGCCCAGGGTGCTGTGGATGTAGGCGGTGCCGAGGGCGAGGGCGACGATGCCGAAGCGGAGCGCGACGCCTGCGACGGTGAGGTCCTTGTCGGACGACTGGTTCACGGGAAACCTCCGGGGTGTGACGTGGGTGACGTGCGACTGACTGCGTGTCCTGTCCGGTGGGGTGTCACCGGCGATGGATGCACCGTACGGTCGGCACCCGGGCCCTCGCCCCGGACGTGGATCGCCGGTCGCGGTCCACGATCGACGCCATCCGGGCACCGACTCCTGCCGATGGGCGGCGTCGTCATCCGACGACGGACGCGGCACGACGGATGACGTACTCCCGATCGGGGCGGCCCGTTTAGACTCGACCGCGTCGTGGCCTCCGCTCGCACCCGCTCCAAGGCAGCTCCGACCGCCTCGGCCGCACCCGAACCCGCGGGCGCCGACGTCGCGGCGCTCGCGCGCGTGCCGTTCGGCGGCGACGTCGCGGCGCTCCTCCAGGGCGCGGCCGAGGAGGCCGCCCGGCTGCTCGGCGCCGACGGCGCGTTCCTCTACCTCCTCGACCCCGAGAGCGGGATGCTCCGGTTCATGCACTCGGCGGGCATCGCCGAGCTGGCGCCCGGCCACCGGATGCGGACGCTCCAGCTCCCGGTCGGGGTCGGGATGTTCGGCAAGGCGGTCGCCGACCGGCGGGTCGTGGTCACCGGCAACTACGTGGCCGACGAGCGGTTCGTCCACGCCGACACGACCGACTCGTTCGTCGACGAGATCGGCATCTGCTCGATGGTCGTCGCGCCGCTGACCGCCGGCGACGAGGTGTTCGGCGCGCTGGGCACCTTCTCCAACACCCTCGACGCCTTCACCGCGCCCCAGATCGCGCTCGTCCGCGCGCTGTCCGACCACGCCGCCCTCGCGATGGCCAACGCCCGCCTGATCGAGGAGCTCGCGCACTCGCGCGAGGCGATCGAGCGCCGCGCCTCCATCGAGCGCTCGCTGCGCGAGCTCGGCACCCGGATCTCCGGCGCCCGCGACCCCGGCGCGGTCGTCCAGTACACGATCGACGAGGCGCTCCGGCTGCTCGACGGCGACGGGGCGCGGATCGACATCGTCGACCCCGAGGTCCGCCAGCTCCGCGGCATGTACTCGTCGGGCGAGGAGCGGATCCTCGAGACCGAGTGGCCGCGCGATCCCGACGACCGGCTCGAGGTCGGCGCATCCGGTCGCGCCACGACGACCGGCCAGACGTACATCAGCCGCGACTACCTGGCCGACGAGCAGCTCGTCCACGGCCACGGGCCCGACACGTACGCGCGCAACAAGGGCATCCGGGGCGTCATCGCCTCGCCGCTGTTCGGCGACCAGGGCCCGTTCGGGGCGATCACCGTGTGGTCGACCAAGGAGGACGCGTTCACCCCGGAGCACGCCGTCCTGCTCGAGACGATCGCCGGCCAGTCCGCGGTCGCGCTCGGGCGCGCGCGGCTGATCGAGGAGCTGGGCCGGTCACGCGAGACGCTCGCCCGGCGGGCCGAGGAGGAGCGCGCGCTGCGCGAGATCGCCTCGCGGCTGGGCGCGATGGGCGACGACCCGGCCGACATCCTCAACCGGATCGTCCACGAGACGGCGCGCCTCCTGGGTGGCGAGCGTGCCCGGCTCGACCTCCTCGAGCCGCTGTCGGGCTCGTGGCTCTGGACCTACCCGCCCGAGACGCCGTTCAACGACCGGATCGTGGCGGCGGAGCTCGTCGGCGGCGGCGCCGACGGCCGGCCGACCGGGCTCGCGGGCCTCGCGATCCAGGAAGGGCGGCCGGTCGCGTCGGGCGACTACATGCATGACGAGCGGTTCACCCACTACACCGAGGGCGACCGGGGCGTGACCGAGGTCGGGCTGCACTCGATCGTCGCGACGCCGGTCGTCGGCGAGGAGGGGCTGCTCGGCGTCCTCCAGGCCGGGCATCGCGCGAAGCACGCCTTCGGCGACGACGCCACGCGGCTCATCGCCGCCCTCGCCTCGCAGGCGACGATCGCCATCACCAACGCCCGCCTCGTCGACCGGCTCGCGTCGTCGCAGGCGGCCCTCGGCCGGACCGCGGAGTCGGAACGGGCGCTGCGCGAGATCGCCCGCCGGATGATGGTCATCCAGGACCCGGCGGAGCTGCTCCAGGACGTCGTCGACGAGGCCGCCCGGCTGCTCGGCTCGAGCGGCGCGGTCATCGACCTCCTCGACCCGGCGACCGGCGAGGTCCACTGGGCGTACGACGCGGGCATCGAGGACGCGACCCGCGCCGAGTGGCAGCGTCGCGGCGTCGGCGGCGACGGCGTGTTCCTGGCGATCCGCGAGCGGCGGGTCGTCACGACCGACGACTACGCCGGCGGACGAGCGGTTCGGGGACGGGCCCGAGAACGCCGACTTCTTCGCCGAGGCCGGGGTCCGCTCGATCGCGTTCGCGCCGCTCATCGGCGAGGCGACGGTGCTGGGCACGCTCGCCGTCTTCGCCGGGGAGCCGGGCCGCTTCGGGCCGGACCAGGCGGCGACCCTCGCCGCGCTCGCCGACCTGGCCACGATCGCGATCCACAACGCGGAGCTGATCAACGAGCTCGGCCGCTCGCGCGAGGAGACGGCCCGCCGCGCCGAGACCGAGCGGACGCTGCGCGAGATCGCGGCCCGGGTCACGTCGATCCGCGAGCCCGAGGCGATCCTGGGCCTGATCGTCGACGAGACGCGGCGCGTGCTCGGCTCGGACGGGGCGCACCTCACCCGGATGAGCGAGGACCGGACGTTCGTGCGCCCGGTCGTCATCGCGGGCGGCATGGACACCGCGACGCGCGACTGGCTCCAGGTCCAGGAGTTCCCGCTCGACGGCGGCATCAACGGGCTCGCGGCGGGCCAGGGACGCATCGTCTGGACCCCCAACTACGCGACCGACCCGCGGATCCCGCGCGACGAGGAGGACCTCGAGGTCGCCGAGCGGATGGGCCTCGGCGCGATGGCCGCGGCCCCGCTCCACGCCCCCGGCGGCGAGGTCATCGGCACGCTCGCCGTGAGCTACCGGAAGCCCGGCTCGATCTCGCCCGACCGGCTGGGGATGCTCCAGGCGCTCGCCGACCACGCGGCCATCGCCCTCTCGAACTCGGACCTGCTCGCCCGGCTCGAGGCGTCCGAGACGAGCTTCCGCAGCCTCGTCCAGGCGACGCCCGACGTGATCTGGCGCAACGACGCCGAGGGCCGGTTCACGTTCATGGCCGAGGGCGCCGAGCAGCTGTTCGGCTGGACCGCGGACGACCTCGTCGGGCCGCCACTTCGCGGACATCGTCGCCCCGGAGTCGCAGGCCGACGCGAGCGAGGCCTGGAAGCAGCTGATCACGATCCCCGGCGCGGTCTGGCGGCTGCGGTTCGTCCTCGTGCGCAAGGACGGGACCCACTTCCCCGCCGAGGCGTCCGCGGTCACGAGCTTCGACGGCACGGAGTTCCGCGGCGCCCAGGGCACGCTCCGGGACATCAGCGAGCGGGAGCGCCTGGAGCGCGAGCTCAGCTCCTCCGAGGAGCGCTATCGCGGCCTCGTCCAGTCCTCGCCCGACCTCATCTTCGAGATGGACGGCAACGGCGTCTACACCTTCTACTCCGACCGGACCGAGGAGGTCATCGGCTGGTCGCCCGGGGAGATGATCGGCAGGCCGTTCACCGACTTCATCGACATGGCGGCGTTCCCGCACCCGGAGCAGCGGATCGCCGAGATCGCCGCCAACCCGGGCAAGCCGTCCACCGACCGGCTGCTCATCCGCCACAAGCACGGCGGCCGCACGATCCCGTTCGAGGTCAGCGTCGTCGGGCAGGTCGACGAGCTCGGGCAGCTGGCCGCGATCCGCGGCGTCGCGCGCGACATCAGCGAGCGGGAGCGCCTCGAGAACCAGCTGCGCGCGTCCGAGGAGCGCTACCGGTTCCTCGTCGAGAACGCGCCCGACGTCGTGTTCTCGGCGGACGCGCAGACCCGCTTCCTGTTCTTCTCGGACACGATCGAGCAGCTCACCGGGTTCCGGCCCGAGGAGCTCATCGGCGAGACGTTCGACAAGATCATCACGCCCGAGACGATGCCGGTCGCGCTCGAGCGCTGGAAGCTGATCGAGGCCGACCCGAGCCTGTCGCAGGTCCTGCGCATCGAGGTCCGCCACAAGGACGGCGGCACCGTGCCGCTCGAGATCCACTCCGTCGGCCAGACCGACGGCCAGGGCCGGTTCGCCGGCGTCCACGGCTCGGCCCGCGACATCAGCGAGCGGGAGCGCCTCGAGGCCGAGCTGCGCGCGTCCGAGGAGCGCTACCGGTCGGTCATCCAGTCGTCGCCGGACCTCATCTGGGCGACCAACAAGGCCGGCCGCTACGAGTTCGTCTCGGACCGCGTGCGCGACCTGCTGGGCTGGGAGCCGGGCGAGGTGCTGGGGCGCCCGTTCCGCGAGTTCATCGACGAGCAGTCGGTGGAGATGACCAACGACAACTGGGCGCGCCTCGCCCTCGAACCGGGCATCACCCAGACCCATCGGCATCGACATCCGCCACAAGGACGGGTCGCTGCGGCCGTTCGAGGTGTCGTCCGTCGCGGTCGTCCGGGACGGCGAGGTCGAGGCCGTGTACGGCATCGCGCGCGACGTGGCCGAGCGCGAGCGCCTCGAGCGCGAGCTGCGCGAGAGCGAGGAGCGCTACCGGTTCCTCGTCGAGAACTCGCCCGACGTCATCTACGCGACGGACGCGGACGGGAAGATCACCTACTTCTCCGAGTCGGTGGAGCGGGTGCTGGGCTGGGTGCCGCAGGAGGTCGTGGGCCGGCACTTCCGGGACATCGTCCGCACGCTCGGACGGGATCCCCGCCGGACGCCGGTTCGCCGAGCTCGCCGGGGGTTCGGCGCCGCTCACGACCCGCATGGAGCTGCAGGACAAGGACGGCACCTTCCGCCAGTTCGAGGTGACGGCGTCCGCCATGCGCCTCGACGGCGTGTTCTCGGGCGTCCACGGGTCCGCCCGCGACATCCGCGAGCGCGAGCGCCTCGAGCGGGAGCTGCGCGAGTCCGAGGAGCGCTACCGCTACCTCGTCCAGTCGTCGCCCGACCTCGTGTGGATGACCGACGCGGCCGGCGAGTTCACGTTCGTGTCCGACCAGGCCCAGCAGATCCTCGGCTGGGAGCCGGAGGAGCTGCTCGGCCGCTCGTTCGCCGACCTCACCTCGGACGAGGGCCGGCGCGGGGCGCTCGCCCGGTTCCGGTGGCTCCAGCGGCGTCCCACCGAGGCCCATCGCTCGCGGCTCAACGTCCGGACCCGCGACGGGCGCGAGCTGGCGATGGAGATCACGGGCATCGGGATGGTCGCGGACGGCCGGTTCCTCGGGGCGCACGGCGCGGCCCGCGACGTCTCGGAGCGGGAGCGGCTGGAGCGCGGCCTCCGGCGCCAGGCCGCGGAGCTCGCCTCGTCCGAGGAGCGCTCGCACCTCGCCCGCGAGCTCCACGACTCGGTGACCCAGGCCCTGTTCTCGATGACGCTCCTGTCGCGCTCGATCGAGCTCCTGCTCGACAAGGACCCGTCGAAGGTGCCCGAGAAGCTCGTCTCGCTGCGCGAGCTGCAGCGCGACGCCCTGGCCGAGATGCGGGCGCTGATCTTCGAGCTCCGCCCGGGCAACATCGAGGAGTACGGCCTCATCCAGGCGCTGCGCACGCACGCGGCGTCGCTGTCCGGGCGGATCGGGCTGCCGGTCGTCGTCGAGGCCGAGCTGCGCGGAGCGGCCGCCGATCGAGGTCGAGGAGACGCTCTACCGCATCGCGCAGGAGGCGCTCCACAACGTCGTCAAGCACGCCGGCGCGCGCCAGGTGCGGCTCGAGGTCGGGCGCGTCCCGGACGGCGTCCGCCTCGAGGTCACCGACGACGGCCGCGGGTTCGACCCGACCAAGGTGCCCGACGGCCATCTCGGGCTGACCGGCATGCGCTCGCGCGCCGAGCGGCTCGGCGGCCAGCTCACCGTCACCTCGACGCCCGGCAGCGGGACGACGGTCGCGGTCGTGGTGCCCGAGATCGTCCCGCCCGAGGCCGCCCGCGCCCGCGAGAACGACCTCGACTAGCCCGACCTGACAGCCGTGCGGCTCGTCTAGACAGGCGGTCCGGCGCGGTGCCTGTCAGCAACCCGACAGCCGCACGATCGTGCGGAGTCGGGACGCGGCTTGATCGTGAATCGGCGCCCGGGCGCGACGAACGACCGGCCGTTCGTACGTCATTTGCCCGGTGGGTTCCCACGGCGGTCGTCCCTGACCGGCCGGGGTCCCCTCGGGCACGATCGGTGCATGTCCTCAGCCGCCTACGAGCCCGACCACGCCGCCGACGACCTCGGCGTGGCGAGCGCCCTCCGCATCCTCGTCGTCGACGCCGACGACCGGACGCGCGAGAGCGTGGCCGGGATCCTGGGCATCCGGCACCGGTTCGACGTCGTCGGCACGGCCGGGCACGTCGATGCGGCGATCGCCCTCGCCCGTGCCCACCGGCCGCAGGTCGTCGTGCTCGACCCGCGCCTCCCGGAGGTCTCGGATGGCATGGCGCTGATCCGCCGCCTCCGCCAGCTCGACGCCGATGTCGCGATCCTCGCCGTCGGCTGGTCGCCGGACCTCGAGCACCAGGCCATCGTCGCCGGCGCGGACGGGTTCGTGCGCAAGACCTTCAAGCCCGGCGACCTGTCGACCGCGATCACGCGCTGCATGGACCGCCGCATCGCCATCGACATCGACCGCTTCGATGCCGCCCGGGCCGACATCGCCCGGGTCAAGGGCGAGCCCGGCCTCACCCTCGTCGATCCGATCGCGGAGGTCGCTCCGGCGGCCCCGTCCGACGCCTCGTCAGGCCCCTCCCCCGAGCCCTCCCGCAGGCCCGTCCCCGCTCGGGGAGCGGGCCTGATCCTGTAGTAGACTGCCGATGCCGACTGCCACCGCGACCACGGTCGCCGCGCCTCCCGGAGACTTGATGACGGACGACGTCCAGCGCATTCGCGTGCTCCTCGTCGACGATCATGCCGTCGTCCGGATGGGCCTCCGGGCCTTCTTCGACCTCCTGCCCGACATCGACGTCGTGGGCGAGGCGTCCGACGGCTCGGAGGGCGTGGCCATGGCCCGCCGCCTCACCCCGGACGTCGTCCTGATGGACCTCCTGATGCCGAACATGGACGGCGTCACGGCGATCGGCCGCATCAAGGCCGAGCTCCCCGAGACCGAGATCGTCACGATGACGAGCTTCATCGAGGAGGAGAAGGTCACGGCGGCGCTCGAGGCCGGCGCATCGGGCTACGTGCTCAAGGACGCGGAGGCCGAGGAGGTCGCCCAGGCGATCCGCGCCGCGTACGCGGGCGAGGTCCATCTCGACCCCCAGGTCGCCCGGCTCCTCGCCCAGCGGATGCGCGCGAAGAAGGACCCCGAGCCGGTCGAGCCGCTGACCGACCGCGAGAAGGACGTCATGCGCCTGCTCGGGCAGGGCATGTCGAACAAGGAGATCGGCGCCGAGCTGTTCATCACGGAGCGCACCGCGCGCACGTACGTGTCGAACATCCTCGGCAAGCTCGGGCTCGCCTCGCGCACCCAGGCCGCGCTGTGGGCCGTCGAGCACAAGATGGCGGAGTCGCCGAAGAGCTGAGCGTCGGGCGCGGCCCATCGACCGCCGCGCCGCCCCTGCGCCCTCACGCACCCGCCACCACCGCCCGATCGCGCTCCGTCATCCGACGTAGCCCGCCATCCGGTCTTGACGTAGCGCGTGCTCGGCCGACCCGCCGTCGGCATTGCGCATCTCCGTCCGTCTCCGCGAGCGCCCCGCTCGGCGATGCTCTCCCTACCGGAACGCACCAGACGGGCCGGGGAAAGGAGACCAGAGAGATGTACGGCACGCAGGACCTCCGAATGGTCCTCAGCAAGCAGGACGAGCTCCGCCGCGAGGCGGCCAACGCCCGCCTGGTTGCTCGAATCCACAAGCAGGAGCCCCGGAAGGCTGACGCGCGCCGCGTCTTCGGCCTCCGCCTCTCCCTCGCCTAGGCCTCGAACCGGCGGATCCCTCGGGACCGCCGGTTCGGCACGTTCGGGGCCGGCCGGCCCATGATCCCGGCGCACGCCGGCCGTAGGATGGTCGCCTGGAGGGCACCCATCCGTGACCACACCCGACGACGACCCGACCGCCCCGGTCGACCTCCCGTTCCCCGGCACGCCGGCTCCCGGCACGCCCGCGTCCCCGGACGTCCCCGCCCCGCCGCCGCCTCCCGCGGCGGGTCCCGCGCCGTCTCCCGAGCCCGCGCGTCCCGCCACCGCCGCCGCGCCACCCGTGTCGGGCCCGACGCCTGCCGCCGCCCCGCCGCGCCCCAACCCCGCATCCGGCTCCACCCCGGCCCTCGTGTTCGGCGTGCTGCTCGTCGGCGTGGGCGGGCTCCTGCTGCTCACCCGGCTGACCGACCTCAGCCTCGGTGGGGAATCGTGGCCGCTGTGGCTCGTCGTGCCCGGCGTCGCGTGCCTCGTCGCGTCGTTCGCGCTCCCCCAGCGCCAGGGCCTCGGGCTCGCGATCGCGGGCGCCATCGTCGCGACGATCGGGCTGATCCTGTGGGTCCAGGAGACCTACGACGCCTACGCGACGTGGGCCTACGCATGGGCGCTCGTCGCCCCGACCGCGCCGGGCGTCGGCACGCTGCTCTACGGCGCGGTGAAGGGCGACGGCGAGCTGGTGCGCAACGGGCTGCGGTCGACGGTCGTCGGGCTCGCCCTGTTCGCCGGCTTCGCGCTGTTCTTCGAGGGCGTGATCGGCCTGTCGGGCGAGCCGGTCGCGGCGTTCGGCGACGTGCTGCCGTTCGCCGTCATCGGGCTCGGCGTGCTGCTCGTCGTCGCGTCGGTCGTGGGCGGCAACCGCGGCAAGGCCGCCCGCTAGCGGCAACCGCCGCCGTCAGGAGATCTCGAGCACCGAGTACCGGATCTCGCCGCCGGGCGTGATGATCGTCACGGCGTCGCCGACCTTGCGGCCCATGAGCGCGGCCCCGACCGGCGACACGCTCGAGATGCGGCCCTCGCGGCTGTTCGCCTCGGCGGACGAGACGACCTGGAGGACGGCCTCCTCGCCGCTCTCCTCGACCCGCACCCGCGAGCCGAGGCCCGACGACCGCGCCGCGGACGGTGGGCGCCACCACGACGGCATGCTTGAGCTTCGCCTCGAGCTGCTTGATCCGCGCCTCGAGGAACCCCTGCTCCTCGCGCGCGGCGTGGTACTCGGCGTTCTCCTTGAGGTCGCCGTGCTCGCGGGCCGTGGCGATCCGGCGGATGACGTCGGGCCGCTGCGCGACGAGGTCGGCGTGCTCCGCCTCCAGGCGGGCCAGCCCCTCGGGCGACAGCTGGACCGGCTCGTCGGCGGCCTTGCGGGGCGAGCCCTGGGCGGCGTACGCGGCAGCGGACGCGATCCGGCCCGCGCCACGGCCGGGCGCCGGGCGGCGGCCCCGCTTCGCCTCGTCCCGCGCGCCGTCCGCCTCGGCGGGCGGCAGGTCGACGATCCGGGTGACGGGCGGCGGCTCGGGCGCCTTGACCTCGGGCAGCTGCGGGTTGGTGATGCCCGTCGCCTTGCGCAGGCCGGACGGGGAGCGGAGCACCGCCCACGGCAGGACGACCGACGGGTCGGGCAGCGCGCCACGCTCGGCGTCCGGGACGCCGCCCGCGAACGCCTCCAGCAGCGCGTCCTCGTACTCCTCGGGGGCGTCGGTCGCGGCCCACCACACGCGCAGGTCGGCGCGGCTGCGGAGGAAGTGGAGCCAGAACCCGGATGACGCAGGCTTCCGGTCGCCGGGGACGGTCTTCTCGACCGCCGCGACGCGTCCGGCGACGGAGCCGGGCGTCGAGCCCACGAACAGCACGGGCTGCGACGGCAGCCAGAACTGGCCCAGCCTGGCGAGCAGCTCCTTCGACACCGGCCGCGACCCGTCGAGGCGGAGATCCGGGACGCGCTCGAGCCACTTGCCGACGAGCGAGAGGTCCAGGCCCGGCGTGGCGGTGGGTGCCGGCAGCTCCACGACGAACACGCCGGGATGCCCGTGGCGGACCGGGCGGCCCCACGGGACGGGGCCGTCGGCAAGGAGGCCGACCTCGCGGATGAGTGTCGCGGCGGTGCGGTCGTCAGGCATCAAGGGTCCGATCAGCAGGCAGAAGGGGAGGGGCGGTCCTCGTCCACGCGTCGCATGCCTGCAACGGCGGCTCGCGTTATCGTCTCACCATCATGCCGAACGAGCCCCTCGAGCGCGACCGCGACTCGCGCCAGCCGCACGCGCGCCCGGTGCGCGCATCGGCCGGCTCGTCCGACGGCCCCCAGCGCCGGGGCGGCGGGTTGCGCACGCCCGCGGGCGCAGGCGTCGTCGTCGTGGCCCTGGTCGCCCTGACGCTCGCCGTCACCGGCGTGTTCGCGTCGCCCAACCGCAGCCCGGACGGCGTCGCCGTCGCCGGCGCCACCCACGCACCCACCGACGCCCCGTCGCCGGACCCCACGCCCGGGCGCGACCGGGCGAGGCGATCGAACCGCCGCCCGCCGCGACCGAGGCGCCGGTGGCGTCGTTCGCACCCGGCCCCGTCCGAGGCGCCCGCCGCGACCCTCGGGGTCGTGCCGGCCAAGCGGCTCCAGAGGGCGATCGACGAGTACCGCGCCAAGACCGGCATTCCCGGCATCTCCGTCGCGGTCGTCTGGGACGACGGGCGGACCTGGGCCGGCGCCACCGGGCTGCGGGACGTGGGCCGCAAGCTGCCTGTCGCCACCGGCACGGCGTTCCCGTTCGCGTCCGTGTCCAAGACGCTCACCGCGGCCGTCGTCCTGCAGCTCGTCGACGAGGGCAAGGTCGACCTCGATGCGCCGGCCGCGCGATACCTGCCCGCCTACAGCCTCGACAAGCGGATCACCGTCCGGATGCTCATGGACCACCGCAGCAGCCTGCCGGACTTCTTTGCCAACCGGAAGATCGACCGCGCGCTCCAGGGGGACAAGGACGCGACCTGGACGGCGGCGCGGGCGTGGAAGTACGTGCCCCAGGTGCGCCCCAAGCCGGGCACGATCTACGACTACTCGAACACGAACTACCTGCTCCTCGGCGAGCTCGTGGAGCACGTGACGAACAACCCGCTGGCGACCGAGGTCCGCACCCGGCTGCTCGACCCGCTCGAGCTCACCAGCGCCTGGTACCAGGGAGTCGAGGAGCCCGAAGGCCAAGGGCGCCCGCGGCTATCGCCTGACGCGGACGGCGAGCGGCGCGCTGCTCAAGCCGGTTGCCGCGCGGTCGGACGTGATGCCGTTCCGTTCGGTCGTGACGGCGGCGGGCGGCGCGGGGTCGATCGCCGGGACCGCGACCGACGCCGCGCGCTGGATGCAGGCGTGGGGCTCGGGCAGCCTGCTGTCACGGGCGACGTACCAGGAGATGCTGCGCGACGCGAAGTACACGAGGGCGATGCACGCGATCGTGACCTACGGCCTGGGGGTCCAGCTGATCTCGATCCAGGGCCAGCAGACGCTTGGCCACTCGGGTCGCTATCTCGGCTTCCAGAACGCGGTCCGCTACCTGCCCGGCCCGGGGATCTCGATCGCGATCCTGACCAACCAGAGCACCTACGACCCCGGCGTGCTGATGCGCAGGCTCGTCCGGATCGTGGCGCCGGTCAAGGCGACCAGCTAGCGGCGAGCTCCCGGGGTAGGGGAGCGGTCAGGCGACCGTCGAGCGGCGCCGGCTGCCGCTGCCACCGCGGCTCCCGGCCGCGGCCCGCGGCCGGCTCGAACCCGACGAGGTCCCGGCGGCGCCGCGCGGCGTGCGCAGCGGATGGGCGTCGCGCTGGTGCGGCTCGAAGCCCGGGCGACCTCCCACGGGATCGCCCGCTGGAGCAGCCGCTGGACGCCGCGCAGCAGGTCGGCCTCGTCGATGCACACGAGGCTGATCGCGTCGCCGGTCGCGCCGGCACGGCCGGTCCGGCCGATCCGGTGGACGTAGTCCTCGGGGTTCCACGGGAGCTCGAAGTTGACGACGTGCGGCAGCGTGTCGATGTCGAGCCCGCGGGCCGCGACGTCGGTCGCGACGAGGCACCGGATCTCGCCCTGCTTGAACGCCTCCAGCGCCTTCGTCCGGTCGCTCTGGGCGCGGTCGGAGTGGATCGCGGTGGCGGCGACGCCGTGCCGGTCGAGCCACGAGGCGAGCCGCGACGCCGCGAGCTTCGTCCGGGTGAACACGAGCACCTGGTGCCAGTCGCCCTCGATGATGAGGTGCGCGAGCAGCTCCTCCTTGCGGTCGCGGTCGACCGGGTACACGAGCTGGCGCACGGTCTCGGCGGCCGTCCCGTGGCGGGAGACCTCGATCGTCTCGGGGTTGTTGAGGATCGACCCGGCGAGGCGCTTGATGTCGTCGGAGAACGTCGCCGAGAACAGGAGCGTCTGCTTGCGGTTCGGCAGCAGGTCGAGGATCCGGCGGATGTCGGGCATGAAGCCCATGTCCAGCATCCGGTCCGCCTCGTCGAGGACGAGGATCTCCACCTGGCCGAGGTTGGCCGCGTTCTGGCCCACCAGGTCGAGCAGGCGCCCGGGCGTCGCGACGAGGAGCTCGATGCCGCCGCGGAGCTCCTTGATCTGCGGGTCGAGCGGCACGCCGCCGTACACCACCGTCGCGCGGAGGGCGACGTTGCGGCCGTAGGTCTTCATCGAGTCGGCGACCTGGACCGCGAGCTCGCGGGTCGGCGTCAGGACGAGGCAGCGGACCGGGTGCCGGGCCGGCGAGAACGAGGTGTTCGCGTACGGCGCGAGGCGGTCGAGGATCGGCAGCGTGAAGGCGGCGGTCTTGCCGGTGCCGGTCTGGGCGGCGGCGAGGACGTCCCTGCCCTGCAGCACCAGCGGGATGGCCCGTTCCTGGACGGGCGTGGGCTCCGTGTAGCCCTCCTCCGTGACGGTCTTCAGGAGGACGGGCGAGAGCCCCAGCTCTTCGAAGGTCAAGTTGTTCTGGTTCTCCGGGGTGTCGGTCGCCATCTGGGCGGCGGGCCGGTACGTGTTCCGATTGTGTGGTGGTCCGGCTTGGCGCCCACGCGATCCTGCGAAGGCGGCGGCAACCACCGGACGGGCGGAGCATACCCGACAATGCCGCTCATGGGCACCCAGGGCACGCGCGCGACCGACGTGGCGCGGCGTGCGGGCATCGCGTTCGAGCTGCATGAATATGCGCACGACGCCCGATCGACGCTCCACGAGGGCGGTCGCGGCTATGCACTCGAGGCGGTCGACGGCCCTGGGCCTGGATCCCGATCGCGTGTACAAGACGATCGTCGTCAGCGTCGACGGACGGCTCGGCCTCGCGATCGTCCCGGCCAGCGCGGAGGTCGACCTCAAGGGCGCGGCAGCGGCGCTCGGCGGTCGGAAGGCATCGATCGCGCGAGGCGGCGGAGGCGGAGCGCGCGACGGGCTACGTCCTGGGCGGGATCTCGCCGCTGGGGACGAGGCGCGCCCTGCCGACGGCGCTCGACTCGTCCGCGACGGGCTGGCCCACGATCCATGTCTCGGCCGGCCGCCGCGGGCTGGAGATCGAGCTCGCGCCGGCGGACCTCGTGCGCCTCACGACGGCGATCGTGGCCCCGATCGCGCGCCGCTGAACGCAGCGGCGCGGCCGTCGTCGTTGCTCGCCTGCCCTGCGGCCTCTCGATCGCCCGCCCCTGGTCGCCAGGCGTTCCAACCGGAGCGCACCGGCGACGATCGGAACGGCACGCGTTCCATCGGAGGTTCGTTGTCGTCAAGTGGAACGCCCGGCGGTCCACCTGGCCCCTGTGCCCGCCCGTTGAAACGGGCAGCGTTCCAGGGTTCGATTGCGGGACCGCCAGAGCGCGTGAGCGCGTGAGCCCGGCAGCGACCCTAGCCGCCGACCTCCGCCCGCTCGGTGAACCCGGCTGCCACGACCAGCGCCACCACCAGCCACGCCGTCGACGGCGAGGACCGCCGTGTTCGGGTCGAGCTGGGTCACGATGGTCGCGCCGCCCCCGCGCCCCCGACCTGCGCGCCGCCCAGCGGCGACGTCACCGCGGACGAGGCCGAGAACGGGAACCACTGGAACACCTGGGGCAGGAACAGGCCTGCGATCCCCTCCGCGAAGAACAGCCCGACGCCCACGGCGATCCCCGCGAGCTGGCTGCGCGCGAGCGTCGCGACCGCGTACCCGAACGCCGCGTTCATGGCCAGCGCGAGGCCCGCCCGCCCGAGCAGCTCCGGGAGCTCGCGCAGGCCGTCGGGATCGGTCATGCCGTCGAGGCCCACGCCGAGGAACGCCGCCCCGGCTGCCGCCCCCACGACGCCCAGGACGAACGCGCACAGGAGACCGATCCACGTGAACACGGCCACGGCCGCGTAGTTGAGCAGCGTGTACCGGCTCCGGCTCTCGCCACGGGCGACGGCCGCCTTGAGCGTCCCCCAGCCCCACTCGGAGCCGCCGATCGCCGCGCCGTAGGTCACGGCCAGCAGCCCGCCGATGGACGAGGATCATCGTCGAGCACCAGCTCGTACGCGCCGGGGAAGGTCACGAACAGCCGCGCGCCGAGGGCCGCCTCGGGCTCCGGCGAGGTCCGGGCCGCCGCGATCAGCGCCACGAAGATGAGCGCGAGCAGGGCGAGCAGGAGGATGAGCGTCACCCACGAGGCCGGCCGCCGGACGAGCTTGCGCAGGTTCGCGACGAGCAGCCTCATGACCGCCACCCGGTCGCCGCCGGTGCGGACGCCGCATCGGCCCCGGGCGTTGCCGCATCGGTCACGTCCGGGTGGGAACCGGTCAGCTCGAGGAACAGGCCCTCGAGCGTCGTCCCGGTCTCCAGCCGCGAGGCGTAGATCCCGGCGCCGGCGAGCGTCCGGTTGACCTCGGCGCCACGGGCGGGATCGATGCGGACCGTGAGCCAGCCCGCCTCCGGTCCGGAGCCGGGCGTCACGGCCGCGCCCGCCGCGACCGGTCCCAGGGCAGCGGCCGCGCCGGCCACCTCGTCGGGCGCGACGCGGATGCGGATCGACCCGGCCTCGCGCAGCAGGTCCTCGACGGGGCCTTCCCGCACCAGCCGGCCGCGGGCGATGATGCCCACGACGTCGACGAGCTGCTGGACCTCCGACAGGATGTGGCTCGAGACGAACACCGTCTTGCCGGCCGCCGCGAGGGCCCGCAGCGTGTCGCGCATCCCCACGATCCCGGCCGGATCGAGGCCGTTCGCCGGCTCGTCGAGCAGCAGCAGCCGCGGGTCGGACAGGAGGGCCGCCGCGATCCCCAGCCGCTGCTTCATGCCCAGCGAGTAGCCGGACACCTTGTCGCCGGCCCGCTCGCGCAGGTTGACCAGCTCCAGCAGCTCATCCACCCGGGTGGCAGGCACCGGGGCGCCGGTCGCGGCGAGCGCGCGCAGGTTCTCGCGGCCGGACAGGAACGGGTAGAACGCCGGTGACTCGATGAGCGCCCCGACGTCGAACAGGCGTCGCCGGTCGCGCCGCCCGAACGGCCGGCCCAGCAGCTCGACCTGCCCGGCATCGGGCCGGATGAGGCCGGTGAGGATCCGCATCGTCGTCGTCTTGCCGGCCCCGTTGGGACCCAGGAACCCGTAGACGACGCCCTCGGGCACCCGCAGGTCGAGCCCGTCGAGGGCGACCCGCGACCCGTAGCGCTTGGCCAGGCCCTGTGTCGCGAGGGCGACCCCGGTGCCGCTGCTCGTCACGTCCACCTCCCACCGTCGATGGACGCCTGCGCGCGCCCGAGATGTCCCCGAAACCATACCGCCCGCCCGAAGGTGCCATTCGGCATGTCGCGGGGCCGGAGGCACCTCTGGCATACTTCCGCGGACCCCCGGGTCGTTCACCCGATCGCAGACAGGCCCCACAACCGAACAGCCGTCGCCCCCGGCAGGCACCCTGTCGCTCCTTCGGGTGGTTCGCCACCCGGCACCTGATCGCCCCCCAGGACGATCGCCCCCAGGCTCGCCCCGTGCAGCCACGTGCCCGGCCGCCCCGCCCGCCGTCGACGGCCCACCCCACCGTCGTGTCACCCCCAGGTGATGCGTTCCGGCAGAAGGGAGGCACGACTGTTGCCCGACCACACACCAGGCGCCCAGCGGGCGTCGTTCAGGAAGATCGCGATCGCTGTTGATCGCCGTGTTCGCCGCTCTCGTCCTCATCACCGGCACGACCGCATCGGCCCCTGAGGCCCATGCCGCGACCCGCAAGGTCGTCATCGTGGTCGGTCCCGTTGGCTCTTCGACCGCGTCCTACAAGGACAGCGCCCGCAAGCTCGCCGACCTGGCTCGCAGCTACGGCGCAAGTGTCAAGGAGATCTACAGCCCGTACGCCACCTGGTCCCGCGTCCGTGACGCCGTGGTCGGGGCGAACCTGCTGATCTACCTCGGCCACGGCAACGGCTGGCCGAGCCCGTACTACCCGTACTCCACGACGTCGAAGAACGGCTTCGGGCTCAACTCGAGCTCCGGCAACGGGAACTCGAACGTGAAGTATTACGGCGAGTACTACATGAAGCAGATGGACCTCGCCAGCAACGCCGTCGTTGCCCTCAACCGGCTGTGCTACGCGTCGGGGAACAACGAGTGGGGATCCGGGAACCCGTCCAAGTCGACCGCGATCAAGCGCGTGGACAACTACGGGTACGGCTTCCTCAAGGCGGGCGCCAAGGCGGTCTTCGCCAGCGGCATCTCGAGCGTCGGCTACGTCGTCAGGGGGCTGTTCACGGCCTCGCCGTCGATGTCGATGTCGAGCCTGTTCTGGACCGACTCGAACAAGACGTTCGATTACCACTTCAGCTTCAACTCGTCGAAGATCGACGGGGTGAAGGCGCGCATGGATCCGTATGCGCCGAGCCGGTACTACCGCTCGGTCATCGGCAAGCTGAGCACCACGATCGGGGACTGGCGAGCCGGGAGCTAGCCGGTCCGGCGGCCGCCCTTGGGGCGGGTGCCGCCCAACTCCTGTCGGAACGCACGAGGCGCCGGTCACGCGACCGGCGCCTCGTCGATTCCCGGATCGGTGGAGGGTCAGGCGGGAGCGGCCGTCTGGGTGGCGGCCGCCGCCGGCGCGACGCCGGGATCGGTCGCGCCGCGGAACAGGATCGCGGCGACGACCGCCGCCAGGAGCGCGACCGCGGCGCCGAGGGCGAACACGGCGCGGATCCCGATGACCTCCGCGAGGATCCCGGCCGCGGCCATCGAGCCGATCGAGGCCGTCTGGATCGCGGCGTTGAGGGCGCCGGCCACGCGGCCGCGGGTCGTGTCGTCCGTGCCCCGCTGGACCAGCGTCATCGTCGTGGCCTGGACCGGCATCACGAACCAGCCGACCGCGAACATGATCAGGAACAGCGCCCACGGCCCGGGCGCGACGGCCAGCAGCCCGACGCAGACCGCGACACCGGCCATGCCCCCGACGAACAGGCGCGGCAGGGACACGCGGCCCGAGAGCGTCGCCACGACGGCGCCGGCGAGGACCATCGAGATCGTCTGGGCGGCCTCCAGCGGGCCGGCCCATGCCGGGCTCGCGCCGAGGTCGTTGACGAGAAACGGGATGAACAGGACGTTGATCGCGCCGAGGCCGAGCATCGTCACCGAGATCCCGGCGAGCGCTGCGACGAGCGCCCGGGAGCGGGCGATGACCCGCAGCCCCTCGAGCACCGCGCCGCCGATGCCGATCGCCTTCGCGCTCGCGGCTGCGGCCGCGCTCGGCAGGCCCGCGGTGCGGGTGACGCCGAGGATGAGCACGACCGAGATGAGGAACGTGGACGCATCGACGATGAGGACCGGCCAGACCTGGCCGGCGACCGCGGCGACGACGCCGGTGATGCCGCCGCCGATGACGCTGGCGACCATCCGCGTCGCCTGGCTGAGCGAGTTGGCGGCGAGCAGGCCCTCCGCCGGGACGACGCGGGGGAGCATGGCCATGCGCGCCGGGGCGAAGAACGTGCCGACGACTGCCTGGAGGCAGGCGAGGGCGAACAGCGCGGGGATCGCCTCCTCGCGGGCGACGAGGAGCATGCCGAGGACGACGACGGCCCGCAGCGTGTCCGACACGAGCATGATCCGGCGCCGGTCGTGGCGGTCGGCGTAGGCGCCCGCGAACAGGCCGACCGTCACCGGCGGCAGCGCGACGAGGATCGACATCAGGGCGATGGCCGCGGTCGACCCGGTGAGGTCGAGGACGAGCAGGAACAGGGCGAGGTAGGTCATCCCGTCGCCGATGTCGGAGATCGCCTGGGCGAGGTACAGGCGACGGAAGTCGGGGATCCGGAGCAGCCCGCGGATGCTCACGTCGGCGGTGGCGGTGGCGGTGGCGTCAGCCATCGGTCGGCTCCTCGGTGTCGTTGTCGGTGTCGATGACGGGCATGGGGTAGAGCGCGACGACGAGGCCCCAGCCGATGGCATCGGCGGCGTCGTCGTCTGCGCCGTACTCCTCGAGCAGCCCGGTGAGCCGCTCGCGGAGCTCGATGGCCCGGGCCGGCTCCAGGCGGACGAGTCCGCGCGAGAGCAGCAGCCGGCGATCGGGGGGTGCGTCCGGCGACGCGTCGACGCTCCGGAGCCGGATCGCGAGCTCCAGCTCCGAGCGGGCCGTGTCGAACACGGCGCGCAGCGTCTCGTGGAGGACCGCGAGGCCCTCGTCGGAGTCCGCCGCGAACAGCGCCCGGTCCAGCTGGAACGACGTGGCGACGACGTTGTAGCGGGTCTCGATGATCCCGGACACGACCCGCCGCTCGACCGGGCGGATGAGGTCGCGCTCGAGGAGCAGCTCGACGTGGTGGTAGAGGCGCGTCTGCGGCAGGTCGAGCGCGGCCGCCAGCTCCTTGACGGACCAGGCCGGGTCGCGGCGCTGGACCATCGTCTCGAGGATCCGCATCCGGGTCGCGTCGCTGATCGCCCGCAGCGTCTCGACGTCGCGGATGTAGCGGACGTCCTCCGCTTCGAGGTCCGGGTAGAGCGTCGGCTCGGCGTCCTCGCGGGGCGTCGGTGCGGAAGGACTCAACGTTCAGGCTCCCACATACCATTCAACAAATGCTGAACGCTATGATGCACGCTGAATGGCGGGTGTCAACCCTCGCGGTCCAACGATCTCGCGAACGGCGTGGCACCATCGGTCCATGCCCGATCGACCCGCCGCCGTTGACCAGGCGTGGCGCGCGATCCGGGCGGCGGTGCCGGCCGAGGCGGCAGGACGGTCGCACGGGCGGCTGACGTTCCTCGGCCACTCGACGGTGCTCGTCGAGATCGACGACCTGCGGATCCTCACCGACCCGGTCCTGCGGCACGGCTTCGGGCCGGTGCGCCGCCAGGTGGCCGACGTGCTGCCGGAGCTGTTCGCGGACCTCGATGCCGTGTTCATCAGCCACGGGCACCACGACCACCTCGACCAGCCGTCGCTGCGCCGCATCCCGGGCAAGCCCACCGTCATCGTGCCGCGCGGGTTCGGCGGCATGGCCGCGGGCTGGGGGCTGGGCCCGGTCGAGGAGGTCGAGCCCGGCGACCGGCTGACGATCGACCGCGTCGAGCTCCAGGTCGTCCACGCCGAGCACTCCGGCAAGCGCGTCCCGTTCGGCCCGACCGGGCCCGCGATCGGGGCCGTGATCCGCGGCTCGCGATCGGTCTACTTCCCGGGCGACACGGACCTGTTCCCGGCCATGAACGAGCTCGCCGGCACGCTCGACGCGGCGCTCCTCCCCGTCTGGGGCTGGGGTCCGACGATCGGGGAGGGGCACATGGATCCGGCCCGGGCCGCGGCGGCGGCCGCGCTCCTGCGGCCGCGGGTCGCCATCCCGATCCACTGGGGCACGTTCTACCCCGCCGGGCTGCGGCGCGTCATCCCGGCGCCGTTCACGACGCCGGGCCACGAGTTCGCCGCGATCGTGGGCCGCTCCGCACCCGATGTCGCGGTCCGGGTCCTCGCGCCGGGCGAGTCGATCGACCTGCCTGCCCGGTTGACGCAGAAAACCCCGCCGGTGTCGGCGGGGTTTCGCGGGAAGCGAGGAGGAGGGGTCGGGCTCAGCCGAACGCCACGTGGGCGACGATCCCGAGCACGGTCAGGAGCATCACGAGGTAGAGGAACATCGTGGGGAAGACGCCGATGGCGTCAACCTCGAGGTACGGGGTCTGCGCGGACATCACGCGTCTCCTTTCGGGGTCCTGGCTGATCGCCGGCTGGGTGTCGGCCGATGACCAGATAGTGCCCCGACGGTGGCGCGTGCCCCACCGACGTGCGCCCGCAAGCGCGCGGCCACGAACGACCGCTCCTCGCGTGGACGAATGACGATGCCGCGTCGGCTCCAGGCGGTCGGCCGCTGCCGAACCGCGCCGGCGCCCGGGTCACATCGTGCGGTGCCAGGTCCCTCGCTCGGACTCGTCACCGGTGAGCGTGGCGTCCCCGGCCTCAGGCGTGAGGCTCGCGGTCACGGCGTTGGCATCGACCGGCAAGCGCGCGTCGTCGAAGCCGCTCGTCTGGATGCCGTCCGCCGAGCTGCCGCCGATGAGCCCGCCATCGGGCGTGGTCATCGGCTCGCGCTCGATCGAGGCGGGATCCGTGACCGGGCCGTCGCCCAGCGGCATCACCGGCGCGCTCGCCATCGTCGCGTCCATCACGGGGACGAGCGGCGCGGGCGCCGACTGGCCGAAGCCGTCATCGGCCTCGCCGTCGGGCTTGATCAGGCCGCGCTCGTGGGCGAACCCCCGCGCCCGGTCCGCGGTCAGCGTGGCCGTGCGGCGGACCTGGGAGGTCACGTCTTCAGTCGTGCGGCGGAGCTTCGTGCGGAGCGCGTTGCGCCGCTGCGGGCCGCGCTGCGGGTCGAGCAGGTACGCGCCGGCGATCCCGGCCGCGATCCCGGTCGCCGCGCCGACGATCACGAACGACGTGCGGGCACGCGCAAAGCCGCGGCCGAAGGCGCGGTCGTAGCGGTCCTTGTCGGTGTTCGGCAGCTCGCGCTCGAGGTTCGTCACGAGCGTGCTGATGCGCTCGGTCGGGAGGGCCTGGCGGATGCGGTCGACGAGGTCCTCGACCCGTCCGTCCACCTTGTCGAGCCCGCGGTCGACCTGCTTGTCGAGCTGGACGTCCTTCGCCGCGCGGGCGACGTCCTTGGCCGCGTTCGCGGTCACCTTGGAGGCCTCGCTGCCGAAGCTGTCGACGGCGTCGCCGACGGCGTCACCGGCACGCTCGGCCGCGTCGGCGGCGAACTGCTGGACGGCGTCGATCGCATCGGCGGCCGCCTCGCGGATGTCCTTCACCTGGTCTCGTTTCATGAGGTCCTTCGCGATACGGCCGAACTGGTTCACGCGCCGCTCCGGGCGGATGCGCTCGAGGATGGTCACGGTTCCCTCCGTTCGGTAGGAGTCTCAACCTTGCCGGTCGCGGCATTCCGTCGCGGTCGGTGCGTCGCGGTCCCCGGGTGTCGAGAGTGTTGCAGCGTGCCCGATCGGCCCTGATCGCAGGCTGCAACGCGGTTCGACGAGACGCTGAGCCCCGTTCGATGACGTCGCCCCACGATTCTCGCATGCCCGCAAAGGACGAGCTCCCCGGCACGCTGCAACGATCGCCGAAGAAGGCGCAGGAGACCTGGTCGAAGACGCACGACGCCGCTGTCGAGACGTACGGCGAGGGCGAGCGTGCGCATCGGACGGCGTTCGCGTCGCTCAAGCACTCGTTCGAGAAGGTCGGCGACCGCTGGGTGGCCAAGGACGAGCCCGGCCCGTCCGACCCGGATGTGGCCCGCGGCACCGTCCCGCCGCTCCAGCGCGAGACGTTCGGGGGCGTGGACGTCGTCGGCCACACGCGCGAGGAGCTGTACGAGCGCGCGAAGGCGCTCGACGTCCGCGGCCGATCGCGGATGACGAAGGCGGAGCTCGCGCGGGCCATCGCGCGCACGCAGGACTAGGGCGCGCGCTCGTCCGCGCCGCTGCCCGATCCGCTCCGCCGTTCCAACCCCGACGACAGGGATCCATCTGACGCCGGTGCGCTCCGCGTGGAACGCCGCCCGGCGTTCCGTGCGCGATGCTCCGTCGAGCCCGCTTCACCATCGACACTGACCTCGACTGCGTGCCCGATCGTGCGCAGGACTTGACAAAAGAGAAAGACGATATTAGAAAAGCGCAAGACACGTTGCTACTTGAGGATCACCAGTGCCGCACGACGTCATCGCCACCTGTCCCGTCTGCACCAGCGAGCTCGCCGTGACGCGGCTCCGCTGCGGCGAGTGCGGGACGACGATCGAGGGCGAGTTCAGCGTCGGCCGGTTCGGGCGCCTGACGCGCGAGCAGACCCAGGTGCTCGAGAGCTTCCTCCGCAGCCGCGGGAACCTCCGCGACATGGAGCGCGAGCTCGGGATCAGCTATCCGACGGTACGCAGCCGGGTCGAGCAGCTGGTGCAGGCGCTCGGGTTCGGGCCACGCGACCAGGCGGAGACCGAGGGTGCCGCCGCGACCGCCGCCGCGACGCCCGACACCGACACCGACGCCCAGACCCCCGCGGAGATCACCGCGGCCCGGCAGGCCGTGCTCGAGCGCCTCGCGCGCCACGAGCTCACCGCCGAGGAAGCCGCCGACGCCATCCGCAGCCTTGGAAGGACCGTTCGATGACCGAGACGACTCACCCCAGCGCCTCGACCCGTGAGCTGCCGCTGGCGCCGGGCGGCGAGGTGCACGTGCTCCTGACCTCCAACGACGCCACCATCCGCGGCACCGATCGCGACGTCGTCACGGTCCGCACCAGAGGTGGCGAAGACCTCGACGACGAGATCGTCATCGCCGAGGACGGCAACCGGGTCTCGATCCGCAACGCAGAGACCGGCGTCGGGCTTCGGCCGCCTCCGGATCGGCACCCAGGGCTCGGCTGCCCTCGACATCGAGGTGCCGCGGTCCGCCAACGCTCACGTTCAAGACGCTGTCCGGTGACGTCGTCGCCGAGGGATCGGCCGGGACAGCCGCTGGTCCACGTCCTCGGGCGACCTCCGGGTCGTCGGTCGGCGGCGGGTCGGTGACCGCGGACTCGATGTCGGGCGACCTGACGATCGAATCGACCGACGCCGTGGGCATCCGGGTGCGCTCGGTCTCGGGCGACGTCCGCCTCAGCGCCCCGCAGCTGGACGCGCTCCAGCTGTCGTCGACCAGCGGCGACGTCCGCATCGCGGCGCGCGCTCGGCCCTGACTTCGAGCACACGATCAGCTCGGTCAGCGGTGACGTCTACGTCCACTCGCCGAGCCCGATCCGGCTCGAGAGCCAGACGATCGCCGGCGACGTGCGCGCCACCGGCGCCCATCGTGCCGAGGGCGGCCGCGGCCGGCGGACGATCGTCGTCGGCGACGGGTCCGTGCGCCTCGCCGTGCGGACGACGTCGGGCGACATCCGCCTCCGGGGCGGCGATGCCGCGGACGACGGCATGCTCCCGCCGATCGCTCCCGTGCCGCCCGTCGCACCTTTGCCGCCGGTCGCGCCGGTCGCGCCGGTCGCGCCCGTTGCGCCGGTCGCGCCGGTGCCGCCTGCGATCGACCCGATGCCCGAGCCGTGGGTCGTCGCCGAGGCCGAGGCCGCGCCGAACCTCGTCCGCCGAGCCGACACGGCGATCGACGAGCCGGCCAACGAGCCGGCTGATGCCGCCGCCCGAGGCCGGCGCCGACGCAGGGTGCGGAGAGCCCCGTCGACCGCCGCGAGCAGGCCCGCCTCGACATCCTGCGCGCGCTCGAGCGCGGCGAGCTCGACGTCGCCGCCGCGTCCCACCGGCTCGAGCAGCTCGACGAGGCCGGGCCGCGCTTCTTCCGGGGGTTCTGCTGATGGCCGCCGATCCGCTCGACCAGGTCCTCCGCCTCGTGGCCGAGGGTCGTCTCACCGCGGAGGAGGCGGCGCCGATCCTCGCCGCGCTCGACGAGCAGGCATCGAGCGGGCCCACCGCCGACCACGGCACGCGTGGGTCCGAACCGCCCGGCGGGTTCGGGTTCGACACGCCGCCCGGCCCGGCCGGCTGGCCCGGCCCGACCACGCAGCCCGGCCCCGGACGGTCGTCGAGCACGCTCCGGATCGAGGTCCGCGACGCCGGCCGCAACGTCGTCAACCTCCGGCTCCCGCTCGCGGTCGGCCGGTTCGCGCTCGACCGCGTCCCCGGCCTGTCGAACGACCAGGTCGACCGCGTCCGCGAGGCGATGAGCTCCGGGTTCCGCGGACCCATCCTGGACGTCGACGACGACGGCGACGGCGTCCGGATCTCGATCGAATGACCGCGACGACGGCCGGGCGCGTCCGGTCGCTGCTGTTCGACGCGCCGGCACCGGCCGAGACGGCGGCGCCTGTCGCCTAGCTGTTCGGCTGGTTGCCGAGGTGGACGCCCTCGTGGTGCGCCACCCGGCCGTCGGACTCCGTCGCCCCGCCGGCGCCCGCGCCGGTCATCTTCGTGACGTCACCGCTGCCGCTGCGGGCGACCGCCTCGTCGGGCGCCTCGTCGACCGCGCCGGTGGCGACGGCCGCCTCGTCGGCACCCGGCGTGGCGAGGACGGCATGCGGATCCGCCTGGCCGGCGTTGGGCCGGTAGCGCTGGGCGCGCCGCTCGGCGCGGTTGAGCGGCTCGTGGTCGATGGGCAGATTGCCGTCGTCGGTCATCGGCGTCCTCCTGCCGGCCAGCGTGCGACGTGACCGATGACGGGCGGGCGCGCGGGTGACGGCAGGCGCTCGCAGCCGCGTTGCGGCCGGGTCAGAACTCGGTCGACTCCAGCGCTGCGCCCTGGGCGTCGAGGAGGTCGACTCGTTTCGGGGAGCGGCCGGGCGGGAGCGGGACGACGAACACCTTGACGCCCGGAGCCCCGACCGGTGGAGGCACCGGGACGACGGCGCCCGGCACGGCGCGTCCCTCGTCGAGCAGCACGCTGACGGCGGCCGCGCCGTCGATGGCGGTGCCACCCGTGACGAGGCTCCCTGGTCCGGGGGCCCGGACGCCGTACCCGATGCCGAGCAGCCCGTCGGGGCCCTGGCCGCAGCTGCTGCCGCCCGGGCCGCCGATGACCTCGAGGCACGTCCAGCCATCGGACGTGCGGTAGGCGACCGCCTGCCATGGACCCTGCGCCGTCTGCCCGCCGCCCACCGGCACGATCGGCGGGATGGCCTTCTCGTTCGTCGGCCGGTCAGCCACGACCCCGGGCAGGCTCGGCACGACTGCCGCAGCCGGCGACGACACGCGGCGAGCAGGAGGCAGGCCGCCGTTCGCCCGCGCGCCGGATCACCGTGAGGCGCCCGCCGCCGCGCGTCGCCCGGGTGCCGACGGGAACGGCGCCGCCTCGACGCCCATCTCGTCCATCCTGTCGCTGTAGATCCCGTAGCGGCGCCGCGCCTCGCCGTGGCGTCCCGCGGCGAGCAGCGCGCCGACCAGCCCGAGATGCGCCGCCTCGTCGTACACGTCGCGCTCGAGGATCCGGAGGTAGAACCGGGTCGCGCCGTCGGCGTCGCCGGCCGCGGCCGCCTCGTCGGCGAGCAGCCGGGTCACCGAGATGTACGCGGCCTGCGCCTCCTCGCGCACGCCCACCGCCCAGTCCTCGTACGGGTCCTCCTCGAGGAAGTCGCCGCCGTACCGGCTCTCGGCCCCCTCCAGCGCCGCGCGGATCGCGACGTGGTCGTCGCCACGGGCCAGCCGCAGCGCCTCGCCGGCGGTCGTGAGGAAGCCCTCGATGTCCAGCTCGACGTGCGACGAGGTCGAGCCACACCGCCTGCTTGTCGCCGCCGATGAACCAGTCCGCCCCGAAGCGCTTCTCGGGGTCGAGCACCGAGCGGACGGTGGCGAGCGCCACGGACAGCCGGTTGGCGAGCGGCTCGGGATCCTCGTCGGGCCACAGGAGCTCGAACAGCGTCTCGCGGGTCGTCGGGCGGCCGCGCCGCGAGACGAGGATCTTGAGCAGGTCGCGCGCCTTCTTCGACTGCCACGCCGTCGCCGGGATCGGCTCGCCGTCGCGCAGCACCCGGAACCGCCCGAGCGCGCCGATCTCGAGCGCCGGCCGGGCGGCCCGGTCGAGCGACTCCACGAGCTCGGTCGCCTCGTTCGCCGGGCCGCGGGCCCCGAGCGAGCGGAAGGTCGCGGCGGCGTCCTCGGCCGCGGCGCGGGCCCGGTCGCCGTCGAGGATCGACGCCAGGATCAGCCGGTTGCGGGCGTAGCCGTACGGGATGTTCGCCTCGGTCCAGACCGCGGCGGCACGCTCGCACAGCAGCTCGGCCTCGCCCGCGGCTGTCGGTCGTCTGGGCCTGGATCTCGAGGCCGGCCGCGTAGCCCGGCTGGTCCTGGCGGGCGGCGGCCACGTTCGTCGCCTCGCGGGCGAGCCGGCGGGCCGCCTCGCGCTCGCCGAGCTGGATGTGGATCCGGGCCGCGCCGAGGAGGACGGTGAGCGGCGCCACGTCGCGGCCGAGCGCCACGCCCTCGGTCGACAGCTCGCGGGCGCGGTCCGGCTCGTCGAGCACGACCACCTGCGCCAGCCCGACGAGCGCCGGCGCGAGCCCCTCGGCGTCCCCGGCGCCACGCGCGGCACGGATCGCGTTGTCGAACGCGAACCGGGCGAGCAGCGGGTCGCCGCGCAGGAGGTGGAGGTTGCCCTCGCGGACGAGCGGGTAGGCGACCGATGGCGAGCCGACGCGGTCGTAGATCTCGCGGGCGGCCGAGAAGTCGGCGAGCGCCTCCTCGAACCGGCCGAGGCCCTGGTGCGCCCGGCCGCGGTTGACGAGCGCGCGGGCATGGAACGAGGCGAAGCCGACCGCCTCGGCGAGGCGGACCGCCTGGTCGAGCGTCGTGAACGCCGTGGTGACGTCGCCCCGATCGATCTCGAGCGCGCCGCGCGCATTCCGGATCCGGACCTCCTGGAGGGCGTCGCCGGCCTGCTCGGCGAAGCGGAGCGCGCGATCGAACGCGAGCGCCGCCCCGTTGAAGTCGTGGCCGAGCTCGGCGCTCATGCCGATCGCCGTGTTGGCGGCCGCGAGCGACCGCGCGTCGCCGGAGCTGCCCGCCAGCTCGAGCGCCTTCTCGGCCGCCTCGGCGCTCTCGCGGACGTCGCCGCGGTGATAGTGCGCGGACGCGATCCAGGCGAAGAGCAGCCCCTCCTCGGCCGGCTCCTCGCCGGTGAGCTCGGCGCGGGCGTAGATCGCGAGCGCCTCGTCGTACGCGCCGCGGAGCCCGTGGACGAGGCCCAGCCGCCAGGCCGCCATCGGGTCGAGCCGCTCGCCGCCGCCGGCTGCGCGGGTGAACGCGCGGGTCGCGTTGCGCCAGTCGCCGCGGACCATGTATGCCTCGCCGCAGGCGCGCTCGAGCCGGACGCTGCGCAGCTCGTCGGGGAGGGTCGCGGCGGCCTCGGTCACCGCCCGCGTCGACCCGGCGAGGACGAGCATCGGGGCGTGGCGGTCGAGGAACGCGGCGAGCGTCCTCGGGCGCATCCCCGGCAACGAGCTGGGCCAGCGCGTCGTCGTGGCGGCCCTGTGCCTCGAGCCACGCCGCCGCCCGCAGGTGCAGCGTCCGGATCTCGTCGTCGGGGAGCGGCAGCCGCGCCTTCGCGTACTCCCGGATGAGTCCGTGGAGCGCGAACCAGCCGGGGTCGCCCGGCAGCGGCTGGAGGAACAGGGCACGCCGGGCGAGCCCGTCGAGCTCGCGGGTCGCGTGCGCGACGCCGGCCGCCTCGAGCAGTGGGCCGCTGAACCGCTCGAAGTGGACGGCCCGGGCGAGCGTGGCCCGGACGGCGTCCGACGCGGCCGCGACGACCTCCTCGGCGAGATAGGCGAACAGCGGGCCCTCGGGGCGCTGGAGCCGGTCGAGGACGGCCTCGCGGCCGCCGGCCGGCGCCGAGCGGAGCGCCTCGATCGTGAGCCGGACCGCGGCGGGCCAGCCGTTGGTCGCGCTGAGGATCCGGGCCGCCGCGTCGCGGGTCGCGTCGCGCGGGACGACGTCGGCGGGCAGGAGCGTCGCGACGAGCGTCTCGATCTCGTCGGTCGTGAACGCGAGCGCGGCGCCGCCGATGTCCGAGACCTCGCCCTGGGCGCGCAGGCGCTCGACCCCGAACGGCGGGTCGTTGCGCGAGACGAGGAGCACGTGGAGGTTGTCCGGGGCGAACCGCACGAGCGCCTCGACGAACCGCCACGAGCCGGTCGCGCCGTCGATCTCGTGGGTGTCGTCGAGCACGAGCAGCAGCTCGTCGTCGCAGGCGTCCTGGAGCGCGTCCGCGACGAGCGTCGCGGCGGCCTGGCCGCGCTGCTGCGCCTCCGCGTCGTCGCGCGGGTCGACCGCGGTCGCGATCGGCGTGGCGAGGTCCTCGGGGAGCGCCTCGGCCAGGCGCCGCAGCGTCGCGACGACCCCGGCCGCGAACGTGCCGAGGTGGCGGTCCATCGCGTCGACCGTGTACCAGGCGGTGTTCCGGGTGCGGGCGACGCGCGCCGCGAGGGTGCTCTTCCCGAACCCGGCGCCCGCGACGATGATCGTCAGCCGGCGGTCCGTGCCGGCGGCGAGCCGCGCCTCGAGCTCGGGGCGGTCGAGGGTGCCGTTGGGATCGCGCGGGGGGACGAGCTTGGCCGCCCGGCTGATGCCCATCGCCGGGGGGCGTGTCGCGGCCGTGGGCGCGGTGCTCCGGTCGTCGGCAGTCCCCTCAGGCATAGCCTCCGCATGGTAGCGGCGCAACCCGCCCCCGAACGTACGACGTTCGTCGTGGCGGGCCGCCGTCTCGTGTCTCGTCGACGCGGCGTCAGGCGGCGCGACGCCGCCAGCGGATGCCGAACAGGACGAGGTCGAGGGTCGGGGAGCCGCGCTCGCCGACGAGGTCGATGACGGGCGTTCCGCCGACCCCGTCGTCCGCCGGGACGAGCGCGATCACCTGGTCGCCGACGCGCGTCGTGCCGGCCGCGTCGACCTCGATGCCCAGCTCGTCGCGATAGCGAGCGGCGGCCGCCTGGACGTCGGGCACGGGGATCGTCAGCGCCTCGAGGCGCACCGCGCCGCCGACCGGATGCCGGAACGCGGCGCGTGCCTCGCGGGCGGCGGATCCCCACTCGGCGCCCGCGGGCTCGTGCTCGATGAGGAACGGCGGCCGGTCCGGGCCGAGGACCGGGAACGCGGTCACCCAGCGGACGAGCTCGCCATCGGGCCGCCGACGCGAGCCCGGGACCGCGTCGCCGATCGCCGATCCCGTCGCGCGCAGCCGGACGACCTCGCCGGCCACGTCGTCCGTGGCGAGCGCGTACGTCGCGAGACCCTCGCGCCCGGCATCGAGCAGGGCCATCGATGCGCGGCCCACCGGTGACGCCTCCGGCACCGCCACCAGCGCCGGATCGAACACGCCGATGAGCTCGAGGTACGTGTCGCCGAGGAACGCGAGCCGGTTGAACGTCCCGGCCAGCTCGTGGCGGCCGCCGCCGGTCACCGCCAGGCCGATCGCCGCCTCGAGCAGCGGCCGCCGCCGCATCCGGGTCGGGGACGGCGATGACGAGGTGGTCGATGCCCAGCCGCATGCGATCCGACTGCGCGGGAGCGCTCAGCCCGCCCGGCGGTCGACGACGAGCCGCCCGCCCTTGGCGACGACGACCGGCGTCTCGATGGTGCGGATGTCCGTCGAGTCGGGTCGCCCGCGACCGCGACGAGGTCCGCGAACCGCCCCGGCGCGAGCGTGCCGACGCGATCGTCCCAGCCCATGCATGCCGCGGCCTCGGTCGTCGCGGCACGGATCGCACCGATCGGCGTCATGCCCCAGCGCACGAACGCGTCCAGCCCCTTCGCGACGAGCTCGTGGGGGTACACGCCGCTGTCCGTCCCGTACGTGATCCGGACGCCGAGCTCGATCGCGCGCCGGAACGCGGCCTCGCCGGTCTCCATCGTCTCGGCCAGCTTGCGCATCGTGTCGGCGGGCCAGCGCTCCTCGACGCCATGCTCCAGCGCCCACTCGCCGTCGAAGACGTCGACGGACAGGAACGTGCCGGCGTCCGCGATCGCCCGGATCGCGTCCTCGGTGAGCATCGAGCCGTGCTCGACGGATCGGGCCCCCGCCCGCACGGCGCGCATCGCGCCCTCGTTCGAGTGCGCGTGGACCGCGACGAACTTCCCGTAGTACGCCGCCTCCTCGACCGCGGCCCGCAGCTCGTCCTCGGCCAGCTCGGGCGCCGCGGGGACGCCGCCACGGGTCAGCACGGCGCCGGTCCCGATGCACTTGATGAGGTCCGCGCCGCCGATCAGCAGCCGCCGGACCCGGTCGCGCACCTCGACCGGGCACGTGACGACGCCGAACCGGAGGTCGTCCGGCAGCCGGATGTCGTGGGCCAGCCCGACGACGTCGCCGCCGCCCCACGGCGCCGTGATGAAGGCGCCCGCGCACTGCATCCGCGGTCCCTCCAGCTCGCCGCTGGCGATCGCGTCCCGCAGCGCGACGTCGACGAACGCCCGGAACGTGCCGACGTCGCGGGTGCTCGTGAAGCCCGCCTCGACCGTGACCCGGGCGTTGCGCACGGACAGGAACGCGTCCTGGGCGCCCGAGGTCGTCGTGCCCGGCACGCCCGCCGTCTGGACCTCGCCGACGAGGTGGCTGTGGGTGTCGATCAGCCCGGGCAGGACGGTGAGGCCCTGGAGGTCGATCACCTCGGCGTCGTCGGGTGTCCCGTCGTCGGGGCCGGCGACCGCCTCGATCCGGGCGTCCCGCACGAGGAGCGTCCGCGGCCCGACGAGCCGGCCCGCCTCGACGTCGAGGAGGTTCCCGGCCCGGATCGCGAGCGGGCGGGTCGTGTCGGCGAAGGGGGCGGGGCTCGGCATCGCGGAATCCTAAGCCGCCGCCGGTGGCGCGGGTGGCGCGGACGCATACCATGCGTCCATGACGCTTCCCGTGCCCCCCGACCATCTCCCGTTCACCGGTGACCGCGAGGCCGACGAGCTGATCGCCGCCGACCCGCTCGCGCTCCTCATCGGGTTCGCGCTCGACCAGCAGGTGACCGTCCAGAAGGCGTTCTCCGGGCCGCTCGAGCTGCGCCGCCGGATCGGGTCGCTCGACGCGCGGACGATCGCGACGATGGATCCCGAGCAGCTCGATGTCGCCTTCCGCACGCCGCCGGCGCTCCACCGGTTTCCGGGCAACATGGCGAAGCGCGTCCGGGACCTGTGCGCGGCGATCGCCGACGACTTTGGCAACGACGCGTCGACGATCTGGACCGGCGCGGGCGACGCCAAGGACCTCCACAAGCGGCTGATCGGGCTGCCCGGCATCGGCGAGATGAAGGCCGGCACGATCGTCGCGCTGCTCGGCAAGCGGTACGGGATCAAGCCCGCCGGCTGGGACGCGGTCGTCCCGGATCACCCGACGCTCGGCGACGTCGACTCGGCCGAGGCGCTCGCGGAGTACCAGGCGGGCAAGCGGGCGCGCAAGGCCGCGGCCCGGGCAGCCGCGGGCGAACCCTCGTGAACGGGATGCAGACGGCGGACATCCTCGCCGTCTGCGCGACGATCGCGGGCGTCCTGATGGCGCTCTCGCCGTACCTCCAGATCCGCCGGATGCGCCGGACGCGGTCCAGCAACGACGTCTCGCTGCTCTACATGTCGATGCTCGCGGGCGGCTTCGTGGTCTGGCTGGCGTACGGCCTGTCGATCTCGAACTGGGCGATGATCATCTCCAACACGGCCTCGCTCGTGTTCATGGCGATCACGATCGTCGTGGCGCTCAGCTACCGGCGCGCCGGCGCGCGACGGGCCGCGGCCGGCGAGGCGGCGCTCACACCGGCACCCGCGGCGGTCGCGCCCGCGACGACCCCGGCGCCCGAGGCCGGGCCGGCGGAGTAGGGGAGCGGCCCCTCGTCTTTCGCGTCGCCGTCGCTTCCTCTTCGCGCCATTGCTGCGACGTCCTCACCCGCGGATCGCCCAGCGTTCCAACGGGAGCGCAGCGACGTCGCCTGGAACGCTCGACCGAGCCACCCGACAGCTCCCGTCCACGCGCGGAACGCCGGACGCTCCAGCCGGCGTCTGTACGCGGGTGTGGAACGCCCGGCGAACCAGGCGAGAGGCGGAGGGGTGGGCGGAGTCGAGGGGCGGAGGGGACCGGCGAACGCGCGGTCAGCGCGCGGGCCGGCAGCGCCTCCCCGGTCTCCAGCAGCGACTTGAGCCCGGCGAGGATCCACGACCAGCCGCCGGTCACCTGGCGATCGTTCGAGGGTGACCTCGTCGCCGAGAACGGCCGGACGGTCCTCCTCCGGTCCCAGGGGGATCGCCCGGTGCCGCTCGATCTGGCCTGACGGCTGGACGATCCGTCCGACAGACGGCGGACAGCTCGAGGTCGTGCACGTCATGGACACCGTGGTCGCACGCACCGGGACGCGCATTGTGCTTCAGGCGGTATCCGACACAGGCAGCCCGCTGTTCCGCGACGGCGCGATGGTGGTGTGCCCAGGTCCAGTGCATGCTGCCTTCCGCGAGCCGGACCCGACCGAGGGCGTCGGAGACGCGCTAGCCGATCGGCAAACGCCAGCGCGTATAGCGGACAAGCGGCGATGCGCGTGCCAATAGGCGGTTGGTCACCCTTGCGCAGCAGCGGATGCCGACGCACCATCGAGGCGTGGGGACACGCGACCGGGGGATCCGCGCGATGTCGCTGTGACGGCCGCCCGCCTGCGCGTCGCCCAGCGACTGGTGTTCATCGTGCTCGTCGTCGGCCTGGCGGCGGGGCTGCTCGTCATCGCGTCCGGGGTGCGGGCCCGGATCCGGACGACGCCGGTCTACGTCCCGCCGGTGCTCGCCGGCCAGCCGGTGTCCTGTACCGCCGGCTTCTATGCCCGACGAGGCGAGACGATCGTGCTCACGATCTCCGGCCACTGCTATGACCGGGCGCACCCGCCGCTCGACGCCGCGGGTGACGCGATCGGCACCTACGGCGCCGATGCGCGCCGGGCCGACTGCCCGACAGGGCGCACGTGTGCCGGGTCGGACATCGTCGAGCTCGTGCTCGCGCCGGACCACATTCCGTGGGGCCACCTCAACCTCGTCGACCTCGGCGCAGGCGGCTACCGGACGATCGCGCCTGACGCACGTCCGCTCTCGTGCGAGGACCTCCGCGAGGGCGACGAGGTCGAGACCAACGGGCGAGGCGTTTACCGCAGCGGCACGATCATCAGCGTCGCGCCGTACGCGTACGAGACCGACACGATCTTCCCGTGCATGGCGGTCACCGACCTCGAGGCGGCGATCGGCGACTCCGGCGGCGCCGTCATGCTCGACGGCCAGCCGGCCGGGATCGCGGCGCGCCAGTTCGGGGGCAAGCTCGGTTTCACCGCGCTGGCGGAGGGGCTCGCCGACCTGGGCCTGACCCTGTGCACCGATCCCGATTGCGGCATCGCCCCGCCGTGACCTGGCACCCGTGACGCGACGCCACCGCAGCCGCGGGGCTAGCGGTCGTCGACCCGGACGGTGACCGTGTTCACGCCGCCGGCGATCTCGATGTCGTACCGGTCGGGCGCCTCGTCGGCGCCGGGCGTCGCGATCTCGCCCGGGCTCCAGACCTCGACCCCATCGAGCGTCGCGTCGCGGTAGCTGCCCTTGACCCGCAGCCTGATGGCGACGCCCGGCGGGCGCACGACGGTGATCTCGCCGGCCCCGCCTCCGAGGACGATCGGCACGCGCCCCGCCGGCAGGCCGAGCCGCAGCGACATCGAGCCGGCCCCGCCCGCGATCTCGAACGACGAGACGTTGAGCGCCCGCAGGTCGGCCCGCAGCTGCGTCGCGCCGCCGCGCAGCTCGATCGCCCACGGCAGCTGCGCGTTGAGGTGCAGCTCGGTCTGGTCCCGCTTCCAGTGCGCCGACGCGTTCACCCATTCGCCGGCGACGCGTGCCCGCCAGTCGAACCACGCGAAGCGCGGGAAGCGGATCGTGATCATCCCGTCGCGGACGCGGGCGGACGGAACGGCACCCTTGAACCGGGCGCGGTAGAGCTCCGCGCCCAGGTCCCGCTGAGCCCGCGATCGTCACGTTCGGGGCGCCGGTCACGAACACGAGCCGGCCGGCCGTCGCCGAGGCGATGGGCGCCCCGGCCGACGCCGCGGCACCCGTGGGCCGCGCGGACTGATCGTCGCTGCGCGGGTGCCGCCCGGAGCGCCGCGACGCAGGCGGTCAGGTACGCATGGACGCCCGCGAGCGCCGCGTCGTCGAGCGAGCCGAGGGCGAGCGTCGCCGCCGCATCGACGGGGTCGAACGCCTGCTGCACGGCCGTCGCGCGGTCCGCGGCGGCCTCGACGATCACCCGCCGCCGGTCGGCGGGGTCGGGGAGGCGGCGGACGAAGCCCGCCTGCTCGAGGCGGTCGATCAGCCGGGTCGTGGCGCCCGTCGTGAGCGCCGTGAGCTCGCCGACGCGGCCGACGGGCATCGCGCCCTCGGACGCGAGGAGCCGCAGCACCTCGACATCGGTGGCGGCCAGGCCGTGGCGCTCGGCGACGCCCTGGGCGTACGCGACGCGGGCGGCGGCGAGGTCGGCGGTGGCGCGGAGGATCGCGGCGACGAGCGCGTCGCGGTCTCGAGAATTGGGGGTTGACATGATGGTTCCTCGTCAGGCTATTATCTGCACAGCGCAGAGACATGATAGCGCAGCCGAATGACGGCGCAACCATACCAAACCAGGAGCCCAGTCATGCACCTCTCCCGAAACCAGGCCGACGTGATCGCCCCCGGCGTGTGGATCACGTTCCTCCTGATCCTCGGCTTCTTCGCCCGGCCGCTGCTCATCCCGGGCGTGGTCATCGGCACGTTCGTCCTCGGCATCTTCTACGCGGCCCGGGACGCCGATCTCCATGAGTGAGCTCGTCGTCGAGACACGTGACCTGCGCCGGACGTTCGGCAAGGACGGGGCGATCGAGGCCGTCGCCGGCGTCGACCTCCGCGTCGAGGCCGGCTCGATCTTCGGCTTCCTCGGCCCCAACGGGGCGGGGAAGACGACCACGCTGCGGATCCTCGCCACGCTCCTGCCGCCCACGAGCGGCGTCGCCCGCGTGATGGGCGTGGACGTGGCCACCGAGCCCGAGGAGGTCCGGCGCCGGATCGGCTACGTCGCCCAGAGCGGCGGCTCCGACCCGCGGATGTCGGGTCGCGGCGAGCTCGTCATGCAGGGCCGCCTGTTCGGCCTCTCGACGGCCGACTCGCGCGAGCGCGCCGCGCAGCTGCTCGACGCGGTGGACCTCGCCGAGGCCGGCGACCGCGCGATCGACACCTACTCGGGCGGCATGCGCCGCCGCCTCGACGTGGCGCTGGGCATGGTCCATCGCCCGGGCCTGCTGTTCCTCGACGAGCCGACGACCGGCCTCGACCCGCAGGCCCGAGCCCGGATGTGGGACGAGGTCCGACGCCTCCGCGAGACCGGCACCAGCGTGTTCATCACGACCCACTACCTCGACGAGGCCGACGCCCTGTGCGACCGCCTCGCGATCATCGACCACGGCCGGATCGTCGCCGAGGGCACCTCGGACGAGCTCAAGCGCGCCGTCGCCGGCGACGTCGTCACGATCGGCGTGAACGGCTCGGCCGAGCTGGTCGCGCGCCTCCTGGAGCAGCAGCCGTTCGTCCGCGAGGCCGGGCATGCCGACGGCGTCGTCCGGCTGTACGTCGACGACGGCGAGGCGAGCCTGCCGCTCGTCCTGCGGCTGCTCGACGGCCAGGGCCTCGCGCCCCAGACGCTCGCGCTCCACCGCCCCAGCCTCGACGACGTCTTCCTCCGCCAGACCGGCCGCTCGCTGCGCGACGAAGCCGCCTGAGCGGCCCGACCCTTCTCACGACCACCCGAAAGGAGCGCCCCGTGCGCCTGTTCTCCGACTCCTGGCTCGTCTTCCGGCGATCCCTCGGCCTCACCGTCCGCCAGCCCGCGTGGCTCGTCGCGGGCGTGGTCCAGCCGTTCGTCTACCTCCTGCTGTTCGGCCCGCTGCTCAACAGCCTGTCGGGCGTGCCCGGGTTCCCGCCCGGCGGCGCGTTCAACGTGTTCGTCCCGGGCCTGCTCGTGATGACCGCCCTGTTCGGCTCGACGTTCGTCGGCTTCGGGTTCATCGACGAGATGCGCCACGGCGTCGTGGAGCGGATGCGGGTGACGCCGATGAGCCGGACGGCCATGGTCCTCGGCCGGACGATGCGCGACATCTGCGTGTTCGGGTTCCAGGGCCTGATCCTCGTGGTCCTCGCGATCCCGTTCGGCCTGACGATCGACCCGCTCGGGGCGGTCCTGGCGTTCGCCCTGCTCGGGCTCATCGGGCTCGTGCTCGGGCCGATCTCCTACGCGATGGCCCTCGTCATCGGGTCGGAGGACGCCCTGGCGCCGCTGACCCAGGCGATCGCGCTGCCGCTGCTCCTGCTGTCGGGCGTGATGCTGCCGATGTCGCTCGCGCCGGACTGGCTGCGGACGATCGCGACCCTCAACCCGCTGTACCACGCGACGCTCGCGATCCGCGCGCTGTTCAACTCGGACTTCGCGTCACCCGACGTGATCACGGGGATCGTGACGACCGGCGCGTTCGCGCTGCTGTCGCTGTTCGTCGCGTCGCGGGCGTTCAACCGCCAGACGGCCTGAGGCCCCGAGCGCGTCAGGGCACCCGCTGCCATGACTCCGCGCCGTCGGCCAGCCACGCCGGCTGGTCGACGGCCGAGCCGTCCGGATCGAGCAGGACGGCGGCGCGCCGACGCCGGCGCGGGCCGGCTCACGACCCAGCGGTCGTCAGGCGACCAGTACAGGCCGCGCGTGGTGCGCGCCCTCGGGCGCCTGGCCGCGGGTACCGATCGGTCGGCACTCGCCTCCCGAGACGGACGCGACGCACGGTTCGCCGCCGTGGTTGCCCAGAGACCCGCGATCCGCGTGCCGTCATTCGAGAGATGTCCGTACGCGACCGGGACATCGACGAACGCGCCGGTCGCGATGTCGACGACCCGCGTCGCCAGGTCACCCGGCCACCGCGGTCTCGACCAGGTAGGCAAAGCGCGTCCCGTCGGCCGTCCAGCCGGCCAGCCGGATCTCGTCCTGCCCGTCTGGCAAGGTGATTGGTACCTCCTCGACGTGCCCGGTATCGACGGCATAGAGCAGCAGGGCGGGGCCGGTGGCGCCATCTCCAACGAACAGCAGCTGCCGCCCCTCCGGCGGACGCCAGGCGAACTCGAAACCGATGTACGCGGGACCGATGCTCGTGACCGTGCCGTCGGACGGCGTCGACGAGGTTGATCCGGCCCGCTGGCTCGAGCGCACGGTTCCCCACGACCCGGCCGGTCACGGCGACCGCGCTGCCGTCCGGCACCCACTCGAAGCCGTCCTCGTCCGTCTCGAGGATCCCGTCGAGCGACGTGACCGGGTTGCCACCGTCGGCATCGACGATCACGACCTTCGACAGACCTGCGCCACGCAGGAATGCGATGCGGCTGCCGTCCGGGGAGAATCGGGGATTCGCGTCTCCGTCGAGCCCGGTGGTGATCTGGCGCCGGGCGCCCGTCTCCGGATCGACGGTGAAGATGTCGCCCGCCTCCGCGTAGGCGACGAGGCCGTTGTTCGCAAGCCCGAACGGCGCCGGAACGGCCGGCCGGTTGCCGGCCAGTCAGCGCGATGCCGGCGACCATCGCGAGCGCGAGGAGGGCGAGCAAGGCGATCGGCCGCCACGGGACGGGGCTCAGCCGCACGGGCTGGAGCGCGGTCTCGGTCATCGGGAGCCACCTTTCGAGGAGGGTCCATCGATGCGGCTGTCGCACGTGGGTCGCCTGCCGCACGATGTCATCGGTGTAGTCGGGGAGCGCCGGCGCCGCGGTCTCGCGGAGCCAGTCGGCGAGGTCGCGTTCGAGGCGGTCGGTCGCGGTCATGCGACGTGCCCTCCCTCGCTGAGGCGGACCGGCATCGGCTCCCGGTCCGTGCCGAGCGCCGACCGCAGCGCCGCGAGGGCGCGTGAGAGACGGGACTGGGCCGTGCCCAGCGGGATGCCGAGCGTGGTCGCGAGCATCGGGACGGACATCCCGACGTAGTAGTGCAGGACGAGGACGGCCCGCTGCTCGGGCCGCAGGGTGAGGAAGCCGCGCTCCAGCTGGTCGCGATCGGCGACCAGGCCGGTCTCATCGCGGAGGGCGGGGGTGTCGATCGGGCTCGAGCTCGACCTCGATGGCCCGGCGCTTGCGCCGGCGGGCGATGTCGAGGCAGGCGTTGACGGTCAGGCGATGGAGCCAGGCGTCGAGGTTGTCGGGATCGCGCAGCCCGGGCAGGCCCTTCCAGGCCCGGATGTAGGCATCCTGCACGGCGTCCCGGGCAAGCTCCGGATCCCGCAGGACCAGGCGGGCGACGGCCTCCAGGCGCACGATCGAGCCATGGACGATCAGGGCGAAGGCGTCATGATCGCCCCGCCCCGCCCGCTCCACGAGCTCCCGCTGGTGCATCGTCACCCCTCGTGACGCGACCGATCGGCCGCGTTCAAGGGTAATGGCGTCGCCAAGCCCCGAATCATTCCGGGGCGGGCTCGTCAGGCGCGGCGGACCAGCGTCCTGAACAGGTGGTCGAGCGTCGCCGCCGGATCGGCCGTCAGGCCGGTGTGGACCGGGGACGCCTGGATCATCGTGGACGAGGGCGACACGAGCCAGTGGAACCGCTCCGGGGCGCTCAGCGCGGCGATCGGCCCGGCGTCCGGGTCGCCGGCGGCGATCCGGTCGATGAGCGCGAGGTGCTCGCGGACGGTCTCCGGGTCGCAGTCCGGCGACAGGGCGGCGAGGACGGCCTCGTCGAGCTCCGTCCGCGCACCGAGATAGCGGTGCGGGCGGGAGTGGAGGACGATCCCGGCGTTGAACGCCTCGCCGCGCTCGACGCGCGGGACGACGCGGACGATCGCGTACTCGAACGGCTTCCGGGCTCCACCGCCCGGCGCGTCACGCGGCTCGGGCACGGTCCGCCTCCTCCACGAACGCCCGCGGCGCCTCGAGCCGCGCGAGCAGGTACGCGACATACGCCGCGCGGTGGGCGTCGGGGTCCGGCAGGCCCGGCTCGGGCTGGAGCCAGTCGTCGGGGATCGACGCCACGATCCCATCCGAGCACGCCGCGGTCGATGCGCGGCGCGAGGCGGGCGTCGGCGTCACGGATCGAGCTCGCGAACGGGAGCAGGACGTGGTCGCGGACCTGGGGGAACGGCCGCCGCGCGTGCGCGTCCGGCTCGGCCCACGTGTGGTGGACGTACAGCGCCGAGCCGTGGTCGATCAGGTACGGCCGCCGGTGCCAGACGATGAGGTTCGGGTTGCGCGCCGTCCGGTCGACGTTCGTCGTGTAGGCGTCGAGCCACACGACATCCGCCGCGAGGTCCGGGTCGGGGAGCGGCTTCGCGGTCGGGGCGAACGCGAGCGCGCCCGGCAGGAAGTCGAGGCCGAAGTTCGTGCCCGCGCTGCGCTCGAGCAGGTCCTGGATCTCGCCATCGGGCTCCGCCTTCGCGAGCGCGCCATCGAGCTCGACGAGCACGAGGTCGGGGACGGGCAGCTCGAGGTGCCGGGCGAGCTCGCCGGCGATGAGCTCCGCCACGAGCGCCTTCCGGCCGTGCCCCGCGCCGAGCAGCTTCACGACGTACAGCCCGTCGTCGTCCGCCTCGACGAGCGCGGGGACCGAGCCGCCCTCGCGGAGCGGGGTCACGTACCGGGTGGCGACGACGGTCCGGAGCACGGGGCGAGTGTAGGGGTCGGGCCGTCGTGTGCACCGTCCCGATCGGGCGTATCGTTGCTCGTACAACTACACAGCTGCGCGCGCGCACCCGGAGATCCATGGACGACACCATCCGGCGGGCCCTCGACCAGGGGCACCGCATCGACATCACCACCACGGGCCGCAAGACCGGCACGCCTCGGCGGATCGAGCTCGTGTTCCACAACCTGGACGGCCGGATCGTGATCAGCGGCATCCCGTTCCCCGGGCGCACGCGCGGCTGGATCTACAACCTGGAGGCGGATCCGCACATCACGGTCCACCTGAAGGGGCCGGTCGCGCATGCCGACCTGGAGGGGACGGCACGCGTGATCACCGATCCCGACGAGCGACGCGCGATCCTCACCGGCGTGGCGCGCAACTGGGGCCGGACCGACCTCGACGCGATGGTCGCGGACAGCCCGCTGATCGAGGTGACCGTCCCCGGCTACCCGGCCTGACGCGCGATCGCGAGGGCGCTAGAGGTCGGAGCCGGGCTCGTCGTCCACGGCGTTCGGGTTGCGGTTGCCGCCGGACCCTGACCCGGAGGTCGCGCCGCCCGGCCCGGATCCCGCGTCGGGCACGTGCTCGCGCGGCGCCGTCTCGTCGGCGTTGATCGGGTGCCCGCCGAGCTCGCCGCTCGGCTTGTGCTCGGGGGCGTCCGTCCGCTCCTGCGGACGGAGATCGCCCGGCGTGTCGTTCATCGCGTCTCCTCCTCGTCGCCGGCGACGCGTCAGCGCCCGGTCTCGTCGGGCAGCGACTCGCGGACGCTCGCCGCGACGTCGGCCGTCTCGCCCTCGGGGATCGAGCCGCTCAGCGCGCCCTGGTCGTCGAACTCCAGCTCGTCGGGCGTCAGGTCGTCCGTGTCGTCGCCGCGGTTGACGGCCTGGCCGACGGCGTCCGCGGCCTGGGTCGCGCGGCTGGCGCCCGCCGCGCCCGCCGCCTGGCCGACCGAGGTCATCGCCTGGCCGACGTAGCCCGACAGGTCCGTCGCCGGGACGCGGTCCACGAGCGCCTCGAGGCGGTCGGCGAACGGCTTGCCGGTGTCCGGCCCGGCGTCGGGTGCCGAGGCGAGCGGGTCCACGCCGCGGACGCGCAGCCCGTGGCGGTAGACGAGGTGCGTCCCGTACCAGCTCGACGTGATGAGGCCCGCGGCGGCCGCGAGGTTGAGCAGCCGCACGAACAGCCCGACCCGGCCGGTCGAGCGGAGCAGCAGCTGCAGCGCCACGGCGCCGAGCACGCCGACGCTGAGCATCCCGTGGGCGTTCGCGAGGCGCTTCGCGTCGGTTCCCTCGGGGATCTCGCGGTAGTCCTGGTAGCCGGTCGCGGCGGCGGCCGCCGCCGGTGAGCAGCGCGAACACGAGCGTGAAGAACGACGCGACCTTGAACGACCGGCGCCGGGTCACGAGGTGGAGCATGTCGAACGCGACGCTCGTCGGGACCAGCGCCGCGGGGAAGTCGTTGAGGACCGGGTGAACCGGGTTCTCCGCGTATGTCAGCTTGGGCATGGCACGTCCTCCTGGCCGGCGATCGCCGGGGAGGACACCCTGCCGTCCCGCAGGGTTCGGGCGCGCGAGCGGCGGCAGCCGGCCGCTTGCAGCCGCGTGGCGAGCGCCGTCAGGCGGGTTCGGCCTCGACGAGCGCCTTGAACCGCCCGAGCGCGCCGAACAGCTCGGCGTTGATCCGGCGCTCGGCCTCGCGGGCGATGAAGCCCATCAGCGGCGGTGCGTGGATCTCGATCTCGAGGACGACCCGCGTGGACGTCGGGCCCGCGCTGTCGAGGCGCGTCCGGACGTCGATCGAGAGCGGGCCCGCGGACCCGCCGATCGCGACGATCGACGGCGGCCGCAGCTGCTTTACCGTCCCGGTCACCACGGCACCGCCCGCGGCAGGCCCCATCTGCAGCCGGACGCGGCTGCCCACGGCAAGCGTCGTGTCGAGCAGCTCCGCCCCGACCACCTCGGGCAGCCACTGCGGCAGGTCCTCGATCCGGGTCGCGACGCGGTACACCGTCTCGGCGGGGTAGGGGAGCTGGAGCGAGGCGCCGACCTTGCCCATCAGGCGGGCTCGGTGAGGAGCGTGACGAGCCGGTCGAGCTCGGCGTCGGTGAAACCCTGCCGGCGGAGCAGCGCCCGCGCGCCGCCGTGCTCGGTGGCGAGGTGGTCGAGCGCGACCCGCATGTACACGGGCGTCGACTCCACGACGAGCTCCGGGTGGCGCCAGTCGTCGTGCTCGATCGTCGCCGACGGCGGGCCGGGCGAAGTACCCGGCGGACAGCGCGTAGTCGTCGACGATCGTCGCGTGGTCGACGCCGGCGAGGTCGAGCAGGAGCGCGACCGTGACGCCGGTCCGGTCCTTGCCGGCAGCACAGCCGATGACCACGGGCAGCCCGTCATCGGCGAGCAGCGCCCGGACCACCGCCGCGAGCTGCTCGGCGCGGGCGTCGAACACGTGGCGGTACATCCCGGCGAGGCCGCCGTGCGGCGTCGGGTCGTCGGCGAGCAGCGAGATCGGCGTGTAGCGGACGCGATCGGAGCGCACGAACACGTTCGGGGCGCGCTCCAGCTCCTCGGGCCAGCGGAGGTCGATGACCTGGCGCACGCCGAGCTCGACGAGCTCCTCCTGGGCGTGGGCCGGCAGCCGGGTGAGCTCGTCCGATCGGAGCAGGGTCCGCCAGCGCACCCGCCGTCCGCCGGCCGCCGGATAGCCGCCGACGTCGCGGACGTTGCGGGTCCCGTCCAGCGGCAGGTGGCGCGCGGATGTGTCGATCACCCTCACAGGGTAGCCGGGTCGGAGCCGCTCGGCGTCGAGAGGTCCCGCACGGGATGGTCCTTCCGGGGGATGCGCGATCCGCGAGGGCAGCGGTAGGGTGGACGGACCAGCTGCCCGATGGCCGGCCCATCGCCTTCCATGCCGGCCCCGCCCTGGAGATCCACGCACCGTGACCGACCTCGCACGCCTTGCGCCGCGTTCCGCCGGCGCCGTCGCCGACACCGAGCTCCTGCGCGTCGCGCGCACGGACCTCGACGATCCCGAGACCGCGGCCCAGCTCAGCTTCGCGGACCGGATCCGCGGGCTCGCCTCGTTCCGCCCGCTGCGGTCGGACGACGCCTCCGAACCCGTTCGCCTGGACCGCCCGCGCGGCTAGGTCCCGAACATCGGGTCAACCGGCCCGGGAACTCGTGGACGTTTGTCCATGCGGACCGGTGACCCTCGGCCGATGGGCCGCCGCTGTGCCGCGCGTACGGTAGGGACATCGAACGGACCGCCAACATTCGGACCAATCCGGCGGCGCGTCGTTCCTCCGGCGGGATGCTGGGTGGCGACGGAGTCGGAACTTCTGTCGAACGGGCGGTCCGTTCTCGATTCCCCGGCGTGACCGCCTGATCCCCTCGATCCTCGTCGGATCGCCACGCACCCTTCGCGCAATACGTGGTTGTGCGGATTCGCGGCACCCCCTCCGACCGTGCACGATCACGGCGTCCACAAGCCGGGGGGCAAGGAAGCATCGTGCCCGCGCGTCCGACCCCCAGGCTCCAGGCGTTCCCGGCAGAGGATCTCGCGTTCCGGCGATTCGTCGCCGACGCGTTCTCGACGCTGCTCGCGGAGGTCGAGCCGCGCCCCGATGCGCTGCTGGAGCCGGAGGAGCTCCAGGTCCGCCTGCGAGCCCGCTATCCCGCCGCGGTCGTCCGGCCCCGTGACCGGCTCGCCGATCCCGGCGACGGCGACGACCTGCTGTGGTACGTCTACCGCTTCGGGTCGATCTCGCCCGGCCTCCGCTGGTGGGAGGAGCCCGGTCACGCGTGGGCGATCCTCGATGACGACCGCCGGTTCGTCGAGGTGTCCACGTCCCTGACCGAGATCGTCGAGGCGCCGCGGGAGGCGATCCTCGGCCAGCTCGTCGACGGCCTGTCGAACCCCGAGGACGCGAGCGCGCTCGAGGACATCCGCTCGCTGTGGGCCGAGTTCATGGACCGCGGCGAGCTCCACGCGACGCTCCGGTTCCGGCGGCTCGACGGCTCGCCCCGCGAGATCGAGTACCACGTGACCCGCGAGGGCGCGGGCCCGCAGCGCCACCTCGCGGTCGTGCGGGAGATCGAGACCGCCTAGCCCGGATCCGGCCTACCGGCGGCCCTCCTCGAACGCCGCCTTGGCGCCCGTCACCGCGGCGCGCATGCCGTGCCCCGCTGGGAACGAGGCGAGCAGCTCGTGCAGCCACCCGATGGGCCCCCACAGCCGCGACCGGAGCTCGGCGGCCTGGTGGACCCACGTCCCGGTCCCGCGTGCCTCGAACGTGATGATCAGCGCGCTCTCCATCGCGTGGGCGAACGAGACGTGGACCTGGCGCGACTGCGGCCGGTGCTCGACGATCTCCCACTGCTCCGTGGCGGGCAGGCCGGCGAGCTTCGTGCGCTCGCGATAGACGCAGCCGACGCGGGCCGGCCCCGAGACGTACAGGATCTCCTCGACGAACGGCACCCAGCGGGGCGTGCCCGGGATGTCGTCGTAGAGCTGCCAGACCTCTTCGCGCCGGGCGCCCACCAGCGCCTCGGCCTCAACGCGTCGCATCCGGCGCCAGTATCCCAAGGCGGGGAGGTGACCGGGAGCCGGGCCGGCGACACGGTCCGGTCGCCTCACCGTCCCGCCGACTCGGCCTCGCGGGCGGCGACCCACAGCGCCCGGCGCGCGACCTCCAGGCGGTCGACCGCGGCGAACGCCTCGTCCGTGACGGCGGCGTCGACCTGGCGTCCGGAGCCTCGCGGCGAGGCGGCCGGCCCAGCGCCGCCCGACGAACCCGGCGTGGAGCGCGAGCAGCCGGGCGAGGACGAACCCGGTGATCAGGCCGACGGCGAGGAGCACGAACGGCACGGGGATCGGGCCGAGGACCGGCACGTCGATCGAGCCGACCGGTGGACGCAGCAGCACCCACAGGACGATCCATGCCACCGCGAACACGAGCAGCGCGAGGTTGAGCGTCTGGCCGATCCCCAGCAGGGTCCACAGCGGGCTCGTCGGCGGGCGGAGCTCCGGCTGCGCGGCGATGGCGCGATCGACCGCGGTCGCCAGGCGGCCCTCGAGCGCACCCGGCTCGGCCGCCTCCGCGAGGCGCGGTCGGAGCGCGGACGGCGTCGCCGGCAGCGCCTCGAGCACGGCCTCGCGCACCGGCGCCGCCGGTCTCGTCATCGAGCCACGCGACCGCCAGCCCCGGAGATAGCCCGCCGGATCCGCCACCCGTCGCTCGCGGCCCGATGCGCGGTACACGAACGAGGTGAGCCAGCCGAGCGGCCCCGCGCCCCGCGGTCGTGCGCTCGCCCGGGTGGCGGCGACGGCCTGGTGCTCGGCGCCACGCAGGTCCACGACCCGCAGCGTCTCCGTCGACCGCTGCCTCGACCGCCCGGCGGCGGCGAGCAGGGTCGATCAGCGGATGGCGTCCATGCTCGCCCCACGCGCCGGCCGTCCGCGCGAGCGCCTCGACCGCGGCCACGGTGGCGGCCGCGAGCCGGCCGGCGACGACCGACTTGGCGTCGATCCCGTCGTAGAGCCACGCCCGGAACGGCGCGATGCCGTCCGCGCCGCCCGTCGCGGACACCACCAGCACGTCCGGCCGGGTCGAGGACGACCCGCCCAGCTCCGTCGCCAGCACGCGGCCGAGGTGGCCGTGGACGCGATCGGCTGCCTCGGGCGCCAGGCGATCGGCCTTGTTGAGGACCACGACCTGGCGGTCGAGGCGCGGGATCCAGCGCCGCAGGAACCCGTCGTGGAGCAGCGCGTCGGCGTACTTCTCCGGGTCGGTGACCCACGCGACGGCGTCGACGCGCGGCAGGAGCTCCTCGACGGTCGCGCGGTGGGCCGGCTCGACCGAATCCACGTCCGGCAGGTCGAGGATCACGACGCCCTCGAGCGCCGGATCGTCGTGGAGCCGCCGCTCGCCGGCACCGAGCCGGTCGAGGAGCGGCGCGACGCGTGGCGCCGCCGCGGTCGAGACCCAGGCGACGGGCTGCCCCGTCGTCGGGCCGCCGGGCCCCCGCCTCGCTCACGGTCCGGCCGGCGATGGCGTTGAGCAGTGTCGACTTCCCGACGCCGGTCCCGCCGACGAGGGCGAGCACGTACGCGTCAGACACGAGGCCCAGCCGCTCGCGAGCCTCGGCCTGGACGGCCTCGGCCGGCGCGGTGTCGAGGCCGAGCCCCGTGCCGCGCCGATCGCGTCGTCGAGCGCGGCGAGGCAGCGCTCGATGCCGCTCGAGTCGCGTCGCACGGCGCCCAGCCGCCGCGCCCGCTCGCCGGGGATCGACGTCGTCGTCATCGCGCGTCCGCGGGCTCGAGGTCAAACGTCGCCGGTTCCGCCGCGGCCGGCCCATCGACGCGGACCGGGCGCGCGTCGAGGGGCACGACGGGCTGGAGCGCGGCGACATCGTCGGCCGCGGCACGCAGGCGCGTGGCGAGGTCGCGCAGCGCGGCGCCGTCCGGGACATGCCGCCGGTACCGCCCCAGCTCCTCGTCGAACGTCTCGGCGAGCGCCACGCCCAGCCGCGACCGCGCGCCGTCGATCATCTCCACGAGCGCGGCCTCGCCGAACAGCGCCTCCAGCAGCTTCTGGTTGAGGAACGCCGTCGCGGCGGCGACCCCGACCTCGGCGCCGGTCACGCCGCCGGTGTGCGCGAACGTCGCGAGCATCACGCCGACCCCGGCCGCGTTGACGCCGATCGAGGCGCCCTTCGCCAGGCGCCGCTTGCCGCCACCCGTCGCCTGGACGTCCGCGGCGATCGAGTCGACCCAGCCCTCGAGGCGGCCGGTGAGCTCGCTCGTCGAAGCGCCGCGACGGGCCCCACAGGTCCGGATCGTCGGCGATGGCGTCGCGCGTCGGCGGCTCGTCGGCCCAGTCGGCGGCGGTGCGCCGGGCGGCCTCGGCGGCATGGGACCGGGCGAGCGCGACGATGTCGGCGCAGCGCGTCCTCGCGGACCTCCGCGACCGGGGCCCGTGGCGTCCCGCGGATGAGCGCCGAGAGCGTGCCGCGGACCTTGCCGATGCCGCTCGAGAACAGCCGCGTGACCTCGTCCGCCCCGACGAACGCCTGCCACTGGCGGAGCGCCTCGGCACGCAGGAACGTGCCGCGGGCGAGGTCGTCGCGGAGCGACGCGAGCTCCGACTCGAACGCGGACTGGGCGCTCCGACGAAGGGCATCGGCCTCGATCGCCTCGTGCTCCGCGTCGTCGGCCACGCGCTGGAGCAGCGGCCCGAGCCCCGCGAGGCTGCCGGCGAGCGCACGGGCGGCGAGGGCCCGCCGGGCATCCCGGTCCCGGCCGAGGGCGTCGATCCGGGCGCGCAGCGGCGCAACGGCGTCGGCGGCCAGCCCGTCGATCCGCTCGTCGAGCGCGCCTTCGGGGATCGCGAGCACCGGGAGGGTGCCGGCGTCCGCTTCGGGTCGGCGGCGTCGAGGCCCCGCGCATCGACGCCGAACTCGGCCAGCAGGCGGTCGACGTCGTCGAGCACGGCTACGCGGTCGGCGAGCGCCGCCGGCATCCGGTTGACGACGACGACGAGCGGCAGCCCGCGGTCGCGGGCCCGGAGGAGGACGTCCCACGGCACGCGGTCGGCGTAGCGGGTGGCGGTCGTCACGAAGATCCCGAGGTCCGCGGCCTCGGCGAGGCGGTCGGTCAGCTCGCGGTTCGCGTGCTCGATGGAGTCGACGTCCGGGGCATCGACGAGCGCGATCCCGCGTGGCTCGCCCGCATCCGTCGACGACCCGCAGCCGCTCGCCGGCGAGGCTCACCAGCGGAGAGCCGTCGCTCATCAGCGCATCGCGGTCGTCGGGATGGACGACGGCAACGAGCTCGCGGGTCGTCGGCCGCAGGACGCCGGATCGCGACACGGCACGCCCGGCGAGGGCGTTCACGAGGCTGGACTTGCCGGCGCCGGTCGGCCCGATCAGCAAGACGAGCAGGGGCGCGTCCAGGCTCCTGGCGCGGGGCAGCACGTGTCCGCGCGAGGTGGTCGCGGAGACGCGCGGCACGCCGCGCGGCGTCGTCGCCGACGATCCGCTCGGCCGCGCGCTCGGTGGCGAGCGCGTCGAGCCGTTCGGCGAGCGCGAGGAGATCGGGTGCGGTCGTGGCCACGATCCGGTGACGGTGCCGACGCACCGCCGCACGCGCAGCAGCCGCAGCGCGACGTCGTGTCGGCCGTCTCACAGGTGCTCCAGACCCGATTCGGCGGTTGGAACCTTCGAGTTGCGGGCGTTCATGACAGGTCTTGTCATGCTCGAGCGGTACGGTTGGGATATCGAGAGAGACGACAACGAGGTGCCAGATGCTGCATCTGCATGAGCTGACCAACGCGATCCAGGCGGACCGCGAGCGCGAGATCCGGGAGCGCCTGCCGCGACGCGTGGCCTCGCGTCGGGCAGCCGGCACCCCGAGGTCCCGGACTCCGGGATCGTCGTGGCGGGCCTGCGCCGGCCCGAGCTGCGGCGCGAGCCTCGGCCGGCGTTCGGCGTCTGACCGGCGTCAGCCGGGGCCGGTGCCGGCCTCCGGGGTGGTGGCGCTCGTCGCGTAGATGGCGGCCGCCTCCGCGGCGAGCGCCGCGATCTCGGCCCGCAGCTCGGGAGGCTCAAGGACCTCCACCGCGCCGCCCAGCGCCAGCAGGCGCCCGGCGACCTCGCGCGGCCAGTCGAGCGTCAGCCGAAGCGTCCGCCACGCGGGATCCGGGTCCACGATCTCCGTCCCGCTGGCGAGCACCGGCGTGTCGATCACGTCCTCCAGCCAGCGCGACGCCCCGCGCCTGGCCCGCAGCGTCACCTCGATCCGGGCGCCTCGCGCTCGTACGCGGCCGTCGACTCGGTCCAGTACGCGGACAGGTCGAAGCGCTCCGGCCGCACCGACCGCTCCTCGGTCGGCACGACGTCCAGGACGCGCGAGACGCGATACGTGCGCAGCTGGCCATCGTGCGCGGCGACGAGGTACCAGTTGCCCGCCTTGAGCACGATCCCCAGCGGATCGACCACCCGCCGCACCGATCGGTCGCCGCGGTCGTACTCCAGCTCGATCCGGAGCCCCTCCCACACCGATTTCGCGATCGTCGCGAGCCACGGCACCGTGTCGCCGGGCCGGAACCAGCCCGCGGCGTCGAGGTGGAAGCGCTCGAGCAGCCGGCTCGCCCGGCCGCGCAGCTCGACCGGGAGCGCCGCCAGGACCTTGAGCCGCGACGACGCGACGACCGTGCCCAGCCCGAGCTCGGCGGCGGCACCGGGGAGCCCGGACAGGAACAGCGCGTCGGCCTCCTCGGTCGTCATGCCGGTGAGCCGGGTCCGGTAGCCGTCGATGAGGCGGATGCCGCCGTGCGGGCCGCGCTCCGCGTAGACGGGGATGCCCGCGGCGCCCAGCGCCTCCACGTCACGGTGGACGGTGCGGACCGAGACCTCCAGCTCCTCGGCGAGCTGCGCCGCGGTCATGCCGCCCCGCGTCTGGAGCAGGAGCAGCAGCGAGAGCAGGCGGGACGCACGCATGCCGCCATGGTACCGAAACCGGACAGGTTTCGACAGGAATTCCTCGGTGATCGGCTCCGGGTGCCGCGGATCACGCGGCCGCGGCCGTTCGCGCCACGCGGGGGCTAGCATCATGGGGTGACCAATTCCCTCCCGCCTCGACCGCGACGCCGACGCCGCCGAGCAGCCGCCCGCCGACGGCACCCTGTCGCCCGGGTTCGCCGCGCTCGGCCTCGACGAGCGCCTGCTCCAGACGCTCGCGGACCTCGGCTACGAGGAGCCCACGCCGGTCCAGCTCGCCGCGATCCCGCCGCTGCTGCGCGGCTCCGACCTCCTCGCCGAGGCTCCCACCGGGACCGGCAAGACCGCCGCCTTCGCGCTGCCGATCCTCCAGCGCCTCGCCGTCAGGCTCGACGAGGGACGCGCGGCCGGCCGATCGGTCGAGGCCCGCGGCGCCGCCGGCGACGGGAAGGGCGCCAGGCCGTCGGCCCTCGTGCTCGCGCCGACCCGCGAGCTCGCGATGCAGGTCGCCGAGGCGATCCACAAGTACGGCAAGCGGCTCGGCGTCCGGGTCGTGCCGGTCTACGGCGGCCAGCCGATCACGACCCAGCTCCACCGGCTCGCGCGGGGCGTCGATGTCGTCGTCGCGACCCCGGGCCGCGCCGTCGACCACCTCGACCGCGGCACGCTCCGCTTCGAGGACGTGGACACGGTCGTGCTCGACGAGGCCGACGAGATGCTCGACATGGGCTTCGCCGACGACCTCGAGCGGATCCTCGGTCGCTCCGCGAGATCCGCCAGACCGCGCTGTTCTCGGCCACGATCGCCGGCCAGATCGCGCGCCTCGCGGAGCGGCACCTCCGTCACCCGGCCCGCGTCCAGGTCCAGGCCGAGGCGGCCGCGGCCGGGGAGCCCGCCCGGGTCCGCCAGGTCGCCTACGTCGTGCGCCGCGCCGACAAGCTGACCGCCCTCGGCCGGATCCTCGACCTCGAGGACGGCGCCGCGACGCTCGTGTTCGCCCGCACCCGCGGCGAGGTCGACGACCTCGCGGAGGCCCTGTCGGGACGCGGCCGGGACGCCGCCGCGCTCCACGGCGGCCTGTCCCAGGAGCAGCGCGACCGGATCATGGCCCGCTTCCGCGACGGCGCCCTCGACGTGCTCGTCGCGACCGATGTCGCCGCCCGTGGCCTCGACATCGAGCACATCAGCCACGTCGTCAACTACGACGTCCCCTCGTCGCCGGACACGTACGTCCACCGGATCGGCCGGACGGGCCGGGCGGGCCGCGAGGGCGTGGCGATCACGCTCGTCGAGCCCCGCGAGCACCGGCTGCTGCGCGACATCGAGCGGACCATCGGGCAGCCGCTCGCAGATCGAGGGCCTGCCGACCGTCTCCGATGTCCGCGAGCACCGCCTCACCGTGCTGGCGGCGACCCTGCGCGAGGCGCTCCAGGCCGGCGAGACCGATCGCTACCGGGGCGTGGTCGAGGCGCTGGCCGGCGAGTACGACGCCGTCGACATCGCGCTCGCCGCCGTGAGCCTCGCCGATGCCGAGGCCCGCGGCGCGGAGGACGCCACCGAGCTCCAGCCGGCCTGGCTCGCCGACCCGAAGCTGCGCGATGCGCGCCCGGTGCGTGGCGCCGAGGGCGCCCGCGGGGCGCGGCCCGGCCCGCGTGCCGGACTACGGCGGCCCGCGCGCACCGCGCCCGAGCCGCGGTCCGGACGGCGGCCCCCAGGACCACGGTCCCGACCGGCCGCGCCACGAGCCGCCGAGCGCCGGCCGCGCGCCGATGCCCGCCGGGCCGCGCCGCGGCTACCGGGCGAGCGGCTGGAAGGACGACGATGGCCGGCCCGTCATGCGCCCGCCGCGCTCCGGCTCGGGCGGCCCGGGCGGCGTGACCCGCGTGTTCGTCGGCGCGGGCCGGGCCGCCGGGATGCGCCCGGGCGACCTCGTCGGCGCGATCACGAACGAGGCAGGGCTCCGGGGCGGCGACATCGGCGCGATCCAGATCGCCGACGGGTTCTCGCTCGTCGAGGTCCCCGAGGGCGCCGCGGACCACGTGATCAAGACGCTGCGCGACGCGACGATCCGGGGCCAGAAGGTGACCGTCCGCCGGGAGCGCTACTAGGCGCTCAGGCGCCGTCGCCGCCCTCGCCGCGCAGGAAGCGCTCGATGTCGGCGATGAGGTCGTCGCCCGCGGGCAGCCGCGACTCGTCGGCCATCGCCTCCAGCCGCTCGACGTAGGCGCGCGTCGTCTCGTCCGCCGCGGCGGCGGCATCGAGCCGGATCCGCAGCTGGCGCGCCTCCTCGATGAGGTCGCCGTGCGGCAGGTCCACGTCGAGGTGCCGCTCCACCGCCCGCAGCAGCTCCACGGACGCCAGCGCGTACGGCCCGCTCACGTAGTGCGGGATCTGGGCGAAGTAGCCGACGGCCGCGATGCCCGCCTCGCCGGCCGCCATCTCGAGCGTCGAGAGCGCCGCCGCGGGGACGCGCAGGATGCCGGTCGGGCCCGCGGTGACGCCGCCCTTGAGCAGGCCGGCGCGGACCTCCGTCCCGAGGATCGGGACGGGCCGGGTGTGGGGGACCGCGGCCGGGATCGCCCCGAGGCTCACCCAGCCGCGGACGTCGAGGCGCTCGAGCAGCTCCAGGGTCTCGGTCCCGAAGCGCTGCCAGCGGTCGTCAGGCTCGGCGCCGGTGAGGAGCAGCAGGTCGCGCCCGCCGAGGTTCGCGTGCTTGAGCGTCAGCGACGGCCACGTCAGCGAGGACAGGCGGCCGTCGCGGATCTCGAGCGTCGGGCGGCGCGAGCGGTAGTCGAACAGCTGGTCGGGGTCGAAGTCGGCCACGAGCGTCGCGTTCGCCGCGAGCGCGTCGAGGGCGTTGGTCGCCGCCGATCCCGCGTCGACCCAGCCGTCGAGCGCGGCGAGGACGATCGGCCCGTCGAGCTCCGGGAGCGGGCCGACGAGGCGGTACAGCGGCATGCCCGAAGCATACGGGCACGCGACCGTCCCTGCAGGCCTGCACCGAGTCCCGCGCACGATTGATGCGGGCGCGTTAGCCTCCGAGCACAACATCCGACCACCCGCGGACCGCCCGACGACCGACACTCGTCGTTTCAGGACCCCAACCCGGAGCCCCATGATCGACGACACGACGGCGCCCACGCCGGAGATCCCCGCCCTCGACCGCCGCCTGCTCGAGGAGCTCGAGGTGGAGGCGGGGCGCCTGCTGGAGCGCCACCTCAAGGTTGCCCAGGAGTGGTTCCCGCACGAGTACATCCCGTACCGCCTGGGCCGCGACTTCGACAAGGAACCCTGGACACCGGACCAGCCGCGGCTGACCGGCGTCGCCCAGACCTCGTTCGAGGTCGGCCTGCTGACCGAGGACAACCTGCCGTGCTATCACCGCCTCATCCACGGGATGTTCGGGAAGGGCGACGGCGCGTGGCTCAACTGGGTCGGCCGCTGGACCGCCGAGGAGGGCCGCCACGCGATCGTGCTGCGGGACTACCTCGTCGTGACGCGCAACATGGATCCGACGCTGCTCGAGCGCGGCCGGATGGCGCAGCTCCAGCAGGGCTATGACCACGACTCGCCGGACACGCTCCACGGCCTCGCCTACGTCGCGTTCCAGGAGCTGGCCACGCGCATCGCCCACCGCAATACCGGGCGCTACTCGGACGACCCGGTCGCGGACAGGATCATGGTCCGGATCGCCGCGGACGAGAACCTGCACATGGTCTTCTACCGCGACATCCTCAAGGCGGCGCTCGACATCGAGCCGTCGGCCGCGGTGCGCGCGATCGTGGACGAGGTCCTCGCGTTCCAGATGCCGGGCGCCGGAATCCCCGGGTTCCTGCGCAAGGCGGCGGACATCGCGAAGGCCGGCATCTACGACATCCGCGTCCACCGCGACGAGGTCCTGCTGCCGATCATCCGCTACTGGGGCGTGTTCGAGCTGTCGGGCCTTGATGCCGCGGCCGAGGAGGCCCGGCGACGCCTCGCCGAGCACCTCGAGAAGCTGGACGTCGCCGCGAAGCGGTTCGAGGAGCGCCTGGCGCTCTCGAAGGTGCCGAGGATCAGCCCCGCGGGCTGAGATCGGCGGACGGGGCGCCTCGCGGCGCCCGAGGGCTAGCCGAGGCGGCTGATGCGCTCGCCCGGCATCGAGCGGGGTGCGCCGGCCGACGCCGGACCCGTGGTTCGATGCGTGGCCGGAGCCGTGCGACGACCCGCCATGGCCCTGGGGCCGGCGGTCGCCGTGGCGCGGCTGGGCGTGGTTGCCGCTCGGGGCGCCGTTGCCGAAGCCCGTCCCGGGTGCGCCCGAGGACCCACCGCGTGACCGGCGCCGGCGCGGGCCGCTCGGCTGCTGCGGTCGTCCGCCGCGAGGCACCGGTCGGGCGCGAGACGAACGCGTCGTCGCCGCGCGGCTGACCGCTGCCGTGCCGCGTGGCCGGGGCAGGGCGTCCGCCACCGTGGCGCTGGCCGCCCGAGGGTCGTCCGCCCGACGGCCGTGCGCCGTGCCGGCCCGCCACCCTGGGCAGCGCGGTTCGCGGCGGTCTCGGCCCGTTCCTGCGGCGTCGACCGCAGCCGGATCGGCTGGGGCCGCTGCGAGCGGTCGGGCTCGAACCCGGCGATGGTCTCCATCGGGATCGCCCGGCCGGAGCAGCTGCTGGATCGCCTGGAGGAGCGGCTGCTCGTCGATGCACACGAGCGAGATCGCCTGTCCGTCGACGCCGGCGCGACCGGTGCGGCCGATCCGGTGGACGTAGTCCTCGGCGACCATCGGCAGCTCGAAGTTGATGACGTGCGGGAGCTGCTCGATGTCGATGCCGCGCGCGGCGACGTCGGTCGCGACGAGCAGGTCGACGCGGCCGGCCTTGAAGTCGTCGAGCGCGCGCACCCGCTGCGCCTGGCTCTTGTTGCCGTGGATCGCGGCGGCGCGGATGCCGTCCTTCTCGAGCTGCAGGGCGAGGCGGTTGGCGCCGTGCTTGGTGCGGGTGAACACGAGCGCCTGCTTCACGCGGCCCAGCGCGACGAGCTCGCGCAGGAGGTCGCGCTTGCGCTCGCGGTCGACCGGGATCACGAGCTGGTCGATGAGCTCGGTCGTGGTGTTGCGCGGCGTGACCTGGATCCGGGCCGGGTCCTGGAGGAGGCCGTCGGCGAGGCCGCGCACCTCGTCCGAGTAGGTGGCCGAGAACAGGAGGTTCTGGCGGCGCGGCGGGAGCAGCGCGAGGATCTTCCGGATGTCCCGGATGAAGCCCATGTCGAGCATCCGGTCCGCCTCGTCGAGGACGAGCACCTCGACGGCCGACAGGTCGATCGTCCGCTGGCCGACGTGGTCGAGCAGGCGGCCCGGCGTCGCGACGACGACCTCGGGGCCGGCCCGGAGCTTCGTGATCTGGGGCCCGATTCCGACGCCGCCGTAGACCGTCGCGGAGCGGACCGGCCGGTGGCGCCCGTAGGTGCGGAAGCTCTCCTCGACCTGGATCGCGAGCTCGCGCGTCGGCACGACGACGAGGACGCGCACGCGGTGCCGCTTCTCGCCGCCGTCGCGACGCCGGTCGCGTGGAGGGTCTGGATGATCGGCAGGACGAACGCGGCCGTCTTGCCGGTGCCGGTCTGGGCGCCGGCGAGCACGTCGCGGCCCTCGAGGACCGCGGGGATCGCCGCCGCCTGGACCGGGGTGGGGATCGTGTAGCCCTCGTCGGACACGGCGAGGAGCAGCTCGGGCGACAGCCCGAGACCATCGAAGGACATGAGGAGAATCGCTCCTGAAGGGCCCATCCCGCAGTGCGGGGCCCGGTCAGGGCGATGGGCTGTGGTCGGGATCAGGCGGCCCATGGACCGCGGACGCTGACCGGAGCGCCCATCGAGCACGAACGTTACCCATCCACCTACCCGATCGGGGCCGATTTCCGCCCGAAACGGCCTCGCGTGAGCGGGCCGCGCGGACTGGACCTCGGGCCGCATCCGGGCCATCCTTGGGGATCTCGGCGGATGCCCGTCCGCCCCCACATGGACTGGGGGTCCACATGCTCGGTAACCTCGGCCGCCTCGTCGCGGCGCTCCTGATCGGCCTGTTCGTGTTCGTGCTCGCGGCCATGGGCCTCGCGTTCGCCAAGCGACGTGACGTCGTCGCCGCAGGAGCCCGACGCCGACGAGGTCGATCTCGTCGCCTCGTTCGGGCCGCTCGACTACAAGAGCACCTCGAACGCCTTCCGTGGCGGATCCGTGCAGACCTGGTTCGGCGGCGGCGTCGTCGACCTGCGCCAGGCGACGCTCGACCCGATGGGCGCCACGATCGAGGTCAACGCGCTGTTCGGCGGCGGCAACCTCGTCGTCCCCGAGGACTGGAACGTCGAGACCAAGGTCGCCGGGATCGGCGGCATCGGCGATGCCCGCCCGCAGCGCGACCGCTCGCCCGAGGCGCCCACCTTGCGCGTCGAGGGCATCGCCCTGTTCGGCGGCTGGGGGATCACCTCCGAGCCCGCCGACGAGGCGACTGACGAGGTCCTCGCGCCGGTCTGATCGCGGCTAGCTGAAGAACTCGTCGCCGGTCGCGGCGACGACGAGCGGCGCTGCTGGCAGGCATCTGCTTCGCGGGCCGGCGGCGAGCCGCGCCGCGTGCGTGGGCGCGCGGTTGCGCGCTGGTGCGCGGGCGGCAACACCCCGTACACGGCCGCGTCCCGCCCGCTACCGTGTCCCGACCGTCGAGAGGGCACGAGCGAGGGCGCATGATCCGCACCACCCCGTTCCATGAGCGCACGGGGGCGCTCAACGAGTCCGGCCTGTGGAGCCACTGGTCGGGCTACCTGTCGGCCGAGAAGTACAGCCTGTCCGAGAAGTTCGAGTACTTCGCGGTCCGCAACTCGGCCGGCATCTTCGACACGTCGCCGCTGTTCAAGTACCGGTTCACGGGCGCGGACGCGGAGGCGTTCCTCGCCGGCGTGCTCGCCCGCGATCCCCGGACGCTGGAGCCCGGCCACGCGCAGTACACGATCTGGTGCGACGACGGCGGCTGGATCGTCGAGGACGGCGTCCTGCTGCGGCACGCGGCCAACGACTTCGTGCTCACCGCCGCCGAGCCGAACTTCGCCTGGTTCGCGGACCTGATCGGGCGCGACACGGACGTCCGGATCGAGGACGTGTCGGAGCAGTGGGCCGTGCTCGCGCTCCAGGGCCCGCGGTCACGCGGGCTGCTCGCCGGGCTCGATCCCGCGATCGACCGGCTCGAGTACTTCGGCCTCACCAAGGCGAAGATCGCCGGCAAGCGGGTCACCGTCTCGCGCACCGGGTTCACCGGCGACGTGGGCTACGAGGTGTGGGCGAAGGCCGACGACGCGCTCGCGGTGTGGGACGCGGTGTGGGGGGCGAGCCGGGGCCACGGCGTCCTGCCGTTCGGCCTCCAGGCGCTGTACATGACCCGCATCGAGGCCGGCCTGCTCCTGCTCGACGTCGACTTCCACAACAGCCGGTTCGCCTGGACGGACGCCGACCGCGTGACGCCCCACGAGCTCGGCCTCGGCTGGATGCTCCGCGGCGTCGCGGAGGACGAGCGGCGGTTCATCGGCCGCGACGCGATCCGCCGTGAGCTGGCGGGCGGCACGTCCCGCTTCCGGACGACGGGGCTCGTCGTCGACTGGCGCGACTGGGACCGGGTCCACGACGAGGCCGGCCTCATCCCGCCCAAGGACCACACGCCGGTCCAGGAGGAGATGTACGTGTACGACGACGCCGGGGCGCAGGTCGGGTACGCGACGAGCTTCATGTACTCGCCGGTCCTCCAGCGGCACATCGCGATCGCACGGGTGCCCGTCGCGGCCGCGGCCGCATCGGGGACGAGGGTCAACCTCGAGATCCCCGTGAGCCACCACTACGTCCACGTGGGCGCGCAGACCGCACGCATGCCCCTCTACAACCCGGCACGAAAGACGGCCTGAGCGATGAGCAAGAAGGAAACGAAGGACGCCCGGACCTACGACGCGATCGTCGTCGGCGGCGGGCACAACGGCCTGACCAACGGCGCCTACCTCGCGAAGGCGGGCCTGCGGGTGCTGATCCTCGAGCGGCGCCACCTCGTCGGCGGGGCCGCCATCACCGAGGAGCTGTGGCCGGGCTTCTCGTTCACGACGTTCTCGTACGCCCTGAGCCTGCTGCGGCCGGACATCATCCACGACCTCGACCTCGTGAAGCACGGCTTCATGCCGCTGCTCATGTCGTCGACGTTCGCGCCGATGGAGAACGGGGACTACCTGCTCATCGGCCAGGACCACGGCGTCAACCAGCGCGAGATCGCGCGCCACTCGAAGCACGACGCCGACGCGTACGACCGCTTCAACCACGACATCACGAAGGTCCTCCAGGCGCTCAAGCCGCTGATCGACAACCCGGCGCCGAACCTGTTCACCGAGGACCCGGAGGAGCTGCTCGCGTGGGCGGGCGTGCTGGGCCGGTTCAAGGCGCTGCCGAAGGACGTCCTCCACAACACGGTGCGGCTGCTGACCGGCTCCGCCGCCGACTTCCTCGACGACTACTTCGAGAGCGACATCCTCAAGGGCTACCTCGCCTCGTCGTCGATCATCGGCACCAAGGTGGGGCCGTACTCGCAGGGGAGCGGCCTCGTGCTGCTGTACCACCTGCTCGGCGAGCACGACGGCGAGTTCGGGGCGTGGGCGTTCCACAAGGGCGGCAACGGCGGCTTCACCCAGGTGCTGTCGCGCGCGGCGCAGGCGTTCGGGGCGGAGATCCGGCTCGAGGCGCCCGTGGCGTCGGTGCGGACGCGCGATGGCCGCGTGCGCGGCGTCGTGCTCGAGGACGGCTCGGAGTTCGACGCGCCGGTCGTCGTCTCGGCCCTCGACCCGCGGCGGACGTTCACCCAGCTCGTCGACCCGCGGGAGCTGCCGACGGACCTCGTCGACTCGATCCGGCGGTTCCGGTTCCAGGGCACCTCGGCGAAGGTCAACTTCGCGCTCGACGGGCTGCCGCAGTTCCCGGCCCTCGCCGGCCGCGACGACCACTTCCGCGGGTTCACCAACATCGGCCCGTCGATGGAGTACCTCGAGCGCGCCTTCGACGAGGGCAAGTACGGCTGGTACTCGTCGCGGCCGTACCTCGACTGCGCGATCCAGTCGACGATCGACCCCGACATGGCGCCTCCCGGCAAGCACGTGATGTCGTGCTTCGTCCAGTACGCGCCGTACCACCTCAAGGGCAGCGACTGGGACACCGAGCGGCAGAACCTCGGCGACACCATCCAGCGGACGGTCGAGTCGTTCTTCCCGGGCTTCTCGGACCTGATCCTCCACCGCGAGGTCGTCACGCCGATCGACATCGAGCGTGGCCCCGGGCTGTCCGAGGGCAACATCTTCGCCGGCGAGTTCCTCGCCCCGCAGATGTTCTCGTTCCGGCCCGCGCCGGGCTACTCCGACTACCGGACGCCGATCACGGGCTACTACCAGTGCGGCTCGGGCACCCACCCGGGCGGCTGCGTGATCGGTGCCCCGGGCAAGATGGCCGCCCAGCGGATCGTCAGCGACCGCGAATCGGGTCGGGCGCCGAAGAAGTAGGGCCTGGGCGGCGGCGGAACGGTCAGCGATCCACGGCGGCGGCGGAGGTTCGCGCCGCCCGGCGCTCCGCACGCACGGACAGGTACTGGTGCCACAGGATCCGTGCCGCGACCGCGCGCCACGGGCGCCAGCCCTCGGCGAGCGCGGTCATCTCCTCGGGGCGCGGCCGGACGGCGAGCCCGTGGAGGTCGGCGTAGGCCTGCGCGAGGGCGATGTCGTGGATCGGCCACGCGTCGGGGCGGCAGAGCACCATCAGCCGGTAGATCGTCGACGTCCACGGGCCGATCCCCGGCAACGCGGTGAGCGCCGCATCGACCCCGTCGTCGTCGAGCAGCGCGAGCCCGTCCACGTCCAGTGACCCGTCGCGCACCGCGGCCGCGAGCGCCCGCGCGTAGCGCGTCTTCTGGCGGCTGAACCCGGCGGCGAGCAGCTCGCCGTCGGTCAGGGCGAGCAGCGCGTCGGGCGTCGGCGGGTCGCCCGTCATCGCCACCAGCCGGTCGTACGCGGCGCGCGCGGACGCGAGCGACACCTGCTGCTCGAGGATCAGCAGCACGAGGGTCGGGAAGCCGGCCGGGCGCGCCCACAGCGGCGGCGGCCCGTAGCGCGCCACGACCGCGCCCAGCGCCGGATCCCGCTCGCCGAGCTCGCGGACGGCGTCGAGCAGCGCGGCCTCGTCGAGGCTGGCGGCAGGCACGATCACGCTCCCCATCATCGGGTGCCAACACGCGCTGAACGAATCGCGTTGCGCCACCGCTCATAGTGGTAACCGGCCCGTGGGGTCGGCGCAGTGAGGGACGGCGTGGACCGACGGCTCGTCGAGCATGCGCAGGCAGGGGACCGCGAGGCATTCGCGGCGATCCTGCGCGCCGTCGGCGACCGGATGTACGCCACCGCGTACCGGATCCTCCGCGACCCCGATCAGGCCCAGGACGCGTACCAGGACGCGATGATCACCGCGTGGCGGCAGCTCGCGACGCTGCGCGACCCGGACCGGTTCGAGGCGTGGGTCCGGCGGATCCTCGTCCACGCGTGCTACGCCGAGGTGAAGCGGCGGTCGCGCTGGGTGATGGACGCGAACGTCGAGGAGACGCTCGTCGACCCGTCCTCGGCGAGCGGCCCGGCGATCCACGATCGCGACCAGCTCGAGCGGGCGTTCCGGCTCCTGTCGATCGACCACCGCGCCGTGTTCGTCCTCCATCACCACGTCGGGCTGCCGCTGGTCGAGGTCGCCTCGACGCTCGGCATCCCGCAGGGGACGGCGCGATCGCGCCTCCACTACGCGACGCAGGCCCTGCGACGGACGCTCGAGGCCGCCGATGCCGCGGACGGCGCCTCCCGGGAGGTCGTGGCATGACCGACACGATGCTCGATCCCCGGATCACCGCCTGGCTGGACGACGGGCCGTCGCGTGCCCCGGACGATCGCCTTCGACCAGATCGTCGCGGTCGTGGCGACGACGCCCCGCCTGCGGCCGGTCCTCCATCTCGGCAGCCGGCCGGTGTTCCGCCAGCAGCTGGCGGCCGCCGCCGTCATCCTCGTGACGGTGCTCGGCGCGGGGATCGTGCTCCGCCAGCCGCTCGTCGACGTCGTGTCCCCGCCGCCGGTCGCCGACGACCTGCTCGCGGATCATCCCGAGACGCGCACGATCCTCTCGACGCAGGGCGGCCCGTCGGCAGAGGCGGAGCGGTCGATCGTCGGCGTCCTGCCGACGGACCGGGCGCTCGTCGTCGCGGCGGCCTGCGCCGGCACCGGCGACATCCGGGTCGAGGTCGTGCCGAACATCGAGTCGGCGCCGGGCGAGCCCGCCGCTGACCCCGTACCGGCAGGTCGACGATCCCGTGCGATGGCGCCGTCGGCGAGCTGGTCTATGCCACGCTCGGCGACGGCGGCATCGGACGAGCTGCAGCTGATCGTGGACGCGGACGCCGGGACGACCTGGCGCCTGGCCATGGGCGAGCTGCGCGACACGCCGTGGCAGCCCGCGTTCCCGGCCACCGACCCCGGCGCCGGCCGGCTGATCCTGACCGACGGCCCGCCGATGCTGTCCAACGGCGCGCCCGGCGAGACCGGCGGCATCGGGTTCGACCCGCGCGGGGCGACGTCGACCGTCGCGCTCGTCCAGTGCCTGGGCGACCCGGTGACCGTGTGGGCGTCGACGGGCGCGCCGGGCGAGGACGAGATCACCGGCTCGCCCATCCAGCGCCTCACCTGCGACGACGCCGTCGGTCACGACCGAGGTGCCCATCCCGGGCAGCGCGTTCGGCAACGTCCGTGCCGTCTCGGAAGGCTTCACCTGGACGAGGCTCGCCGCCGCCGCCGCCCTCGACTCGCGGCCCGCGCGACCCGCCGCCCCGGCGCTGCCGGACGGCCTCGGCGACGCCTGGTTCGCGGAAGGGGACGGGGAGACGGCGGCCTTCGGGCGGCTCGGCAGCAACGAGCAGGCAGCTCGTCCGGCTCGACGAGGTCCGTGTGGGCGAGCCGGGCGGCGAGCACGTCGCGATCGCGACGCCCGACGGCACCGGCGGCACGGCGCTCGAGCTGTGGTCGATCCCGGACGCCGCGCCGGTCGCCCGGCTCGCGACGATCGACGGCGCCGCAGGTGTTCGGCAGCTGGGTCGATGCGACCCACCGCCAGGTGTTCTACGGCCGCTCGGACATCCTCGGCGTCGCGCAGTACCACCGGGTCGGGTTCGACGGCTCCGGGCGACGTCGAGATCGCGGCCACGCCGATCGGCGGCATCGAGGAGGCCCAGGCCGGCCTCGCCATCGACGACAGCGAGCTTCATGACGCAGTGGTGCCCGCGGATCGGCGACTGCGAGCGGGTCGTCTACGACACCGCGACGGGCGAGGTCGCCAACGTCGACCGTGGCAACGAGCGGATGTGCGGGCTGTACGGGATCGCCGGCGACACGATGGTCGGCATGGCGCCCGGCTGCGACGGTCGCCGGTCGGCGTCGTCGCCGAGCCGCTGTCCGGCGGCGATCGCATCCCGCTCGCCGACGGCGCGCAGGCGCAGATCGTGCCCACGTCCGACGGCCCGCGGGTCGCCCTGCTCACGACCGGCGACACCGAGCTCGACGCTCAGCCTCGTCGGCCTCGACGGGACCGGCCGCCGCGAGGTCGCGACGTTCGAGCACGAGTCGGGCTTCAACCCCAGCCTGTCCGACCTGCGGCTGCCGGCGCCCGGGCTGGGTGCTCCTGGCGGGGTCGCTCGCGGACACCCCGACGAACCCGGTCGTCGCAGCCGCGGCGTCGATGCTCGTCAACGTCGAGACCGGCGAGCGGATCGAGCTGCCGAACCTGCCGGGCGGCGAAGGTCCCTAGCGAGCCGCGCGTCGCCTCCCGGATCGCCGCGAGGACGCGCGCCGGCGTCGCGGGCACGGACCGGACGCGGGCGCCCGTCGCGTGGCGGATCGCGCCCAGGATCGCCGGCGCCGTCGGGACGAGCGCGGGCTCACCGACGCCCTTCGCGCCGAACGGGCCGGACGGCTCGTGGTCCTCGACGAGGAGCACCTCGATCTCGGGCGCGTCGCCGACGGTCGGGATGAGGTAGTCGTGGAGGTTGTCCGTGTGGCCGGGCTCGTACGCCTCCATCAGCGCCATGCCGATGCCCTGCGCGATGCCGCCCTGCACCTGGCCCTCGACGAGGGTCGGGTTGATCGCCCGCCCGACGTCGTGCGCCGCGACCATCCGCCGGACGCGCACGGTGCCCAGCTCGATGTCGACCTCGACCAGCGGCGAGCTGCGCCCCGAAGCCGTAGGTCTCGTACGGGATGCCCTGGCCGTCCGCGTCGAGGATCGTCGTCTTCGGGTCGTACGAGCCGGACTCGAGGAGCACGCAGCCGCGCGCCCCGACCGGCAGCTCGTGGAGCTCCAGGATCGAGACGGCCTCGCCGTCGCGGACCCGCAGCCGCCCGTCGCCCGGCGCCGGGCGACGCGACCTCGATGACGGCCGCCTCCGACGCCTCGGCAAGCTCGAGGATCCGGCGCCGGAGGGCCTCGCCCGCGATCCGGGCCGCGTTGCCGGAGACGAACGTCTGCCGCGATGCCGATGTCTTGCCGGCGTCGGGGGTCAGGTCGGTGTCGGGGGCGGTGAGCGCGAGGGCCGCGACCGGCACGCCGAGGGCATCCGCGGCGATCTGGGCGACGACGGTGGCCGATCCCTGCCCGATGTCGGTCGCACCCGAGAACAGGCGGACTGGTGCCGTCTCGCGCGATCCCGATGTCGACGGTCGAGGGGTTGGGCAGCGACGTGTTGCCGATGCCGTACCACATGGCCCCGATGCCGACGCCGAGCCGGAGCGGATCGCCGGTCGCGCTCCGCCCGCTCGTTGAACGCCTGCGGCCTCGGCGCGCAGCGCGACCCAGCGCGGCTCGAGCGCGTCCAGGCACGCGGGGAGCCCGGCGCTCGCGGCGAGGACCTGCCCGGATCCGGTGGTGGAGCCCGCTCGCAGGGCGTTCCGGCGCCGGATCTCGAGCTCGTCGAGGCCGAGCTGCGCGGCCAGGTCGTCGAGCAGCGCCTCGTGCGCGATCGCCGCCTGGGGCACGCCGAAGCCGCGGAACGCGCCGGCGGGCGGGCCGTTCGTGTGGACGGCGGTCGTCGTGGCCTCGGCGGCCGCCACGGCGTACGGGCCCATCGCGTGGACGGGGACGCGGTTGGCCACCGTGGGACCCCACGAGGCGTAGGCGCCGGTGTCGAAGTCGCCGTGGAAGCGGACGCCGGTGAGCCGCCCGTCGGCGTCGGCGCCGAACGTCGCCTCGATCCGCGCCGGGTGGCGCTTCGGTCGTCGCCTGCATCGACTCCGGCCGCGAGTACACGCCGCGGACCGGGCGTCCGGTGACCATCGCGGCGATCGCGAGGAGCGGCTGGATCGACAGGTCGAGCTTGCCGCCGAAGCCGCCGCCGCACGCGCTCGGGATGACGCGGACGGCGTCCTTCGGCAGGCCGAGGATGAGCGCGAGCTCGTCGCGATCCATGTACGGCGTCTGCGTCGTCGACCAGACCTCGACCCGCCCGTCGACGACGCGCGCGGTCCCGGCCTCGGGCTCGATGTACGCGTGCTCCACGAACGACGTCTCGAACGTGCCCGTCGCGGTGACCGTCGGCGCCGGCGAGCGCCGCGTCCACGTCGCCGCGGGCGAGGCGGCCGCGGACGAGGACGTTGCCCGGCCGGTCGTCGTGGAGCTGCGGCGACGCCGGGTCGAGGCCGGCCGCGATCCCCAGCACGGGCGGCAGCACGGTCCAGGTGATCGGCAGCTCGTCGTCCCGGATCCGGGCGACGACGCCCGCGTCGCCGACGAGCGCGAGGACGGCCTCCCCGGCGATAGCGGACGATGCCGTCGGCGAGCACCGGCTGGTCCTTGCCGGTCTCGTAGATCCCGAAGCGCGTTCTCGCCGGGCACGTCGGCGGCCGTGAGCACCCGGACGAGCCCGGGATGCGCGGCGACGAATGCGTCGAGGTCGCCGAGCTCGAAGGTCGCCCGGGCATGCGGCGAGCGCACGACGCGCAGCGTGAGCGCGCCGGTGTCGAAGCTGTCGTCCGCGAACTGCTCCGCGCCGGTGACCTTGGCCACGCCGTCGAGCCGCGCGATCCGGGCGCCGACCGCGGATCCGGCCGAGGGCGCGGCGGGCGGCGCGGCCAGGCGAGCGTCGGTCCCCGGCGCCTGCCGCCTCGACCGCCTCCACGATCTTCGTGTAGCCCGTGCACCGGCACAGCACGCCGCCCAGCCCGTCGAGGACGTCGGCGTGGGTCGGCGCCGGCGTGCGGGCGAGCAGGTCGTCCGCGGCCATGAGCATCCCCGGCGTGCAGGCGCCGCACTGCGCCCCGCCGCAGGCGAGGAACGCGGCCTGGAGCGGCGACGGCGTGCCGCCCGGGCCCGCCAGCCCCTCGACGGTGGTGATGGACCGGCCATCCGCCTGCCCGACGGGCACGAGGCACGCGCAGACCTGCTCCCCGTCGAGCCGGACCGTGCACGCGCCGCAGTCGCCCGCGTTGCAGCCGACCTTCGTCCCGGTCAGCCCGAGGTCCTCGCGCAGCACGTCGACCAGCCGCCGGCGCCCGTCGGTGACGAGCGCGTGGTCGATGCCGTTGACGGTGACGAGCGACCGGGACGCCGCCGGCCCGGCTCATGCGGTCACCGCCGCGACCGCCCGCCGGACGAGCGTCAGCGCGGCGTCCCGCCGGTACGCGGCCGGCCCGCGCACGTCGTCGATCGGGCGACAGCCCGTCGAGGTGCGCGGCGGTGACCACGTCCGCCGCCTCGCCGGCGCGCACGCCCTCGCAAGCGCCGCCTCGAGCGACGCGAGCCGCACCGGGACCGGCGAGCAGGCCCCGACCACCACCCGTGCGTCGGCGACGACGCCGTCCCGGACGACGCGCGACCGCGGCCACGGACACGATCGAGATCACGAGGTACGCCCGCGAGCCGAGCTTCGCGAACGTGCTCGCCGGCGGCCCCGTCGATCGCCGGCACGACGACGGCCGTCACCAGCTCGTCCGGCTGGAGGACGGTCGACCGGTAGCCGGTGACGAACGCCGCCGAGCGGCACCGACCGCGTGCCGCGCGCCGCGGACGCGACCTCGACGATCCGCGTCGAGCGCGAGGAGGTTCGGCGTCCCGTCGGCGGCGGGCGAGGCGTTGACGACGTTGCCCGCCACGGTCCCGGTGTTCTGGATCTGCCGCCCGCCGACCTGGCGTGCCGCGGCCCGCAGCCCGTCGAACGCCGGCGGCAGCCCGGCCGCCTCGGCCACGTCCGTCCAGGTCGTCGTCGCCCCGAGCCGCCAGCCGCCGTCCGGCACGCGCTCGATCCCGCGCAGCCCGTCGACGCGCGAGATGTCGAGCACCGCCCGGTCGATCGGCCGGGTCGCATGCGCCGGATAGACGTCCGTGCCGCCGCACACGACGAGCCGCGGCTCGCCACCGTCGGCGAGCGCGTCGAGCGCCTCCGCGAGCGTCGCGGGTCTGACGTACGGCGCCGGGACGCTGAGGGCCACCTAGGCCGACACCAGCGGCAGGACGTCCCGGGCGAGGATGTCCAGGCGCTCAGGATCCCAGTCGAGCGGGTTGAGGATCACGTGGTCCACGCCGCCCAGCGCGTCGATCTTGCCCCGGATCCGCTCGGCGACCTGCTCGGCCTCGCCCAGCAGGTAGAACTCCTGCCAGTACTCGAGGTCCATCCCCGAGTAGGTGCGGAAGAACGGCGCCGCCGACTCGGGGCGCTCGCCGGGCTTGAGGATGTACACGAAGTTCGAGTAGACCTTCGACAGGTCGTCCGCCGGGCGCCCGTACTCGCCGAGGAAGCGGACGAGATCCGCCCAGTCGCGGTCGACCATCTCCGCCGTCGCCGAGCTGTGCGGGACCCACGTCTTCGCGTACTTCGCGATCCGCCGCAGGACCGGCTCGACGGAGGGCACCTTCTGGCCGTAGATCTTCTCCGACGGCTGGGTCCCGCCTCCGATCCAGATCGGCGGATGCGGCGCTGGGCGGGCTTCGGGTCGAGCTGGAGGTCCTGGACCGGTAGAACCGGCCCTCGTACGTGACCGTCGTCCTGCGTCCACAGCGCGGTGATCAGCTCCAGCAGCTCGTTCATCCGCGCGCCGCGCTCGCGGTGGGGGATCCCGACCGCCTCGAACTCGCGCTCCATCCAGCCGACGCCGACGCCGAGGATCGAGCGCCCGCCCGACAGCACGTCGAGCGTCGCCCACTGCTTCGCGAACTGGACGGGCTCCCGGAACGGCAGCACCAGCACGAGCGTGCCGAGGCTGATCGAGCGGGTGACGCCCGCGAGCGCCGACAGGAGCGTGATCGGCTCCAGCCACGTCGTCCGGTACGCCGGCGGCGCGACGAGCAGGTGGTCGATCAGCATCGCGCTGTCGAAGCCGAGGTCCTCGGCGTGGCGCAGGTACGCGCCCATCTCGGTGAGCGACGCCGTCTGCTCGCCGAGCGCGAAGCTCGGCAGCCGCAGGCCGTAGTGCATGGGACGCAGGACCTCCGCTGGCTAGTGGGCGGCCCCGCCGGGCCCGGAACCCTTGACGACGACAGGCACGCGCGCCGCGGGCGGCGTGTTGCGGCTCCGGCCGATGAGCACCGCCCCGTCGATGAGCACCATGCCGACGCCCGGCAGGTCGCCGATGGCGAGCGCCCCGAGCGCCGTGTCGGCGGCCGACCCGATCGGCGCATCGACGATGGCGAGGTCCGCCTCCCGGCCCACGGCGATGACGCCCGTCTCGAGCCGGTGGACGCGGGCGGTGTTGCCGGTCGCGAGGGCGACGGCGATCTCCGGCGCCACGCCGCCGAGCGACGAGAGATGGGCCATCGTCCGCAGGATCCCGAGCGGGACGACGCCGGTCCCCGACGGGGCGTCGTTGCCGAGGATCACCCGGTCCAGGGCGCCGCCCTCGCGCGGCGAGGCCGATCGCGTGGAGCGCCGCGCGCAGGTTGCCGCAGTGGACGATCTCGATCGCCATCCCGGACGCGACCAGCGCCTCGATGTCGCCGTCGGGCAGCGCGGTCGTGCCGCCGTTGACGTGGCCCACGATGTCCGGCCGCGCCTCGAGCACGACGTCCGCGCGGATCGCGCTCGAGCCGGCGATCGACGGCCCGCCGGTGTGGAACGTCGAGACGAAGCCGAGCGAGCGGGCCCAGGCGAGCATCGGCGCGGCGTCGGCGCCGGTCTTCACGGAGCCCAGGCCGACCTCGCCGATGAGCGACACGCCGGCGTCGGCGAGCTCCGCGAAGTCCGCCTCGGTCGAGGCCCTGCTCGAGGATCGGGGCGCCGGCCCGGACCTTCACGCCGGCCGGGCGCACGTTGGTGAACGCCCGCTGCGCGACGATCGCGAGCGCCTTGAGCCCGACGACGTCCTTGGGTCGGCCGGGCAGGTGGACCTCGCCCGCCGAGATCATCGTCGTGACCCCGCCGTGGAGGCCCGGACTCGATGAAGTCGACCGTCCGCTGGCGCGGCGTCCAGTCGCCGAACACCGGGTGGACGTGGGAGTCGATGAGGCCGGGGAACGCCGTCGCGCCGTTCGCGTCGATCACGACGTCCGCGTCCTCATCCAGGCCGCGGCCGATCGCCGCGAACCGCCCGTCCTCGATGAGGATCGAGTCGGCGTCGAGGCGCGGCGCGGCGATGTCGCCGGAGACGACCTCGCCGAGGCCGGTGATCAGCGTCCTCATGGTGTCGGGGCCGGTCCGCGGCTAGCGGAGCCCGTCCTCGCCGACGGCGTCCTCGGCCTTGAGCCCGCCGACGCGCGCGTGGGGCCGGCCGCCGTTCGTCACCGCGACCGCGACGAGGATCTCGTCCGTCGCCGGCGCGTCGGGGACGCAGATCTCCATCGCGTCGAAGTGGCTGCGCACGAGCATCGCCTTGATGTGGTGCACGGGGATGTCGAGATGGGCGCCCATCGCGCCCCGCTTCTTGACCGAGGGCAGGATCGACACGCCGCCCGCGGCGGCCGCGGACCGGCGCGCCGAACTTCGGGTGGAGGAGCGCGGCGACGTGCTCCAGCTCGCCCCGCTCGCCGACGATGCCACCCTTGCCGTAGGCCTCGACCGGGCTGTCGAGGGCGGCCTTGGCGCGCTCCATGAGCTCCGTCGCGAGCCACTCGCCGGCGTCGATCGAGGATGTCGATGTTCTCGGACCAGCCGTCGGCGTACGGGTTCTTCAGGACGGCCGCCACCGCGACCCGTCGGAGCGGGCGGTCGAGCGCACGCCCGCCTTCCTCGTGGATCTCCTCGCTGAACGTGACCCACTTCCGGACTTCGACCGCCACCGTTCCTCACCTCTCCCAGGGCTCGCGTGGACATGAGCGTAGCGGGGGTTGCGCCGCTCGCGCGTGAGGCAATTGACGCACGCAACGGGAACCGTGCCACCATCCGTGGCGTCGGACCGCCGTCACCGCATCGAGGAGCCCGTCACCCATGACCGTCGCCGTTCGCCGCCGCGCCGATCCCGTTCGTCCTGCCGCTGGCCGTCGTCGTCGCCATCGTGGCGGGCGCCTGCAGCCTCACGAGCTCCGTGACGGGGCCGCGGGAGTGGACCCAGACCCTCACCGCGTCCGACGGGACGACCCAGGAGGTCGTCGTCCGCGACGAGAGCGGACGCCTCACGAACGTCGAGATCGACCCGGTGGGCGTCCCGATGGCCATGGAGATCTCGAACCCGGCCGGCGAGGCGAACGTCGTGCTCGTCCCGTGGACCGGCGGCGCGTGCGACAAGCGGACGGACATCACGTTCCAGGCCGCGGGTCAGGGGCTCGCGGGGACGCTGAAGATCACCACCGAGGGCGACATGTGCATCATGATCGCGATCGCCCACCAGCTGCGGCTGACGTCCAACGAGCCGCTGCCGGCCGCGCAGGTCACGCTGGAGTCGGCCCCGGCGAGCTGACGGGGACGCCGCGCGCTAGCTCGAGAACCCGCCGTCGGTGTGGATCAGCTGGCCGGTCGTCCAGGCGCCGTCGTCCGAGAGCAGGAACGACACGAGCCTCGCGACGTCCTCGGGCGTCCCGAGCCGTCCCGACGGCTGGCGCGTGACCAGCATCTCGCGGACCTCGTCGCTCATCCAGCCGGTGTCGACCGGGCCCGGGTTGACCGCGTTGGCCCGGATGCCCTGGCCGCCCAGCTCGACGGCCGCCGCACGGACGATCCGGTCCAGGGCGCCCTTCGACGAGCCGTAGGGCAGGTTGTGGGCGACGTGGTCGCTGGTCAGGGCGACGATCGCGCCACCGTCGGTCGCCTGGCGCGCGAACGCCGCGATGAGCTGCCAGCTCGCCCGGGCATTGACCGCGTAGTGGCGGTCCCACGACTCGACCGTCGTGTCGAGGATCCCGGAGTCGCGCGACTCGGCGTGTGACAGGACGAGGCCCCGCAGCGGCCCGAGTGCCGCCACCGCGTCCGCGACGAGCCGGTCCGGGACGGCCGGGTCCGCGAGGTCGGCGTGGAGCAGGACGACCGTCGCGCCTCGCGCCCGGAGGTCGGCGGCGATCTGCTGCGGCTCGTCGTCGCCGAGGGCGGCGTCGAGGTCCTTGTCGTACGGCCGCCAGGACGAGAGCGCGAGGTTCCAGCCGTCGTCCGCGAGCCGCGCGGCGATGCCCGCGGCGATCACGACCTTCCGCCCGGCGCCGGTGATCAGCGCGGCCGGCCGCCGGTCATCGGTCCCGGTCACCTGGTCCCCTCGCGCGTCATGCCCGCCTCCCGTCTCGATCCGCCTGCATGCGGAGCGTCATCGCCCGCCGGCGCGTCGTCAAGGGCCGTGTCGACGAGCGATCCGGGCGGGGATTGAACCCCGGACCCGGTTCGGCCACCTTTAGTCAGCGAAGCGCTCGACCAGGGCGCCGCAGACGAGGCGTCCAGGTGCGAGGACCGCTGGTGGAACGGGCGAGGCGGGGCGACGACGTCGCCTTCGGCGAGCTCGTCGATGCCGACGGCGACCGCTGCTTCGCGATCGCGTATCGGATCCTGCGCGATCACGAAGCCGCCCAGGACGCCGTGCAGCAGGCGTTCCTGCTGGCGTGGCGCGACCTCCCGCGCTGCGGGACGTCGAGCGCTACGACGTCTGGCTCCATCGGCTGCTGGTGAACGCGTGCTACGAGGAATCCCGCCGCCGCCGACGGTGGTCGGGGCGGGTCAGGGCGCTACCGGTCGACGGACCGGCCAGCCCCGACCAGCTGGTCTCGGTCGACGACCGCGACCTCATCGAGCGCATGTTCGCGAAGCTCACGCCCGAGCACCGCGCGGTGTTCGTGCTCCATCACTACGCCGGCCTGCCGGTCGCCGCGATCGCCGAGATCGTCGGCGTGCCGGTCGGCACCGTGAAGTCCCGACTCCACCACGCGACGCGCCTCCTCCGGGGGGCGATCGCCGTCGCCAACACCCTTGAACCTGCGGAGATCCGGTCGGCATGAGCGCATCGCGAGACCCCGACACCATCCTCGCCGCGTGGCTGGACGATGGCCCGGAGGACCTCCCGTCCTCGACCCGCCGTGCGATCACGACCGCCGTCCGGACGACGCCCCAGTCGCGGGTGGGCCCTCTGGGCCCGTCCGCGTGGAGGCCACCGATGTCCATGCCCAAGGCGGCCCTTGCGGCCGTCGCCGTCCTCGTCCTCGCCGTTTCCGGCCTCATGCTGCTCGGCCGACCGGCTGAGCAGCCGGGCGCCGTCGGCGCACCCGCCAGCCTGAGCCCTAGTCCCACGGCCACCGCGACCTCCGCGGCCCCGACCGCCTCGCCCGCGCCGTCCGAGATCGCACCGGGGATCACCGGGTGGACGCCGTACACCTCCGCGGTGTACGGGGTCACGTTCGAGCGTGCCCGACGGCTGGAGCCAGGTCGATCGCGGCCACGCGCAAGTGGCAGGCGGGCGACGAGTCCGGCGGAGTCCGACGACAAGTCCCCGACGAGTTTCGCCAATGCGGATCGTTCGGATCAAGACGGCGACGAGCATCGCCATGCTCGTGTATCAGCGGCCGGCCGGGTCAGGCGCCGACATCACCTCGCGCGAGGGCCTCGCTGCATGGCACCAGGGCAAACGTGTGCCCCGACCGGGCCCAGGCGTGCGGCAACGTGATCGAGCCGATGTGCGTCGGCAAGACCGCGTGCCTCCCCGCGATCCTGGTGTCGTTTCCGGCGAGGGTGTGCTTGCCAACATCCCAGATGCTGAGACAGGCCTCGTCACCATCGTCCAGCTCGGGCGCGGTCGATGACTTCCCGGCGACGGGCCCGATATGGAGGCGGCGTGCAGCTGGTCAAGTCGATCCTGACCACGATGGACGTCTGGACACCCGAGCCCGGGCAGGTGCCATCGGGCGGGTGACCTTCGCTCGCGGGGAGGTCGCGTCGTGGGCTCGACTCGCATTCGCTCAGGACTGCTCCTCCTCGTCCTGATGGTCGTCGGCGAGTCTCGTGACGCCGCCGCCGCTTCAGCGCCGCCGCCCCGTAGCGCAACTCGGGGAACGCCTCCGGGCCTCGCTCCGCGAGCCCGGAGGCTGGAGGACCGAAGCGAAGTTTGAACACCCGCCGGACGTGACCACTCTGTAGGCTCGGACGGCGCACCCGATGCGCGCCACCGAGAGGGCGGACCCAGTGGATCGCGATCTCGTCGAGCAGGCCCAGCGGGGAGACCGGGAGGCGTTTGCCATCCTGGCCCGAACGCGGGGCGATCAGCTCTTCGGCATCGCGCGCCGCATCGTCCGCGACGTCGGCCTCGCCGAGGACGCGGTGCAGCAGGCGCTGGTGATCGCCTGGCGCGAGCTGCCCCGCCTCCGCGATCCGGAGCGGTTCGACGCCTGGCTCCAGCGGATGCTCGTCCACGTCTGCTACTCGGAGGCGCGCAGCATGCGCGCCTGGTCCGCGACCATCCGGGTCCTGCCGATCGACGGACCGGCGGCCACGGATGACCTCGCCTCGCTCGCCGATCGCGACGAGGTCGAGCGCGGGTTCCGGCGACTGCCGCCTGAGCAGCGGGCGATTCTCGTGCTTCACCACTACCTGGGCCTCGATTCGAACGAGATCGGCGAGGTGCTCGACATCGCCGCCGGCACCGTTCGGTCGAGGCTCCACTACGCCCACCGGGCGATGCGCGCGGCCCTCGAGGCCGACGCGCGGCTCGCAGCCGCGGCAGGGGGCCGATCGTCATGACCGGACACAACGACACCGAGCGGATCCTCGACGCCTTCCTGGCGCCCGAGCACGACCAACTGCCCGATCGGGTCGTCGACGCAGCCCTGACCGAGATCGCCCGGACCCCACAGCGGCGCGCGCTGCGCGTGCCGTGGAGGTTCCCCCTGATGCCTCAACTCCTTCGCTATGCCGTCGTCGCGGTGGTCCTCGTGGCCGTGGCCGGCGTCGGCGGCGCACTCCTGCTCACTCGTTCCGACAACCTCGGGCCCGGCGCGGTTGCGCCGGCGCCAACGCCCGCCCCCGACGCCCACGGCTACCGCGGCCCCGACTGCCTCGCCCGCGCCGTCCGAGATCGCACCGGGGATCACCGGGTTCACGCCCTACACGTCCCCCGTGTACGGGCTCACCTTCGGCATCCCTGACGGCTGGACCCAGGGTGATCGGGCCACGGAGAAGTGGCGGGACGACATCCCCGAGGACGGACCTCGTCCAGGAGCGTCTTCTTCATCATGATCCGGGGCAAGACGGGGCGCTCTATGAGGTGTGGCAGCAGCCCGCGGGAGCTGGTGCCGACATCACGTCGCGCGACGGGCTTGCCGCATGGGTCAGGGCAAACGACCCCGACCTCGACCTCCAGGGGGCCATCCCGCTGTGCGTCGGCAAGACCGCGTGCGGTCCGGCGATCATGGTGCCCGAAGCCGGCAGTACGATCCCCGCCTACATCGCGGATCCCGATGCAGGCCTCGTCACGATCGTCCGGCTCGGACGCACGGACGACCACCCGTCCACGGCCCGCTTCGGAGGCGGCATCCAGCTGCTCAAGTCGATCCTGACTACGATCGACGTCTACGAGCCGGAACCGGGCCAGATCCCCGCGGACTCGTAGCCGACCGAACTAGAGGAGGGGCAGATGCGCACGGCTCGTCTCCAGCTCGCGCCCCTCCTCGTCGCGCTCGCGGTCGCCGCGTGCGCCGGCGCAGCCCCTGCCGGAACGATGTCGCCGCTCCCGGCGGCGACATCGGCACCGGCCGCGGCCGCCGCGACGACTCGACCGATCCCCAGCGCCGGCGCCCGTCGGCCGCTCCTCATCGACACCGACGTCGCGGGCGACGACCTCGTCGCCCTGACATTCCTCCTGTCGTCGCCCAGCGTGGAGCTCGTCGGGATCACCGTCTCCGGGACCGGCGAAGCGCACTGCGCCGGCGGCGTCGACGTCGTGCTTCGACTGCTCGAGCGCCTCGACGCACCGGACATTCCCGTCGCCTGCGGGCGCGAGACGCCCCTGTGCAGGCTCGCACGCGTTCCCGGACGACTGGCGGGAGCACGTGGATTCGGGCTCCGGCCTCGAGCTGGGGCCGACCGAGCGAACGCCCTCGCCGTCGACGGCCGCGGATCTCATCAGCGACCTCGCGGCGGAGCACGAGTCGCTGACCGTGCTGACGACCGGGCCGCTCACCAACCTCGCCGATGCCCTGACCAGCGACCCTGCCCTGGCGGAGCGCATCGGACCCGTGTTCATCATGGGCGGGGCGCTGCACGTCCCGGGCAACCTGGTCTGCTGCGGCGCCCCCGAGGACAACGCGGTCGCCGAGTGGAACGTGTACGTCGACCCGCACGCGCTGAACGTCGTGGTCGGGAGCGGCATCAACCCGTCCTTGGTCTCGCTCGACGGGACGAACCAGGTACCCCTGCGGCCGGCGTTCGCGCGACGAGTGATGGACGAGGCTGAGGCCCCCGGCGCGCGGGTCGTGGCGGAGCTGTTCGAAGCCAACCCGTACATGACCGACGGTTCGTTCTACGTCTGGGACGCGCTCGCGGCCCAGCCGGCGGCGGGCTACCCGATCGGCGAGTTCAGCCCGGCATGCATCGAGGTCGAGGAGTCCGAGGGGCCCGAGTCGGGCTTCACCCGTCCGACGTGCGACACGCCGAACATCCAGCTACCTGTCGACGGTCGACCCGGCCGCAGCCGAAGACATCCTGCTCGCCGTCCTCAACGGCGGCTGACGGCCCAGGTCAGTCCGGGAATGCCTCCGGGCCGCGCTCGCTGAGCTCGCGGGCGTGCTGCTCGGCGTCCTCCGGCGGCAGCCAGGTGAACGGGTAGTTCGCGTCGTCGAGGTCCATGGCCGCCTGCGTGACATGCAGCGGATGGAACGTGTCGACCATGACCGCGAGCTCCTCGGTCGCCTCCTTGCCGATCGACGCCTCGGCCGTGCCCGGGTGCGGCCCGTGCGGGATGCCGGCCGGGATGGAGCGTGAACGACGAGATCGCCACCCCGCGCCGGCTCATGAAGTTGCCGGCGACGTAGTAGATGACCTCGTCGGAGTTGATGTTCGAGTGGTTGTACGGCGCCGGGATGGCGAGCGGGTGGTAGTCGAACTTGCGGGGCACGAACGAGCACACGACGAAGTTCCGGGCCTGGAACGTCTGGTGGACGGGCGGCGGCTGGTGGACCCGGCCCGTGATCGGCTGGAAGTCCGCGATGTCGAACGCGGAACGGCCACAGGTAGCCGTCCCAGCCCACCGCGTCGAACGGGTGGTGGCGGTAGTGGTAGGCCGTGATCCGGTCGCTCGAGCGGACGTCGATCACGAAGTCGCCATGCTCGTCGATCGGCTCCCGGAACTCGGGGGCGTGGAGGTCGCGCTGGGAGTACGGCGCGTGCTCGAGCAGCTGGCCGTAGTCGTTGCGATACCGCTTCGGCGGCTCGATCTCCGACGGCGCCTCCAGGTACAGGATCCGCTGCTCGGACCCCTCGTCCGGGTCCAGGCGCCACGTCGTCCCGATCGGCAGCACGAGGTAGTCGCCCGGGTGGTACGGGAGGTCGCCGAAGATCGTGCGGCAGACGCCGGTCCCCTCGTGGACGAACAGCATCTCGTCGGCCACGCCGTTGCGGTAGAACCGGTTCTCGGGCATCGGCTCGGCGGGCCGAACGATCCCGAACACGACGTCGTGGTTGAAGTACAGCGGGACACGGCCGGTGATCGCGTCGCCCTGCGGGGCAACGTCGCCCGTGTTCGTCAGCCGATGGCGGTGGAGGCCGTCGTCGGCGGCCTCCAGCTCGATCCGCGGGCCGGGCTCCAGCTTGTGCGTCTGGGTGGGCGGCGTCACGTGGTACAGGAGCGAGCTCCGCCCCGAGAACCCTTCGACGCCGAACAGCTCCTCGGCGTACAGGCTGCCGTCGGGAGCGCGGTGCTGCGTGTGGCGCTGGCGCGGGATGGAGCCTCGCGAGACGTAGTACACGGGCGAGCTGGCCTCCTCGGGGTGAGGACGCCAGTGTAGCCAAGGGTCCTTACGACCTCACCGGCACCTGGGTGGGCAGCGTGGCGCCGGTGGGGTCGAACGTCACCCAGCCGGAGCCCGGGAAGTACACCTCGACCCAGGCGTGGGCATCACGGTCGCGGATGACCGCGACATCACCCGTCACGGTGCCGGGAAGGTAGCCCTGCACGAGCCGCGTCGGGACGCCGAGATCCCGGAGGATGGCCGCCATGGTCGTCGCGAAGTGCAGGCAGTAGCCCTCGCGGTACGTCGCGAAGCACTCCACGAGCGACGCGCTGCCGCAGTCGACGTCGCTCACGTCGGTCGAGTAGGTGAACTGGGGCGAGCGGAGCACCGTCTCTGCCGCCTGGGCGAGGTCGAACGGCGTGCGGGACCCCGCGCTGGCGACGATCCGATCGCGGAGGCGAGCGCGTTCGGGCCAAGCGTTCCCGGCGGGACCTGGAGGTATCGCTCGGTGACCTCCACGGGGTAGTCCGTCGTGGCCTCGCGGAGCGCCGCGGCGTCGAGCTGGCCGACGCCACCCCCGCCGATGGGGACGCTGGCCGTCACCCGATACGTCGGCGCCCGCCCGGGATCGTCAAGGTCCATCGCACCGAAGAAGCCGGCGGACCCGAGCAGCGAGAGGCTGACCGGCCGGTCGACCGTGAGCGGCACGCCGGGCGCGACCAGCGGCAGCCCGACGGCGCCGGGCGCAGGCGTACCGTGACGGACATGATCCGGGCCCGAAGCGCCGCCGCCGGGTCGTCGAACGTGCCATCCAGCAGCGAGCTGCCGGCCGGTCGGGTGACCGTCCGGCGGTCGGTCTGCGACCAGGCATCGGCCTCCATCCGGTCATACGTCGCGCGCGCCAGTAGCCGACATCGCCCACGTCGGCGCCCTGGATCGTCAGCGCCACCCCGTCGTCGCCGACCCAGGTCGGGGCGATCGCGATGGCGGCGCCCGCCGGGCGGAGCAGGCCCTCCAGCGGCCCCGCCGCCGGCGCGAGCAACCGGTTCAGGCCTCCGCCCGCCACCAGGAGCAGGACGGCCGCGGCCGTGGCGACGCCGGCGCCGCCGACCGTCATGCGCCTCCAGGGGATGCGTGGGTACCGCTCCTGGCGCGTCGTGTCGATCTCCATGAGGGCGGCCTCGATGACGTCGGGCGGCGCCTCGACGGGGCCCCGTTCCAGCCAGTCGCGCGCGAGGCGCTCGAAGCGCAGGTCGTCGGTCATGCGAGTCGTCCTTCCGGGATCGGCAGCGCACCGTCGGCCGCGACGGCCGATCGCAGGGCGCGGGTCGCGTAGTGCAGGCGGGATCGGGCGGTGCCCGCGGGGATCTCCAGGAGCTGGGCGATCTCCACCAGCGGCAGCCCGAGGTAGTGGTGCAGGACGAAGACGGCGGCCTGGTCGACCGGGATCTGCCGGAAGGCGCGCTCCAGCTCGTCGCGGTCGGCGACGAGCCGCGTGTCGTCGAGGGTTGCCGGCCCGTCGACCGGCAGCACGCGGACGTTCGACCGCCACTGGCGTGTCCGGGCGGACTCGTCGTAGCAGGCGTGGATGAGGATGCGGTGGCACCACGCCTCGAACCGGTCGAGGTCACGGAGGCGCGGCAGCTGCCGCCAGGTCAGGACGAGGGCGTTCTGGAGCGCGTCCTCGGCCATGCCCGGGTCGCGCAGGATGCGGAAGGCGATCGCGTACAGCTGGTCGCTCACCTGGTGGACCAGGATCGCGAACGCCTCACGGTCGCCGTGCCGCGCCATGTCGACCAGGTTCCGGTCCATGCGCGCCCTCCGACCGTCGCAACGCAGATCCGCCGCGACTGCCCACTATGACGGGTCAGTCGCGGCGGAACGTTCAGCAGGACGTGGCGGCGGCGGTCAGCGTGCGGTCCGGGACCACGCGCCGGTCCGGGTCACGGTGACGGCGCCGGGCTCGCGGCATCCTCCGGGCGGAGATCCACCGTCGCCAGGAGCTGCTCGAACCAGGCCCGGTCGTACACCTCGGCCGAGCCATGCCTCGTCCGCGGAGCGTATGGAGCCAGACGAAGTAGCCTCGGCCGCCGATGGTGACGGCGGCGATGAGGCACTCACCCTCCGCAGGAGGCCCGATGCGCCGTCGACCGTGACCGGCGACGTCGGACCGCACTCGTCCGAGGCGCAGGGTGTCCGCCGCCCACTGGTCGCCGGTCTTGCCGGCCAGCGGCTGGGAGGCCACGGCGACGAACAGGTGGTCCTCCAGCACGGGGTCGTAGAAGATGTCGCCGTACGGCTCCGATCGAAGTTGGGCCACGCCGGTCGTCCATGGCTCCGTGGCAGCTTGCGTGTTCCATCCCGCCGGGATACGCGATGGAGATCCCGTTGGTGGGCGACGTGAACGTCTCGCTCAGCGGCGGCGCCGTTGGCGCTGGCGTCGCGGACGGCGAAGGGGTGGGCGAAGGTGACGGCGAGTGCGGCGAGGCGGACGGGGCGGCTCCGACGCTCGGGACGTTGCGGGGCTGGAGGGCGAAGATGCCCACCGCCCCGATGGCGATCACGGCGACCGCCGCGACGGCCACCTTGGCGAATGTGCTCATGGGCGGGAACCTCCACGGCAGGTGCATGACCCGCCGCTGTGGAATCGAGGGAAGGGCGCTCTCCACCGTCCGCATCAGGTCGGGGGGCGCGAGGTTGGGATCGGCTTCCAGCCAGTCCGAGATGCGGACGTCGAAGCCGGGATCGGACGGTCGGGTCATGCCGGTCGCTCCTCGGACGTCACGAGGGACGCCGGTGACTCGTCGAGCGCGGCCCGCAGCTGACGGACCGCGTAGTGGAGGCGGGACCGCGCGGTCCCTTCGGGAATGCCCAGGGTGGCCGCGATCTCCGTGAGCGGGTACCCGAGGTGGTGGTGGAGGACGACGACCGTCCGCTGTTCCGCGGTCAGCCGCTTGAAGGCGTGCTCGAGCTCGTCGCGCGCCGCCACGGAGCGGGCGACGTCGGGCTCGACGGGAAGGTCGAGGGGGATGGCGCGCACCTTCGCCGTCCAGCGGCGATCGGAGCGCGAGCCTCCGTGTAGCAGGCGTTGACGACGAGCTTCAGCAGCCAGGCGTCGAAGCGATCGGGATCGCGGAGGGTCGGCAGGTCGCGCCACGCGCCGAACAGCGCCTGCTGGACGGCGTCCTGCGCGCGGTGCGGGTCGCGCAGGACGCGGTACGCAACCGCGTAGCAGCGGTCCGCGCGGTCGCGGGCGAGGAAGGTGAAGGCCTCCCTGTCGCCCCGCATCGCGCGGTCCACGAGCTGCTCGCGCATCGGATCCCTCGAGTGCGCGCGACCTGTTCGATCGCGTCACCACTATGGAGCCGCCGCGAGCCGTTTCGTTCATGACGTCGCGCGGCAGCCCCGCGACGGGTCGCCGCCAGCGCGTGGCGCGGGGCTACGGGCGGTCGAAGTCCAGCCGGACGAGCAACCGCGGCAAGCCCGCCGAGTGCGCATCCGTCTCGAGGACGCGACGGAACCCCGCCTGGTCGAACATCGACGCCAGCCCGACGAACGCGAAGCCGACGTCGACGCGTGAGCCACCCGGGTCGATCGGGTAGGCCTCGACGCCCGGAGCGCCGGCCTCGCGGGCCGCCTCGACGACCGCCGCCAGCAGCGCTCGCGCGACGCCCTTGCGCCGGTAGCCGACCCGGATCCTGAAGCAGCCGATGGACCACACCGGGGCGTCGTCGATCGCCGGGATCGTGCGCGAGGTGTGGAGCCGTGGCGTCGCCGTGCGGACGGCGACGCCGCACCAGCCGGCGGGCGCTCCGTCGAGGTAGGCGAGGAAGCCCGTCGGCACCTGTTCGGCCAGCTGCCAGCGGAGCGTGTCCGGCCGCGAGGTGTCGCGCGGCAGGCCGTATGCCGCCGGCGTCCCGCGCCACGCCTGGCACCAGCAGCCGGCATCCTCGGGTCCGTCGAGCAGGAGCGCCACGTCGTCCCAGCGGTCCGGCGTCGCCGGCACGATGACGATCTCGCCGACGGGCGCGTCGCGCGGCGTGCCGCGCCCGCTCATGCGCCGGGTCGGGCCACGATCGGCGTCACGAGGCGCCCGAGCCGCTCCACCTCGAGCGTCACCTCGTCGCCCGGCTCCAGCCAGCGGCCCAGCCGCTCCTCGCCGATCTCCAGCAGGCAGCCGCCGCCCACCGTCCCGGTGCCGAGCAGCTCCCCCGGCCGCAGGTGGACGTCCGCCGATGCGCGCGCGACGAGCGCCCCCAGCGAGTAGTGGATCGTCGCCAGCGAGCCGCGCGTCGTCTCCGTCGTCGTGCCGTCGGCGCCGCGGACCGTGGCGCTGATCGCGAGGTCCGGCGCCGTGCTGCCGCCCGCCCGGCGGTCGGCCAGCTCGTCCGGCGTCACGAGCCACGGCCCGATCGACAGCGCGAAGTCCTTGCCCTTCGCCGGCCCCAGCCGGACCGGCGTCTCGTCGCGCTGGAGGTCGCGGGCCGACCAGTCGTTGAGCACCAGCAGGCCGCCGACGGCCTCCTCGCCGCGCTCCTCGGGCAGGTCGGTGACCGGCGTGTCGATGAGCAGCCCCACCTCGGCCTCGTAGTCGAGCTCCAGCGAGCCACGCGGCGCCCACACGGGATCGCCCGGGCCGCGGAGCTCCGAGACGTTCGAGAAGTAGAACACCGGCAGGCGGTACCAGGGCTCGGGGATCTCCTGCCCCCGGCGGCCCCAGGTCGTGCGGGCGTGCTGCTCGAAGGCGTAGAAGTCACGGAACGACGGCGGCCGCAGGACCGGCGGCCCGAACCGGAGGTCGCCCGCGGCGAGGACCGCGTCGTCGTCCTCGTCGCGCGCCGCGAACCCGTCGACGAGATCGCCCGAGCGCCGCGACCCGCAGGCCCGCGGCCAGATGGTCGTCGAGCGTCGTGACCGGGCGCCGGAACAGCGCGGCATCGTGCTCGAGCGTCCGGTTCGCCGCGACCGCCCGGCGGCGGGCGACCTCGAGGTCCAGCCACGTCGCCGAATCGGCGTCCAGCGCGGCGGCGAGCCGCCACGGGGCGCCGGCCGGGGCGTGGCGCTCGCGGACGTGGGCCAGCCTCATCCGGGCTTGAGGACCATGAGCGCACAGGAGGATGACGAGCGAGGTGAACCCGATCGCCGCGAGCGCCTCCGGGCGCCGGGACCCGACGAGGGTCGCGCGCAGCTGCTCGTCGTCGAGCCGCGGCGTCTTCTCGGTTCCCTCGAGGCCCTCGCGCAGCGGGTAGTAGAACCCCGAGCCCATGGTCCACATCGCCACGAGCGTGACCGCCAGCACGACGTACGACGCCACGACCCACGGCGCGGTCAGCCAGCCGGCGATCCCCGCGGCGCCCAGGCCGCCGATCCCGAGCAGGATGAACCCGAGGTACATGACCTGGTTGCCGCGCGACGACATCGCGAGCAGCGCGGCGATGACCGCCCGGTCGGGTTCACCGCGGATGCGGAACGCGACCCACATCGAGACCGCGTGGCAGAGCAGGAACACGACGAAGCCGACGAGGTGGAGCAGCACGAGCCAGGCGTACATGGGGACGCGCCTCCTGTTCGGGGTGCCGAAGACGATCATCCCGGATTGCGCAGCGTCGCTGCCAGCCCGGTTCGGACATGGAACGGCGCGGCAGCCACCCCCCGGTGAGCTGCCGCGCCCTGTGGACGCGATGGAGCGGTGCGGCCGGTCCCGGCCGCCGCGCGGATGCGTGCGCTACTTGATCGGCGCGCCGTCGGCCCCGATCACGTACCACTTGTCGTTGAGGCCCTGGCCCTTCACGTCGCCCGCCGCGGCGTCCGCCGCGAAGTAGTAGAGCGGCATGCCGAAGAACGCGATCTGCGTCGCGCCGTCGTCGCGGGTGATCGTCGTGAAGTCGGTCGCGGTGAGCCCGGTCCCGAGCGTCGGGGCCGCGTCGCCGAGGAGGGGCGGCCAGGCTGCCGCGCAGTCGCCGTTGCAGACGGACTTGCCGCCGGTGTCGGCCGTGAAGATGTACAGCGTCTTCCCGTCGCCGTCGACGAGCACGGAGCCCAGCGACGTGTCGCCGAGGTTGACCGCCGGGCCGCCGGCAGCTGCCGACTCGGACGGCGACTCGGCAGGCGGCTCGCCTCGGAGACGGGGCCTCGGACGCGGGTGATTCGCTCGCCGGCGCGGCGGACGGGGCCGCGGTCGCGGCGCCGCCGCTGCTGCTGCACGCGGCGAGGACGAGGGTGAGGCCCAGCAGCGGGGCAGCAAGGGTTCGGGTTCGCATTCTCGTGATGGCTCCTGTCCTGGGACGGTGGACAGGAAGCGGTACGCCGGGCGCGGCCGACCGGTTTCGGATTGGCGGGCCCGCACGCGGGTCCACGGGAGTCACCCGGTCCCACCGTCGCGCAGGCGCGCGCGCCAGGCGGAACGCCCACAGCGGGTAGCCGGCGTACGTCGCGGCGAGCACGCCGAGCCGCGTGCCGTGCGGGAGCAGGCCCGCCCGGGCCGCGAGGCGGCCCGTCGCGATGAACCACGCGGCGAGGGCCAGGAACGCGATCGACACCGGGCCGATCTGCTGCTCGAAGGTCAGCACGCGGGTGACGAGCAGCACCTGGAGCACGCACGATCGCGATGGTGGCGCCGATCGCGAGGACCAGCAGCGCATCGCCCGCCCGACCTGCGGTCGGCCGCAGCCGGTCGTGGAGCACGAGCATCGCGGGGACCGCCAGCGGCAGCGTGACGACCCCGGTGAGGTCGTTGATGAACCCGAGCCGCATGCCCAGCGACTGCTGGCCCGCCGCGAACGCGGCGAACATGCCGATCAGGAACACGAGCCCGACGCCACCGATCACGCCGCTCACCTGGAGCGTGGTTGCGGCGACGGCGGGCTGGCGGCGCCAGCTCCAGCTCGAAGCGATCATCGAACAGTCCTCCGATCCATGGGTCAGGTCCAGCCCGCGAGCAGGGCGATGCCGAGCGCGAGCGTGGGCAGGTACAGGACGGCGGGGACGAGGTCCCCGGTCGCCAGCTGGATGACGAGCGCGAGCACGCCGACGACGACCGCCGCGGCGGCGACGACGATCGACACCTGGCCGCCGATGGCGAGGGCGATGCCGATGGCGACCAGGGCGACGGCGGTCGTCAGGACGTACGCGGCGAACAGGCCGCCCTGTGCCTCGTCGAGCAGGCCCGCGGTTCTGTCGGCGGTCGGGTCAGCGCGGCTGCGGTCGGCGAGGGCGGGCGTCACGCGTGCCCGGATCGCGAGCACGGCGCACCACAGGACGCCCCCCACCGCGTAGGCGGTCGTCCCGGCCACGAGGCCGGCCCGCGCGGCGTCCTCGGCATCGGCGACGAGGGCCAGCACCGCGAGACCCGCGATCGTGGCCACCGTCGCCGTTGCGAACCCGGCGTTGTGCGCATACCACGCCCGTCGGTGCGCGCCGACCATCGCGATGTGCTCGGCACGCGAGACCATCCACACCCGCAGGAGGGACGGGTTGGCCAACGGGGCGAGGCCAAGGATCGTGCCGGCCACGAGCAGCCAGCCCGGCGAGGCCACGCGTCGCCATCAGCCGCCCTCGGCCGCGGCGGGGCGCGCGTCCGCGGCGGGTGCATGCAACGGCGTGCTCGCGCCGGCCGGTTCGTGCCGGGCGACCCACGACAGGCGCGCGATGGCGATCCCCACGACGAGCAGCAGGAAGCCGTTGACGGGATGCAGGGCGGCGACCGCCGGGTAGGTCGTGCGCAGCGCCACGAACACCGACTGGAACGTGAACTGGACGAGCACGAGCACCGTCAGTCCGACGATCAGCCGCCGCTCGCGGCCCAGCAGCGCGAGCACGAGCATCGCCAGCGTGAACCAGCCGAGGAGGTAGCCGAAGTTCGCGGTGGGTGACGAACGAGGCCGGGTCGTCGAACACGCCGAGCCCGGCGAGGAAGACCTGGACGAGCCCGCACGCGACGAACGCGGCGGCGACGACGGGCAGGGCGCGGCGGGCGAAGGAGCGGACCATTGGTGGGTCTCCGTGCGATGGCCCGTCGTTTCGGGCGCATGCCGAGGGTCCGCCGCGACGTGTCCCGTCGTCATGGGACCGGTGTCCCGATCCGTGTCCCGATCGCCCGTGCGCCCGGCGTGTCGGACCGCGAGCCCGCCCGCCGCCTAGCTGCCGAGGCCCGCCTCGCGCGCCCGGACGATGGCCTCCGCGCGGTCGCGGACCTGGAGCTTCGCGAAGATGTTCGAGACGTGGTTGCGGATCGTCTTGGGCGACAGGCCCGAGCTGCGCGGTGATCTCGGCGTTCGACCGGCCGCGCGCGACGAGGTCGAGGATCTCGTGCTCCCGCTCGGTGAGCTCGGGGAACGGGCGCTCGACGCCGGCCGGCGCGGGCTGCGCGAAGTACGTCATCAGGCGCCGCGCGACGCCGGGCCCGAAGACCGCATCGCCCGCCGCCACCGACCGCACGGCCCGCAGGATCTCGGCCCGTGTCGCGCCCTTCAGGAGGTAGCCCGCGGGCGCCCGCCCGGATCGCCGCGAACACGGTCTCGTCGTCGTCGTGCATCGTCAGGACGAGGACGGCGACGTGCGGGGCGCCGTCGACGAGCCGTCGGGTGGCCTCGATCCCGTCGAGCCCGGGCATGTTGACGTCCATCAGCACGACGTCGGGCTGGGTCGTGCCGGCCAGGCGGATCGCCTCGTCGCCGGTCGTCGCCTCGCCCGCGAGCTCGATGTCCGGCGCCGTGCCGAGCAGCGACCGCAGGCCGGACCGGAACGAGGCGTGGTCGTCGGCGACGAGGACACGGATGCGCTCGCCGCCCGGGTGCCGATGCCACGTCCTGCTCGCTCATGTCGCCGCCGGTCCCGCGAGCGGCAGCCGGGCGAGGACGCGCGTGCCGCCGCCGGCCTGCGGCTCGACCCGCAGCTCGCCGCCCAGCTCCTCGGCGCGCGCGGACATCGACTCCATGCCCGTCCCCGCCACGAACGCCGGCCGGGTCGCCGGTGCCGTCGTCCGCCACCTCGATCTCGAGCATCCGGCCGGCGGCGATGCGCACGCGGCAGGTCCGCGCGTCGGCGTGGCGCACGGCGTTCGTCACCGCCTCGACCGCGATCCGGTACGCGGCGACCTCGACCGCGGCCGGCAGGTCGGGGAGCGGCGAGGGCGCGCCGGCGACCGAGATCCGGACCGACGCATCGCCCGGCCCGCCCTCCAGCCGACGCGCCTGCTGGTCGATCGCGGCGACGAGCCCCACCTCGTCGATCGCCGGCGGTCGCAGGCCGTCGACCAGCCGCCGGACGTCCGCGAGCGCGACGCCGACCTCGGCCGACAGCTCCTCCAGCAGCGCCCGGGCCGCAGCCGGGTCGTCGTCGAGCGTCGCCGCGGACGCCTCGGCCCGCATCCCGATCGCGGCCAGCGTCGGCCCCAGCCCGTCGTGCAGGTCGCGCCGCAGCCGGCGCCGCTCCTCCTCGCGCGCGAGCACGAGCCGTTCGCGCGATCGGACGAGGTCGTCCCGCAGCCGGATCGCGCCCACGGCCGTGCCCGCCTGGCGGCCGAGATCCGCGAGCAGCGCCAGCTCGTCGTCGTGGAAGCCCTTCTCGCCGCTGCGCACGCCCAGCACGAGCCGCCCGACGGTCTCCGCGCCGCTCACGAGCGGGACGGTCGTCTGCGCCGCGGACGGCGATGCCGGTGACGGCCGCCGCCCGCAGCTCGCCCGTCTCGTCCGCGACCTCGAGGGCCACGTACGGCAGGCGGAGCGCGTCGGCGACGGTCTCGACGATCGCGGGGAACGCGCGGTCGGGCTCCGCCGCCCACTCCAGCCGCTGCCCGAGCCGCCGCATCGCCCGCCACGGTTCGTGGCGGGAGCCGTACAGCAGCCGGTTGACCGTCCGCTGGAGCAGGTCCCGCAGCGGCAGCGCGACGAGCGCCGAGATCCCGGTCGCCAGCAGGGACACCCCGTATCCCTGCTCCGGCCCGACGACGACGTCGAGCGCCGCCACCGCGACGACGTAGGTCGTGATCACGCCGAGCGTCAGCCCGCCGTAGACGAGCGTCCGGTTGAGCACGACGTCGATGTCGAACAGGTGGTCGTGGAGGATCCCGATGGCCAGCCCGATCGGCAGCGGCAGCGCGATCAGCCCGATCCACGACGCGGGCACGAGCGCCCGCCCGAGCAGCAGCTCCGGGAGCTGGAACAGGACGAGGCCGAGGATCACGCTCGTGAGCGCGCCGAGCGCCGCCCAGCGGGTCCGCGATCGCGCGACCGGGTCGCCCGCGCGGCCGAACGCGACGACCGCGAGCACGAGCCACACGACGAGGCACGGGACGACGACCGCGAGCTGGATCCGCGGCCACGTGCCGAACCACTCGAGCGTGGACGGCGTCGTGACGCGCGTGACGGCGAGCGCCAGCCCATACCCGCCCAGCGCGACGAGATACGGCAGCCACACGATCCCCGGGCGGCGCCGGACGATCCCGATCGGGGCCGGGAAGACCAGGGCGAGGTGGACCGCGGCCGGCCACATGAGCATGTACACGCCCGCCGTCAACGCCGCGTGGAGCGCGAACGGGCCGCCCTGGACGAGGTCGCTCGTCGTGGCCCCGAGGAACCACGGCACGCTGCTGCCCGCCGCCCCGCACGCGACGAGCACGAGCGCGGTCGCGGCGGGAACGTCCGGGCGGCGCGCGAACACGAGCGCCGCGACGGCCGCCATCGCGATCGAGAACACGACGATGCTCCAGCCCTCGAGCAGCGCCCCGACACGCCCGGCACCGCCCACGTCACCGACGCCTCGACCGCGCGCCCGTCGCGCGTCAGCAGGTAGGGCAGGGGACCGCCTGCCGGCCGGGCGACGCCGCCGTCCAGCACGGCCCCGGCCCACGCGTCCATCGACCGCCCATCGACCGCGTCGACCCGGTCGCCGGGCTCCAGGCCCGGCTGCGGCTCGTCGATCGGGCTGATGACGACGCCCGCGGGGGACCAGGCGTCCTCGTAGAACGCGACCCGGCCGCCGTCCGACGGCATCGTCAGGCGCACGACGACGAACAGCGCCGCCCCGGCGAGCGACGCGCCGAGCAGGCCCCACGTCGCGAGCCGCCGAGCGCCGATCCCGTCCACCGCACCACGCACGTGTGACGCCCGGCCCGACGCCGGACTTGGCCAGCAGTCTAGGGACGTCGGCAACCTGCCGGCAGGGAGGAATGAACGCTCGGACGCCGAGACGTGCCTGTAGTGTCGGACGGCGCCCCCGACGGGCGCCATCGAGGGACGGACCCGGCGTGGAACGTGAGCTCCTGGCTGCGGCACAGCGCGGTGACGAGGCGGCATTCGTCGACCTCATCCGCGCGCGCAGCAACCGGCTGTTCGCGATCGCGCAGCGGATCCTCCGAGACGTCGACCGGGCCGAGGATGCCCTCCAGGACGCGCTGGTGATCGCCTGGCGTGACCTGCGGGGACTCCGCGATCCGGACCGGTTCGATGCCTGGCTCAACCGCGTCCTCATCAACGTCTGCATCTCCCAGGCGGCGCGCGAGCGCCGTCGTACCTCGAACCTGCGGGTGCTCCCGGTCGACGGACCGGCCGCGCCCGACGAGCTGGTCTCGGTCGCGGACCGCGACCTGCTCGATCGCGGCTTCCGGCGGCTCGCGCCGGACCAGCGCGCGATCCTCGTCCTGCACCACTACCTCGGGTACGCCCCGTCGGAGATCGCCGAGACCCTCGGCATTCCGCCCGGCACCGCCCGATCCCGATTGTTCAACGCCCACCGCGCCATGCGGGCCGCCCTCGAGGCGGACGCGCGCGTCGTCGCGGCGGGAGGTCGCACGGCATGAACGAATCTCGCGACCTCAACCGCCTGCTCGACGCCTGGTTCGCCGAAGGACCCGTCCAGGTCGCCGATCGCGTGATCGACGACACGGCGAGCCGGATCGCGCGCCAGCGCCAGACCCCCGCGTGGCGCCTCCGCTCCTGGAGGTTCCCCACGATGTCCACTCCGATCAAGCTCGTGGCGATCGGCGCCGCGCTGCTCGCCGTCCTCGTCGGCGGCGCCGTCTTCATGGGCGGCGGCTCAGCGCCGCCGACCCCGACGCCGACCCCGACCCGCGCCAACCCCGTCGCCGATGGCGCTGAAGGCTGGCCCGCTGGAGCCGGGGACCTATCTCGTCCGGCCATTCGACGGCAACCCCTTGACGTGGACGGTGCACCGTCCCGGCCGGATGGTCAGGCGTTCGACGATTGGGCAATCGTCGGGCCCGAGACTGCCCGGGAACATCGGAACCGCGCTGGCTCGTCGCCGACAAGGTCGGCGTGCCCGCGGACTCGTGCCGTCCGGAAGGAACACCGGCCGCCGCGACGGTGGATGACTTCATCGCGTCAGTCGAGGCGCGCGGCGACTGGGTCGTGTCGGAGCCGGCCGACATCGCCGTCGGCGGATATACCGGGCGTCGCATCGATGTCGAGCTGCCCGCAGACGTTGCGCGCCTGCGGGTCGAACGAGACTACTTCGTGACCGCCGAGGACGGCAAGGAGGGGTTCGTACGCCCAGGCGCCGTCCAACCGGTTCACCTTCTGGGCACTCGACGTCGAGGGCACCCCGAAGGTGCTCATGCGATCGACGTTCGCCGCCGTCCCGGCACGCGAGATCTCCGAGACCGACGCCATGGTCGAGTCGAGCCTCATCACACCCTGATCCAGCAGGCCGCTCACGACGGCGCGGGAGCCTCTCTTCGAGGCTTCCGCGCCGGGCCTGTGCCTAGAGGTTCCCGCGCCGCCCCTGCTCGATCTCGATCGCCTCGAACAGCGCCTTGAAGTTGCCGACCCCGAAGCCGCGCGACCCGTGGCGCTCGATGATCTCGAAGAAGAACGTCGGGCGGTCCTGGATCGGGCGGGTGAAGATCTGGAGGAGGTAGCCCTCCTCGTCGCGGTCGGCCTCGATCCCCAGCTCCTCGAGCGTGTCGATCGGCACGCCGACGTCGCCCACGCGCGAGGCAAGGCCCTCGTAGTAGGCGTGCGGCATCTTCAGGAACTCGACGCCGTTGTCGCGCAGCGTCTGCACGGTGGCGACGATGTCCTCCGTGCGCAGCGCCACGTGCTGCACGCCCGGCGCGCGGTACCAGTCGAGGAACTCCTGGATCTGGCTCTTCTTCTTGCCGGTCGCGGGCTCGTTGATCGGGAACTTCACGCGGCCGTTGCCGTTGGTCATGACCTTCGACATCAGGGCGCTGTAGTCGGTGTGGATCACCGTGTCGTCGTAGTGGATGAGCTGCGCGAAGCCGAACACGTCGCGGTAGTAGTCGACGAACGTGTTCATGTCGCCGAGCGCGACGTTGCCCACGCAGTGGTCGACCTCGAGCAGGCTCAGCCCCTGCGCGGCCCTGGCCGGGTTCTTGACCTTGCGATAGCCGGGCGCGAACACGCCGTGGTAGTCGCGGCGGTCGACGAACGAGTGGCGCACGTCGCCGTACGTCCACACGGCGCTCCGGCGCAGGACGCCGTCCTCGCCGCCGTCGAGCTCGACCGGCTCCTGGGCTGCCCGGGCGCCGCGCGCGGTCGTCTCGCGGAACGACGAGGCGACGTCGGGCACCGCGAACGCGATGTCCCGGACGCCGTCGCCGTGCTCGCGGACGTGGTCGGCGATCTCGCCGTCGGGGGTCAGCGGCGCGGTCAGGACGATCCGGATGTCGTGCTGCTGCATCACGTAGCTCGCACGGTCGCGGATGCCCGTCTCGAGGCCCGGCGAACGCGACCGGGGTGAAGCCCCACAGCGCCCGGAAGTAGGCGGACGCCTGGCGGGCGTTGCCGACCCAGAACTCGACGTGATCGATGCCGTCGAGCGGCAGGAAGTCCTTCGCCTCGGCGAAGGCGTCACGGTTGAGGTGCGCGCCGGCCTGGTTGGCGGCGGGCGTGCCGACGCCGGCCGCCGCGGCCGGTCGGGCTTCGGTATGCGTCATGCGACGTGGCTCCGTGGAGGGGGAGCGGCGGGCGGCGGCGCGGCCGCGGCCCGGTGGACGAGTGACCACCAACGGTGGCCGTCCCGGCGCCGCTCGTCAAGGCGCCGGCCGCGACCGGGCGTGACAGCCGCGTGCCGACCGCCGATGCTGTGCCCATGACCGATCCGCTCGCCGTCCCGCCGATCCCCGATGACGAGGCGCTCGAGCGCCTCGCCCGCGCCCGGACCGCGTTCGCCGCCCTGCGGCCGCGCGTCATCGCGCGCGAGCCATGGCCGCTCGCCGACGACTTCGGCGCCGGCCCGGAGGCCTCGTGGGGGCCGCGCGAGGTGCTCTCGCACACGGCCGAGATGCTGCCGTACTGGCTGGGCGAGCTCGAGCGGGTGGTCGAGGCCGGCCGATCGAGCGACGACCCGCTGCCGTTCGGGCGCACCGCGGGCGACGCGATGCGGCTCGGCATCCTCGAGCGCGACCGCGTGCTGCCGCTGCGAGAGCTGTTCGACCGGATCGACGCCGGGATCGGCCGCTGGGAGTCGCGCACGCCGTCGCTCACGGCGGAGGAGGGGAGTGCCCGCGGGCTGCACGTCCGCGACGGCGACGTGCCCGCGACCTGGATCCGCGACCGGTTCGTCATCCGCCATCTCGAGGAGCACGCGGTCCAGCTCGAGGAGATCCTCGCCCGCTGATCCGCCGGCGAGCGTGACGCCCGTGCCTAGCCGGGCAGCTCGTTGGTGAGCCAGCCCTGGCGCATCGCGAACCGCGCGAGCTGGGTCCGGTTGGCGGTGCCGTACCGGTCGTAGAGGCGGCGGAGCATGCCCTCGACCGTCTTGACCTTGATCCGCATCGCGACGGCGATCTCGTCGTTCGACGCGCCTGCCGTGAGCATCGTGAGCAGCTCCCGTTCGCGGCTCGTCGGCGCGGCCGGTGCCCGGCGCGCGCTCTCCATGACGGGGGCCGGGATGGCGGCTCGCCCGCCGCCACGCGGCGGATCGTGCGGACGATCGTCTCGGCGTCGCTCAGCTTGGACAGGTACCCGGCCGCGCCGGCAGCGACGGCCGTTGCGTGGTGCGACTGGTAGTCGTACGCCGTGAGGATCACGAACCGGCTGCGGCTCCCGAACCGGCGGAGGAGCTCGAACCCGTCGTCCCGGCCCGCGAGCATCACGTCGCACAGCACGACCTGCGGCTGCGAGGTCGCGGATGAGGGCATCGCCGTCGTCGAGGCCGTGGGCGATCCCCACGACGTCGATGTCGGGCTCGGCATCCGATGAGCGCCGCGAGCGCCTCGGCGATCGCGGGATGGTCCTCGACGATGACGAGGTCGATCACGAACAGGCGCCCCTGGTAGGCGAGTCCGGGTTGGTGACGGTACGCATGCGCTCGACAGCGCATGCGACGATGCGCCGAAGGGCGCCGCGGCCCGGCACCACAGTCTAGTCGCGCGATCACCGCCGACCTGGCCATCCGCCCGCTGACACACGAAACCGGTCGTGTCGACGGACGACACGACCGGTCTGGGTCTCGTGTTCGGCGGGACCGGGTCGGTCCCGCGGGGCGTGGCTAGGCGGCGAACTCGCGCAGCTTGCGGCTGCGGCTCGGGTGGCGGAGCTTGCGCAGCGCCTGGACCTCGATCTGCCGGATCCGCTCGCGGGTGAGGCCGAACTCGCGGCCGACCTCCTCGAGCGTCCGGGCATGCCCGTCGTCGAGGCCGAAGCGGAGGCGGAGGACCCGCTGCTCGCGACCGTCGAGCGAGGCGAGCACGTGCTCGATCTGCTCCCGGCGCATGCGATCCGCGACGACGTCCAGCGGCGAGACCGCGTCCTCGTCGGGGATCAGCTCGCCGAGCTCCGCGTCGCCCTCGTCGCCGACCGGCGACTGGAGGCTGACGGGCTCGCGGCCGAGCTTGCGGATCTCCTCGACCCGCTGCGGCGTCATCGCCGGCGTCTCGTCCGGCAGGGCCGCCGCGATCTCGACGTTGGTGGGCTCGCGGCCGAGCTGCGTGCTCAGCTCGCGGACCACGCGGGCCACGCGACCCATCGTCTCGACCATGTGGACCGGGATCCGGATCGTCCGGCTCTGGTCCGCGAGGCCACGCTGGATCGCCTGGCGGATCCACCAGGTCGCGTAGGTGCTGAACTTGAAGCCGCGCTCGTACTCGAACTTGTCGACGGCGCGGATCAGGCCGGCGTTGCCCTCCTGGACGAGGTCGAGGAGGCCCATGCCCGCCTGGTTGATGTACTTGCGCGCGATCGACACGACGAGGCGCAGGTTCGCGCTCGTCAGGTGGTCGCGGGACTGCTTGGCGAGGTGCTTGAGGTCCACGCCCATGCGGTCCACGACGTCGGCGTCGCGGCCCGTCTCGAGCCGGCGGCGGATCGCCGGGTAGGCGACCTCGTCACGGGCCCACTCGCGCAGGTCGCGCAGCGCGGTGTTGCCGCGGATCTCGGCGTTCGGCCGGCCGAGCTCGCCCTCGATCCAGTCGAGCAGGTCGATGAACGAGTCGGCATCGAGGCGCTCGTTGTAGACCGAGCGCAGGTCCTGGGCGCGCACGAGGCGCTCCTTCAGGGTGTCCGTCTCGGCCGCCTTGAGCGCATCGGCGAGGCCGAGCGTCGGCGCGGTCATGAACAGGTCCATGGCGTCGTCCGAGCGGAGCGCGCCATCGACGATGCGATGGGCCTCGGTCTCGAACGGCACGACGTAGCGCTTGTCCTTCGCGCGGGCGGTCGGCTCGGTGCGGTGGAGCGTCCACTCGTGGATGCTGAGGATCGCCTTCTCGGGCTCGGCCTCGACCTGGGCGCCCAGCTCCATCCCCTTGGCGAGGATGACCTCCTCCTCTGCGGTGAGCAGCGGCACGCGGCCGATCTCGCGCAGGTAGAGGCGCACGGAATCGTCCGTGTCGAGGACCTCGGCAGCGACCGGCTCGGGCTCGGCGTCCTCGTCCTTGGCGGCCGGGGCCGCGGGGGCCGGCGTCGTCGGGGCGGCAGCCGGGGCCGGCTCCTCGACGATCAGGGCAGCCTCGGCCTCCAGCTCGGCCGCCTTGGGGTCGAGCTCGATGGACGCGGCCGCCAGCTCGGCCTCGGTATCAGTTGCAGGGGAAGTAGAAGTGGAAGTGGAAATCACGACGCTCCAATTGACGATGTCGCATCCAGCCACGCGACGTCGTGGGACCTTGACCAGCAATCCGGTGCTCGGGCCGGACCGTGTTTCAGGCCACGCCGCCTGACACACGTAGTGGCGTGTCAAATCGACACGCCATTGGCCTACTATTCTAGGCCATTGACGGGGGTCTTGACAACCCCCTTTGTCAATACCCGACGGGGGTATCGACTACAGGCGCGTGTCAATCCCATACCGCCTCGGCGCCCGCCGCGAGGTCAGTCGTCGAGGATGAACGTGACGAGCAGGTTGACCTTGTACGCGACGATGCGTCCGTCCTCGATGTCCAGGCCCTGCTCCTTGACCCAGGCGCCACGCACGCCGCGGAGGGTCTTGTTGGCGCGCTCGATGCCGGTTCGCAGCGCATCCTCGAAGCTCTCGTTCGAGCGGCTGCTGATCTCGGTGACGCGGGCAACGGTTCCCATGGTCAGACCTCCTGCGGTGTGGGAATGCAACCATCGGCCGACGGTGCCTGCAGGCGCCCATCGCGAACGGCCTCCAGCGCTACCGCACGGTGACAGTCCTACCGGTGATGCCATGACCGAGACGCAGGTTCGCGCCGCGCTCCACGCCTTCGACGACGCGTTTGCCGCCGGTGACGCCGCGGCGCTCGCCGGGCAGTTCGCCGCCGATGCCCGCCTGCTCCTGCTCCATGCGCGACGCGATCGATGGCCGCGACGCCATCCGCGCGCACTGGGAGCGAGTTGTTCGAGCGCTACGACACGAGCGCCTGGCGAACCGAGCTGCTGGTGATCGACAGCGCACGATGACCGGGCCTACACCGTCGCGACGTACAGCGAGATCCTCGTCCCGCGGGTCGGCGGCCAGGGCATCACGTCAGCTCGTGCAGGGCCGGCTCGTCCGCTTCCTGCAGCGCGACGTCGATGGCCGGTGGCGCGTGTCGCTGGCGCTCAACTCGCACAGCCAGGCCGGTCGAGCTGCTCGACTGACCGGCGTCGTCAGCGGCCGTCGATCCCGGTCTCACCCGTCCCAGGCGACCGCGAACGGCGAGCGAGTCCGTGGCCGTCCGCGTCCCAGCGGGCGAGCAGCGCGCGGGCGAGGTCGCGCGACCGGGCCCCGGCGTCTCGGCGTCGTCGATCGCCGCCTCGAGCAGGTCCCGGTCGTCGCCCGCCAGCTCGCCCTCGAACGCCTGATCGCCCTCGCCGAACTCGACGCCGATCCAGTCGAGGGCGGACTCGGCGTCGTCGAGGGTGGGGAAGCGGGCGATCGGCGTCATGGCAGGATCATCTTCGCTGGTGCAGGCGCGGTTGCGACGATACTCCCCATGGGTATAGTGACGGCACGCACATCCAGCGCCCGACCGGAGGATCGACCATGACCGAGCAGCGAACAATCGAGGCCAACGAGGATCCGGTCTGCGGCATGGGCGTCGACACGGACGCCGCCCGGGAGAAGGGCCTCGCGACGACCCACGACGGGCGCGAGTACGTGTTCTGCGGCAAGGGCTGCCTGCTCGAGTTCAACGACGACCCGGGCCTGTACCTCGCGGTGGGCTACTCGCCCTCGATGTAGCGCGTGCGGGCCGCCACGCGGCAGCCCGACGGTCAGACGCCCGCCAGGTCCGCGAGCGTCGCCATGTCGGGCACCACGAGGTCCGGCATCGCGTCCGCGGGCGGCGTCGCGCCGCTCCCCGGACGGTCGTGGCGGCGGTTGACCCACACGGTCGACAGGCCGAGCGCCTTGGCCGGGACGTGGTCGTGGAACAGGCTCTGGGCGACGTGGAGGATCCGCTCGCGCGGCGCCCCGATCCGCTCGAACGCGAGCTCGAAGTTGTGGTGGCTCGGCTTGTACGAGCCCGCCTGCTGCGCGGTGATCACGTGCGCGAACTCGACCCCGAGCCGCCGGTTCGAGGCCGCGAACAGGTCGTCGTCGCAGTTGGTGATGACGACGAGCGCGTAGCGCGCCTGGAGCCGCGCGAGCGCCGCGGCCGAGTCGGGGAACGCCGGCCAGTCGGCCACCGAGCCGCCGAACGCCGCACGCTCCTCGGCCGAAGGCGTCACCCCGAGCTCGCCCGCCACCCCGGCCAGCCCGCGCGCGAGCACCTCGCGGTAGCGGAGATACGGACCATCCTCGAGCCCGGCCTCCTGGTGCGCGTAGCGCTCGAGCAGCTCGTCGTCGGTCGCGTCGACGCCGTGCGCCCCGAGGACCTCGCGCATCGCGGCCAGCAGGCCGCGCTCCCAGTCGATGAGCGTGCCGTAGCAGTCGAAGGTCAGGACGTCGAAGGCGTCGAGGTCGAGGGCCATGCGAGCGAGCCTAGCATCGCCCGAAGGTCCCACGGCCGGCTCCGGGCAACCCCGGCATACTGCGCTCGATGCGACCCCCGCGCTGGCTCATCGAGGTCGTCGAGACCCTCGGCCTCACCCTCATCACGTTCGTCGTCATCCAGTCGTTCGTCGCCCAGCCGTTCCAGGTCCGCCAGACGTCGATGGAGCGCACGCTCGAGCCCGACGAGTACGTCCTGGTCGACAAGCTGACGACCCGGTTCGACCCGTTCCACCGCGGCGACATCGTCGTGCTCCACCCGCCCGAGGGCTGGGCCGACGAGCAGGGCACGCCGTTCATCAAGCGGGTCATCGGGCTGCCGGGCGAGACCGTCGCGATCGGCGACGACGGCGAGCGTGACCGTCAACGGGGCGGCGCTCGGCGAGGACGGGTACACGTTCAAGGGCGACGACGGCGCGAACGAGCCGACGATGCCGCAGTCGGACGAGGCGACCTGGACGCTGGGACCCGACGAGCTGTTCGTGATGGGCGACCATCGCGAGGCATCGGCGGACTCGCGGTCGTTCGGCCCCGTCAAGGAGGCATCGATCGTCGGCCGGGCGTTCCTGCGCTACTGGCCCGCGTCGACGTTCGGGATCCTCAGCCGGCCGGCGTACCCGTAGCGGCGGCGACCGGCACGACGCGGCGCGACCGGCAGCGCGTTGCCGACGAGCCGCAGGATCGTCGCGACGACGACCCCGAACACGAAGATCCCGACCACGTACAGCGCGACCGTCCCGTACCCGCCGTTGGCCGGGTCGAGGAACGGGTACGGGTACCAGCCGGCGATCGGGCCGCGGACCATCGTGTACGCGAGCCACAGCAGCGGGTAGGCGAGCCAGGTGAGGCTGCCCCGGGTGGACACCTCGTGGGCGGGCGGGTCCACGACCCAGTCGGCCATCACCACGAGCGGGAACAGGACGTGGACGACGGTGTTGACCCACTCGTGGGTCACGTCCACGTCGGTGTCCGCGAGGAGCAGCGCGAACACGACGTAGGTCACCGTCATGTTGAGCGCCGAGGCGCCGCGGACGAGGTCCCAGCCGGGCGTCGCGGGCTGCCGGAAGCGCGCCGCGCCGATCAGGAACACGACCGCGGCAATCGAGTTCGCCTGGATCGTGAAGTAGCTCAGGAAGTTGAGCGGGACGAGGGTCCCCGCATCGGCCGAGAGGTTCGCCTGGAACGCCATGGCGTAGATCGCCAGGGCGGCGAACGCGGCCCGGAGCAGGGCGAGGACGAGTCGTCGGTTCATGGCCGCGAGCCTACGTGATCAGCCGGTGGCCGGGTCTCGAGGATATCGACGGGCGACACGCGCGAGCAGGCCGGTCTGCAGTCCATCTGCAAGGTCGATTCGGCGATGGTGGGAGCCGTGGCGCGCTGCGCCGGACCTCGGGGGATGGAGGACCACTACCTTGAGCATCATTGCGTGGCTTGTCGTCGGTGCGATCGCCGGTTGGCTGGCGGGCTTCCTCGTCCGTGGGGACGAGGGTCTCGGTGTCATCGGGCACATCGTCCTGGGCATCGTCGGCGCCCTCGTGGGCGGCTTCGTGTTCGGGCTCATCACGGGTGACGACTACACGACCGGGATCAACATCGGCACGATCGTCGTGGCGACCATCGGCGCCGTGCTCGTGGTCGTCGTCGTCGGCCTGATCCGCGGCGGTGCACGGACGGGTCGCGGCGCGATCTGATCCGGCGGGCGGCGCCCAACCGCCCGAACCAGCACACACACAAACCGCCCGGGCTCCCTTGTGGGGGCCGGGCGGTTCGTTCGTATCCGTCGCCGGAATCAGGGGACGCCCGGCCGGGGGGGATGACCGGGCGTCCAGGGGTCTCGGGGAGAGACCACCTCAAGCGTAGCCTTCCGGGCAACCCCGATTTTGGGAGATTTCGACCGGGCGCGATGGGTGGAATCTCGGGCTCAGTCGGCCTGCCGCAGCTGGATCCAGGTCGTCTTCGTCTCGGTGTACTGGTCGTGGGCATGGACGCTCTTGTCGTGCCCGCCGAACCCCGACAGCTTGTAGCCGCCGAACGGCGTCGTCATGTCGCCCTCGGCGTACGCGTTGACCGCCACGACACCGGCCTTCAGGTCGCGCGCGACCCGGTGCGCGACGTTGAGGTCGTCGGTGTACAGCGATGCCGCGAGGCCGTACGGCGTGTCGTTCGCGATCGCGAGCGCCTCCGCCTCGGTCTCGAACTCGATGACCGACAGGACCGGCCCGAAGATCTCCTCGCGCGCGATCGTCATGTCGTTGCGCACGTTGTCGAAGATCGTGGGCGGGACGAAGTAGCCGCCGGTCTCCTCGAGGATCCGCTCGCCGCCGGCGACGACCCGCGCGCCCTCCTGCCGGCCGATGTCGACGTAGCGGAGCACGCGCTCCATGTGGCCGCGGTTGATGAGCGCCCCGATCCGCGTGGCCGGGTCCAGCGGATCGCCGACCGGCCAGTTGTCGAGCTCGGCCCGGATCGCCTCGATGACGCGATCCTTGACCGAGCGATGGACGATCAGCCGCGAGCCGGCCGAGCAGTTCTCGCCCATGTTCCAGAAGATCGCCACGGCGACGTTCGCCGCGAGGCCCGCGAAGTCGGTCACGTCCGGGAACACGAGCTGCGGGCTCTTGCCGCCGAGCTCGAGCAGCACCCGCTTGAGATTGGTCTGCGGCGCTCCACGCGAGGAAGTTGCGGCCGACCTCGGTCGAGCCGGTGAACGCGAGGCAGTCGATGTCGGGATGGCGGCCGAGCGCCTCGCCGACGGTGTCGCCGGGTCCGGTCACGACGTTGAGGACGCCGTCCGGGATCCCGGCCTCGGCGCCCAGCTCCGCGATCCGGAGCAGGCTGAGCGAGGTCGTCGACGCCGGCTTGATGACGATCGTGTTGCCGGTGGCGAGCGCCGGGCCGAGCTTCCAGGCGGCCATCTGGGCCGGGTAGTTCCACGGGATGACCGCGGCGACGACGCCCACCGGCTCGCGGGTGATCGTCGCGACCACGCCCTCCGGCGCGGGGGCGACCTGGCCGTAGAGCTTGTCGATCGCCTCGGCGTGCCACCGGATGCAGGCGGCCGTCTCGGGCATGTCGAGGCCGACCGTGTCGGTGATCGGCTTGCCCGCGTCGAGGGTCTCGATGATCCCCAGCTCGCGGGCGTTGAGCTCGATCAGGTCGGCCCAGCGGAGCAGCACGCGCTTGCGATCGCCGGGGTTGAGCCGGCTCCAGCGACCGTCGTCCGCGGCCCGCCGGGCGGCCGCGACCGCCGCGTCGACGTCCGCCGCGCCGCCACGGGCCACCTCCGCGAGCGTGGCGTCCGGTGGCCGGGTTCTCGGTCGCGAACCGGCCGCCGCCGGCCGCGTCGCGGAACTCGCCGTCGATGAACAGCTGGGTCCGGAGGGACAGCCCGTCGATCGCCGCGGTCGACTCCGCCTTGTCGGGGATCAGGGTGTCGGTCATCGCGGCGCCTCCGGCTGGATCGTGCGGTCTCGCAGCGCAGGGTAGGGGAGCGGCGTCACCCGCGCGTCCCGATCGCCTCGCCGGTCCACTGGGCGCGCCACGCCTCGCCGACCCAGTGCACCTCCTGGGCCGGCAGGTCCGCTACGCCGCCGACGGCGCGAGCGCGCAGGTACGCGTCCGCGGCGCCTTCGGTGACGGTCGCCGCCTGGAACGCACGCGGCAGCGTCGCGCCGAGGGCGAGCAGCCCGTGGTGGCGCAGGAAGCACGCGCCGCGACCCGCGAGCGCGCTCTCGACCGCGTCCGCGAGCTCGGGTGACCCGGGCCGCGCGTACGGCGCACAGGCGACCGCGCCGCCGACCGCCATCACGAGCCCGGTGAGGAACGCGGGCAGCGTCCAGTCGAGCGCGGCCATCGCCATCGCCGCGGGGCTGTGGGTATGGACGACCGCGCCGATCTCCGGCCGGCGCTGGTACAGGAGCGTGTGGAGCGGCAGCTCGGAGGTGGGTGCGAGCCCGCCGTCCACGATCGTGCCGTCCAGCCTGACGAGCGGCACGTCCTCGAGCTCGACCGAGTCGTACGGGACGTCGGTCGGCGACAGGGCGATCAGGTCGGGGTCGCCCGCCACGCGGACGGAGAGGTTGCCCGACGTCCAGTAGGCCAGGCGCTCGTCCTGCATCCGCAGGCCGAACTCGACGATGGCGGCGCGGGCGCGCCGGCGGGCCTTGGCGTTGCTCATGGCGGCGATGCCTCGTGGTGACGGGAGGCGGGGCGGGCGGCGGATCCGTGCGGTGGGCGGCTGCTGCGGTGGCGGGCTGCGGCTAGCTGCCGCTGGCCACGGCCTGGGACTTCTCGGCGACCCGGGCGAGGAGCGACTCCCAGCTCTTCACGAACGCGTCGGCGCCCTTCTGCTGGAGCTCGAGGCCGAGGCCGTCGACCGAGATCCCGGCCTCCTCGAACCTGCCGAGCGTCGCCCAGGCGTCGGTCCCCTCGACCGGCAGCGGCGTCAGCGACACGTCCGCCTCGGCGAGGGTGAGCAGCGTGTCCTCGGGCATCGTGTTGATCGTGTCCGGGGCGGCGAGGCCCTCGATGTACAGCGTCTTCGACGCCGTCGGGTCCTTGGTGCCGGTGCTCGCGAACAGGAGCCGCTGCGGCCGCGCGCCCTGCGCGATGAGCGCCTCCCAGCGCGAGGTGGCGAAGAAGTCGCGGTAGGCGGCGTACGAGGCTGCCCCGACGGCGATGCCGAGCTTGAGGTTGAGGTCCGCCGGGACCTGCTCCGCGACCGCGGCGTCCCAGCGGCTGATGAACAGCGAGGCGACCGAGGTGACCCGCGGGTCGAGGCCGGCGTCGATGCGCCGCTCGATGCCGCGGGTGTAGGCCTCGGCGGCGGCCAGGTACTGCTTCGGCGAGAACAGCAGCGTCACGTTGATCGGGACGCCGGCGAAGATCGACTCCTCGATCGCCGTCAGGCCCTCGAGCGTGCCCGGGATCTTGATGAACAGGTTCTGGCGGCCGCCCTTGGCGTGGAGGCGCTTCGCCTCGCTGAGGGTCTTGTCGCTGTCGTAGGCGATGAGCGGGGACACCTCGAGCGACACGAACCCGTCGACGCCGTCCGTCTCGTCGTGGACCGCGCGGAACAGGTCCGCGGCGCGGGTCAGGTCGCTGAGCGCGACCGCGAAGAACGTCTCCTCGGGCGAGTCGCCCGCGTCGACCGAGCGCCGGACCTCGTCGTCGTACGCGTCGGAGCCGCCGATCGCCTTGTCGTAGATCGTCGGGTTGGAGGTCAGGCCCGTGACGTCGAGCTCCTCGATGTACCGGGCGAGCGTCCCGGTATCGAGCATCGGGCGGGTGATGTTGTCGATCCACAGGCTCTGGCCGAGCTCGTGGAGGTCGTTCGTCGCGGTCATCGGAGTCTCCGGGTGTCGAGCGCGCGCCGGCGCGCGTGTGGTGGCGTCTGTCTGTCACCGACCATGCTATCCCTCGGGTGAAGCGGCGGCGCGTGTCCGAACCGGTTCGGCGAACCTTCTGCGTTGCGAACCCGTACTCCCGTTTGACGCGTCCCGAAGCGGACGGGTAGCGTCCGACGATCCAGCGGTACCGGAGGACTGCATGCGGCACGGACGGATCCGGGGAGCGTTGCTGGCGGGGGTCATCCTGACCGTCGCCCTCGCGGCCCCGGTTGGCGCCATCACCAACGGCCAGCCCGATGACGAGGAGCACCCGTACGTCGGCCAGCTGTTCTTCTACGTCCCTGACGTGGAGGACGACCGGTTCGACGATCCCGGGTCGTGGTTCAACTGCACGGGCACGCTGCTGAGCCCGACGGTCGTGCTGACGGCCGGGCACTGCACCTTCGGGACCGGCCTGAACGGCGTCGCCACGACCGAGGACGGCGGCTGGGGTGGCAACGACGTCTGGGTCTCGTTCGAGGAGGTGCCCGACTACACGGGCATCGCCGCGGCGCCGTTCATCCCGGACGGCAACGCCGCGCGCTACGTGTCCTACCGCAACACGCTCAACGCGAACGACACCTGGATCCGTGGCACTGCGTACCCGCATCCCGAGTACGACAACGACCTGTTCTACCTCGCACGACGCAGGCGTCGTGATCCTGGACGAGCCGTTCGTGCCCGAGGTCGGCGCCGGCGAGGCGACCTACGCGGTCCTGCCGGACCTCCACTACCTCGACACGCTCCGCGGCCGCAACAAGGCCCAGACGCTGTTCGAGGCCGTGGGCTACGGGCTGGAGTACTCGCGCCCGAAGGTCCAGCTCGGCGGCGACACGCGGATGAAGAGCCAGCAGGTGATCGTCAACCGCAACGGCGTGTACGGCGATCCACGACGACTCGTCGATCGTGTTCTCGAACAACAACGGCAAGCCCCACCGCGGCGGCACCTGTTCGGGTGACTCCGGCGGGCCGATCTTCCTGAACGACACGAACGTCCAGGTCGCCGTGAACTCGTACGGCGTCCCGCCCAACTGCACCGGCGGCGACGGCGCCTACCGGGTCGACCAGCAGGATGACCTCGACTGGCTGGACTCGGTGCTCGACGGCGATCCGCCCCGCGAGGACGCGGGCTAGCCGCCTCCGTCCTTCCTGGTCGAAACCGTTGCGACGGCCCGCTCCCTCCGGGGGCGGGCCGTGTGCGTCGGTACGGTTCGCGTCAGCCCGCGGCGACGAGCGGCGCGCCCGCGACCGCCGGGGCGTACGCGCCGTAGCCGTCGAGCTCGCGGGCGTAGGCCTGGAGCAGCGCCAGCTCCTGGCGATAGATGTCGCGCAGCATCCGGGCGGCGAAGCGTCGCTCGAGGAAGCCGTTGATGCCGCCGGCCGGCGTCCAGGTGGTGCGGATCGTGACGAACGCGTGGTTGCCACGCTCCTGGACCCGGAACGTCGTGACCATGTCGCGACCCACCACGTCCTCGCGGACCACGCCCGAGGCGGGCTCCGTGACGACCGTCTGGCCATGGACCTTGCGGCCGCCGAGCGTCGTCGTGAAGCTCGTCACGGTCCCGGCGCCGACCCCGCCTGCCAGCACCCGGAAGTCCGAGAACGCCGCCGGAAGGATGCGCCGGTGGTGCCCGTCGAAGTCGCGGATGATCTCGAGGACGAGCGCGGCGGGGGCGTCGACGGTGGCGTCGGCTTCGGCGATCAGCATGGACATCGGGCGTGGGCTCCTGGATCGAATGGTCGTTCGTGGTGCATCGATCCTCGATCCGGCCGCCCGACCCGGCCATCGCAGCCCGTCGATGCCGCGATCCGACAAATGACGCAGCCGCCGGGACCGGTCGCGAGCCGCGCCGGTCGTCCGCTACCGTGACGCCGATGACGACCGAGGACCCCGCCGCCGACCCCGATCGAGCCGCGCTCGAGGCCGCCCTCGCCGGCCGCGGCGAGTACGAGCTGTTCCCGTGTGACCCGGCGCTCGCCGACACCGCCGCGTTCTGCGCCCACTACGGGTTCGCGATGGAGGACTCGGCGAACACGATCGTCGTCGTCGGCAAGGGCGCCGAGCCCGTCTACGCGGCGTGCGTCGTGCTCGCCACGCACCGGCTGGACGTGAACCGGGCGGTCAAGGGGCGCTTCGGCCGCAAGTCCTCGTTCGCGTCGCCCGACGAGACGCGCGCGATCACCGGCCACGAGATCGGGGGCGTGACGGTGTTCGGGCTGCCGGCGGACCTGCCCGTCTGGATCGACGCGGCGGTGATGACGAGGGACCGGATCGTGCTCGGGGGTGGCTCGCGCAGCTGGAAGGTCATCGCGCCCGCCTCGATCCTGCTGACGCTGCCCGGCGCGGAGGTCGTCGACGGCCTCGCGAACCCGGCTCCGCCGCGTGACGAGGCGCCGCCCGCCGCCTGAGTCCGGGCTACACCTGACCACCACGGACCATCCCGGACCCACCCGAAGGTACGGGCGACGCGGTGCGCGCACGCACCTACCATGCGGGCCATGGAGAACCGTTCGCGCCTCGTCGTCATCGCCCTCGTCGCCGTGCTCGCCATCGCGGGCGGGTTCGCCGCCGGCGCGTTCCTCACCGGCAACCGGGAGACCCCGACCGCGTCGCCGACCGACGTGGCCGAGGTGACCGCCGAGCCGACCGACATCGAGAGCGAGTCGCCGACCGAGGAGTCGACCGAGCCCGAGAGCGAGTCCGCGGAGCCGACCGACGAGTCGCCGTCCGCCGATGCGTCCGCCTCGGCGGCGCCCGCCCCGACCGCGACGATCACGTTCCAGGCGCTGTTGCTCGATGCCGCGGACAACCCCGACGGCACGGATCGGGTGTTCACCTGGGCGAGCGCGACGGGCAGCGTCAAGGCCGAGGTCACGAGCGTCAGCCCGATGGGCGATCTCGAGATGTGCCTGAGCACGCCCGACAAGGAGCTTGGCTGCCGCACGGCGGGGAGCGGCACGCTGAGCGCGAAGACAACGAAGTCCCGCGAGACGTTCATCCTCACGCTGCGCGGCGAGGGCACTGCGCAGCCCGCGGTCGACGTGACGCTGACGTTCCCGGCGCGCAAGCCCAAGGTCTCGATCGACAACGCGCGCTTCGACGGCACGGCGTACCCGGACACCAACGGCATCCAGGCGGTGTTCACGCCGCGCTGTGAACGGCAACGTGGGCGTCATCGCCGAGTGGGGCGGCCACCCGTTCACGTACGAGATCGACCTCATCGAGCAGGGTGGCAGCGGCAACCTCACCCACGCGCCGGAGCAGGGCAACATCGGCACGGACGTCAAGTTCGCGGTGACGGCGCCCAACCCGTGGAAGCTCGTGCTGCAGAACACGGAGACCGGCTTCGGCATCACGCCGATGAACGCGTCCATCTCCTGGCCGTAGCCCGCGAGCAACCCGCCCCGGACCATCGTCGAGGTCCGTCGGGACCGCTGGACCATGGCCCTGACCGGGGCCCTGGGCGAGGCTGGAGGAGCCCTTCCTCCATCCTCGCGGTCACCCTCGCTCCGGTCGTCGCCGGGCGTTCCCCAGACCGCCCAACGACGACCGGATGCCCATCGCCGCTCGCACCCGCCCCACCCCGGGCCGACTCCCGCGCGTCATCGCCGCCGCGCTGCTCGCCGTCGCGTGCCTGCTGTCGGCGTTCCCGGCTGCCGCGCCCGCGCCTGTCTCGGCGCTGGAGCCGCCGCGCCCGCTGCCCGGCTACAAGGCGCGCTTCGTCACCCAGACGGACCAGCGCCCGTTCATCGACTGCCTCTGGGCGTCGGGCGCCATGCTCCTCGACAAGTGGACGAACGGCGACCGCCAGCTGACCCACCAGCGCCTGCGGGCCCTGTCCGGCGACACGCGTGGCGGCTCCCAGTTCCGCAACATGAAGGTCGCCTTCGACAAGCTCGGCTTCGGGTTCAAGTACTCGCCCGACGGCGGCGACCCGATGACCTGGAACCAGCTGCTGACGCGGCTCGTCGAAGGGCGCCGGCGCGATCGTCCTCGGCGACTACCACAAGCTGCCGCGCTACTTCGGCCGCTGGGACTACGCGTTCTGGAAGAAGAAGAAGAAGGACAACCACGCGGTCTACATCGAGCGCTACGACCGCAAGCGCGGCCGGGTGTGGCTGATGGACCCGCTGGCGCGCGGCGACTGGCAGGGCGAGTGGATCAGCGTGTACGCGATCAGCCGCTTCGTGTGGCGCCAGGGTGGCGCGGTCGCCGCGGCAACCACGCCGACCGCGAAGGCCGCCCCGTTCGCCAAGGTCAAGGCGTCCGCGAAGCCGAAGCTCGTCCGGTCCGGCGACACGGTCGAGGCCGCCTGGAGCCTGAAGGCGCCGAAGAAGTGGCGGTTCCCGGGCGCGGACCTGACCGCGAAGTTCGTGCCGGCGGCCGATCCGCTCGAGGCGGCCGCGCTGTCGCCGGATGTCCCGGTCCGCAACGACGAGTCGGCAGCACCGAAGCGCGCGAAGCTCACCGTGAAGGGCAAGACGATGCAGCTCACGGCGCCGCTCCCGACCACGCCCGGCGCGTACACGCTCCACGTCGGGATCCGCGACCGGCGGTTCGGCAACGCCTTCGTCACCTCGCACGACGTCGCGTTGTTCATCCCCGGCGAGCGCCACGCCACGCTGCGCCTCAACCTGCGCGAGCGGGGCGTCGAGGCGGACCAGGGGCTCCGGCTCTCGGTGAGCGTCGCCAACACCGGCACCGAGACGTGGGCCGGCGAATGGACGCTCGACGCCGGCGCCGGGCAGATGACCGTCGAACGCGGCACGCGAGTCGTCGCCCGCTGGGTCCCACTGACGACGACATCGACGCGCCGGTCGCCCGATCCGGTCGTGGTGGGCAAGGTGCCGCTCGCGCCGGGCGAGATGGTCACCGTGCGCGACACGCTCGTGGCGCCGTCCGCGGTTGGCCGCTGGGCCCTCGTGATCGACGTCATCGATGACGTCGACGGGTCCTATGCCGCGCTGGGCAGCGAGCCGGCGGTGGCCGAGATCGAGGTCGTCGCCAGGCGCGGTCGCGACCAGCAGGAGTAGCGCGCCGCGTCAGCGCGCGCCGGGTGTTCACCCGGTTGCAACCCCAGCAGCGGTCGTGGGACCGCGCGCGTGGGGTCACCTCGTCGACGATCGGGGTCACGCGGTCCGCGTCTGCCGAGGGCGATGCGCGCGGCCGCCCACCAGGGAGATCCCGATGGCAACCACGACCACGCGCCCACGCACGACCGCAGCGCGGACGGCCCGACGCTCGACACGGCTCGACAGCGGCACCACCCGCGCCCTTCCCCGGAGCCGAAGCTCGGCCAGCAGGCGCGCGAGCTCCAGCGCTTCGGCAGCCTCCGCCAGCTCCCGATCGCCCTCCCCGCCAAGGCGCGGAGCGAGAGCTGCGAGCTGCTCAACGAGATCCTTGCCGACACGACGATCCTGTACGCGCTGTACAAGAAGGCGCACTGGAACGCGGCCGGGCCGACCTTCTACCAGCTCCACCTGCTGTTCGACAAGCACGCCGAGGAGCAGCTCGAGCTCATCGACGAGATCGCGGAGCGCGTCCAGATGCTGGGCGGGATCAGCGTCGGCGACCCGCGCCACGCGGCCGAGCTCACGACGATCGAACGCGCCCCTGACGGCGCTGAGGAGATCCCGGTCGTGCTCGACCGGCTGCTCGCCGCGCACGAGACGATCCTCGAGAAGGTCCGCAAGGGCATCGAGACGACCGAGGAGTCGAAGGACTTCGGGTCGAACGACCTGCTGATGGGCGACGTCCTGCGCCGCCACGAGATGCAGGTCTGGTTCCTCGCCGAGCACGTCGTCGACATCCCCCTCGTCGACGCGTAGCCGCCCGCCGGACGCGCGCGGACGACAGGCGCGCCGCGCGAGTTCCGGGAACCGGCCGCCACGAGACGCCGTCGAACCACCAGCGCGACCCGCCGCCGGTCACTCCACCGGCCGGCGACGGGGTCGCGATCCAAGGAGTGTTCGACCCGTGTTTCGTGCTGCCCTGCGGCTGGCCACCCCGGCCGCAATCGCCCTCACCGCCATCGTCGCCGCCGCGTGTGTCGCGCCGGCCGGCGCCACCAACCCGAGCGCCTCGCCGAGCGCCGCGATCGACCCGGACACCGTGGTCATCCGCGTCGACTGGGAGGGCGGGTTCGTCCCGGCCGGCGTCAACCTGTCACGCCTCCCGATCGTGCTCGTCACGGCGGACGGCCGCGTCATCACCCAGGGCCCGCAGGACGCGATGTATCCCGGGCCCCTGCTGCCGAACCTCCAGGTCCGGACGCTGACGCCCGAGGCGCTGGCCGACCTGCTCGAGCGCGCCGCCGATGACGGGCTCCTCGTCGATGCCGAGTACGCCGGCGGCCCGATCGCGGACGCCGCCACGACGGTCCTCCGGATCACCGTCGACGGCGTGACCTACACCCAGTCTGCCTACGCGCTGTACGAGTCGCTCGACGCGAACGGTGTCGAGCTGCCGTCCGGCGCCCCGGACGCCGAGGGCCGCGCCGCGATGCGCTCGTTCCTCGACGCCCTCACCGGCCTCCCGGACGACGCGTACACCGGCGCCTCGGCACCGTACGTCGCCGACGCGATGCGCGTGTACTCGAGCGAGTTCGTCCCGGATCCGGCGGCCGACTGGCTGCCGGTCGAGTGGCCGCTCGAGGACCTCGCGACGGCCGGGGAGAGCGCCGGCGACGGCCTCGGCATCCGCTGCCAGGTGGTCTCGGGTGATGACCTCGCCACGGTCCTGCCGCTGCTCGAGAACGCGAACAGCGCGACGCCGTTCCGCTCCGGCGGCGCGGACTACACGCTGATCGTCCGGCCGCTGCTCCCGGGTGAGAGCGGCTGCTGATCAATCCGGCTCCGTCCTCGAACCGAGGCCCGTCTCCTCCGGGAGGCGGGCCTCGTGCTGTCTGGTCGCCGGGCGTCGCGGGTTCACGCCACGTCCTGACCGGTACCTGCGCGACCATCGCGGCATGGAGCCCATCCCGCCCGAGCTGTTCCTCGACGCGTTTCCCGGCCCGATCCAGGCGATCGGCGATCGGCTGCAGAGAGATCGTGCGCGAGGCCGTGCCCGGATGCCGCGGAACGCGTGCGGCCCGGCTGGCACCTGATCGGGTACGACGCGCCCCGCCACGAGGCGGAGGGTCGTGGCCGGTCGGCGTACTTCGCCTACATCGCGCCCGAGCGGCACCACATCCACCTCGGGTTCGAGCACGGCTACCTGATGCGCGACCCGGACCGCCGGCTGGAGGGGGAGGGGATCACGCGCCAGGTCCGGTGGCTGACGTTCGAGCCGGGCGACGATCCCGATCCCGCGATCGCCGTCCCGCTCCTGCGCGAGGCCCGCCGGGTCGCCCTGCTCAGCCGTGCGGAGCGCTTCGAGGCCGCGATGCT
>CAVXNF010000013.1:0-33956 GCA_963763075.1 uncultured Chloroflexia bacterium | reverse complement strand
CCGCGGCGGATGGATGAAGTAGATAAAGACCATACGTATCCGATCGTATTGGGCGCATCGCCCTGCGGGTTCAATCCACGCTCGAGGCGCGCTCGTCGACGTCGCTCGGTATCAGGCAACGGGTACCACGGCTGCTACCCCTTCGCATCATCGCCCGCCGCTAGGCGAGGTCCCCCCGAGCGCGCGCCCGCCGAGGCTGCGACGAAGGCGCCACTTCCTCCACCGGGTCGCCAACTGGCTCGGAAGGTGCGTCCCCTCGCGTGCCCCGGCGCGATCTACTGCAGTGCTCGGCCAGAACACGCGACACCCTCCAGCATCCCCACCCCAAGTGACTATGTCCGCGGACCCGAGCGGAGGAAGCCAGCGACGTATTCGGGCTGGACTCTCAGGTTGACCCCGAAGGAGTCAGCGGACCGCCGCATCGACTCGAGTGCCTGCTCGCTTGGGCGGCCGTAGATCTCCCAGCCGTCGGGCTCCAACAGCTCGTAGGCGGCCCGCGCCCGTTCCTCAGCCCCCTCGAAATGCAGGTCCATGGCCTCGGCATCGCCGAAGGCATGGACGAACGTGACCGCTCGCGCATCCCGGTCGACATAACTCAGGAAGACGAGAGTCTGGGGCTTCTCGGCCTCGATCGCCTCCGCGCGCTCCTCGAACTGTCGTCTGATGTCGTCCACCTTCCCTTCCTTGATGCGAAAGCGGCTGATGAAGACGATGGGCTCCGACATCGGGCCTCACTCCTTCCGTGCTCCGGGCCGCCCCCCGAGCGTCATGGGACGCTGAGGACGGCGACCTCGGTGTCCTCGTGCTTGCCCCTGAGCCGCAGTGTCCGATGCTCGAGCGTCTCGGATAGACCGGCGGCTGCCGCAGCTTGGTCGGTGACCAGGACCTCGCCTGGCCCGGCTACGGTCGCAAGCCGGGCGGTGACGTTGACCTCATCCCCGAGTGCCGTGAACTCGACGTGCTCACCGGTACCGACCGCGCCCACGTAGGCGACACCGGTGTTGACGCCGATGCCGACGGGAGCCAGGGCTGTCCGTCCCGATGCCCCGTATCCTCGAGCAGCTCGACCGCTGCGGTCACCGCCTCGCGGGCGTGCAGCGTCTCGGTGAGCGCGGGGACGAAGATGCCGATGACCTCGTCACCGACGAACTTGTCCACGAACGCATCGTGCGCGACGAGCACGCTCGAACGCGGCCTCGTAGAAGCGGTCGAGGAGTCGCCGGAACTCGACCGGACGCATCGACTCGGCCAGCGCTGTCGAGCCCCGCACGTCGGCGAAGAGGAGGCTGCACTCGATCTCGGCGCCGCCTCGCTTGCGGTATAGGTCGCCGAAGCATCCGCGGCAGTACTTCGGGTTGCCCGACCAGGGTCCCAGGCCCATCAGGCGCATGATCGGGCCGCCGGCGCCTCCGAACGGCCGGTGACAGAGCTTGCAGCGCGGGGAGCTCGGGATCGCCCGCCAGAACCGACGCAGCCGCTTCTGGCGATCACCCACGCTCAACCGAGAGGCGGCATCGTGTTCGTCGGCGTCCCTCCTCCGCTCGTCCGGCTCGGTGGTGGGGTCCATCCATGGATTGTCGACCGGCTGGCAATCACCAAGGCATCGCCGGGAACAACGCGAGTACCCGGCCATGATGGGACCACGCGGCAACGTCGAGGAGAACCGTCAGGACCTCTCCGGCAACCCCGAGATAGAAGTTCGTGAGGTGTCCCGCCTCAGCGGCGCGCGCTCGCGAACGCAGAAGATCAGTGCTGAACAGTCCCCTATCCGAGCGTGTGCTCGACGTACGCCTCGAACCGCGCGAGCCCGTCGCTGAACCCGGCCCGCCCGAACCCGAGACGGAAGTGACTGCCCGGGTGGCCGAACAGCGACCCCGGTGCCAGGAGTACCCCCTCGGCGTCGAGGAGGTTCTGGGCGAAGGCGTCGATGCCGATGTCGGCACGGAGCGACGGGAACCCGATCGAGCCGCCTCGCGGCCGGACCCACTCGAGATGCGCGGCCTGGCGCTCGAAGAAGCCGTCGAGCAGCGCGAGGTTGGTCGCCGTGATCGCGCGGCTGCGGGCGATGACCTCGTCGCGGGCGCGGAGGGCGACGAGGGCGAGGATCTCGGACGGCGCCGAGGAGCAGATCGTGAGGTAGTCCTTGTAGCGCGCCGCGGCATCGAGCAGCCGCCGGTCGTGGGTGGCGAGCCAGCCGATCCGCAGCCCCGCCATCGCGAACGACTTGGACATCACGCCGAGGCTCACGCCGTGCGGCCCGACGTCCGCGCCGGCCGGCAGACGGGTCGACGGGTCGACCTCGAGGAACCGGTAGACCTCGTCGCTGAACAGCGTCGCGCCGGCCTCGGCGGCGATCGCCGCCACCTCGCGGTACGTCGCCTCGTCGGGGAGCATCCCGGTCGGGTTGTGCGGCGCGTTGACGACGATCAGCTTCGTCCGGGGCGTCACCTGCGCGCGCAGCCGGTCGACGTCGATCGCCCAGCCGTCGCTCGCCTGGAGCTCGTGGAGGGTCACGTCGGCGCCGGTCGCGCGGGCGACCTCGTGGAGGCTCTGGTACGCGGGCCAGGTCACGATCGCGTGATCGCCCGGCTGGAGCAGCACGTTCGCGGCGACGTAGATCGCCTCCTCGGCGCCGCTGAACGTCAGCACCTCGTCCGGCGCGATGGTCTCGTACAGGCTCGCGATCTCGGCTCGCAGCAGCGGGTGGCCCGGCGCCTCGGTGTAGCCCAGGGTCAGGCCGTCCCACAGGGCCCGGGTCTCGTCGTCGGCATGGGCGAGGAGCTCGGCCATCCGCCAGCCCTCCACGTCGGAGGCGCACAGCAGGTGCCGCACCGCGAACTCGTGGCGGGCGAAGAACCGTTCCAGCTCGAACTCGACGATCGGCATGGCGCCCATCATGCGGTGCCTGGGCCTACGTGCGGGCCTCGGTCGCGGCCAGCCGGACGAGCGCGGGCTCGACGTTGAACACGTCGCGGATCAGGTCGTCGGTGAGGACCTCCGCGGGCGGGCCGTCCGCGACGATCCGGCCGTGGTCGATGACGACCAGCCGCGGGAAGAAGTGCGCCGCGAGGCCGAGGTCGTGGAGCACGGCGACGAGCGCCGTGCCGTCACGCTCGTTGAGGTCGACGAGGAGCTCCATCGCCTGGACCTGGTGGCGGAGGTCGAGGTGGACCGTCGGCTCGTCGAGCAGCATCAGCGGGGCGCCCTGCGCGACGGACAGCGCGAGCAGCACGAGCTGCCGCTCCCCGAGCGAGAGCTCGCGCGCGTCGCGGCCCAGCAGGTGGCCGACGCCGACGCGCTCGATCGCGGCGGCGGTCGCGGCGCGGTCCGCGGGCCGGGTGCCGCGCAGCGGATCCTCGTGGGGCAGCCGGCCGAGCCCCACCACCTCCTCGACCTTCATCGCGAACGGGAGGGCCGTCTGCTGGGGCACGACCGCCAGGCGGCGGGCGATGTCGCTCCGGTCGAGCGTGGCGATCGGCACGCCGTCGAGGAGCACCCGGCCGGCTGTCGGCTTGAGCGTGCCCGCGAACGCCCGCAGGAGGGTCGACTTGCCGGCGCCGTTCGGCCCGACGAGCGCCACCCGCTCCCCCGCCGCGAGGGCGAGCGAGACGTCGCGCAGGATCGCGCGGCCCCGGACCTCCACGGTCACGGCGTCCGCCTGGAGCACCGCGCCGCTCACAGCTCGTACCCCGATCGGGCGCTGCGCAGGAGCAGCAGGAAGAACGGCGCGCCGATGACCGCCGTCACGACCCCGACCGGCACCCCGCCCAGCATCCGCGCGACGACGTCGGCGGCCGCGAGCAGGCTCGCGCCGAACAGCGCGGAGAGGGGCAGGACGAGCCGGGCGTTGGGGCCGACGAGGAGCCGCACGAGGTGCGGGATGACGAGCCCGACGAAGCCGATCAGCCCCGCGACCGCCACGCCCGCCGCGGTGACGAGCGAGGCGAGCGCGAGGAGGATCGCCCGCTCGCGCTTGACGTCGACGCCGAGGTGCGCGGCCGCCTCCTCGCCCAGCAGGAAGCCGTTGAGCGACCGCGCCCGCATGAGGATCGCGAGCGTGCCGCCGATGATCAGCGGCGCGGCGACGGCAAGCCGGAGCCACGAGGCGCCGTCGAACCCGCCCAGCAGGTAGCTGAAGATCTGGCGGAGGCCGGTCCCGGACAGGTACATCGCCATCGCGAGGCCCGCCGCGAGCAGGCTGCCCACGGCGTACCCGGTGAGCAGCAGCGAGGTCATCGGCGACAGCGGGCCCGTCCGCGACAGCCGGTAGACGACCGTCACCGACACCAGCGCGCCGATGAACGCGAGCGTGTGGAGCAGCCCGAACTCGAGGAACACCGTGCGGACGGGGATCAGCACCGCGATCGCCGCCCCGAGCGCCGCCCCCGACGCGGTGCCGAGCACGTACGGGTCCGCCAGCGGGTTGCGCAGCAGGCCCTGGAACGTGCAGCCGGCCACGGCCAGGCCCGTGCCGACGACCATCGCCGTCAGCACGCGCGGCAGCCGCAGGTCCATGACGATCGCCTCGGCGGCGGGTGCCCAGGTGATGCCCAGGTCGATGCCGGCGAGGCGCCGGGCGAGGATCGCGATCGTCGTGGCCGGCGCGAGGTCGACCGAGCCGAGGACGATCCCCCCGACGAGCACGACGAGCAGCGTGACGACGCCGGCCACGGCCAGCCAGCCGGCGCGGCCCAGCCGCCCGGCCCGGAGGCCGAGCGCGAGCCGCCCCGGGGCGCGCACGGGATGCGGGGTCGTCGCCATGTCCGCCTACGGCGCCGCCGACGCCGATGCGGCCGGTGAGGCCGACGCGCCGGCGCCGGGCAGCACCAGGTCCGGGTGGATCGCGAGCGCGAGCGCGCGCAGCCCGTCGCCGAGCCGCGGCCCCGGCCGGGTCACGATCACGTCGTCGATCGGGCGGATCGCGCCGTCCTTCACCGCGGTCAGGACGTCCCAGCCGGGCCGCGCGGCGACCTGCTCGGGCGTCACGCCGTAGGCCGCGTCGCCGAGGAGGACGACCTGCGGGTCGAACTCGAGGATCTTCTCGGGCTCGATCTGGTACACGCCGTCCGTGCCGCTGGTCAGCGGGTCGCCGCCGGCGATCTCGATCATCTCGGTGCCGAAGTAGTCGGGCGCCGGGCCGAAGTACCCGTTCGTCGCGTCGAGCTCGTAGAACACGCGCGGCTCGTCGAGGCCCGCGGTCGCGGCCGTGACCTCGTCGATCGCGCCCTGGATGTCGGCCTGGACCGCGGCCGCCTCCTCGGGCCTGCCGACGGCGGTGCCCATCAGCTCGATGTCCGCGAGGGCACCGGGCATGTCCTCGGCGAAGATCACGACGGTGGGAATGCCCAGCTGGCGCAGCTTCGCGATCGACTCCGGCGGGTTGAAGTTCGAGCCGCCGGCGATGACGAGGTCGGTGCCCGCGGCGACGATCTGCTCGACGTCGACGCTGCCGAACTTCGCGAGGTCCGGGACCGTGGCGGCCTCGGGCGGGTAGACGGTGAAGTCCTCGACCTTGCCCACGACCCGGTCGCCGAGGCCGAGCGCGAACATCGTCTCGGTGGCGGCGTTGGTGAGGGTCACGATCTGCTCCGGCTCGGCCGGGATGGTGACGCTCGTGCCCTCGTCGTCGGTGAGGGTCACGGGGAAGGCGGCGACCGGCGACGGGCTCTCGGTCGGGGCCGGCGTCGGGCTGGCGGTCGGGGCCGGCGTCGCCGGCGCGGCGGTCGGGCTGGCGCCGGCGGAGCCGCAGGCGGCGAGCGTGACGGCAAGGACGAGGAGGAGGATCGACGGAAGGGTGCGGCCGCGCGGGTGCGCGGCAGGGCGGCGTGCGTCCACGGGATCTCCGGGCTGGAATCGGGGTGGGCAGAAAACGAACGACCCCTGGCTTCGGGGTGAAGCAGGGGTCAGGCGGTGGACTGCACGGAACGCCTGACCTTTCTCTCGAAGGCTCGAGCGGACGGCAAGGTCGGCGACCGGACTTCCGCCCCGGGAGGGGCGGTCACCGTAGCGGGACTGTGCCGGAATCGCACCGGCTTCGCGACCGTACCGCGTCGAATGTGTAGGGACGCGAGGCGTCCCGATGAGGGGTGCAGCCTACACCCTGTGCCGCGCGTGCGGACCGGATAACCGCCCGATAAGTGGCCCGGGTCACGATGGCTGCCTCGCCCTCCTCCCGCCAGTCGATCCCGCCGGAGGAGGAAGCTCGTGGAGCCGATCCGATGGATTCGTGGTGCGGTCCCGGTCGCGGCCCTGGCGCTCGTCGGCGTCGGGGCGCTCGCCCGGCCGCCGTTGCTCGAGGCGGCCGATCCGCCGTGGGATCCGCCGCCGTGTCCGGCCGCGGTGACGGCGCCGGCCGACGCGGCGGTGTGGTTCCGCCTCGACGGGGTCGTGGACGACGCGGGCACGCTCACGGGCCAGCGGCTGGCCGTCGGGCGGCTCGGTGCCGGCGGCCGGTCGATCGACCTGCCGCCGGAGTCGTTCGCGACGGGGCCGTGGGACGGCCGGGTGCTCGTCGGTGCCGATGACGGGGCGCGGTCGCGGCTGTCGCTCGTGGACGTGGAGGCGAGCTGTGCGACGGTCCTCGCCGAGGAGGACGCGGTCGTGCGGGCCGCGCTCGTGACGCCGGACGGGTCGGCCGTGGTCGACACCGCGTGGATCGGGCGACCCGCGCGGACCTCGGGGTGTGGCGCGTGCCGCTCGACGGGAGCCGCGCCCGGCGGCTCGTCGCGGGGCTCGCGGCGGATGCCCGCTACGGCCGGACGTTCAGCACGGAGCTGCGCTGGGCACCGGACGGCCGGCTGGCCGTGACCGCGTGTGGCGAGGCGCGCTGCCGGACGCGCATCGTCGACACGGTGTCAGGACAGGCGACGGCGGTCGGGCCGACGGGTCCCGTGATCGGCGTGACGAGCGATGGAGCGGTCGTCGCCCACGAGCCGTGCGGCGGCTACCCGTGCGACATCGTCCTGCGCGAGCCCGGGACGCGACGCGACGGTCCTCGTGCGCGGCACCGGCCCGGCGACGATGGCCGGCGACCGCGTCGTGTTCGAGGCGGCGCGTGGCCGGCTGACGGCGCTCGACGCCCGGACCGGCCGGCTCACGGCCATCGACGGCGATGAGCTGGCGCCGGTCGCGACCGGATCGGCGGCACGACGCGGGCGCGTCGCACGCCGCGGACGCCGCGCTGCTGGTCCTCGGCGCGCGGCTCGACGGTCGCTCGTCACGGATCCTCGCGGCCGGGGCGACGGCACCGGTCGACGCCTCGGAGGCCGTGCGATGAGGCGCCTGCTCGCGATCGCGGCGGGGCTCGTGATCCTCGGCCTCGCCCCCGTCCAGGCCGTCGCCCACGACCCGGACCCGATCTTCACCGGCGGCCTGTACACGCAGAACAAGGTCCTCCAGTACCGCTGGACGACCTCCGGCACGCCGCCGCTCGACATGAAGGGCGCCATCCACGCCGCCCGGGACGACTCGAACGCCAGCCGCAAGTCGAAGGCACCCTCGTTCGACTACGACACGGGCGCCGGCAACGTCATCTACTACGGCATCGACGTCCCGTGCGGGACGAATGGCCTCGCCTGCTTCCGACGCGACACGCCCGACTGGTTCGGGATGTGGTTCCGGCCCAACGGCTACCGCTTCGAGTGGGGCACGCTCCGCTGGTGCGAGCTGAGCGGGTCGCCCGACGGCTGCTACGACGCGGAGAACATCGCCCTCGACGAGTTCGGCCATGTCCTCGTCCTCGATCACCACGAGAACTACGCCGACGACAGCGACTACAAGGACGCCGTCGTCCAGACGTACTCGCGGACGAAGCCGAAGGCGGGCTACAACGCGCACGTGTACGGGCGGTGCGACGTCGCCTCGCTCCAGCAGGCGTACGACCTCGCGAGCTACACGACGCTGTACAGCACCTGCTTCGACGTCCCGACCGAGGTCACGCTGAGCGTCGAACGACACGTCTGTCCGCTCGGGATCGATGGTGACCTTCACCGCGACCCTCACGAGCGCGGGCGAGGGCCGCCTCTCGAACAACCCGATGAACGGCCGGATCGTCGTCCTCCAGCAGCGGACGTCATCGGGGTGGAGCGATGTCATGACGCTGGGCGGGACCTCGACCAACGGGATGTACCGGGGAAGCCTGACCGTGCGCTCGACCCAGGACTACCGGTCCCTGTTCCGCGGGCCATCCAACGAGGGCGTCGAGACCGACGGCTCGCCGGCGATCACGATCAGCGTGTCGTCGACGTGCTCCGGGTCTGGCTGCCCGAGATCGACCATCCCCACCAGGTGAGCACCCGGGAGGCGCCGTCCATGCCCAGCTCGCTCGTCCGCCGCTCGGCCCTCGTCGGGCCGCTCGTCCTCGCCGGGCTCGTCGCCGGCTGCGGGACGGGCGGTCGTCCGCCGCTGGGTGGCCCATCGATCCTGCCCGCCACGTCGTCGCCGTCCGTCGCCGCGATCCGCGACCGTGACACCCGTCGCCTCCGCCTCGGCCACGGATGGACCCACGCCGGTTCCGACCGCCGCCTTGTCCGAGCCGCCGATGGCGCTCCTCGTCGGGGAGACCCTGCCCGGCGAGCCGGTCGGTCGGGGATCTCGGCTCGTACACCTGGGGCGAGGAAGGGTCGGACGCCCCCTGGATCGTGTCGGACCGCGGCGCGCTCGCGACGACCGGGCACGCCGGTCAGCGTGACCTTCGACCCGAGCGGCGCGCCTCCTGCCTGGACGGTGCGCTGGGCGCCGATCACGGCAGCCGGCGCGGGCGACGTTGCCTCGGCGTCCCAGGGAACCGACGAGGTGACGTTCGCGGTCCCCGACCAGGCCGGCGCGTGGAGCCTCCAGGTCGAGGCGCGCTTCGGGACCGGCCACGGGGCGACCTGGTACTGGCGCGTGGACGTCGAGTGATGGCTCCCGGACACGGAACCGGCGCCGCTGTCGCGGCGCCGGACGTGCTCGGTGCGGAGACGGCCGGCTCGCGGGCCGGCCCGGCTCAGGCGAGGGCGCCCGCCGCGGACGCGTTGAAGATCGAGACCTGCGCGTCCTCGGGCAGCATCACGCCGAAGATCTTCTGCAGCGCAAGGAGGTGGACACACGAGCCCCAACTCTCGAAGTAATGGCAGGTGCAGTGCCACTGACCGGCATCGAGGCTGACGTGATGGGTGTCGTTGTCACCACGGAACGTCAGGGCGACGCGCTCGATCGAGATCCGATCAAGCTCGCGTGCATAGCGATTTGCCTTCTCGACCTTGCCGATGAGTGAGGAGTGCATCGCCGATCAACCTCCAGTCGCCCCGTCGAAGGACGTCCGCGAGGGCCGCCGTCCGGTCGGACCCACTGGACCGGTGATGGCGGTCGCGCTGCCTAGCCTACACCTCCGGATGCCGCAGGTCAGCCCCCGGAATTCGCCTCATTCGTCGCGCATCAGCAATCGTGCGGCACCCGGTGCAGCGGGTCAGGGTGCGCGACGTGCCCTCGCGGCCGTAGTCGTCCTCGAGCCGTTCGACGTCGTCGATCTCGGGGGTCGAGACCTCGACCAGCTCGACGTCGGTCACGGCCTCGAAGCGGTGGATGCGCGGCACGTCGACGTGCGCCGAGTCGCCCGGCCCGAGGTCGTGCGTGCGGACCGTGCCGTCGTCGTCCTCGAGGTGGAGCCGGAGCGTGCCCGACAGCACGATCAGGCTCTCCTCCTTGCTCGCGTGGCGCTGGAGCGACAGCCGGCGGCCCGCGTCGATGCGGATGATCTTCCCGCAGTAGCGCTCGGTGAGCGCCCAGATCTGCTCGCTGCCCCACGGCTTGGGGACGTACCGCTGGGCGCCGCCCAGGACGTCGCTCACTGGCCGCGGACCAGGCGCTCGCCCGTGACCACGAGCTCGTCGCGCAGCTCGGCGGACGTCGCCTCGGTGTAGACGCGCACGAGCGGCTCCGTGCCGCTCGTCCGGACGAGCAGCCACGACCCGTCCGCGAGGAACCACTTGAACCCGTCCCTGGTCGACAGGACCTGCGTCCGCGCGACGGGCTCGCCGTTGAGCGTCGTCGGCGGGGCCGCGGCGAGATCGACCAGCAGGCGCGACTTCACGCCGTCGTACAGCGCCCGCTCGACGTGGACGTCGATGCGCCGGTAGAACGACGCGCCGGCGAGCTCGTGGAACGCGGCGACCGCCTTCGACACCGGCCAGTTGCCGCGCTCGCGCTCGCGCAGGAACAGGTCGAGCAGCATGAGGTCCGCGTAGATCCCGTCCCGCTCGGGGAGGTGCATCCCGAACCCGAAGCCGCCGGACTCCTCGGCACCGAGCATCGCGCCGCTCTCGATCATCTTCGGCCCGATGAACTTGAACCCGACCGGGACCTCGTGGGTCTCGATCCCGTAGTGCCCGCCCAGGCGGTCCGTCATCGACGTGTTGTTGACCGATGAGACGACCGGCTCGCGCAGCCCGCGGTGCTCGGCGAGGTAGTACATCAGCAGCCCGGTGACCTGGAGCTGGTGGAGGAACGTCCCCTGCTCGTCCGCCGCGCCCGCGCGATCCGCGTCGCCGTCCAGCAGCAGCCCGAGGTCGAAGCCGCCGCCCGCGATCATCGCCAGCGCCTGGTCGACGTGCGGCCGGATCGGCTCCGGGTTGACGCCCCCGAAGAACGGGTTGCGCTCGTTGTGGATCTCGGTCACGCGGATGCGGCCGCCGGCGAGCAGCCGCGGGATCCAGGTGGACCCGGCGCCGTACAGCGGCTCGACGAGGACCGAGACGTCGGCGGCCTTGAGCGCGTCGATGTCGATCGTCCGGCGGACGAACCGCTCGTACCCCTCGAACGGATCGAACCACTCGACGAGGCCCGCGGCGTCCGCGTCGTCGAACGGGCGGCGGTCGATGGCCTGCCCGGTGTGCTCGGCGATCGCGGCCTCGATGGCGGGCAGCATGTCGCCGCCCGCGGCGGCCCCGGTCGGCGACTTGACCTTGAACCCGTTGTCGGTCCACGGGTTGTGCGAGGCGGTGATGACGACGCCCGCCGCCGCGCCCCGCTGGACGACCTCGTAGGAGCTCATCTGGGTGGGGACGGCCGTCCGACTGAACGCGACCGGGATGTCGCGCGCGAGGAGGACCTCCGCGGCGGCCCGGGCGAAGTGCTCGGAGGCGAACCGGCGGTCGTAGGCGATCACGACGCCCTTCGCCTGCTCGCCGCGGTCGGCGACGTAGGTCGCGACGCCGTCGGCGCAGCGCCGGACGTTCTCGAACGTGAAGTCCTCCGCGATCCGCGCCCGCCAGCCGTCCGTGCCGAACACGATCCGGGTGGGGGCGAACGGCGACGCCGTCTCGGTCACGCACGAGCCTCCGCTGCAGCACACCGGTCGAGCAGGGCCTGGACGAGCGGCATGGCGCCGCGGGCCCCTCGCAGGAGCGCGACCGGCCGCTCCGGGGTCATCGTATCGCCCGCTGCCGCACGCACGACAAGGCCCCGATCGTCCCGGTCGACCACGAGATCACCGGCTCCGGTCGGTGTCCCGGCGCCCGCCTCGACGACGCCCGCCTCGATCCCCGCCGCCCCGAGCACCTCGAGCAGCACCGACCACGTCCCGACGTCCGTCCAGCCGACATCCATCGACGCCATCAGGACCCGGCCCGCCGTCGCGGCGGGCTCCATGACCGCGTAGTCGATCGAGCGCGGGGTGATCGTCGCGTAGGCCGTGGCCACGTCCCCGTCCGCGAGGCCCTGCTCGACGGCCGCCGCCACGTCCGGCGCCCAGGTCCGGAGCGCATCGCGGATCGCATCCCGGCGCCACAGGAACATCCCCGCGTTCCAGGCGACGCCCGGCATGCGGACGAGGTCGCCGGCGCGGTCCGCATCGGGCTTCTCCTCGAACGCCTCGAGCGGGTAGGCGCGAAGGCCCTCGATCAGCTCGCCGCGATCCACGAACGGCCGGAGATAGCCGTACTGGGTCGCGGGGTGCGTCGGCTCGATGCCCAGGGTCACGAGCGGCCGATCGACGCCGAACGCCCCGCCGGCGAGGCCGTTCGCCGCGGCGGCAAGCACGCCGCGGAAGGTGCCCTCGCGGTCCGGGTCGATGCGGTGATCGGCCGGCAGCACGACCATCACGTCGTCATCGGGCCGCTCGATCGCGAGCGCCGCGAGGGCGATCGCCGCCGCGGTGTTGCGGCCCTCCGGCTCGATCACGACCCGCGCCTCGGGCACCTGCGCCTCGATGAGCGGCGCGTAGGCACCGGACGCGACGACGAACACGTCGACCGGCCCGAGCTCGGGCCCGTCGAGCCGCCGCACCGTGCGCTGGAGCAGGGTCTCGCCGGTCGGCAGCAGCGGGAGGAACGGCTTGGGCCGCCCGGGAGTGCTCAGGGGCCGGAGCCGCGTGCCCCCGCCGCCGGCCATGATCACGACGTACATCGGGGCCATTCTAGGGTCGCGCCCGGGCCCGACGGACGCCGGCGCCGGGGATTGGCGCGATTCGCGGGCCGACACCCGGTTGCATGCGAGATTCGCACGATCCGAAACCGGAAACCGCGTTGACGCGAAGGCTCCGGGTCCGTACGATCCGCGAACCGCGGGGCAAGGGCGATGTCTCGCCGCCATGGAGTCGAGGGTTGGCCGTTTGACCACGTCGGCGACGCCGGATAGCGCGCACGAGGCGCACCACGACCACGACCAGGCGATCGAGGGGCCGGCGATCACCGCGGAGGGGCTGCGGGACCATGCGGCGTCGCATGCCGCCCCCGACGTACCGGACGTCCACATCAACGGCGTGACCAAGCGCTTCGGGGACGTCATCGCCGTCGACAACATGGACCTCGTCGTCGCCCACGGGGCGTTCTACTCGTTCCTCGGCCCATCGGGCTGCGGCAAGACGACGACCCTGCGCATGATCGCGGGCTTCGAGCAGCCGACGTCGGGCGAGATCTACCTCGCCGGCGAGCCCGTCGCGGGCGTGCCGCCCTACCGGCGCCACGTGAACACCGTGTTCCAGCACTACGCGCTGTTCCCGCACATGACCGTCGCGCAGAACGTCGGCTACGGGCTGCGCCAGAAGGGAACCAGCAAGCACGACGAGCAGCACCGCGTCGGGGAGGCGCTCGATCTCGTCCGGCTCGGGGGCTATGGCACGCGCCGGACGTGGGAGCTGTCGGGTGGGCAGCAGCAGCGCGTCGCACTCGCGCGCGCGTTGATCAACCACCCGACCGTGCTCCTCCTCGACGAGCCGCTTGGCGCGCTCGACCTGAAGCTCCGCAAGGAGATGCAGCTCGAGCTCAAGCAGCTCCAGCGGGAGGTCGGGATCACGTTCGTGTACGTGACCCACGACCAGGAGGAAGCCCTGACCATGAGCGACGTCATCGTCGTCATGCAGCACGGGCGGATCCAGCAGCAGGGCAAGCCGACCGAGCTCTACGAGCGACCGGTCAACCGCTTCGTGGCCAACTTCATCGGCGTCTCGAACCCCATCACGGGCAAGCTCCTGGAGCACGACCCGGGCAGCGGACGGGGCGTCGTCGAGTCGGAGACGGGACTCCGCCTGACGGGGGTGGTGACGGATCCCGATGCCCGGCTGACGGCCGGCGAGCAGGTCGTGGTCGCCGTGCGACCCGAGCGCCTGCGCGTCGACCCGGCCGGCAGCGCCGATCCGGAGGGGGACGGCTGGACGCGAATCGAGGGACGAATCCATCAGGGGACGTACCTTGGCGACCAGACGGAGTTCCGGATCACCACCGACGTCGCGGGCGAGGTCGTCGCGCGGCGCCAGAACGCCACGGGGGCGGCGGAAGTCTCGGGCCTCGGCCCGGGCGATCCCGTCGTCATCCGCTGGGAGGACTCGGCAAACCTGATCCTCGTCGCCTGACGAACACCCCGCACGGGTGCGGCACGAGCGCCGCACCGCCTTGACCTTGGAGGAGGAGACATGGCGGAGAACCTCGACGACATCCTGAAGCGCGCGGCCGAGACGAAGGTGCCGCGACGGAGCTTCCTTGCGGCCGCCGGCCTGCTCGGCGGCAGCGCCGCGCTCGCAGCCTGCAGCACCGGCTCGAACAGCAGCGCCTCGGCGGCCCCGCCGGCGAGCGCCTCGGCCAGCGCCGCCGCCGGCGAATCGGCATCGGCGGCCCCCGTGGCCGAGGTCGAGAAAGAGCTGTTCATGTACAACTGGTCGGACTACGTCAACCCCGAGAACATGGAGAAGTTCAAGGCGGAGTTCGGCGTCGAGAAGTTCCAGTACGACACGTACGCGAACAACGAGGAGCTCCTCGCGAAGCTCCAGGCCGGCGCGTCGGGCTACGACATCGCCTGTCCCACCGCCGAGTACACCCCGGCGATGGTCGAGGGCGGCTACATCTCGAAGCTGGACCTCAGCCGGATCCCCAACCAGCAGTACATCAACCCGGCCTTCAAGGGCCTGTGGTGGGACCCGAACGACGAGTACCAGCTGCCCAAGGACTTCGGCACGACCGGCGTCCTGTACCGCAGCAAGCTCGTCAGCGAGCCGCTCACCTCGTGGCAGGAGTTCTTCGACCTCGCCAAGGGGAAGTACTCGGGCAAGGTCGTGCTCGTCGACTCGATGGGCGACGTGATGGTCATGCCGCTCAAGATGCTGGGCAAGTCGCTCAACTCGGTCGAGAAGGCGGACCTCGATGCCGCCCGCGAGATCCTGCTGGAGCTCGCCCCGCACGTGCTCGCGCTCGACTCCGACACGTACCAGGACAAGCTCGCCAGCGAGGAGGCCGCCATGGTCCTCGGCTGGACCGGGCCGCTCGTCGAGCTGCGCGCCAACCCCGAGACGGCCGATGTCGCGTACATGGTGCCGAGCGAGGGCTCGCTCTACTGGCTCGACACGTGGGTCATGATGGCCGACGCGCCGAACCCGAACGCGGCGTACGCGTGGCTGAACTTCATCCACGACCCGGAGAACCAGGCCGCGGAGACCACCTTCACCGGCTACGGCAGCCCGAACGACGAGGCCAAGAAGTTCATCGACGAGGAGATCCTCAACGACGAGTCGATCTTCCCGCCCGAGGACGTCATGGCCAACCTCGAGGGCGCCGAGGACACCTCGAGCAGCCAGCAGCGGATCGACATCTGGCAGGAGTTCAAGTCGGCGATCGGCGGCTGACGCCGGCACCGGCCCACTCCTGACCTCGAAGAGCGGCGCCTGACGTGGCAACGGCGGTCCAGACTCCGGAAGAGGCGAAGGGCATCAAGGGGCGTGGTTCGTCCAAGCTCCTCACGACAGCCCTGATCCTTCCGGCCGGCCTCTGGTACCTCGTGCTGCTGGTGGCGCCGCTCCTCATCGTCACCGTCTTCAGCTTCGGCAACCGGGCGAGGAACGGCGGCTACGACCCGGCGTTCACGTTCGACAACTACGAGCGCCTGCTCCTCCAGCCGGAGCGGCTGGAGCCGTTCATCACCTCGCTGTGGATGGCGATCGGCGGCACGATCGGCTGCCTGCTGGTGGGCCTCCCGCTCGCGTACTTCATCGCGACCCGGGCGACCCGCCACAAGGGCCTGTTCATCCTCCTGCTCGTCATCCCGTTCTGGACGAGCTTCCTCATCCGGACCTACTCGTGGCTGATCGTGCTCGGCCGCGAGAACCTCGGCGGGTTCATCGGCACGCTTGTCGGCGACCCGGAGTTCCGCATCCTGGGCACGCCCGTCGCCGGTGCTCGTCGGCCTCGTCTACGGCTACCTGCCGCTGATGGTGTTCCCGCTGTTCGTGACCCTCGAGCGCATGGACCGGACGCTGGTCGAGGCGTCCAAGGACCTCGGCGCGGCCCGCTGGGCGACCTTCCGCCAGATCACCCTGCCGATCGCGCTGCCCGGCCTCATCACCGGCTCGATCCTCGTGTTCATCCCGATGATGGGCGAGTACGTCGTTCCCCAGATCCTCGGCTACGGCCGGACGTTCCTCGCGGGCAACGCGCTCGTCGACGCGTTCATCCAGACCCGCAACTGGCCGTTCGGGTCGGCGATGGCCGTGCTGCTCATCCTCGTGATGCTGATCACGATCACCTTCTACGTGTGGTTCGTGAACCGCGGCCGGCAGGGCCGTGACGTGAGCGTCCTGTGACCGCGCCCGCCGTCCCCGTCGCCGGGTCCCGCCACCGCGCGCCGCGGGGCGAAGGCCGGCGTCGACCGCTGGGGCGGGATCGTCGAGTTCTGGCTCCGCGCGCACACCGCGATCGTCTACGCGTTCCTGTACCTGCCGATCGTCGTCGTCGTCCTGTTCAGCTTCAACGCCAACCAGCTGGCGACGATCTGGACGGGCTTCTCCGTCGACTGGTACGGGCGGGCGCTCGGCGACGAGGTCGTGCAGGCGGCGCTGCTCAACAGCTTCTCCGTGGCCCTGCCCAACGCGATCCTCGCGACGGCGTTCGGGACGATGGCGGCGCTCGGGCTGCAGCGGGTCGGCAGGAAGCTGCGGCTGATGTTCGACGGGCTGACGTACATCTCGATCATCGTCCCCGAGATCGTGATCGCCCTGTCCACGCTGGTGCTGTTCGCGTCGTCGTTCTCGTTCATCAACGACCTGCTCGGGACGCGCATCCAGCTGGGCATCCCGACGATCATCGCCGCGCACATGCTGTTCAACATCTCGATCGTGCTGCTGCTCGTCCGGGCGCGGCTGTCGGGCATGGACCGCACGCTCGTCGAGGCGTCCTACGACCTGTACGCGTCCCCGTGGCGCACGTTCCGCCAGATCACGCTGCCGCAGCTGCTGCCCGCGGTCGTCGCCGGGTTCCTGCTGGCGTTCACGTTCTCGTTCGACGACTACGTGATCACCTCGTTCGTGTCCGGCCCCGGCTCGTCCACGCTGCCGATCTTCATCTTCGGCCAGGTCAAGCGGGGCGTGAGCCCGGAGACGAACGCCGTCGCGACGATGATGCTGGTGTTCACGCTGCTGATGCTCGCGGCCGGCCAGTTCGCCCTGACCCGCAACTCGCGTCGCTCCGGCGGCAGCAAGGGTGGCGGGATGGCCGGGATGATCGCGGAGACGAACAGCTAGTCCGCTCCGGTGCCGTACCCTCGCCCGCGATCACCGACCGCATGCCCACAGAAGCCATTCGCCGGTCCCCGGCACGGGATCTGAAGGATCTGCTTGACATCTGGCGGGCACACGGGCACTATGAAGGCGATCCTTCACGATTGCCCGGAGCGGCCAGATGCCCACCCCGAACCGGCGACGCGTCACCGACATCGACGCGCTCCGCACGCTCGCCCACCCGATCCGCTACCGGATCCTCGGCCACCTCATGGCGGTCGGGCCGCAGACCGCGAGCGAGTGCGCCGCCGTCGTCGGCGAGACGCCGTCGAACTGCAGCTACCACCTGCGCGAGCTGGCCCGGTTCGGGCTCGTGGAACGCGTGGACGGCGATGGCGGTGACGCCCGGGAGCGGCCGTGGCGGCCGATGGCCACGGGCTGGAGCTTCGGCGTCGAGGACGAGGCGAATGCCGATCCCGTCGCGCGGGCCGCGAACCTGCGGCTGCAGCACGCGGGCATCGACGAGGAGGCGCGGATCGCGCATGTCGCGATCGACGCCCTCGAGTCCCTCGACGCGCCGTGGCACGAGGCGTCGATCGGCCAGACGTTCGGCCTGCGCGTCACGGCCGACGAGCTGGCCGCCCTGGGCGCGGCGATCGACGCGATCCTGCGCCCGTACATCGCGCTCACCCGCGAGGACGCGCCGCCCGATGCGCAGCCCGTCCACGTCTCGCTGACCGCGTTCCGGCACCCGCTGTCGTGACCGCGGCGGCGCGCGCCCCGCCGCCGCTCCCCGCTCCGCCGCCGCGGCTTCGCGCTGCTGTGGGCCGGGGGGCTGGTGAGCGACCTCGGCGACTGGACGCTCCTCATCGGCCTGCCCGTGTTCGTGTTCCAGCTCACGGGCTCGGCGCTCACGACGTCGACGATCTTCGTCGCCGAGCTCATCCCGGCCCTCGTCGTCGGCCAGGTCGGCGGCGTGCTCGTCGACCGCTGGGACCGCCGCCGGATCCTCGTCGTGGCGAGCGTCCTGCAGGCGACTCCTCCTCCTGCCGCTGCTCGCCGTCGGCAGCCCGGACCAGCTGTGGATCGTGTATCTCGTGGCCGCGGCGCAGTCCGGCCTCGCGCGGCTGTGCTCACCGGCGACCGCCGCCCTCATCCCCGCGGTCGTGCCCCCGGAGGAGCTCGCGACCGCGAACGGCCTCGGGGCGCTGAGCCAGAGCCTCGCCCGGCTGCTCGGGGCGCCGCTCGGCGGGCTGGCCATCCAGGTGCTGGGGCTGGGCGGCGTCGTCGCGGCCGACATGGTGACGTTCCTCGTCGCCGCGGCGCTGGTGGCGGCCATCCCGGCGTCGGCGATCCGGCAGCCGGCGACCGACGGCGCCGCCGCGGGCCCGCGAGCCGCACCGGCGGGCGCCGCGACCGGCATCCTGGCCGCGGCCCGGCGGTTCGGCCGCGACTGGATCGACGGCTGGCGGACGATCGTCCGCGTCCCGGGCCTCGGCGCGCTGGTCGGGATCGGCGCGGTGAGCCAGCTGTCGCAGGGCATCTTCGTCGTGCTGTACGTCGTGTTCGTGCTCCAGGTGCTGGGTGCCGACGACGCCGCCGTGGGCGTGATCCGTGGGATGCAGGCGGTCGGCGGGCTCGTCGGGGGGCTCGCCGTGGGCGTCGTCGCCGCGCGCCTCGGCACGAGGACGCTCGTCGGCTGGGGGTTCATCGTGTTCGGCCTGCTGTCGCTGGCGATGTGGAACGCGGGTGCCGTCACGACCGCCGTCCCCTTCTACGCGACGATGTTCGCGATCCTCGGGCTGCCGGCCGTTGCCGTGTCGGTCGGGCTGCTCACCGTGCTCCAGGCGCTGACCCCGCCGACGCACCTCGGGCGCGTGTACGCGGCGTACGAGACGTCGAGCGGCATCCTCCAGGCGGTGGGCGTCGTCGTCGCCGGGGCGCTGGCGGACCGGATCGGCGTGGCGCCGATCCTCGACGTGCAGGCGCTGCTGTACGTCGGCTGCGGCGTCGCCGCGCTGCTCCTGCTCCGCGAGCCACGCCTGGCCGCAGCCGGCGCGGCCGGGACGAGCGGCGCGGCCGGGTCATCGTCGCCATTCGGTATCCGGCCAGGAACCGGACGTCCGGCCCGGCTGAGCGGACCTCAGGCGGCGGACGTCGCCTCGGCGAGGACCGGCTCCGGCAGGCCGGCATCGGCGGCCAGGGCGGCGGCCTTGTCGGTCCGCTCCCACGGCAGGTCGAGGTCGGCGCGGCCGAAGTGGCCGTACGCGGCGGTCTGGCGGTAGATCGGGCGGCGCAGGTCGAGCGCATCGATGATCGACGCGGGCCGCAGGTCGAAGTGCCGCTCGACGAGCTGCTGGATCTTCGTGTCGTCGATCGTGCCGGTGCCGAACGTCTCGATCGACAGCGAGATCGGGCGGGCGATGCCGATGCCGTACGCGACCTCGAGCTCGAACCGGTCCGCGAGACCCGCGGCCACGACGTTCTTGGCGACCCAGCGGGCGGCGTAGGCCGCGGACCGGTCGACCTTCGTCGGGTCCTTGCCGCTGAACGCGCCGCCGCCGTGGCGGGCCATGCCGCCGTACGAGTCGACGATGATCTTGCGGCCGGTGAGGCCGGCGTCGCCCATCGGGCCGCCGGTGACGAAGCGCCCGGTCGGGTTGACGTGCATCACCGGGTCCACGGGGCGCAGCGCGTCCGGGATCACGGGCAGGATGACCGCCTGGACGAGGTCGTTGCGGATCCGCTCGCTGCGCGTGTCGGGGTCGTGCTGCGAGGACACGACGACCGTGCGCACCCGCTTCGGGACGCCCCGCTCGTACTCGACGGTGACCTGGGTCTTGCCGTCGGGGCGGAGGTACGGCAGCTGGCCGCTCTTGCGGACCTCGGCGAGCCGGCGCGCCATGCGGTGCGCGAGCGCGATCGGCAGCGGCATCAGCTCCGGCGTCTCGCGGCAGGCGTAGCCGAACATCATCCCCTGGTCGCCCGCGCCGAGCTCGTTCGAGGGCGCGGCATCGGACCGGACCTCGAGCGCCGCGTCGACGCCCATCGCGATGTCGCCCGACTGCTCCTTGACCGACACGAGCGTGCCGCAGGTGAGGTAGTCGAAGCCGTACTCGGCCTTCGTGTAGCCGATGTCGCGGACGGTGTCCCGGACGACGTTCTGGAAGTCGACGTAGGTGGTGGTCGAGATCTCGCCGAGGACGAGCACGAGGCCGGTGGTCGTCGCGGTCTCGCAGGCGACCCGCGCGTTCGGGTCCTCGCGGATGATCGCGTCGAGGATGGCGTCCGAGATCTGGTCGCACATCTTGTCCGGGTGGCCCTCGGTGACCGACTCGGAGGTGAACAGGTAGTGCTCGGCGTCGACGATGCTCATCTGGCTCCCGGCTGGGGCGCGATCGCGCGCCGCGGACTTCGCCCGACTCTACCACCGGGCCGCGATCGGGCCATCGGTACGAACCGGCCATGTCGCGGATCGGCTGGGTGACGGTCCGCCGCCGCTCGCCTCGCCTCAGGCGTCCTCGCGGAGCTCCTCGAGGTCGAGGTCGCGCTCCAGGCGGCGCATCACCTCGTCGCTCAGCTCGCCGCGGTCGCGCATCTCGATCACCGCCTCGCGCTCGGCGTCGATCACCTTGCGCCGGATCTCGCGGTGCTCGAGCAGCTCCTGCTCCGCCTCGTCGCGGGGCGTCCCGTCCGAGATGTCGATGTGCTCCGTGCGGTGGGCGTAGGTCTCGCGCAGGTGCTCGATGAGCTCCTGGTGGCCCACGTGCTCCTGCTCCAGCTGGTCGATCCGGGCGACGGCCGCCTGGGCCGCGACCACGCGCGCCTGGCGCTCCTCCTCGAGCTGGCCGTCGCCGGCCGTGATGCCGAGCACGCGGATCAGCGCCGGCAGCGTCAGGCCCTGGAGGACGAGGGTCGTGATGATCACCGTGAACGTCAGGAACTGGATCAGGCTGCGCTCCGGGAAGTCGACCGGCAGCGCGAGGGCGGCCGCGAGCGAGACGACGCCGCGCATGCCCGCCCACGCGACGACCGTGACGTTCCGCCAGCCCGGGTTCGGCTCGCGTTCGCGGATCCCGGCCGACAGCGCGCCGCGGGATGTAGGTGCCCGGGAAGACCCACACGAACCGGGTGACGATCACCGTCAGGCCGATGGCGACCGCCAGGCCGAGCAGCTCCGCCACGGACCCGTCGAGGTCCGCGAGGATCACCGGCAGCTGGAGCCCGATGAGGATGAACACCAGCCCGTTGATGATGAACAGGACGACGTTCCAGGCCGCCAGGCCGTCGATCCGCTGCCGGGAGTTCAGCGAGCGGGTGGCGATCTTGCCGGCGTAGATGCCCGCGACGACGACGGCCAGCACGCCGCTCACGTGGAGCGCCTCGGCCGGGATGAACGCGATCACCGGGACCAGCAGCGAGAACACGATGCCCAGGTCCGAGTCCTGGATCCGGGTCTGGAACACGCCCGCGATCCGGGCGACGACGAGCCCGACGAGGATGCCGCCGACCGCGACGACCACGAGGTCGGTCCCGGCGCCGACGGCGCTGAACGTGCCGCCCAACGCCACGGCGACGGCGACGCGCAGCAGGACGAGCGCCGTCGCGTCGTTCACGAGGCTCTCGCCTTCGAGGATCGTCACGACGCGGCGCGGGACGCCGAGCCGGCGCACGATCGAGGTCGCCGCGACCGCGTCGGGCGGCGAGACGATCGCGCCGAAGGCGAACGCGGCGGCCCACGGCAGGTCCGGGACGAAGTACTTCAGGACCGCCGCGACGACCACCGTCGTGAAGATCACGAGCCCCACCGAGAGGAGCAGGATCGGCCGCAGGTTCGCCTTGAAGTCGCGGATCGAGGTGAAGTAGCCCGCGCTGTACAGGATCGGCGGCAGGAAGAACAGGAACACGAGCTCGGGGTCGAGCTCGAACGACGGGGCGTTCGGCAGCAGCCCGACGGCGAGGCCCGCGACGACGAGGACGATCGGCTCGGAGATGCGCAGGCGGCGCGCGACGCCGGCCAGCACCGTCGCGAGGACGAGCACGCCGAGGACGACCTCGATGGGGGTCATCGCCGGGGCGGGTGGGCTGCGGGGCGCTGGATCGCGAGGGGGCGCGGGGACGCGGTTCGGGTCAGCGGATGTCCCCTCCGGCCGCCGCGCCGGCCATCGCCGCCGCGAACGTCTCCAGCCCCGGGATCTCGAGCGGCGGCACGTCGTCGTCCGGCGTGAAGCCGAACACGCGGCCGAGGAACGCGATCTCCGCCTCGTACGTCGCCCGCCGCGAGTCGGCGCGGCGGAACCCGTGGCCCTCGCCCTCGAACCGCATCGCGACGTACGGGATGCCACGCGGCTCGAAGGCCGCCTCCATCGCATCGAGCTGCGACGGCGGCACGACCCGGTCGTCCATGCCCTGGAAGATGAGCATCGGGGCGCGCACCCGGTCGAGGTAGTGGATCGGCGACCGCTCGCGGAACACGCGGCGGCCCTCCTCGGTCCACGGCGCCAGCAGCCCCTCGTCGTAGCGCGACTCGAACTTGTGGCCGTCGTTGTGGATGAGCTCGAGATCGGCGATGCCGAAGTGGCTGATGCCCGCCGCGAACACCTCGGGCCGGAACGTGAGCGACGCGAGCGTCGTGTAGCCGCCGGCGCTCCCGCCGCGGATCGCGAGCCGCGCGCCGTCGACCGAGCCACGGGCGACGAGGAACTCGGCCGCGGCGACGCAGTCCTCGACGTCGGCGATCCCCCACTGGCCCTTGAGCGCGTCGCGGTACGGCCGCCCGTAGCCCGACGACCCGCGGTAGTCGACGTCGACGACGGCGATGCCGCGCGAGGTGAAGAACGCCCGGTCGAGCGACAGCGCGGAGTACGCGGCGCCGGTCGGGCCGCCGTGCGACTCGACGATGAGGGGCGGCAGCTCGCCGTCCGGGCCGCGGAACGCCGGGTTGGTCGGCGCGAAGTAGAGCGCCCGGGCGGTGGCGCCGCTCGGCGTGCGGAACGTGATCGGCTCGGGCTCCGGCAGGTACGCCGCGTCGACCGAGCCTCGGAACGACCGCGCGAGCACGCCCCGGACCTCGCCGGTCGCGCGCGTCGAGGCGGACGAGGATCGCGCCGTCGCGCGGGCCGGCCCCGATCGCGACGATCGCCCCATCGCCGGCGACCCGGAACGAGTGCACCTCGGTGAACGGCTGGTCGAGGTGGGTGACCGCGCCATCGGCGCCGATCCGGACGATGCCGTCCGTGCCCTCGGCGCGGGCGACCGCGACGACCGAGCCGTCCGGCCAGGAACCCGTACGAGCTGATCCCGAACACCCAGGCGGGCTCGCCCAGCTCGGCGTCCATCGGCGCGAGGTTGCGGCCCGCGCCGTCGGTGCCGTCCGGGCCGTCGAACGCGTACAGGTTCCACCACTCGGTCTCGTCCGAGACCGCGTGCAGGACGCCCGTCGGGCTCCAGCCAGGCTGGACGACGGAGATCCCCGGTCCGCCGGCGACCGTCCGCGGCTCGCCCAGCGACCCATCGGCCGCCACGTCGGCGACCCGCAGCCGGGTCGCGTCCCACGGCATGTCGGGGAGGTCCCACTCGATCCAGGCGAGGCGGCTGCCGTCCGGCGAGGGACGTGGCGCCGCGACGAAGTCGGGACCCGAGACGAGGACGCGGCCGGGGCCGTCCGATCCGTCGAGCGCGATCGTGACCAGCTCGTTGACGACCAGCAGCGGGTCGTGCTCGCGCGCCGCGTCGTGGGTCTCGCGGACGGCGTACAGCCGCTCTCGGACGGGGTCGAAGCGCAGGTCGGCGTAGCGCCACGGGCCGGCCGGGGTGATCGCGACAGGCTCGGCCGCGCCTCCGGTTGAGCCAGTACAGCCGCCCGTCGGCGGCGTTCGAGGCGACGATCCGCCCGGCATCCACGACGTACGAGGCGCCGCCGTACTCGTGGACGCGGTTGCGCACGTTGAACGGGGCCGGGCGTGAGCTCGACGGTCGAGGCGTCGAGCCCGCGGCGGAGCAGCGTCCGCCGGCCGCCCTCGGCCGACCGGCCCTCGAGCCAGTAGACGTCGTTGCCGTCGACCGCCGCCTCGGCGAGGCCGACCGACGCGGCCGCGACCAGCTCGACGTCGATCGGCGACGCCCAGCTGCCGTACGGCGCGACGGTCGTGGCCCCGGCGGCCTCCACCGGCTCCTGCGCCGCCTCGTTGTCGCTCATCGGGGGCTAGGTGCCGTGCTGCCAGCTCGAGACGTACTCGAGCTGCTCGGGCGTCATCGGGTCGAGCGTGATGCCCATCGCCGCGAGCTTGAGCCGCGCGACCTCGGCGTCGATCGCCTCGGGCACGACGTACACCCTGGGCTCCAGCTCGGCGTGGTGGAGCGCGACGTACTCGGCCGCGAGCGCCTGGTTCGCGAAGCTCATGTCCATGACCGCGGCCGGGTGGCCCTCGGCCGCGCCGAGGTTCACGAGCCGGCCCTCGGCGACGAGGTTGAGCCGCTTCCCGCCCAGGTCGAACTCCTGGACGTTCGGGCGGACGTCGCGGACGTGGCCCTCGGCCATCTCGCGCAGCGCCTTGAGGTCCAGCTCGGCGTCGAAGTGGCCGGAGTTGGCCATGATCGAGCCGTCCTTCATCGAGGCGAAGTGCTCGCGCCGGAAGACGTTGACGTTGCCGGTCGCCGTGACGAACAGGTCGCCCCAGCCGGCCGCCTCGCCGGCGGTCATGACCTGGAACCCGTCCATCAGCGCCTCGATCGCGCGGACCGGGTTGACCTCGATGACCGCGACGTGCGCGCCGTGCCCGGCCATGCGCGACGAGATGCCCTTGCCCACCCAGCCGTACCCCGCGACCACGACGTTGCGGCCGGCGATGAGGATGTTGGTCGCGCGCAGGATCCCGTCGATCGTCGACTGGCCGGTCCCGTAGCGGTTGTCGAACAGGTGCTTCGTCTCGGCCTCGTTGACCGCCACGACCGGGAACGCGAGCGCGTCGTCGGCGGCCATCGCGCGCAGGCGGATGACGCCCGTCGTCGTCTCCTCGGTCCCGGCGAGGATCTCGGGCAGCTGGTCGCGGCGCTCCTTGTGGAGCAGCGAGACGAGGTCGCAGCCGTCGTCCATCGTGATCTGCGGGTGCGTGTCCGCGACCGTCCGCAGGTGGCTGTAGTACGTGGCGTTGTCCTCGCCCCGACGCGCGTAGGTCGCGATCCCGTACTCGGCGACGAGCGCGGCCGCGGTCACGTCCTGGGTGGACAGCGGGTTCGAGGCCGCGAGATGGACGTCCGCGCCGCCCGCCTTGAGCGTCCGCATCAGGTTCGCGGTCTCGGTCGTGACGTGGAGACAGGCGCCGATCCGCAGCCCGGCCAGCGGGCGCTCCCGCTCGAACCGCTCGCGGATCAGGCGCAGGACGGGCATCTCGCGCTCCGCCCACTCGATGCGGCGGACGCCCTCGGCGGCGAGGCCGAGGTCGGTGACGTCATGGGGAACGGTGGCGGCGGTGCTCATCGAGGGTCCTCGGGGAGGCCGTCCGCGGGGGACGACGGGGTGGGCGGCGGGTCGATGGGATGGGCCTGCTCGAAGCGCTCGCTGGCGTCGTCGGGCGGCGGGGCGGCGGCGGCGCGGTCGGAGCCGCGCCCGAACAGCCGGCGGATGGGCGCGGTGAGGTCGGCCCACGGTGACGCCAGCCGGCGGACGAGCCGCTCCTCGAACCGGGCGTGCTCGACGAAGCCCAGGCGGGTGTACGCCTGGATCGCGGGCGGGTTGTCGGAGCGGACGTTGAGCACGACCTCGTCACAGTACCGGAGGAGCTCCGCCGTGACGGCCGAGGTCACGGCCTGTGCGTAGCCCCGGCCGCGGTGATCGGTGTGGGTCAGCACGTTGCCCACGACGGCCAGCCGCGCCTGGCGGGAGATGACGTGCGTGCCGGCCGCGGCGACGAGCCGCCCGTTGACGCGGATGCCGTAGTACACGCCCTCGGCGATCGCGCTCGACGGGAGCCACGCCGCGAAGCCCAGCTGGTACAGCCGGTTGAGCTCGCCGATCTCGACGGGCAGCAGCCGCTCCACCTGCGCCGGCGCCGGCTGGAACCGGGTCCGGTCGAGCCACATCCGGATCATCGGCGGGCCTGCCTCGATCCGGTACTGCTGCGCGACGGCCGGCAGCGACTCGGCGCGCGCGGCGAGGTACGCGGCCCGGGGCCGGACGACGTCGCGCAGGATCGCGCCGATCCCGTCGGCGATCGCCCATGAGGAACATCGGCTGGGGCGTGAGGCCGCCGTACTCCATGCCGATCGCGACGACCTCGCCGCCCTGGCTCGCGACCCCCCACTTCGTCCGCGCGAACTCGCGGTCCTCGAGGTCGCAGATCGCGTAGGCGGCGAGGAGCCGGTCGCGCTCGAGGAACCGGCGCAGGACGGCGCGGTCCGTCGTCGCGCGGGCGACGAGGCCGGGTCGCGTGCCGACCGCCACCGTCGCCATCAGGCGTCCGCCGCGACCCGCGCGGCGAGGAGCGCGGCGAAGCCCGGCGACGCCGCCCGGCGGGCAACCGTCGCCTGCACGTGCGTGGCGAGCCCCTCGTCGAACGGCGCCTGGATGACGCCCTCCTCGGTGATGATCGCGCTCAGCAGTGAGGCCGGCGTCCGATCGAGCCGCGGGTTGCGGATCGACGTGCCCTCGGGCGCGATCCGCGTCCCGCCCGCGGTCAGGACGGCGCGCGGCCGCCCCTCCTCGAGCGTGGCGGCGGCCGCGTCCGGCGTCCCGAGATCGACGGCGGTCGTGGCCACGAGGACGACGAACGGGACGTCCGCGGCCGCGGCCGCGAGCGCGAGCGGGTACGTCCCGGTCACGCCGAGCACGTCGCCGTTGGCGCAGATCCGCTCGGCGGTGACGAGCACGGCGTCCACCTCGCCCGCGGCGATCGCGGCAGCCGCGCCGGCGTCCGTGACGAGCGCGTGGGGCACGCCGGCCTGCGCCAGCTCCCAGGTCGCGACCCGGGCGCCCTCGAGGCCCGGCCGGGTCTCGGCGACGAGCGCGTGGATCGGCCGCTCCGCGTGGTGGGCCGTGATGATCGCCGACACGGCGGTGCCGAACTGGCCGCTGCCCATCGGCCCGGTGCTGCCCAGGGTGAGGACGCGGACCTCGGACCCGCCGACGCTCCCGAGCGCCGCCAGCGCGTGGCCGACGAGCGCGCCGTGGTCCGCGGATGCCTCGGCGATCACGGCCTCCGCCTCGGCCCGGAGCGCGGCCTCGACCGCGTCCCCGGACGCCTCGTTGTCGAACCCCTCGAGCAGCGCCAGCTGGCGCTCGATCGCCAGCCCCACGGCCGCGGACCCGGGACGCGTCTGGCGGAGCGCGTTCGCGGCGCCGCGGATCGTCGCGCGGCGGGCGAAGCGCGCGCGACGACATGGAGCGCAGCGCGACGAGCGCGAGCGTCACCGCGGCGAGCTGCGCCTGCACCGCCCCACCGGTGATCGCGCCGTCGTTCATCGCCGTGACCGCGTCGGCGGCGCCACGGACCTCGATGTCGGCGAGGCGGTCGGGCAGCCGCCGCTGGTCCACGACCCAGCACACGTCGCCGTCCCAGCGGAGCGGGGCGCGGTAGCCGGCGGTGCCGGCGTCGATCTCGTCCGCGCGCACGGGCGCGAGGGCCGCGGCATCGGTCAGCGTCCCGGCGTCCCCGGCCAGCAGCTCGCGCGCGGCCTCGGCGGACTGCTGCTGGAGGATCTGGGCCGCCCCGAAGACGGACGCGGCGGACGTGGCGACCTCGCCCGCGAACTCGCGGAAGAAGCGGCGCCGGCCCGGATCGGGAGGCTGGACGGGATCGCTCATGGAAGCGTGTCCGACCGGGAGCGCCGTCGCGGCGCGGCGGTCAGTACTGGATGACGCTCGTGACGCGGCGGCCCTCGAGCCGGTCGCGGCCGCGGAGGAAGTCGAGCTCCACGAGGAACGCCAGGCCCACGACCTCGCCCTTGAGCCGCTCCACGAGCTCGATCGTCCCGCGCACGGTGCCGCCGGTCGCGAGCAGGTCGTCGACGATGAGGACCTTCTGGCCGGGCTGGACGGCGTCGCGGTGGATCTCGAGCGTGTTGGAGCCGTACTCCAGCGCGTACTCGACGGTCAGGGTCTCGGCCGGCAGCTTGCCCAGCTTGCGCACCGGGACGAGCCCCGTGTCCAGCTGGTAGGCCATCGGCGCGGAGAAGATGAACCCGCGCGACTCCATGCCCACGACGATGTCGATCTGCTCGCCCCGGTAGGGCTCGAGCATGAGGTCGATCGACTCCTTGTAGGACGCGGGGTCCTTGAGGAGCGTCGTGATGTCGTAGAACAGGATGCCCGGCTTCGGGAAGTCCGGGATCTCGCGGATCTTCGCGCGAAGCGTCTCGGCGGACATGGGGTTCGAGGACCTCCGGTGGTGGCGCTCGTGTGGGCAGCGCCGAGGGACCGGGCGGGCGACGCCGGGGCGCTAGTCTACCGCAGCCGGAAGGGCGTTCCTCGTGCTCGAAAAGCCGCCGATTCGCCGCGTTCCGGCGAGCCCGAGCAGGGCGCTCACGAGCGACACCGTGAACACGCCCGCGAGCGCGATCCCGAGGCCGTTGCCACCGGCCCGTTCCCCCGCCGCGGCGATCGCGCCCGCGACGCCCGTGCCCAGCGCGGTGCCCAGGATGTCCGACAGCTGGAGCGACGCGCTCGCCGCCCCCTGCTCGGCCGCGACCGAGCCGCGGAGCACGACGAGCGTGACCGCGGAGTACATGAAGCCCATGCCGATGCCCGGGCCGAGCCAGGTGACGACGGCGAGCTCCGGCGGCACGGCGGGGAGCACCACGAAGATCGTCAGCAGGGCGCCGACCGCGATCAGCCCGAAGCCCATCCCGATGAACCGCTGCGGCCCGAGGCGGTCGATGCGCCGCGCCTGGAACCAGGTGCCGCCGGTCCAGGCGACGGTCGTGACCGTGAACACGATCCCGGTGAGCACCGCCGGCGTGCTGCGCCACGTCTGGAGGAGCAGGGGGATGAACGCGTCGCCCGAGAAGAACGCGAACGTCATGACGCCGCGGAGCAGGATCGCGGCCGGGACGCCGAACCGCAGCGACAGGGTCCCGGCCGGCGTCAGCCGGCGGTAGGCCGGCAGCAGCAGGCCGCCGCCGATCAGCACGCCGCCGATGATCAGCGGCAGCGTCTCGGCGGTCAGGCCCGCGACGAGCAGGCCCGCCCCACCCGTCGCGAGCAGGGCGTTCGGGAGGCGGCGGATCGTCGCGTGCGCGGCCTGGTGCTCGGCCTCGGGCATCGGGGCGTTGACGCGTCGGAGGGCCGTCACGGCGAGGCCGCCCGCCACGACGAGGAACGGGATGAGGCCGAGGAACACCCAGCGCCAGCCGAACAGCTCGCCGACCACGGCCGCGATCGACGGCCCGATGATCCCGGGCACGACCCACGCCGTGCTGAGCATCGCGAACATCCGCGGCTGGAGGTTCTCGGGCAGGACGCGGCCGATGGCCACGTACGCCGTCGGCCCGACCGCCCCGCCACCGAGCCCCTGGATGAACCGCGCGAGGACGAGGATCGAGCATCGACGGCGCGAGGCCGCCGATCAGCAGCCCGGCGCCGAACAGCACGAGGCCCGCGGCGAACGGGCGGTGGAGCGGCATCCGGTCCAGCGCGCCGCCGGCGAGCACCACGCCCAGCAGGTTGCCCAGGAAGAACGCCGTGTAGACCCAGCCGTAGAGCTCGCGGTTGCCGAGCTCGTCGGCGACGATCGGCATGACCGTGCCGATGGCCAGCGACTCGAGCGCGACGAGGGTGATCGTCGAGATCAGGCCGATCGTCAGCCCGCGCAGCTTGGGGGTGAACAGGTCGGCGGTCCGGGCAGGACCTGCCGAGTGCACGTGGGTCGCGGAGGTCACCGATCCATGATGCCGGAGGCCGGCGCCCGGCTACGTCCCCGAGAGCCGCTCCACGACGGGGGCGAGCGTGTCGACGTCGCCGAGCATGAACGACGTGATGCCGAGCCGCTCCCGGAGCTCGGTGAGCTTCGCGACGAGCCCGTCGACCGAGCCGATGAACACCTGCGGCGAGGCGAGGTACTCGTCGACGTCGATCTCGACGCCGGTCCGGGCCCGGATCCCGTCGAGGATGTCGGCCGCCTCCTTGCGCGGATGGTCGGTGAGCATCGGCGGGCTGCCGGTCGGGTAGACGTTGAGCTCGAGGCTGTCGAATCGGTCGCCTGCCGCCTCGCGGATCCAGCCGATCTTCTCCTCGGTCGCGGCGATCGTGATCGACCGCGGGTCCGCCCGGACGACCTCCCCGCCGTCGGTCGCGGCGAGCGTCCGCGGCGCGAGCCCGACGATGTCCGCCTCGCGGCCCGCGAGCGTGAGCACCCGCCTGCCGCCACCACCGATGAACAGCGGCGGATGCGGCTGCTGCACCGGCGTCGGCTGGCCGTCGTGCTCCGTGATCGTGTAGTGCTCGCCCGCGAACGAGAACGGGCCCTCGGCGAAGCAGCCCTTGAGCACCGCGACCGCCTCGGCGAGCCGCGAGACCCGCACGCCGGTGGCGTCGAACGGGATGCCGAGCGCCGTGTACTCCGGCCGGTTCCAGCCGGCGCCGATGGCGACCTCCACGCGTCCCGCCGCTCAGCACGTCGAGCGTGGCGAGGTCCTGGGCCAGGAGCGCGGGATGGCGCAGGTCGTTGTTGGCCACGAACGGCGCGACCCGCAGCCGGTCGGTGGCCGCCGCGACCGTCGTGAGCAGGGGCACGAACCCGAACGGGATCACGACGTGGTCGGCATACACCAGCACGTGGTAGCCGGTCGACTCCGCGCGATGCGCGGCCTCGCGCAGGGACGGGCCGTCGGTGACCTCGCCCGGGCCGGCGAGGAAGCGGAACGGCCTCGGCGCGCTCACGCGACGAGCCGCAGCAGCTCCCCGATGGCGGCGATCTGCTCCGGCCGGGGATAGACGTTGTTGTTGAACGTGAAGCCCGTGAACCCGGCGTCGAGGTACGGACGCAGCTGATCGGCCGCCTGGTCGGGGGTGCTCGGCGTCGTGGTCGCCTGGCGTTCGGGCGGCAGCTGCTCCCACAGCGACCGTGCCTCGCCCGCGGTCGCGCCGACGACGACCGGCGCCGCCATCGTCCGCTCGATCTCGCCCGGGTCGCGGCCGATCTCCTCGCAGTAGCCGCGCAGCAGGTCGGTCTTGTGGTTGAGGCCGTCCAGCCCGATGGGGAACCAGTGGGTCATGTCCGCGTGCCTGGCCGCGATCCGCAGCGTCCGCTGCTCCCCTCCCCCGCCGACGAGGACCGGCAGGCCACCGGCCTGGACCGGGCGCGGGACGTTGAGCACGTCGTCGGTGCGGTAGTGCGCCCCGGCGAACGTCGAGCGCTCCGCCGCGAACATGCCGCGGGCGATCGTGAGCGCCTCGTCCAGCCGGTCCATCCGCTCGCGGATCGGCGGGAACGTGAACCCGAACGAGTCGTGCTCCGCCTCGAACCACGCGGCGCCGAGGCCGAACACCGCGCGGCCGCCGGACAGGACGTCGAGCGTCGTCGCGGTCTTCGCGAGCAGCGCGGGGTTGCGGTACGTGACGCCGGTGACGAGCGGGCCGAGCCGGACGCGGGTCGTCTCGCGGGCGAGCGCGCCCAGCGTCGACCACGCCTCGAGCATCGGGTGGTCCTGCGGGCCGATCCCCGGGATCTGGTTGAGGTGGTCCATGACGGTGACGAGGCCGAAGCCCGCGTCCTCCGCGGCGCGGACCTGGACCAGCAGCTGGTCGAACAGGCGCTCCGGCGCGGGGTCGTCGAAGGTGAAGGAGGTGCAGTGAAGGCCGAACCAGACAGGCATGACGACAGGATGCCCCCGATCCCGGCCGGCCGCGATGAGCCGTCGACAGGCGGCGACGAGGCGGCTGCGCTCAGCCGGCGGGTTCGCCGCCCTTGAGCTCGATGCCGATCACGTGCAGCTCGTCGGACCCGGTGTTCTCGAGCGTGTGCGCCGGCGTCCCGTCCGACCATTGGACGCGCGGCAGGACGAATCCCTCGATGGCCCGGGAGTCGACGAGCACGACGCCGGACGGGTCGCGGCGACAGAAGTGGCTGCCCGACAGGAAGTACTGCACCTGGCGCCGGTGGTGGGTGTGGACCGGGCTCCGGACGCCGGCCGGGATCCGCGTCTCGACCACCCGCACCTCGTCGTTCTCGAACAGCACGTGGTGGTGGTCAGGGTCCGCCACCGGGCCGTCGAGCGCGTCGGGCGCCCGCCGCTCCGTGTTCGTCATCAGCAACCTCCTGGGTGTCATCGCCACGTCGCGCCGGTCGTATCGTGCGCCACGAGCGCGGCCCGGTGCGATCGGATTGACGCCCTGCCCGATGCTGGAGCCATGCGTCCGACCGACATCGCCGAGCTGTTCGACCACCTCTACTGGATGCGCGACCGCATCCTCGCCGCGGCCGATGCGCCGGGCGTCCCGCTGACGACGGACGCCCACGCGACGATCCGCGACCTGCGGGCGACGCTGGTCCACGAGCTGGACGTCGAGTGGAGCTGGCGGGTGCGGCTCGCCTCGCCGGACCCGACCGAGTTCTCCGCCGAGGACGAGGAGCTCGACCCGACCGACTTCGAGACCCTGGACGAGATCCGGTCGCGCTGGGCGGACGACGAGGGCGAGATGCGGCAGTGGCTCGCGACGCTCGACGACGACGCGCTCAACGCGCCGTGCCGCGCCGAGCGCGATGCCGCGCACCCGTTCTGGGTGCACCTCCAGCACCTGTACACGCACGCGATCCAGCAGTTCAGCGACTGCGCGGTGTCGTTGACGCTCGCCGGCCGCTCGCCCGGCGAGCTCGACTTCCTCGACTTCGTCCTCGAGCGCGAGCGCGGGCCCCGCGCGTGACGATCCGTGCACGATCGCGCACGATGAGTGGCCCGATCCGGGCGGCATGGTGGACACTGCGCGCATGACCACGTTGCGCCCCGCGTCGGAGGTGATCGACGCGACCCTCACCGACCGCGTGCCCGACCGTGAACGCGACTTCTCCCCGTTCATGGCGGGTGTCGAGGCTTCGCCGCGCGACCACGGCACGCTCCACGCGATCGTCCGCCGGCCCGAGCGCGACCGGCGGGAGGTCGTCAACGAGGCGACGCTCGACCTCGAGACGGGCCTCGTCGGCGACGACTGGCTCGCGCGCGGCAGCTCGTCGCAACCGGACGGCCGGGCCAACCCCGACTCGCAGCTGACGATCATGTCCGTCCGCGTCCTGGCGGCGATCGAGCCCGACGAATCGCGCTGGGCGCTCGCCGGCGACCAGCTGCTCGTCGACCTGGACCTCTCGATCGAGGCATTGCCCGCGGGGTCCCGGATCCGGATCGGCGAGACGGAGCTCGAGATCAGCGAGACGCCGCACACGGGCTGCGCGAAGTTCAGCGGCCGGTTCGGGAGCGACGCCCTGCGCTGGATCAACTCGCCCGTCGGGCGGGGCCTGCGGCTTCGCGGCATGAACGCGCGGGTGGTGCGCGGCGGCGTCGTGCGGGTCGGGGACATCATCCAGACGGTGTGAGGCGCCGCGGCGCGGGCCGCGAGACGCTGTGACGAGACGGCGCCTTCGTTAACCGTTCGTCTCTAGACACCACCACACCGATCCGCCACGATGGCGCCCCGTCTGGAAGCAGCCGACCCGCACACGGGTCGGCGAGGGAACGCCTCCCTCCACACCGGCTGATCGGCGACCTCCCGTCCCGGGTCGTCGATCCAGCGGCCCCGCGTGAGTACCCACTCCCCCGGCCGCCCTCATCGGGCGTGAACACAAAATCGCGCGGGGGTTGCGAATGCCCGACCCGACGTCCGAGTTCTTCGAAGGCCTGGCGGAGCGCGGCCACATCGCCGCGCTGCAGCGCACGACCCGCACGCTTCGCGTCGACGTCGACCGCGACGGCCGGACCGACCACTGGCGGCTCGACATCCGGCGCGGGACGGTCTCCGTGACGCGCTCCGACGCGAACGCCGAGGTGGACTGCGTCATCGCCGCTTCCCGCTCGC
>CAVXNF010000012.1:0-361408 GCA_963763075.1 uncultured Chloroflexia bacterium | reverse complement strand
CGAGTCGTGCTTCTCGGCCGTGGACCCGGTCATGGGCACGAACCAGTGCGTGTAGTGGGTCGCGCCCTGCGCGATCGCCCACTCCTTCACCGCGTGGGCGACGGCGTCGACGATGGCCGGGTCGAACGGCTCGTGGCCCTCGATGGTCCGACGCAGCTTCTTGAAGATCGGCTTCGCGAGGTACTGGCGCTGTGCCTCCTCGCCGAACACGTACTGGCCGTAGATGTCGGCGCCGGCGTCGTGCAGGTAGTCCTGCGTGCTCGCGACGCGATGGGCCGCGATGTCGGCGATGGCGGTTGTCCGTGCGCTATGGCTCTCCCTGCTCTCGTGACGGGGTGATCGTCGGTGTCGGGTGGCTCGTGGTTGATGGGCCGTGGGTCAGAAGGCCTCGAGGTAGCGGTCGACCTCCCAGTCGGAGACCTGGGTCCGGTACTCGTCCCACTCGGCGCGCTTCGCCTCGACGAAGTGGCTGAAGACGTGGTCGCCCAGCGCCTCCCGGATGACCTCGTCCTTCTCGAGCTCGTCGAGCGCCTCGCCGAGCGTGCCCGGCAGCTCCCGGATCGACTTCGCCGCGATCTGGGTCGCGTCCATCTCGAACAGCGACTCCTCGACCGGCTCGCCGAGCTCGAGGCCCTTCTCGACGCCGTCGAGGCCGGCCGCGATCATCGCCGCGAAGGCGAGGTAGGTGTTCGATGACGGGTCCGGGCAGCGAACCTCGAGCCGGGTGCCCTCGATCGACTTGCCCGGCGAGACCATCGGCACGCGGATGAGCGCGCGAGCGGTTCGTCCGGCCCCAGGTCAGGTAGGTCGGCGCCTCGTAGCCCGGGACCAGCCGCTTGTAGCTGTTCACGAGCGGCGCGAGGACCGCGATCATGCCGCGGGCGTGGGCCAGGATGCCGGCCGCGTACGACTTGGCGAGCGGCGACAGCCCGTACGACGCCTCGGCGTCGGCGAACGCGTTCCGCGACTTCTCGATCGAGTACAGGCTCTGGTGCGTGTGCATCCCCGAGCCGTTGATCCCGTGGATCGGCTTGGGCATGAACGTCGCGTACAGGCCGTGCTGCTGGGCGATCGCCTTGAGCGTCGACTTGAAGGTCACCGCGTTGTCGGCCGTCTGGAGCGCGTCGGCGTACTCGAAGTCGATCTCGTGCTGGCCCGCCGCGACCTCGTGGTGGGCCGCCTCGACGCGGATCCCGAACGCCTCGAGCGCGTCGACCATGTCGTGCCGGACTCGTGCGCGAGGTCCGTGCTGAAGTCGAAGTAGCCGGCCTGGTCGTGGGGCAGCGGCTCGATCGTCCCGTCGTCGGCGCGGCGGAACAGGAAGAACTCGAGCTCGGGGCCCATGTTGACGATGTAGCCGAGCTTCTTCGCCCGCTCGACCTGGCGCCGGAGGACGTAGCGCGGGTCGCCCGCGAACGGCTCGCCGCGCGGCGTGAAGACGTCGCAGATGACCCGGCGCCGCGGCCGCCGTCCGGACCACGGGATCTCCGAGAACGTCCGCATGTCCGGCATCGAGGTACTGGTCGCTCTCGGCGATCCGGGTGAAGCCCTCGACCGACGAGCCGTCGAACCAGGTCCCGTGCCGGACCGAGCCCTCGAGCTGGTGGATCGGGATCGTCACCGCCTTGACGACGCCGATGATGTCCGTGAACTGGAGCTGGATGAACCGGATGCCCTTGGCTTCGCCGCCTCGATCCGCTCGACCGCCTCGTCGCTTCCTCGATCGCCACTGCGCCCTCCTGCGCGGAGCCGGCACGGCCGTTGTGCTTGTGCGGACAGCACGAAACGGCGGTGCGTCGCGGTGATGGCGCGAGTCTAGCGGCGCGCGCAGTGGCCTCGGACGCGGCGTTCTGCCCCGTCTAGCGGGTCGTTTGTTGTCGTCTTGCACCAGTCCGACGGCGACGGCGAGCGCAAGGCGGAGCTCGGGGTCGGCCAGACCCCAGCCGGTCCGGGCCTCGATGTTGCGGACGCGGTAGGCGACCGTGTTGCGGTGGACGCCCAGGCGATCGCGGCCTCCCCGCCGCGCCATGGGCGAGGACCGCGCGGAGGGTCGCCAGCCGTTCCCGCACGCTCGCCGGGCGCCCGCCGAGCAGCGGCTCGAGCAGCGCGGGCGCCGCGTCCGATCGTCGGGCAGGCTGCCCAACGCGCCAGCAGCCGATACGCGGCCAGGCGGTCGGCGCGCGCGACGAGCGGCGGCTCGGCGAGCGCTCCGCCGCCTCGAGCGTCGCGCGCGCGTTCGCCTCCGCGGTCGGGCGACCGCCGGGCTCGTTGAACGGCCCCGACAGGGCGACGGTGCGGCCCAGGAACTCGGCCACGCGGCCCGCGATCGGAGGCCCAGCGGGTCGCCGGCTCGAGCGCGGCGATCGCCCGCAGCTCGAGGCTCTCGGCGTCGCCGCGGAGGCCGAGCCGGCGCGCCGCGAACCGGAACCGGAGCTCCTGGCGGATCTCCTCGCGGCCCGGCTCGCCCGGGGATCGACTCCGGCTGGCGGGCGACGAGGACGACCCACGGCGGGCCGTCGCTCGGCATCGGCTCGCCCCGCGCGCTCTCGTCGCGGGCGCGGCGGACCGCACTCGTCGAGCAGCTCGAGGCCGAGCAGGCGCGCGACGCGCTCCGTGGCGACGGTCTCGAGCTCGCTGATCGGTCGCTCGCCGAGCAGCACGAGCCAGCCCGCGGGCGACGTCCGCCGGGGGCGCCGGGGAGCGGCACGCGCTGCCGCCGGACAGCGGCCGGGCGAGGTAGGCGGCCACGGCGGCCGCCGAGTCGGGGACGTCGGCCGGCGCGTGGAGCGCGATCGTGTCCGAGCGCCGCCCCTCGAGCGCGACCGCACGGCGGAGGAACCCGCCGATGGCCGCGACCAGCGACTCCACGCCGCGGGCCGCCATCGCGAGCTGGGCGAGCTCGCCCTCGAGCACGGACGACTGGCGCTCCAGCTCCCCGCGCCGGTCGACGAGGAACCCGACGAGCCTCCGCTCGAGCGCGGCCGGGTCCAGGCCGTGGACGCGGATCGCCGGCAGCCCGGCGTCCGCGGCCGCCTCGCCGAGCGCGGCGAGCGTGTCCTGCGGCTGGCCGGCGGGCGCGTCCGTGCCGGTCGCGGCGGGCGCGGGGACGAGGAGCAGCCCCGAGGCGCCGCGGCGGGCGAGCGTCTGGGCGAGATCGACGAGCTCGGCCGGGCCGGGGGCGACGACCGCGAGCGAGCTCGCCGGGACGATGACGAGGTCGCCCGGCTCGAGGACGTCCAACGCCGGGACGCGTGCCCGCAGCACCCGGACCCAGCCGACGCCGCGCGCGTCCTCGCCGACGGCACCGGCGCGCCGATCGAGTCGGCGTCGGGCAGCAACGTCGCGAGGATCTCGTGGAGCGGGGCCATCGCGGGAAAGTGTGCGGCACGCGGCCGGTGCGTCGCGTGGCCGTCTGCTCACGGATCGACCGGATCGCGGGCCTGCCGTTCCAGCCGACGGGTACTGACGCTCGTTGGAACGCCCGGCGATCCGATCGATGATGGGCGTCGACGACTGGGTCGCCCGGCGCCCCGGCTGGCTCCTGTGCGCTCCGGTTGGAACGCTCAGCGATCCACGGGCGGCGGGCGGGACTGGCGATCGGCGGCGCGACGCGCAGTCCGCCGCCTTCACGAGGTCGTCGAGGACCGAGCCGAACTCCCGGTCACGTCGACGTAGCGGTCCGCGCGGACCGTCAGCGCGACCCGCCCGTCGCCGCTGACCTTCGCCCAGACGCGGCGGCGGGGCAGCCAGAACGTGATCGCAGCCCGACGATCAGGCAGCCGGCCGCGAGCCACACGAGGCCCGGCCCGGATCGCGCTTCGCGATCAGGAGCGTGTAGTCCTGAACCCGCGCAGCTCGACCGAGAAGTCGGTCCCGTCGGCGTGTCCGACTCGCCCCGGATCAGCGCGATCGGCTCGAGGCCGACGATCTGCGGCGACCCGTCCGCGTTCACGCCGACGGCCCGGAACGGCAGCACGAGCAGCACGCCCGTGCCGTCGTCCTGGCGCTCGAGCAGGAGCTCGAGGCCAAATCCCGGCCGGGCACGGCGAACTCGGTGAACGGGAAGCCCGCGGCCTCGTCCGTCAGCGGGATCGGGCCGGTCCACAGCGGTTGGCCGTCGGCGTCGCGGATCACGAGGTCCGGCGCCGGCCCGAACCCGTTCTGGTGGAACGTGTAGCCGCCGACGGTGAGCGGGTCGTTGACGCGGATGATCTTCTCGGCGATCAGCTGCGCCGTCCCGGAACACGGCGAGCTGCGTCGTGAAGTCAGCTCGCCTTGCCGGTCTCGAGGAACCCGGGCGCCTCGAACCCGAGGTTGCGGACGAGCAGCAGGCCGGGCGTCCCGATCGGCTGCACGGTGAGCGACTCCCCCTCCGCCACGACGAGGCCCTGCTCGTCGCCCAGCCGCGAGGTCACGGCCGCCGCGACGAGGAACAGCATGAGCCCGACGTGGCTGATCAGCGTCGCGAGCTTCATCCAGCGGTTGCGGTCGCCGTAGACGTACGTCGCGCCGTTGGCGACCTCGCTGCGCACGACGAACCGGTGGCGGCGCAGCACCGCGGCGACATCGGGCGCGGCGACCCCGGCCATCAGCGCCCGGTCGGGCAGCGTGGGGTCGAAGAACGGGTCCGGCTGGACGACCCGGATGTCCGCGGACTGGCGCCACAGGCGGGGCGTCCGGTCGAGCGTGCAGACGACGATCGAGAGGACCAGCACGACGAGCCCGATGCTGAACCAGGTCGAGCTGAACACGTGGAACAGCTGGAGCCGCTCCAGCGCGTCCACGACGCCCGTGCCGAGCACCGGGTCGTACGGCCGTGGAGCTTCGCCATCTCGTTCGCGTAGTCGGCCGACGACCGGAACGCGAAGCCCGGCAGCTGGCGGAGCGTCATGCCGACGACCGCGAACAGGCGAGGACGATGATCTGGACGACCGCGAAGTTGACCGAGGTCAGCAGGCCCCACACGGCGTTGCCGAGCGCGGGCGGCCGGACCGGGGACGGGGCGGGCGGCCGGGCGGCGCGCCGCGATGGTGGCGATGGGAGGCCCCTACGCGCCGGTCGCGACCGGGATCGCCGCCCGCGCCGCGTCGAGGGCGGCCGCGAAGTCCGCGATGAGGTCGGCCTCGTCCTCGAGCCCGACGCACACCCGCAGCAGGCCCTCGGTGATCCCGCCGCGGCGAGCGAGCCGGCATCGAGCGAGCGGTGGCTGCTGGACGGCGGGTGGACGACCATCGTGTGGACCCAGCCGAGGCTCGCGGTCCGCTCGGGGATCGTGAGGGCGTCGTAGAACGGTGCGACCGGCGTCGCGGCCACCCTCGAGGTCGACCGAGAGCATCGCGCCGCCGCCGTCGAGGATGCGCGAGGCGACGTCCGCCTGGGGATGGCTCGAGAGGCCGGGGTAGATCACGCGGTTCACGCCGTCCTGACGCTCGAGCAACGTCGCGAGTGCCATGGCCGTCCGCGCCTGGCGTTCCATGCGCACCGCGAGCGTCGCGATGCCGCGCAGGACGAGGAACGCCGCGAACGGCCCGAGCGTCGCGCCGGTGTCGATCTGCGCCGAGCGGACCGCGGCGATCCGGTCCCGTGACCCGACGACGGCGCCCGCCATCACGTCCGAGTGCCCGGACAGGTACTTCGTCGCGGACTCCATCACGAGGTCCGCGCCGTGCTCGAGCGGCCGGCACACCGCCGGCGAGGCGAACGTGTTGTCGACCGTCAGCAGCGCGCCGTGGCGGTGCGCGAGGTCGGCCAGCCGCGGCAGGTCGGCCAGCACGCAGGTCGGGTTCGCGATCGTCTCGACGTGGAGGATCCGCGTGGGCCGGGCCGCGAGCGCCGCCTCGACGGCGGCGGGATCGGTCGTGTCGACGTACCCGACGTCGACGCCCAGCCGCCCGAACGCCGCGATCGCCTGGGTGCGCGTCGTCCCGTAGCCGACCTGGCCGATGAGGACCCGCTCCCCGGCCCGGATGATGCTCAGGAACGCGGCGTGGATCGCGGCCATGCCGGTCGCGAGCGCGAGCCCGGCTTCTGCGTCGTGCGAGCTCGGCGACCGCATCGCCCATGGCCACGACCGTCGGGTTGTCGATCCGGCTGTACGCGTACCCGGGCTGCTCGCCGGTCAGGACGGCGGCCAGCTCCTCGGCGTCGCCCGAGGCGAACGTGGCGGTCTGGTAGATCGGGACGGTCGTCGGCGTCTGGGTCACGCGCGGCGCGCGCGAGGCTGCGCGGATCGCGCGCGTGGACGGGCCGGGACGGGGTCGTTCGTCGGTCACCGGCCGATCCTACACCGGCTTGCCGCGACCTCCCGCCGAGGGGGCCCGGGAGCCTTCGAGCGCGGTCGCGGGCCGGGTCCGCGACGCCTCGTCCATGACCGGCACCCCGGTCGTCCGGTCGCGGCCGGCGCGCTTCGAGCGGTACATCGCCTCGTCGGCGCGTTCGAGCAGCTCGCCCAGCGATTCGCCGTCCTGCGGGCAGCTCACGAGGCCCACCGAGACGCTCGTCCCGACGTGCACGCCGTCGAGGTCGAGGCCCGCCTCGGCCACGCCCCGCCGGATCTTCTCGGCGAGGACCCAGCCGCCCGTCGGATCGGTCTCGGGGAGGAGCACGACGAACTCGTCGCCACCGAACCGGGCGCCGGTGTCGATGAGCCGGGTGCCGGCCCGGACGACGTCGCCCACGAGGCGCAGCGCACGGTCGCCGGCGAGATGGCCGTGGCGGTCGTTGATGACCTTGAGGTCGTCGAGGTCGATCATCAGCAGGCAGAACGCCCGCCCCGTGCGCTGGCTGCGCGCGAGCTCGCGCTCCAGTGCGCCGAACAGGTACGGCCGCGTCCGGAGGCCGGTCAGCGGGTCGATCGTCGCGAGGCGGTTCGCGTCCTCGCGCGCCCGCCGCTGCTCGCGCCCGATCGCCATGCCCACGTACGCGACGAGGCCCAGGGCGGTCATGTTGACGGCGACCGTCGCGATCCACGGCCCGTCGATCCGGGGCGTGCCCGCGAGGACCGCGGCGAGGTACGCGAGCGCGGCGCCGGCGGTCAGCCCGAGGGCGATGCCCGGCGGCACGACGATCGCCGCCCCGACGACGATGAGCGGCAGCGCGAAGAAGAACGGGCTGGCGGCGCCGCCGGTGAGGGCAAGCAGGACGCTCACGAACAGCACGGCGAGCGCGCCCTCGACGATCAGCTGGAGCGAATCCGGGACCCGCGGCGGAACGAGCTCGTGGAGGACGAACGTGTACAGGGCGCCGACGACGAGCAGGGCGAGGATCGGGCCCTCGTTGGCGCCCCACAGGTCGGTGACGGCGACGATCGCCGTGACGACGAACAGGAACACCCACGTCCCGACCCGGACGACGCGGTCGAGGGCCGCGGGCCGGAGGTCCGACGGGTCGCCGGCGCCGATCGTGCGCACGGCGACACGGTCGGGACGGCCCGGGACAGGGACGGTCTCGACCTCGACGGGGAGCGTGTCGTCGGCTTCGGGTCGTGGCGGCGGACGAGCCCGCGGACGCGACCGCCGACCGGTCCCGGGGCAGCGCCCACCAGCGCCAGCGCCGCCAGGATGGCGACGAGCAGCAGTGCGAGCAGCGTCTCGATCGCCACAGGCCCGCCCCCGGGTGTGAGCGGCCCCGTGGGCCGCGACTACGTGGATCGTATACGCGATCAGCCGAAAACGGCTAGCGCGTACCCCACTGGTAGCTCTGCTTCATGAGCCGCAGGTACACGAACGTCTCCGTCTCGCGCACGCCTGGGATCTTGCGCAGCTTCTCCGACAGGAACTGGAGCAGCGCCTCGTTGTCCTCGGCGACGCACTCCACGAGGATGTCGTACGAGCCCGCGGTGACGACGACGTAGTCCGTCTCCGGGAACGCGGCCATCTCCTCGGCGACCTCGAGCAGCCTCGACGCCTCGCACTTGATCCCGATCATCGCCCACTGCTGGAACCCCAGCTTGAGCGGGTCGGTGACGCCGACGACCTGCATGATGCCGCGCTCGATGAGCCGGTTCGTGCGGGCACGAACGGCGGCCTCGGACACGCCGAGATCGGCGGCGATCTGCGTGAACGGCTTGCGGCCGTCCTCCTGGAGGTGCTCGATGATCCGCTTGTCGAGATCCGAGACCTCGCCCGCGTTCCGGCCGTGGCGCGGGCCCGCCCCGCGCTGGCGCGGCTCGGTCATGGGCAACCTCCAGGCATCTCGAGCGGCGCCGTGCTGTGGGTCATGGTCGCTCCGCGCTGAGCGTGCCCGGCGAGCCCGCCGATCGGTCGCGGATGCTAGCAGCCCGGAGGGTCGGCGCAGCATCGTTCTCCATGGCGGGACGGCCGTCAGCCGCGATCCAGCCGGTCGAGGACCGGCGCGAGGGCCTCGACGGTCCCCTCCGTGATCGGGTCGAGCGACGAGCTGCACGTGGCCGATGCCCTCGCGGGCGTACGCGCGGAGCGCCTGGGCGAGCTCGTCGGGCGTGCCACGAAGCGGCGCCACCGCCTGCTTCGGATCGGTGTCGCCCATCACCCGGCCGGTCCCGCCCGGGAACTGGACGAGGATGGCGACGGTCCGCTCGATGTCGGCCGGGTCGCGGCCGGCGGCGGTCGCGGCCTCGTCGACGGCCGTCCGCAGCGGCGCGACGCCCTCCGGCCGGTTGCCCGTGTCGGCATACCACGAGTTCCACGCGTCGACGTACGGCAGCGTCAGGGCGAGCATCCGCGCGCCGGACGAGCCGATGAGCAGCGGCGGGCCGCCGGGGCGCGCGGGCCGCGGCAACAGCTCCGCGTCGCGCGCGGCGTAGAACTCGCCCTCGAAGTCGATGTAGCCCGTCGCGCAGCAGCGTGCGGACGATCGTGAACGACTCCTCGAACCGGCCGATGCGGTAGGCGAAGGGCGCGCCGAGCGCGGCGAACTCGACCGGGTTCCAGCCGGCGCCGATGCCCAGCACGAGCCGCCCGCCCGAGATCTCGTCGACGGTCGCGGCCTGCTTGGCGAGCATGAACGGCGCGTGGAACGCGGTCGCCGCCACGAGCGGCCCCAGCGTCACCCGCTCCGTCGCCTCGGCCAGGCCCGCGAGCGTCGTCCACGCCTCCCACGGCCCCCGCGCCTCGCCCGACGCGTAGCGGTACAGGAGGTGGTCGCCGAGCCAGATCGAGTCGAGCCCGATCGCCTCCGCGCGGCGGGCGATCGCCCGCAGCTCGGGCCAGCGGACCTCGCGCTCGACCTCCGGGAGCTGGATGCCGACCCCGATGGGCCGGCCGGGTCGTCGGGGGATCACGCGGCCACGCTAGCGCATCGCGGGACTAGGATGCGCGCGTGCCCGACCAGCCCACGCCGCCGCTCCCGGCGCCCACCAGCGCGACGGTCGGCGTCGCGCTGCGGGCGGCCGCCTTCATCGCCGCCCTGCTCGCGATCACCACCCTCGCGATCGGCGTCGTCGAGAGCGAGGCGGCCGGCCAGCTCGACGGGTCGCCGCTGTACCTCGTCGCGGTAGTCATCGTCGCGACCCGCTACCGCACGGCGGCCGGCGTCGCGACGGCGATCGGTGCCTTCCTCATCTACAACCTGTTGTTCACGGAGCCGCGGTTCACGCTCACGGTCTCGGACCCGCGGGAGTGGCTCAACCTCGTGCTGTTCCTGTTCGTCGCCGTCGTCATCGGCCGGCTGGCCGGCGTGAGCGCCAACCGCGCCGACGAGGCGGAGGCCCGGGCACGGGAGGCGACCGCGCTGTACGGGATCGCACGCACGCTCGCGGCTGAGACATCGGACGTGGCCCTGGGCGAGGCGGTCCGGCAGCTCGTGCGGGATGCCGCCATGACGCGTGCCTGGATCACGCTGGACGATCCCGGGCGCGACCGGGTCCTCGCCGACAGCACGACGGGTCCCCTGCCGGCCGCGCCGCCGACCGTCCAGGTGCTGATGCGTGAGGGTGCCGAGCCACGCTGGATGGGCACCCATGCCGGCCGGGTCCGGGACCGGCGGACGGGCTCGGATCGCTGGTATCGCGTCCGCCTCGCGGCAGGCGACGCGCCGTTCGGCAGCCTGTGGGCCAGCCGCCCGGCGATGGCCGACCCGCCCGACCGGATCGAGACGCGCCTCCTTTCGCTCGCTGCCGACCAGGTCGCGCTGGCGGTCCAGCGCGACGTGCTGCGGGCACAGGCCGTCGAGGCCGAGGTCGCCCGGCGGGACGCGGCGCTCAAGAGTGCGCTCGTCGACTCCGTGTCGCACGACCTGCGGACGCCGCTGGCCGGGATCCGGGTCGCGGCCGGGTCGATCGCGGACCCGGACACGGCCGCCTCCCCCGAGGAGGTTCGCGCGACCGCCACGTCCATCGAGGCAGAGGCCATGCGGCTTGACCGGATGGTCGGGGCGCTCCTCGACCTCAGCCGGATCCAGGCCGGCGCGCTCCACGCCCGGCGCGAGGCGCTCGACGTCGAGGATGCGGCCGGCGCGGTCATCGATCGCCTGCGGCCGCTCCTCGGCGGGCGCACGGTCCAGACCGCATTCGGCGAGGACCTGCCGCCGGTCGAGGCCGATCCCGACGTTCCTCGACCAGTGCCTCGCCAACCTCGTGGAGAACGCCACGCGCCACACGCCGCCGACGTCGACGGTCACCGTGCGGGCCGCGAGCGCCGGCGACCGGGTCGTGATCGAGGTCGAGGACGACGGGCCGGGCGTCTCGGACCAGGCGCGGGCAGGCTGTTCGACCGCTTCTACCGTTCGTCGGCCGCCCCCACGCAGGGGCGGCATGGGCGTCGGCCTCACGATCGTCCGCGGTCTCGCCGAGGCGATGGGCGGCACGGTCGACGCCGCGCGCGGCACCGCCGGCGGGCTGCTCGTGCGCCTGACGCTGCCCGCCGCGGCACGACCCGTCGACGAGGCGTCCGCGTGACCGACCCCGGCGCACGGCTGCTGCTCGTCGAGGACGAGCCCGCGGTCAGCGACCCCACCGCGACGAACCTCCGCGGCCACGGGTTCCGGGTCGACGTCGCGGCCTCGGTCCGTGAGGCGCTCGCCGCCTGGGACGCCGAGCGGGCCGACTGCATCCTGCTGGACCTCGGCCTGCCCGACCAGGACGGGTTCGCCGTCATCACGCGCGTCCGCCGCGAGTCGACCGTGCCGATCCTCGTGCTCTCGGCGCGGAGCGAGGAGGCGGCGAAGGTGCGGGCCCTCGAGCTCGGCGCGGACGACTACGTCACCAAGCCGTTCGGGCTCGCCGAGCTCCGGGCACGGATCGGGGCGCTCCTCCGGCGCGCCGGGGGTCGCGAGGCCGACCAGGAGGGGATCGTGCGGGTCGGGCCGCTGGAGCTGGACCCGGCCCGGCGCCAGGTCCGCTGCGACGGCGAGCCCCTGGACCTCACGCCGCGCGAATACGAGCTGCTCAAGACGATGCTCGCCCACCGCGGGCGCCTCCTCACGAAGGGTCGCCTGCTCCGGGCGGTCTGGGGCACCGCCTACGACGCGGAGGCGCACTACCTCCACGTCTACGTCAGCCGGGTCCGGCGGAAGCTCGATCGGGCGGACCCGAGCGGCCGGGCGAGCGGCCTCATCGTCGCGGAGCCGGGGATCGGCTACCGGATCGGCACCGGCGACGACGAGGAGGACTGAGCGCCGCCTGTTGAGGGGTTGTTGAGCGTCTCGACCCGTTCCACGGCCTCCTCCTTCTTGGGACCCGGACCTACGGTGAAGACGTGGACACCGATCTCGATCATCACCTGCCCGCCATCGTCGCTCGCGATGCGCTCGCCGCCGGCGACGACCAGGTGTACGCGGCCGCCGAGCTCGTCCGGCGCGGCCTCGCGACGCGGGTCGTCCTGGTCAACGCCCCAGTCGACGCGGCGCTGCCGGCCGACTGGGATGTCCGTGGCACGCCGATCCACCTCGAGCGCCTGGGAGACGGCCGGACGGTCCTCACCGCCGGACCCGTGGCGCACCGGTGACGATGGTCCCGGGCCGCCGGCCCGGGGACCGCAGGGTCCGCGTCCCGAACGGCGCCTCGCGCTACTTCCGACGAGCCGCGCCGGACCTCCTCGTCGCCCGCCCGTCGGCGATCGAAGCCCCGCATCCCGTCCGGCGTTCCGTCGACCGCGTCCGCCGGTTCGCGCTCGGCCGGCCGCTCGCCTCGGCCGACGAGTCGACCGAACGGCTGTCGAAGATCCAGGCCCTCGCCGTGTTCTCGAGCGACAACCTGTCGTCCGTCGCCTATGCGACCGAGGCGATCCTGTTCACCCTGCTCATCGCCGGCCAGTCGACGTTCTGGCTCGCGCTTCCGATCAGCGGCCTCATCGTCATCGTGCTCGGGATCATCGTCGTCTCCTACCGGCAGACCATCCGCGGCTACCCGGACGGTGGCGGCAGCTACATCGTCGCCCGCGAGAACCTCGGCCCGGGTGCCGGCATGGTCGCGGCGGGCGCGCTGCTCGTCGACTACGTCCTGACCGTCGCCGTCAGCGTCGCGGCGGGCGTCGCGGCGATCACCTCTGCGTTCCCGGCGATCCCGACCGCCTGGATCGTCCCGATCTCGGCGGTATGCATCATCCTCGTGACGCTCGTCAACCTGCGCGGCGTCCGCGACAGCGGCAACGTGTTCGCGGTCCCGACGTACCTGTTCCTCGGCTCGATGCTGCTGCTGATCGGCGTGGGGCTGCTGCGCGCGCTGCTTGGCGACGCCCCCATCGCGACGCCCGCCACCCCGCTCATCCCGGGCGCCGAGACGCTCGGGGTGCTGCTCCTGATGCGCGCGTTCGCCGACGGCTGCAGCGCGATCACGGGCGTCGAGGCCGTGTCCAACGGCGTCCCGGCGTTCCGGAAGCCCGAGTGGCGCAACGCCCGGACGACGCTCACGGTCATGGCCGTGCTCGTCGGGATCCTGTTCCTCGGCACGAGCATCCTCGCGCTCGTCGCCGGCGCCCAGCCCGACCCGCACGAGACGGTCCTGAGCCAGCTGGGCCGGGCCACGTTCGGCACCGGGCCGATGTACTACGTCCTCCAGCTGTCGACGATGGGCATCCTCGTCCTCGCCGCCAACACCGCCTTCGCCGACTTCCCGCGGCTCTCGTCGCTGCTCGCGAGGGACGGGCTGATGCCCTCGCGGTTCGCGTATCGCGGCGAGCGCCTGGCGTTCAGCTCCGGGATCATCGCGCTGGCCGTGCTCGCGATCGTCGTCGTCGCGGCATTCGGCGGGCGGGTCGAGGCGCTCATCCCGCTGTACGCGGTGGGCGTGTTCACGTCGATCACGCTGTCGCAGCTCGGGATGGTCGTCCACTGGCGGCGGACTCGCGGGCCGGGCTGGCGGCGCAGCCTCGCGGTCAACGGCGTCGGCGCGATCGCGACGGCGATCGTGACCCTCATCTTCGCGGCAGCGAAGTTCGCGTTGGGGGCATGGCTCGTGATCGTCGTCGTGCCGCTGCTCGTCCTCGGCATGCGCTCGATGGAGCGGCTGTACGCCGGTCGTCGGGCCGCCGTCCGCGTCGAGCCGGCCACGATCGTGGGCCCGCCGACGCGACGCCAGCACGTGTACGTGCCCGCGTCGGACGTGACGCGCGACGTCGTGCATGCGATCAAGCTCGCCCGGACGATGGCCGACGACGTGCACGCCGTCCACGTGACCGACGACCGGGCCGCAGGAGCGGCGTTCCGCGAGCGGTTCACGCGCCAGCTGCCGTCCGTGCCGCTCGTGCTCGTGGAGTCGCCCTATCGCGAGCTGGTCCGGCCGTTGATCCGGTTCTCGAGGAGCGCGCTGCGGAGGCGGGCGACGACGTGATCGTCGTGCTGCTCCCCGCGTACCTGCCGGCGAGGCCATGGGAGCGGCTCCTCCACCACGGCAACGGACCGGCCATCCGCGACGCGCTGCTCGGGCTGCCCAACGTGCTCGTCGCCGAGGTGCCATATCGCCGGCCCGACGCGGACGCGCCCGCCGGCCGGACGCCGCAGCCCGACGCTACGCTGGGCGGGTGACCGCAGCCGAGCCGGCGTCGACCGAGCCAGCACCCCCGTCCCCTGCCGGCTCCCGGCCATGGCTGACCAAGGGCGTCACCGGGATCGGCGTCGCGAGCCTGCTGGCCGACGTCGGGCACGAGATCCCGACCGCGCTCCTCGCGTCGTTCATGACCGTCGTCCTCGGGGCACCCGCCGCGGCGCTCGGGTTCGTGGAGGGGCTCAGCGACGCGATCTCCGGCTTCGCCAAGCTCGCCGGCGGGGCGCTCGCCGACGACCCGCAGCGCCGGCGCCGCGTCGCGCTCGGCGGGTACGTGGCGACCGCCATCCTGTCCGCGTCCGTGGGGCTCGCGACGACCGCCTGGCAGGTCGCCGTGCTGCGCTCCAGCGCGTGGGCGGCGCGTGGGATCCGCGGGCCGGCCCGCAACGCGCTCCTCGCCGATGCCGTGGAACCCAGGTTCTTCGGCCGTGCCTACGGGTTCGAGCGGGCCCTCGACAACGCCGGCGCGATCATCGGGCCGCTGCTCGCGATCGCGCTGGTCGCCGCCGTCGGCATCCGTGGCGCGATCCTCCTGTCGGTCATCCCGGGCCTGTTCGCGGCCGGGGCGATCGCGTACGCGATCAACAACCTCCGGACCGAGACGCCACGCGAGCACCGCCCGATCCGGCTCGTCATTCGGCCGCTGCTCCACGGGCGGCTGGGCCGGCTGCTGGGCGCGATCACGGTGTTCGAGATGGCGAACGTGGCCACGAGCCTGCTCATCCTCCGCGCGACGGAGCTGTTCATCCCCTCGATGGGCGCCGACCGGGCCGCGATCACCGGCATCGGCCTGTATGTCGGCTACAACGTCGCGGCGACCGTCGTGTCGTTCCCGGCCGGACGCGCCGTCGACGCCGTCGGCGGGCCGCGGGTGCTCGCGGTCGGGATCGCGTTGTTCGCCGTGTCCTATGCGCTCCTGGCGGTGACCGGACCGGACCTCGTGCCACTCGCGCTGGCATTCATCGCGGCAGGCGTGGGCATCGGCGCCGTCGAGACGGCGGAGAACGCCACCGTCGCGTCAGCGGCCCCCGAGGACAAGCGCGGCTCGGCGTTCGGCTTGCTCGCGGTGATCCAGGCGGGCGGCGACCTCGTCGCATCGGCCGTGGCGGGGCTCGTGTGGACGTTCGTCGCGCCGGCCGCGGCATTCGGGCTTGCATTCGTCGCGATGGTCGTCGCGCTCATCGCGCTCGCGGCGGGCACCCGTCGCGGCGCGGGAGCGGCCGGGAGCTAGGACACGACCCCTCGCCCCGCGATGAGGCTCAGGATCAGGTCGATGTCGTTGCTGCCCACGATGCCCTCGTACTTCGCCCGCACGATCCCATCCCCGTCCACGACGAAGACCCACGGCATGCGAGTCGCCGGCCACACGGCGTCTCCGAGGCCGAGCGCGGCCGTCTCGTCGTTGAGCGGCGGGTCGGCGAGGTCGCCCGCGAGGATCGGCGCCTCCGTCACGACCTGGTAGGTGAACGGCTCGAGGTGGACGAACGCGACCTCGTCCGCCCAGCGGTCGACGAGATAGCCGACCATCGTGATCGCGCGGCCGCACGCGGGCGAGACCTTGAACCGCGCCGAGTCGACGACGAGGACGTACGGCCGGCCGGCGGCGCGGGCGTCAGCCGTGGACTCGCGGTAGAGCCGCAGGTCGGGGGCCTCCTGGGTCGTGATCGCGAGCGCCTTGCCGCCGACGTCGTCGAGCGTCGGGGTGTCGATCGCCGGTGCCGGCGCACCGATCGCCGCGGAGGCGCCAGGATCCCGCGCCTCGATCGGCACCGAGCCCTTGCGGCCGTCCGCAGTCACGAGGTCCAGGCGCCACCAGCCCGCGACCGGGACCTGGACCGTGGCGACGAACGAGGCCCGCTTCGCGCCCGCCGGCTGGATCGCGACCGCGGTCACGTCGGGTGCCGTGGCGGTCTCGTTCGCGCCGATGACGCGCGCGGCGACCGCCTGCGACCCGTCGAGCGGCGTGCCGTCGGGCTCGGTGAGGGTGACGATGACCGGCGTCTCGGGGCCGGCCCAGATGCTGCTCGACACGACGAGCACGCGCAGGTCGTCGCCCGGGCCGCTCCCACCGGCGAGCGGAGCAGGCGTCGCGGCCGGCGAGTTGTGCGACGGCCGACGGCGCGGCGGCGCGCTCCGCGAGCAGCCCGGTGACCTCGGCCGTGATCGGCCCGGCCTCCGTGCCGAACGGGAACCGTGCCCGCAGGGTGCCGGCGGCATCGACGAGGAACACGTCCGCGGTGTGGGCCATGCCGTAGCCGTCGTCGGTCCCCTCGTCGATCTTCGCGTACTTCACTCCCCAGGCCGTCGCCGCGCGTGCGATCGCCTCGGGCGTGCCGGACAGGCCGGTGTACGCATCGGGGAGGTAGCGGAGGTAGGAGGCCATCTCCGGCGTGCTGTCGCGGTCCGGATCGATCGACACGAACACCGCCCGGACGTCCGGACCCGCGTCGGCGAGCACCTGGTTGAGCACGCCGACCGTCGCGGGACAGACATCGGGGCAGTGGGTGTAGCCGAAGAACACGAGCACCGGGTGGCCGGCGAGGGACGTCAGCGCGAACGGCTCGCCACGCTGGTCGACGAGCTCGAGGTCCGGGGCAGCCTGCGGGACGACGCGTTCGCCTCCGCGCGGTGTTTCGCCGGCGACGGCTCCCGCCGTGCCTTCCCGGCCACCCATCGCGAGCATGAGCAGCCCGATCGCGACCGCGGCGAACACGGCGAGCAGCGCACCACCGACGAGTGCAGCGCGACGGTCGAGCGGGGCGGGCGGCGGCGCGGCGGGTCGTTCGGACATGGCGGCTACCCGGCCCGCACCTGCGCGTCGACCGTGACCGGTCCGGCCTGCTCGAAGGTGAGCACGAGCTGCACCGTCTCGCCGGCGACGAGGTCCCGCTCCAGGCCCTCGAGCATCACGTGGTAGCCGCCGGGCTCGAGGGCGACGGTGCCGCTCGCGGGAATCGCGATCGACGGCGTGTGGTGCATCCCGGTCATGCCGTCGTCACCCGTCGTCGTCTCGTGGAGGCTGACGGATGTCGCGAGGGCCGGGGCGCTGACGCCGACCAGCGCGTCGTCCGGCGCGGTCGCCGTTGGCGATCGTGAGGTAGGCGGCGCTGAGCCCGCCCTCCGCCGCGGCCCGGACCCAGGCATCACGCACGACGAGCGACCCGCCGGGCGCAGCCGCCGGCGACGCGGTCGCTCGAGCTCGCCGCACGCCACGAGCGCGATGGCGAGCAGGACGAACAGGAACGGCACGGGGACGCGCGCCAGCATCGCCGAAGCGTCGCACGCCCGGCGCGAGGGACGCACCGCCACATGGTCCCGAACCACCCGTGCCGTCCGGCCCGTCGGCCCAACGCGCCCGCCCATCGGCGAAGATGGGTCGATGCAGTACGGCGTCATCGTCACCGGCGGCGATCCGCTCGCCCAGGCCGAGCTCGCCGCCACGGCCGAGGCTGCGGGCTGGGACGCCGTGTTCACGTATGACGCGATCGCCATCGGCGACGGCGAGATGTACGACCCGTGGGTGCTGCTCGCGGCGATGGCGATGCGGACGGAGCGGATCCGGCTCGGGGCGATGGTGTTCGCGCCCAGCCGCCGGCGTCCCTGGAAGCTCGCCCGCGAGGCGGCGACGCTCGACATCCTGTCCGGCGGCCGGCTCGTCCTGCCGGTGGGCCTGGGCGCGCTCGACGACCAGGGCTTCGCGAACGTCGGCGAGATCACCGAGACGCGGCTGCGCGCCCAGCTCCTCGACGAGACGCTCGCCATCCTCGACGGCCTGTGGTCGGGCGAGCCGTTCGCGTTCGAGGGCGACCACTACCGGTTCGGCGCGATGACGTTCCGCCCGACGCCCGTCCAGCGGCCGCGGATCCCGGTCTGGGTGGTCGGGGCGTGGCCGCATGCGCGCTCGATGCGCCGGGCGGCGCGCTGGGACGGCGTCGTGGTCCAGGCGACCGGTCCGGACGGGAGCCCGGCCGGGCCCGAGGTGCTGCAGGAGGTCGTCGGCTGGCTCGCCGGCACCCGCGCCCGCGAGGGCCGCACGGGCCCGTTCGACATCGTCGTCGACGGGACGACGCCGGCCGACGACCCGGCTGCGGCCGCGGCGACCGCGCGGCTCCACGCGGAGGCAGGCGCGACGTGGTGGATCGAGGCCGACTGGTCGGCCGATGCGTCGGCGCTGCGGCGCCGGATCGAGGCGGGACCGCCGCGCGCCTGAGCGCCGACCTGCCGGGGATCAGCTGCTGGCGCTGCCCACGGGCGCGTCGCCGGCGGCCGCAGGGGCGTCCGCATCAGGAGCCGCGGCCGTCCCGGCCTCGTCATCCGTGTACGGCGCCCCGTGACCGGCCACGTCCTCGACCGCGTCGAACTGCGCCTGGTACGCCAGCCGCCGGCGCTCGACCTCGGCGGCGAGGGAGGCTCGGGAGGGGTCGTCCACGCCGGTCATCGACAGCCGGCGCTCAGCCACGCGCCAGGCGGTCAACGCCCGGTGGAGCGGCGAGTCTGGCGTCATGGGCGGGGTCCTCCGTCCAGTTGCGGGCGGCCAGCATGCACCGGCTCCCGCGCGCACGCCATCATGGAAACACCGTAGGTCGCAGTGCACGGGACCCGATCGGGCTATTCCCCACCGCACCCGGTCTCCGTACGGTCGGGACATGGCCGTTGTCCGCCCGCACCGCGGGCTCCGAATCGGGCTCGCGGCCGCCGTCCTCGCGACGCTCGCCGCCGGGGCCGGCGGCGGCACGCCCGTGCGCCAGGCGGACGCCGGGGTCGCACCCCGGTGCGCGTACGCGGACACGGTCACCCGCTACGTCGCCCGCAGCGACTGGTACCGGAGCCTGCTCGACACGCGCTATCGGCTCACGCGCGCCTATGCCCCCGTCGACCTCGTGCCCGTGACCCGCTCCGGCGCCTCGGGACGCGGCTCGGTGCGCAAGATCGCGCTCGCCGACCTCACGGCGATGTTCCGCGCGGCGCGCGCGGCCGGGGCGCCGTTCGCGGTGCAGTCGGGCTACCGCAGCTACATGACCCAGGTCTCGACGTTCAATCGCTGGGTGCTCGAGGACGGCTACGCGGCGGCGCTCCTCGGGTCCGCCCGGCCGGGCCACTCCGAGCACCAGCTGGGCACGGTCCTCGACCTGCGGACGCCCGGTGGCCCCGAACCGTGGGACGTCGCGGACTGGGGCCGCACGCGGGCCGGCGCATGGATCGCGCGCAACGCGTGGCGGTACGGCTGGATCGTCAGCTACCCGAAGGCGAAGTCGCCCGCCGCGACCTGCTACCAGTACGAGCCGTGGCACATCCGGTACTTCGGCCGGACGATCGCGCGCAAGATCCACGACTCGGAGCTCGCGGCGCGCGAGTGGCTGTACGTCAAGGGCGCGACGAAGACGTGGACCGGCGGCGGACCGAACCCGACGCCGAAGCCGACGCCGAAGCCGACCTTCGTCCCGCTGCCGCTGCCCACGCCGACGCCGACGCCGACGCCCATGGCCGGCCCGCCCGACGAGCCGCCGCCGTCGCCGATCGACCTGGCCCCGCCGGTCCCGGACCGTCGCCCGCCGTGTCGCCCTCGGACGCGCCGACCGACGCTCCGTCCGCGTCGCCGTCCGCCGCCCCATCCGACGATCCGCCGACCGGAGCCGGCGGCTAGGGCTGGATCCGCGCAGGTCGCGCGCGCATACTGCGCGCCGCGCCAGCTACCGGCGCCCGATCGAGGCGGCTCATGTCCACGCGTCCGGTTCGCCGACTGGCATTCATCGTCGCGATCATCCTCACCGCCATGGCCGGGCCAGCCGCCGGCACCGCGTCCGCGGCCGGAGAGCCGACGCTCGCCCAGCTCGTCGGGCAGAAGATGGTCGTGCGCATGAACGGTGCGAGCCCGTCGAGCTCGTTGCTCGGTCGCGTTCGACGGGGTGAGGTCGGCGGCATCGTCCTGTTCCGCTGCTGCAACATCACCACCGAAGCGGCGCTCACCGCGGCGATCAGGCAGCTCCAGGCCGCCGCCGCGGCCGGCGGCCAACCGCCGCTGCTGGTCATGGCCGACCAGGAGGGCGGCGACATCCGCACCATCCCCTGGGCCGCCACCAGGTACTCGGCCAAGGCCATGGGCGCCAACGGCGACACGACGTTCGTCCGCACCAAGGGCCAGGCGACCGGGCATGGCCTCCGGGCGTCCGGCGTGAACGTCGACCTCGCTCCCGTCGCCGACGTCGCGTACGGAACCGGCGGCTTCATGTACCTGGCGGATCGGACGTTCTCGACCTCCAGCGCGAAGGTCGCCCGCCTCGCACCCGCCTTTGCGCTCGGGCTGGCCGACCGTGGCGTCATCGCGACGCTCAAGCACTTTCCGGGGATCGGCCGCGTCAAGCGCAACACGGACAGGTACGTGGAGACGGTCACCGCGTCGCGCGCCGCCCTCGCGTCCGACCTCGCGCCGTTCCAGGCCGGCATCGCCGCAGGCGTGCCCATGATCATGCTGTCGAACGCCACCTACACCGCCTACGACGGGACGCATGCGGCCGGGCTGGTCGCGGACGATCGCGACGGGGCTGCTCCGGGACACGCTCGGCTTCGAGGGCGTGTCGATCACGGACTCGCTCAACGGGACGGCCGCGGCGCGCGGCGTCTCGGCCGCCGGCCTCGCGTACCGCGCCTCGAAGGCCGGCGTCGACCTGGTGATGCTGACGAGCTCGGAGTCGGCGACCAGGGACGCGTACGACTACCTGATGCGCAAGGCGACGGCGGGGTATCTGCCGCTCGCGACCCTGCGCGCCTCGTATGACCGGATCCTCGCGCTGAAGGCGACCCTGGCGCCTTGACGCCACGCGTCAGTCCAGCCGCGCCGCCAAGCCTCCCCTGTCTGATCCAGATCACCAGCGCGACCACGAAGCGCGCGATGAGCGTCAGGCCGTAGAGGGTGCACCACACGCACACGGCGCGGATGACGAACACCTGCAGCGACAGGAAGTAGACCTCGAAGATCACGCCGATCAGCGACAGCCCGCAGTGCACGTCGAGGAGCAGCGGGTTGTCGGTGCGGATCCAGGCCAGCGCGAGCGTCAGCAGGATCAGCGACAGCGCGACGCCGAACACCGCGACCGGGATGCCGCCGATCCGGCTGTACTCGCTCGTCGCGACCGTCTCGCAGCCATGCAGCGGGTCCGCACGACGGCACGCCACCGCCGAGCTCCACGACCGACAGGTAGCCGGCGACGAGCAGGCCGATCACGTCGAGGACGACGAGGATCCAGCCGGGGTGGATCGTGCGCAGGCGTCCGAGGCGCCCGGCCTCGGCGGTATCGGTCATGCGTGCTCCGGTGGGACGCGGTGCGTGGGCGCGCATCCGGTCGGGCGCGTCGGCAGTCCAGAGCGTGGCGGTCGTTCGGCCCCTGGCGCACCGTCCAAGTGGCCCTCGTTCGAGGCCGGATGGCCCGGGGATCGCGCGCCAGCCGGCCCGTTGCGCTCCGACCCGTTGGGGTAGACGCTGTACCCGCACCCGTCACGTGCGCCGTCCCCACATGCCCGCCACCGAGGCCCATCCCGATGACCGCCCCGTCCACGTCCACGCCTGCGGCAGCCGCGGTCCGCGGCGACGACCGCCACCCGCTCGACGCGATCTTCCACCCGACCTCCATCGCCGTCATCGGCGCGACGGAGAAGCCGGGCAGCGTCGGCCGGACGATCCTGTGGAACCTCCTGTCGAGCCCGTTCGGCGGCACGGTCTACCCGGTCAACCCGACCCGGCCGGCGATCCTCGGCGTCAAGGCCTACCCGTCGGTCGCGGCGATCGGCGAGCCCGTCGACCTCGCGGTCATCGTCACGCCGGCGAAGACCGCCCCGCAGCTCGTCGCGGACTGCGGCGAGGCCGGGATCAAGGGCGTGATCATCATCAGCGCCGGGTTCAAGGAGGTCGGCGAGGAGGGCGCGGCGCTCGAGCGGCAGGTGCTGGACGGCCGCGCGCCGGTACGGCATCCGCGTCGTCGGCCCGAACTGCCTCGGCGTCATGAACCCGATCGAGCGGATGAACGCGACGTTCGCGGCGGGGATCGCGAACCCGGGCCGGGTCGGGTTCGTCAGCCAGTCGGGCGCGCTGCTCACCGCGATCCTCGACTGGTCGACGCGCGAGGACGTCGGCTTCAGCGCGATCGTCAGCCTGGGCTCGATGCTCGACGTCGGCTGGGGCGACGTCATCGACTACCTGGGCGACGACCCGAACACCGACTCGATCGTGATCTACATGGAGACGATCGGCGACGCGCGCGCCTTCCTGTCGGCGGCCCGCGAGGTGGCGATGACGAAGCCGATCATCGTCATCAAGCCCGGGCGCACGGCGCAGGCGGCGAAGGCGGCGGCCTCGCACACCGGCTCGCTCACGGGCTCCGACGACGTCCTCGACGCGGCGTTCCGGCGGGCCGGCGTCCTGCGGGTCGACTCGATCAGCGAGCTGTTCGAGGTCTCGGAGATCCTGGCCAAGCAGCCTCGGCCGCGCGGGCGGAAGCTGTCGATCGTGACCAACGCCGGCGGGCCCGGGGTCATCGCCACCGACGCGCTCATCGGCGGCGGCGGCGAGCTGACGGCGCTCAGCCCCGAGACGATGGACGCGCTCAACGCCGTCCTGCCGGCGGTCTGGAGCCACAACAACCCGATCGACATCATCGGCGACGCCCCGCCCGAGCGGTATGCGAAGGCGCTCGAGGTGGCGGCCGCCGACCCGGCGTCCGACGGGCTGCTCGTGATCCTCACCCCGCAGGCGATGACCGACCCGACCGAGACCGCGAAGGCGCTCGTCCGCCACGCGCGGATCGAGGGCAAGCCGGTCCTCGCCTCGTGGATGGGCGGCGCCGACGTCGAGGAGGGAGCGCGGATCCTGCGCGAGGCGGGCATCCCGACGTTCGCCTACCCCGACACCGCGTGCGTCCTGTTCAACCACCTGTGGCGCTACGGCGACAACCTGCGGTCGCTGTACGAGACGCCGGCCCTGCCCGCGGCCCCGGAGCGCGGCGAGGCGCGCGAGGACGTCGACCGGATCGTCGCCGCGGTCGCCGCCGAGGGCCGGACGCTCCTGACCGAGTACGAGTCGAAGAAGGTCCTCGCGGCGTACGGGATCCCGATCAGCGACACGGAGGTCGCGGCCACGCCCGACGAGGCCGTCGCGGCCGCCGAGGAGATGGGCTACCCGGTCGTCGCGAAGCTCCTGTCGCGGACGATCACCCACAAGACCGACGTGGGCGGCGTGGTGCTCAACCTGCGCGATGGCGATGCCGTCCGGGAGGCCTTCGACCAGATCCGCGCGGCCGTCGCGGAGAAGGCGGGGATCGAGCACTTCGAGGGCGTGACGATCCAGCCGATGATCAACTGGACCGGCTACGAGCTGATCGTCGGGTCGTCGCCCGACCCGCAGTTCGGACCGGTGCTGCTGTTCGGGATGGGCGGGCAGCTGGTCGAGGTGTTCCGCGACCGGGCGCTCGCCCTGCCGCCGCTCAACATGACGCTGGCGCGGCACCTGATCCGCGAGACGACGATCTCGGGCGTGCTCGAGGGCGTCCGCGGCCGCCGGCCGATCGACGAGGACGCGATCGCGGGGCTGCTCGTCCGCTTCAGCGAGCTCGTGGCGGAACAGCCGCGGATCGCCGAGATCGACATCAACCCGCTGCTGGCGTCACCCGAGCGGATCATCGCCCTCGACGCGCGGGTGGTGCTGCACCCAGCCTCGGTCGCCGATGCCGACCTGCCGCGCCTCGCCATCCGGCCGTATCCGCACGAGTACCAGCGCACGCTGGCGACCGAGGACGGGGTCTCGCTCGTCGTCCGGCCGATCCGGCCCGAGGACGAGCCCGCCGTCGCCCGCTTCCACGGCGCCCTGTCCGAGGAGACGGTCCGGGCGCGCTACGGCGTCGACCGTTCGCTCGCCGAGCGGACCGCGCACGAGCGGCTGACCCGGATCTGCTACGTCGACTACGACCGCCAGTTCGCGCTCGTCGCCGAGGGCGCGGGTGCGAGTGGCGAGACCGAGGTCGCGGGTGTCGCCCGCGTCTCCCGCGTGCCGGCGTCGGACGACCGGGTGCTGACGCTGGTCGTGGCGGATGCCTGGCAGCGGCGCGGCGTCGGCGCGGCGCTCGTGCGCTCGGCGGTCGAGGTCGCCCGCGGCGAAGGCGTCGCGCACCTGCTCGCCGAGCTGTCCCCGGACAACCGCCCGATGCGCGACCTGCTCACGCTCCGCGGGCTTCACGCTCGAGGATCGCGGCGAGGTGCTGCTCGCGTCGCTCGCGGCCCGGTAGCGAGCGTCAGCCGCGCCGCCTGGCGCGCGCCAGCGGCGCCCCAGGTACCACGAGCCGGCGGCGAGGCTCCGACGATCGATGCGAGCGCGTGCAGCTCGTGCCGACGCCCGCCAGGCGTCGGTGGCGCGGTGCCGGGCTCGCATCGCCACAGATCGTGCGTGGCGCGCACGACAACCGCGTTCGGGCCAGCGATTCGTGCGCGTTGCGCACACACACCCCGCGAGGACCCTAGGGCGCCAGCGTGCCGATGCACGCGAGGCATCGAATCGCGGGCCGATCACCCGAACGATGCGCGGGAGGCACAAACCCTCGGCTCCAGGGCGGCCCGGACGCCGCTCCGACCTCGATCGCCGGCGCCGCGATGCATGCGGTTCATCATGCGGCCGTCCCGGCACGGGATCCATGCGCCGGGCGCAGCGGCGCAGCGCGACCCAGACGAGCGACGAGCCGGACGGACCCTAGCGGGCGACGATCATCGCGTCGACGTCGACGCGCGGGTGGCCGCTCGTGCCGCTCACGACGAGCGTGACCGTGTGCGGGCCGCGCCGCGGCCCACGACCGCGACCAGACGACCTTGCGATATGACGTCGTCGAGGCGTGGAGGCTCACGGAGCCCGCGTAGACACCGTCGACCCAGATCTTCGCGGAGCCGCGCGTCGGGCCGGTCGCGGCGACCCACGCGATCGAGCGCCCGGTGATGGCGTAGGCGACCTTCTTGCCCGCGGTCGTCGTCGCGCGCGCCTTGCCGCCCTGGTAGTTCGAGCTCTCGACGAGCGACCAGCTGCCGGTGTACGTCGCGAGGCTCGACGACTCCGTGTAGCGCGTCGGGGTGAACGCGACGGTCGTCGTCGTGGTGTTCGCGCCGCGGTCGCGGGCCGTGACCTGGAGCTCGTACGGCTGGCTGTAGGTGAGGAACGCCGTCGCGCTGAGGGAGGTCGTCGCGCCGGCGATCGTGGTCCATGTCGTGGTGCCGGTCTTGCGGAAGCGGACCCGGTAGGACTCGATGCCGGTGGCATCCGTCGACGCGGGCCACGCGATCGCCATCGCCGTCGATGACGTCCCGATGGTCGAGCCGAGCTTCGCGCGGACGCTCACGGCTGGCGCGGACGGGGCGGTCACGTCGATCGCGTACGCCCCGTTGAGGCGGCGCCCGCTCGTCGTCAGCCCCTCGTCGAGCTTCGGGCTGGGCACGCCCGAGTTGATGAGCTTGCTGCGCAGCGAGCTGACGGCTGTCGCGCAGGTCGGGCTTCACGTCCAGCAGCTGGGCCGCGACCCCGGCGACGTGCGGCGCCGCGAACGACGTCCCGTCGGCGATCGCGTAGCCCGACGGGCACCCCGAGACGCACGCGACGAGGATGCTCTGCCCGGGCGCGGCCATGTCGACCCACGACCCGCGGTTCGAGAACGAGGCGAGGTAGCCGCTCGGCCGGATGGCGGCAACCGAGAGGACGTTCGGCGTGTCGTACTTGGCCGGGTAGAAGTTGATCCCGACCTCGTTGCCCGCGGCGGCGACGATCAGGACATTCGCGTCCTCGGCGTAGTGGACCGCGTTGAGCAGGGTCGTGGACGGCTGTTCGGAGCCCCACGAGGCGTTGATCACGTCCGCGCCCTCGTCGACCGCGTACTCGATCGCGGCCGCGGCCATGTCGGTGTCCATGCACTTGTTGTTGATCAGCCAGCGGACGGCCATCAGCTCGGCATCGGGCGCGACGCCTGCCATCCCGGTGCCGTCCGTGGCGGCCGCGATGACGCTCGCGACGGCGGTGCCGTGAAAGTCCTCGCTCGCGCCGTGCAGCTCGGTCGACGGGCCGGCGGCGCGCGCACAGGTTGACCCCGTGGACGTCGTCGACGAAGCCGTTCTCGTCGTCGTCCTGCCGTCGACCGTCGCGTCGTCCGGGTTCGTCCACGCCTGGGTGTCCAGGTCGGGGTGCGTGAAGTCGAGGCCGTCATCGAGGACCGCGACGACCACGCCCTCGCCCGTCGCAGACCGGCCAGGCCGCCGCGGCGTCGATGTCGACGTCGCTGGCGCAGCCGAGCTCGAAGTTCGTCCACGCACTCGCCGCCACCGTTCTCGAGGCCCCACTGGTAGGGCGCCCGGAGCGGCTCGGTCATCGGGTTGGCGGCGAGCTGGACCGGGTAGTTGGGCTCCGCGTACGCGACAGCGGGATCGGCGAGCAGCGCCTGGACGGTCTCGGCCACCGAGCGACCGTGCGCCGGCCGGACGACCTCGCGCCCCTTGTCGGGCCGGCTGCGCTCGCGCGTCGCCTGCGCGCGCTCGCGTGCCGCGGTCCTGCGAGCGCTGGACGTGCCCTCGCGGTAGCGGACGATGACGGTGGTCGCGCCGCCCGGATCGACGGCTGCGGCCGGGAGGCGGTCGGGCCGCGCAGGGCCGGCGGCCGCGGCGGCTGCGGGCAGGGAACCGACGAGGATCGCGCCCAGCAGCCCGACCACCGCCAACCGGGCGGGTCGGGTTCGCGAGCGCCAGCGGACGACGGGCATGGGCGGGACGCGCCTCCTGCGCCGATCTCCCCGGATCGGACCCCGGGATGATGCGGCACGCGGCGGGATCGCGCCACGGGGCGATGGTCCTTATCGGCGGTGGCGCCCTTCGATGCATTCGATACGCGCCGGCGCCACAGCAGCGTGCGTTTCGACAGGCGCGGTTTCTACCGTCGCCGACATCGACCCGTCCCGCTCGGGACGGGCGCTGTCATCGAAGGAGCACAACGTGACCAACCCGAACGACGTCACCGGCGATCCGATTCGATCCGACGCTCGATCGCACGACTCCCGTCGACGCCGACGGCACCGCGCCCGAGAACGAGGAGCACGCGACGGAGGCCGTCGGCGCAGGCGCAGGCGCCCTGGCCGGTGCCGGTGTCGGCATGGTGGTCGGCGGGCCGGTCGGGGCCGCGGTCGGCGGCGTCGTCGGCGCGGTCGGCGGCGCGGTCGCCGGCGAGGCGATGGACGGCGACGACGAGGCCGGAGCGGGCGTGGGCGGCGCCGGTGGCGCGATCACGGGCGCGCTGGTCGGCGGCGCCGTGGCGGGACCTCCCGGCGCGGTCGTCGGTGGCGCGGTCGGCGCCGCGGGTGGCGCCGGGGTCGGCGACCAGGCCCAGGAAGAGGCCGAGGAGTCGAACCCCGACACGACGAACGAGTTCCCGCGCTAGCAGCGCGCCATCTGCCCGGATCGCCGGGCGCCGAACGTGCACGCGGCACGCGTCCCACACGGGCGCGTGCCGTTTGCTGTCCGGGTGTCAGGCGGTGGGCTGGACGACGGGGAGCGCCCGCCCGGCCGCCTGCCGCGAGGCGCCGATCGTGGGCGCGAGCTCGCCGGCCAGCTGGCCGAACCGGGTGACGGCCTCGGGGCGGAGCCAGTAGTAGACGTTGCTGGCGCGCCGCTCCGAGCGGACCCAGCCGCTCTCCCGGAGCACCTTGAGGTGGTGGCTCACGGTGGGCTGGGCGACGTCGCAGCACGACGTGAAGTCGCAGGCGCAGATCCCGTCGACGAGGGCGGCGCCCGCGGCCAGCTGCCGCAGGATCGCGAGCCGGGTGGGATCCGCCGCGCCCTGGAGGAGGAGGGCGTCGGGATCGACGAGACGCTTCATGTGCCGGATGGTATTGACAACTCTCGATATCGTCAAGTATCAATACCGCACACGCCGCCAAGGAGCCTCGATCCCATGTTCACGTCGCCCGAGCTCGTCGCCCTCATCCAGCAGGAGCGCGAGCGGTCCATCGCCCACGATCGCCTCGCCCGCATCGCCGCCTGCGTCCGCGCGTGCTGTGACCCGTCGCTCGTCGGCCGCGTCGCCCGCGCGCTCCGGCGATCGCCCGCCGCCTGTTGACCCGCTCACCGCACCATGATCGAAGGAGACGCCATGCCCGCCGTCACCGACACCGCCCGCGCACAGCCCGCCACCGACGACACCACCGCCGCGGCGATCCACGCCGAGGTCCGGGCCCGCTACGCCGAGGCCGCGCGCCAGGCGGGCGACGGCACCTGCTGCACGGGGAACAGCCAGGAGGTCGGCCCGGAGCTGTACTCGGCGCTCGAGCGCGCGGAGCTGCCCGAGGCGGCCGTCCTCGCCAGCCTCGGGTGCGGCAACCCGATCGCGGTCGCGGAGCTCCACGAGGGCGAGCGCGTGCTCGACCTCGGGTCCGGCGGCGGCATCGACGTGCTCCTGTCCGCGTCAGCCGCGTCGGCCCCACGGGTCGGGCCATCGGCCTCGACATGACCGACGAGATGCTCGCCCTCGCGCAGCGCAACGCGGCCGAGGCCGGCGCCACGAACGTCGAGTTCCTCAAGGGGACGATCGAGGCGATCCCGCTGCCCGCGGAGAGCGTCGACGTCGTGATCAGCAACTGCGTCGTCAACCTGGCGGCCGACAAGCCGGCCGTGTTCCGCGAGATCGCCCGCGTCCTGCGACCGGGTGGCCGGATGGGCATCACCGACATCGTCGCGGAGGACCGCCTCACCGCCGCCGAGCGCGCGGAGCGCGGCTCGTACACGGGCTGCATCGCGGGGGCGCTGTCCGTGTCCGAGTTCACCGCGGGGCTCGTCGACGCCGGGCTCGTCGACGTCCAGCTGCTCCCGACCCACGACGTCGCCGACGGCATGGTGAGCGCGATCGTCAAGGCGTCGAAGCCCGCCGACGCGGCGCCGCTGATCGACCTCACGCCGCGCGACGACCTGCCGATGGCGAGCGACGGCTGCTGCGGCGGGGGCGGGTGCTGCTGATGGAGTTCACCCGGGCGACGCCCGGCGACGTCCCGGCCGTCGAGGCGCTGCTCGCGGACGCCGGCCTGCCGCTCGACGGCGCCGCGGCGGCGTTCGACCTCGGGATCGTCGGGCGGGACAGCGCCGGACGGCCCGGTCGTGGCCGCGGCCGCGATCGAGCGGTTCGGTGACGACGGGCTGCTGCGGTCCGTCGTCGTCGCGCCCGACCAGCGCGGCAGCGGCGTCGGGCAGGCGCTGGTCGCCGCGACCGAGGCGCTGGCCCGCGAGACGGGCATCCGCGACCTGTGGCTGCTCACCGAGACGGCGATCGACTGGTTCCCGCGGCTCGGCTACGAGGTCGTGGAGCGTCCGGTGGCCGCGGCCGCGGTAGGCGAGTCGATCGAGTTCACGACCGTCTGCCGCGACACGGGCGTCCCGATGCACCGCTCGGTGGGCGTGTCCCGCTAGAACAGGTGCAGGCCCTCGGCGATCAGCAGCACGCCGAACACGACGAAGGCGACCGCGGCGAAGATCTTGATCGCCCGCTCCGGGAGCCGCGCGCCGAGGACGGCGCCCACGCCGATCGCGAGGGCATCGGCCGCGACCATCCCTGCGGTCGATCCGAGCCAGATCGCGATCGGCTCGTTCGTCGTCGCGAGCGTGATCGTCGCGAGCATCGTCTTGTCGCCGAGCTCCGCGAGGAAGAACGCGGTCCCGATCGTCAGCAGCGCCCAGCGGCCCGTCCGCTGCGCGCGGCCCTCGTCGCCCTCGCCGAGCTCGTCGCCGCGGATCGTCCAGGCCGCGAACACGAGGAAGGCGATGCCGGCGGCGATGCTGATCAGGTCGCGGGGCAGCGCGACGGCGAACAGCGCCCCGACGACGACGGAGCCGGCGTGCACCAGCAGGGTCGCGAGGGTGACCGCGACGAGGACGGTGAGCGGCCGGTAGCGCGTCGCGAACGCCATCGCCATGAGCTGGCTCTTGTCGCCGAGCTCGGCCAGGAAGATCACGCCGAACGAGAGCAGGAAGGGGTCCACGTGGGCTCCGGTTGGGGGCGCGGGTCCGACGAGGCATGCCCTTCGACCCGACACCCGAGGATGGTGTCGATGAGTCGAAGGTCTCGTCCGCCCGCCGCGCGGGCCCGGCGACCGGGCGCCATCGCGCCAGCATGTCGATCGGCCGGAGGAGGACTACTCCCCTTCGTCGCCGAGTGTCGAATCGATCGTGGCGTGCGTCAAACCGCGGCGTCCGCGGGCACGTATCCTCGCCCAGATCCGGCCCGCCCAGGCCGGTGCCAGGAGGCCAGCCTCATGTCGTCGACTGTCATCCCGCGTCCCGTCCTGCTCGTCGGCCTGCTCGTGTGCGCGGCGGCGCTTGCCGCGTGCGGTGGGTCGGGTTCGAGCCCAGCGGCGTCGGCTGCGGCATCGGCGGCCGCCCCGAGCGAGGCCGCCCCGAGCGAGGCGCCGGCTGCGGTGGCGGCGACGCCGTGACGATCGCGAACTTCGCGTTCGGGCCGGCATCGCTGTCGGTCGCGGCCGGGACGACCGTCACCTGGACCAACGACGACAGCGCCGCGCATACGGCGACGGCCGACGACGGGTCGTTCGACAGCTCGAGCATCGCGCCCGGCGCGACCTTCAGCCAGGCGTTCGACACCGCCGGCACGTTCGCCTACCACTGCTCGATCCACCCGAACATGACGGCGACGATCGAGGTCAACTAGGCGATCGGCGCCGCCCGGGATGCGTCTCGAGGGGGCCGTCAGGGTCGGGTGGTACGATCCCCCGTGCGGGATACCCCGCCCTCGTCTGGTCAACGTCTCGAACTGGCCGTGCGTCTGTCTGCACCGTTCGGGAACGTGAAGGTGAACCTGTTGACCACCCAGACACCCCGACCTGCCATCGCCGAGGCTCACGCATGACCAAACGATCGCGCTACGAAAAGGCCCAGCGGGTCGCCGAGGACGAGCGGACCCGCCAGACGGCCGAGCTGTGGATGTCGCGCCTCTCGCCCGCCGAGAAGTCCGCATTCTCGTCGTCCGTCGCAACCGCGCACGCACGGCCGCCCGCCGAGCGAACGCCGAACATGGCCCCCGGGACCCGTCCCAACCCGCCGCGGCCGGGCCGCGAGCCTCGCGTGGTGGATGAGCAGCCCCGCTCGCGTCGCTGACGCCGGCGATCGCGTGATCGCACACCGACGGTTCTCGCTTCGTGAGGTCACGCTCGCCGGGCTCCCGGTGGGCGGTGCCACGATCGATGCCTGGCGCGACGCGCAGGACAAGCCCCAGTGGTGTGCCCGCCTGCTGATCTCCACCGTCCACGCCCGCCCGCCGCCGGCTGGCTCGAGGGAACGACCCAGGACGGTCGCCGGATCGGCGGCCCGGTCAGCCTCGGGCACGTCGAGGACGGTCCTCGCCGCGGTCGGGAGGTGCTGGCCGAGCTGCACGGCGACGGCCCGCTCGTCGAGGCTCCCAGCGGAGCCTGACATCGCCTAGCCCGGCGCAAGAGCGAGTGGTCGGGGCGGTGGGATTTGAACCCACAACCTCGTGCTCCCAAAGCACGTGCGCCGCCGTTGCGCCACGCCCCGATCAGGGGACCTAGGCTACACCGAGCGCAACATCGGCCGTCCGTGACCGTCTCACCCGCGAAGGAGGGCCCGTACCAACGGGTTCGCCTACGAGGCTCCGATGCACGCACGTGGGTGGACACACGCCGCGGGGGTTGCCGTCCTGGTCGGCCTGATCGCCGCCGCATGCGCGACCACGACCGAGCCGACGCCGGCGCCGACACCGGTCGCCGCCCCTTCGGCAACTCCCTCGCCCGAGCCATCGCCGACACCCCCCGAGGGAGCGTCGCTCGCCCGGGTGAGCGCGACGGGCTCCTCGACCTGCATCGTCCGCGACGACGCACGCTCGCCTGTTGGGGCCCGGGGGCGCCCGACCCGCCCGCCGGCACGTTCCGCACCGTCAGCACCGGGTTCATGCAAACGTGCGGGATCCGCGGCGATGGGTCCCTGACCTGCTGGTCAGCAGACAGTGGCAGCGGCAGCTCGCCCCCGGAGGGCGCGTTCCTCTCCGTCAGCGCCGGCTCGTACAACGCCTGTGGCATTCGCGTGGACGAGACCCTCGCGTGCTGGGGAGGCGGTGGCGAGGAGGGAATCACCACCCAGCCGGGATCCATCCGCGACGTGAGCGTCGCACCGGGCTCCGGCGAGGCTTGCGCCGTCCGCGGGGACGGGTCGCTGGTGTGCTGGAGCGTCGACGGGATGGAGGAAGCCCCGGGGCGTGAGGAGCCCGGGCCGTTCGCAGCGGTGAGCATCGCCGACGGCTACGGGTGCGCGGTTCGCGAGGACGGCCGGCTCACGTGCTGGGGCGAGGGCATCGAGCCTGAGCGGGGCCATGGTGAGGCAGATCCGCCGGACGGACGGTTCCGTGACGTTGCCACGGGCGCGACGCACGCGTGTGCGCTCGCCGATGGCGGCTCGATCACCTGCTGGGGCGACGATCGCGAGGGCCAGGCCTCGCCGCCGGCCGGATCGTTCGTTGCGGTCAGCGCGGGCGGGCATCACACGTGCGGCGAACGGGCCGCGGGCGATGTCACCTGCTGGGGAAGCGACGTGGAGGGCCGCGTCTCCCTCGAGGCGGGAGCGGCACGCACGGCGGACGCGGTCCCGGTCCGCGCCGCGGCCGTCTCGGTCGGGAACCAGCAGACGTGCATCCTCGCTCCCGACGGCTCGCTCGCGTGCTGGGGCGAGTCCTCGGCCCAGCCGATGGCCGGCCACTTCGTTGCCCTCAGTGCCGGGGACTCGATGGCCTGCGCCATCGACGTCGCGGGCAGGATCCGTTGCTCGGGCGGCAGCGGCGCCTCGCCGCCCGATGGCCGGTTCGTCGACATCGACACCAAGGACGGTGCCTGCGCCGTCCGCGACGACGGTCGAGTCCTGTGCTGGGGCGGCTTCAGCGAGGACCTGATGCGGCCCCCGACCGGGACGTTCACGCAGGTGTCGCTGGGGTACGGGCAGGCGTGCGGGCTGCTCGAGGACGGACGGGTGCAGTGCTGGACCGAGGACCCGTCGTTCCCGACACCCACGCTCGCCGGGACGTTCTCCGCCATCGCCCTGGGCGGCCTGCAGCTGTGTGGCATCCGGCTGGACGACCGCGCCATCGAGTGCGCCGGCGGGGAGGAGGGCGTCGAGACCGAGGGTCCGCCGGCGGGAACCTTCCTCTCGATCGAGGCGGGCGCCCGCTTCTGTGGCCTCCGGACTGACCACACGATGGCCTGTTGGGGCGGGTTCGAGGAGGAGCAGACCGTCGAGCCGCCGGGCGGCACCTTCGCGGCCATGGACGCAGGCGGCGGCAACGATTGCGGCATCCGGACGGACGGGCAGCTGGAGTGCTGGGGCATCGATCGGGCGGCGATCACGCCCAGGATCCAGGCGCTGATCCTGGCTGACAACGCGCGCCGCGAGGGTCGCTCGATCCCGATCACCTGGTCCGCGTCGTCGCCATTCGGGCAGATCGTGTCCTACGACGTGCTCTATGCCCTCCACGAACCGGGGAGCCAGCCCGGCACGCCGACCCGATGGCAGACGGACACGCGTGCCACCAGCGGCCGCTTCCGGGGTGAGCCGGGGATGCAGTACTGCTTCAGCGTCCGGGCGCGAGACGCGCGCGGCGTGGTCTCGGACTGGACGCCCGGCGACTGCGCGTCCCTCCCGCACGACGACCGGCTCCTCGATCGTTCGGCCGGGTGGCGCCTCCGCACCGGCAACGCCTACTACGAGTCCACGGCGACGACGTCGTCGAGGCGCGGGGCGACGCTCACGATGACGCTGGAGCCCTCGGTCGCCGTCTCGATCGTCGCGACCACGTGCCCGACCTGCGGAACGATCCGCGTCTCGATTGACGGCGCGGTCGAAGACGAGGATGCCCCAGCCCCGGAGCCGGTCACGATCAGCCTCCGCTCCCCGACCCGCATGAACGGCCAGCTCCTGCCGGGCCTGTTCCAGGACGAGGGCATCTGCGGGGACGCTGCGCATCGAGGTCGTGTCGGACGACGGGCAGGTGATCATCGACGGGATCCAGGTCTGGACCGAGTGACATCCTGCGGTCGCTGCCGAGCAGGCTCGGCTAGAACCCCTGCCGGCGCAGCACCGGCGACATCCGGGCCGCCGCGCGCGACCGGTGCGAGATCGCGTTCTTCGCCTCGGCGGACCATTCGCCCAGCGTCTGTCCGCCCGGCGGCTCTGACGCCGGCTCGAAGATCGGGTCATAGCCGAAGCCGCCCGTCCCGCGCGGCGCGGGCGCGATCCGGCCGCGGCAGGTCCCGCGCCGGGTGAGGATCCGCAGCCCGCCCCGCGGCCCCGCCTCGCCCGGCAGCGCCAGCGCCAGCACGCACACGTAGCGCGCGGACCGCCCGTCGGCCGTCACCCCGGCCAGCGCCTGCAGCAGCTTCGCGTTGTTGTCCGCGTCGGTCGCGTCGGGGCCCGCGTAGCGCCGCGTGTAGACCCCCGGCGCGCCGCCCAGCGCATCGACCTCCAGCCCGGAGTCGTCCGCGAGCGTCGGCAGCCCGGACCGCGAGCGCGTAGTAGCGGGCCTTGATCCGGGCGTTCGTCTCGAACGTCAGCCCGGTCTCGTCGGGCTCGCCGTCGATGCCCACGTCGTCCGGTGCCACGAGCTCCACCTCGGGCCCGACGCCCAGCAGCTCGCGGAGCTCGCGCAGCTTGTGCTCCGACCGCGTCGCGACGAGCAGCCGCCGCGCGCCGTCCGCGGACGAGGCGTCGGGCATCAGCGCCGGACGGTGGCGATCGCCGCCGACTGCGCCTCGAACAGCCGGGCGAGCCCGACGTTCGCGAGGTCGAGCAGCTCGTCGAGCGACGGCCGGTCGAACGGCTTGCCCTCGGCCGTGCCCTGGAGCTCGACGTACGCGCCCGCGTCGGTGCCGACGACGTTGAAGTCGACCTCGGCGCGCGAGTCCTCGGAGTAGTCGAGGTCCAGGTACTTCACGCCGTCGATGATCCCGACCGACACCGCCGCCACGTGCCCCACGAGGTGGCGATCCATGCCGTACGTGATGAGCGCGGCGGCGAGCGCCACGTAGCCGCCGGTGATCGACGCCGTGCGCGTCCCGCCGTCGGCGACGAGGACGTCGCAGTCCACGGTGACCGTCCGCTCGCCGAGGCGCGACAGGTCGACGACCCCGCGCAGCGACCGGCCGACCAGCCGCTGGATCTCGTGCGTCCGGCCGCCGACCTTGCCCCGGGCGGACTCGCGCTCGGACCGCTCGGCCGTCGCCCGCGGCAGCATCTCGTAGGTGCCGGTGACCCAGCCCGTGCCCTTGCCGCGGAGGTGCGGCGGGACGCGGTCCTCGATCGTCGCGGCGCACAGCACCTGCGTGTCGCCGAACCGGATCAGGCACGACCCCTCGGCCCACTTCTGGACCCCGAGCGTGATCTCGATCGGGCGCAGGTCGCCGGGCCGCCGCCCGTCCGCGCGGACGACGCCGCGATTGCCGATGCCGCCGTCGCCGGGCGGGTGGTTGCCGATGCTCATGCCGATGCCTCCCGGCGCTCGTCCGCCTTCGCGGCGTCCCACAGCGCGTCCAGCTCGTCGAACGACAGGTCCCGCAGGGCGACGCCGCGCGACGCCGCCGCGAGCTCAACGTGCCGGAACCGCCGGCGGAACTTCTCATTGGCGGCACGGACGGCCGCCTCGACCTCGATCCCCGTCTTGCGGCCCACGTTCACCAGCACGAACAGCAGGTCGCCCAGCTCCTCGGCTCGATGCGCCGGCGTGTCCGCCTCGACGAGCTCGCCGACCTCCTCGCGGACCTTGTCCAGCACGCCGTCGATCGACGGCCAGTCGTAGCCCAGGTTCGCGGCGCGCTCCTGCATCTCCTGGCTCGCGGCGAGCGCCGGCAGCGAGCGGCTGATGCCGTCGAGCGCGCTCTTCGCCGGGGCATCGCCGTCGGCGGCGCTCCGCGCGCTCCCCGGCCTTGATCCGCTCCCACTGCCGGTTCACGTCCGAGGCCGTGCGCGCCTCGGCCTCGCCGAACACGTGCGGGTGGCGGCGGACGATCTTGGACGCGATCGCGGCCCACACGTCGGTCATGTCGAACACGCCTTCCTCGGCGGCGAGCTGCGCGTGGAGGACGACCTGGAGCAGCAGGTCGCCGAGCTCCCCGGCCAGCTCCGGGGTCGCCCCGGCCTCGAGCGCGTCGTAGACCTCGTACGCCTCCTCGAGGAGGTGGTTGCGCAGCGACTCGTGGGTCTGCTCGCGGTCCCACGGGCAGCCGTCCGGCTCGCGGAGCCGGGCCGAGATCCAGGGCATGCCCCACGGGGAGGCGATGTCCGCGACCGGCGCGACGGGCCCGAGGTACAGCGGCTCCCCGAGGTCCGCCGCGCGTCAGCGCGCCGACGGTCGTGGCGTCCGTGAGCCCGAACCGGCCGACGGGATGGTCGGCGGGGTAGAGCCGGCGGATGACCGCCACGGGGTCCGAGGCGTCACGCCCGTGCCGGCCGGGGAGCGGCCTGACCACGTCAGCAACAGGCACGCTCGCGCGCACGCGCGAGGCGGGCACGATCAGGAGCGGGACGGACGGTTCGATCGGCGTCGCGACGAGGCGCTCCGCGACGACGACGCCGAGGCCCGCCGTCGCGTCGAGCTGCCAGCGGAGGCGGGCCTCCGCGAGAAGCGCGTCCAGCATCGTGCGGCCCGATGTCCTGGCGTCAGGACGTGGTGGGTTCGGAGATCGCCGGGTCGCGGGTCACGTCGAAGCCATCCTTCTGCTTCGAGTACCAGATCGAGAACGCGGAGCTCTCGAGGGCCGCCTGCTGCTCGGCGTCCGGCTCGCGGGTCTGCTCATCCGACACGAGGTACAGGTAGAGGCCCTCGCCGTCGACCACGAGCGGCTCGCTGACCTTGCCGATGGGGGCCGCGAAGATCGCGTCCTCCTTCTCCTGGGTCAGCTGCCCCTTGCCGATCCAGCCGATGTCGCCGCCCTGCTCGGCCTCGGCGTTGTCGGAGTTGTCGCGGGCGGCATCGGCGAACTTGAGCGTCCCGCCGTTGATGTCCTCGGTCAGCTTGGCCGCCCACTCGAGATCGGTGGGCCCGTGCATCACCTGGATCACGTGCCAGCCGAACCCCGACTTGACCGGCTCCAGGAGCTGGCCGGGCTGGAGGCCGGGCGCGAAGATCGCGTCCGCGAACGCCTCGTCGATCTCGATCATCGGGGCGAGAAGTACGGCAGCTTGCCGCCGCTGGTGACCGCCTGGTCCTCGTCGCTCTCCGCGCGCGCGATCGAGTCGAACTGGCTCGGGTCGGCCTTGAGCTTGTCGTACGTCGCGCGAGCCTTGAGCTCGGCCTCGGACCAGGCCGGGTCCGTCTCGGCCACCTCGGCCGCGGCGCTCGGGTCGCCGTTGGGCGAGTACAGGATGTGGCGGACCTTGATCGCGCCCTCGGCGGACTCGCTCTCGCTCTGCTGCATGAAGATCTCGGCGACCTTGCGCTGCGGGCCGGGCGCGAGGTACTGCGCGAGGACGGCGTCGGACAGCTTGGAGCGGGTCACGTCGCGGCGGAGCGAGGTCCGGAAGTCCTCGAGCTTGATGCCCTCCTCCTGGACCTGCGCCTCGAGCGTGGCGTCCACGACCGGCGCGACGATCTCGGAGACCTGGCCGACGCGGAACACGCCGTCGTCGCCTTCGATCACGCCGGTGGGCGCGTCCTCGGCGGCCGCGAACAGCGCCTCGACGAACGGGACGTCCAGCGCGGCGTTGTCGTCGATGAAGCCGAGGTCGCCGCCCTGCTCCTTGGACGCATCCGTGGAGACGCTCTTCGCGACCTCCTCGAACGACGTGCCGGCCTTGAGGTCGGCGAGCGCCTTGGCGGCCGCGGCCTTGGCCTCGGCGATCGCCGGCCCGTCGGGCTCGGTCGCACCCTCGGGCGTGGTGGGCTCCACCGCGATCATCCACGCGTGACGGAGCTCCGGGGTCGTCGCCTCCTCGGCGAGCCGGGCGTCGACGTCGGCGTCGGTGACGGTCACGCCCTGCTGCGGCGCGAGCTGCTCCATGATCCGGCCGTCGATCAGCTGCTCGAGCGCGATCGCCGAGGCCTGCTGGTTGCGCTGGTCGAGCGCGGCGAGCCGCGCCTGCGCGTCGTCGGCGCGGATCCGGCCGGCGGTGAGCAGCGTCCGGATGCGGCGCTGCGCGTAGTCGATCCGGAAGTTGTTGATCGCGAGCTGGCGGTTGTACTCGTCCTTCGTGATCGTCTGGCCGTCGACCGAGCCGGCGGGTGCCAGGTTGTCGTCGTACCACGAGGCGGCGAAGGCGACGATCAGGAGCAGGAGCGCGGCGACGATGGTCACGCCGAAGCCGATGTTGAGGAGCATCGAGCGGCGGTCCCGATCGTCCCAGGTGCGTGCGTGCTTGCCGGACGGCCGGCCGCGGAACGACGTCATGGGGCGGAGGGATCCTCGTGGAATGGGCCGTCACGGCGACGGGTTGTGTGGCGCTGACGGCGCGGCGCGCAATGGTACCCCATGGACGCCGGGGGGCCCTCCGGGAGGGGTTCGGGCGGCCCAAGGTGCTACCCTCCGGCGCGTGACCGCCAGATCCGAGGCGCCTGCCTCGTTCCGCTCGTCGTCGGTCAGCCCTGGATCGCTCGGCCTCATCACCGAGGGCATCCGCGAGGTGCTGTCGCGACGGCGCCTCATCCTCTACATGGTGCGCGCCGATCTCAAGAAGAGCGGCGCCGACACGCTGCTGGGCAACGTCTGGTGGGTGGTCGACCCGCTCATCCAGATGCTCATCTACTCCGTGCTGGTCACCCTCATCTTCGACCGCCAGGTCCCGGACTACGGCCTGTTCGTGTTCTCGGCGATCCTGCCCTGGAAGTGGTTCGAGGCGACCGTCAAGGACGGCGTCTCCGCGATCACGTCGCAGGAGCGGCTGATCAAGCAGATCTACTTCCCGAAGCTCGTCCTGCCGGTCGCGGCGGTCAGCGCCGGCATCGTCAACTTCGCGTTCGGCCTGATCCCGCTCGTCGGCCTGACGCTCGTGCTCTACGGCGACCGGCTCAGCCCGTGGCTGCTGCTCATCCCGGTCGTCGCGGCCGTCCAGTTCGTGTTCTCGCTGTCGGTCGCGGTCGCGCTGTCTGCGGCCAACGTCTTCTACCGCGACGTCGGCAACCTGTCCCGCCACCTGCTCCGGTTCTGGTTCTACCTGTCGCCCACGCTGTACAGCCCGGAGCTCATCCTCAACTCGAACTTCGTGAAGGAGAACGAGTGGGCGGCGGTGCTCTACAACCTGAACCCGTGGGTGCATCTGCTGAACTCGTACCGCAGCCTCACCTACTACGACCAGGCCCCCGACTGGCTCGGGCTGGGCGTCCTGCTGCTCGTCTCGCTGTTCCTCGTCGCGGGCGCGGTCCTGCTGTTCAAGCGGGTCGAGCCGACATTCGCCAAGGTCCTGTGAGCGACGCCGCCGGCACGAGCCCGGCCTTTGACGCCCCGCCCGACGCCGTGCCGGTGCGCGACTCCCCGCCCCTGATCCTGGCCGACGCCGCGCCGGACGCCGAGCCCCACGCGCGCGGGGTCGACGTGCAGGAGCACGGAGCAGGCCGACGCCGGAGCCGACGACGGCGCCGCCGCCCCGGCCGAGGAGGCCCCGTACGTCGCCGCCGAGCCGGATCCCGATGCGGCGATCGTCGTCAAGGACCTCGGCGTCGTGTACAGCCTCAAGCTCAACCGCAAGCAGACGATCCGGGACACGATCACGCGGCGCGCGAAGCGCGAGGGCGACGCGGACTTCTGGGCCCTGCGCCACGTCACGTTCAGCGTCGCGAACGGGGAGTCGCTCGGCGTCATCGGTCCCAACGGCGCGGGCAAGAGCACGCTGCTCCAGGTCCTCGCCGGGATCCTCACCCCGTCCGAGGGCAACGTCTCGGTCGACGGCCACATCTCGAGCCTGCTGACGCTCGGCGTCGGCTTCGACCAGGACCTGTCGGGCGTCGACAACATCCGCCTCGCGGGCGCGTTCATGGGCATGCCCCATCGCGACGTCGAGGAGCGGCTGGAGGCGATCGTCGAGTACGCCGAGCTGGGCCAGTTCATCGACGCGCCGATCAAGACGTACTCGTCGGGCATGCGCGCGCGGCTCGGGTTCGCGATCGCGACCTCGGTCGACCCGGACATCCTGCTGCTGGACGAGGTGCTCGCCACGGGCGATGCCGCGTTCCGCGAGAAGTCGAAGCAGCGGGTCCTGGAGCTCGTCGGCGGCGCGAAGGCGATCGTCCTCGTGACCCACGACATGAACTGGGTCCAGGAGTACTGCAACCGGGCGATGCTCATCGAGCAGGGGCGGATCGTGCTGATGGGCTCACCCGACGAGGTCGTCGCGGTCCATCGCGAGCACATGGCCCACCGCCGCGCGCAGGCCAAGGAGAAGGGCGTCTTCGCGAAGAAGCGCGGCTGACGCGGCGACCCTTCGGTCGTGCCGCGGCGGTGCCGCGCGTCGTCAGCGGCGGCGGAGGGGTCCGAGGCCCCGCCGGCGCGCCTCGCGCTCGCCCGTGCGCACGGCGATCCCGATCGCGGCGCCCAGGCCGATCACCGCCCCGGCGGCAAGCGCCCCGCGCCACTCGAGGATCGGCCGCACGTCGCCGTGGACGTGCTGGGCGATGAGGATCCCGATCGCCGACGGCCGGTTGATCGTCACCCGCTGCGCGATCACGTTCCGCGCGATCCCCTGCTCGAGGGTCGCCTCGCGCGCGATGATCGAGCCCGCGAAGCCCTGGGTGACCCGCACCTCACCGGCGAACGCCGCGCCGATCGCGCCGAACTCCACCCCGACGGTGTCCGCGCGGGTCGCCCCGATGCCGCCCCACTGGACGAACACGTCCTCGGCCTGCAGGGCGCCGATCCCGCCGAGCCGGACCTCGACCTCGTCGGCGGTCGCCTGGCCGATCCCGCCCCGGTCGAGGCGGAGCGCCGAGGCGGACGTCGCCTCGGACGCGGGCTCGGGATCGTCGGACGAGGCGGCGGGCGTGGTGGTCGGAACGGTGCGGTCATGGGAGACCTCGGCAGCTGCGTACGTGAGTGGCGCGGCGGCGTGTGCCGCGACAACCCTGCGAGCCTAACGCGTCGGCCGCCGGATTGACACCGGCCGGCAGGCCCGGATGCCCACACCGCGATGGCGCGCGGCGCTACGTCAGACGCCCGATCGACGCGGTCTCGCGAACGGCGGTATCCTCCGCGCGGACCGGATCGGGCGCATGGCGCCCATCGCGGTGATCGTCCACCCAGGCTTGGACGATCGGAGTGGACCGTGGACCGTCACGCGCCCGGCCGAGCGGGCCGGCCAGGATGAACAAGGCCCTGGCAGGGCTCGGTCGTCGCGCTCACGCTCGGCGTCGGGCTCGCCGTCGGCGTCGCTCGCGGGCGGGATCATCAGCCCCGAGGCGACCCCCGAGCCGGTGGCGATCGCGTCCACGCGTCCCCGTCGCCCTCCCCCACGCCGGAGCCGACGGCCTCGCCGACACCCAGCGCATCGCCCTCGCCGACGCCTGAACCGAGCCCCACGGCGCCGCCCAGCCCCACGCCCGAGCCGACGCCGAGCCTCGTCGCCGGCGCCGCTGACCGGCCGGCTCGTGAAGCCCGAGGTCGCCAGCCGCCACGTGATCGCGGTGATGGTCGACGACCAGTTCGACGCCCGCCCGCAGTCCGGCCTGAGCTCGGCCGACGTCGTGTGGCAGGCGCCCGCGGAGGGTGGCATCCCGCGCTACATGGCCCTGTTCCAGACGGGCAGCCCGAAGGCCGTCGGTCCGGTCCGCAGCTCGCGCTACTACTTCATCGCCTGGGCCTCCGAGTGGCGCTCGGTGTACGTCCACATGGGCGGGTCGCCGCAGGCGCTGGCGCTGCTCCGCTCGTCCAAGGGCAAGGGCCCGATCGTGTACGACGCGGACGGCTTCCGGTACGAGGGCCGCTACCTGTGGCGGATCACCACCCGGTTCGCCCCGCACAACACGTACACGGACGCGAAGAACCTCCGGACGATGGGCAAGAAGGTCGGCGCGAAGGCGGTCGACTACAAGTCGCCCTGGAAGTTCGGGCACGGACAAGCTGCTCTCGCTGCGGCCGAAGGGCGGCTCGACTGGTCGTCCCGTACCTGGCCAACAAGATCACCTACAAGTACGACCGCAAGACCAACTCGTACCCGCGGTCGGTGACCGGCGAGTCGAAGCAGACCGACGCATCGTCGAAGAAGCGGGTTGCGCCCAAGAACGTCGTGGTGATGGTCGTCGCCTTCGGGGCGCTCAACGACGGCTCGTCGAAGCACCGCCTCGAGGCCCAGTTCAAGGGCAAGGGCGTGGCCTGGATCGCGACCGGCGGCAAGACGATCAAGGGCGAGTGGCGCAAGAAGACGATGACCGGCCCCACCCGCTTCTACGACAAGAACGGGAAGCAGGTCACGTTCACCGCCGGGCAGACCTTCATCCAGGTGATCCCCAAGGGTTCCAGGCCGACGATCAAGCAGGGCAAGGTCCCGGAGCTCGAGAACGACCGGCGGCCACGGCAACCGCGGGGCGCTGGTCGAGTCAGCGCGACGCGTGGGTTCGCCGCCGCGGCCCGCCGCTACAGGAACGGCGCCGGCCGGGCAACATCCGCCCAGGCCGTTCGCGTGTCCCACGCCACGTCCGACCAGGTGCGCATCGTCGCGCGCCGCTCCATGGCCGCCTCGACGAGCTGCGCGTGGAGGTCGTCATCCGCCCAGGCCGCGCCGAGCGCGGTCGCGAGCCGGGCGGGTCGCCGGGTTCCACGAGGATCCCGGCGCGACCGACGACCTCGGGCAGGACGCCCGCCGCGCTGGCCACGACCGGCACGCCCGCCGCGATCGCCTCGAGCGCGACGAGGCCGGTGGCCTCGGAGTTGGCCGGCTGGACGAGGAACCGCGCTCCCGGCGACGAGCGCCGCGAGCCGCTCGGGCGGCAGCTCCGGGGCGTAGGCCATCGCGTCCGCGACGCCGGCGCGCGCCGCGGCCCGCGAGAGCGCGGCCCGGTCATCGGGCGGTCGCCCCCACGAGGCAGACGCGCGGCGGCCACGGCGCCGTGGCATCCCGACCCTCGGGCGCTCGACGGCCGTTGCGGCCCATCGACCAGCCGCGCGAGGGCGTCGAGCAGGGTCGGCAGGTCCTGGCGGGCGTCGTAGCGCCCGGCATACACCGCATACCGCTCCCCCAGGCCCAGCCGCAGCGCCTCGCGCGCGGCACCCGCCGCCGCCTCGGGGCGGAACGCGGGACGCGGCGCGAGGGGCACGACCCGCAGGCGGGCCTTGCGCACGTGGAGCAGCCGCCGGGCCTCGATGGCGGTCGCGGCGCCCGGCACGAGCACCGCGGCGGCGTCCCGGAGGAGGCGCGCCCGGATCCGCTGCCCGAAGCGCGCCGCGGTCCCGCGCTGGTACGCCTCGGGCATCGCCCACGGGGCGAGGTCGAGCACGGCGGCGACGACCGGGATGCCGCTCGCGATGGGCAGCGCGCCGGCGGCCGCGTGATAGACGGTGCCGGCTGCGCCGCCGCGCTCGGCGCGCCAGCCGGCGCCGAGGGTCGCGCCGCGGAGAAGGATCGGGTCGACCGTGAGGGCGCCGGACCGCAGCAGCCGGGTCGGCGGCAGCAGGCGGCGGCCGACGACGTCGAGATTCGGCCAGCGGGGCGTCGGGTCGTCCTGGTCGGCCGCGAGCAGGAACGAGAACGACTCGCCGTCGAGCGGCTCGGCGTCGAGCGCGGTCAGCAGCTGCTCGAGGTAGATCGCGGTGAGCGGGGCCCGTTCCGGGTCCTGGATCGGGCGGAGGTCGAGGACGACCCGGACGCCGGTCTTCGGACGAGGCCGGGCGCCGCGCACCGCACCGGCGCTGCGGGCGAGACGCCGTCCGCCCCCGCGCCCGGCCGCCAGCCGGGGCGGCCGTCGACGGTCACTGGCCCCTGGGCACCGGCCCGCGGCCGCGGAGCTCGTCCCAGCGCAGGCCCATCACGACGAACAGCGCCTCGACGACGATGCGGCGGCTCATCTTCGACTGGCCGACGCGCCGGTCCTTGAACGTGATCGGCACCTCGGCGACCCGGGCTCCCAGGCGCGAGGCGCGGTACGTCATCTCGATCTGGAACACGTAGCCGCCGGCGCGGACGCCGTCGAACGGCACGCGCTCGAGGGTCGATGCCCGCCAGGCCTTGAACCCGCCCGTCAGGTCGCTCGGGCTGAGGCGCAGCACGACCTTCGCGAACAGCGAGCCACCCCGCGAGATGATCCGGCGCGCGATCCCCCAGTCCTCGACGGCGCCGCCCGGCGTGTAGCGCGAGCCGATGACGAGGTCCGCGGCGTCGGTCGTGATCGGGGCGATGAGGGCCGGCAGCGCGGCCGGGTCATGCGACCAGTCGGCGTCCATCTGGATCACGATCGAGGCCCCGCCCGACAGCGCGACGCCGAACCCGTCGAGGTACGCCTTGCCCAGGCCCTGCTTCGTCCGGCGATGCCGGACCCGGACCCGCGGGTCGTCCGCCCCGAGCTGCTCGGCCAGCGTGCCGGTCCCGTCGGGCGAGCTGTCGTCGACGACGAGCAGCGTCGCGCCGGGCAGCGAATTCGAGGATCGCGGCCGCGATCCCGGGCAGGTTCTCGGCCTCGTTGTAGGTCGGCAGGACGACCCATGCTCCCTCGCCCAGGCGTGCCGGTGGTGTCGTCTCGGTTCCGTCGCTCATCAGGCTGGAGTGTAGGGGGTGCCCGCGGGCCCGGTCCGCAGGACCATCGTTCGCGGTTCGGTCACTTGACGCGCACCGTCGTCTTGGTCGCGTTCCGGCCGCCCGCCTTGTCGGTCGCGACCACGCGGATCGTCGCGCTGCCCGAGTCGCCCGAGCGGACCGCGAACGACGCCTTCCACGACCCGTCGTCGAGCTTGCGCGCCGTCACGGTGACGGCGTCGCGGCCGGGCTGGCGGAACGTGACCCGCGGCTTCGTGGACAGCGGCTCCACCGAGCGGAACCGGACGACCAGCGTCTGGCCCGCCTTCACGACCGTGCGGTTCGGGGTGAGCGTGAACGCGGCCGCCCACACCCACCGGCTGTACTCGAGCGTGCCGTACGGCGACTTGACCCGCAGCGTCGCGAGATACCGGCCCTGCGGCGCGAACGACCCGTCGTCGCGGCGGCCGTTCCACGTCCAGCCGCGCGCCCCGTCGCCCTGCGACCGGCCGCGCCACGCGGTCCGGACGACGCGGCCCGATGCGTCCGTGACCCGGAGCGTCGTCTTGGCGTCGCGCGCGAGCCGCCATGCGAGGCGCGAGGTCTGCTTCAGCGTGTCGCCGTCCTGGGACGCCAGGTCACCGCTCCAGGCGAGGCCCTTCACCGTGCGGTCGAGGACGAGCTTCGTCGACGCCGACGCGCCGGTTGCCGGCGGCGTCCTTGACGTCGACCTTGAGCGTGTACGTCCCGTCGCCGACCCGCTGCCCGTCGGCCCGCCGGCCGTCCCAGGTCGCCTTCCAGGCGGCGACGTTGGTCGCCTTCCAGGTGCGGATGAGCCTCGATCCCTTGAACAGCTTCACGCTGCCGCTCGCGCGCTCGGGCGCCGTCCACGCCAGCACGGTCGTGTCGAGCTGGCGGTCGCCGTTGGGCGAGAACGCGCGCGGCGTCGCGCTCGGCGTGACCTTGGGCGGCGTGGTGTCGACGGCGATCATCGCGGTCTGCCGTGGCCGCGTTCCCCGCGGCGTCGAGGAGCGCGACGCTGATCGCGTAGCGGCCATCGGGCACGCGGCGGCCGCGCGAGTCGGTCCCCTTCCAGGTGTACGTGACGGAGGCACCGGTCCCCGACTGCGAGCGGACGGTGGCGCCGGTGGCGTTGGTCACCTTGACGGTCCAGCGCACGGCGCCGCCCTTGGCCGCGAGCCACAGGCGCGTCGAGTCGCGCACGCCGTCGCCGTTGGGCGAGATCACCTGGTTGGTGCCGGACGCCGAGGCCACCGTCGGGCGACGGGTGTCGATGCGGACGGCGTAGCGGGCGACCTGGTCCTTCGTCGCGGGCCGCGCCGACGGGGCACGGAACGTGCGGCCGCCGGCCGACGCCGACGAGCTGCAGCAGGTACCGCCCGTCACGGAGCCGCTTGCCGTTCACCGTGCCGTCCCATGTCCACGCCTGGCCACCGGTCGAGCGGGCGCGGATCGTCCGGGTGCCGATCAGGCTGCCGTTGAGCCGCCGCACGCGCAGGACGAGCGAGCCCATGCGCGTCGCGTTCGTCCAGCGCAGCCGGATGCCGTCCTCGGACCCGTCGCGGTTCGGCGAGAACGCCCGGGCCGCGAGCTGGGCGGCCGACGTGCCGAGGGCGGTCGCGGCGCCGCTCGCCCCGAAGTCGAGGCCCCGGATCCCGGCCCGGACGGTCGTGCTGTTGGGCGCCCGTGACGGCGCGACCAGCGGCGTCGAGCCCTTGCGGACGGCGATCCACACGCCGCGCTTCACGCGCGAGATGGGCATCCACTGGCGGATCGGCTGGGTGACCTCGTACCAGGTGAAGCCGTCGGCGCGGACGGGGCCCCGCGTGAACGCGACGATCGTGCCGCCGTCGATGGTGCCGAGGCGGGTCGATGACGTGTCCGGCCGCGCCCGGTAGCCGAGCCCGTCACGAAGCACGCGGCCGAACCCGCCGACCCTGATCGACGGGCTGGCGCTCCAGGTCGTCGAGATCGCCGAACGCCCCGACGCTGCCGGCGGCGTCCCGCGCGCGGACCCGGAACGCGTAGCCCACGCCCGAGCGCCCGAGGAACACGTCGGACGTCGCCTTCGTCTTCGAGCGCCACGTGCGCCACGGCCCGCCGTTGGTGGAGACCTGGACGTCGTACGAGGCGATCCCGCTGCTTCCCTTGCCGACCCACTTGACGATGAAGCCCTCGTCGCCCTGGCTGGTGGACAGGAGGCGGACGCCGGCGGTCGGGGCCGAGTGCGCGACGAGGAACGAGTCGGCGAGCGCCTTGTACAGCTCGCTCCGCCCGCCCTCGTAGCCCAGCGCCCACATGCCGGCTCCGCGCAGGTTGTAGTCGTTGACGAGGGCGTACCGGCGCTTCATCGAGGCCGCGTCCTCGTACCAGACCTGGCGCCAGCTCGTGACGCAGCCGTAGGTCTTCGTGCAGTTCTGGCGGCGATAGACGACGTACGGGCTCTGCTCGACCTTGTCCCAGCGGCGGCCGTGCTCGCGCACGTAGTCGATGACGTTCTCGTAGTTCACCGCCCGGCTGTAGCCGTACTTCGCGCCGCTCAGCGTCCTCGAGCGGGGGTTGTCGGTCGCCGTGGACCAGGCGCGGCCATACCAGGGGATGCCGAGGATCAGCCGCGAGCCCGGGACGCGTCGCTTGTACGCCCGCACCGTGTCCCCGAGGTCGTAGCCGGGGCCCGACAGCGGCGAGATGGAGCCCGCCGTGGACGAGCTGCCGATGCGGAAGTCGTAGCCCATGACGAAGATCGCGTCCGCGGCGCGCTTCCCGACCGACGCCTCCAGCGGGTAGTTGCCGATGTACGCCGTCGTGTCGTAGGTGATCTGGTAGCCGGACCGGACCCGGTTGAACTCGCTCCGGATCTTGCGCAGCAGCGACACGAACTCGTCGGCGTAGCCGCGCGCGAGCGGCTCGAAGTCGAGGTTCACGCCGTCAGCGCCACGATCCCGCACCGCCGCCACGATCTGGCGGGCGAGGGTCGAGCGCGCGGCGCTGCTGCCGAGCAGCGCCTTCTGGACGCGTGCCTGGCTCGTCGTCCACGCGAACGCGGTGACGGTCAGGACCACCCGGGTGCCGTTGGCGTGGGCCGCGTTGATCACGCGGGTCATGCCGGAGCTCGTCCAGCCGCCCCAGCCGGTCGTCAGCGTGCCGTCCGGGATCCCGCTTCTTGAGCGCGCCCTTGCCGTCCACGCCGACCGAGAAGTACGCGATCGTCGAGAGCACGTCGTAGTCGAGCCGGGTCGCCGCGCCGTTGACCTCCCAGTACGGGAGGAAGCCGAACACCTGGCGCCGGACGCCCGACGCCGCGGCGAGGTCGAACTCGGGCTCGGCCGCGGGCTCGACGAGCGAGACGGCGCGGGCCGGCAGCGCGAGCCGGTTGGAGGGTGCGTCGATCGGCGAGTCGACGGGCGCCCGCGGCGGCGCCGCGCCCGCGTCGGCATCGCCGTTCGCAGCGGGGCCGCGGCTCGGCCTTCGGCGCGTCGGACGGGCCGCCGCTCGCGTTGGGCTGCTTTGCCATCGCGCGACCGGTCGCGCGGCCCGGCGGCAGGGCGACGGGCGCGGCGCCGCCGACCGTCCAGTGGTCATCGGCGCGTGGCTTGAAGCCGACCGTGACCCGCTCGCCGGGCGTGAACGCGATCTTGTCGTCCGCGTGCTCGACCCACGCCTCGTAGGCCTCGGACGGGCGCTGGCCCTTCCCCGCCTCGGCGGCGGGCGGGTCGACGGACCTCGGCCGGGTGCTCCTCGACGGGCGCGGGGGTCGGCCGCAGCCGGGACGGGGAGGATGCCCGCGACCATCACGACACCCAGCGCCCCCGTGACGAGCGTGCGGAGCAGGCGTCCGGGGCGTCGGAATCGGGGCACGGCATCCTCGCGAGCAGGAGATGCCCGCGCACCGCCTGACCGCGGGCGCGGGCCCCTGCCGGCGAGTCCGGACGCGTCGCGCGGGCGCTCCGCCAGGGACCGTCACCCTAGCCCGGGCAGCCCCGTCCGGCCCATGGGTGGATGGTCCCGGTTGGGACCGGTACGCACGGGTGAGGTGTGGTCGCGACGGGTCCGGTGCGGTCCGCGTCAGGTGCCACCGGCGCGGTCCGGCCCGGTGTCCCGCCCGGCGCCGCCCGGTCAGTGGAGCGGCAGGTACAGGCTCGAGGACTGGCTCTGGCCGTACTTGTCGCGGCCGTAGGCCTTGATCCGGACGGTGCCGCTCTTGCTCGACTTGAACCGGAACGTGACCCGGTACGTGGTGGACGACAGCTTCGTCGTCGAGACGGACCAGCGGCTGATGCCCGGCTGGTAGAGCGCGATCCGCGGGTTCCTGAGCATCGGCTCGGGCGTCACGATCGTGACGGTCACCTTCTGGCCGCGGCCCGGCGTCGCGTCGCTCACGACCCACCGGAACGCGTCCGCCACGACGGCCACGCGCTGGACGGCCGCCTGCGTCCCGTCGGTCACGCTGACCCGCGAGCTGTACGTGCCCCGCGGCACGAACGCGCCGCCATCGGTGCGGCCGTCCCACGCCTTCGCGTGGGTGCCGGCGTCCATCGGCTGGTCGGCGACGAGCGTCCGCACGACGTCGTTGTGCTTGTCGACGACCGTCCAGGTCACCGTCGCCGGCGACAGGAGCCGCATCGAGAACGTCGTCGTCTTCGCCATCCCGTCGCCGTCCTGCGGGAAGAACACGGTGCGCGAGGAGGTGACGAAGCCGAGCGCCGCGTAGAGGTCGACCGTCCGGGTCTGCGCCGCGCTGAGGTTGCCGGCCACGTCCTTCGCCCGGACGCTGATCGTGTAGCGGCCGTCCGCGGCGAAGCCGTCGCTCGTCTTGCCGTCCCAGGTGAGGGTCCCGGCGCCGCCGCTGAGCGAGGTCGAGAAGCTGTCGACGAGGTCGTCGTCGGCGTCGATCGCCTTCGCGACGAGGCTGCCCGGCTCGTTCGGCCGTGCCCGAGAACGAGACGGTCTCGCGGTAGCCGTCGCCGTTGGGGGCGAACGACGGCACGTCCGCGGCATCGGCGTCGGCCAGGGACAGCGCCGGCGCCTGGGTGTCGACCTTGACCGTGCCATCCGCCTCGAGCGGGCCGTTGTCCCAGCCGTCGGTCGCCTCGATCTCCCAGCGGTAGGTCCCGTCGTTCACGGAGCCCGAGGACGGGCGCCCACGTCATCGCGGCCGTGTCGCCGTTGCCGCTGGTGTGCGCCTTGACGTTGCCGTTGCCGTCGCGGATGCGGAGCGTCCACGAGGCGGGTTCGGACAGGCCGAGCGTCAGCGTCCAGCTGTCCTGCGTCCCGTCGCCGTTGGGCGAGAACACGCCCGAGGCCCTCGTCGGCCTCCCAGACCTTGGGGGCGGCGCTGTCGCGCGGGAGCAGCGTCGAGCCGCGCATCCAGCCGTCCCAGCCATCGGCCGTGTGGACCTGGAACACGGCCGAGCCGTCGGCGGCGTTGAACCACGCCTTGGACAGGATCCGGACCTTCGCGGTCGTGAGCAGGTTCGTCTGCTGGTCGAAGCCACCGGCCGCCGCCGACTCCGGCGAGCCGTAGAGCGGCGCACCGTCGAACGCGGGCGACGCGTTGCCGGGGACGACGAAGCTGGCGGGGTCGCCGCTCGTGCTCGCGAACGCCGCGCCGGTGACCTGGGTCGTCGTGAGCGTCATCTTGCCGACGATCGAGCGGTAGTAGCTGTCGCCGTTGTCGGGATCGAGCTGGTACGTGTAGCCCGGGTTGCGGGTCGACTCGTAGGTGCGCACGGCGTTGTTGAAGTCGGGAGCGTTGCGCCAGTACTGGTCGATCGTCTGCTTCGTCGTGAACAGCGCGTCGATGTAGTACGGGTTGTGGCTGTGCCCGTTCGCGACCACGGCGCGGGCGCCGGCCTGGATGAACGCGGCGCCGTAGTTGTCGACGCGCTTCTTCGCGGTCGTCAGCGTGGGGTCGGCGTCGCCCGGCTCGGAGTTGCCCGAGGCGTAGCAGAGGTGGAACAGCAGGACGACGGCGTTCTTGGCCGGCGTCAGCGTCCGGATCGACGGCTCGCCGTAGTACTTGTTCTCGTAGTCGCTGAGCTTGCCGTCGTTGTTGAGGTCGGCGTTGAGCCCGAAGCCGTCCTTGGTCGTGTAGTTCGGGTCGTACGTGTACGGGCTCGGCCAGCCGTTGCCGTGGCCCAGGTACACGACGATCGAGGCGCCGTTGACGGCCGCCTTCACCTTCGACCACGTCGCGTTGGGGCTGAACACCTTGACGACGTTCGACGTGTACTTGAGCGCCGTCGTCGCGACCTGGTTGCCGTAGTCGCGGTACTTCGCGGTCGAGCCGTGGGTCGCACCGACGATGATCGCGACCTTGGGTCCGGTCGCCGCCTGCACCGGAGCCGGCGCGGCGATGGGGGCGACGAGGCCGAGCGCGGCGAGCAGGGCGGCCGTGAGCGTGAGGGCAAGGGTTCGCAACAGGGGGCTCCGGTGAGGCTGACCGGCGCGATGAAAGCCGGGTCGGGATGAATGCCTCTCCAGCCTCGCCGGGCGCGGCCTCCGGGCCAATCGCGGGATGGTCAGGACGCCTGCTGGCCCTTTGGGACCTGCACTGCGCCGGTGCGGTGGCGCGGGGTGCGGTCGGGGGCGGTGGCGCGTGTGACGCGGGCGGTGCGTCGCGGCACCGGAACGTGCGCGTGCGCGGTTCGCGGTCAGCCCTTCGCGAGCGCCCTGCGGAGCGCCGGCGCCGCGTCGGCGAAGGCGTCGCGCCAGTGGCGCATCGGCTCGCCGGACGGCAGCGGCGTGGGCTCCAGGACCGCCCACAGCGGCGGCGTGGACGCCCGCTGCCAGGTGGACGCGGGGACCTCCTCGATGGCGACATCGATGCCCGTGGCGCGCAGGACCTCGCGCGCCCAGTCGGCGCGGCTCGCCCGCCCGCCGTTCACGAGGTGGTGGATCGCCTGCCGGGCGGGCGTGTCCGTGATCGCGTCCTCGGCGAGCAGCTCGACGATCGCGTCGGCCACGTCGCGGGTGTAGGTGGGCGTGCCGATCTCGTCGCCGACGACGCGCAGCGGGTCGCCGGCCTCGCGTGCCCGGAGCGCGGCCCGGGCGATCTTCTCGGGGAAGTCGTTGCCCGGCGGGCCGTGGAGCCAGCGACGTCCTCGCGATCGCCAGCCGGGCGTCCGCGTTCGCGAACGCCGCCCATGCCTGCCGCTCGCCGTCCGCCTTCGAGGCGCCGTACGGGTTGGCGGGCGAGCGCTCCTCGTCCGCGCCGTAGCCATGCCCGTCGGTCCGGGTGCCGTCGAACACCTCGTTGGTGGAGATCGCGATGAGGTCGACGCCGCCTGCCGCGCAGGCCCGCGGCGAGCGTCCCCGTCGCGTCGGCGTTGCGCCGCGTGGCTCGAGCGGGCTCGCGGGCGCAGCCGTCGACGTCGGTCCACGCGGCGGTGTGGATGACGACCTCGGGCCGGTCACGGGCGAGGAGCCGGTCGACCGGCCGCCGCGTCGAGGGTATCGAGGTCGATCTCCGTCCGCGTCCAGGCGATCGGGCCCATCGGCCCGGTGAACGGCGCCTCCTCGAGCGCGGCGATGAGCGCCCGGCCGAGGCGCCCGTTGGCGCCGGTGACCGCGACCCGCACGGGTCAGCCTGCCTCGACCGGCGACTCGTCCGCGGCGGTGCCCTGGGCCAGCCGGCTCGCGTACTGCGCGTCGTAGTAGGACGCCCAGTCGCCGCCCTTCGCCGCCTCGACCCAGGCCGGGGTTGTCGCGGTACCAGGCGACGGTCTCGGGCAGCCCGCGCTCGAACGGCACCTCGGGCGACCAGCCGAGCGCGTGGAGCTTCGACCCGTCCATCGCGTACCGGCGGTCGTGGCCTGGCCGGTCGGGAACCGTTCGAACGAGCGACCAGTCGCGGCCGGCGGCGGCGAGCAGGCGCGCGATGACCTCGCGGTTCGGGAGCTCCGTGCCGCCGGGCAGGTTGTAGGTCTCGCCCGGCTCGCCGTGGCGCAGCACGAACTCGATGCCCGACGGCGTGGTCCGAGACGTGGAGCCAGTCGCGGACCTGGAGGCCGTCGCCGTACATCGGCAGCGGCTCGCCGGCGAGCGCGTTGGTCACGAACAGCGGGATGAGCTTCTCGGGATGCTGGTGCGGGCCGTAGGTGTTCGAGCCGCGGGTCACGACCGTGTCGATGCCGTACGTGATCCGGTACGCCCGGACGAGCAGCTCCGAGGCCGCCTTCGCGGCGGCGTACGGGCTTCGCGGCGCGAGCGGATCGTCTTCGACGGAACGGCCGTCGGCGATGTCGCCGTAGACCTCGTCGGTGCTGACCTGGAGGAAGCGGGGGGTGGCCGCGCGCTCGCCGGCCGCCGCCCGTGCCGCCTCGCGCCGGACCGCCTCGAGCAGGACGTGGACGCCGATGACGCCGGTCCGGAGGAACGCCTCCGGGTCGAGGATGCTGCGATCGACGTGCGTCTCGGCGGCGACGTTGATGACGGCGTCGGCCTCGGCGACGAGCGGCCCGACGAGGTCCGGGTCCGCGATGTCGCCGCGGACGAACGTGAAGCCGGGCGGCCTGCGCCGGGTCGGCCTCGACCGCGGCGAGGTTGGCGCGGTTGCCGGCATAGGTGAGGAGGTCGAGGACGGTGACCCGCGTCCCGTCGTCGCGGGCCAGGAGCCGGCGCACGAGCTCCGAGCCGATGAACCCCGCGCCGCCCGTGACGAGCAGGTGCGCGCCCGGCGGGATCCGACCCGCGTCGCTCATCCCGGCTCGCCCGGCCGGGCGACCGGCGAGGAGCAGCGACCCCGCGGCGTCGTCCCGCTCGGCGAGCTCGGCGGCGCGGAGGAGGCTCGGGACCGTGCCCGCGTCCATCCAGGTGCCGGTGTAGACCTCGGTGAACAGGCCGCCGTTCGGGATGTAGTGGTTGAGCACGTCGGTGATCTCGAACTCGCCGCGACCGGACGGCGCCAGGCCCTCGATCACGTCGAACGCGTCCGGCCGCAGGAAGTAGACGCCGATCGGGATCAGGTTCGACTTCGGCTGCGCCGGCTTCTCCTCGAACCCCACGACCTGGCCCTGCGCGTCGAACTCCGCGACACCGAACCGCTCCGGGTCCGGAGACCTCGTACAGGAGGGTCCCGGCGCCCCAGGCGCCGGCCTCGAACGCCTGCGCGGTGGCCTCGAGCCCGTCGCCGCGGAGGATGTTGTCGCCCAGGACGACGCAGAACGCGTCGTCGCCGATGAAGTCGCGGGCGAGCCCGATCGCGTGCGCGATGCCCAGGGCGCCGCGCTGGTAGCGGTAGGTCAGGTCGAGCCCGAAGTGCCGCCCGTCGCCCAGCAGCTCGACGATGTCACCGACGCTCTTGCCGCCGACGATGACCATGACCTCGCGGATCCCCATGCCCGCGAGCGTGTCGAGCGGGTAGTAGATCATCGGCCGGTCGTAGATCGGCAGCAGGTGCTTGTTGGTGACGAGCGTGAGGGGGAACAGCCGGCTCGCCGTGCCGCCCGCCAGGACGAGGCCCTTCATCGCCGCCACGCTAGCACGGGCCCGGCCGTTCGACGTAAGCCCCAGCAAAGGCGGCCGACCGCACAGCTCGTCGCGTGGCATCGCGAGGGCAGTCGGCGTCGATGCTGGGTCGGGCTGATGCCCGCGAGCTCGCCCGCCTGATCGCCCGCGAGCTCCTGGATGCCCGACGTGGCGGCCGGATTGAGCCAGCGCGGCCGCGGCGCTGGGCCGCGGGGATGTCGGCATCGCAATGGAGCCGACTCGAACGGGGCGCACATCGCGCGCCCGGACTTCGTACAGGTTTGCTGCGCCGCGCGGGTTCTCGGCCTTCGAACCTCCGTGAAGCTCGTATCCCGTCGGGTCGCCCCTACGGGACGCGGGCCAGCTGCGACGTCTTCGAGCGCCTCCATCGCGTGCTCGCCGCGCCACTCACGCTCCGGCGCGAGGTCGAGTTGCCGATCGCCAGGCGATCTCCGGGCCTGGGACGCGATGATCGGCGACGGCGATCGGGCGGTGCTTCGCCGACCTCGAAACCCACATCCACGACGCACAGGCTTTCGAACGTCGCCTTCGCCTCAAGCAGCGCGACGATCCGCGCGCAACGGTCGTCCTGGTTGTGATGGCGCGGAGCGACCACCATCGGCGGCTCCTGGCTGAACATCGTGAGGCGTTCCGCGACATGCTGCCATTGGACGGGCCCACCATCCTCCGCGCGTTCCGTTCGGGCCGGTGCCCGCCAGCCGGTGGCGTCGTCCTGCTCTCAGTGGCACGGCGTCATCCCCGTCTCCTGGCGACCCATCCGTGCAGGCGAAACCAGAGGTCGACCGCTGGACGGTCCATCAGTGCCCGCTGATCGGAGACGTGCATCGACTGGACCGCTGCGCGATTGGGATCACTGTCTCTGCGACATCGACGAGCCGCCGGGCGAACGGACGCGCAGGACGAGCGGCGGGCGATCGCGTCGAAAGGGCCGACGTGTGGCAGCCGCGCCTACGGCCTCGGCGTGGGCGTGTAGCAGGGAACCTCGCCCTCGGGGACCGTGCCGTCCTCGCCGCACGGGACGGGCTGCTGGTCGGCGGGCGGCAGGCCGCCCTCGTAGTCCGTGATGACCAGCGCCAGCTCGAACGAGTCGAGCTCCGCGGCGGGCGCGAGGAACGCCGTCTGGACGACGTCGTTCGCGTCGCGCTGGACGTCGACGACGGAGCCGATCACGAGGCCCTTCGGGTAGGGCGACCGGATCCCGGCGTTGATCTCGATGCCGGCGGTGAACACCTCCTCGTCCATCGAGATCGGCACGGCGGAGTCGATGTTGCGCATGATCAGCACGCCGCCCGCCTGCCCGACGACCTCGCCCGACTTGCCCGACTCGGCCAGCTGGCCCACGACCGTGGACGTCGAGTCGCTGATGAGCGTCACCTTGGCGAACGTCGGCCCGACGTCGGTCACCCGGCCGGCGAGCGCGCCGCCCTGGACGATGACGACGTCGCCCTCCTCGATGCCGTCCTCGGTCCCCTTGTCGAGCACGACGACGCGGCGCGTCTCCAGCGTCTCGCGGCTGATCACCCGCGTCGCGACCGTCTCGTGCTCGAGCCCGCTCTGGAGCTGGACGAGCGCGGTGAGCTGCTCGTTCTCGGCCCGGACGGCCTCCAGCCGCGCGTTCTCGTTGGCGAGCCGCTCGTTCTCGTCGCGCAGCGTCGTGTTCTCGTTCCGCAGCTGGTCGATCTCGCCGACCGCCCCGGCGACGCCCGACACCGACTCCGCGACGTCGGCGATCGCCCCCTGGAACGGCCGCAGGGCGAACGACAGGCCGCTCTGGAACTCGCGCACGTACGGGTTCGCCGAGAACGCCATCAGGAGCAGCGTGATCGCGAGCAGGATCGTGAACGTGATCCCGCGGCGACGGGCCTGGCGGCTGTTGATGAGCGAGGTCATGGCAGCACCCGGCGGCGGCCGATCAGCGGAGCGGGCGGAGGTACGTGTCGGCGACGAGGACCCGCTCCATCGTCGGGTTCGTCAGCTGCTGGAGGACCACGCCGGTGCCGCGCGCGACGCAGGTCAGCGGGTCGTCGGCGATGTGGACGGGCATCTGCGTCGCCTCGGCGACGCGGCGGTCGAGGCCGGCCAGCAGCGCGCCGCCGCCGGCGAGGACGACGCCCTGGTCCATGATGTCGGCCACGAGCTCGGGCGGCGTCTCCTCGATCGTGTCCTTGATGGTGTCGACGATCTGGGCGACCGACCCCTCGATCGCCTCCCGGATCTGATCGGCCCCGACCTCGACCGAGCGCGGCAGGCCGGTGAGCAGGTCGCGGCCGCGGAGGGTGACGCGCTGGCTGATCCCACTCGCCGGGGTACGCGGAGCCGATCGCGATCTTGATGTCCTCCGCGGTGCGCTCGCCGAGGAACAGGTTGTACTCGCGCCGGGCGTAGCCGACGATGTCCATGTCCATCTCGTCGCCACCGATCCGGATCGAGCGCGAGACGACGATGCCGCCGAGCGAGATGACCGCGACCTCGGTCGTGCCGCCACCGATGTCGACGATGAGCGAGCCCGACGGCTCGGACACCGGCAGCCCGGCGCCGATCGCGGCGGCCATCGGCTCCTCGATGAGGCGGGCCCAGCGGGCGCCGGAGTTGAGCGCCGCATCGCGGACGGCCCGCTTCTCGACCTCGGTCACGCCGGACGGGATGCCGAGCAGCATCCGGGGCCTCGGGATGAGGCCGATCCGGTCGTGCACCTTGTTCACGAAGTACTTGATCATCTGCTCGGTGACGTCGAAGTCGCTGATGACCCCGTCACGGAGCGGGCGGATCGCGATGATCGAGGCGGGCGTCCGGCCGACCATGCGCTTCGCCTCGGCGCCGATCGCCAGGACGCGCTTCGTCTTCGCGTCGATCGCCACGACCGACGGCTCCGAGATGACGATCCCGCGATCACGCACGTGGACGAGCGTGTTGGCGGTGCCCAGGTCGATGCCGATGTCGCGGGAGAAGAGGCCGAGGAGACGGTCGAGCATGCTGACGGGCAGATCCTTGCTGCGTGACTCGACGCCACGAGGGCGACGCGGCGGCCGGGATCGGCCGCGTGGAGGGTCGGTGGAGGCGGGTTCGGAGCGGGGCTGAACGGGTCCGCGGGCTCGCGCGTGAAGGAGGCCGGCGAGCGCCAGCAGTGTAGCAGCGGGCACGAGCGGCCGACCCGCTCGATCGTTCGTCCGGCCCGGGCGACCGGGTCTGGGCACCGCCCAGTACCAATGGCTGGCCGCCTCGAACAGAGGTAGGCCTGTGCGATCGAGGCGCGTTCCACCGAGGATCGGTGCAGTCCGGTAGCGACCCCGATGTGACCGCATCGGGGACCATCGTCCGGGCCAAGGGAGGGACGACAGCCTCCCCGCCGCACCGGGCGGACCTGCGGCTCCGGCGGCGGGACTGTCGCCGGCCCGAGCCGCGACCCGGCGGCCTGCAACCTGCCGGGAGCGTCCGACGCCGGCATCGTGCGGAACGGGTCCCCCGTCCGCGAAACCGGTCGTCATTGGGAGTGCCCCCTGATGAACGTCCACGTCACCCGTTCTCGCCCGGTCCGCGCCCCTCGACACGCGCGATGACCGCTGACCCGTCGCCCGGCCTGCGACCGGCGGATCGTCGACCTGCTCGCCAGGCTCGATCGCGGCACCGGCCGTGACGGCAGGCCCGACGACGCCGTCGAGGCACGGGTCACCCGCCGCGCCATCCTGCTCGGTTTCACCGCGGCGGAGATCATCGCCGGCCTCGGCCTTGCTCGTCGTCGCGACCATCGCCGTCCCGATCGCGCCCGGCGATCGCGAGCCCGGCGCTCGACGGCACCGCGCTCGCCGGCACGACCGGCGGCGTCCTGCTCTGGACGCTGTTCGGCCTGCTCGGGTCGGTGCGCACCGTCTCGTCGCGACGGCGCCGGCCACTTCACGTTCCACCTGCCGTTCGTCGGCGCGGCGATGATCCTCGGCGGCCCGACGGCCGGCGCGTGGGTCGCGATCCTCGCCACCACCGACCGCCGCGAGCTGCAGTCGCAGCCCTGGTACGGCGTCCTCGCCAACCACGCCTCGATCGCGATCGCCGGCGATCGCGGGCGGCGTCGCCTACGCGCTCGCGCGGGACGGCCTCGTTCGCGGCGACCGGCGACCCCGGCCTGGCCACGTTCGTCGCCGTGCTCCTCGCCGGCGTCGTCCTCGAGGGCGTCGCGAACGGCCTCGCGATCGTCACGATCAAGGTCCGGGACGACGATGACCTGGGGCGGCGTGCTCGGCATCGTCGTCGACGACTTCCGCCGCGAGACGCTGCTCGAGGTCGCGCTGATCTGGATCCTCGTCATCGCGTTCGCGACCGTCGGCTGGTGGGCGCCGCTCGTGATCGGGCTTGCCGTCGTCGCCTACCTGGCGCTTGCGCAAGGACGAGGGCGTCGACTGGCCTCACCGGCATGCTCAAGAAGGCGGCGTTCCTCGACAAGGTCGATCGCAAGATCGGCTGGATGCGGCTCGGGTTCCTGCCCGGCGGGACGATGATCATGTTCGACCTCAACGAGCTTCCACGCGGTTCAACAACCGGATACGGCTACGCCGTCGGCGACGAGGTCATCAAGGTCGTCGCTGCTCGCGCTTCGCGAGGTCTTCCCTCGCCAGGAGGACGTCCGTCAGCCGCCTGATGGGCGACGAGTTCGCGATCTTCCTCGTCGGGTCTGACCGACCCGAGATGGCGAGTCAGCAAGGCACGAGAGCTCATCGCGGCGCATCGAGCGACCGATCCCGACGAGCGTCGGCACGCACGACGCTCGGGGCCGCCATCGGCGTCGTCGTGATCGCGGCCGACGGGTCTCCACGCCGTCGGCGGCGGCGATGTTCGACCGGGCCGAGAACGCGGAGAAGCATGGCCAAGGCAGCTGGCCGGCGAGTGGCTGGCCACCTGTGGTCGCCGCATCCCGAGCAGTCACGCGCGAGCCGACGTACGCCGGGACGCCGAGGCCTCGGCCGACTGATCAGCGCCAGACGGGTGCGCCGCCGTGCTCGCCCTCGAGGATGCGGCCCTCCGCCACGCGCGTGTACGCGAACGGCGCCAGGTCCACGGATCGGGGCGCGCCGTCGAGGATCCACTCGGCCATCCCGAGGCCGACCGCCGGGGACGTCTTGAAGCCCGTCCCGCTGTGGCCGCAGTCGAGGAAGAAGCCCGTCCGGCCCCGCGGGCCCGAGGAGCGGCCGCTGGTCGGTCGTCGTCAGGCCGTCCTGGCCGGAGTGCGACGTCCGGAACGTCCCGTCGATGAGCCCGGGCACCCGCCGGACGATCCGTTCCGCGGCGCGATCGTGGAACGCGACGGCCGCGGTCGCGGTCTCGCGGTCCGGGTCGCCGCCCATCTGGTTGTCGTCCTCGAGCCCGATCAGGACCAGCTCCCCGCCCTCGGGCCGGAAGTACATCTCGTTCGGGATGTCGATGACGACCGGGATCGGCCGCGGGACGGAGGCCGGCACGCCGAGATAGCCGGTGTCGTGGCGCCAGACGGTGAGCGGCAGGTCGAGCCCCGCGAGCCCGGCGACCGTCCCCGCCCAGCCACCCGCCGCGTTGACGACGACGGGCGCGTCGATCGCCCCGGCGGACGTGACGACGCCGCGGACCCGGCCGCCCTCGACCGGGATCGCCGTGACCGCCGCCCCCTGGACCAGCCGCGCCCCGCGGTCGCGCGCCGCCCGCATGAACGAGCCGGCGGTCATCGACGGGTCGGCGTACCCGGACTCCGGGCTCCCATGCCGCCACCTCGTCGTCGGCGATCGCGAGACCCGGCGCGAGCTCGCGGATCGCCGCGGCATCGACGACGTGGCTGTCGACGCCGAGCTCGCGGTGGCTCGCGACGTTGGCGCGCACGCGATCGGTCGCGTCGCCGTCCTCGATCCACAGGAACCCGGCCCGGGTGAAGCCGCAGTCGCCGCCGACGCGAGCCTCCCAGTCGCGGAACCACTCGATCGCCACCGCGGCGACCCGCGCCTCCGCGAGCAGGTCGTAGTAGACGCGGACGAGGCCCGAGGAGCGGCCCGTGGCACCGGCACCGATCGTGCTCCGCTCCACGACGGTCACGCGGGCGCCGCGCGACGCGAGGTGGAAGGCGAGGCTGGCGCCCTGGACGCCCCCGCCGATGACGACGACGTCCGCCGTGTCGGTCATGCACGCGCTCCTGCTCGTTCCGGCCCCCGTGGCCAGTATCGGGCAGGCGTCGGCTACTCGGTGGCCGGTTCTCCCGACGCGGGGTAGACGAGGGTCGCCGGCGCGCAACCGGACCCCGACTGCGGCTCGAGCGTCACCGTTCGGCGGCCCTGGATCGTCCGCTGGTCGATCGCCGTCCCGGCGAGCCGGTACGTGGCGAGCACGACGTCGGTCTCGGTCCGGCGTGTCGCGCCGCCCTTGACCTTGCCGCCGGCCGCGGTGCAGTCGACCGTGGCGGTCGTGGTCGTCTGCATCACGTAGCGCCCGTCCTGGAGCGCGAGCTCGGCGCGGCCCCGGCCCTTGCCCTTGGCGTCGCGCATCTCGACGACGGCGTCGCACGCGCCCTTGGGGCAGGTCAGCACGATCCGCCACGTCTCGGTGATGAAGTCGCCCGGCAGCGCGAACGTCACGGTCCAGTCGCCCTCGGGACGGTAGGCCTCCGGGAGCGGCGTGCCGGGCATGGGCGTTGCCGTGGGCGCGGGTGTCGGCGTCGGGCGCGGCGTCGGCGCGACGGACGGCGCCGCCTCGGCCGTGCAGCCCGCGATGACGACGGCGAGCAGCGCGACACCGGCGAGGGCCGAACGGCGCCCGCCGGATGCGCGCGTGGTGGTCGTTGCGTGGCTCATGATCGATGCCCTCGTGGGCGGTCGGTCTCCTGTCTCGGTCTGGCCCGCCTGCGTCGACGGACGCCCGGAGAATAGGCACCGGCGACGGCATCGCCTATGGCCCGGCGAACCACCCGCGGCAAACGGAAGTACCACCGCCCGTGCTCGCGATCGGCGCCAACCGTTCACGAATTGGACGCATGTCCGTTGATCTCGCCGGGCCACGATCGAGCGCACGGCGGCGGCGACGCGGCTTGCCCGCCCCGCTAGCATTGCCGGACATCCCTCAGGAGGAGACCCGTTGGGCACGGCCATCCCGCGCTTGTCCCGCCCGCTCGGCGCCATCGGTGGCGCCGTTTTGATTCTCGGCGGGGTGTTGCCCGCCTCCCTCGTGGCGCCCGTGGCGGCGGCCTCGACGGTGGTGATCAACGAGTTCTCGGCGAGCACGGCGGGGATTGACGTCGAGTACGTCGAGATCCTCGGAGCGCCCGCTGACGCCGCTCTCGACGTACACGTTCCTCGAGATCGAGGGCGATGCCGGCACCGGCACGTCGACGGGCACCGTCGACGAGGTCCTCGCGCTCGGCACCACCGATGCCGATGGCCGCCTCCTCGTCTCTCTCGCCGCCAACGCACTCGAGAACAACACGCTCAGCCTGTTGCTCGTCGATGGGTTCACGGGCGCCCTCGGCGCCGACCTCGACACGAACAACGACGGCACGTTCGATTCGACGCCGTGGACCTCGATCCTCGACGGCGTGGCGGTCAGCGACGGTGGCGCCGGCGACCTCACCTATGCGGTTCCGTCGCTCGGTGTCGCCTACGACGGCCAACCGTTCGCGCCCGGCGGCGCCTCGCGCATCCCGGACGGCACGGACACGGACACCGCCGCGGACTGGGTCCGCAACGACTTCGACCTCGCGGGCATCCCGGGGTTCACGGGCACGCCTGTCCGCGGTGAGGCCTACAACACGCCGGGCGCCGCCAATGCCGTGGTGGCGGCACGGCTGGCGATCAGCGACGTGGCGAGCGCGGAGGGTGCCAGCGGCACGACGACGTTCCAGTTCACCGTCAGCCTCGGCATTGCCGCCGACCAGGCCGTCACGTTCGACATCGCGACCGCGGACGGATCGGCGACGGCGCCGTCCGACTTCACGGCGAAGTCCCTGACCGCGCCAGACGATCCCGGCCGGCGGCGTGACGTACACGTTCGACGTCCTCGTCACCGGCGACGAGCCGTCGAGGGCGACGAGACGTTCCTCGTCAACGTCACCAACGTCACCGGCGTGCCGCGTCTCGGACGCGCAGGGCCACGGGCACGATCTCGAACGACGACACCGCGATCAGCGCGATCCACGACGATCCAGGGCACGGGCGCGACGGCGGCTGCCGGCACGTTCACCATCGACGGGATCGTCGTCGGCGACTACCAGACGCAGGGTTCGGGCCAGCTGCGCGGCTTCTTCGTCCAGGAGGAGGACGCGGACGCCGACCTGCGATCCGGCGACGTCCGAGGGCATCTTCGTCTTCTGCGACACCTGCCCGACCGCCGTCGCCGTGGGCGACCCGGTGCGCGTCGTCGGGCCGTCGAGCGAGTTCTTCGACGATGAGCCAGCTGACCGCGACCGGCGCGTCGAGCGTCACCGTGCTCAGCACCGGCAACGCGTTGCCCACCCCGGCCGCCCTCGACCTGCCGGTCCCCGGCGCGCTCACCGACGACCTCACGGCCGCGACGGCCGAGATCAACGCCTACCTCGAGCCATCCGAGGGGATGCTCGTCACGTTCCCCGACACCCTGTCCGTGAGCGAGTACTTCGAGCTGGCTCGCTATCGGGCAGGTGATCCTCAGCGAGGGCGGGCGGCCGCACACCTTCACCGCCCACCACGAGCCGACCGCGGCCGGGTTCATCGCCAACGAGATCGACCTCGCCCGGCGGAGCGTCATCCTCGATGACACCGACAACCGCGAGAACCGCCCGGTCGACGCCCGAACACCGCCTACTACCACCCGGTCCCCGGCCTCAGCATCTCCAACGCGTTCCGCGGCGGGGACACGATCACGAACCTCACCGGCGTCCTCCACTGGTCGTTCGCCGGCGGCACCAGCCCGAACGCGTGGCGGATCCGCCCGGTGACCGAGGCGTACGACTACGCGTTCACGCCGGTCAACACGCGCCCGGACGTCCCCGACGTCGACGGCCGCCTGACCGTCGCCAGCTTCAACGTCCTCAACTACTTCCTGTCCATCGACACGGCGGACACCTGCGCGCCGACGCAGAACCAGGACTGCCGCGGCGCGGACAGCGCGCTCGAGCTCGAGCGGCAGCGCACGAAGATGCTGGCCGCCCTCACGGCCATCGATGCCGACGTGTTCGGCTTCATGGAGATGGAGAACACGCCCGGCGTCGAGCCGCTCGCCGACATCGTCGCGGGCCTGCCCGGGTACGAATACGTCGACACCGGCGTCATCGGGACCGACGCGATCCGGGTCGGCATCATCTACCGCCCGGACAGCGTGACGCCGGTCGGTGACCACGCCGTCCTCGACACGCAGGCGTTCGTCAACCCGCGCGGCGCCGACCTCGACCGGAACCGCCCGGCCGTCGCGCAGACGTTCGAGGAGAACGCGACCGGCTCGCGGTTCACGGTCGTCGTGAACCACCTGAAGTCCAAGGGCTCGGGCTGCGGGGCCGGCGATGACGACACCACGACCGGGCAGGGCAACTGCAACCTCACCCGGACGCTGGCCGCCCAGGAGCTGGCGGCGTGGCTGGAGACCGATCCCACGGGGAGCGGCGACGCCGACGTCCTGATCATCGGCGACCTCAACTCGTACGCGCAGGAGGACCCGATCGCGGCCCTCAAGGACGCGGGCTACACCGACCTCGTCGACGCCTTCGGGGGCGAGGAGGCGTACGGCTACGTGTTCGACGGGCAGCTCGGCTACCTCGACCACGCCCTCGCTTCGTCGTCTGCCGCCGGGCAGGTCGCCGGCGTTGCCGAGTGGCACATCAACGCCGACGAGATCCCGCTGTTCGACTACAACGACGACGCCCGGACCGCGGACGAGGCGGCGTTCGAGGAGGAATTGGACGTCCTGCCGCTGTACGCGCCGGACGCCTTCCGCACCTCCGACCACGACCCGATCCTGATCGGGCTGGACCTCGTGGCGCCGCCGGCGATCACGGCCCTGACGCTGCCCACCGCCCCCGTGGTGAAGGGCGCGTCCGTCTCGCTGCGGGCGACGTTCACCGACATCAACGCCGGCGACACGCACGAAGCCTCGATCGACTGGGGCGACGGCACGGTCCAGGCCGTGGATCCGGCGACGAGCCCGATCGGGCCCGTCGCGCACACGTACGCCGCGGCGGGCATCTACGCCGTGACGCTGACCGTGACCGACTCGAGCGGCCTGTCGGATGCCGAGACCTTCGAGCACGTGATCGTCTACGACCCCAACGGTGGCTTCGTCACCGGCGGCGGCACGATCTCCAGCCCCGCCGGCGCGCTCGTCGCGTCGCCGGACGCGGCGGGTCCCGCGACGTTCGACTTCTCCGCCAAGCTGGCAAAGGGCTCGTCCGTCCCGAAGGGAACCGCCACGTACGTGTTCGACGCGGGCGACTTCACCTTCGCCGCCACGGCCTATGACTGGCTCGTCGTCGACGGACCCCGGGCGACCTTCGCGGGGTCGGGGACGGTGAACGGCACCGGCTCCTACGACTTCCTCGTGGCGCTCGTCGACGGCGCCGTGACCGGCAGCGGGGGCATCGACCGGCTCCGGCTCAAGGTCTGGGACCCCGCCACCGGCGAGGTCGTGTACGACACGCAGCCCGGAGCGGCCGACGGCGCCACGGCGACGACGGCGGTCGTCTCGGGAACCATCGTCATCCACAACAAGTAGCGGCATCAGCGGGCTCGCAACCCGCTCAGGATCGCCCGCGCGGGACCGCGGCGACGGCCCGGTCGAAGGCCACGCCGCGGTCCCGCAGCGACACCCAGGCGTCGTGGCCGATCACGACGTGGTCGAGCACGTCCACGTCGAGCAGCCGTCCCGGCGGCGATCGCCTCGGCCGTGAGGTGGAGGTCGTCCGGGGACGGCGTCGGGTCGCCGCTCGGGTGGTTGTGCACGAGCACGATCCCCGCCGCGTCGAGGCGCACCGCGTCCCGGAACAGCTCGCCGATCCGGACCAGCGACGCCGAGACGTTGCCCACGTACACGGTCGTCGCCCGTTGCACGACGTTCTTCGTGTTGAGGCTGAGCACCCGCAGCTCCTCGCGCTCGAGGCGGCCCATGTCCGCCACGAGCGGGCCGGGCGACGTCCGCGGGCGACCGGATCGTCCAGCGGCCGGCCGGCCAGTCCGCCACCGAGCGGCGACCGAGCTCGAACGCGGCCGCGAGCCGGGCCGCCTTCGCCTGCCCGAGCCCCGGCGTCGCGGCGAGCTCCACGTCCGAGGCCCGGGCGAGCGCGCGGAGGCTGTCGTGGCGCCGGACGAGCGTCTCCGCGAGCTCGATCGCGCTGTGCCCTCCCCCGCCGGTCCCGAGCACGAGCGCGATGAGCTCCGCCGCCGAGAGCCCGCCGGGCCCGCGCAGGGCGAGCCGCTCGCGCGGACGCTCGGCGGCGGGCAGGTCACGGATCGATCGCGTCGCGCGGCGGTGGGGAGGAGCGTCGCCCACCGTGTCGTCCGCGATCGCCATGGCCACACCCGCATCGGGCGGGTGGCTGTACCTGAGGCCGATGCGCGGCGTCGGGGGCGACGATGCGCTCGGCGTCCCAGGGCCCGAACGACGGAAGCCCGCCGATTTCCCCCGCCGTCCGGACCCGGGAACACCCCGGAGACTACGGACGGACCCTTACCGACGGCTCACCCGCCGCTTCGTCGCGGCTCCATGCGCCCACCGCCGGGCGCGCGACCGCGCTACTGCGCGAGCGCGCCCGCCGCGAGGAACGCGAGCAGCACCTGGATGCCGTTGAACGCCCCGTGGAGCCCGATCGCGGCGTACAGCGAGCGGCGGCTGAGGAACACCCAGCCGAGCGCGATGCCGGCGGGCAGCAGCGCGACGAACGAGAACAGCGCCCGCTGCGCCCCGATCGCGAACGACTCGTCGAGCTGGGTCAGCACGTGGGCGAGCGAGAAGAACAGGGCGCCGCGGATGATCGCCGGCGCGGCCGCGCCGAGGGAGCGATACCAGGCCGTCGTCGCGAAGCCGCGGAAGAACAGCTCCTCGCCGATCGGCGCGATGATCGCGGCCGAGACGAGGTTGAACAGCAGCCCGCCGACGTCGCCCGGCGTCGGGAGCGGGCTGGGCGTGCGCTCGAGGAACGTCCCCAGCACGAGGCTGAGGGTGATCGTCACGACCAGCACCGGGAGCGCCAGCACCGCCCCGATCAGCAGCTCCCGGACCGCCGATGCGTCCGGCCGCCGGACGCCCATCTCGAGCCAGCTCAGCGCGCCGGGCCCCACGACGAGCAGCCGGACCACGACGACGTAGGCGAGCATCGTGAGCACGAGCGAGACGGTCGTCGCGGCCGGCGAGGCGGCGTCGACGCCGAGCGCGGTGAGCGGCGCCAGGACGATCACGACGAGGATCGAGCGTCAGCGCGATCGCCGCGATGAAGGCGAGGACCGGCGACGGGCCGCGGTACGGCAGGTCGAGCCGGCGGCTGCGCTCGATGGCCTGGGACCCGGCGGCGGCGATCAGCCCGAGCCCGAGCACGACGACGCCGGCCAGGAACAGCCAGCGCGCGGGACCGGTGCCCGAGGCGAGGAACGAGACGAGCAGGACGGCGAGGCCCATGACGGACCCGACCCAGCCGACGAGGTAGAGCGCCGGGACCCGGCCGGCCCTCGAGGCTGAACGTGGACAGGTCGCGGGACGGCGTCGGGATCCGGGCGTCGGGCGGCGTCGGGCGCGGTCAGGCCGGCTTCGGGCGGTGGGACGGGGACGAGCGCGCCGCCGGCGGGCTCATCGGGCTGCCCGGAGGTCGGGCCGCTCAAGGCTCCGGGTACGAGCCCGGGGCGCTGCTGGGGTTCTGCGACGAGGGCAGCTGGGCGCCGCGGAGCGTCGTCGCGCGGCTCGCCGAGCGCAGAGCCGGGCGGCTCGCCGGCCGCGGACGAGGCCGTTGCCGCGGCCACCGCCGCGGCCGTCGTCGGGGCATCGAGCGGCTTCGGCATCTCGGTCGCGATCGGCTCATAGGACGCGACGTCAGAGCGCTCGAAGTCCTTGCCGCACCAGGCGCACAGCGACCAGTCGAGACCGACGAGGCGGCCGCAGTTGGCGCACACGCGGTTGAGTCGCGTCCGGCAGCTGGGGCAGATGATCCATTCCTCGTTCACCCGCCGGGAGCACGAGGGACAGGTCTTGATCGTCTCGACCTCGGCGAGGAGCGCCTCCTCCGCGAGGTTCCGCTCGTAGACCTCGCCGATCTTCTCGTGCGGGCGGACGATGCGGTAGACGATGACCCCGAACACGAACAGGACCGGGGTGAACAGGATGATGAGCGCGGCCGCGAGATACGGGAGGACCGGGTTCTCGCTCCGCTGCTGCATGTCGCGGAAGGCCCAGTAGGCGGACGCGAGCCACAGGATGACGAAGTAGATCGCGACGGCCTGGATCGCGAGCTGCACGATCGGGTTCGCGAAGAACCCGCCGATCGTGTCACCGATCGTTTCGAGGATCTGGTCCATGCGGCGGCGTGTGGCCTCCCAACGGGCAAGGCGCGCCCGTGGGCACGCGGCGGACGGCAGTGTAGCAGGCATGCCCGGCGGCTCCGGGCCATGCGCAGGACGCGCGACCGACCTCCTCGGTGACGCCCGGGGATGACGTGATCCGCATCACGAACCGGCCCCCGGCCGGCGCGGCAGCTCGAGCGTCCAGGTCGCGCTGCGGAACGCCTGTCCGATCCCCGCGAGGACGAGCGCCCCGAGCCACGTGCCAACCCACGTGACGAGCGCGACCGCCGTCGTCGTGACGTCCCGGCCCTCGAGCACGACATCCCGGACCCGTGTCCAGCCCACGGCCGCCGCGAGCAGCGCCGGGACGGTGAGCAGCAGCAGGACGCCGACCCCGACGAGCGCCGTCGGGATCACGCGCTGCGGCCGTCGGACGAGGTCGGCCCAGCCCAGCAGCCACGCGACGAGGACGGGTCGTCGCTCGATGACCAGCCGGCGCACGCCGACCGCGGCCGCGGCGTCGCCCAGCAGCCACGCGACGCCGATCCCGATGAGGACCCACGGCACCTCGCCCAGGACCCGGATCGGCAGCGGCGTGGCGAGGTTGCCCGGGAGGATGAGCTCGCGGTAGGTCACGTCGTAGACCGGCCGCCAGGCGAGGAGCACGGCGACCGCGACCGGTGCCAGCGCGAGCACGCGGACGATGGCGATCCGCCCGATCCCCGGTGCCCCGTCGAGGTCCGGCGCCGGCGCGAGGATGCCCTCGTCGGCGGCCGCCTCGACGGCGATCGCGATCAGCTGCCGCTCCGCCCACGCCCCGAGCAGGAGGCCCGTGACGAACACGGCGAGCGCGGCGACGAGCCCGCCCACGAGCATCGCGAGCATCGTCGCCGACGGCGCGCCGAACATGAGCGAGCTGATCGGGTTGCCGAGCGCGTTCTGGAGACCGGTCGGCGTGGGCAGGACGAGGATCGGCCACGCGGCGAGCGCGAGCCCGCCACCCGCGAGGAACGCCAGCAGGCCGAACGCCCACGTCGCGGGCCGGACGAGCGTGACGACGAAGGCGCCGCTGATCGTCGCGCCCCAGCGCAGGCGCAGCGTCGGGCGCCCCGCCACCCACCGCACCGAGCTCGGGGCGCGTGGCGGCCGGCTCCGCGGTCACGGCTGCGGGCTTGCCTCCGTCAAGGCCGTTGAGCGCAGCCAGCGCATCCTCGACCTTGTCCATCTCGGTCCCGTACGTCGCGAAGTCGCCGGCCCGGAGCGCGGCCTGCGCGGCCTCGAAGTGCGTGTTCGCGTAGTCGACCAGGCCGGTGACGTCGCGGGGCAGCCCGTGTCGGGCGCCGGCGTCGCGGACGGCCCGGGGGTGGCGGACGGACCCGGCGTGGCGGACGGCCCGGGCGAGGGCGCCGGCGTCGGGCTGGGACCCGGGGCGGGTGCCTCGGCCTGCGCGGCGAGCAGGAGCGTCAGGGCCTCCGACAGCGAGTCGCCCCAGACGATGGTCGTCGGGCTCGCCGACCACGATCTTCTGGAACTCCGGGAACGCCGCGGACGTGGACTGGAGGTACACCGGCTGCAGGTAGAGCAGCGAGTCGCCGACCGGGACGACGATGAGGTTGCCGCGCACGACCGAGCTGCCGCTCTGGTTCCAGAGCGAGATCTGGGCGCTGATGACGGGGTCCTGGTCGATCCGCGATTCGATCTGGGCAGGCCCGAAGATCGTCGTGTCGGTCGGGAAGCGGTAGGAGCGCACGGTGCCGTAGTTGGGGGCGTCGTTGCGGGCGGCCACCCACGCGATCATGTTCGGCCGGTTGGCCGCGATCATCGGCTGCAGCAGGAGGAACTCGGCCTTCGGCTCGCCGGGCATCCGCATCACGACGTAGTACGCCTCGGACTCGAGGCTCTGCTGGTTCGTCTGCTTCTCGGGCACCGTCCACAGGTCGGTCCGGTTGAAGAACGTGAGCGGGTTGTCGACGTGGTACTGGCCGAAGACCCGGGTCTGGACGTTGAACTGCTCCTCGGGCACCCGCAGGTGGTCCTGGATGCCGCCGGCCAGCTGGTCCATCGGCAGGAACACGCCGGGGAAGATCCCCTCCCACGCCCGGATGATCGGGTCGGACGGGTCCGCGACGTAGAACCGCATGGAGCCGTCGTACGCGTCCATCGTGATCTTCACGCTGTTCCGGATGTAGTTCACCGCGTCGCCGACGAGACCCGACTCCGCGCCCAGCTCCGCCCCGTTGAACCAGGTCGCGTGCGGGAACTTGTCGCTGATCGTGTACGCGTCCTGGACGTAGACGAGGTGGCCGCGGTCGTCGACGACGAGGTACGGGTCCTTGTCATAGCGCAGGAACGGCGCGATCCGCGGCAGGCGGTCGGCCATGGTCCGGTGGAACAGCAGCTGGCTGTCGGCCGTGACCTGGTCGGAGATCAGCAGGTCGAGGTCCCGGAACCGGAGCGCGAACAGCAGCCGGTTGAGGGTCGAGTCGAGCGGGACGCCGCTGTCCGCCGACCACGAGGTCGTCTCGTCGACGGCCCCCGCGCTCGTGTCGCGCGGGTAGTCGAACTCCGCCTGCCTGGCGCGCACGACGACGTAGTGCGGGTCGCCCTCGCCGAAGTAGATCCGGGGCTGGACGATCTCGGGCGCGCCGTCCGTCGACAGCGGCGGCAGGTCCCGGACCCACAGGCGCGGCTGGCCCTCGGGCGTGACCTCGTTGACGGGGACCATCGTGATCCCGATGCCGTGGGTGTAGATGACCCGCTGGTTGACCCAGCTCGCCGCCTGCGCGTTGCGCTCGATCGCGAGCTCGCGGCCCGACAGCATCACCTGGCGCAGGGTGCCGTCGATGACGTAGCGGTCGGTGTCGACATCCAGGAAGTCGTAGTACTGGCGGACGTTCTGGACCTGGCGCAGGGTCGTCTGCAGCGGCCGGTAGTCCCACAGCCGGGCGTTGGTGAACGTGTCCGCCTCGTTCTCGATCGCCTCCCGGGTGAGCGGCGCGGTGCCGCCATAGGAGCGGCTCTCCCAGTCGTCGATGCCGAACCCCAGCCGCGTCATCGCGATGTTGTTCGCGATGTACTGCTCCTCCTGGGCATACGTGTTGGGATCGACGCTGAACCGCTGGATCGCCTCCGGATAGAGGCGCCCGAGGAGAAGCGAGGCGGCGAACCAGATCACGACGACCGCGCCCAGCGGCCACAGCCAGCGGGTGAAGGCACCCGCGACGAGGCAGCGCGCCCGCGAGCCCCGACAGCAGCGTCAGGACGTCGAACGCGAAGAAGCGGGCGTTCGCGTCCGCGTACGCGACGCCGGTCGCGACGCCCGCCTGGCTGTAGACGAGCTCGTACTTGTCCAGCTGGTAGCCGAACGCGACGCTCAGCAGGTACAGGCCGGCGATGACCGCGAGATGGACGCGGACGCGGGTGACGAACACCTCGCCGCCGCGGGTCGTCGCCAGCAGGTAGCGCGCGCCCGGCGACCACGAGCGCGGTCAGCAGCAGGCCGTTGACCAAGGCCTGGACGAAGCGAAGGAACGGCAGGTCGAACAGGAAGAAGCCGATGTCGCGACCGAACACCGGGTCCGTGACGGACGCGGTCGGCGAGAACGGGACGCCGTTCATGTACAGCAGGATGGTGTCCCACGAGCCCGCCACCGCCCCCGCGATGCCGAGCGCGATGAGGACCGAGAACAGCGCCACGACCCAGGTGCCGATCGGGACGATGTCGGGCATGTCGTCCGACTCGAACACGAACGTCGGGCCGGATGACGTTCGCGCGTTGTACGGACCCGGTGCCGCCCAGGCGGGCGTTGTGCTCCGCGCGGCGCTGCGCATCGGCGAGCCGGTCCGTCCACGTCTTGAGCAGCCCGGGCCGGGTCGGATCCGCGGGCGGCACGAGGCGGCCGGCGAGCCAGAGCGTTCCGAGCAGCACGACGAGCGCGATCGCGAGGCCCGCGAGGAACAGCCCGCAGCTGCGCCCCGAGGCGCGTCGACAGGACGCTCACGAAGCCGACCGACTGGTACCAGATGACGTCGGTCCAGAGGTCGATGCCGACGCTGACCAGCAGGATGACGAGCAGGATGACGATGCCGATCGCGGCCAGGCCGAGGCGTCGGAAGATGCTCCCGATGGAGGGCGGCCGGGCGCCGTCGTCCGGGCCGCCGACCGGCGACTTCGGATCCTTCGGCGGCCGGCTCCCGCCCGAGCCGTGGCTGCTCGACGAGCGCGACCGCGGGCCGCCCGGCCGGGCGCGCGGCCGGATCGGGGTGGGCTCGTCCGTGGCGCGCGCGTCGCCGTCGTCGTCGTCGCGGGCGTCGTCCTCGTCGCGGTCCGCGTCGTCGTCGGCGACCTCGTCGTCGTCTCCCACCGGGCGCGGGGCGTCAGGACCCGTGCGCGGCGCCCGGCCCTCGGCCTTGGCACGCCGGCGCTCCAGCTCCCGCATGAACTCGTCGAACAGGTCGCCCATCGCACCGCATTCTGGGGGTCGCGCCGGCAGCAGGCAGGCCGCTCGGCCCGCTCAGCGTCGCACGGATTCGCGAATCGGACCCGGCCCGGACCGGCCTACGGGCGGTGGAGGGACTCGACCGACCGTCGGAAGCCCGCCAGGACCTGCTCCGCGAGCTGGTTCGGCGGGAGCGTGGCGACGAGCGCCGGCTCGAACCGGAACGCCGTCCGGATCGCCAGCGGACAGCGCCACGGCCGCGTGTCGTCCTCGGGCGGGACGACCGGCGTGAGGCGGATCGCGAGCCGGCCGTCCTCCTCGAGGATCAGCCCCGACAGCGACCCCGCGAAGGCGGGTCCCAGGCGCAGGAGCGGCGGCTCGGGGGGCGGGCCGGCGGTCGGTCCGACATCGCGGAACGAGACGACGCCCTCGTCATCGGTCACCCACAGGACGGCGAGCCACCAGTCGTCGGGCCCGTCGACGGGCTTCGCCATCCCGGCCCGGAGCCGGCGGTCGCCGATGCGGACCTCCTGCTCGCGCAGGTACGAGGGACCGGGGTGGGGCAGGCGGTCGGGCACGAGCCCGAGGATACCGGCGGCTGCCGCCTCAGGCGGTCGGCGGCGGCGGGGGCGCAGCGGGGGACGGTGCCTCGTCTCCGGCGCTCGCGGGCGCAGCCGGCGGGCCGGCGGGTGCAGCGGGCGCTGGCGCGGCGGGAGGCTCGGCCTGCGAGGCAACCGGCGATGTGCCCTGCGCGACCTGGCGGCCTGGGCCGCCTGGACGTCGGCGAGGTCCTCGCCCGGCTCGTCGCTCCCGAGCGTCGCGAGGTCGATCCCCTCGTCCAGCACGACGTCGGTCTTGTTGGCGATGCTCTCGGCCTCGAGGTCCGCGCGCTCCGCCTCGAACTGGAGCCGCAGCATCTCGCGGCGGACGGCGTCGTCCGGCGGCGCGAGCGACTCGGCCTCCTCGGGCCCGCCCAGCTCCACCGGCTCCTCGCCCGTGATGAACGACAGCAGTCGGCTGCGGGGCCGGCTCGCGTCACTGCGGGATCGGAGGATCGCCTCGGTGTCGAGCGTGGTGACGCCTCGGATCTCGCCCGTGTCCGGGGCGCTCGACAGCGTCGCGCCACAGGACGGGCAGGTCTCGAGATCGGCGGCGGGGAGGGGCGCCGAGCACCACTGGCAGCGCGGTGCCGTGCCGGACGTCGGGTCGGCCATGGGCCAATGCTACTTGACCGCTTCCAGCCCGTGGCTATCCGTTCGTCCTAACGGGCGCCCGGACCCGTCAGGGCGTCACTCCCACTCGATCGTCGCGGGCGGCTTGGACGAGATGTCGTACACGACGCGGTTGACGCCCGGAACCTCGTTGACGATCCGGCTGCTGATCTTGCCCAGCACGTCGTACGGCAGCTTGGCCCAGTCGGCCGTCATCCCGTCCTCGGACGTCACGGCGCGGATCGCGACCACGTTCGCGTACGTCCGGCCATCACCCATGACGCCGACGCTGCGGACCGGGGTGAGGATCGCGAAGCTCTGCCACACGCTGCGGTAGAGGCCGGCCGCCTTGATCTCGTCGATGACGATCCAGTCCGCGTCGCGCAGCGTGTCCAGCCGCTCGGCGGTGACCTCGCCCAGGATCCGGATCGCGAGGCCGGGGCCCGGGAACGGCTGGCGCTGGACCATCGCCTCGGGCAGCCCGAGCGCCGTGCCGACGAGCCGCACCTCGTCCTTGAACAGGTAGCGCAGCGGCTCGATCAGCTGGAACCGGAGGTCCGCCGGCAGCCCGCCGACGTTGTGGTGGGTCTTGATCTTCTGGGCGGTCTTCGTCTCGGGCGTGGTGCTCTCGATGACGTCCGGGTAGAGCGTCCCCTGGGTCAGGAAGTCGATCGCCCCGATCTTGGCCGCCTCCTCCTCGAACACCCGGATGAACTCGTCGCCGATGATCCGCCGCTTCTGCTCCGGGTCCGTGACGCCGGCGAGCCGGGCGAGGAACCGCTCGCGCGCGTCGACCATGACCAGCCGCATGCCGAGGTTGGCCTCGAACGTCGCGCGCAGGAGCTCGGACTCCTTCTTGCGCATCAGCCCGTGGTCGACGTAGATGCAGGTCAGGCGGTCGCCGACCGCGCGATGGACGAGGGCCGCGGCGACCGCGCTGTCCACGCCGCCCGACAGCGCGCAGATGACCTTGCCGTCGGAGCCCGTCTCGCGCGCATGCTTGTCCACCCGGTCGCGGATCTCGGTGACGGTCGTGTCGATGAAGTTCGCGGACGTCCAGGACGGCGCGATGTGCGCGATGCCGGTGACGAAGTTGCGCAGCACGTCCTTGCCGCGCGGCGTGTGGGCGACCTCGGGATGGAACTGGATGCCGTACAGGTTCCGGTCGGGCGCCTCGAGGCCGGCGTAGGGCGTGGACTCGGTCTGGGCCGTGGACGTGAAGCCCTCGGGGATCCGCGTGATCGAGTCCCCGTGGCTCATCCACACGGGCTGCTCGCGGTCGATCCCGGTGAACAGCCCGTCCTCCTTCGTGATCTGGACGGTCGCCGGGCCGTACTCGCGCTTCGGCGTGGGGAGCACGTCCCCGCCGAGCTCGTGGGCCATGAGCTGGGCGCCGTAGCAGATGCCGAGGACGGGGATCCGGCCGCTCCAGATCGACGCGTCCGGCTTGGGGGCGCCCTCGTCGTACACGGAGTTCGGCCCGCCGGACAGGATGATCGCCCGGACGCCGCGCGCCTCGAGCTCGTCCAGCGGCATGTCGTGGGGGAGAAGCTCGGAGTAGACGTTGAGCTCGCGCACGCGACGGGCGATGAGCTGGGCGAACTGCGAGCCGAAGTCGAGGACGGCGACGATGCCGGGCTCCGGGACGGTGGCGGCGACCGGCGGCGGGTCGGATGGCGCGCGGCTGGGGGACGGCGCGTCGAGCGCGACCTCGAGGTACGCCTCGACCTCGGCATCGTCCGGCGCGAGGACTCGGTGGCCGGCGTTGGCCGGCTCTCCATGGACGGTCTTGCCGCGCTGCCCGCTCGGCGACGGCTGCTCCTCCGGCTCGGTCAACGGCCCCTCCAGGCGGTGTGTCGGCTGATCCGCGAAGTCTACCGGGCGGCGGGTTGCGGATCGAGGGGTCGGGCGCGGCCGGAGCCCGGGTGCCGGTTGGCGCCCGGGCTGCGGTCCCTGTTGCGGGACGACCCTCAGCCGAGCGCCTCGCAGAGCGCCGCCTCGATGGCGTCGCTGCCGGGTCCGGGCTCGATGGGAATGGCGTGGGCCGACGTGAACGTCGTCCCCTCGGCCCAGGTCCCGACGAGCCGGCCGACATCGAGGACGATGACGCCGCCCTTGCCTCGCAGGAAGAAGCCCTGCCCGGTCAGGGTCGCGCCGTCGGCCGTGTACTCCGCCACCTGGCGGGCCGTCGACGTGAGCGTGCGACCCGTCTGCGCGCTCTCGAAGACGCTGTCGAACCGGAACTGGACGACGTCCCGCAGCCAGCTGCCGTCGCCAGAGAAGTACGCCGTGCCCCGGACGTCCGCATGGAGGTGCTCGACGATCCCGCACTCGTGCTGGATGGTCGACGTCTCCGTGTACGCGAAGTGTTCGGGTGTAGCCGCCGCTGCCGGCACGACGGCCGTCAGGGCGAGCGCTGCGGCGGCCAGGCCGCCGACGATCCGGATACGCATGATGGAGACCTCTCGCGAGCCGCCGTCTGCGGCTGTCACCGAGAGGGTCGGAGCACAGGCGCGGGGCGTCCTCGGGGGTGGCGCCTGATCGTGCTCCGTGCCAGCACCGGTTGCGAATGGTGCGGTGACCGATAGCGTGCCGGTTGAACGGCGTGGCACGATCCGCGCCTCGGCACACGAGAGGGCGACCGATGACTGGACCGCACACCCACCACCGAGCCGGATCCGCCACCGCGGTGGCCATGCTGATCACGCTGGCGTTCACGCTCGCGGGCTGCGGGCCGCTGGCGGCGGGCGTCGGGGGCGGCCCGACCGCTGACACCAGCCCGATCACGGCCGACGCCGCCGGGCCGCTCGTCGGTGCGTGGATCAGCGAGGTCACCAGGGACGACCTGCGTGCTGGCGGCCTCACCGCCGAGGGCCTCCTCGACGAGAACAGCGGCCGCTTCACGATGACGTTCAACGCCGATGGCACCTGGCGCCAGGTCCAGGAGAGCCTCGATGGAGCGCCGGTCTCGATGCCCGTGTTCGAGGGCCGCTGGGAGGTCGCCGGCGATCAGCTCGTCCAGGACACGACCTTCCCCGAGCAGTACGCGGGCGACCGCGTGGAGTTCACCTGGCGGATCGAGGATGGCCAGCTGCACCTTGCAGTGCGCAACCCACCGGACGACATCCTGCCCGTCGTCATCGGCGCGCACCCGTGGACGCCGGCGACACCGTGACCGCCCGGCAGGCGGCCGTCGGCCAGCTGCGCATCCTCGTGGTCGACGACCACGCGGGGTTCCGCCGACGAGCTCGCTCCCTGCTCGAGGAGGCTGGGCTGGACGTCGTCGGTGAGGCGGCCGATGGGCGCGAGTGCCTGGACGCCGTGACGACCCTCCAGCCCGACGCCGTCGTACTCGACATCCGGCTGCCCGGCGAGGACGGCTTCGTCGTGGCCGCCCGCCTCGCCGCGCTCGAGCGGCCACCGTCCGTGGTGCTCGTGTCGAGCCGTTCGCTGGCCGACTTCGGCGCCCGCTCGCTGCCTTCCTGCGTGCGTGGCTTCATCGCGAAGGCGGACCTCTCTGCATCCGCGCTGCGCGCGCTCCTCGCCGACGAGCCGGCGTGATCCGGCGCCTGGTCTGGCTCGTCCTGTGGCCGCTGGGCTTCCTCGTCGGCGTGGGGGCCGTGGCGACCCTCGGGCGGTTCGGCGACAAGTCCGATGCCCAGCTGGTCTCCGACCTGCTCGGCGGCTGGGCGTTCATGGCCACGGGCCTGATCGCATGGCGACGGCTGCCGGACCGCCGGATCGGCCCGATCTCGATCCTCGTCGGGTTCGCCTGGTTCGTCGGCTCGTATGCGCCGAGTGGCTCCCCGGTCGTGCGCTACCTCGCCGAGGCCTTCCAGGGCTGGTTCGTGCCACTCATCGCGTGGCTGGCCCTCGCCTATCCCAGCGGGCGCGTCCGGCAGCGCGCGGGCCGAGCGGTGCTCGTGGCGTGGTTCGGGCTCCAGGCAGCCTGGACGGGCGTGCGCCTGAGCCTCCTCGTCCCGCTCGCGTGGTACCCGTGTCCCAGGTGCCCGGAGTCGGCGAGCGCCTTCGCATGGACGCAGTCCCTGGTCGAGACCATCGGGCCCGCGTTCGGCATCCTGTTCAGCCTGTGTGGTGTCGCGACCGTCGTCGTCCTCGCCCTCCGCCTGGCCCACGAGACGCCGGTCGGCAGGCGCCGGCTCCTGCCGGTCGCCCTTGCCGCGACGCTCATCAGCGGCACGCTCGCCGCCGTCGAGATCGAACGCGCGATCGGGGTCGGGCTGTTCCCGCACGGGCTGACCGCCGCGCTGCTCAACGCCTTGTCCATCGCCGTTGCCGCCGCGGTGCTCGCCGGGCTGCTGGCGGAACAGGCGTCACGGTCTGCGGTCGCGGATGTGGTTGCCGGGCTGGACGACGGGACGTCCGTCGCGTCGCTCCGGGCCGCCCTTGCCACAGCGCTCGGCGACGATTTCGATCCGGGTCCTTGCCTGGGACGCGGCGTCGGCTGCCTACGTTGACGAGGACGGAATGGCGACCGACCCGCCGACGCCCGACGAGCGCCACGGGGTGATGGCCCTCGGAGACCCAGCGCGACCGCTGGCGGTCATCGTCCACGACGCCGCGCTGCGCGATGACCCGGGCCTCGCATCGGCGGTGCGGGCGGCCGTCCGCCTCCATGTCCAGAACGCCAGGCTCGAGGCGGAGGTTCGGCGGCAGCTGGACGACGTGCGGGCCTCGCGGGCGAGGCTTGTCGAGGCATCGGACACGGAGCGCCGGCGGCTGGAGCGCGACCTCCACGACGGCGCACAGCAACGCCTGGTCGGCCTCGCCCTGGACGTGCGGCGCGCCCGCGCGCGTCTGGACAGCGATGCGGATCCCGCGCTCGTCACGGCGCTCGAGGACGCGGCAACCGACGTCACGCTCGCGATCGACGAGCTCCGGGAGCTCGCTCGCGGCATCCATCCCTCGATCCTCACCGAGGGCGGGCTGGTGCCGGCGCTGGAGAGCCTGGCGACCCGGTCGCGCATCCCGGTCGACCTCCACGCGGATCTCGACGGGTCCCGCTTCACGCCCGCCGTAGAGGGGACGGCCTACTTCGTCGTCGCCGAGGGCCTCACCAACGCGACGCGGGCATCGCGCGCCTCGGTTGTCCGCGTCCATGCGTCGCGGAGCGACGGGACCCTCCGGGTGGAGGTCGCCGATGACGGCGCCGGTGGGGCCGATCCTGCCCGCGGCACCGGGCTGCGCGGCCTCGATGACCGGGTCCGGGCGATCGGAGGCACGTTGCGCATCGAGAGCCACGCCGGCGCCGGGACCCGGCTCGTGGCGGAGCTGCCCGTGCATGGCTGAGCTGCGGGTCGTCATCGCGGACGACGCGGTCCTGGTCCGCGACGGCATCGCAAGGCTCCTCACCGACTACGGGATCGAGATCGTCGGGACGGCCGGTGACGGGGAGCGTGCCGTGACGCTCGTGCGCGACCTGGCGCCCGATGTCGCGATCCTCGACATCCGGATGCCGCCAACCTTCATCGACGAGGGGCTTCGGGCGGCCGAGGCTATCCGAGCGCTCCCGGGACCGCCCGTCGGGGTGCTGGTCCTCGCCCAGGCGGTCGAGCCCGCCACCGCGGAACGCCTGCTCATGGGCGGAAGCCACGGCACGGGCTACCTGCTCAAGGAGCGCGTGGCGACGGCGGACGACCTGGTCGACGCTGTCCGCAGGGTTGCGGCGGGCGGCTCCGTCGTGGATCCGGCGGTGGTGGAGGCGCTCCTCGTCCGACGTCGCGAGCGCGATCCCCTGGCCGAACTCACCGACCGGGAGCGTGAGGTGCTGGCGCTCGTCGCCGAGGGTCGGTCGAATGCCGCAATCGCAAAGCGCCTCGTGCTCAGCGAGCGAACGGTCGAGACGCACGTGGCGACGATCCTCTCGAAGCTCGGCCTCGAGCCCGCCGGTGACGACCACCGGCGGGTGCTGGCGGCCATCGCCTACCTCCGTACTCGCGGCGTATCGTCCGGGCCATGACGTACTCGATCGTCGCGCGCGACCCGGCGACCGGCGACCTGGGCGTCGCGGTGCAGACGCGCTGGTTCGCGGTCGGCGCGGGCGTCGCGTGGGCCGAGCCGGGCGTCGGCGCGGTGGCGACGCAGTCGTTCTCCGAGGACGCCTATGGCTTCCATGGCCTGCGGCTGCTGCGCGAGGGCCGGACGGCGGCCGACACCCTCGCCCAGCTCGTGGCGCAGGACAGCGACCCGGAGGTGCGCCAGGTCGGCATCGTCGACGCCGCGGGTGGGTCCGCGGCACACACCGGGATCCGTTGCGTCCGGTTCGCCTCCCACCTCGTCGTTCCGGGCGTGACGGTGCAGGCCAACATGATGGAGCGGCCGACGGTGCCGGCCGCGATGCTGGCGACGTTCCTCGGGACCGACGGTCCCCTCGCCCGCCGGCTGTTCGCCGCGCTCCGGGCGGCGGAGCGGGAGGGTGGCGACGTGCGGGGCCGGCAGTCGGCGGCGCTCGTCGTGGCGCCCGGGACGGCTCGAGCCGGCAGCGGCTCCGGCGTGGGCGGCCCGATGCCGGCGGCCGGGGAGCGGCCCCAGCCGTGGACCCGGGACGTGGACCTCCGGGTCGACGATCATCCATCGCCGCTGGACGAGCTGGGCCGGCTGCTGGACCTCAACGATGCATACGAGGCGATGGACGAGGCCGAGCAGGCAGCCCTGCGCGGTGACGAGGCGGGCGCCGCGGCGGCCTCACTCCAGTCCGTGGCGCTGGCACACGGCGACGACCAGGTGGTGCTGTGGAGCGCGGTCGGGCTCGTCGCCGCGGGCCGCATCGACGACGCGCGGGCGGCGCTCGCGGTGGCGCTGGCCGCCGAGCCGCGGTCGGTGGAGCATCTTCGACGATTCCACGAGGCGGGGCATCTCCCCGGTGGCGAGGCGACGCTCCGCGCGCTGGGGATCGAGCGGACATGAAAAGGCGTCCGACCGCCCTGAGGTAGGGAGCACGGCGGTCGGACGCAGGAGTCGGAGGAGGCTCGTTCTTCGGTTGTTATTCAGTTGTTCTTCAGTTGTGCGGACCCGGCGGTTCCGAAGGGCCTCGGTGCCGTCGCGTTCGATGTCCATATCCTGCCCGCCGGAGCACGCCCGGCCCATCGACAGGTGTTCGCAATCGCGCGCGACGGATGACGTAGGGGTAGCCTGCGTCCGATGACGCGCTATCCCATCCGGATCGGTGCCCGGTCCCGCCTGTTCCTGCGGATCGCGTTCGGGGTCACCCCCGAGCGGGCGTTCGTCGACCTCGGCGATGAGACGATCCTCGTGCGGTTCGGCCGGTTCGAGCTGATCGCACCGCTCGCGTCGGCGACGCGCTGGCGTATCGAGGGACCGTGGGCGTGGATCACCGCGATCGGCGTGCGGATGAGCCTCCGCCATCGCGACATCTCGTTCGCGGGCTCGCCGCGCGGCGGCGTGCGGGTCGACTTCGAGCCGCCCTTGGTGTGGCGCTTCCTCCGGCCGCCGGCGATCTACTACGGCGTCGACGACCTGGACGGGTTCGCGGCTGCGCTCAGCGCGCTCGGCATCCCCGGCGAGGACGCGCGCACCGGGCGCTGACCGGCGGCTTCGGGCCGTGTGCCCCGGGGGTGGTCGGCCGGGGGTGGTCGCTGGCGGCGGCCACTCACCGGCCGAACGGTCGCTGGCGGCCCACCTGGTGGTGGTCTCCCGGGTCGTGGTCGCTGGCGGCGGCCACTCACGGGCCGAACGGTCGCTGACGGCGCAGACCGGGTCGTCTCCGCCACGGGCGGTCGGCGGGGGCGACCGCCTGACCCCGAGCTCGGCGATCCTGCGGGCTTCGGCCCCGTGGTGGTCGCTGTGGGCGACCGGGGCGTTCACCGTGAGCGAACGCTTGCGGATCGAAGCGCGTGACGTGGCGCCAGCGGCTGCCCGGCGTTCGCCGCCGGCGAATGGCGCGGCGCGAAGCGCGCGGAACACGGACCCTGGACCGTGAAGCGTTCGCTGTCGGCGAAGGCGGCCCGACGCCGGCCGCCCGCATGGCGCCTACTTGCCGCGCAGCTGCCAGGACTTGCCCTCGGTGACCACCGAGGGCGCGTAGACGATCTCGACGTCGTGCATGTCGCGCGATCGTCCGGGCCCCGAGCGCGGCCATCGACTGGCGGAGCGCCCCGATGAGGTTCTGGGTCCCGTCGGTGACGTGCGACGGCCCGTTGAGGATCTGCTCCAGCGGCCCGACGGTCCCGACCTTGATCCGCGTCCCGCGCGGCAGGACCGGCGACGGGGCCGCCATGCCCCAGTTCGTGCCGCGGCCGGGCGCCTCGGCGGCGCGGGCGAGCGGCGAGCCGAGCATCACGACGTCGGCGCCCGACGCGATCGCCTTCGCGATGTCGCCGCCGCGCTTCATGCCGCCGTCCGCGACGACCGGCACGTAGCGCCCGGTCTCGGCGAGGTAGGCGTCGCGGGCCGCGGCCACGTCGCAGATCGCGGTGACCTGCGGGATCCCGATGCCCAGCACCTCGCGCGTCGTGCACGCCGCGCCAGGCCCGACCCCGACGAAGATGGCCGCGGCTCCCTGCTCCATGAGCAGGAACGCGGCCTCGGCGTTGGTCGTGTTGCCCACGGCGACGGGGATCGGCATGAACCGCGTGAACTCGGACAGGGCGAGCGGCTCGTAGCCGGTGGCGAGGTGGCGGGCGGACGAGACCTGCGACTGGACGAGGAACAGGTCCGCGCCGTGCTCGGCGGCGAACGGGCCGTACGTGCGCGCGATGCCCGGCGTCGCCGAGAGGGCCGCCTTGGAGCCCGCGGCGTGCAGCTCGTCGATCCGGCGAGCGATGAGCTCCTCGCGGATCGGGGCGAGGTAGGCCTCCGCGAGGACGTCCTGGACGGCGTCGTCGGGGGCGGCGATCACGCGCTCGATGATCTCGGACGGGTCGTCGTAGCGGAACTGGACGCCCTCGAGGTTGAGGATCGACAGCCCGCCGAGCCGGGCGAGCTCGCCCGACAGCCGGACGTCGGCGACCGCGTCCATCGCCGCGGCGAGGACCGGTGTCTCGAGGGGGATGCCGCAGAAATCCTGGGCGACGACGATGTCGGCCGGGTCGACGGTGTCGGTCCCCGGCGCGAGCGAGACGTCCTCGAACCCGTAGGTCGGCCGGATGGAGTCCACCTTCGAGCGGAAGACCCGCCGGTTCGCCAGCGTCTCGGTCATGCCGTCGTCCTCTCGCGCACGCGTCCCCTCCTGGTGGTTCCCGTCAGTCTAGCGGGCGGACGCCGATTGCCCACGCCCACGAGCGCGGCGATCGCGGTGGCCGTCCCTCAGCGCTCCTCGGTCGGACGACGGGCGACGCGCCTGCCGTCGGCGTCGAGGGCGAACCACGGTGCGAGCTCCGGGTCCAGCAGCTGGTCGCGGACCCGCCGAATCGAGTCGGCGTACGACGGCCAGATCGCGAGCCGCGGCGCCTCGGCCGCGGGGACCCAGCGCAGCCCGTCGTGCTCCCACGAGGGGCGCGGCTGGGCATCGGGTCGCACCCGTGCGGCGAACACCGCGCTCACGACGACCGCGTCCACGCCCTCGTCGTAGAACGGGGCGACCTGGTCGAGGTCGTAGAACCGCTCGATCTCGTCGGGTCCCAGCCCGGTCTCCTCGAGCACCTCTCGCATCGCGGCATCTGTGACCCGCTCGCCCGGCTCGATGCCGCCGGTCACGCACTGCCACAGGCCGGGGAAGATCCGGTGGGGCGCGCGGCGGATGAGCAGCAGCTCCAGGCGGTCGGCGTCCGGCCGGGGGTCACCGGGCGCGGCCGGCGTGACGCGGAACAGCCAGCACTCGACGAGGTCCGGACGGAGGCTCACCGGCGCAGCGTAGCGTGCCGGGTCGGGCGCCGGCTCACGGTTGTCCGGGCGTCGTCCGCTGCACGGCGCACGCGACGAAGCGGCCGCCCTCGACGCCACCCATCGCACCGGTCAGCCGGACCTCGTCGCGGGCATCCGCAACGACCTCACCATCAGGTCCGAGCAGCCGCAGCTCGGGCACGAACACCGCCGCGAAGCCGGCGGGCCAGGTGACGTCGGCGGTCCCGACCCAGGCAACCCTGAGATCCCACGGCGAGCCGCGCAGGATGCCGCGTCGCTCCTCGCCGACACAGGGCGTGCCCGGCGCCGGCTCGTCCACCGGGTCCGGGACGGGGAGCGCGCCACCCGGGCGCGACGCGAGCGTGAGCATCCACGGCGACACGTCGGGCGCGGCTACCTCCCGGGAGGTCCCGGACAGCGGTCGAAGCCCGGTCCCGAACACCCGCACCATGTCCGCCGCGGCCCAGCCGGCCGGCGCGGACGTGACGAACACCGGATCGTTCGGCCCGGTCCACGCGCAGCGGGCGGTCGGCGGGCAGCCGGGTCCCAGCCCCGCGGCCACCTCCGTCGAGGGCGTGAACGCGTCGGGCGCGGTGGCGCGTGCGATCCGGACCGCCTCGAGACAGCGGTCGCGGTCCGTCCAGCAGGTGATCGACCGCACGCCGTCGATCGGCGGGGTCGCGTCGGACGGCGGATCGCAGCCGCCATCGGGCCAGGCCGCGGCGCCCGTCTGCATCCAGGCGGTGCGCCCGGCCGGCGTGAGGATCGGCAGCCACTCGTCGGCGCGGGTCTCGTCGGAAAGCCACGCGAGCGGTCGGCCGTCGAGCGCGACGACGGGCACGCCCGCCCATCGCGCGAGGTCGACGACGTCGTCGCCGAGGAACACGACGATTGGCTCCGAGCCGGGGCCGATGCCGTCGATCGGCAGCGGCCCGGCGTCGATCCCGGCAGCCACGGCGGCGCGGTCGATCGCCGCGCCCGGGATGTGCAGCCCGTAGGCCTCGAGCGCGAGCATCCGGCAGCCACCCCACGCGAGCCGCTCGCGCAGCAGGGCCGATGCCGTCCGCTCGCCGCGCAACAGCTCGATCGTCGGCTGGTCGCCGGTCGGCAGCGGCAGACCGGCGCTGGCGCGCGGCTCTTCGGCCTCGGCTGCTGGGCAATCGCCCACGACGCCTGCGAAGCCGCCGGTCGGGACCCAGGCCGTCCGGCCAGCCGGTGTCTGGACGACGTCGAACGACACGGCCATCGGCTGACCCTCGATCGATGCCGTCATCCACGCCCGGCGCGGCTCGCCGGTGCCCAGCACGACGAGCCGCGATCCATGCTGCGAGGCCGCGTGGGCGGGGTCCGGATCGATCAGCAGGCGAACCTCCCGGGTCCCGGTTCCCCCGTCGGCCGGCACCGACGTCGTCACCCAGCCGGACGGACCTCCAAGGCCGGACGCATCCGCGGCGGCATCGATCGCCTCGCCGTCGGGAGCGGCGGTCTGATCCACCCGCTGCCACATCCGGCAGCGGGTCCAGCCAGACAGCGCGATCAGCCGCTGGAGCGGGTCGCCGTCGATGGGCACCTCGAACACGGCCGCGTCGGGCCCGCCGACCGAGTCGGCGAGGCAGTACGGAGCCGGATACGCATGGGCGCTGAGCTGCCACGCGGGCTGGTGATCCGCCACGAGCTCCATCGGATCGAGACGCACCGCCTGCCACCCCGATCCGTCCGGGATCGCGGTCCATGCCTTGTCCCCGACGCGGACGACACCCGTCCCGCCGAACCCACGCGCCGCGTCGTCCTCGCTGCCACCGACCCAGAACCGCAGCGGGTTGCCGGCCGCGTCGGGGAGCTCGTGCATGCCGGCGACGTGGTCGCTGCCGGCCAGCGCGGCGGCCGCGTCCCCGGGCCCGATCGATGCGCCGTCGCCCAGCCCCCGCCACATCAGGCACTGACGCCAGCCGCCGGCGATCGCGAGCACCGTGAATGCGTCGTCCTCGGTCGCCGCAATGACGCTCGGCAGCCCGTCACCGTCCGGAGCCGGCAGCGCGAGCGTCGCGGCGGGCACCACCGCGACGAGCGGGGATGACGTCACGCTGACCACAGGTGGCGTTGCCGGGCCGAAGGGAGGCGGCTCCGGCCCCACCGGCGCGACGAGCGCGCCCCACACCGTCAACCCGCCCAGCGCGGCCATGGCGATCGCCAGCACGAGCAGCGGCCGGCGATCGCGGCGACCCGTGCCGGCGGGATCCACGACATACCCGTCGCGGTCGTCGGCGCCCGGTTGGCGACCACCGGTCATCGGCAACGCTCTGGACCGAAGTCGTTGGAGCCCATGGCGTCACGAGCGTTGCACGGGTACTCTTCGCCGTCCATGGACGGGCAGGGGGGCACGAGCACGACGCGGGCGCAGGGTCGCCGGATGCGGCATGTCCTGCGCGTGATCCTCGCCGCCGTCATGGCTGCCTCGTCCGTCGTCGCGGGGCCTCCTGCGGCCGTCCTGCCGGTGCCGGCCGCAATCGCTGCCGGAACATTCGCGGATCCGCACTTCCGCGAGTACACGATCTGGTCCGGCCTGGACAAGCCGACGGCCGTGCGGTTCGCGTCGGACGGGCGCGCGTTCATCAGCCAGAAGGGCGGCGTCATCAAGGCGTACGACTCGGTGTCGGACACGACGCCGACGACCGTCGCCGACCTCAGCGGCGACGTGATGAACTACTGGGACCGGGGCCTGCTGAACATGGTCCTGGACCCGGCCTTTCCCACCAAACCGTACCTCTACGTCTATTACGTGTGGGGCGGCGAGATCGGCGAGAGCCCGCAGCGCTGGGGCGACTCCTGCCCCACGACGCCCGGCGGGCCCGGATCGACGACGGACGGGTGCGTGGCCAGCGGACGCCTGGAACGCCTCACCGTCGACCCGGCGACGAACCAGCTCCAGACGCGGAAGCTGCTCCTGTGGGACGCCTGCCAGCAGTTCCCGAGCCACGCGGGCGGCGCCATGGCGTTCGGGGCGGACGGCCAGCTCTACCTCGCCATGGGCGACGGCGCGAACTTCAACGGGCTGGATTACGGCCAGCGCGGCGGCACGGTCCCCAACCCGGCCGACCCCTACGTCCCCGTGAACCCGTGCGGCGACCCGGTCACGGTCACGTCACCGCCGGACGTGACGCCGGTGGTGGACGTCGCGAGTGCCGAGGGCGGCGCGCTGCGTGCCCAGGACGTCCGGACGACCGGCGATCCGACCGGCCTGAGCGGCGCGCTCGTGCGCGTGGATCCCGCAACCGGCGCCGCGTCTCCGGGCAACCCGCTCGCGTCCAGCCCCGACGCGAACACCCAGCGGGTCGTCGGGACCGGCTTCCGCAACCCGTACCGGCTCGCGTTCCGACCGGGGACCTCCGAGCTGTACCTGGGCAACGTGGGCAACAACACCTGGGAGGGGATCGACCGGATCACCGTCCCCGCGTCCGGGACCCCGACGACCATCCCCAACGCCGGGTGGCCGTGCTACGAGGGGCCGGCCGTGGCGCCCGGGTACTCGACGCTCGGCACGACGCTGTGCGACAACCTGTATGCCCAGGGTGCGTCCGCCTGGGAGCCGCCGTTCTACTCGTACAGCCACAAGTCGACGCTGCCGCCCACCGGTCCCTGCTTCTCCCCCAACGCCACCGGCACGGATGGGGCCGCGCCCACGGGCCTCGCGTTCTACCAGGGCCCAAGCGGCGCGGCGATCTCGTATCCGTCCAAGTACGCCAACGGGCTGTTCTTCGTCGACTACGACCGCGACTGCCTGTCGTTCTTCCCGGCGGCGGGCGGCGGCGCACCGTCCGCGGCCGGCATCGAGGTCGTCGCGAGCGGGATCGGCAACCCAGTCGACCTCGCGCGGGGCCCCAACGGCGACCTCGTATACGTGGACCATGACGGTGGGCTCGTCGTCGGGATCCGGTACGTCGTGGCGCCGATCGCCCGTGCGACCGCCACGCCGAGCAACGCGCTCGCCCCGGTGACCGTGCAGCTCGACGGCTCGACCTCGACCGACCCGGACCCGAGCTCGACCATCGCGACCTACCAGTGGGATCTCGACGGCGACGGCGCCTTCGATGACGCGAGCGGCGTCACGTACAGCTGGTCGGTCACGACGCCCGGGGTGTACGAGGTAGGCCTGCGCGTCACGAGCTCCAACGGTCTTTCGGACTCGACCACCATCACTGTCGACGCCACGAATGCCCCACCCGTGCCCGTCATCGACGGACCTTCGCCATCGCTCACCTGGGCGGTGGGCGACTCGATCTCCGTGTCCGGGCACGCAACAGACGAGGAGGACGGTTCGGTCAGCGGATCGAAGCTCGCCTGGGATCTCGTCCTGCTGCACTGCCCCTCGGACTGTCACGAGCACTTCGTCGAGGAGGCGACTGGGACCGCGGCGACATTCACGGCGCCCGATCACGACTATCCGGCGAAGATCGAGATCCGGTTGACGGCGACCGACTCCAATGGCGCGAGCGCCACGACCAGGGTCGAGCTCCAGCCGAAGACGAGGTCCGTGTCCGTGACGTCATCGCCCGCCGGGATCCCGATCGATGTCGGGCCGGCCCCCGTGGTCACCCCTGGTGCCGCGACCGTCATCCAGAACAGCGAGGTCTCGATCACCCCGCCGCTAACCCGGGTCGTGGGTGGGGTGCGATACCGCTTCTCGCGCTGGGCCGACACCACGGCACGCGTCCGAGAGGTCGTTGCGACCTCGAACGTGTCGCTCGCGGCCACGTATGTTCCCGATGGGGCCGACTCGTGTGCCTCGGCTGGCGCGTCTGCCACCGGCGCCTGGATCACCGACCGACCGAGCGGCAACGGCGACAGCGACTGGTTCCGCTTCACGCTGAAGGCGGGCCACCGCATGGTCCTCACCGCCGGTGACCTGCCCGTGAATGCACGGCTCGACCTGTACTCCTCGTGCAGCGTGCGCCTGGCAACAGCGGATGCCAACCCGGATGCCCGGTACGAGGAGCTGACGCGCACGGTGCCCGCCGGCACCTATCGGGTCAAGGTGAGCTTCCCCGGTGGCGGGCGCAGCGACACCCCGTACGTCGTGCGCTTCCGGGCCATGGCGTCGGGGCTGTCCGTGAAGAGCTCGCGCACCACGGCCGGGGCCGGCGGCGGCGCAGTGCGCATCGTCGGCGAGGTCTTCAACAACAGTGGGGGGACCGTCGGCCGCGCGACCGTGAAGGCGACGTTCCGGAGCTCGGGCGGCAGTGTCGTGGCGACGCTCAGCACGAAGGCGTTCGCGGGCCGCCTCGGCGACGGAGCCGTGACCCCGTTCGCGATCACGGGATCCGTGCCCACGTACGCGAGCGTCAGCTTCGCCGTCACCGGCGGTCCGCTGTCGCCGAGGCGGTCGCTGGACCTGACGTCCCTCACCCGGACGACGAACGGCGGTGGGACGGTGACCGAGCGCGGCACGGTCAAGAACGTCGGGTCCACGACGGCACGCAGCGTGGCCGCGGCGCGCACCTGGTATGGGCCGCGCGGCGAGGTGCTGGATCGCGGGAGCGCGTTCGTCTCTCCGTCGACCCTCGCGCCCGGCAAGAGCGGCACGTTCACGATCACCCGGCCGGTGCTCGCATCGGTGCAGGGAACGCGGACCGGCCTCCGCGCGAGCTAGCCCACCTGCTCGAGGCAGGGCGCTCAGCTACAGGCGCTCGAACCGCTCGACGGGGAGGACGAACACCGTCGCGCCGCCCACCTCGACCTCGAGCGGGTAGGGCATGAAGAACTCGCCCGGCTCCATGATCGGCGGCATCGGGTTCACGATCTGGCTCCGCGAGTGACAGTTCTCCCGGACGATGCCCAGGACCTCGTCCACCTCGCTGTCCTCGACGCCGAGCATCACCGTGGCGTTGGACTGCTTGAGGAACCCGCCGGACGAGTGGAGTCGCGTGGCCCGGAACTCGTGCTCCAGCAACGCGTCGACGAGGACGCCCGCGTCCTCGTTGTGCACGATGGCGACGACCATCTTCATCGCGCGGAGCATAGCCGAAGGCCGCGCGCGAGAACGGGGTCTCGACGCGAAGCCTGCGGTGTACGATGCCGACTCGCCGCGTACCCGGCGCGAGGGGATCGACCGGCGGATCCAGACGCCCCGCGCCACGCGACAGCACTACGGCAAAGCACACGGAGGCACTCGTGTCCGACTCGTCCGACGCCGGCTCGCTGGCCATCCTCTCCGCGGGCGCCGCGGCGCTCGCCCGGGCGGAGAACCTGGACCAGGCGCTGGGCGTGATCGTCGAGGCGGGCGCGTCCGCAGTCGGCGCGCCGATGGCGGCGATCTTCGCCCAGGACAGCGACGACGGCGCCCTCGAGCTGGTGCTCACCCTGGGGATGGCGGGTGACGGCATCGACGCGTTCGCGAAGGACGTGACCAGCAACCCCGACCACCCGATCCACCGGGCCGCGCTCGACCGGACCGGGTCGCTCGGCCGCGCGGGAACGACGCCTGACGGCGCGGCGATGACCGGCGTGGACCTGCCGCTCGTCGTCGCGAGCGGCGGTGTCGAGGCGTGCGTCGGCGTGCTCACCTTCGGCTGGCCGGGTGCGCACGAGGTGGGCACGACCGAGGAGACGCTGCTGGTCGGGATCGCGGATCTCGCGGCCGCGGCCATCGCGGCGTTCCGCACCTCGTCGATCGCCGCGGAGCGGGCCGAGTGGGCCGAGCGCGTGTCGCACACCGACCCGCTGACGGGGCTGTCCAACGCCCGCACGCTCGGCCGCGTCCTCGAGCTCGAGGTCGCCCGCGCCCAGCGCCAGCAGTCCGAGGTCTCGGTCGCCCTGTTCGACATCGACGGCTTCACGCAGCTCAACGACACGGCCGGTGCCCGCGCCGGCGACAAGGCGCTGCGGGAGGTCGCGGCGGTGCTCGCCGAGACCGTCCGTCTCGTGGACACGGTGGCGCGCACGGGCGCGGACGAGTTCGTGCTCGTCGCTCCGGGCTCGGCCGGCGTGCTCGTCGCCAAGCGCGTCCTCGACGGCATCGCGAAGCTGGAGGCCGGCGAAGGCGGGGCGATCTCGGTGAGTGCGGGCGTCGCCCGGTTCCCGCAGGACGGCACCGACGCCGCGTCGCTGATCGAGGCGGCCCGCGCCGCGCTGGCGAGCTCGTCGGGAACGTCGCAGGTGGCCGAAGCCGGCGCCTAGGGCGTCGTTCAGCCCGCCGGGTCGCGCGTCGTCCCGGCCACGACCAGCGGACCGGCCGCGACGGTCGCACCGGGGACAGGCTCCAGCGTCAGCGCGATGACCGCGCCGGGCGCCGAGGTCGGCGACGTCACCGCCGCCGTCGCGAGGCCGTCGCTGCCCACCGTGAGGTCGCCGAGGGCGACCGGCGCCGAGTCCCCTTCGATCGCCCACGCCGTGTAGACCTGCGAGCCGCTGGTCGGTTCGAGACCGCGCACCGTGATCCGTGTCGTGCCGTCGGCGCCGATCACCGCGAGCCCCGATGACGACCCGTCCTCGCTGGCGAGGATCGCGGTCACGGAGCCGGGCTGGGTCGCGAGCGCGAGGGCCTGGTCAACGCCCTGCTGGTACGCCTGTGCCGCAGTCAGGTCCTGCCGGAGCGCGACGTTCCACGCGCCGAGGGCGATGACGCCGATGACCGCCGCCACCGCGACCAGCCAGCCGAGGCGCGACCGCCGGCGTGCGCGCTCCGCCGCGAGGTCGACGGGCGCCACCTGCGTCATGGCCGCGAGTCGAGCCCGGCGGGAACGTCGCCGTCGACGCCGGGTGGTCCCCGGAGTGGAGATCCGCCTCGGCGGCATCCAGCAGCCGTCCCCGGAGCGCGGGTGGTGGCGCGACGGGCTCGACCGTCTCGAGCAGCGCGGTCGCCGCCTCCCCGAAGGCGAGCAGCTCCTCGTGCGCGTCGGGACAGTCCGCGAGGTGCTCGCGAACCGCCGCCATCTCGTCGGCGTCGAGGGCATCGACGGCGAACAGCGGCGCCAGGTCGCGGACCTCGTCACAGGTGAGGGTGGGCCGGGTCGTCATGGCGGCCCCTCCCGCGCGTCGGCCGCCTCGAGGGCCGGCGACACGGCCAGGCCCAGCTCACGGCGGAGCGCGACGAGGGCCAGCCGGACGCGGCTCTTGACGGTCCCCAGCGGCACGCCCGTGCGGTCCGCGATCTCGGTCTGCGACAACCCGCCGAAGTAGGCGAGCTCCACGGCCTGCCGCTGCTGCTCGGGGAGCGTCGCCAGGGCCGTCCGCACCGCCTCGGCATCGAGGCGCCCCGCGACCTCGCCCCACAGGTCGGGGACGATGAGCTTGTCCGGCGTCCGGGCGCCCTCCTGCTCTTCGGGGAGCTCCGAGACCGGCCGGCGCCGGCGCACGACGTCGATCGCCCGGTGGTGGACGATCGCGAGCAGCCACGTCTTCACCGAGCCACGGCCCGCCACGTATCGGTCGGCGCTCCGCCACGCGCCGAGAAACGCGTCCTGGACGACGTCCTCCGCGAGGGTGTCGTCGCCGGTGATCCGTCGGGCGATTCCGTAGGCCATCGATGCGTAGCGCTCGTACAGGGCGTCCAGCGCCTCGAGCCGTCCGGCGGCCAGCCCGGCCAGGAGCTCCTCATCGCCAGGGGCGGCGGGAGCGCTTGACACGGCCGCCCGGTCGAGGCGTGCGTCGCTCATCGTGGCATGCGCAACGGAGGAGCGATCGGTTCACGCCAGGCGCGGCTCGCCACGTCAGGCACGCACGGCCTCGGCCGTCCGAAGGCAGTCGGCCAGCGGCGCCAGCCGCCCGAGTGCCGCCATCGCCGCGTCGAGGACGGCCGCCTCGTCGCGCGTCGCGTCGACGATCGCGTAGTGGTCCGGGTCCGCCGCCGCGAACGACAGGAACCCGTCACGGACGCGCTGGTGGTAGGCGACGTCCTGGTACGCCTCGAACCGCGTCACCTCGGCCGACTTGCGCGCGAGGCCCGCCTCGACCGGCAGGTCGAGGAGGATCGTGAGATCCGGCGCCAGGCCGCCGGTCGCGAACCGCTGGACCGCCGCCAGCTCGTCGAGCGGCACGCCCGAGCCGACGCCCTGGTATGCCATCGAGGAATCGGTGTAGCGGTCACAGACGACGAGGGCGCCGCGCTCGAGGGCGGGGCGGATGACCTCGTGCACGTGCTGGGCACGGGAGGCGGCAAACAGGAGCGCGTCCGCGCGGCCGGTCCGGTCGATCTTCGGCTCGGTATCGAGGACGAGGCGGCGCACCTGCTCCCCGAGCGGCGTCGACCCCGGCTCGCGCGTCGCCACGACGTCGCAGCCGGCAGCCGTGAGCCGGCCCGCCAGCCCGCGCAGCAGGCTCGACTTCCCGGACCCGTCCGGTCCCTCGAGCGTGACGAACACGCCCCGCGGCGTGCCGGATCCAGTGCCTCCCACCGCCCGAGTGTAGGGGATTGATCCGTTGCGACCGCGGGTGCGCAACCCCGACCAGCGGCCGGTGCCTTACCGGCGCACACAGGGAGGTGACGCACTCGATGCGTTCGTCCATCACACCCCGGGTCTCGCGCTACGGCCTGTTCGCCGTCGCGGGGCTCACGCTGGCAGTGGGGGCGTCCCCGCTCCTCGTCAGCGGCGCCGACCATCTCGACGCTCCGGCCGCGAAAGCGGACCACCGCGTCGACATCACCGACGTCTACGCCTTCCGTTCGACCAGCTCGACGACGACGCTGGTCCTGAACGTCGATGGCCTGATGTCCCCGGCGGACTCGAAGACCGCCACCTTCCGGTCGAATGCGCTCTACGAGCTCAAGCTCGACCGCGACCAGGACGGCACGGCCGACATGGCCTACCGCGTCCGCTTCGGCGACCCGATCCGGAAGTCGGACGGCACCCGCACCCAGAACTACGTCGTCCGGCGCGCCGTCGGCAGCGACGCGGTCGCCAACATCTGGAGCGGCACGGTCGTCGCCAGCGGGCGGACGACGCCCTACAAGCACTCCGTCCGGACCTCGCCGGTGTCGGGTGGCGGCAGCGCATTCGCGGGCGTCCGCGACGACCCGTTCTTCTTCGACCTCCCGGGCTTCGTGGAGTTCAAGGAGCAGCTCCTGGGCGGCTCGACCAACCTGGACGAGCTCCTCGGCGGCTTCACCGGCGCTGACACGTTCGCGGGGACCAACGTCCTCTCGATCGCGCTCAAGCTCCCGAACGCCAAGCTCGGCGGCACCGGCAACTCGATCGGCGTGTGGGCATCGACGTCCACCCGTTCGAACGGTGGCTGGCGCCAGATCGATCGCATGGGCCGGCCGGCCATCAACACGGTGTTCAACGGCCTGCTCCTGCCGTCCGACTCGGACTACAACGGTCTCGAGAAGGACGCGTTCAACTTCCAGCGGCCGTCGAAGGACCGCGCCACCACGACGGACAACGTCGAGACCGTGCTCAACGCCATCGGCAACGTGCTGACGACGAACTCGGCCACGGCGTACTCCGCGGGCGAGGTGTCGGCGATCGCCGGCGTCCTCCTCCCGGACGAGCTCTCGATCACGCTCGGCAGCAGCGCCGGCTTCGCGTCGGGCACGTCGCTTGCGACGCTCGCCCTGAACGGCCGGAAGCTGGGTGACGACGTCATCGACGCCGAGTTCGCCCTCCTGACCAACTTCGTCATCACGACCGGCGACGGCGTCGGCGCGAACGACAAGTCGTTCAGCTCCTCCTTCCCGTACCTCGCCGGGCCGCACTGACCCGGCCGGGGAGCGCCACGCACGCCGTGGCGCTCCCCACCACTCCCGACCCGTTCGATACCTACCCAGGAGCCCGTCGATGACCGCCCTCCCCGACCGCCGCTCGACCCTCGTCCCGCTGCTCCTGGTCGCCTTCGCCGTCGTGTTCGCCGTCGCGACCCAGCTGTCCGCGGCGCTGCCGGCCGCCGATCCGCTGGGCCTGGACGAGCCGCTCCTGGACCAGCCGTTCGTGCCCGAGGCCGACGACCTCGCCCCGTGCGCCGGCGCCGCCTGCGCCACCACCTTCGATCCCGCCGCCGAGCTCGACCGCGTCCGCGCCGACGTCTCGTTCTGGGCCGCCCGCCTCGAGGCGGACCCGGCCAACGTCGTGGCCGCCGTCAAGCTCGCCGACGCCGATGCCGCCGAGGCGCGCCTCACCGGCGACGTGACCGCCTACACCCGGGCCCTCGCCGCGGCCGATGCCGCGCTCGAGGCCCAGCCCGCGTACGTGCCCGCGATGGCGTCGCGTGCCTCGACCCTCGTCGCGCTCCACCGGTTCGTGGAGGCGCGCGACGCCGCACGCATGGTCCTCGCCCGCGACCCGGGCAACCCGGTCGCCGTCGGCGTCATGGGCGACGCGTCGCTCGAGCTCGGCGACCTCGCCGGTGCCGGGGCCGCGTACCAGGCGCTCCGGCTCGACGCCGGCGGCAGCGCCTCGCTCGTCCGGGACGGGCGGCTGGCGTTCGTCCGGGGCGATCCGGCCGGCGCGGTTGCCGCGGACGCCGCGGCGGTCGACGCCGCGCTCGACGAGGGCCTCGAGGGCGGCGCCCTGGCGTTCTTCCACGCGACGCTCGGCGACACGCGGATCGCGACCGGCGACCCGGCCGGCGCCCGCGAGGCGTTCCAGGCGGCGCTCGAGGTCCGGCCCGACCTGCCGGCGGCGCTCGTCGGCCTCGCCCGGCTGGATGCGGCCGAGGGCCGGCTCGACGACGCGATCGCGGGCCTCGACGCGGCGATCGCCGCCGTTCCCGCGCCCGACTGGCTGGCTCGTCGATCCGACCTCCTGGAGCGGCGCGGGGGTGCCGGTGACGCCGACGCCGCGGCCGCGGACAGGGCGACGATCGAGGCGATCGCGTCGCTCGCCGGTGAGGCAGGCTCCGTCTACGACCGGGGGCTCGTCCTCTATCTCGCCGATCACGGGCTCGACCCCGAGCGGGCGGTCCGCCTCGCGCGCGACGAGCTGGCCGTGCGTCCCGACGTCTACGGCTATGACGCCCTCGCATGGGCGCTGGTGAACGCGGGCGACGCCGACGGCAGCCGATGCGCCGATGCAGTCCGCCCTCGCCGCCGGCACGCAGGACGCCCGACTCTGGTATCACGCTGGGGTGATCGCGGCAGCCCTGGGCCGGACCGACGAGGCCCGAACGAACCTGGACCGCGCCCTGGCCCTCGGCCCGGCGCTCGATCCGGCCGCCCGCGACCGTGCGCAGCAGACCCTGGACGGGCTCCGATGAGCGCACGTCGACGATCGCGCCGCGAGGATCGTGCGCAGCCTCCTCGCCGCCGTCGTGCTGCTGCCGCTCGCCGCGACCGCCGTGCTTGCCCACCCGCTGGGCAACTTCACGATCAACCACCACGCCGGCATCCGCGTCGAGCCCGATCGCGTGCTCCTCGACGTCGTCATCGACCAGGCGGAGATCCCGACGTTCCAGGCCGTGATGGACCTCGACGAGGACGGCGACGGCGAGTTCTCCGAGGACGAGCTGCTCGCCGCGGAGACCGCCGGCTGCACCTCCGTCGGCGAGGCCCTCTCGCTGACGATCGACGGCGCAGCGGCCCCGCTGCGCGTCATCGAGGCCGGCGTGACGTTCCCGCCCGGCAACGGCGGCCTCTCGACGATGCGCCTCGTGTGCACCCTCGAGTCGCCGCTCGCCTCGACCCTGGCCGGCCCGACAACGATCGTGTTCGAGGACGGCTTCGAGCCCGCCCGCATCGGCTGGCGCGAGATGACCGTCACCGGCAGCGCCATGACGATCACCGACACCGACCTCCCGTCCGACTCGCCGACCGCCCGCCTGACCTCCTACCCCAGCACCCTCTCCGCCGCCCCCGACATCCGAACCGCCACCTTCACGGCGACTCCAGGCGGTTCCCGTCTCGCCCCATTCGATGTGCCCGACGCCGACCCCATCCCCCCAATCCAACTCGGAGCGGTGGTGGCGGTGGCGCCCTCGGGACCTCCGGCAGCCACGCCGGACGCGTGTCAGCCCAGCGCCGGCGTAGCCGGCGGAGCGGCGGGCGATCTTTGCCCGCAGGGCATGAATCGGCCGGCCAACCCGCCGGCGAAAGCCGAAGCGCAAGCAGCCGCGCTCCCAGGCGGCGAAGGCGCGATCCCCGATGTCCTCCGAACGCTACCCGTGACCCCGCTGCTTGCCCTCCTCGCCTTCGCCACGGCCGCCTTCCTCGGCGCCGGCCACGCCCTCACGCCAGGCCACGGCAAGACCCTCATGGCCGCCTACCTCGTCGGGACCCGCGGCACGCCACGCCACGCGCTGGGTCTGGGCGCCGCGGTGTCGGTCTCGCACACGATCGGCATCCTCGGGCTCGCGCTGGTCGTCGTCGCGGCCGAGCGCGCCCTGCCGCCGGACCTCGTCGTCCGCGCGGCGCCGATCATCGCCGCGCTCACGATCCTCGCCATCGGCGGCTGGATGCTGTTCACGGAGGTCCGGCGCTGGCTCGCGACGCGACGCCCGGCCGCCGCTCGCCGCGCACGCCCACCACGAGCACGAGCACGACCACCCGCACGCGCACGACCACCCGCACGCGCACCACGAGGCTCACGCCCCTGCGGACGACGGCCTCGAGCACAGCCACGGCGGCGTCACCCACCGCCACGTCCCGGTGGCCGGCTCGACGATCACCTGGCGCTCGCTGTTCATCCTCGGGCTCGCGGGCGGCCTCATCCCGTCGACGAATGCGCTGCTCATCCTGCTGACGACGATCGCCGCCGGCCAGCCGGCCTGGGGCATCGTGCTCGTCGGCGCCTTCGGGCTCGGCATGGCCGCGGTCATGGCCGGCGTGGGCCTCGCCTTCGTCTACGCCCGCGGCGCGCTGGAGCGCGGGGCCGCCCGCGCCGGCGTCGGTCGCGCAACGCGGCTCGTCCCGCTCGCGGCGTCGGTGCTCGTGCTCGCGGTCGGTGTCGCGCTCACGACCCAGGCCCTCGGGGCGGCGCGGATCGTCTGAGACGCGTGGCGCATTAGGGTCAACGCCCTAGCGCGTCCGAATCGTGATCGGCGATACCCTCGGCCGCGATGCGGGAACTGACGAGCCGTGCCCTCGACACGGCGACTGCGCTTGGCGCGACCTATGCCGATGTGCGGGTCGTCCGGCAGCTCGAGGAAGCCATCACCATCAAGTCCGGGCGCCTCGAAGGCGTGGCCGGCGGGGAGAGCGAGGGCTTCGGGGTCCGCGTGCTCGTCGACGGCGCGTGGGGCTTCGCGGCCAGCCACTCGCTGTCGACCGCGGAGGCCGACCGCGTCGCGGCCGAGGCCCTCCGGATCGCGCGCGCGAGCGCGACCGCCATCCGGCGGCCCGTCGTCCTCGACGACCGGCCGCCCGCGCAGGGCCGCTACGAGACGCCGGTCGACGAGGACCCGTTCGCGGTCCCGCTGGAGCAGAAGCTGTCCGACCTGATGGCCGCGGACGAGGCGCTGCGCCGGGTCGACGGCATCGCCTGGACGGAGTCGATGTACGCCGCCCAGCGCGACGAGAAGACGTTCGCGGCCAGCGACGGCTCGTACACCGAGCAGGTCATCACCCACGTCGGCGCGGGCCTCGAGGCCAACGTCATCGACGGCGACGAGCACCAGCGCCGGAGCTACCCGGACAACGGCGGGCTGTGGGCGTCCGCGGGCTACGAGCACGTCCGGGCCATGGACCTCGCGGGCAACGCCGAGCGCATCGCCGAAGAGGCGCGGGAGCTGATCGCCGCGCCGCCGCTGCCGGCCGGCGTCCGCACGATCGTCCTCCACCCGAGCCAGCTGTACATGCAGGTCCACGAGAGCTGCGGCCACCCGACCGAGCTCGACCGCGCCTACGGCACCGAGGCGAGCTACGCCGGCACGAGCTTCCTCACGCCGGACATGCTGGGCTCGTTCCGCTACGGGTCGGACCTGTGCGACATCGTCGCCGACGCGACCGTGCCCGGCGGCCTGGGGAGCTTCGGCTGGGACGACGAGGGCGTCGCGGCCCAGTCCGTGCCGCTCATCAAGGAGGGGCATGTTCGTCGGCTACCTGTCGAGCCGCGAGACGGCGCCCCGGATCGGCCGCCAGTCGGGCGGGGCGATGCGGGCCGACGGCTGGAACCGCATCCCGCTGATCCGGATGACCAACGTGAACCTGCTGCCCAGGCCGGGCATGTCGTTCGAGGACATCGTCGCGGACACCGACGACGGGCTCCTGTTCGAGACGAACCGCTCGTGGTCGATCGACGACCGCCGCCTGAACTTCCAGTTCGGGACGGAGATCTGCCGCGAGATCAAGGGCGGCAAGGTCGGCAAGCTGTACCGCAACGCCACCTACACCGGCATCACGTACGAGCTGTGGCGGTCGATGGACGCCGTGGGCGACGCGAGCTCGTGGCGGATGTGGGGCACGCCGAACTGCGGCAAGGGCGAGCCCGGGCAGACCGGCCACGTCGGGCACGGCGTGTCCGGCGCGCGGTTCCGGAACGTCCGGGTGGGGGTGGTGGCATGAGCGCGACGCACGGCATCGGCGGTGACCCGGACGACGCGCTGCGGCTCGCCGAGCGCGTGATCGAGGCGGCGCAGGCCGCCGGCGCGGACGAGGCGGAGGCGCTCGTGGTCGGCAGCGAGAGCGCGCTGACCCGGTTCGCGAACTCCGAGATCCACCAGAACGTCGCGTCGGCCGAGGTGTACGTCAACCTGCGGTTCGTGAAGGGCTGCCGGATCGGCGTCGCGAACACCGGCCGCATGGACGCCGAGGGCATCCGCTCGCTCGTCGATCGGGCCTCGATGATCGCCGCCAACGTGAACGAGCTCGAGGACTGGCCCGGCCTGCCGAGCGCCGCCGCGCCCGATCCGCTGCCCGAGGCGTACTCCGCCGCGCACCGCCGAGGCGAGCCCCGAGCTCCGGGCCGAGGGTGCGCGGGCCGTCATCGCCGCCGCGGACGAGGCGGGCGTCACCGCGTTCGGGTCGTTCTCGCAGGACGCCGAGGCGGTCGCGGTCGCGACGACGACGGGCATCCGCGCCGCCGAGCGGCGCACGACGAGCCAGCTGCTCACGGTGACGATGGGGCCCGACAAGGGAACCGGCTACGCCGAGCAGTGCGCGGTCGACGCGACGACGATCGACGCGGCCGCGATCGGCCGCGAGGCCGCCGAGCTCGCCCGCGCGAGCGCGAACCCCGTCGAGCTCGAGCCGGGCGACTACCCGGTCGTGCTCACGAGCTACGCCGTCGTCGACGTGCTCGACATGCTGGGCTACCTCGGCTTCACGGCCCTCGCCGTCCAGGAGGACCGCTCGTTCTGGGAGGCCGGGCGCCGGGTCGGATCACCGCTCGTGTCGGTCGTCGACGATGGCCGCGATCCCGCGGGCCTCCCGATCGGGTTCGACGCCGAGGGCGTCCCGAAGCAGCGACTGGACCTGCTCGACGCGGGCGTGTGCCGCGACCTGCCGTTCGACGCCCAGACCGCGGCCCGCGCCGGGCGGACGTCCACCGGCCACGGCCTTCCCGCCCCGAACCCGTACGGCCCGTTCCCGCTCAACATGGTCATGGCCGGCGGCGACGCGTCGCATGGAGGAGCTCATCGGCGGCATCGACCGCGGCCTCCTCGTCACGCGCTTCTGGTACACGAACGCGGTCCACCAGAAGAAGGTCATCATCACCGGCATGACGCGCGACGGGACGTTCCTCGTCGAGGGCGGCCGGATCGTCGGGCCGGTGCGCAACCTGCGGTTCACGGAGTCGTACCTGGACGTCCTCGCGGGCGTCGACGCGGTGAGCCGTGAGCGCCGCTGCGTCCGCGGCTTCCTGGGCGGCAGCGTCGTGCCGGCCGTGCGCGTGTCGTCGTTCACCTTCACGGGCGTGACGGCGGACGGCTGACATGGGCCGCCGCGACGCCGACCCGGACGACCTGACGGTGTGGGCCGGCGAGGACGGGACGGTCTCGGTTGACGTCGGCTCGCGGTTCGTTGCCGTCGCCCCCGACGAGCTGGAGCGCATCCTCGACCGGCTCGCCGCGGACGGCGGCGGGATCCGGCTGTACGGCGGGACGGGTCGCGCCGACGACGGCGACGAGCCGCCGGACCGCGAGAGCGACCCCGCGATGAGCGCCGCTTCGTACGTGCTCGGGCTCGCCTACCGGCGCGGGATCACGGTCACCCGCGAGACGTCCTGACGACCGCCCGGGCGATGTCGCGCCGCTGATACGCAGCGACCCATCGCGACCGCGATCGCGTCGCGAGCGCCGAGGGAACGTGGCGGTCATGACAACCACCACCGCCGCCTTTGCCCCCGACGACCTCCGCGCCATCGCCGAGCGGATGCGCGACCTCGACATCTGCATGCTCACGACCCGCGACGGCGACGCCGTCGCCACGCGCCCGATGTCCAACAACGGCCAGGTCGAGTTCGACGGCGACACCTGGTTCTTCGCCGAGCGCGACAGCGCCAAGGTCCGCCAGATCGAGGCGGAGCCCGCGGTCGGCATCGGGTACATCGCGACCGAGCGCGGGACCTGGGTCTCGATGGAGGCCGAGGCCGAGATCGTCGACGACGACGACGAGAAGCGCGAGCGCTGGTTCGAGGACCTGCGCCGGTGGTTCTCCGACGGCCCCGACGCCGACACCGTCGTGCTGATCCGCGCGCGGGCGACCCGCGTCCGGGCCTGGGGCGCCGACGGCGACCTCGACGTCCGCCGGGGAAGCTGACCTCCCGCGACTCGACAAGGGGTTGACAGGCGGTGTGTCGCGATATATCGTGATGTCGCGCGATAGTGCGCAATAGAACACCACGATACGGAGTGACATCCCCTTGATGCACCAACACCTTTCCCACCTCGACCGGCGTCGTCATCGCCGGTCCCCCCATCCCCATCCCGACGGGCACGGCCGCGGCTTCGGTCCGCGCGACGGCTTCGGCGGACCCGGCGGGCCCGGCCGTCATCGCGGCGGCATGGTCCGTCGCGGCGAGGTCCGACCGCTGATCCTCGTCGCCCTGGCCCGCAAGCCGATGCACGGCTACGAGGTCATCCAGGCGCTCGAGGCCCAGAGCGGCGGCCGCTGGCGGCCCAGCGCGGGCTCCATCTACCCGACGCTCCAGCAGCTCGCCGACGAGGGCCTCGTCACGGGGTCCGACGTCGACGGCCGCCGGGTCTACTCGGTGACCGACGAGGGCAAGGCCGTGGCCGATGCCGCGCCGCCCACCCCGTGGTCCGGCGACCAGCGCGGCGAGTCGCACGACATCCGGCGGCTCGGCCGCCAGGTCGTCGAGGCCGCCATGCAGGTCCAGCGCGTCGGCTCGGCCAACGCCGCGACCGCGGCCGAGGTCATCCTGCTCGACACGCGCGCCAAGCTGTACGGCCTCCTGGCCGCGGACGGCGGCGCGGTCGAGGAGGACGCGGCCGACGACGAGCCGGGCGCCCCGACCGAGACGGCCTGAGGCGCGACGGGGTGCCGTCGGCGCTCGCGGCGGGCCACAATGCCGGGATGGCCGACGGTCCCTCGATCCGCTCCCGCCTCGCCCGCCGCTTCGACCCGGACGAGCTCCGGGCGATCAAGAAGCTGTGGGTCCGCCACTCGATCGCCGAGGATGCCCGCGACATCGACCGGCTCCTCGCGACGCTGACCCCGGACTGCGTCTACGAGATCGTCCCCACGGGGCAGCGCTGGGAGGGGCACGCCGGGGCGAGGGCGTTCTACACCGAGCTGTTCGGCGCCTTTCCCGACAACCGGTTCGCGCTCACCGACATCGTCGTCGGGCCGCAGGGCGTGTTCGAGGCGGCCGAGCTGACCGGCACGAACCTCGGGCCGTGGGCCGGCGTCGAGGCGAGCGGGCTGCCGGTCGCGCTCGGCGTGCTGATCCTGTTCCCTGGGATCCCGCCACGCGGCTGTTCACCGGGGAGCGGATCTGGTTCGACCGCGGCGCGCTCGGCTGAGCGGAATCCCTCGACCCGTCCAGGCGGATCAGCGTCTACCAGTCATTGCCATACACGATCAGGTTCCGGCGCGACTCCGCGAAGACGGGGTAGCGCACGTTCCGTGCCGAGTTGTCCGTGACCAGGGTGCCGTTGCTGTGGTGGTGGTACACGCCGCTCTCCAGCGAGGAGAAGTCGTTGCCCCAGATCTTGAGGCCGCTGACGTTCGCCCAGACCGTAATGCCGTCGCTCCCGTTGCGGATGTTGTTGCCGTAGACCCGGACCCCGGCCGCGTTCGGCTCATGGTAGAAGTTCAGGATCCCGGAGCACGCGCAGCCCTTGCCGTCGAACGTGTTCCACTTGAACACGATGTCGTTCACCGACGGCGACGCGACGTACGCAAGGTGCTGACGGTGCTCCCACGTCGGCGACCCGATGAGGCGGTTCTTCTCGATCCGGATGTGGTTCGCGTTGCCGACGAAGCCGAGCAGACTGGAGCCATTGCTGTCAGAGGTCCGGCCGCCGCCCTGGATCGTCAGGCCGCGAAGCGTGATGTAGGCGCTGTTGCTGGAGAAGTACAGAAAGTGGGCGGGTGTCGTCGTGCCGGTGAAGATCGGTCGCTCACCTGGATACGCGGAAATGAGGATCCGGTTGGTGGACGTGCCTGCGAGCGTCGTGTAGTTGGTGCCCTTGAACGTGTAGGAGCCGCCGCGCACATAGAGCCTGTCGCCCGCGCGCAACTTCGTCAGCGAGGCGTGGAACGACCGCCACGGACGGGAGATCGATCCCGTGTTGCTGTCGCTGCCGTTTGTCGCGACGTAGAACGTGCGTCCGGCGGCAGTGGCGGGGACCACCATCACGGTCGCGAGCAGCGCGGCAGCGACGATGGGTGTGAGCGCCCGCGAGACAGCGGACGGGTGGCTGCGGAACCGCCGGAGCGGCGTAGCGACGGAGGGCAAGGCAATTCCTCGAGTGACGGCAGTGTCTGACGGGCGGGCCGCGGCCGGAGGCCACGACAGGTGCGGCACCACGGAGCGGTCGGAGACCGCACGCCGTGATGCCACTCGGCGTGGGTGGGTCGAGTCCGCTTAGCAGCCAGCGTGTAATCGGCTCAGCGATCATGTCGGAGTACACGATCTCGGCGATGCGCTGGTGTTGCGGCACGTCGGCTGGGGTCGGTCACGGCTCGGCCCTGCCGCGCACTACGGTACCCGTGATCGGCGGTTCGGGCATCCCCCAACCCTGTCGCGGGGACCTGGTCGCTTCGTACTCCACGGCCATAGGCTGCCCCGGTGTAACGGTCGGCTGGACGACCGAGACGGCTACCAGGTCACGAGCTTCCAGATCTCGGGCTCCAGCTCGCCCGGCCGGCCGCCGACTTCGGCGAACAGGGCGACCGCTCGCTTGAGGTGGGTATCGCCTCCTCGGTGCGGCCGGCCGCGTGGAGCTGGTCGGCGAGGTTGTTCTCGACCGCCGCCTCGAGGTGGGGCTCGCCCGTCCGACGGCACGCCGCGAGCGCGTCCTCGAGCAGCGCGATCGCCGCCGCCCGGTCGCCCTGCTCCGCCTCCACGATCGCGAGCGCGTTGCGCGCGGCGATGGCCGGCCCCGGGTCGTCGTCACCGGCGGCATCGGCCAGCTCGAGGCTCCGGGCGAGCGCGACGCGCGCGGCGTCGGGGTCGCCCGCACGGTGCGCGACCAGCCCGACCAGGCGGGCGACCGACGTGTCCACGCGCCGATCGTCGAGCGTCGTCGCGATTGCCGCGGCGTCCGCGAGCGAGCGCGCGAGCGGCAGGTCCCCGCGCGCGCAGCGCGACGGCGCCACGCTCCACGAGGATCGCGGCCCGGTCGGCGGGCGCCGTCGCCCCCTCGAGCGCCGCGGCGAGGTGGGACGCGGCGGTCTGGACGTCCCCACGCCGGGCGTGGACCCGGCCGAGGCGCAGCTCGATCGATGGCAGCCCCGCCTCGTCCGACACCGCGGCCGCCGCCTCCAGGGCCGCGACCGCGCCCGCATAGTCACCTAGCGCCGTGCGCACCTCACCGATCGCCACCTCGAGCCCGACGACGTCCGGGTGCCCGAGGGCGAGCGCGGCCGAAGGTGCTCCAGCGCCTCACGGTTGGCGAACACTGCCCTCGCCAGCCGGCCCGCCTCCCGGTACGCGTCCGCAGCCTCGGCGTCCCGGCCCGCTGCGAGCTCATGACCGGCGATCTGGGCGAGGCGGGCCGAATCCTGCCGGCCGCCCGACCGGAGCACCTCCGCGACGCGCCGGTGGAGCAGCCGCCGCCGTGCGAGCCCGATGTCCTCGTACGCGGCGTCACGGAGACGCGCGTGGCCGAAGTCGAACACCGGCTCGCCGCCGCGGTCCACCTCGCGGACGATCGCCCGCCGGACCAGCTCCTCGAGCGCGTCGATCGCCTCGTCCTCCGACCGGCCGCTGGCGACACGCACCGTGCCGAGGTCGAAGGTCCGGCCGATGACGGCCGCCGTGGCAGCACCTGGCTCGCCGTCTCGCCGACGCTCGCGAGCCGCTCGCGGAGGAGGGCGCGGACGCCCCGCGGCGCCTCGTTCGCGGCCCCCGGACCGGCGGCGAGCGCCTCGACGACGTACAGCGGCAGCCCCTCCGACTCCGCCGCGAGGTCGCCGCGTCCCAGCCGGCCTCGCCGCCGCCCGCCGCCGCGACCAGCGCCGCCACGTCCGGTCCCGCGAGCCGGTCCAGCGTGATCCTTGCCGTGCCCGGGAGGCCGTTCACGCCATCGGCGAACACGGCACCCGCCGCGTCGAGCTCCTCCGCGCCACGTGAGCACGAGGAGCAGCGGACGACCCGCCGAGCCGCCGGGCCAGGTACCGGAGCGCCTCCCGCGACGCGTCGTCCGCCCATTGGAGTCCTCGACGACGACGAGGCCCGGCGCCGGTCCGGCGACAAGCGCCGCGACGACGACGGCGACCGCGTCGAGCAGCCGGGCACGCGCCGCGGGCGGCGCCGCGGCGCGGCGGCCCTCTCGGACCGCAAGGGCGGCGGGCAGCGGCACCAGGCGCACAACCTCGCCGAGCACGCCGGCGCCACGGCCGCAAGGCGTGCCGCGGCACCGTCCGCGGCCAGGCCCGCCCGCAGAAGCTCCGCGACGGCGCGTACGCGATGGCGCCTTCGCCGGGAAAGCACGGGCTGCGATCACCTGCCCCCCGTGGGCGAGCACCGCGCGGCGAGCCCTCGGCCAGGCGCGACTTGCCGATGCCCGCCTCGCCGCGGATCGTCGCGATGCGCCCGTCGACCGCCGCGGCGCGTACGCGTCGGCGAGCCGCACGAGGGCGACGTCGCGGCCGACCATCGGCAGCTGGTTCGGACGGCGGCCTGTCCCGGGGCGACGGCAGACTCCACGCCCGGTGGCCGGCTCAGCGGCAGAGCGAGGCGAACCGCTCATCGCGGATCGCCTCGTACAGCTCGGTCGTCTCGGCGAGCGGCTGCACGCCGAGCTCGCGCTCGAGCGTCGCGACGGTCGTCCGGTAGAGCCGGATGGCGCCTCCGCGGTCACCGCTCCGCGCGAGGATCGCCATGAGCCGGCGGCGCGCCGGCTCGTCCAGCGGGTCGAGCTCCACGAGCCGCGAGGCGGCATCCGCGGCGGCCCCGATGTCGCCCTCGGCTTCGGCGAGGCGGGCCAGCCGCTCCAGTACGTCCACGACCCGGCCGCTCCACCGACACCGCGCGCGTCGCCCGCCAGTTGTCGAACTCGGCGGAGTCACGGAGCGAGAAGCCAGCGAGGAACGGCCCGCGCGCGAGCGCGGCCGCGGCCTCGAGCCCTTGTCGATCGCCCGCCCGCGGCCGCACGTCGAGGGCGCGAGATCGACCGTCAAGCCGTCGGTCGCGAGCGCGACGGTCGAACGGTCGACGTGGAGCCACCGCTCTCCGAGGGCAGACCGCAGCACGGACAGCGTCCGCCGGAACGCGCCCCGGGCACTCTCGTCGTCGGACTCCGGCCAGAACATCGCCGTCAGCTCGTCGCGGGCATATGGCCGGCCCTCCACGGCGAGCAGCGCGAGGATCGCCAGCGCCTTGCGCGTGTCGACCCGGAGCGGCGACCCCTCGACGAGGACCTCGAGCGGACCGAGAACGCGGATCTCGAGCGACATGGCGCGTAACGGTACCTCAGCGTCTCGGGATCCCGTAACGTTCAGGAAACGTCCCTCCCCCAACATCCGGAGCCATGACCCCGTTCCGCCTTCGACCTGCCCTGGCCGTCTGGTCATCGCGACGCTCGTCAGTCAGCGCGGCCGGCCCGTGGCTGCGGCCGGCGAGGCACGGACCATGAGCGCACACGCTCGTCTCGCGGGTGTCGGCACCATCATGAGGGCCGGCGTCTGGCTCCTCGCGATCGGTGCGCCCGTGCTCCTCGCCGTGGTCATCTCCAGGGCGCCCATCGTGGGCAAGGATGCCTGGGCCGTCCCGACCTACACCGCGGTCGTCACGAGCTGGTGCGTGGTCGGCGCGCTGATCGCCACACGGCAGCCGCGGAACCGGATCGGCTGGCTGATCCTCGGCGTCGGTCTGGCGACGACCATCAGCCTCCTTGGCCAGTCGTGGGCAGTGCTGAGCCTCGCCTCGTTTGGCGGGACCCTTCCGGGTACGACGCTCGGTGCGTGGCTCACATGGCTGTTCCTGAGCGCCCTGTCCGTGGCGCTGGTGTTCGTGCCGCTCCTTCCCCGACGGGTCGACGCCATCGCCGCGCTGGCGCCCGGTCGTCCTCGTGGCGTCGGGGGCCATCGGCGCCCAGGCACTGGGCACGATCCTGCTGCCGGGGCCGATCCCCGACATGGGGCGCGTTCAGAACCCGACCGGCGTCCCCGCGCTCGCGTCGATCGCGCAGACGCTGATCGAGGCGGGCAGCATCGCGCTCCTCGCGTGCCTGCCGTTCAGCGTGCTCGCCCCGGTCGTCCGCTTCCGCAGGGGTCGCGCCGTGGAGCGCCAGCAGCTCAAGTGGTTCGGCTCGGCTTCCGGCCTTGCAGCCATCTGCCTGTTCGTCGCCGCCACGGTGCCGCCGCCGTTCGCCGTGCCGTCATGGATGGTGATGACGGTGGCCGTCGGCTTCGTACCTGTCGTGATCGCCGTGGCGATTCTTCGCTACCGGCTGTTCGAGATCGACCGCCTGATCAGCCGGACCGTGGCCTACGCGATCGTGACCGCGGTCCTGGCGCTGACGTTCGTGGTGACCAACGTCGCGCTCCAGGCGATCCTCGCCGACCTCGACCGGCAGCTCGACGCTCATCACCGCCGGGGCCACCCTCATCGTCGCCGCCCTGTTCCAGCCGCTCCGGCGCCGCGTCCAGCGGGCGGTCGACCGCCGCTTCGATCGGGCACGCGTGGACGGCGAGATCGTGGGCGAGCGCCTCGCCGCTGAGATTTGCGACCAGGTCGACCTCGATCGCCTCCGCGGCGCCGTCGTTGGCGCCGTCGAGGACGCTGTGGCGCCGGCGGGATCGGGGGTGTGGCTGCGGTCGATGTCGGGACGACGGACATGAGCGGGCAACCGGATCGCGAGCCGTCGCGACCGGGCTGGACGCGTGGCGGCATGGCGATGTCCGCGCGTGACCGAGAGGACGCACCTCTGCCCGTTCCGGCGCGGGTGGCGCTGCTCACGGGTCTCGTGGCGGCGGTCGCGGTCCCGGTGCCCGACGCGTTCACGATCGTGTTCTTTGCCTGCCACGCGCTGGTGGGGTTCCTGCTGGTCGTGCGCCGGCCGCGGAACGCCATCGGTTGGCTGCTGATCGTCATCGCCTTCGGCTTCGTCGGCACCGGGAGCCTGACCGACCTCGACCTCGATGCGCTGGCCAACGGGTCGGCGTCGTGGCCGGACTTCCTTCGCGCGTGGCTGTCATCGTGGGCCGGCTCCGCGACGTTCGTCGCGTATCTCGCGCTTGCCGTGCTGTATCCGACCGGCCGGTTCGACCAGGGCCGTGAGCGAGTGGGCATGCTGCTGGTCGGCCTCGGCATCGCCTCCGTCGTGGCGCAGGCCCTCGTCCCGTCCTTCCCGGTCAATCCGGATGGAATGCGCTCGTACCTGGTCCCGAACCGCTTCGGCGTGCTCCCGGACGTGCTGGCCGCCCTCGGGCTGACCGGCGAGTGGTGGGCGATCCTCACCATCGGGCTGCTGGGGGCCGCCGTCATCGACCTCGTGGTCCGGTTCCGACGCTCTACCGGTCTCGTCCGGGTCCAGATGCGCTGGCTGGTCGCTTCCCTGTGCGCGATCGTGGCGAGCGTGGTCATCGGGCTGATCGTGACGCTCACCCTCGGCGAATCCGGTACCGACCTCGCCTGGCTCCCGGTCATCGTCGCCTACCCGACCCTGCCGCTGGCGGTGTACATCGCCATCCTCCGCTACCGGCTGTACGACATCGACCGGCTGATCAGCCGCACGATCGGGTGGGCGGTGGTGACGGCGATCCTCGTCGCGGTGTTCGTCGGCGGGGTCGTCGTCATGCAGGCGCTGCTCGCGCCGCGTCACCCGGGAGAACACCTTCGCCGTCGCCGTGTCCACGCTCGTCGCGTTCGCGCTGTTCCAGCCGCTCCGGCGGCGCGTCCAGCGCGCCGTCGACCGCCGGTTCGACCGGGCGCGCTACGACGGCCAGAGGACGACCGCCGTGTTCGCGGACCGGGTCCGCAACGAGGTCGACCTGGGGACCCTCCACGCCGAGCTCGTGGCGACCGCGGCCGAAGCGGTCCGACCCACCGGCGCGAGCCTCTGGCTGCGCACGAGGCGCGGGTCGTGATCGTGGTAGTCGGCCGGCGCCCGTAACGATCCCCGGACGCCCCGCTGGTTCACTGGCGGGAGGCAGCCCCCACGAGGTGGCTGACAAACGATGGAGGAGATCATGCGCCGCGTCCTCGTCCGCTCGATCCTCAGTGGCACCCTTGCCGCCACGCTCTTCACCGGCACGGCCCTGGGTCACGAATGCATCGTGATCAGCCGGTCGGACACCGGCAGCGTTGCCGCCGGGTCGCACTCCGCCCGCTGGCTGACCGTGGCCACGCTCGAGAGCCTGTTCACCGACCCGTTCGTGGTGCCGGAGCCACTGGATGGCGACCAGCTCGAGTGGGCAGTCGACCAGGCCCGCGAAGCCGGTCTGCCCGAGACGTTCACGATCTTCATCGGCGCGAAGACGATCGCGGACGGAACCCCCGCCATGGAGCGCCACAGCCAGGACGGGAAGGGGATCGATCACGCGTTCGACTGGTTCCCGACCATCCTCGCAATCTACGAGGAGGCGCTCGAGCAGTAGGTGATCCCCGGGCGGCCGGCCGGCTGCGTCGGGCCGGCCGGCCGGGCACGACCTGTCGCGACCGTCACCGTCCGATCGGGGGCGACGATGTGCGCGTGCATCTCGTAACGTTCGCCGGACGGTCGGGGTCCATGATCGGCGCTCAATCTCCCATGCAGGTGATGGCCGTGAGCTGGTCGATGGACCGCCCGCACGAGGCGCCGGGATGACTGGGCGCTCGGTGGCGGCCATCGCCGTGCTCGCGCTGTTCGCCACCGGCGCCGTCTTCGCAGCGATCGCCGGGACGGCCCTCATCGTGTACGTCCCGTACGCCGCGGTCGGCGCGATCCTCGTCGTACGGCGCCCGGACAACTCGATTGGCTGGCTCCTCACGGCCATCGCCTGGACCTTCGCGCTCGGCTGGCTCCCCGTGGACGCGACGGCCAGCGAGCTCGCCACCCTGACCGCACCGCCGGCAACCCTGGCGGTGGCGTGGATGAAGTGGTGGTGGAGCTGGCCGATGACGCTCACGCTCGTGACCACGCTGGCGGTCGTCTTTCCCTCGGGTCGCCTGCCCGTCGGGCGCTGGCGCAGACCGACGCTGCTGCTGCTCGGGGGGATGGCCGCCGCCACGCTCGTCGCGGCCGTGTGGCCGGTCTCGCAGGCGTCGCTCGGCGGGGGCACCGAGCTCGTCCACATGCCCAACCCGCTCGGCCTGGTGCCTCCCGACCGCAACGGCCCAAGTGCGGATCAGTTGGCCAGCGTGAGCGTCCCGGCGATGTATGCGGCCCTCGCCATTGCCACGACCTCGCTGCTCGTCCGCTACCGTCGATCGAGGGGCCCGGAGCACCTGCAGCTGCGCTGGCTCGTGGCCGGACTCGCGTCGGTGCTGGTGGCCGTGCCGCTCGGCTATCTGTCTGTTCGCCGTGTTCGGCTTGGCTGGCGGCGGGCTCGTCTGGCTGCCCGCGACGGTCTCGTTCGCCTTGCCGCCGATCGCGATCGGCGTCGCCGTGACCCGGTATCGCCTGTACGAGCTGGACCGCCTCATCAGCCGGAGTCTCGGGTGGGTCGTGCTCAGCACCCTGCTGCTGGGCGTGTATGCGGGTGGGATCATCGTCCTTCAAGGCGTGCTCGGCGGCGTGCTCCAGGGCGAGACGCTGGCGGTTGCCGCATCCACGCTCCTCGCCGCGGCCCTGTTCCAGCCGCTGCGCGGGCGGGTCCAGCGGGCGATGGACCACAGGTTCGACCGGGCCCGGTACGACGGCGAGCGCACGGCAAGCGCCTTCGCCGATCGTCTTCGCAACGAGGTCGATCTCGCCCGGGTCAGCAGCGAGCTCGTGGCTGCAGCCGGGCTGACGATGCGGCCCATGAGCGCGGACGTCTGGCTTCGTGGCGAGCCGACGTGATCCGCCTCGTCGCGGCCGCATGTGCCTGGATGACCACGGCAGCCCTTGGCATCGCGATGCTCTGGACCCTCACCGTCGGCGGGTACCTTGGAGAGCTGGCGGAGGGCAACGCCGCGGTCGACGAGACCATGCTCGCGACGACCTACCTCGCCCTCGGCTTCATCATTGCGATAACGATCGCGTATGCGACCGTCGGGCTGCTCCTCGCCACCCGCACGGGCGGCGGCCGGGTCGGGGCGGTGCTGCTCGCCGGCGGGTTGTCGTTCGCGGCCATCCCGTTCGGCTATCTGGTCGGGGGGTTTCTGATCCAGGTGGATCCCGCCGATCCGCTCGCGAATGCCGTCTTCCTGCTCGGTCCGGCGAGCATTCCCATCGGGTATTCGATGATCCTGCCCGTCATCGCGCTCGTCTTCCCCCACGGCAGGCTCCCGTCGCGGCGCTGGCGATGGCCAGCCGGGCTCGTGGCGGCGCTCCTCCTCGGAAGCACCGGCATCCGGATCCTTGCTCCGGGCGAGATCGCAGGGAGTACGTCGAGGAATCCGTTCGGCATCGAGGCAATGCCGACGGCGGTTGCCGGCCTGGCGGACACGCTGGCCGGCCTCGGGATCCTCGCCGCCTCGGTCCTCGGGGTCGGAGCCGTCCTCGTCCGATACCGGCGGGGATCGATCGTCGAGCGCCAGCAGCTTCGCTGGTTCGTTGCCGCCGTGATGCTCGCGGTCATCCCGATTGCGGTGTCGCCCCAGCCGGGGATCGGCGGCCCGGTGTGGGTCCTCCTCGCATCCATCGGCCTGGTGCTCGTTCCCGTGTCCGTCTGGATCGCGATCACCCGCTACCGCCTGTACGAGATCGACCGACTCATCAGCCGGACGATCGGGTGGGCGATCGTGACCGGGATCCTGGTCGCGGTGTTCGGGGTGCTCGTCGTCGCGCTGCAGGCGGCCCTCACCCCGGTCACCGACGAGAGCACGCTTGCCGTCGCCGCGTCCACCCTCGTCGCGTTCGCCCTGTTCCAGCCGCTCCGGCGCCGCGTGCAGCAGGCGGTCGACCGCCGGTTCGACCGCGCCCGCTACGACGGCGAGCGGACCGCTTCCGCATTCGCCGAGCGGCTGCGCGACCAGATCGACCTCGACGCCCTTCGATCCGTCCTGCTCGGGACGGTGAACGAGGCGGTTCGACCCATCGAGGCGGGACTGTGGCTCCAGGCGGACGGGAGGGCCGATCGATGACCGGCGGCACGGGCCCGGGGCGCGTCCCCTTCGTGTCGACGCTGCTGGGCATCGGCTCGATCACCGCTACCGTCCTGCTGATCCTGGTGCTGGACGCGATCTTCGTCGTGACGGGAGACCGCACCGTCGACGGAGGCCGCACCGTCAACGACTACGTCGTCGTTGTGCCCGTCCTCAACGCCACGGCGATCCTCCAGTCCGTGATCGGCGCGCTCATCGAGCGGGGGCGACCTGGCCACGCGATCGGGCGACTGCTGATGGCGAGCGGGGTCCTGTATGCCGGCGTGGCCGGGGGGTGGATGGCCGTTGGCGCGGTCACGGACCCCGGGGTATTGGCGCTCGCGTTCTGGGCGCTGACGATCGTCACGTACCCCGTCTTCGCCCTCCTCGCCGGGTGGCTCCCGTTGCTCTACCCGACGGGCGCCCTGCCCGGGCCCCGATGGCGGCTTCCGGCGGTCGCGATCCTCATCGTCTCGTGCGTCAGCCTGGTCGCGCTCGTCACGAGGCCCGGGCCCGTCTCGGACGGGGGACCGCCGAACCCGTTGGGCGTCGACGCGTGGCCGTCGTTCCTCCAGTGGCTCGTGGACGGCTTGGTCGTCCAGCTCGTTGCGCTCATCGTGCTCGGTGTTGCCTCGCTCGTGGCGCGCTACGTGCGCGGAGACACCGTCGAGCGCCTGCAGATCCGGTGGTACGTGGCGGCCCTGTCGATCACGGGCCTTGGGTTTCGTGGGGATCATCGTCGAGAACGCCGTCCGGACCGACGGCGGCGACAACCTGTCGACGTTCCTCGTCTTCACCGGCCTGCTCGCCACGCCGGTCGCGATCGGGATCGCGATCCTGCGCTATCGCCTGTACGAGATCGACCGGCTCATCAGCCGCACGATCGGGTGGGCAGCCGTGACGGGGATCCTCGCCGCGGTGTTCGTGGTCCTGGTGGTGACGCTGCAGGCGCTCCTCACCCCGATCACCGACGAGAGCACGATCGCCGTCGCCGCGTCCACGCTCGTCGCGTTCGCGCTGTTCCAGCCGCTCCGGCGCCGCGTCCAGCACGCGGTCGACCGCCGGTTCGACCGCGCCCGGTACGACGGCGAGCGAGTCTCCGCCGCGTTCGCTGAGCGGCTTCGCGACCAGGTCGACCTCGTGGGCCTGGAGCGTGACCTCGGCTCCACGGTGAGCGCCGCACTGAGCCCGGCCTCCACGGTGGTCTGGCTGCGGGGCGTACGGTCATGAGCCCGCGCCCGCTCGTCCGCGTAGCACTCGTCACCGCCTCGCCGGCCATTACCGTCCTGCTGTCGGTGGGGACTGGACCTCGCGCTCGTCGCCACGAGCCGGCCACTGCCGACGGAGGTCGTCCTCGCCGGGCTGCTGTTCAACGGTGCCTCGATCCTCCAGGCGTCGGTGGGCGCCATCATCGAGCTCCGTCGTCCGGGCCACCGGGTCGGGCGCCTCCTGCTGGTGACCGGCCCGCTGTACGCGGCGGTGGCGGCCCTGTGGCTCACCGCCGAGGACCTCGAAGCCGCGCTTGGCGGCACGTGGACGCTGGTGCTGGCGTCGATTGGCGGGCCCCTGTCCTACGTGGCCGTCGCGCTCTTCGTCGCGGGCGTCCCGCTCCTCTTCCCGACCGGCACCCTGCCCGGACCGAGGTGGCTTATGCCGGTGGCAGTCCTGACCGGGCTCTTCACCGCCGGGCTGGCCGCGGGGTTCACTCGCCCGGGCCTGATCGCGGGGACAACCACCGTGAACCCGTTTCGGGATCCCAGGGTGGCCGCAAGGCCTGCAGGTGTTCATCGACCTGGTGCCCGCCGCACTCCTCGGCCTGATCGGGCTCGGGCTCGCCGGGCAAGTGGTCCGGTACCGGCGTGGCACCGGGATCGAGCGGCTGCAGGTTCGCTGGCTGGCCGCCGCCGTCTCCGTCGTCCTGGTCGGGTTCATCGGCCTCTTCCTGGAGCTGGTGATCCGGACGACGTCTGGGCCGCTTGCGAGCGCGCTGATCGCATACGCCGGCATCCTCCTCATGCCGATCGCGATCGGGATCGCCGTGCTCCGCTACCGGCTGTACGAGATCGACCGGCTCATCAGCCGGACGATCGGGTGGGCGATCGTCACCGGGATCCTGGTCGCGGTGTTCGGGGTGCTCGTCGTCGCGCTGCAGGCGGCCCTCACCCCGGTCACCGACGAGAGCACGCTCGCCGTCGCCGCGTCCACGCTCGTCGCGTTCGCGCTGTTCCAGCCGCTCCGGCGACGCGTGCAGCGCGCCGTCGACCGCCGGTTCGACCGCGCCCGCTACGACGGCGAGCGGGTAGCTGCCGGGTTCGCCGAGCGGCTCCGCAACCAGGTCGACCTGGAAGCCTCCAGGACGAGATGGTGCGCGTGGCGGGCGACACGGTCCGACCCGTGAGCACGGGCCTCTGGCTTCGTAACGTCACCATCGACAATCGCTGCCCGGATCTCGTAACGATGTCCGAACGCCCGCACGGAGGATGGCGCCGATGACTGCCCTCACCCGACCGTTCCGCCGCCTCCTCGGCCGTCCACCCGGCCCGAGGCCCCCGTTGCCGACGTCGGCCCTGCCACTCCGGCGGAGCAGCCCGGCGTCGCGGTCGACATCCCGGAGACGGACCCGCTGTTCGCATACCTCCAGTCCGCGCCCGGCCCGGTCGATCTCACGCGACTCGAGCTCGCGTCGCCGGCGCTCGAGCAGCTGCGTGTCGCCGGCGTCGCGCTCGTCGTGCCGCTCGTGACCCAGGGCGAGCTCATCGGGACCCTGAACCTCGGGCCCCGCCTCTCCGAGCAGGACTACTCCACGGACGACCGCCGCCTCCTCGCGACCCTGGCCGCCCAGGCTGCGCCCGCGATCCGGGTCGCGCAGCTGGTCCGCGAGCAGGCCGCCGAGGCCGCAGAGCGTGAGCGCTTCGAGCAGGAGCTCAAGGTCGCGCAGCTGATCCAGCAGCAGTTCCTCCCGCGCGAGCTGCCGAACCTGCCCGAGTGGCAGATCGCCGCGTACTACGGCCCGGCGCGCGTGGTCGGCGGCGACTTCTACGACTTCATCGACCTCGGCGAGGGGCGCATCGGCGTCGTCGTCGGGGACGTGACCGACAAGGGCGTCCCGGCGGCGCTCGTCATGGCCCGCACGCACTCGATCCTGCGGGCCGAGGCGCCACGCCTCGTGGAGCCCGGCAAGGTCCTCGCCCGGGCCAACGAGCTGCTCGCGCCCGAGATGCCGGCACGGATGTTCGTCACCTGCCTCTACGGCGTGCTCGAGCCCGCGACCGGCCGCTTCGTGTTCGCGAACGCGGGCCACAACCTGCCCTACGTCCGGACGTCGGAGGGCGTGATCGAGCTGCGCGCGACCGGCCTGCCCCTCGGCCTGATGCCGGACATCACCTACGAGGAGACGGAAGGCTTCGTGGGCCAGGGCGACGCGATGCTGCTGTACTCGGACGGGATGGTCGAGCAGCACGGGCCCGGCCGCGAGATGTACGGCTTCCCGCGCCTGCGCGAGGCGATGGCGACCGACGACGCGGGCAGCGTGCTCCTCGACCGCCTGCTCGACGAGCTCCACGCGTTCACGGGACCCGGCATGGAGCAGGAGGACGACATCACGCTCGTCACGTTGCGGCGGTCCATCGGGGTCGCCGACGAGGTCGCCGCGTCCGAGTGGCCGGGGGTGCCGATGACGCGCGACGACGAGCGTTCCGAGGCGATCCCCGAGGACATCGAGCCCTTGCTCGCGTTCTCCATCGAGGGAGCGATCGGCAACGAGCGCGCGGCGATGAACCGCGTCGCGGAGGCGGTCGCGCCGCTCGGCCTCGAGCCGGCCCGCCTTGAGCGGCTCAAGACCGCGGTCTCGGAGACCGTGATGAACGCCATCGAGTACGGCTCGCAAGGCGATCCAGCCGTGCCGGTCGACGTCCGGGTGGACGCCGACGACGCGACGATCCGCGTGCGGGTCACCGATCGCGCGCTGTCCGGGTCCCGTCCCGGACGCCGAGATGCCCGACCTGGACGCCAAGCTCGAAGGCACCCAGAAGCCACGCGGCTGGGGCCTGTTCCTCATCCGCCACATGGTCGACGGCATGGATGTCCACGCCGCGGACGGCCTGCAGACCGTGACCCTCACCCTCGTACGCACGCCCCAAGGAGGTGTGGCATGACCGATCGGCTTGCCGTGGAGGTCGTGACCTCGACCCCTGGCGAGGCTCGCCTCGCGATGCGAGGCGACGTCGACATCGCCGCCGACGAGGTGCTCGCCGCGGCGTACACGGACGCGGCCGCGACCGGCGCCACGCGTGTCGTCCTCGACTTCGCGGCCGTGGACTACATCAACTCGACGGGGATCGCCCTCATCGTCCGCCTGCTGGCCGAGGCCCGCCGCGACCACCGCGAGGTCATCGCGTTCGGCCTGTCCGACCACTACCGGGAGATCTTCCGGATCACCCGCCTGTCCGACTACCTGACCATCGCCGACGCCACGCCGGCGGCATCCGTCCCCGAGGAGGCAGCCCGATGACCGACACCACCGTGGACGTCACCCGCGACGGCTCGACGGCGATCCTGCGCATCCACGGCGAGATCACCGGCGGCAGCGAGCCGCCGATCATGGCCGCGTACGGGCAGGCCGGCGACGCCCGATCGATCGTCCTGGACTTCAGCCAGCTCGACTACATGAACTCGGGCGGGATCGGGCTCCTGGTGACGCTCCTCGTCCGGGCCCAGCGCGCAGGGCAGAAGCTGCTCGCCGTCGGTCTGTCCGAGCACTACCGCCAGATCCTCGCGCTCACCCGCCTCGACGAGGCGATCGCGATCCACGACGACGAGCCCGCGGCGCTCGCCGCGGCCGCCAGTCCGGCCTGACACCCGGCCCGCGATGGGCCGCCCACCATCGAGATCGGAGATTCCCATGACCAGTCCGGATCCCCGCGCGCCCCGCGACCAGGAGTCGTGGGCCCGCCCCGTCGATCGCCTCACCACCACCGCACAGACCACCGGCCAGGACACCGTGACCGGCCGCCGCGTCTCGGGCCCGGTCCAGGGCTTCGGCCAGATGTGGCAGAAGACGTTCGCCGTCCGGGTGCCGGGTGACGATCACTCCCCGGAGACCGTCATCGCCCACTGGAAGGAGTCCTTCTCCACGTTCTGGCCCAAGGGCTCGACGTTCTACGCGCCGCTCGCCGGCATCGCCCCGGGCGAGGTTGCCCTGTTCGAGGTCCCGCCCGTCCCCGGCTCCCCGGTCAAGATGTCCACCGGCGTGATGGTGATCTACGCTGACCGCGAGTCGTTCACGTTCATGACGCCGGAAGGACACGCGCTCGCCGCATGGATCACCTTCTCCGCGTACCGGGACGGCGACGAGGTCGTGGCCCAGGCGCAGGCCCTCGAGCGCACCTCGGACCCGTTCATCGAGCTCACCTACCTGTTCGGCGCGAACCGCGCCAACGACCGCTTCTGGGAGCAGACGCTCGCGAACCTGGCACGCTCGCTCGCGTCGGGGTCGTCCGATCGCGGAAGTGCCCGGAGCGGCGCAGGAGCGCGGACGGACGAGAGGTCTGTTCGCGTTCGAGAGCTCGAGTTCGACGTCCGGTGGCTGTCTGGCCGTACCTGGTCGCGTCGAGCAAGTCCCGCTGGGAGCATGGCGTGCTCGAGGCGCAGTGACCGTCCGGTGGCGTCGGGACGCGTCACGGCCCGCCGGTGCGGCGTGACACGGCTCGAGGGCAGTGGTGGAGTTCGTCGACCGTCGGCGACGATCGCGTTCGCGGAGGCCCGCACGTCGAGTCGCGCGTGACCTACGAGGTGGAGCCGATCGAGAGCGGACGCTCTCGCGTCACGTATCGCGCCACCGGCCGCTGAGGTCCGCTGCGGCTCTCGACCCGATCCTGCCCGCGGTCCGCGCCGAGGCCCGAAGAACCTCGTCGGTTGCGTCGCCGGATCGCGGCCGGCATCCCGGACGCCGCCGCGACCCGACCGTGAGCGCGAACGGGCTCGACGCGATCGTCGTCGGGGCGGGGCCCAACGGGCTCGCCGCGGCGATCGAGCTCGCCCGGGCCGGGCGGTCCGTACGGGTGTACGAAGCCGCCGACGAGGTCGGCGGCGGGACCCGCTCCGCCGAGCTCACGCTGCCGGGGTTCGTCCACGACCCGTGCGCCTCGGTCCACCCGCTGAGCCTCGCCTCGCCGTTCTTCCGCTCGCTCGACCTCGGTCGGCACGGCCTTGAGTGGGTCCAGCCCGAGGCGCCGCTCGCCCATGCGCTGGAGCCCGGCCGGAGCGTCGTCCTGGAGCGGGACCTCGGCGCCGATCGACGACGCGCTGGGACGCGACGCCGACGCCTGGCGCCGCCTGTTCGGGCCGCTCGCGCGCGAGTGGGAGCGCCTCGTCCCGATGCTGCTGGCGCCGGTCACCCGCCCGCCGCGCCACCCGCTGCTCCTGGCGCGGTTCGGCGTGCCGGCCCTGCCGCCGGCGCGCGACCTCGCGCGCATCCTGTTCCGCGAGCCGGAGGCGCGGGCGCTGTTCGCCGGCATGGCCGCGCACTCGATGCTGCCGCTGGGGGCGCCGCTGACGTCATCGTTCGGCGCTCGTCCTCGGCCTGCTCGCGCACGCCGTCGGCTGGCCGCTCGCGCGCGGCGGGAGCGGGTCGATCGCCCGTGCGCTCGAGGCAGAGGCGCGGTCGCTGGGCGTGGAGATCGTCACCGGGCACCGGGTCGACAGCCTTGACGATGTGCCCGCGGCCCGCGCCTATCTCCTCGACGTGACGCCCCGCCAGGCGCTCGCGATCTCGGGCGATCGCCTCGGCGGACGCTATCGGCGCCAGCTGGAGGCATTCCGCTACGGGCCGGGCGTGTTCAAGGTGGACTGGGCGCTCGACGGACCCATCCCGTGGACGGACCCGGCCACCTCGCGTGCGGGGACGGTCCACCTCGGCGGGCCCATGGGCGAGGTCGTCTCCTCGGAGGCGGCGGTCGGGCGCGGACGCGTCTCGGCCAGGCCGTTCGTGCTCCTCGTCCAGCCGACGATCGCCGACCCGACGCGCGCGCCCGAGGGCAAGCACGTCGCCTGGGCGTACTGCCACGTGCCCAACGGCTCGACCGCCGACCTGACGGACGCGATCGAGGCCCAGGTCGAGCGCTTCGCGCCGGGGTTCCGCGACTGCATCCTCGCCCGGGCAACCAAGGACGCTGCGGCGATGGAGGCGTACGACGCCAACTACATCGGCGGCGACATCAACGGCGGCATCGCCGACTGGCGACAGCTCCTGTTCCGGCCCGTCCCGCGCTGGAACCCGTACTCGACCTCGGATCCGGCGATCTTCCTGTGCTCGTCGTCGACGCCCCCGGGCGGCGGCGTCCACGGCATGGGCGGGGCGCACGCGGCCCGGAGCGCCGCGCGGCGGCTGGGTCGACGATGACCGGCCCCGAGGATGTCGGCACCCGACTCGGAGCGCGCCATCCGCGTGCGGACGCTGCTCGCCGCGGCGCTCGCCCTGCCGGTGGTGCTCGCGACGGCCGTGCTGTCCGAGGCCGGCGGCATCCTGCTCATGCTGTCCTACGGCATTCCTGGCCTCGTGCTCGCGGTTCGCCGTCCTCGCCAGCTGATCGCGTGGCTGCTGCTCCTCATGGCGATCGGCCTCGCGCTCGGGACCTCGCGCGTCACCGCGACGCTCGAGGATCTCCTCGCCGGGACCGCCGATCCGCTCGGGGAGTTCACCGCGTGGGCGAACGGGACGGGCTGGGTGTTCGTCCTGGCCGGCCTCATGGGGATCGCGCTCGTGTTCCCCAGCGGATCGTTTCCGACAGGACCGTGGGGGCGGGTCGGCCGGCTGCTCATCGCGACGACCATCCCCGTGGTGATCCTGCTCGTCGGCGGTCCCGTCGATGAACGTGACGGTGCCCGGCTATCCGTCCGGCGTCGACGTCCCCAACCCGTATGCCCTGCCGTTCCTCGCCGGGGTGCCGGTGGCGCCCGGGCTCAACACCCTGCTCTGGCTGGTGCTCGTCGTCCCGTCACTCATTGCCGGGCTGTCGCTGGTGGCGAGGTTCCGGAAGTCGACGGGCCAGGAGCGGCTCCAGTACCGGTGGCTCGCGTCCGCCCTCGCACTCGTCGGGATCGGCAGCCTCGGGTGGGCGCTCGTGACCAACGCGCTGCGGCTTGACCTGCCGCTGCTCGCAGCCGGGATCGTGGCGCTGACCTACCCGGCCATCCCCATCGCGGTCGTGGTCGCCGTGCTGCGGTACCGGCTGTACGAGATCGACCGGCTCGTGAGCCGCACGCTCGGATGGGGCCTCGCGACGGCCGCCGTCATCGGCATGTTCGTCGTCGCGGTCCTCGGCCTCCAGGCGGCGTTGTCGGGGATCACGCAGGGCCAGACGCTCGCGGTCGCCGCGTCGACGCTTCTCGCGTTTGCCGCGTTCCAGCCGATCCGGTCGCGGGTTCAGGCCGCTGGTCGACCGCCGCTTCGACCGGCCGCGGCTCGAGGCCGAGCGGAGCCTCGCCGCCTACGTGGAGCGGCTGCAGCACGAGGTCGACCTCGCAACGCTCACCCGGGACGTGGAGGCGACCGTCGGGGCGACCTTGCGACCGTCGAGCGCCGGGCTGTGGATCCGCACCGCCCACCCGCCGCCGCCGTAACGCTCACCGGACGGACCGCCGCGACGATGCCGCCCATCGAACCCAGTCGGAGGCCAGCCATGCGTCCCCTCGCCGCCATCTACGCCATCGCCGCGTCGATCCTCGTCGTCGGGCTCGTGCTCCAGGTGTTCCTGGCCGGGCTCGGCGTGTTCGACGACCCGACGTTCTTCCTGACCCACCGCGACACCGGATACACGCTGGAGGCGCTGGCGTTCTTCGTGATCGTGTTCGCCGCGATCGCCCGGGCCGGGCGCGTCCAGATCGGGATCGCGGCGCTGATCTTCGGGCTGTTCCTGCTGCAGTCGGTGTTCGTCGCCGTCCGCGTGAGCTCGCCCGCCGTCGCGGCGCTCCACCCGGTCAACGGGTTCCTCATCCTGCTGCTGGCGATCGTGCTGGCGCGCCGGGCGTGGGCCTTCGCCCGCGCGACCCGCCCGGCGGCCGAGGCGCCCGCGCCGGCCGCGCAGCCCGTAGCCGAGCTCGACGCCTGACGGTCAGGAGACGCAGAACTCGTTGCCCTCGGGGTCGGCGAGCACCGTCCACGTGATCGTGCCCAGCGACCGCTCGGCGATGAAGGTGGCGCCGAGGCCCAGCAGCCGCTCCACCTCCGCGGCCATGTCCTCCGACCGGAAGTCGAGATGGACGCGGTTCTTCGCCCGCTTCGGCTCGGGGACCTTCTGGAACAGGATCGGCACGCGGCCGATCTCACGCTCCTTCGGGGCGAGCCCGACGTACTGCTCGTTGACCTCCTGGCGCTCGTAGTCGAGCGCCGCCTGCCAGAAGTCCACGATCGCGCCGTGCTCGGCGCAGTCCATGACCACCTCGCCCACGCGCAGGCCCATGCGTTCCTCCTCGCTCGTTCGCTCCCTCTACCGATCGACGTGCTCGGGGGTTCGAATCAGCGCCAGGCGGGCCGTGCCTCCTCGGGGTAGAGCCGGACCCGGCGATACGGCTCGCGGCCACGCGACCGGGACACGATGTTCGCCCGCTCGGCCATCTGGTGCTGCAGCCGCCGGATGTACGCGTTCTGGGGCGACAGCTCGACCGGCTCCTGCTCCTTCATCACGATCCGGATCGCCTGCTCCGTCTCGGACATCGCCGCCTCGCGCGGGTCGACCTCGAGCGAGAAGATCGAGGTCAGCGACGCCTGCATCTGGGCGATCGTGTTGGCCTTGAGGACGTAGATCGGCAGGCCGCGATCCTCGACCTCGCGCAGCGCGGGCGGCTTCTGGCGGTACTCCGAGCGGAGCGTCATCGCCACGTCCGCCTCGTCGGGCTGGCGGGCGATGATCACCGGCAGCTGGAGGTCCTTGATCGCCTGCTCCAGCCGCTTGCGCGAGACGCCGTGCGGGAAGACCCGGAGCGTGGGCAGCGTGCCCTCGTCCACGGTCCGCGCCGCGTCGCCGAACGCCGCCCCGTCGTCCTCGCCGTCCTCGTCGTCCTCGCCGACGTAGCCGTCCTCGCCGGGGACCATCGCCGCGATGCGCGCCTCCTCGGCGGCCTCGAGCTGGGCGGCGTTGACCGGCCGCGTGCCCTCGTCCTCGTGGAGCGCGTTGAGCGCCCGTGCCGCCTCGTCGCGCCACGCCTGCTGGCGGTGGAGCTCTCGGGCGTCGCGAGCCCGGACCTCGGCCGCGGCAGCCGCCGACGCTCTCGGCCCGCTCGAGCGGGCCGCGATCGGCGATCTCACCGGCGACGAACGGGGTGTTGGGGGTCACGGCGAACCGCTCCCCGGGGATCACCGCCGCCGAGGCCCGTCGGTCGCCCTCCCGGGCGGGTGCCCCACGCTCGGTCCGGTCGGAGCCCCGACCCGCCGATCGCCAGCCGCCCGACGCGCCCGGGCGATACCCCGGCCGCTGCGGGAGGCGGTCCTCGCCTGCATAGCCGCCGGTGCGGTACGAGCCCGCGCCGCGCCAGCCGGGGTCGCGGCCCCACGCGCCGGCGCCGGACCCGGTAAGCCCGCTGAACCGGTCACCCGCGGCGGCTTCCCGCGCGGACGGCTTGGGTCGCGACTGCGAGCGATGGACGCCCTCCTCGTCGCGCCAGCGGAGCTCGGGCGCTACGGGCTCGCCGAGGAGCATCGCGTCGACGGTGGCGGACACGTCGTCGTGGACGAGCACCCGCTCGCGGTCCTGGATCTCGACGATGACGTCGAACGTCGGCGGCTGCTTGCGCTCGAGGACGCTCTTCTGGGAGCGCCGGCGGCGCGCCTCCTCGTCGCCCAGGGTCACGCTCTGGATGCCGCCGATGAGGTCCGACAGCGTCGGGTTGAGCATCAGGTTGTCGAGGTTGTTGCCGTGCGCGGTGCCGATCAGCTGGACGCCGCGCTCGGCGATCGTGCGGGCGGCCTGCGCCTCCAGCTCCGTGCCGATCTCGTCGATGACGATGACCTGGGGCATGTGGTTCTCCACCGCCTCGATCATCACCTCGTGCTGGAGGCTCGGCGTCCGGACCTGCATCCGGCGCGCCTTGCCGATGGCCGGGTGGGGGATGTCCCCGTCGCCCGCGATCTCGTTCGAGGTGTCGACGACGACGACGCGCTTGCGCTGCTCGTCGGCGAGGACACGGGCCGCCTCGCGGAGCATCGTCGTCTTGCCGATGCCGGGCCGACCCATGATCAGGATCGACTTCCCGGTCTCGATGAAGTCCGCGATGATCTCGATCGTCCCGTACACCGCCCGCCCGATCCGGCAGGTCAGGCCGACGACCTTGCCGTTGCGGTTGCGGATCGCGCTGATCCGGTGGAGCGTCCGCTCGATGCCGGCCCGGTTGTCGTCGCCGAACGAGCCGATGTGCTCCACGACGTACTGCAGGTCCGCGTCGACGATCTCGCGCTCGAGGAGCTCGACCTCGCGGTCCGGGTAGCGCGCTTCGGGGCGGCGCCCGAGGTCGAGGACGACCTCGATCAGCGACTCCCGGTCGGGGAGGGCGTGGAGCGCCTCCACGATCTCCGGCGGCAGCGCCGCGAGGAGCACGCTCAGGTCGTCGGGGGTATCGCGCTGCCGATCCTGGGATCCCACGCTGGCTGTTCCTCCGTGCATCCGCTCAGCGAACGCCTGCCGGCACGAGGCGCGGCTCGGCGACGCGGACGAGGGTTTCCTTCATGAGGAGCGTGACCGTCGCGACCGAGGTGAAGCCCTCCTCTTCGAGGCGCCGATCGAGCGGCGATTCGTAGGTCCGGACGGGAGCGAGCACGCCGAGACGATGCACTCGATCGGCATCGCCGCGTGCCGCGATCACGCCCAGTGAATATCGCAGCAACGGGACGATGTCGGCGTCCGGCCGTGCGAGCACCTTGAGGTAGTGCGGCTGGTCCTCCTTGGCGACACCGACCTGCACGAAGCCGTCCAGCTGCGTGCCGTCCCTGCCGCCGCCCTTCGACTGCTGGACGAATGCCTCGACGTCCGCGAACCGGAGGATCGGGGCGAGCGAGCTGCGCGGGACGCGCCAGTCGCGGCCCTGGCGCTCCCAGTCGTGGATGCGGACGTCCTCCAGCCGCTGCACCGGCTGCGGCGTCACGGAGGCGTACAGCCGGCTGAGCGCGACCGCGTCCACCGCGGTGACCGGCCGGATCCCCTTCTTCGCCGCGGCCTCGTCGCTCATCGGCGCGGGGAGCGGCTGGGACGGCGGCCGGTACAGCACCCGCTCGTCGCCGTAGCGCATGAACCCCGCCTGCATGAACAGCTCGACGTTGTCGTCCGCGTCCGCGCACGCCACGTGGAACCGGACGGCGCCCCGCTTCGCGCCGTCGCGCAGCAGGTGCTGGACGAGCCGGAACCGGACGTCGCCCGCGTCGAGCCCGCCGACGGCGTCGAGCTCCACGACCGTCCACTCGTCACGGCTGCTCTCGCGCTCGACGCGCAGCAGGCCGGCGATGTGCGACTCGCGATCGAACACGTACAGGACGTCGTGCGGCTGGAAGTAGCCGAGCGGCAGGCGGAACAGGCTGAACACGCCGATCGGCGGGCCGGACACGGGCAGCCCGAGCGACCGCGTCCCATCGCCGTCGGCCTGGGCGAGCCGCGACAGCTCGCCGAGCGCGGCGAGATCCGTCAGCCGGGCCGCGCGCACCTTGCCGGAGCTTCGCGCCATGCGCTACCTCCCCTGCTGCGCGCGTCGGGTGGGATGGGGTCGCCGGCCGGTCCCTTCGCCGGGATCCGCGTGCTCCGCGGCCATCGTCGCCACGAGGCGATGGAAGCGGGTCTCGCCGGCGAGCTCCGGGTGGAACGAGGTCGCGATGATGTTGCGCTCGCGGACGGCGACGATCCGGCCGTCGTCGAGCGTCGCCATGACGTCCACGCCGGGCCCGACCGACTCGATCACCGGCGCCCGGATGAACACGGCGTGGACCGGCCTGTCGCCCAGCAGCGGGACGTTGAGCTCCGTCTCGAACGAGTCGAGCTGGCGGCCGAAGGCGTTGCGCTCCACGGTCACGTCGAGCAGCGGCAGGACCGCGTCCTCGCCGCCCTCGATCTGCTTGCTCAGCACGATCATCCCGGCGCAGGTGCCGAACAGCGGCTTGCCCTCCGCGGCGAGGGCGAGGATCGGCTCGCGCAGGCCCCAGCGGGCGATCAGGCGGCGCATGGTCGTCGATTCGCCGCCCGGGATGATCAGCCCGTCGACGTCCTCGAGGTGCTGCGGCAGGCGCACCTCGACGGCCTCCACGCCGATCGCGTGGAGGGCGGCGACATGCTCTGCGAACGCCCCCTGGAGGGCGAGGACTCCGATCTTCATCGGGCCGGCGGCTGCCGACGCGTGTTCCGGCCTACCAGCCGCGAACCGCCATCCGCTCCTGCTCCGGGATCTCCTCGATCGCGATCCCCCGCATCGGGGCGCCCAGGCCCTTGCTGACCTCGGCGATGATCGAGGCGTCCTGGAAGTGCGTCGTCGCCTGCACGATCGCGTTCGCCATCCGGGCCGGATCCTCGCTCTTGAAGATGCCCGAGCCGACGAACACGCCCTCGGCGCCCAGCTGCATCACGAGCGCGGCATCGGACGGCGTGCTGATGCCGCCCGCGACGAAGTTCACGACCGGGAGGCGGCCCGCCTCGGCGACGCTCTTGACGAGCTCGTACGGGGCCTGGAGCTCCTTCGCGGCGACGAACAGCTCGTCCTCGCGCATGTGCTGCAGGCGGCGGATCTCGGACAGGACGTCGCGCAGCTGGCGGACGGCCTCGACGACGTTGCCTGTCCCGGCCTCGCCCTTCGTGCGCATCATCGCCGCGCCCTCGTTGATCCGGCGGAGCGCCTCGCCGAGGTTCCGGCAGCCGCACACGAACGGGACCTTGAAGGCGTGCTTGTCGATGTGGTTCGTCTCGTCGGCGGGCGTGAGGACCTCGGACTCGTCGATGTAGTCGACGCCGAGCGCCTCGAGGACCTGCGCCTCGACGAAGTGACCGATGCGGGCCTTGGCCATGACCGGGATCGACACCGCGTCCATGATCCCGACGATCATCGCCGGGTCGGACATGCGGGCGACGCCGCCGGCGGCGCGGATGTCGGACGGGACACGCTCGAGCGCCATGACGGCGACGGCGCCGGCCTCTTCCGCGATCTTCGCCTGCTCGGGGGTGACGACGTCCATGATGACGCCGCCCTTGAGCATCTGCGCGAGGCCCTTCTTGGTTGCCCAGGTGCTGGTTTCGGTCATGGTGTGCGGGTTCTCCGGGAGGACGCAAGTCGTCGGCCGGCCGGCTGGCCCCGGGGTCGTCGCCCGTTCGAACCGTGAAGGTCCGACGACACGCGCCGGATTATCGCACGCTGATTGACAAACTCCCAATACGCGGGCGCGCGACGCGCGCGTAGCGGTTCGTTGCCGTCAGTCGCTCTCCGGGAGAGCGTTCGACACCGTCGCGTCGCGATCCGTCGGCGAGTCGCGGCGGGTGCCCCGCACGCCGTTCGGTGCGTGGTAGCCATACGCTCCCGTGGAGAGCGTTATCGAGGGTCGCGGGCTCGGCACGGCGAATAGCGCTCTCCGGGTGAGCGTATGAGCACCGATCGGCCCGAAATCGGGGCAATGACGCTCTCGTCGAGAGCATCTGACGCCAGGCTGGTGCCCAACGCTCCTCCGGCGGGCGTACGACGCCGTCCAGGGTCACATCACGAAACGGGACGCCGCATCGTCAGGTTGCCGCGCGAGTTCGCGCGATGGATGTGAGGGGGTTCGATGCGGCCGCTGCTAGCGATCGTGCTGGTGGCGATGCTGGTCCTCGGGTGCAGCGCGGGGCCCACAGTCCCGACTGAGCTCGCAGCTGCCAACCGAGCCGGATCGCCGCGGACGCATCGCCGTCCGCTCGGACCACCACGCCAACGGCGAGCGCGCCTTCGGCACCGTCCCCGACCCCGATCCCGACCGCCACCCCGCCGCCCACCGATGACCCGAGGTCGAGACCCCGGATCCCGTCGAGGCGACGGAGCCCCCGTCCGTGCCGCCATTTCCGGCACCGCCCGGGTTGCCGATGATCGCCGTCGACGGCGGCGAGCGGATCGAGGCACCGAGCGCGGGGGGTGCGGCGGCGTGTGGTATCTCGCCGAGATGGTCGCATCGGAGAGCTGCGGACCAGTCGGCTACGAGGAGGCGCTCGGCGCAGACCCGATTGCCGTCGAGCCGGGGGCGACGATCGCGGTCATCGCGCCGGCGGACTGGCACATCGGGAGCGATCTCGCGCTCGACTGGGAGTGGGTCGTCCGAGTGGCGAGGACGGATGGCCTGGAGGGCGCCGTCGAGACCTACAGGGAGTTTCCCGACGGTCGGAGGCTCGAGGCAGGAGCGAATCCCCGGCGGGTCATCCGCTTCGAAGCTCCCACGCAGCCCGGCGACTACCTGCTCCAGCTCGATGCGCCGATGGCTCGAGACGGGTTCACCTTCGCCGGCGGCCGGTGGTACTGGCACATCCGCGTGCCGTAGCGCTCAGCCGGCGAGCAGCTCGTCCGTGCGCGGGTCAGCGACGCCGCCGTAGAACGCGTCGAGGACCCGGCGGAACGCTGGCGCTTCGGGGTCCGCGCGGTGGAACAGCGTCATCGACGAGCGGACCTTCACGGCATCGATCGATCCGAGGATGTCCGCGGCGTCCCGTCCGCGATGGACCAGCAGCGCCTCGCAGCACTCGACGAGACGCGGCCCGAGGACGGGGTGCGAGAGGTACGCGCGCGCCTCGTCCAGCCCCGAGATCGCGTAGCGGACCGACATCGGCGACCGCCCCAGCCCGGCGAGCTGCGGGAACTCGTACCAGATCCAGTGGCCGGTCTTCCGGCCCGCTCGGAGCTCGCGGACCGCCGCGTCGTGCATCCCGACCTGCTCGCGCAGGAACCGGGCGAGGTCCCAGGGATCGGCGTCCCGAGGCTGCACGCGCTAGCGGACGAGCGTCCGCACGACCCCCGACATGAGCGTCGTCGCGCGGCGGGCGGAGGACGGGGAGAGGCGGCTCAGCGCGTCCACGAGGCCCAGCACGTCGTCGTCGGGGAGGCCGTCGAGCAGCTTGACGAGGCGCAGGATCGTGTCGTCGGGCACCTCGCCGAGGAGCCGCAGCGCGCGCTCCAGCTCGGTGGCTCGAGACGCGACACGAGGCCCACCGCCCGGTCGAACAGGCGCACGAACACGAGGAACGTCGACAGCCAGTCGCGCAGCCGGAGCAGCTCGGGGTCGGTGGGGTGGTCGGCCAGCGCGGCGTTCGTGTCGACGAGCGTCCGCTCCAGCACCTCGATGATCGGGTCGCCCTCGCGGACCTTGCGCTCGGCGACGACCCGGCCGAACCAGCGCCAGTGATCGCCGACCGCCAGGTACGCCGCGCCGGCTGGTCCGCGGCGCCCGACCCGGCGCGGCTCCGCGACGCGCTCGACGAGGCCCCACGACTCCGCCTCGGCGAGGGCAAGTGACGCCGCGCGATGCGACAGGTTGAGCGCCTCGCGGACCTCGCGCTCGGTGAGCGGCTCCTGGCGGGTCATCAGGTAGGCGTGGACCCGCGCGATCGCGGGTGCGACGCCCCAGGCGGCGCCCATCTCGCCCCAGGCATCCACGAGCCGCAGCCGGATCTCCTCGGCGATCGGCGTCACCGGGCGGGCCGAGGCATCGAGCGCGCGGGCGGCGTCGGTCACGTGGCGGTTCCTCGCGGAGCGGCAGGGGCGTGATCGCCGGAAACCTGCTCAGCAAGGATAGCCCGATTGCATAGGGCCAACGGCGTACGATCCCCGCCATGCCTTCGACCGACTCGGCCCGCCGCCGCGCGCTCCAGCCGGCCTTCGACATCGCCCGCGCGCAGGTCGAGGCGGGGACGGTCCCATTCGCGATCCTCGGCGTCGCCGGCGCCGACGGCCTCGTGCGGCTGGAGGCGTTCGGCGAGCCCGGCGGACGGCGGATCGGCACCGACGCGGTCTGCCAGCTCGCGTCGATCACGAAGTCGATCACGGCCATCGGCGTCCTGCAGCTCGTCGAGGCCGGCACGATCACGCTCGAGCAGCCGATCAACGGCTGGGCGCCGGCCCTGGTCAACGACGCGTGGGCGCCGATCACCGCGTGGCACGTCCTGACCCACACGACCGGCATCGACGACGTCGACCTCGAGTCCATCCTCCGTCACGGACATGGTCGCGACGACCTGCTGCGGCACCTCCGCGCGAAGTCGCAGGTCGACCCGCCGGGCTCTCGGTTCCACTACGTCTCGTTCACCTTCGACCTGCTCGTCGAGGCGATCGCCCTGCGCACGGGCGAGCCGTACGAGGCGGCGCTGCGGCGACGCGTCCTCGAGCCGCTGGCCATGGCCGCGACGACCTTCGACCCGGCGAGCGGACGGCCTCGCGGATCGCGTCGCGCCGCTGGCGATGGCGCTCCCCGACGGCACCTTCGTCGACGATCCCGGCCTCCTGGCGGCCTACGCCTCCCTCCACCTGGCCGGCGGCGGGCTGTGGAGCTCCGCCGAGGACCTGCTCCGGCTGGGGCGCGCGATGCTCCGCCGCGGCGAGCTCGACGGGTCGCGCGTCCTCTCGCCCGCGTACGTCGACCTGATGACCCGCGAGGTGACGGTGCCCGGGACGTCGCGCGTCAGCGGCCTCGGCTCGAACGTTGACCCGCTGCGCGCCGACCACTACGCGCTGGGCTGGGGCAAGCCCGGGGTGGCGTCGATCGGCTCGCCCTCGGCGTTCGGGCATGGCGGCGTGTCCGGCACGCGGCTGTGGATTGATCCCTCGCTCGACCTCGCCTACGTCTACCTGAGCGGTGCGTGGGGGATGTCCCGGGAGCCGATCGACGTGGTCGAGGCCGCGATCTACGCCGGCCTGTCGTCGATCGCCTGACGACCGTGACGGATCCGGACCAGCCGGCCGCCCCGGCGATGTCGAGCCTCGCGGCACGTGGGTTCAGCGCCGCGGCCGACGCGTACGAGCGCTCGCGTCCGGACTATCCACGGGAGGCCATCGAGGAGCTGGAGACGCGCCTCGAGCTGCGGCCGGGACGGACCGTCCTCGACGTCGGGGCGGGCACCGGCAAGCTGACCCGCCTGCTCGTGCCGACCGGCGTCCGGGTGCTCGCCCTCGAGCCCGTCGCGGAGATGCGGGCGCAGCTCGCCGCGACGACACCCGATGCCGAGGCGATTCGACGGCCTCGCGGAGGCGGTGCCGCTCCCCGATGCGTCGGTCGATGCGGCGGTGTGCGCCCAGGCCTTCCACTGGTTCGACGCGCCGCGGGCGCTCGAGGAGCTCAACCGGGTGCTCCGCGCCGACGCGTGGCTCGTCCTCATCTGGAACGTGCGCGACGAGACCGTGCCGTGGGTCAAGGCGATGGGCGACCTGGTCGCGAGCCTGCAGGAGCACCATCCCTCGCCACCAGGACGACGCGTGGCGCCCGGCCGTCGACGAGACGCCATGGTTCGGCTTCATCGAGACGACGACGTACCGCCACGGCCAGCGCCTGTCGCCCGACGGCGTCCTGGACCGGCTGGCATCGATGAGCGTCGTGGCGGCCGGCACGCCGGAGGTCCGGGGCGCGCTCATGGAGTGCCGTCGCCGAGATCCTCCGGACCGACCCGGAGACCGCCGGCCAGGACGAGATCGTCCTCCCGTACACGACCGAGGTCCACTGGCTTCGCCGCCTGGCGGGGGATGGCTCGACGACAGCACACCGGGAGGGCCGCTTTGACAGCCGGTGAGCCGGGCGGGGACACCCGCTTCCGGACCGATCTCCAGGGCATCCGCGCGATCGCCGTCATCCTGATCGTCCTGTACCACGCGGGCGTGACCGGGCTTTCCGGCGGCTACATCGGCGTGGACGTCTTCTTCGTCCTGTCCGGGTACCTGATCACCGGATTGCTCGTGCGCGAGCTGGATTCGTCGGGGCGGATCGCGATCTCATCGTTCTACGCGCGGAGGGCCCGACGCATCCTCCCCGCGTCGTTCGTCGTGCTCGTGGTGACGCTGGTGGCTTCGGCCGTCGTCCTGTCGCCGATCCACTTCGCGTCGACGAGCAAGGACGTCGCGGCCGCCGCGATCTATGTCCCGAATATCCGATTCGCCTTGGAGCAGACGGACTACTGGCACCCCGCATCGATCTCGCCGGTGCTGCACTTCTGGTCACTGGGCGTCGAAGAGCAGTTCTACCTGCTGTGGCCGACGTTCCTGCTCCTCGCGTGGCGATTCGCCGGCCGCTCCACCCGCGGTCTCGCGTTCTGGGTGTGCGCGGCGACGGCCGCGTCGCTCGTGCTCGGCGTGCTGCTCACACCCGCCCGGCCGACGGCCGCCTTCTACCTGCTGCCCACGAGGGCCTGGGAGCTCGGCGTCGGCGCCATGCTCGTCTTCGCCGACCGACGGTTTCGCGCGATGCCTGCCTCCTTGTCGTCTCTCGCGGCCTGGTTGGGCCTGCTGATGATCGGCGCGGCGACGGTCCTGTTCGATAGTTCGACCCCGTTCCCCGGGGTCGCCGCACTCCTGCCCGTCGTCGGCACCGCCATGCTGGTCGCCGCCGGGGCAAGCGGACGTCGAGCATGGCCGCAACCCTTCCTCGCCTCACGCCCCATGCAGTACGCCGGTCGCATCTCGTACTCGCTCTACCTGTGGCACTGGCCGTTGCTCGTGCTCGGTGCGGTGTTCGCCGCTGCCGTCACCCCAGCCGTCCGTGTCCCGATCGAGGTCGGGCTTGCGGTCCTGCTCGCGGCCGCGACGTACCGATGGGTCGAGGATCCGCTCCGGGTCGGCCGGCTCATCGGCACCGTCCCGCGGCGGAACCTCTCGATCGCGGCCGTCGGATCCCTGTGCCTCGTGATCGTCGCCGTCTCGAGCGGCCTTGCGGCAACCGAGCGGTTCAAGCCCGACCGGGTCGCCGTCGCGATGGCGAGCGCGGATCCGCTCGCCGACCTCGTTCCGACGAGCAGCGCGGCGGCACCCGACGCTCCGGCGCCGACCGTCGATGAACAGGTGGTGGGCCCACGCCACCGGCCCCCACCGCGGCGCCCGGCCGGGTGACGGCGGACGGCCCCCTTCCTGATGACCTCGTGCCATCACTGCTGGAGCCGGGGTCGGCAGGGCCGGCGAAGCGGCCGCCGGCCCGCTGCGGCCTGTCCGACCCGGACACCGTCTCGCCACCGTGCGTGTCCGGGGTCACCAATTCGGCAACGACCGTCGTCCTCTTCGGCGACTCCCACGTCGCGCAGTGGTACCCGGCGATCCATCGGATCGCGCTCGAACGCGACTGGCGACTCGTCAACCTCGTGAAAGCCTCGTGCGGGTACCAGGACACGCCCCTTGAGGCGACCGCCCGGAGCTGCGATGCGTGGCGGGAGAATGCCTTCGAACGGATCGCCGCCGAGCAACCGGCCCTCGTCATCCTGGCCGGCAACCATCTCCTCGAACCAGCCGGCGCGGACGGAGATGCGGCGCACGCGCAGGACCTCATGCTCGACGGCGCGTCGAGAACGATCGCGCGGCTGCGCTCGCTGGGCTCCCGTGTTGCCGTGCTTGGCGATACCCCGCATCTGGCCTTCGAGCCTGTCGACTGCCTGAGTCGCAACCCGGACCACACGATCGAGTGCGCCGTGGATCGCGCGGTGCTCTTCGACGAACCCTGGCTGGCAGGCGAGGAAGCCCGGGCGGTCGCGGGAGGGGCGACCTTCGTCGACACGGCGTCGTGGTTGTGCCCGAGCGACCCGTGCCCCATGGTCATCGGCCGGTTCCTCGTCTATCGCGACACGAACCACCTCGCGATGCCATTCGCCTGGGCGCTCGGGTCGCGGCTGGACGCCGCCCTCGATCCCTGAGATAGCGCGCCGGCGGCACCGGTCAACATCGACCGAGTCCTCGCCCGCGATCGGCTCCGTCCGCTCGATGTCGCAGCCTGGATCGACATCCGGACGGACGAGCACGACGCGCGGTAGGATCACGCTCGACCGACCCGGAGGAACGATGGCCACAACCAAGGCACCGGCCGCGAAGCGTGCACCGGCCGCGAAGCCTTCACCGGCTCCCGCAGACCCGCTGCCCGGCGACCCGCGAGGAGCTCCTGACCCTCCACAAGGCCGCCCGCGCGCGCCGCAACGCGTCGGTGCTCGGTGGCCACGATTGGGCGCAGGCCCAGGCCGAGGTCGGCCGGATCGAGGTCGAGATCGCCCGCATCGAGCGGGCCATGGACCCGCCGCAGGTCTAGCGGCGAGAGGAGCCTTCGACCGACACCGCGTTCCGCACCACCGCTCCGTCCGCGCCGGCACCCCTCGCCGGCCGCGATCCCGGCCGCGCCGAGGACCGTGGTAGCGTGCGGCCCATGGACGGCGTGGTGCTGGTCCTCAACCAGAACTACGAGCCGCTGAACGTCTGCAACATCCCGCGAGCGTTCAGGCTCCTGTTCGGATCGAAGGCCGAGATCATCGAGTACAACCACGCGGAGGTACGCACCGTCCGCGAGGTGTACCGGGCGCCCTCGGTGATCCGCCTCCAGCACCACATCCGCCGGCCGCGGCCGCGCGTGAAGCTGACCCGGCGCGAGATCTTCGCCCGCGATCGCCACACCTGCCAGTACTGCGGCCGCATCGCGAACGACCTGACCCTCGACCACATCCTGCCGCGCCACCGCGGCGGCGGGCACACGTGGGAGAACCTCGTCGCCGCGTGCAAGCCGTGCAACCACCGGAAGGGCGGCCGGACGCCCGAGGAGGCGCGCGTGCGCCTCATGCGCCAGCCGTTCGAGCCCCGGAGCGACGTGTACAGCCTGTTCACGCCGTATCTCCAGGACGTGCGCAACGAGGCCTGGAGGAACTACCTCTTCCTCGGCCGGAACTAGGCAGCCATGGGCGCCGATCAGGCCAGCGCCGCGGCACGCCTCGCCGAGGTCTGCCCGCCCACGGTCCGGGCGGTGCTCGACCACCTCCACGCGCACGGCCACGCCGGCTATGTCGTCGGCGGGTCGGTGCGTGACGCGCTCCTCGGCAGAGTGCCCAAGGACTGGGATCTCGCGACCGACGCGCGACCCGACGCGATGCTCCACCTGTTTCCGGGCGCGGTGTACGAGAACGCGTTCGGCACGGTTGCCGTCCGCCGCGACGGCGAGGTCCTCGAGATCACGACGTTCCGCAACGAGCACGAGTACGCCGACTTCCGGCGGCCGCACCGGCTCGAGTTCGGGGACGACATCCGGGACGACCTCGCGCGCCGCGACTTCACCGTGAACGCGATCGCGTGGGGCGCCGACGCGACGACGGATGCGCCGGCGGCGGCCCGCCGGATCGCGAGTCGAACCCTCGATCGTCGACCCGTTCGACGGCATCGCCGACCTCGAGCGGGGCGTCCTCCGGGCGGTCGGCGACCCCGGCACCCGGTTCCGCGAGGACGCGCTGCGGATGGTCCGGGCGGTACGCCTCGCGGCCGCGCTCGAGCTCGAGGTCGAGCCTGCGACGCGGGCCGCGATCGCCGCCAACGCCGCGCTCGTGGCGCACCTCTCGGGGGAGCGGATCGGCGCCGAGCTCATGCGCCTCCTCGCGGCGCCCCGTCCCTCGGTCGGGCTGCGGCTGGCCGAGGAGACCGGGCTGCTCGCCGTCATCGCGCCGGAGCTCGCCGCGCAGCGCGGCGTGCCGCAGAACAAGGTCGATGGCGAGGACCTCTGGGACCACACCCTGCGGTCGGTCGACGCCGCACCCGCGGGACGGCCGATCGTCCGCCTGGCGGCGCTCCTCCACGACATCGGCAAGCCCGCCACGCTGGCCGACGGTCACTTCCACCACCACGACGTGGTCGGCGCCCAGCAGGCGGTCGAGCTGCTGGAGCGGGTGCGGGTGCCGCGCGCCACGATCGAAGCGATCGAGGTCCTCGTCCGCCATCACATGTTCACGGTCGATCCCGACGCCACGGGCGCCGCGATCCGGCGCTTCATCAAGCGTGTCGGCCTCGAGCACGTCGACGACCTGCTCGAGCTCCGCCGGGCGGACGACATCGGGTCCGGCCGCCCGGGCGACTCGCCGTCCCTCGTCGCCTTCCGGGCGCGGATCGAGGAGGAGCTCGCCGCGGAGGCGGCGCTCGACCGCTACGCGCTCAAGATCGACGGCACGGACCTCATGCGCGACCTGGGCCTCGAGCCGGGTCCGCGACTCGGCCGGATCCTCGACGAGCTGGTCGAGCAGGTGATCGCAGACCCCGCCCTGAACGAGGCCCCTACACTCCTGCTGCTCGCACAGGGCATGCTTGCGGACATGCAGGACGAGGCCGCGTCATGATCGAGCTGCTGCTCCAGGCGGAGCGGGCGCTCAACATGGGCCTGGTCGACCAGGCCGAGTATCTCTACCGCCAGGCCGCCGCCGCCGACCCCCGCAACTCGATCGCGGTGGTGGGCCTGGGCCGGGTCGCGCTCGAGCGGGACGACGAGGCGGAGGCGTACCGCCAGGCGAAGCGGGCGCTCGCGATCGACCCCGAGAACGCCGCCGCGAGCCGGATGGTGGAGCGGCTCGAGGACGTGTGGCGCCGCAGCGGCCGCCCGGTCCCGGGCGAACCGGCCGCCGAGGCGCAGCAGCCGGCAGAGCCCGAGGCGCCGATCCGCTGAAGCCGAGAAGCCGGCCGTCGAACCGATCCCGCCCGAGCCCGAGCCGGTGCCGGAGCCCGAGCCGGTGCCGGAGCCCGAGCCCGAGCCTGAGCCCGCGCCCGAGCCGGAACCCGAACCGGAGCCCGGCGCCCGAGCCGGAGCCCGAACCGGAGCCGGCGCCTGAGCCCGAGCCTGAGCCCGAAGCCGGAGCCGGCGCCCGAGCCTGAGCCTGAGCCCGAAGCCGGAGCCGGCGCCTGAGCCTGAGCCTGAGCCCGAAGCGGAGCCGGCGCCTGAGCCCGAGCCCGAGCCGGAGCCGGCGCCGGAGCCCGAGCCTGAGCCCGAGCCGGAGCCGGAGCCGGCGCCTGAGCCCGAGCCCGAGCCGGAGCCCGAGCCCGAGCCCGAGCCTGAGCCCGAGCCCGAAGCCGGAGCCGGCGCCCGAGCCCGAACCCGAGCCGGAGCCCGAACCCGAGCCCGTTGCCGAGGAGCCGAGGCCCGAGCCCGACCAGCCACGCCCGAGACGCCAACCCTCGGACGAGGAGGCCGCTCCCCTCGATGAGGCCACGGTCGCCGCCGCGCGCGCCTGGGATGCGGCGGTCGCCGGCGTCGCGGAACCGGAAGCCGCGGTCGAGGCGCTCGCCGAGCCCGCCTCGCCGTTTGGCTGGCCGCAGGCCGACCTTCCCGTGACGCCTGAACCGCGGCAAGCGACGCCGACGTGGGAGACGCCGCCATCGGGCTTCGTCCTTCACGCCGTCCCCTGCGCCCGCCGCGCCGGCACCTGCCCCTGCCCCGACGCCGGTCGCGCCCAGCCCGGCGCCATCGAACCCCGGCCCAGCGGAACCGACGCCGGTCGATCCGGCCCCGGCCGCAGCCGAGGGCGACGCAGGTCGAGACGCGCCCACCGCCGAATCCAGCCTCTCCCGACGCGGCCGATCGCGCCACCGAACCGGCGTCGCAGCCCGCCGACGACGGCGACTCGGCATCGGATCCATCCCAGCCCGGCGAGTGGCCGCCGACCGAGCCGGAGGGATCCCACCTGACGACCCAGCAGGCCCTCGACCGCGTGCGGCACCTGTTCGGCCGGAAGCGCGAGTGAAGGTCCTCGTCACCGGCGGCGCGGGATACGTCGGGGGCGTCTCGGTCGACGCGATCCTGGCCGCGGGCCACGACGTCGTCGTGCTGGATGACCTCACGACCGGGCACGCGGCCGTCGTGCCACCCGAGGCGATCCTCGTCACTGGCTCGTACGCCGACGAGACCGCGGTCCGCGCCGTCCTCGAGACGCACGGGATCGACGCCATCCTCCACTGCGCCGCCCGCTCCCTCGTCGGCGAGAGCGTCCGCGACCCGGCCCGCTACTACCGGGACAACGTCGCCGGCGGCGTCGCCCTCCTCGAGGCGGCGCGCGCGGCGGGTGTCACCCGGCTGGTGTTCTCGTCGACCGCCGCGGTCTACGGCGTCCCGGACCGGACCCCGATCGAGGAGGACGATCCCCTCCGCCCGATCAACACCTACGGCGAGACGAAGCGCACGTTCGAGGGCGCGCTGCGCTGGTACGGCGAGGCGTATGGGTTCCGGAGCGTCGTCCTGCGCTACTTCAACGTCGCCGGGGCGAGTGCGCGCCTCGGCGAGGTCCACCGCCCGGAGACGCATCTCATCCCGAACGTGCTCGCGGCGGCCGAGGGCGGCGCGCCGCTGACGCTGTTCGGCGACGACTACCCCACGCCGGACGGCACGCCGATCCGCGACTACATCCATGTCGAGGACCTCGCCGACGCCCACGTGGCAGCGCTGCTCGCGACGGCGTCGGGCAGCGGCACGCCGCTCGTGTGCAACCTCGGCACGTCGACCGGCTTCTCGGTGCGTGAGGTCCTCGCATCGGCTGCGCGCATCGCCGGGCGCGAGATCCCGCACACCGTGGGACCACGGCGTGCCGGCGACCCGCCGGTGCTGGTCGCATCGAACGCCCGGGCGCGCGAGACGCTCGGCTGGATGCCCCGTCGCTCGACCCTCGACGAGATGATCGGCTCGGCGTGGGCGTGGCGCCGGGCGAACCCCGAGGGCTACGGGGACTGAGGCTCAGCCCCGGTCGTCGAGCGGCGCTCGATCGGGCGCGAGCCGGGGCGGCGGGCCCGCGGAACCGGGATCGTGCGCGTGGAGCTCGCCGGAGCCCGTCCAGCGGTCGCTGACCGGCCAGACGAGCCACAGCCCGATGAGCATCGTCACGATCAGGCTCAGGATCGCGACCTGGTAGGCGCCCGTCCCCATCGAGTCGAGCAGCAGGAACACGATCAACCCGTACACCAGCTGGCCGATGACCTGCGACGCCTTGCCCACGAGGCCGTAGACCCCGAAGAACTCGCCGACCCGCTCCGGGGGCGACAGCCGGACCATGAACACCCGGTCGGTCACCTGGACGCCGCCCAGCCCGGACCCGAGGATGGCGCCGGCGACGAGGAACAGCGCGACGCCCGGCATCGCCGGCACCGGCCCGCCGGTCACGGGATCGGTGCCCATCATCCCCAGCGACAGCGCGCCGAGGATCAGGCCCACGGCCCAGCTGATGAGGACCGCGATGAGCGTCACCCTCGGCCCGACGCGGTCCGACAGCGCGCCCCACACGAACGACATGAGGATCGCGACGATCGTCAGCAGCAGCAGGATCAGCACGGTCGTCTGCTCGGTGAAGCCGACGGCCTGCACCGCGACGATGCTCATCACGACGATCACGGTGTTGACCGCGTCCGAGTAGAAGAACCGGCCGAGCAGGAACCGCGACAGGCCCGGGACCTGGCGGGCGTGGGCGATCGTCAGCCGCAGCTGCGCCCACGAGGCGAGGAAGTCGCCGACGGTGATCGACGGCGCATCGGGGTCGCGCGGCTCCTTGACGACGAGGAAGATCGGGATCGCGAACAGCGCCGTACAGGACGGCCGCGAGCACGAACCGCATGTCGACCGGGATGTCGAGGAAGAACAGCAGCAGCCCGACGAACACCGTGCCGCAGTACCCGATGCCCACGCCGATGCCCGACGTCCGGCCGCGGGTCGCCGGGGTGCTGACGAGCTTGAGCGACGCGTCGTAGTAGATGAGCGCCGACATGTACGCGAAGTTGGCGATCGTGAACAGGATCAGGCCGCACGAGCGGGCCGCCGAGCGCGATCAGCGATGTCGGGCCGACGCACAGCAGGGTGAACAGGAGCAGCAGCGGCAGCCGCCGGCCGCCGCGGTCGGACAGGGCGCCGAGGATCGGCGACACGATCGCGTTGACGCCGACGCTGACGAGGATCGCGAGGCTGAACACGAGCTGGCCGGTCGCCGGCCCGAACTGCTCCGGCCGCACGAGCCACAGCCCCATCGCGTACGAGATGACCGTGAACGAGAAGATCGTGTTGGCGAAGTCGTACAGCGACCACGACAGCGTCGCGACGGGGCGCAGGTTGATCTCGAGCGCCGCTCCGTCGGCGGGATGGATCGCGGCAGCCGGGGACGACATCGGGCCTCCTGCTCGGGGCCGGCACCGGTGTGACGACCGGCGCCGACGCTCGCCGGATCATATTCGCCGCGCCGCGCCGCCGAGCGCCGACCGCGACACGAGTCGCGGTGCCCGCTAGCATCCGGGGATGGCGACCGAGACCCCGCGCGACGTCGCGGCAGCGTGGCAGCCCCAGCGACCCGGACGCCGGGGCGCGAAGAACATCCCCGACGCGATCGTGGAGCCCGACTGGGGCGGCATGCGCGTCGTCGCGGCGCTCACCGAGGACGAGGTCGCGCTGTACAGCGGCGGCGGCGAGGTGCCGGTCCCCGACGAGCTGCTCCAGGCGCTGCTCGACGCGTTCGGCGCAGGCGAGGCCGTGATCGAGGGCCACGTGACGACCGCGGCGCTGCGCTCCTCGACGGGCGCCTTCCCGAAGATGCCCACGGTCGAGCGGCCGCCGATCCTCGTCCCGCGCGCGATCCGCAAGGACGTCAAGGACGACCCGTTCGTCCGCGCCCGCGACTACGAGCAGGCGGCGGCCCGCCTCGAGCCCGCGGTCCGCGAGGCGCTGGAACGCGGGGAGCGGCACGCGTTCGTCGCGACCGACCTGCTGTGGGTCGACGGCAGCTCGCTCGCCGACGTGCCGCTGCTCGAGCGACGCCGGATCCTCGAGGGCGTCCTCTCCGAGTCGTACCTCGTCCGGATCTCCGCGATCGTCCGGCCGTCGGCGGTCCTGACGCTCGTCACATGGGGCGCGCTCGGCTTCCGCGACCTCTCGTACCGCGCCGCGAACTCGCGCTATCTCGCCGGCCGGGAGCAGCCCGACTGGGCCGTCGCCCGCGCGCCCGACACGCCCGCGGGCGTCCCGAAGCCCGTCGGGCCGCGCTGACGAGCATCCCCTCCCGCCACGTCGACATCGCGGCCGGCGACGGGTGTCTCGCAATCCCGCGACAGGATCGGGCGGGTGCCGCGAACGCCGCCCGCACGGTGGTAGGGTGGGGTCGATGCCCCCGTCTGCCCTGACACCGGCCATCCGGGACGAGATCGCCCGGCTCGGCCGCGCCGACATCATGGTCGGGATCCCGAGCTTCAAGAACGCCGCGACGATCGGCTACGTCGTCCGCGCGGCGTCGGCCGGGCTCGTGCAGTACTTCCCGGAGCTCAAGCCGGTCCTCGTGAACAGCGACGCGGGATCGCCCGACGGCACCCAGCGCGTCGTCATCGAGACCGAGCCGCCGGACTACGTCGAGTCGATCCTCCTCGTCCGGCCGACGAACCGCCTCGACCGGGTCACGCTGACGTATCCCGAGATCGACGGCGTCGGCGGCAAGGGCGCGGCGCTGCGGACGATCTTCGAGATCGCCGCCGCGCTGGAGGTCCAGGCGCTGGTCGTCGTGGACAGCGACCTGCGCTCGATCGTGCCCGGAGTGGATCGAGCTCCTGGCCGGCCCGATCCTCAAGGGCGGCTACGACTTCGTCGCCCCGCTCTACGCCCGCTACAAGTACGACGGGACGATCACCAACACCGTCACCTACCCGCTGACGCGCGCGCTCTACGGGCACCGCATCCGGCAGCCGATCGGCGGCGACTTCGGCGTCTCGGGCGACCTCGTCCGGCACTACCTCGAGCTGGACGACTGGACCGAGGACATCAGCAAGTTCGGCATCGACATCTGGATGACGACGTCGGCGCTGACGGCCGGGTTCGCGGTCTGCCAGACGCGGCTCGGCGCGAAGGTCCACGACCCCAAGGATCCCGGGCTCGGACCTGGGGCCGATGTTCCGCCAGGTCGTGGGCACGATCCTCCGCCTCGCGGCGGCCCACCCGGACTCGTGGCTCGGGATCCGGGGCTCGCACGACGTGCCGGCCTACGGCTTCGAGCGGATCATCGACCCGCCGCCGCTCGAGGTGAACGCGATCAGCCTCCTGTCGCAGTTCCACGGCGGCTCGATCTCGGTCGCGGACACGTGGCGCAAGACGATCGCGCCGGCCAACGTCGAGACGCGTGCTGGAGCTGGCCAGGGAGGCCGGCACGGCCGCCGACCGCGCGACGCGCGCCCTCGGGCTGGGCGGCGAAGGCGGAACGGCCGCGCCGTCGACCGTCGAGATGGCCGAGGCGCTGGGCGGCTTCCACTTCCCCGACGACCTGTGGGCGCGGTGCATCTACGACCTGATCATCGCCACCCGGCGCGGCGACGTCGACACGGGCCAGCTGGTCGCGGCGCTCACGCCCATCTACTTCGGGCGCGTCGGCAGCTTCGTGATCGAGAACCGCGCACGTGACCACCGCCGCGGCCGAGGAGCGCGTCGAGCGCCAGGCGCGCGAGTTCGAGCTGCTCAAGCCGTACCTCGTCCAGCGCTGGAACGAGGAGGCCGCCTCGTGACCGGGGAGCCGCTGCCGAGCCGGATCCTCATCCCGGTCGCGAACCCGCTGACCGCGGAGGAGCTGATCCGGATCGGCGCGTCGCTGCTCGAGCCGCGGACCGGCGAGCTCACCGCGCTGGGCATCGTCGAGGTGCCCGAGGGCATGCCGCTGTCCGAGGGCGCGACCCGTGCCCGCCAGGCCCGACGGCTGCTCCAGAAGGTGCTCGACTACGCGCCCGAGGGCACGGTCATCCACCCGCTCGTCCGGATCGGCCGCCATGCCGCGGCCGGCATCGTCGAGGCCGCGGCGGAGCAGGAAGCCGACCTCATGATCTTCGGCTGGGGCGGCAAGTCCGGTCCCCATCGCGACGGCGGCGGGCCGGTCATCTCGCCGACGATCGACGAGGCCGTGCGCGAGGCGCCCTGCGACATCGCGGTCGTCAAGCAGCGCGGCGCACGCGACATCCGGCGGATCCTCGTCCCGGTCCGCGGCGGCCCGCACGCCGAGCTCGCGCTGCGCGTCGCGGACGCGCTCGCGCTCAAGCACGGCGCGACGGTCGCGGTGATGCACCTCGTGCCCCAGGGCGTGACCGAGGCGGTGCGCGCGCAGGCCGAGCACGCGCTCGCCCAGTTCGCCCGCCAGCACGTCGACCGCCCGCAGCGAGCCGATCCTGCGCGAGGCGCACAACGTCCGGACCGCGATCCTGCGCGAGGCCGAGCATGCGGACCTCGTCGTGATGGGCGCCTCGGCCCCGCCGCGGCGACGCCGGCTCGCTCCCTGTTCGGCGCCCTGCCCGAGGCGATCGCCCAGCGGGCCAAGCCGACGGTCATCGTCGTCAAGACCCGCGAGGCGATCGGCCGCCAGACGTTCGAGCAGCTCGCGCAGCGCGCGGAGACGCTGGCGGCGGCGGACCGGGCGGCCGAGGAGTCGCGCGCGATCCCGGCCAAGGTCGACCGCTGGTTCGCCGAGGCGAACTTCCACCACTCGGAGTTCTCCGACATCGCCCGGCTGACGAACCTCAAGGAGAAGCAGGGCCTGACGGTCTCGCTCGTCCTGCCGACGCTCAACGAGTCCGAGACGATCGGCCCGATCGTCCGCCGGGCCGTGCGCGAGATGCAGGAGCGCTACCCGCTCGTCGACGAGATCCTCGTCATCGACTCCGACTCGACCGACGACACCGTCGCGATCGCCGAGGGCGAAGGCGCGCGGGTGCTCCAGCATTCCGCGGTCCTGCCGCGCTACGGCTCGTTCCGGGGCAAGGGCGAGGCGCTCTGGAAGTCGCTGTTCGAGACGAGCGGCGACATCGTCGTGTGGGCGGACACCGACGTCCGCAACTGGCACCACCGGATGGTCTACGGGACGCTCGGGCCGCTCCTCGTCGAGCCGCGGCTGCAGTACGTCAAGGGCTACTACCAGCGCCCGATCGTCGAGGGCGGCGTGCTCAAGGAGGGCGGCGGCGGCCGGGTCACCGAGCTCGTCGCGCGACCGCTCATCAACCTGTTCTTCCCGGAGCTGTCGGGGATGATCCAGCCGCTGTCCGGCGAGTACGCCGGCCGGCGCACGCTGCTCGAGCAGATCCCGTTCTTCACCGGCTACGCGGTCGAGATCGGGCACCTGATCGACGCGTCCGAGCGGGCCGGGATCGACGGCCTCGGCCAGGTCGACCTCGAGCGCCGCGTGCACCGCAACCAGGAGCTCGAGGGCCTGTCGCGGATGTCGTTCGTGATCCTCCAGGCCGTCATGAAGCGGCTCGAGGAGCGGCGGCGGGCGCGGCTGTTCGCGGAGCTCGGCTCGACGATGAAGCTGCCGCGCTCCGGTCGCGGGCGACTGTCGCTCGAGGTCCATCGAGCTGGCCGACCACGAGCGCCCGCCGATGATCCGGATCCCCGAGTACGTCGAGAAGCGCCGGGGTCCGCGAGCCCGAGGGATCGTAGCCGCCGCTCATGCGCGTCCTGATCGCGCCGGACTCGTTCAAGGGCTCGCTGACGAGCGTCGCGGTCGCCCAGGCGCTGGCCCGCGGCTGGCAGCGTGCCCGCCCCGACGACGAGGTCCGGCTCGCGCCGCTCGCCGACGGCGGCGAGGGAACGCTGGTCGCGGTCGAGGCGGCCGGCGGCTGGCAGTGGCGCGACGCCGGCGCCCACGACCCGCTGGGCCGGCCGATCCGCGCACGCTGGCTCGCCCGGGACGACGGCGCGCGTCGCGTTCGTCGAGATGGCGACCGCGTCGGGCTTGTCGCTCGCTGGCGCGCCGCGGAGCGCGACGCCGCCCGGGCGACGAGCGAGGGAACCGGCGACGTCCTGCGAGCCGTGCTCGACGCGGGGATCCGCGACATCTCGCTCGGGATCGGCGGCAGCGCGACGACCGACGGCGGCGCGGGGCTGCTCCGGGCGCTCGGGGCGCGCGTATCGGACGACCTCACGGCGGTCGACCTCGCGGGCCTCGACCCGCGGCTCGCCGAGACCCGGCTGCGGATCGCGTGCGACGTCACGAACCCGCTGCTCGGCGAGCGGGGCGCGGCGGCGACCTACGGCCCGCAGAAGGGCGCGACGCCGGCGACGTCCCGGTGCTGGACGCGCGCCTGGCGCGCTTCGCCGACGCGCTCGACGCGGCCACGGGCCGGAGCGAGCGCCACACCCCGGGCGCGGGCGCCGCGGGCGGCGTCGGCTTCGGGCTGCTGTGCCTCGCCGACCGGTTCGCGAGCCTCACGCTCGAGCCGGGCATCGACCTCGTCATGGCCGTCACCGGCTTCGACGCTGCGCTCGCGAGCGCGGACCTCGTCATCACCGGCGAGGGCCGGGTCGACGCCCAGACCGCGTTCGGCAAGACGGCGCTCGGCGTCGCCCAGCGGGCGCGGGCCGCGGGGACGCCGTGCCTCGCCGTCGGCGGCGGCGTGACGCCCGAGGGGATCGACGCGCTGGCCACGGTCGGCGCGGTCGCCGTGCCGGTCACCGAGACGCCGCAGTCGATCGAGGAGGCGATGGCCGCCGGTCCCGGGCCGCTCGAACGGTGCGGCGAGCGCCTCGCGCGGCTGCTCTTCGTGCTTGACTAGGTCGACAGGACTAAGTCATAGTCGGCGGATGGCGACGTACAACGTCCACGAGGCCAAGACCCACCTGTCGCGGCTCCTGGAGCGCGCGGAGCGCGGCGAGGAGATCGTCATCGCACGTGGCGGCCGTCCGATCGCCGTCCTCAAGGGGATCGCCGCCCCACCGAAACGGCGTCCCGGTCGTGATCGGGTTGTGATCCACGCGGACTTCGACGACCCGATTCCGGACTTCGCCGGCTACGACGCCGCGAAGCCGTGAGGCTGCTGCTCGATACCCAGGCGTTCCTGTGGTGGACCTCGGGGAACGATCGCCTGACACCCCGCGCCCATGCCGCGATCGAGGATCCGGGCACGGACGTGCTCGTGAGCGTCGCCTCGGCGTGGGAGGTCTCGATCAAGGCCGCGCTCGGTCGCCTGGACCTCGAGACCGATGCCGAGACGTACGTTCCGGACCGGATCCTGGCCCATGGGTTCACGCCGCTGGCGATCGGACTTGCCCATGCCCTCCGCGCCGGTGCGCTGCCGCGCCACCACGGAGACCCGTTCGACCGCATGCTGATCGCACAGAGCCAGCTCGAGGACGTACCGATCGTGACCGGCGACCCGCTTATCGGCATGTATGACGTGGAGACGATCTGGTGAGTCCCCGAGCCACCGGCAGCGCGACGCCCGGCGCCGGCGCGACGCCGAAGCCGAAGCCGAAGCCGAAGAAGGCCGCGCGGCGCAAGGCGGATCCGGTCCGCCACTGGGCGAACTACCTCCGCCGCTATCGGCCCGGGCTCCAGCGGTACGTGCTCGACGGGCTCACCGCGACCTACGGCGAGCAGGTGTGGGAGCCGCGGCTCGACCCGACCAGCGAGCTGATCCTCACGATCCTCACCCAGAACACCGCGGACACGAATGCCGAGAAGGCGTACCAGGCGCTCCGCCACGCGTACCCGTCCGGTCGCGATCCCGAGATCCATCACCCGGGCATCGGCTGGGGCGGCGACGGCCTGCCGACCGAGCCCCCGCCCGACTGGACGGCCGTCGAGTTCGCGCCGCTGCCGCAGCTGATCGACGTCATCCGGCCCGGCGGCCTCGGCCCGCAGAAGGCGCCCCGGCTCCAGGCGACGCTCCGCCACATCCGCGAGCAGCGCGGCGACTACAGCCTCGCGTTCCTCGGCGACCTGCCCGCGCTCGAGGCGCGCGACTGGCTGACCCAGATCGACGGCATCGGCAAGAAGACCGCGTCGATCGTGCTCGCGTTCTGCTTCGGGATGCCGGTCATGGCGGTCGACCGCCACGTCGAGCGGGTGTCCAAGCGGATCGGCCTGCTGCCGCCGAAGGCCAACGCGGACCAGGCCCACGACCTGTTCCTCGGGCTGCTCGAGCCGGAGGAGATGTACGCGGCCCACGTGCTGCTGATCCACCACGGGCGCGTCATCTGCCACGCCCAGAACCCCAAGCACGACCTGTGCCCCGTGCGCGATCGCTGCCGCTTCGTCGACAAGCGCGCGCCCTGACCCCGCGCTCCCCATCGGAGTCCACGATGCCCAACCCGCAGCTCGACGCCGCCCTCACCGACCTCCTCGACGCGGACTTCGCGTTCTCGCCGGTCACCGCCAGCGGCTACGGCCTCACCGACTACGACGAGCGCATGGACGATGTCTCGGCCGACGCGCAGCGAGCGCGCGACGCGGCCGCGGTCGAGTTCCTGACCACGCTCGACGCGATCGGCGACGAGGGGCTGACGACCGACGAGACGATCGACCGCGACCTCGCCCGGGCCGTCCTCCGCGGGCGGACGATCATGGCCCCGTTCGAGGCCTGGCGCCGCGACCCGGTGACCTACTCCGCGCCGATCACGACCGGCGTGTTCGTGCTGTTCCTCCACCGGCTCCGCGGCGAGGCGGATCTCGTCGATGCGGCCGTCTCGCGGCTGGAGGCCGTGCCGGCGCTGGTCGAGGCCGGGATCGCGAACCTCGACCCGGCGCTCGCCCATCCGCTCATCGTGGAGCGCGGCCGGAACGCGGCGAAGGGTGGCGTCCGCTACCTCCGCGACCTCGCGTGGCAGGACGTCGAGGACGAGGCCGCCCGCGAGCGCATGCGGGCCGCCGGCCAGGACGCCGCCGCCCACCTCGAGCTGTTCGTGGAGCGGCTGGACGAGCTGGTCGACAACGCCCACGGCTCGTGGCAGCTGGGCGAGGAGCGCTACTCGCGGGTCCTCCGCGAGCGCGAGGTCCTCCCCGACGACGCCCGCCAGCTCCGCGAGCGCGGCCAGCGCGAGTTCGACCGCCTCGACGCGGAGATGCGGGCGCTCTCGGCGGACGCGACCGGCAACCCGGACTACGTCGCGGTCGCTGCGGGCCAACGACGCGGACCACCCACGCACCGAGCAGGCGATGCTCGACGCCTATACCGAGTGGACCGAGCGGGCGCGGCAGTTCCTCGTGGACACCGGCCTCGTGACGTTCCCCGACGGCGAGACGTGCGCGGTCGTGCCGTCGCCGGTGTTCCAGCGGCCGGTGCTGGGCGTGGCGTCGTACATCGCGCCGCCGGCGTTCAGCGACTCGCGCCGCGGCCACTTCTTCGTCCCGTTCGCGCCCGACGGCGCCGCGGAGGAGGAGATCCAGGAGCGCCTGTCGAACAACAGCTTCGGGTCGATCCCGACGACCTCGGTCCACGAGGCGTATCCCGGCCACCACTGGCACCTCGTCCAGCGCAAGACGGCCCCGTCGTCGCGGGTGCGCAAGGTCTACGGGACGCCGTACTTCAACGAGGGCTGGGCGCTGTACGCCGAGCGCGTCATGCGCGAGCGGGGCTTCTTCACGGACCCGCTCCACGAGCTCCAGCACCTGTCCGCGACGATCTTCCGGGCCGCGCGGATCATCGTCGACACGTCGCTCCACCTGGGCGAGATGGACGTCGACCAGGCGATCGCGTTCATGCACGACAAGGCCGCCCTGCCGGAGGCGGTCGCGGTCGCCGAGGTCGGGCGCTACTGCTGGTGGCCGACCCAGGCGTCGTCGTACCTCACCGGGTGTCTCGAGATCCTCGAGATCCGGCGGCGCTACCTCGATGCGCGCGGGTTCACGGGGGTCGCGCCCGCGGACGTCCCCGTCGACGTGCTGCGTGACTTCCACGACACGATCGCCTCGGCGGGATCGCTGCCGCTGGGCCTGGCGGATCGCGCGGTCATGGCCTCGCTCGCCTGACCGTGGACCGGGTGCCGCTGATCCTCGACGTCGACACGGGGATCGACGACGCGCTGGCGCTCCTGTACGCCGCCGCGAGCCCGGAGGCGGAGCTCGTCGCCGTGACGTGCCTGCCGGGGAACGCGGCGCTGGCCGACGTCGCGCGGAACACGCGGGCGGTGCTGGAGCTGGCCGGCCGGACCGACGTCGAGGTCGCCGTCGGCGGCGAGGCGCCGCTGCGACGGCCGCTCGAGGTCACGCCCGAGACGCACGGGCCGCACGGGATCGGCTACGCGGAGCTGCCGGAGCCGTCCATCGCGCTGTCCCCACGGGCCGCACCCCAGCTCATCGTCGACGAGGCCCGCCGCCGCCCGGGCGAGATCACGCTCGTGACGCTGGGGCCGTCGTCCACGCTGGCCCGGGCGCTGGAGCTGGAGCCTGACCCTGCCGCGGCTGCTCCGACGCTGGGTGTCGATGGGCGGCGCGTTCCGGGTGCCCGGCAACACGACGCCGGTGAGCGAGTGGAACGTCCACTGCGACCCCGAGGCGGCGCAGGCTCGCGTTCGCCGCGTGGCAGACAGCGATCGACCGCGACCCGTCCACGCCGCGGGCGCTGGCGCTCGGCCTCGACGTCACGGAGCGGGCGCGGCTCCACACGGATCACGTCGTCGCGCTCGCGAGGCGCGCCGGATCGACGCCCGACGACACGCTCGACGCGACCCGGGAGCCCGGGCACCCGGAGCACCGGAGCGTGGCGAGCAACCCCGTCGTGCGCTTCGTCGCCGACGCGCTGCGCTTCTACTTCGAGTTCCACGCCCGGTACGACGGCTTCTACGGCGCGTTCATCCATGACCCGCTCGTCGTCGCGGCCGCGCTCGACCCGTCGCTCGTCACGACCGAGGCCGTGGCGGTGGACGTCGACACGGCCGGCGGACCGGGCGACGGCCAGACGATCGCGGACTGGCGCGGGCTGTGGGGCCGCCGCCCGAACGTCGACGTGGCGGTCACCGCCGACGCCGATGCCTTCCTGGACAGGCTGATCGAGCGCGTCGGCGGGCTGGCCGCGAGCGTGGCGGACGGCCCGGCCTGACGCGGGCCGTTCGGGCGACGGGAGGGGCCGTTCGGACGTACCGGAACGTGCCACACCGGCGGGACGATGGGCCCGATCGGAGGTCCCCCGTGCGAATCCTGCTCGCCGTCGACGGCTCGGTCTCGAGTGACTGCGCCACCCAGCTCGTCTCCAGCTTCCCGCTCCCGGCCGGCTCGGTCGTGCGGGTCGTGTCCGTCCAGCCACCGTTCACCGACATCCTCGACATGTCGTGGGCATCGACCGGGACGTCCGACCGCGTCCACGTCGAGACACAGCAGGGCGCTGACGCCCGGTACCGCCACGAGGCGCTCTCACGCGCGGAGATCGAGCTCGATCGTGCCGACCTGCGCGTCGAGACGTTCCTCCTCCGCGGCCGGCCCGCGAGCGCGATCGTGGACGAGGCGAGGTCGATGGGCGCCGACCTCGTCGTCGTCGGGTCGCGCGGCCATGGCCTGATCGCGACGATGGTCCTCGGCTCGACCGCGTCCGAGGTCGTGGACCATGCGCCATGCCCGGTCCTCGTCGCGCGGTCCGGGTCACTCGGGTCGATCGCGTTCGCCGACGACGGGTCGGCGAGTGCCCGTGCCGCCGAGTCGCTGATCACGCCTGGCCGATCTTCGCCCGCCGCCATGTCGACGTGCTGACCGTCGCCGAGACCAGGGTCCCGGTCGCCGTCGGCTTCGTCTCCGGCCTCCACGACCAGGTCGCCTCAAGCTACGGGCAATCGGTCGACGAGGCGCGCCGGGAGGTGGCCGACGAATCGCAGACGACGGCGCAGCGGCTCCGCGAGGCGGGCGTGGACGCCGTGCCTGTCGCGCTCGAGGGCGAGCCCGCGGGTGAGATCGTGCGGTTCGCGGCGGAGCGCGGAACGGGCACGGTCGTCGTCGGCACGCGCGGCCACACCGGCCTGACGCGGCTCGTCCTGGGCTCGGTGGCGCGGAACGTGCTGCTGCACGCGCCGTGCTCGGTGCTGGTCGTGCGTCCAGCCCGCTAGGCGTCGACGGGGCCCTGCCGGCGCCGCCACAGGACCAGCCCCGCCGCGAGGGCCCCGGCCACGAACGCGGTGAGCACCACCAGCCACGGCCAGTCCGACGACGGTCGGCTGCAGGCGTCGCGTCGACCGGGATCGTGCCGGCCGTACAGCTGCGCAGCCTCCGCGAGATACCGCGTGCCGTCCTCGGTCAGGGGGTCGGCCTGCAGCGTCCCGAGGTCGGCGGACAGGGTCCCGTCGGGCTCCCGCCACGGCGCGATGACCAGCCGGGTGCCGAGCGACGGGGTAGCTGCAGTCGCCGACGGGCTCGCCCTCCTTGAAGGCGATGACGATCGGGCTGGTCGGCACGTCGGCGTTCCACGCCCGCTCGACGTGGAACAGCCGCCCGCCGGGAGCGGCTCCCGGTCACGCGAGGACGACCGCGGGCGAGCGCGAGCGCGGTGAGCGGCACCGAGCGCCGGGCGACGAACGTCGCCCGCACCCGGCCCGCATCCGCGACGGCCTCGCGGACCTGGCGCGCGATCTCGACGTCCTCGCGCGCCGGGACGACGAACGCCCGGACCGCGGCCCCGTACACCCCGACCTCGACATCGGCGGTGCCGGTCGCCGCCTCGTTCGCACGGTCGTCGAGCGCGATGCCGAGGAACTCGAGGCCCTCGGCGGCGAGCGCCCGGACCGGCGCGGACCGCTCGCCGACGCCGCCCGTGAACACGAGCGCGTCGATCCCCCCGAGCGACGCCGCCATCGCCGCGATCGACGCGCGCAGCCGGTGGACGTAGACATCGAGGGCGAGGAGCGCGTCCCCGTCGCCGGCGGCCGCGCGATCCAGCACCTCGCGCATGTCGTCCGTCCCCGCGAGCCCCACCAGCCCCGACCGGTGCTCCAGCCCGTCGGCGACGTCGGCCGCGGACATCCCGCGCTCCGTCACGAGCCACGTGACGATGCCCGGGGTCGATCGACCCGGATCGCGTCGCCATCACGAGCCCCTCCAGCGGCGTGAAGCCCATCGTCGTGTCGACGGACCGGCCGCCGCGGACCGCCGCCAGCGAGGCGCCGGCGCCGAGGTGACAGGTGACGACCCGGAACGAGTCGTCGGCCTCGCGCCCGCACAGGACCGCCGCCCGCCGCGAGGCGTACGCGTGCGACAGCCCGTGGAACCCGTACCGCCGGACGCCGAGCTCGCGCCAGGCCGCGGGGATCGCGTACGTGGACGCCGCCTCGGGCAGCGTGGCATGGAACGCGGTGTCGAACGCTGCCACGTGCGGGACGTCCGGGCAGCACGGCGCGGACCGCCGAGATCGCCGCCAGTGACCGCGGCTGGTGGAGCGGCGCGAGCGGCGCCAGCGCTTCGATGCCGGCGATGGCCGCCTCGTCCAGCACGACCGGCGCCGCGAACCGCGTCCCGCCGTGGACGACCCGGTGCCCGACCGCCGCCGGCGCCGCCCACCCGGCGATCGCCGTCGGCGACGATCGCCGCGTCCGATCGCCTCGATCGCCGGCAGGTCCGCCGTCTCGAGGACGGCGTCGTCCGGGCCGAGCAGCCGGAGCTTGCAGCTGCTCGACCCCGCGTTGACGACGAGGATCAGCCCTGCGGGGTCGGCCACGCCCAGTTCGCGATCTCCGGCGCGTCCTCGCCCTCGAGCCGGGTGTACGCCCGGGCCTGGATCCGCTTGTCGACCATCAGCTGCCGCACGTGGCCGGCCTTCGACGCGAGCCCGGGCACCCGGTCGATGACGTCGATCACGAGGTGGAACCGGTCGAGGTCGTTGAGCATGACCATGTCGAACGGGGTCGTGGTCGTGCCCTCCTCCTTGTAGCCGCGGACGTGGAGGTTGCCGTGGTTCGTCCGGCGGTAGGTCAGCCGGTGGATGAGCCACGGATAGCCGTGGTACGCGAACACGACCGGCTTGTCGGTCGTGAACAGCGAGTCGAACTCGGTGTCCGACAGCCCGTGGGGATGCTCGGACGGGGGCTGGAGCCGCATCAGGTCGACGACGTTGACGAACCGGACCTTGAGGTCGGGCAGGTACGTGCGGATGAGGTCGACCGCCGCCAGCGCCTCGAGCGTCGGGATGTCGCCGGCCGAGGCGATCACCGCGTCGGGCTCGCCGCCCTCGTCGTTGCTCGCCCAGTCCCAGATGCCGATGCCGCGCGTGCAGTGGAGGATCGCCTCGTCCATCGTCAGCCAGGTCGGGCTCGGCTGCTTGCCCGCGACGATCACGTTCACGTAGTGGCGCGACCGGAGGCAGTGGTCGCCGACCGAGAGCAGCGTGTTCGCGTCGGGCGGCAGGTAGACCCGGATCACGTCCGACTTCTTGTTCACGACGTGGTCGATGAAGCCGGGGTCCTGGTGGCTGAACCCGTTGTGGTCCTGGCGCCAGACGAGCGACGACAGGATGTAGTTGAGCGACGCGATCGGGCGGCGCCACGGCATGTCGCGGGTCACCTTCAGCCACTTCGCGTGCTGGTTGAACATCGAGTCGACGATGTGGATGAACGCCTCGTAGCAGTTGAAGATGCCGTGGCGCCCGGTCAGCAGGTAGCCCTCGAGCCAGCCCTGGCACTGGTGCTCCGAGAGCACCTCCATGACGCGGCCGTCCGGGCGCGAGGTGGTCGTCGCCCGGGACGATCTCGGCCATCCAGGTGCGGTCGGTCACCTCGAGCACGGAGCCGAGGCGGTTGGACGCGGTCTCGTCCGGCCCGAACATCCGGAAGTTGTCGGTGTTGCGGGCCATCACGTCGCGGACGTACGTGCCGAGCACCCGCGTCGCCTCCGCGATCGTCGCGCCGGGCGACGGGACGTCCACGGCGTAGTCCCGGAAGTCCGGCAGCTGCAGCTCGCGCAGGAGCTCGCCGCCGTTGGCGACGGGGTTGGCGCTCATCCGGCGCGTGCCGGTCGGCGGCAGCGCGGCCAGCTCGGGGAGCAGCCGGCCCTCGTCGTCGAACAGCTCCTCGGGTCGGTACGAGCGCATCCAGCGCTCGAGGATCGCGCGGTTGTCCGCGTTGACGCGGACCTCGCTCATCGGCACCTGGTGGCTCCGCCAGGTGCCCTCGACCTGGTGCCCGTCGATCTCCTTCGGGCCCGTCCAGCCCTTCGGCGTCTGGAACACGATCATCGGCCAGCGCGGGCGCTCCGTGACGCCGTCCTCGCGGGCCCGCCGCTGGATCTCGCGGATGTCGTCGAGCGCCCGGTCGAGGGTCGCGGCGAGCTGCTGGTGGACGTCGGCGGGATCGTCGCCCACGACGTAGTAGGGCGTGTGGCCGTAGCCCTCCATCAGCGCCGTCAGCTCCTCGCGCGGGATCCGGGCGAGCACCGTGGGGTTGGCGATCTTGTAGCCGTTGAGGTGGAGGATCGGCAGGACGGCGCCGTCCGTCACCGGGTTGAGGAACTTGTTCGAGTGCCAGCTCGTGGCGAGCGGGCCGGTCTCCGCCTCGCCGTCGCCGACGACCGCGCACACGACGAGGTCCGGGTTGTCGAACGCGGCGCCGTACGCGTGGCTGAGCGCGTAGCCCAGCTCGCCGCCCTCGTGGATCGAGCCCGGCGTCTCGGGCGCGACGTGGCTCGGGATGCCGCCCGGGAAGCTGAACTGCCGGAACAGCTTCCGGATCCCCTCCGTGTCGCGGGTGATCGACGGGTAGATCTCGCTGTACGTCCCCTCGAGGTACGCGTTGGCGACGATCGCCGGCCCGCCGTGGCCCGGGCCGATGATGTAGATCGCGTCGAGGTCGCGGGCCTTGATGACCCGGTTCATGTGGACGTAGAGCATGTTCAGGCCCGGCGTCGTGCCCCAGTGGCCGAGCAGGCGCGGCTTGACGTCCTTCGGCCCGAGCGCCGTCCGGAGCAGCGGGTTGTCGAGCAGGTAGATCTGGCCGACCGACAGGTAGTTCGCGGCCCGCCAGTACGCGTCGAGGAGCTGGAGCTCGTCGTCGGAGAGGGGCCGGGCCGGGGCGGGCGCGGTTGCAGTCATCACGGGACCTCAGGCAGCAGGTACGGACAGCCTATCGCGCCGCCGTGAACGCCGACTCCGTGCCGTTCAGCTCTCGCGGCGGAGCGTCACCACGATCAGCAGGAAGGTCGTCTCGAGGATGTCGACGCCGGCGATGACGAGGGCGACGATGAACGGCAGGGGATGCCCGAGCAGCCAGCCGAGGCCGGCCGAGAGCGCGGCGACCGCGAGGAACACGTAGCGCACGCCGCGGATCAGCCCGGCGAGGTCGCGGCTCGTCAGGTCCCCGGAGGGCACGCCGCGTGCCTCCTCCATCCGGCGGACCGCGCGGATGATCAGCCAGCCGGCGACCACGACGCTGATGCCGACGAGCGCGGCACGGACGAGGGCCGGCGGCGTGGCGATCGTCTCCAGCAGCGTGCCGTTCCAGCCCAGCAGCGTCCCGCCGACCAGCGCGGCGCCGCCGGCGAGCAGCCAGGCGACGCGGCCGCGGTCGACGGACGGCGGGACGGGCTGCACGCTCATCCGACCTCCAGCGACACCTCGAAGATCGCGCCCCCGACGATCCGCCACGCCCGCAGCGACGGCTCGCCGGTCGACGGATCCGCCTCGTCGGCCGCGAGCGAGACGAGGAGGTACAGGGCATCGGGGAACGTGGCCAGCCCGACGTCCGTGAGCGACGGCACCGCGGGCGACTTCACGTGCGAGTGGACGATCCCCCACACCGCCTCGTTCGCGTCGTCGATGCCGACCACGACCCGGAACGCGTCGTCCGGGTGGATCGAGTAGCGGTACGGCGAGGCCGACTCGTTGCGACAGGCCTCGTAGCGCAGGGCCGAGCCGCCGTCGGCGGCGTCCGCGGTGCCGGCGATGATCCCGCATGCCTCGTTCGGGTACTCGGCCCGCGCCTGGGCGACGATCGCGTCGGCCATCGCGCGCGGCAGGCGGGCGGTCGCCGGTCCCGGATGGAGCGACGCCTCTCCCCGGATCACCACCAGCTCACCCCGCCCTCGAGGTCGTCCTCCATCTCGTCCAGGTCGCGCTCGAACGTGCCCGCCGAGAGGTACTTCCAGCCGCCGTCGGGGAGCAGCGCGACGATCGTCCCGCTGTCCATCCGCTGGGCCTCGCGCGCGGCGGCGACGAGCACCGCGCCGCACGACGGCCCGGCGAAGATCCCCTCACGCGCGACGAGGTCCCGCAGCGCCGCCACGGCGTCCCGGTTGGAGACGAGGTACTTCATGTCGAGGACGGACGGGTCGAGGATCTCGGGCACGAACCCCTCGTCGAGCGAGCGCAGGCCCTGGACGTTCTCGCCCGGCAGCGGCTCCGCGGCGACGATCCGCGTCCCCGGCTTGTGCTCCCGCAGGTAGCGCCCGACGCCCATCAGCGTCCCGGACGTGCCCAGCCCCGCGACGAACACGTCGATCTCCGGGCAGTCCGCGAGGATCTCGGGGCCGGTCGTCTCGTAGTGCGCCTGCGGATTGGCCGGGTTGCCGTACTGGTAGGGCATCACGTAGCGCGAGTCGGCCGCCGCGAGCTCCTTGGCCAGCGCGATCGCGCCGTTCGAGCCGCGCTCCCCCGGGGAGTCGATGATCTGCGCGCCGAACAGCGCGGCGACCTGGCGTCGCTCGGCGGTCACGTTGTCGGGCATGACGAGCGCGACGCGATAGCCCTTGCGGCGCCCGATCATCGCGAGCGCGATCCCGGTGTTGCCGGACGTGGGCTCGAGGATGATCGAGTCCGGGCCGAGGAGGCCGCGCCGCTCGAGGTCCTCGACGAGGTACACCGCCGCGCGGTCCTTCACGGACCCGGTCGGGTTGTCCATCTCGAGCTTCGCGTACAGCCGGACGGCCGGGTTGGGGCACATCCGCTGGATGCCGACGAGGGGCGTGTGCCCGACCGCCTCGAGGATCGACTCGTAGCGCCCGGTCACGGGCGGGATCGTCCCGTCACCCGCCCGCCATCGCGGGGAGCAGCCGGACCTCGTCGCGCTCGTCGACGGCCGTCGCCGTGCCCGTCGAGATAGCGCACGTCCTGCCCGTTGACGTAGACGTTGACGAACCGGTTGAGCTCGCCGTCCTCGGTGTACAGCTGGTCCTTGAGCGACGGGTACGTGGCGACGAGCCCGTCGAGGACGTCGCCGATCGTCTCCCCGTCCGCCTCGACCTCGCGGGCCCCGCCCACGTTCGCGCGCAGGACCGCGGGGAACTTCACCGTGCTCAACGAGGGCCACCGAGCGGCGTCGCGGTGAGCGGCGTCGCCTCGACCGGGCCGGCGTTCAGCGTGAACACGCCGTCGCTGAAGGTGCTCACCGGGAGCGGCGTGCCGGCCTCGCGGGCGGCCTTCGCCTCGTCCGAGCAGACCGGGCACTTCGGGTCGCGGCGCAGCTTGAGCTCGGTGAACTCGGTCTCGAGGGCATCGAACAGGAGCAGCCGGCCGGCGAGCGTCTCGCCGATGCCGAGCAGCACCTTGAGCACCTCGTTCGCCTGGAGCAGGCCCATGATCCCGGGCACGACGCCCAGCACGCCCGCGACCGAGCAGCCGGGCGCGAGCTCGGGCGGCGGCGGGGTCGGGTAGAGGCAGCGGTAGCACGGCCCCTCGTACGGGACGAAGGTCGTGAGCTGGCCCTCGAACCGGAACACCGAGGCGTGCGCGACCGGGATCCCGGCCGCGACCGCGGCGTCGTTGAGGATGTAGCGCGTCTCGAACGTGTCGGTGCCGTCGAGGATCACGTCGTAGCCGGCGATGATCCGGTCCACGTTGTCCGCGACGAGCATCTCCTCGTGCGCGACGACCGTCACGTCGGGGTTGAGGGCGGTGAGCGTCTTGCGGGCGCTCTCGACCTTCTTCTCGCCGATGCGGTCGTTGGTGTGGATGATCTGGCGCTGCAGGTTCGACAGGTCGACGACGTCGAAGTCGATGATCCCGATCGTCCCGACGCCGGCCGCGGCGAGGTACAGCGCGGCCGGCGAGCCGAGCCCGCCCGCGCCGATCAGCAGCGCCTTCGAGCCGAGCAGCTTCGCCTGGCCCTCCGTGCCGACCTCGGGGATCAGCAGGTGGCGGCTGTAGCGCTGCTTCTGGGTCTCGGTGAGCTTCGGCGGCGTCGTCCAGTCCAGCCCGTTCGACTTCCAGGCCTGGAAGCCGCCCGACATCGACGCGACGTCCGTGTAGCCCATGTCCGCGAGCGTCTCCGCGGCGAACAGGCTGCGGACGCCGCCGGCGCAGTACAGGACGACGGGCGTGTCACGGTCGGGGACCGCGGCCTCGATCTGCTGCTCGAGGTAGCTCTTCGAGACGTGGGTGGCGCCGGGGATGTAGCCCTGGTCCCACTCGGACGCCTCGCGGACGTCGATCACCGCGATGGTCCCGCGCTGGCGGAGCGCATCGGTCTCGGGGGCCGACACCTCGCGGATGCGGCCTCGAGCCTCCTTGAGAAGCTCGGCGTAGGTCTTCGGCATGGCTGGGGCGGTGCTCCGGTGGGTCGACGAGCCGCCGATGGGACGGCGGGGCGAGGTTCGGGGAGGGTGAGGCGAGGGATGCGGGTCCGTCAAGCCGTTCGGCGACGGGACGCCCGCGGACGTGCGAGCCGGCTCAGGCCGGCCGGCGACACGCGCAGCGGTGCATCACGCCGTCTCCGCCTCGGCCAGCGGCTTGGCGCCGACGTCCGCGAGGAGGTGCTGGAGGGAGTCGAAGCTGAGCATCGCGCACTTGAGGCGCGCGGGGCTGATGTCGATGCCGAGCAGCTCCAGCAGGTCGTCGGCGCGGATGCCCGCGACGGCGTCGAGCGGCTTGCCCTTGACCTCGTCGGTCAGCAGCGAGGCGCTCGCCTGGCTGATCGCGCAGCCGCGGCCGGTGAACCCGATCTGCTCCACGACGCCGTCCTTCACGCCCAGCTGCATCGTGATCCGGTCCCCGCACAGCGGGTTCGCGCCCTCGAAGGTCGCGCTCGGCTCCTCGATGACCCCGAAGTTGTGGGGCCGTCGGTAGTGCTCGAGGATGTAGTCGCGGTAGAGGTCGTCCATGGCTCCTTCGAGTGTAGCGGGCACGTCGAATTCCGACCAGTTTGCCGGTGATTAGCAGGATGCGGGATCCGGTGCGCTCGAGGCGTCATCTGCGCTATCGACATCGGTGGCCAGGCGCAACATGCTGCACCTGTCCGACGTCATCCAGCCACTACTGGCCGGAGGACCCGATGCGACGTGCGACCTTCGTTGCGATCCTGTCGATGGCAATCGTCGGCTCCTGTGGCGCGAGCGCCGACCCGGTTCAGAGCCCAGCCACGCCCGTCACCCGCTGCTCGAGCAGGATCCGGATGCCCACGCCGACGTCACCAGTCGCGGAGGCGACGGCTAGAGGCTGTCCAACCCACGGAGACCCCGCGGATCGGGCGGCTCAAGGTTCGATGGACGGCCGACACGATCACCGGCGGGGAGTCCGTCTCGGATGTCGTCGGCGTCGGCCTCTCGTTCAGGCACATCCGTCCTCGTCGTCGCGCCGCCGTACACCGAGGATCGGATGCGCGCTACGCGGCATGTGCTTTCGCAGGACGGGCTCGCCTGGGAGCCGGTCCATGCATTCCCCGCTCATGCCCGAGTCCATTCAGTGCTGTCGCAGGCGGACCTGGTTTCGTCGCGAGCGGGTGGACCGAGGGTCGAGCGCTCGTCTGGACCTCTGCCGACGGCCGTCATTGGCAGGAGATCGAGGATCCGCAGTCTTGGCGCAGGAGTGATCAATCAACTCCTCGTCACCGACAGCGGCCTCGTCGGCTTCGGCTGGACCCCGGTGATGATACAGAAGCATCTGGACCTCGGCGAACGGGCTTGACTGGCTCGCCGCGACGAACGATACGGGCCTTGCGGTCGCGCGGGGCCTGCACGCTGCCGCCACGCTATGACGGGCGCGCCATTGCGATCGTCTCGCGACAGACTCGACGGTCCCGCATCGGCTTGGGAGACGAGGGGCCGCGCCGAGTGGGAACGCGTCGGCCGGCTCCCTGAGAAGAGCGCAAGCGTCCGACGCGATCGCAGGGGGAGACCGCGGCTGGGTTGCCATTGGGTTCCACGAGTCGCCTGCCGAATGCCGCGTGGACGTCTGAGGACGGCCAGGACGTGGTCGAAGGCGAGTCGCCTGGCCCCGATGTCGCCGACGAGACGTCATCGTCGACGATGCCGGCTATGTCGCGGTCGGATACCGTCGGCTCGTTGCCCGGCGAGACCTGTGGCGACCAGCGCGAGTTCGGCGGGCACACGTGGGCCTCGGCGGACGGCCGCACTGGACCCAAATGCGCGTGACCAAGCAGTTCCGCAGCGCATGGGTCGAGCACCTGGAGGTCGTGGGTAGAACCCTCGTCGGCACTCGGCCTGCGCTTCGACTCTGACATCGGCGGCCGCGCTCGGTCAGATGGAGGTTGCCCGCTGGACAGCCCCGCTGCCGGAGCTCAGCCGGGCCGCGGCCGAGAGCGACGAAGGCAGTGTCCCGAGAACCTGCGGCGGCTGAGCGCCAACCACCGCGCCTCCGCAGCGACCGTCCATTAACGCCACCCGAAGGTGACCCGAAGGCACCGGCCGCAGGATGCGTCGCACGACGACCCGCCAGGGCCGTGACCACCACGGGAACCTCCGATGACACCGACACAGCAGGAGCTGATCCGCTCGACCTGGAGCCAGGTCACACCGATCGCCGACACCGCCGCCCAGCTGTTCTACGAGCGCCTGTTCGAGCTCGACCCGGCGCTCCGCCGCCTGTTCTCGCGCACGGACATGGAGGCGCAGCGGAAGAACCTGATGCAGACCCTCACCGTCGTGGTGAAGAGCATCGACAACCTGACGCCGCTCATCCCCGCGGTCGAGGCGCTCGGGCGCCGGCACGCGGGCTACGGCGTCCAGGCCAAGCACTACGCGACGGTCGGGCAGGCGCTGCTCGACACGCTCCAGGCGGGGCTGGGTGACGCGTTCACGCGCGACGCCCGCGATGCATGGGGCGACGCGTACGAGCTGCTCGCGGGCGTGATGCTCGCCGCGGGCGGGGAGGCGCGCGCCGCCTGACGGCTCGCTCCGGTGCATGCGATCCGGTTCGCGGGCCTTGCATTCGCCCAGCGAGCGAACGGTGACGTCGACGTGGCGTTCCGTTCGCTGGACGAGACGCTCACGGCGCAGGAGCCCTGCAGGCGCCTGTTCCGCTCGCCCGGCGAGCGAATGGTGTTCTCAAGCGCACGGATGAGTCGCTGCGCGATTTGCGGCTTCAGGGCAGGGCCCCGGCCGAGCCGGCTCGCCGCGGGCGGGGAGGCGCGCGCCGCGTGACGGCGGCCGGCGTCAGCCGGCGAACAGCGCCTGGACCTCCTTGAGGCCGGCGACCAGCGCGTCGATGTCCGACTTGGTCGTGTAGACCTGGAACGAGGCGCGGGCCGTGGCCGCGAGGTCCAGGCGCTCGTGGAGCGGCATCGTGCAGTGGTGCCCGGCGCGGACCGCGATCCCGAACCGGTCCAGCACCTGCGCCACGTCGTGCGGGTGGATGCCGGGCAGGTTGAACGGCACGACGCCGCCGCGCTGGTCGGCCGGCGGGCCGTACAGCTCGATGCCCGGGATCTCGCGAGCCAGCGCCTCGAGCGCGTAGGCGACGAGCTCGCGCTCGTGCTCGCGGACGTTGTCCATGCCGATCTCGAGCAGGTAGTCGGCGGCCGCGCCCAGCCCCACGCCCGCCGCGATGTCCGGCGTGCCGGCCTCGAACTTCCAGGGCACGTCGTTCCACTCCGACCGGCGGAGATGGACCTCGCGGATCATGTCGCCCCCGCCCATGAACGGCGGCATCGCCTCGAGGATCGGCTTGCGGCCCCACAGGACGCCCGAGCCCAGCGGGGCGAGCATCTTGTGGCCGCTGAACACGTAGAAGTCGCAGCCGATCTTCGTCACGTCGACCGGGACGTGGGGCACGGCCTGCGCCCCGTCGATCAGGACGAGCGCGCCGGCCTCGTGCGCCTTGCGGGTCATCTCCTCGACCGGGTTGATCGTGCCCAGCGTGTTCGACACGTGGGTGAACGCGACCAGCTTCGGCTTGAGCTTGAGCAGGACGTCGAACACGTCCTGGCGCAGGATCCCGTCGTCGGTGATCGGGATGAACTCGAGGTCCGCGTCCTTCTCCTGGGCGAGGATCTGCCACGGGACGAGGTTCGCGTGATGCTCCATCTCGGTCAGGACGATCACGTCGCCGCGCGCGATGTGCTTCCGGCCCCACGAGTAGGCGACGAGGTTGATCGCCTCGGTCGCGTTGCGCACGAACACGATCTCGTGCGGGTCCTGGGCGCCGATCAGCGTCGCGACCTTGTCCCGCGCGCCTTCCCAGGCCGCGGTCGCCTTCTCGGCCAGCTCGTAGATGCCGCGGTGGATGTTCGCGTTGTAGCCGCGGTAGTACCCGTCGACGGCGTCGATCACGACCGACGGCTTCTGCGACGTCGAGGCGGAGTCGAGATAGACGAGGCGATGCCCGTGGATCTCCTGGTCGAGGATCGGGAAGTCCAGCTTGATCCGGGCGGGATCGATCGGATCCGCCGCGTCGGCGGGCGCCCGCTCGACAGCCGCTGCAGTGCCGTCGGGGCGGATCTCGGTCGTCATCGGTCGGCGGTCAGCGGCTCGCGGCCGCCGCCTCCGGCTCGAGCGGCACGGTGAGCGCCTCGTCGGGCAGGTTCGGCTCGAGGCCGTTCTCGCGCAGGATCGGGCCGTAGCCCTCCTCCTCGAGGCGCAGCGCGAGCTCCTTGCCGCCGGAGGTCACGATCCGGCCCGAGGCGAGGACGTGCACGTAGTCGGGCTCGATGTAGTTGAGCAGCCGCTGGTAGTGGGTGATCAGCAGCACGCCCATGTTCGGGTTGAGCTGCGCGTTCACGCCCTCGGCGACGATCCGCAGCGCGTCGATGTCGAGGCCCGAGTCGGTCTCGTCGAGGATCGCGAACTCCGGCTCCAGCATCGCCATCTGGAGCATCTCGAGGCGCTTCTTCTCGCCGCCCGAGAACCCGTCGTTGACGTACCGCGTCGCGAAGCTGTCCTCCATCTTGAGGAGGCCCATCTTCTCGCGCATCCGGCGCCGGAAGTCGAGCATCGAGACGCCGCCGCGGGTCGTGTCGGTGGGGTCGACGTCGGGGTTCTTGTCGATGCCCTGGAGCTTGGCGTTGAGCGCGCTGCGCACGAACGACGCGACGGACAGGCCGGGGATCGCGGTCGGGTACTGGAAGGCGAGGAACAGGCCCAGCCGGGCGCGCTTGTCGGCGGACAGCGTGAGCAGGTTGTAGCCCTTCCAGCGGACCTCGCCGCCCGTGACCACGTACGCCGGGTGCCCCATCAGCGCGTAGGAGAGGGTCGTCTTGCCCGAGCCGTTGGGGCCCATGATCGCGTGGGTCTCGCCCTTGCGGATCGTGAGGTCGATCCCCTGGAGGATCTCGAGGTCGGGGTGCGCCGCGGGCGCGACGCGCAGGTCGCGGATCACCAGCTCGCGGTCGTCGGCAATGGTCACGAAGAGGCTCCTGAGAGGGTGGGTTCGGGGATGGCGTCGATGGCCTCGCCGGATGCCACGGCGCCCCGGGACGGGGTGCGCAGCGGGTCGACGGTGAGGTGGCGGACCGGGACGAGGTCCGCGAGGGTCATGCTGTCGAGCGTGCTCGTGATCGCGTCGCGGACGCGGACCCACAGCACGTTGACCGTGCAGCGGGCGGAGCGGTCGCACGCCTGGTGCTCCTCGGCGTCCGAGGCGCAGATCATCGGCGCGATCGGGCCCTCGAGGGCGCGCAGGACGTCGCTCATCCGGATCTGGTCCGGGGCCGCGCCGAGCTCGTAGCCGCCGCGGGCGCCGCGGGTCGACGTGACGAGACCGGCGTCCCGGAGGCTCGTGACGAGCTGCTCCAGGTAGGCGCGCGGCAGGTCCTCGTCCTGCGCGATCTCGGCGAGGCTGGCCGGCCCGGTGCCGTAGCGACGCCCGAGCTGGACCATGAGCCGGACGCCGTACTCGCCCTTCGTGGAGAAGGCGACGGCGCCGGAACCATGGAAGCTCGTGCGGTGCGTCAGGGGTCGATCCTCGTCGGACGATCGGGTCCCGGGAGTGCGGCGCTGGGGCCGCGGGGAATTCCGACCGATTTCGTCGGGATTAGTCTAGCCCACGGCCCCGACGGAGGACAAGCGAGCGAGCCTCGTGCCATGACGAAGGTGCAACCGAAACGCGCCGCCGACCGACACAGAGGATGATGGCGACACGTCGTCGCCCCGAAACCCAGGGTGCCCATGGACGTCACGGTCGTGAACCGGGCCCGCGCGGGTGATCGAGAGGCGTTCGCGTCCCTCGCCCGGCAGGCGCTGCCCTGGATGGACGGCGTCGCCAGGCTCACCCTCCGCGATCCGGAGCTCGCCCGCGACGCGGTCCAGGAGGCGCTTGTCCGAGCCTGGAAGGGGCTGCCCGGGCTACGCGATCCCGAGCAGTTTCAGGCCTGGCTTCGACGCCTGGTCGTCCGCGCCTGCATCGACGAGCTGCGACGTACGCGCGGCCGTCACCACGTCGAGGTCGCCCTCACCGACCTCCATCACCCCGAATCGCTGGACGCCTCGATCTCCTCGGCGGACCGCGATGCCCTGGAACGCGCGTTCCAGCGCCTCGACCCCGTCCAGCGGTCGGCGGTCGCCCTCTTCTACTACCTCGACCTGTCCGTGGGCGAGGTCGCCGCGGCGCTCGACATGCCAGAGGGTTCGGTCAAATCCGTCCTCTCGCGCAGCCGAGGCGCGCTCCGGGCCGCCCTCGAGGCCGATGCGCGGCCCGGGGTCGCCCTGCAAGGAGGCGTCGCGTGAGCGCCCGACCCACCACCGATCAGCTCATCGCCGCCTGGACCACCGAAGTGGTGGGATCCGGGGCGGCCGACTACCTCCCGGAGGTCATGGCCGTGGTCAACCGCACCTCGCAGAATCGATTTGCCCGCTGGCTGCCGACGGCGTGGACCGTCTCGCCGGCACGCGCCCCGAAGCTCCGGACCGGGATCGTCCTCGTCGCGATGCTCGCGCTGCTGGCCGCACTGGCCGTCGGCACGCTCGTCGCCGGCGGGCTCCGCCGGCCGGCGTTCACGCTCCAGTCCGTCGTCCCGCTTCCCGGGTCGGTCGGCGTCATCTTCGCGAGCGCGTCCGACTCGGCGGTCTGGGCAACGACCCAGAACGGGGTCGTGCGGATCGACCCGGCCACGGGCACGACCTCGACGCTCGCGGTGCCGGACGTGACCTCCGAGCTCACCGGTGTGCTCGAGCACGACGGCGCCGTGTGGATCGCCGACTACGCCGCGAACCGCGTCGTCCGGGTCGACCCTGCCACCGGCCAGGTGACGGGCGAGGTCTCGGCAAACCGGCCCGGTGGGCTCTCCTGGGAGCACGGCGTGTGGGCAGGGTCGATGGGTGAGGTCATCCGGATCGATCCCGCCTCGGCGACCGTGGACCTGCGCCTCCCCGATGCGACCGCCTACGCCGTCGTGCCGGGAGCGCTGTGGTACCTGACGCCAGCGGATGGGGAGTCGTTCGCGGTCGAGGTCGACCCGGCGACCGGCGTCGAGCGCCGCCGAATCGCTGTCCCCGCCGAGGCCGCCGGGAGCATCGCCATCGACGAAGCGGGCAACCCGTGGGTGTGGCTGCGCAACGACAGCCCGGAGCACGATCGTCGCCCTCGACGCAGCCGATGGCACAGCCGGCGAGCCGTTCGACGTGCCGTATGACGTGATCGGCGGCATCGTCCCCGCCGGCGGGTCGATGTGGGCCCTGCCCCTCCCGAGCGAGGCGGACGGTTCGCGGATCGTCCAGCTTTCGCCCACCGGGCCGACGGGTCGAACGGAGCCGCTCGAGGTCGGCCTCGACCCCGACGTCCCCACGAGCGGCTTCGGGTCGCTCTGGATCCCGTGGGACGCGCACGGGGAGCTGTACCGGTACCCGATGGACGCCCTCGCCCGCTGAGGCGTCCCCTGGCCCGAGCGCCCGGACGGGTCTGAACCCGCCGGGCGCTCGGCGTGTACTCCCGGCATGCAGCCTCGCCGCCGCGCCGTCCCGGTCCTGGCGACGCTGATCCTGTTCGCGAGCGCGGTCGTCGCCTGCGGCGCGGACGCGCCGACCGACGGCGAATGCGCCGGACGGCTCCGGCCGCCGCCGACGCGAGGCGACACCCGCCGCCACCGATCGCTACGCGAAGCCCGACCCGACCGCGGTCGCCAACGAGGCGTCGTTCGGGCGCTGGCGACCCGCGCCGATCCGGCCCAGCTCCCTCGTCGCGGCCGACGTGGAGGCGGCATGCCGGGCGGACGAGCTCGTCGGGCGACGCGCCGCTCGCCGTCCTGGACGCACGCGGGGAGGGCCTGTTCACGCTCGTGTTCGGCGGCGACGCGCCGGCGCTGTGCCGCGCGACCATGGCCGACCCGGAGGCAGCGCCGGTCGTCGTCGTCCGGGCGATCGTCGATGGCGCGGCCCCCGAGGCGGAGCCGGAGCACCTCGGCGGGCACGACCTGGAGCCCGTCGACGCGGAGACACGGCCGCGCAACGTCCTCGTCGGCCGGGTGGGCGACGGCGTGCCCGAGGTGTCCGTCAACCACGACGACGCGACGTGGACGGAGGCGTCGATCGGCAACGGCTGGTACGCCGTCTGGTGGCCGCTCGCGAAGGAGGCGATCGGGGTCGCCGCGGTCGACCGCCGGAACACGGTGATCGACAGCTACGCACCCTGACCCAGCGCAGGGGTCCCACGGTCCCGTTGGCGCGGGTACGACCGGCCTATCGCCCGAACGAATTGCCCCGCATACGGTGCGACCTGACACCTCGCAGGCACCACCCGGCGCCTGCGTTGTTCCTGTTCATGGGGTATCCACAGCCCGCCGCATGGCGCTCGCGCTCGACGACAGCACACCGGCAGGCCGACGGCGTCCCGCGGGGACGAGTCACGCCCCACGCCGCGGCGACCCGCATGGGTCCGCCGCTGCTTCGGATGCCCGCGTGGAGGCGCTCCGCCGCGTGGTCGCCGAGGTGAGCGCGAACCTCCAGCTGGACAAGGTGTTCGAGGACGTCCTCGACTCGTCGCAGGCGCTGTTCGGCGCCGAGGTCGCCGGCCTGTGGCTGTTCAACCCGGGCCGCCACCCGTACGAGCTCGTCGCCCACCGCGACCTCGACCCGGCGATGATCGCCGCCGTCGCGAAGATCACCGCCGACGCGCCCGGTCATCGGCAACCGCGCCGTCGCGGAGCGCCGGCCGATCGTGCTCGAGGACCCGTCGCGCGCCCCCAACTTCGCCGAGATCTACACGCGGCTCGGGTATCGCACGATCAACTTCGTCCCGCTCATCTTCCGCGACGATCCGGTCGGGCTGCTCGTCCTCTACCACCACGCGCCGTACGACTGGACGCCGGACGAGCTGGCGCTGTGCACCGCGTTCGCGGCCCAGATGGCGACTGCCGTCGCGAACGCCCGCCTGTTCAACACGGTCCGCGAGGGTGCCGCCCGCCTGCGCGCGATCCAGGAGCTGAGCTCGCGGCTCAACCGGATCCAGGACGTCAAGGGCATCGGCGAGGCGATCGTGGCCGAGGCCGACCGCCTGATCGCGCACGACACGATCCGCGTCTACGCGGTCGACGAGGCGGCCGGCCTGTGCGAGCCGATCGCGTTCCACGGCGAGTTCGCGGGGATCGGCACGCCGACGCCGGACATGCTCCGGGTCGCGATCGGCGAGGGGCTCACGGGCTGGGTCGCGCAGCACAACCGCTCGATCCGGCTGGGCGATGCTGCCGACCGACCCCCGCGGCCGCCAGATCGGCGAGCGGCGCGACGCGGAATCGATGCTCATCGTCCCGATGTCCTACGAGACCCGCGTGCTGGGCGTCATCGTCCTGTCCAAGGCGGGCTTCGACCAGTTCGACGAGGACGACGAGCGGACGCTCGAGATCTTCGCGAGCTACGCGGCCCAGGCGCTCGTCAACGCCGAGGCGTTCGGGCAGGTCCGGCGCCAGCAGCAGGAGCTCCACCACCGGCTCGAGAGCCAGCGCCGCCTGCTCGAGGTCAACGAGCGGCTGATGGCCACGCTCGACCCGTCCGGCGTGCTGGAGATGATCGCCGACAGCCTGAAGGCCGTCGTGACCTACGACTCGCTCACGATCTACCGCGTCGACCGGGCCGAATGGGTCCGCCGGGCGGTCGTCGCCCGCGACCGGTTCGCCGACGTGATCATGTCCCACGAAGGGCCGCTCGACGCGGGCATCACCGGCTGGGTCATCGGCAACGGCGAGGCCCTCCTCGCCAACGACGTGCACCTCGACGAGCGCTCGATCCAGATCCCCGGCACGCCCGAGGAGGCGGAGTCGATGATCGTCTGCCCGCTGCTCGTCGGCGGCGAGGTCATCGGCACCCTCAACCTCGCCCGGATGGGCGAGCAGGAGGCGCACTTCAGCCAGGACGAGTTCGAGCTGGTCCAGCTGTTCGCCGGCCAGGCGTCGATCGCGCTGCGCAACGCCGAGGCGCACGGGGCGGTCATCACCAAGGCCGAGCACGATGCGCTGACCGGCCTCCGCAACCACGGCGCCTTCCAGCTGGAGCTGACGACGCTCGTCGAGCACGACCGGCCGTTCACGCTGCTGATGCTCGACCTCGACGCGTTCAAGGCCTACAACGACACCCACGGCCACCCCGAGGGCGATGCGCTGCTCGCCCGGGCCGCGGTCGCGATGACGGAGTCGATCCGCGCCGAGGACCGGGTCTACCGCTACGGCGGCGACGAGTTCGCGATCATCCTGCCCGGCGTGTCCGCGACCGAGGCGCGCGAGGTCGGCGAGCGGATCCGGACCTCGGTCGCGCGGCTGACCCACACGTTCGGGCCGCTCGTCACCGTCAGCGTGGGCGTCGCGACGTTCCCCAAGGACGCGTGGACGAAGGACGGCCTGGTGACGGTCGCGGACCGGGCGCTGTACCTCGCCAAGCCGCCCGACCGCGTGCGCGGCACGGCCGAGGACCCGACGCGCGACCTGTACCTCGCCGCGGTCGACCAGACGACGCTCAAGCTGCTCGAGCGCCTCGAGCCCCGCGAGCTGCTCCACGAGATCGTCGAGCGCGCCGCCGGCCTGGTCGGCGTGAAGCACGGCTTCCTGTACCTGCTCGAGGACGACCCGGAGGCGGGCTCCGTCCTCGTCGCCCGCGTCGGGACCGGGATGTTCGAGACCTACGACGGCTACCGGCTGCCGCCGGGCAAGGGCGTCGGCTGGCACGTCGCCCGGACCGGGCAGCCGATCGTCGTCGACGACTACGCGGAGTACGTGGACCGGGCGCCGGACCTGCCGGCCGCCGACTTCGGCGCGGTGCTCGCGGTGCCGCTGACGTCGGGCGGCGAGGTGCTGGGCAACATCGGCCTCGCCTCGGGCGACGCGTCACGGCCGTTCAGCCAGCGCGAGGTCGAGGCGGTCGTCCGGTTCGCCCAGCTGGCCTCGATCGCGCTGGACAACGCGCGGCTGTTCGAGCGCGCCCAGACCGAGGTCCGGCAGCGGGCCCATGCCGCGCTCCACGACCATCTCACCGGCCTGCCGAACCGGACGCTGCTGCTCACCCGCCTCGCGGAGCAGCTGGGGCCGACCGGCGGCGCCGCGGGCCACGTGCCGGCGCGCGGCCGCACGCCCGCCCCGCGCGTCGCGCTCATCCTCCTCGACCTCGACCGGTTCAAGGTCGTCAACGAGAGCCTGGGCCACGACGCGGGCGACCTGCTGCTGGTCGAGGTCGGCCGCCGGCTGCTCGCCGCGGCGCGATCCACCGACACGGTCGCGCGGCTCGGCTCCGACGAGTTCGGCGTCCTCCTCGGCCCGGTGCGCAGCATCCGCGAGGCGGAGCGGGTCGCGTCCCGGATCGAGACCGCCATCGCGGAGCCGTTCGACCTCGGCGGCCGCGAGGTCAACGTCGGGGCGAGCCTCGGGCTTGCGGTCGGGCGCGCCGTCGTCACGTACCCGGGCGACCTCCTGAAGCAGGCCGAGATCGCGCTCCACCGCGCGAAGCTCGACCCGGTCCGGTCCACGGTCCTGTTCGACCCCGAGATGCACGCCCAGACCGTCGACCGGGCGACGCTCGAGCACGACCTGCGGCGCGCCATCGACCGCTCCGAGCTGCGGCTCCACTACCAGCCGATCGTCGAGCTCGCGACCGGCCGGATCGTCGGCATGGAGGCGCTGCTCCGCTGGCTCCACCCGACCCGCGGCGTCGTCCCGCCGCTGTCGTTCATCCCGCTCGCCGAGGAGACCGGCCTCATCCTGCCGATCGGGCGCTGGGTGCTGGAGACCGCGTGCCAGCAGGTCCGCGAGTGGCAGCGCCGGTACCCCGCGGCGCGCGACCTCGTCGTGAGCGTCAACCTGTCCGCGCGCCAGTTCGCGATGGCGGACCTCGTGTCGACCGTCGCGGCGATCCTCGACCACACGGGCCTGGACCCGGCGTCGCTCGAGCTCGAGATCACCGAGAGCGTCGTGATGGACCAGTCGGAGGCCTCGGTCGAGCGCCTGCGGGCGCTGCGCGGGCTCGGCGTCCAGCTCGTCCTCGACGACTTCGGCACCGGCTACTCGTCGCTGTCGTACCTGCGGCGGCTGCCGCTGGACACGATCAAGGTCGACCGCTCGTTCGTGTCGGGCCTCGGCCTCGACGGGCGGGAGGCGACCGTGGACCTGCCGATCGTGCAGGCGGTCGTGTCGCTCGCCCACGGCCTCGGCATCAGCGTCGTCGCGGAGGGGATCGAGGGTCCCGGGCAGCTCGCCTGCCTGCGCGACCTCGACTGCGACCGCGGCCAGGGCTACCACTTCGCCCGGCCGCTGCCGCCGGACGACCTCGAGGCGATGCTCAGCGCGGCGTCACCGGACGGGCTCGCACTGCCCCTCGCCTGAGCCGGGAATCGAAACGGGGCCCGGTTGCCCGAGCCCCGTCGTGTGCGCGCGCCGTTCCGGCTGCCTAGCGGTTGCCGCCGAACAGGCGGAGCAGGAACAGGAAGATGTTGATGAAGTCGAGGTAGAGGCTGAGGGCGGCGAGGACCGCGCCCTTCTCCTGCGACCCGGTGACGGCAGCCAGCTCGCCGCGGCTGATCCGCTGGACGTCCCACGCGGTGAGGGCGGTGAAGATCACGACGCCGATGATCGAGATCAGGAAGTTGATCTGGCTCGAGCCGAGGAAGATGTTCACGACCATCGCGACGATCAGCCCGATGAGCGCCATGAACAGGATGCCGCCGAGCTTCGTCAGGTCACGCTTGGTGACGCCGCCGTAGATCGCCGCGGCGCCGAACATCGCGCTGGCCGACAGGAACGCCGAGGCGACGGCGGTGCTGCCGCCCGGGGTCTGCAGGTAGGACCAGACGATGACGCCGAGGGTCAGGCCCATCGACGCGGCGTAGATGAAGAACAGGCCGAGGGCGGCGGTCGCCGACAGCTTGCGGATCCCGGCGGAGATCACCATCACCAGCGCGAACTGGGCGATGATCAGCAGGAGCCACCACTGCGAGACGGTCTGGAGCAGCTGGACGTTGGTGCCCACGAGGTAGGCGACGCCGGCCGACAGCAGCAGGCCCGCGAACATCCAGCCGAACGCCCCGACGAGGAGCTGCTGGACCAGCGCCGGCGCCGGGCGGACGCCGAGCTGGGACGGGGTGAGCGGGTTACTTGTCATCAGGTGCGCTCCCGTGCGTGTCGGTCGTCGATGCGGCGGCTCGGCGCCCGCGGGTGCGGTCCGGCCTGGCTACGGTGGCTCCCCGCGCCTCGGCCTGCTCCGCCACCCGGGCGAGGACCCACAGGAGGTCCGCCAGGCGGTTCAGATACGCAAGGATATGGCCATCGGCAATCCCTGCATCGTCCGCGGCGAGCGTCACGGTGCGGCGCTCGGCGCGGCGGGACGTCGTGCGGGCCAGCTCGAGCGCGGCGCTGACCCGGGTCTCGCCCGGCACGACGAACTCCTTGGGCAGCTCGATCGCGGCCTCGGCCTCCACCAGCGTGTCGCCCAGCGCGTCCACCATCGCCTGGCTGACGCGGGTGACGCCGTCCTGCTGCTTCGTCCTCGCCTCGGGGGTCGTGGCCAGCTCCGCCCCGACGACGAACAGCTCGCGCTGGAGGCGGAGGATCGTGTCGCCCAGCCCGCCGAAGTTCGGCGACAGGACGCCGTACTGCTCCTTCATGTTGAGCTCGGCGCGGGCGAGCCCGAGCGCCGCGACGGTCTCGTCGACGGTGCCGTAGGCCTCCGTGCGGAGGTCGTCCTTGCGGATGCGGGGCCCGCCGAACAGGAGCCCGGTCGTGCCGTCGTCGCCCTTGCCGGTCGCGACGGCGGAATCGAACGGGAGCTCGGAGCGGGTCATCGGGTGGGTGCCTGGGTGTGCATGCCCGTGGTCGGGCGGGTCGCCGGGGCGACCGTCACCACATGAGGCCGGCGTCGCGCGGGTCCCAGCGCTCCGCCAGCAGGGTGACCTTCACGTCGTGCTCGACGACGCTCTCGGCCTGCTCCTTCACCTGGGCGATCATCGCGCCGGCGTAGGGGCAGAACGGGGTCGTGAGGATCATCTTCACCTCGGTCGTGTCCGGGCCGAGGATGATCTGCTTGATCAGGGCGAGCTCCACCACGTTCATCCCGATCTCGGGGTCGACGACGGCGCGCAGCGCATCGAGGATCGCGAGCTCGGTGGCGCGTCGCTCGGCGTCGAACGCCGGGGACGCTGCCGTGTCCTGGTCCGTGGCGGGTTTCGTATCGGTCATCGTGCCGAAATCCTATCACCCGACTCGGAATTGGCCGCCACGGCCGATCGGCCCGTCGGGCGCGAGCGTCTCAGGCGGGTGCGGGCACCTTGACGACCACGCCGGGGACCCGGAGGCGCTCCGGCAGGGCCGCGGCCTCGTCCTCGGTGAAGCCCGGGCCGGCGAGCGTGCCGTCCGCCTCGAAGTACTCCGCGTACTGCTCGCGATGGGCCGCCGCGTAGGCATACGCCTCGGCGATCCCGACCAGCCGCAGCTCGGGGTTGTCCTTGAGCAGGTCGACGACCGTGTAGCCGTTCGCGCGCGCCTCGAGCACCTGCCGGACCGTCAGCCGCGATCCGTAGCAGAACGCCTCGCCGTTCATGACCAGCGGATCGACCTTGACCCACTTGATCGTCATCGGTCAGCCGCCCTTGTACAGCGCGGCGAGGATCGGGTTCCGCTTGCGGGCGTCGCCGGCCAGCCGGCGGTACCAGCGGAAGACCTTGATCGCATCGTCGATCGCGGCGTCGGCGGGGATGGTCTCGGCGTCGGACAGCACGGCGCGGGCGCCGGACCGGACGCCTTCCATGATCCGGACCATGTCGTCCATCGCGACCCCGCGGCGCCGGTACACGGTCGCGGTCTGGTCGGCGAAGTCCTTGAGCCAGTGCGAGTCGTTGCCGGCGACGCACAGGGCGAGCCGGTCGATGAACACCTCGGCGTCCCCGAGCAGGTTGCGGAGGCCGGTCTCGTCGTAGCGGTCGCGGAACGTCGGGTCGGCGTTGACGGCGACCTCGAGCGCCCGCGCGGCCAGCCGGCTGCGCTCCGCACGGAGGCGCGCGGCCCCGTCCGGGAACCCGGCCTGGAGGCTGCGCGGCGGCAAACCGAGCGAGGGGTGGCTCACGGAGCGAAGGATACCGTCCGCGATCCGCCCGCGTAGCATCACGCCATGCCCGATCCGAGCGGCCCCGCCGACCCCTCGCAGCCGTCCGCCCCGCGCCTCGACCGCGCCCCCGGCGAGCGGTACCGCGGCGGGCAGCCACCGTCCCCCGGCGGCGCGTCGCCCGCGGCCGGCGACGACACGCCCTCGCCGACGACGGCGATCCTCGCGCGGCGTCATCGTCGCGATCCTCGGCGCGCTCCTGTTCGCCCTGCTCAGCCAGGTCGACCTCGGCTTCGGGCTGGTGGCGATCGCGATGTTCGTGGGCTGGGCCGTGGCGCTCGCGCTCGTGTGGAACGGGGCCTCGATCCCGCGCCGGCCGGTCATCGGGGCGGTCCTCGGCGGCGGCGCGATCGTCGTCGGCCTGCTCCTCGCCTGGGGCTGGGGCCGGCTCGAGGGTGGCGCCCTGGATCCGCTCGCGTACATCAACGAGCGGTTCGGCGTGTTCGCCTGGCTCGAGATCCTCGCGGCCGGCGGCGTCGCCTGGTTCCGGAGCCGCTGACGGCGGGTCAGTCCGCGGCGTCGATCTCCGCCTGGATCGACCGCGGCGTGTGGGGCTCGGCCAGGAGCCGCCCGAACCGCGCCGGGCGGTCCGCCTCCGGCACGAGGTGGAGCCACCGCCGGAGCAGCTGCTCGCCCTCGAAGTAGACGTAGATGTAGAGCCGCCACAGCGGGTGCTCGATGAACTCGAGGCGCTTCGCGGCCATCGCCGGCGCGAACCGCCCGACGTCCACGAGGTAGGCCAGCACCTCGTCCCGCGGCAGTCCCTCGTCGTGGAGCATCAGCGCCGCGTTGAGCCGCGCCGCGTCGAGCGTCTCGCGGTGGCCGGCGATCAGCGCCTGGCGGGCGGCCGCCTCGTCGAGCGCGCGGGGATCGTCCGCGAGCTCGAGACCCGCGACCGACGCCAGCTCGGCGAGCAGGGCCGGGCGATCGGCGGGCGGCACGACGAGCTCGCGCCCGAGGTTCGCCAGGCCCTCCGAGATGAGGCACTCCGGCGCGTTGATGACGAGCACGGACGCCTCGAGGTGGCCCAGCTCCTCGACCAGCACCTGCTCCTTGCGGGCGTGCTCCAGGTGGTGCCCGGGGTACGTCTCGTGGGCGACGGTCCCGATGAACGACGGCAGGCGGACCGGCAGGTCGAGGTTGAAGTCGACCCGCGAGCGATACCCGCCGTCGTACCAGTTGTAGCCGCTCCACGGCTGGTCGTGGACGAGCGACACGCGGAGGTCCTCGTCGGGCGGCATCGGGTAGTGGGTCGCGGCCCAGGCGCGGTAGCGCGGCACGAGCGCGTCGACGACCGTGGTCAGGCGGTCCGGCGGCACGGTCCAGCGCGCGTCCTCGGCCACGAGCCGCTCGGCGAGCGATCCCGGCCCGTCCAGCAGCGAGTCGAGCGCGGCGGCGGCGGTCTCGAACTGCGTCGTCCGGGCCGTCGCGACGGCGTGAACGCGAAGCAGCGCGTGACCTGGTCGAGGTACGGGATGGCCTCGCCCGCCGCCGTCCGGGCCAGCGTCTCGAGCGCGACCAGCTGGAGGTCGAGCCAGTGGCGCCGGGCGGCGTCCTCCGGGATCTCGTCCGCGAGCCGCGCGCGGAGGGCAACCGCGTCCTCGGCCAGCCGCGCCGGGGATCGGAGCTGCTCCATGTCGGCCTGCGCCTTGAGCGAGGCGGGGCCGAAGTAGCCGTCGACCGTGCCCGGGACATGCTGGTCGAGCCGCAGGGCGAGCAGCAGGTAGTCGCGGGCGATCGCGTCGGGGACGGGCACCTCCCGGACGCCGCCGACGGCCGTGGTGCGCTCGGACGTCACCGCTGCATCCGCTCCGGGCGGGGCGCCCGCCGGGTCGCGGCATCGCCGTCATGCGCGTGGTCGTGGCCGGCGTGATCGCCGGTGGCGGCGTGCGAATCCGCCGCACGTCGCGCCTCGTCGAGCCGGCGCTGGAGCTCCGGGTCCAGCGGGATCGAGCGTCGCGAGTCCTGGGCCAGCTGCGCCCGGGCCCGGTCGACCGCCGCCGTATCGGCCGGCGCCTCGCCCGACGGGACCTCGCCCATGCCCTGACCCGCGCCGACGCCGCCGGTCTCGCCGACGAACGGCATCCCCTGCCGCTCCACGGCGTCCAGGCTCATCCGGAGCGCGGCCGTCTTCTGGCTCGCGACCTCGCGGACGTAGGCCGCCTCCTCGTCCGCCGTCATCGCGCGGCCGCGGATCGTGTCCTTCGGCTTGCCGACCATCAGCCACGCGAGGTGGTAGCGGTCCATCGTCCCCCACGCGTGGGCGAGCAGGTCATCGGACAGCTGGAGCCACGTCGTGAGCGCGGTGAGGCTCGGGTCGCCGTCCAGCCGCTCGCCCTCGGCGATGAGCTGGCGGGTGCGGAGGATGAGCTCGTCGCGGATCACGCGGCCAGTCTAGGGCTACCCCCGGTTGGCCGGTACGCTGACGCCGATGGCCAACCTGGTTCCGCACGACGTCCTGTTCCCGACCTCGCCCGAGGAGCTCCGCGCGTGGCTCGAGGCGAACCACGACACCGCCGATGAACGATGGGTGGGGTTCCGGCCCAAGGCGTCCGGGCTGCCGACGATCACCTGGCCGGAGCTCGTCGACGAGGTGCTGTGCGTCGGCTGGATCGACGGGGTGCGCAAGCCCGTCGAAGGCGGCTCCGCGATCCGGATCACGCCCCGCCGCGAGGGCTCGAACTGGAGCGCGCGGAACGTCGGGCGGGTGGAGGCGCTGCGGGCCGAGGGCCGGATGCGGCCCGAGGGCGAGGCGGCGTACGGGCGGCGCCGGCCGGAGCGGACGGCGGTCTACTCGTTCGAGCAGCAGCTCGCGTTCGACGACGAGGCGAACGCCGCCCTGGACGGCGCGGACGGCGCACGGGCGTTCTGGGATCGCCAGCCGCCCGGGTACCGCCGGCTCGTGACCCACTGGGTCATGAGCGCGAAGCGGCCGGAGACCCGCGCGAAGCGCGTCGCGACCCTGGTCGAGGCATGTGCACGGGGTGAGCGGGTGTTCTGAGCGGGTGCTCGACGGCGTCGGCGTCAGCCCCCGACGATGAACCCCTCGCGGTCCGCCCGCGCGCGCCGCGTCCACGGACCCGGCCGGCCGTCGCCGATGGCGGTGCCGTTGAACCGGGTGACCGGGAGCACGCCCGCGACCGACGAGCACACGAACGCCTCGTGCGCCGTCGCCAGCTGGTCCGGCGTCAGCCAGTCCTCGACGGGTCGCAGGCCCACCCGGCTCGCCCACGCGAGCAGCCACGATCGCGTCGTGCCGGGCAGGATCGCGCACTCGAGCGACGGGGTCGCCAGCTCCGGCGTGCCATCGGCGCCCTGCCGGACGAGGAACACGTTCGCGGTCGTCGACTCGGAGATGTGGCCGCTCACCGTGAGGAACAGCGCGTCGTCCGCGCCCGCCCGGCGCGCCTCGAGCCGCGCGAACACGTAGTCCGCCCGGCTCGTCGTCTTGAGGGTCACGATCGGGTTGGCCGGGTCGCGGCGGACCGCCGACACGACGAGGTGGAGGCCGTCCTCGAGGTGCGCGGCCGGTGCCGGGACGACGGGCCACGCCTGGATCGCGATGGTCGCCGTGAGCCGCTCGCCGCGCGGCGGGAGCAGCCCGCGCGACGCCCACGCGCCGCGCGTGACGGTGATCCGGATCGAGGCATCGGCGTCGGGGCCGTCGAGGTCCTCCGCGGCGAGGAGCGTGGCGATCCCCGCCGCGAGCCGCTCGTCGAGATCATCCGGGAGGTCGATGTCGAGGCCCGCCGCGGAGCGCCGCAAGCGGGCGACGTGCTCCGCGACCTCCGTCAGCCGGCCGCCCCGCGCGCGGAGCGTCTCGAAGATCCCGTCGCCCAGCTGGAACCCGCGGTCGAACACGGTGATCTGCGGCTCGCTCGCCGGCAGCACCTCGCCGTCGACCCAGACGAACCGGGGCATCGCCCCGCTCATCCCGCGACCTCGACCGCGCCGATCGACGACAGCGGCCCGCGCGCCTTGGCGACGGTCTCGTCCCACTCGTCGACGGGGTCGCTGCGCCACGTGATCCCGCCGCCGACGTGGAGCGTCAGCCGCTCGCCGTCCGCGACGAACGTCCGGATGAGGATCGACGAGCCGAGCGCCCCGTCCGGCCCGAGCCACGCGAGCGCGCCGCAGTACGGGCCGCGGCGCACCGGCTCGAGGGTCTCGATCAGCTCCATCGCGCGGATCTTCGGCGCGCCGGTGATCGAGCCGCCGGGGAACGCGGCCGCGAGCAGGTCGAACGCGTCCACGCCCTCCCGGAGCCGGCCGGTCACCGTCGTCACGAGGTGCTGGACGGCCGCCGTCCGCTCGAGCCGCAGGAGCCGCGGCACCTGCACCGAGCCCGGCTCGCACACCCGGCCGAGGTCGTTGCGCAGCACGTCCACGATCATCACGTTCTCGGCCTGGTCCTTCGTGCTCGCGAGCAGCTCGCGGGCGAGCGCCCGGTCCTGCTCGCGCGTGCGGCCGCGCGGCCGGGTGCCCTTGATCGGGTCGGTGCTGACGCTGTCCGGCGGCGTCGACCGCGAGGAACGGCTCCGGGCTCGCGGAGAGCAGCGCCCGCGGCGTGCCGGCGGCCGGCGACGGACCGAGGTCGAGGTAGCCGGCGAACAGCGCCGGGTCGCCGGTCCGCAGCCGCCGGAACAGCGGCCACGGGTCGCCGGCGAACGGCGCCTCGAGCCTGCGGGTGAGGTTCGCCTGGTAGATCTCGCCCCGCCCGATCGCCGAGCGCACCGCCTCGACGCCGTCGATCCATGCCGCGCGCGACGTGCCGGACTCGAACGCCCCCGGGGCGTCGGGGGCGACCGCCGGGATCCGCTCGTCGATGCCGCCGTCGTGCCGGACGCGGACGTCGGCGCGCGCCGCGGGGACCTCGCCGCGGGCGAGCGCGTCGACCCGGTCGAGGACGTCGCGGATCCGTGCCCCCATCCGGTCCGTGTCGCCGTCGACGACGCGCGCCGCGAGCACGGCCTCGCCCCGCCGCCGGTCCCAGGCGATCGCCCAGTCGTACAGCCCGAGCCGCACGACCGGCAGGTGCTGGTCCACGCGCGCGATCGACGGCAGCCGCTCGAACCGCCGGCCGAGGTCGTAGCCGAGGTAGCCGACGAGCCCGCCCGCGAACGGCGGCAGGGGCTCGCCATCGTCACCGGCGGCCATCCGCGCCAGCAGCGACCGGGCCTCGGCGAACGGATCCTCGCCCTCCGCGGGCGCCTCGAGCACCGCGATCGGGTCGGCGGTCAGGTAGCTCCAGCGGCCGGTGCGGCCCGGGCGCGCGCTCTCGAGCAGCGCGAGGCCCGGGAGGTCGCGGAACGCCTCGGCCGCGTCCATCGGCGCCACGCCGTCGAGCGACGGCAGCGGCAGCCGCACGGCGAGACGCCGCGGGGCGGGACGGGCTTCCGGGATGGAGGACACGCGGCGATGATAGGAGCGGTCGCGCAGATCGCGACACCGGGGAGCGGAGGGTGGACTGTGAGTGCTCGAGCGCTGGGCCTGCGCATCGGCCTGCTCGAACCGGGGGAGCACGACGCGATCACGGACGTGGCGGGGGTTCGGGTGGGCCACACGACGCTGATCGAGCGGCGACGGGCCGCTCGTCGTCGGCGAGGGGCCCGTGCGGACCGGGGTCACGGTCGTCATCCCCCACGAGGACGACGTCTGGACCGAGCCCGTGTTCGCGGGCTGCCACCGGCTCAACGGCAACGGCGAGCTGACCGGCCTCGAGTGGGTCCGCGAGTCGGGGCTCCTCGGCGGCGTCATCGGGATCACCAACACCCACTCGGTCGGCGTGGTGCGCGACGCGCTCGTCGCCCAAGCGGCACGGGCCCACGCGCGCGACTCCGTGTTCTGGTCGCTGCCGGTCGTGGGCGAGACGTACGACGGCGCCCTCAACGACATCAACGGCTTCCACGTGACGGCCGCGCACGTCGACGCCGCGCTCGCGGGCGCGGCGAGCGGGCCGGTCCAGCAGGGCAACGTCGGCGGCGGCGTCGGGATGATCTGCCACGAGTTCAAGGGCGGCATCGGGACGGCCTCCCGGCGGGTCCCGGCCGAGGACGGCGGCTGGACCGTCGGCGCGCTCGTCCAGGCGAACTACGGCGACCGGGAGCTGCTGCGGATCGACGGCGTCCCGGTGGGCGAGGCCATCCCGCTGTCCGAGCGTGCCGAGCCCGTGGGACGAGGAGGCCGCGGTCGACCGTCACGCGATCCGAGTGCGCGGCCGGCCCTTGGCTCGTCGCGGATCGGGCCCGGCGGTGGCTCGATCATCGTCGTCCTCGCGACGGACGCGCCCCTCCTCCCCCACCAGTGCGAGCGGCTGGCCCAGCGGGCGACGCTCGGGCTCGGGCGGATGGGCAGCTACGCGTCGCATGGCTCGGGCGACCTGTTCATCGCGTTCGCGACCGGCAACCGCGGGCTGTCGCGGACCGCCGGCGAGCGCGACCCGCGCCAGGTCGTCGAGACGCGGATGGTCGTCGACCGGGCGATCTCGCCGCTGTTCCAGGCGGCGGTCGAGGCGACCGAGGCCGCGGTGGTGAACGCCCTGCTCAGCGCCGAGACGCTCACGGGCCGCGACGGGATCACCGCGCGCGCCCTCGACCACGAGCGGCTGCTCGACGTCATGGCCCGCTACGGCCGCGGGCCGCGCGCGCGAGCGTCGTGAGCGACGACGGCCGCGGCGACGATCCGGCTCGCCACCGTCGACGACATCCCGACGATCCGGCGGATCCTCAGCGGCCCACGAGGAGGACGCGCCGGTGGCGCCGGGCGGCGCCGACATCATCGGGCCGTACGTCCGCCACTTCGTCGAGCGCCACCGGACGCTGGTCAGCGAGCGTGGACGGCGGCGTCGTCGCGTTCGGTTCCGTCCTCGACACCGGACGCGTGCGCATGCTCGCGGACCTGTTCGTCGAGCCCGGGCGGCTGGGCCAGGGGCTGGGGCGGCCGCTGCTCACCGCCCTGTTCGAGGACGCGCCGGTGCGCGCGACGTTTGCCTCGAGCGATCCGCGGGCGCTGCCGCTCTACGTCCGGGCGGGCATGACGCCGCTGTGGATCTGCCTGTACCTGGAGGGCGAGGCGGCGCAGCTGCCGACCCTCGATCCGTCGCTCGCCGTGCGCGACGCGACCCCCGACGAGCTGGCGGGGCTCGAGGCCGCCTGGACTGGCGCTGCACGGCCCGACGACCACGCCTACTGGGCCGCCCAGCCGCAGGCCGACCCGTTCCTCGTCGAGGACGCGCGAGGGCCCGGTCGCCTTCGGGTACGGGCGGGCGAAGCAGGTGTCCCCGACGCGGGCGCTGAACCGGCTGCTGATCCGTCCCGGCGCGGACCCGGTGCCGCCGATCCTCACGGGCCTCGCCCGGGCCGCCCGCGGCGGCCGCGTCCAGGCCTGCCTGCTCGGGCCGAACCCGGCGCTCCCGCTCCTGCTCGACGCGGGCTTCCACGTCGTCGACCACGACCAGTTCCTGTGCAGCGACCCGTCGCTCGTCGACCCGGCCCGGTTCCTCCCCAATCCCGGGATGCTCTAGGCCCCGGCCTCCAGCACCGCCTCGGCCTCCAGCACGCCTCGCCTCGAGCGCGGCGAGCATCGCCTGCCCGGCAGGCGTCAGCCCGTACGTGCCGCGGGCGACCCGCTCGAACCAGCCGTAGTAGTCGGCGACGAGGATCCGCCCGGCGTTGGGCACCGTCCCGGTGGCGCGCATCGTGCGCACGGCGAGTGGCCCGTCGCCGAGGAGCCGCAGGCAGCGGATCGCCTCCTGCCGGTACGCGGTCATGATCGGGATGCGGGTCGATCCGCCCGTCGCGGGATCGCCCACCCGCCGGGCGTGCTCGCGCAGCAGCCGGCCGACCCGTCGTGCGTCGCGGCGCGGCCGGTACGGCACCGGGTCCTCGAGCACCTCCGCCCGCCCGTCCGCCACGACGATGAGGCCCAGCCCGACGCGACGGCACAGCCGGCGGCTCTCGGCGAGCTGCCGCGGCCATGCCCCGACGGCCACGTACACGGAATCGGTCATCGCGAGCCGGTCGATGCCCTGGAGCACGACCGCGAGCCCGAACACGCGCTTGAGCTCCACGACGACCGGCGGCTCGTCGCCCCGCACGGCGACGACGTCACAGCCCTGGATCTCGCCCTTCACGTCGTAGCCCTGCGCGGCGAGCAGCCGCTTCACCGGCTCGTACAGGTCGGTCTCGGGGGCGATGTCGGTGGAGCAGGCGGGCGGGCGGCGCGGGCATCGCCACACGGTGCCACAACCCGGGCGCCCGGGAATCGAAACGGCGCCGGGACGATGCCCGGCGCCGTCGTCGGTGATGCTGCGGATCCGTCAGCCGGCGACCGCGACCGCCGCCGCCTTCTCGATCGGCACGCCGACCATGGAGCCCCACTCGGTCCACGAGCCGTCGTAGTTGCGGACGCGGCTGAAGCCGAGCAGCTCGTGGAGCACGAACCAGCTGAGCGACGAGCGCTCGCCGATCCGGCAGTACGCGATGATGTCCGCGTCGCCTGCGACGCCCTTCGACGGCGTACAGCGCCGTGAGCTCGTCGGCGGACTTGAACGTCCCGTCCTCGTTGACCTGCGTGGCCCACGGGATGGACGCGGCGCCGGGGATGTGGCCGGCGCGCTGGGCCGTCTCGGTCATGCCGGGAGGGGCGATGACCTCGCCGGCGAACTCGGCGGGCGACCGGACGTCGACCAGCGCCAGCCCCTCGTCGCCGAGGCGCGGCAGGATGTCGTCGCGGAACGCGCGCAGCGAGTAGTCGACCTCGGGCAGGTCCCAGCCGCTCGCCGGGTAGGACGGCACGTCGGTCGACAGCGGCAGGTTGTTGTCGAGCCAGAACTTGCGGCCGCCGTTGAGCAGCTTGACGTTGTCGACGCCGTACAGCTTCAGCTGCCAGTAGGCCCAGGCGGCGAACCAGTTGTTGTTGTCGCCGTAGAGGACGATCTGCGTGTCGGGGCCGATGCCGCCCTGCGACAGCAGCGCGCTGAACTCCTCGCGGCTCGCGATGTCGCGGCGGACCCCGTCGGCGAGCTGGCTGGTCCAGTTCCAGCCGACGGCGCCCGGGATGTGGCTCTGGTCATAGGCGGTGGTGTCGACGTCGACCTCGACGAACCGGATCGACGGATCGTCGAGGTGGGCCTTGGCCCAGTCGGCGCTGACGAGGACGTCCTTGGCGTAGCCGGAAACGGTCATGACGGTGCGGTGCTCCTGGTGGTTCGGGGGTGCGGGACCCGTCGGGGACGGGCGGGCAGGGGTGCGGCGGGCGCCCGGTCAGTGCGACCGTGCCCGCCGGCTACACGCGCAGCGGCCCGTGGGGCCCGGCCGACACACGGCCGGCTGGGACACGTTGGAACGGGGCATCGTGGTCACTCGCCCGCCACCCGGTCGCGGCGCGCGAAGTCGTCGAGCACGATGCGGCAGGCATCGGCGGCGCGCTGGGCCTGGCCGGCGATCCAGGGATCGACCCGGCTGGAGTCCTCGAGCGTGACGGTGTCGCCGTACGGGCCGCCCTCGAGGACGATCCCGGAGCTGTTGCGGTAGTCCGCCATCCAGTTCGCCTGGAGCGCGATCAGGGCATCCGCGACGACCGCGCGCGTGAACAGCCAGTCGAGGTGGGTCGCGTTGAGGCGGTCCACGAGGTCGTCGAGGCGGATCGGCCGGCCGCGGTCCATGCGCGCCACGGCGTCGATCACGCGCAGCGTGCTGAACGGGTCGCCGGGCTCGGCGACCTGGGGCGGGACGATGTGGGCATCGGGCATGCCGGCCGGTGCGGGCCGGGAGCCGACGACGCCGGGCTCGACGGTCATCAGCGAGTCAGTCACGCGATATCCGAGTCGGGGAGTCGGGTTTCGAAGGCTAGCACACGGCCCGTGCGGCCCCGCACGCGGCGGTCCCGGACCTGCCGATCGCACGGGCGGCGCTACGATGCCGGGATGTCCGGCCTCGACGCCGCCCGCGCGGCCAACCGCTCCCGGTTCGCGCGGCTCATCGCGCGCCCGGAGCCGCAGATCGATCTCGCCTTCGGCGCCCTGCTGATCGCGAGCGAGGGACGCGAGGAGCTCGACCCGGAGCCCAGCCTCCAGCGGCTGGACGATCTCGCCGAACGGGTCCGGGTCCACCTCGACCTGGGTGACGGCACCGGCCGCATCCTCGACACGCTCCACGACGTCCTGTACCGCGAGCTCGCGTTCCGGACGCCGGTCCGGATGGACGCCGACCCCGACCTGTCGCGCCTCGACCTCGTCCTCGAGCGTCGCGTGGGCCTCCCGATCAACCTCGCGATCATCGAGCTCGAGGTCGCGTGGCGGCTGGGCCTCGCGCTCCACGGCGTCGGGCTGCCGGGCCACTTCATCGTCGGTGGCCCGGAGGGGCTGCTGCTCGACCCGGCCGGCGGCGGGCGGGTCCTCACCCGTGACGACTGCCAGGCGCTCATCCGGCGCTCGATGGGCGACGGGGTCCTCCTCCACGCCGGCATGCTCCGCCCCGCGCGCCGGCGCGAGATCCTCGCCCGCGTCATCCGCAACCTCAAGGCCGCCCACCTCCACGGGCGCGACTGGGTGGGTGCGCTAGGCGCGGTGGAGCTGCTCCGGATCGTGGAGCCGACCTCGCCCGATCACGGCCGCGATCGCGGGCTCCTGCTCGGGCGCACCGGCCAGTGGTCGGCCGCGCTGGCGGACCTGCGCCAGTACCTCGAGGAGCAGCCCGAGGCCGCCGATCGCGACGACGTCGTCCAGGTGATCGGGATCTTCGGCGGGATGCGCAACTGACCCATTGACATGACGCGTGCCTGCGCGCCATTCTTGCTATCCACAGATAGCATGTTTGCGGAGGCACGCCATGGGTCGCTCGTTCCTCCTGCTCGCCGCCCTGGCGCTCGGCGGCTCGGGCGCATTCGGGATCGCGCAGTCGATGTCGGGCGCCTTCCTGCCCCACGACACCGCGTGGCTCGGGATGACCGCCGCGGAGCTCGGCCACCACCACGGCGGACGGATCGTCGGGTTCATGTTCCACGACCGGGTGTCGTTCGGCGGGACCCTGCTGGCGGTCGCCGTCCTCTACGTCTGGCTCGCGCGGGGGCCGATCCAGGGCGGGCGCCGGTGGGCGTGGTGGACGCTCGCGGCGAGCGCCACCGCCGGCTTCCTCAGCTTCCTCGCGTGGCTGGGCTACGGGTACCTCGACGTGTGGCACGCCATCGGGACGCTGCTGCTCCTGCCGGTCGTCGCCATCGGCCTGGCCGGGACGCGGCCCGATCCGGCGTGGCCGGTCGAAGGGTCATGGCTCGTGACCGCCCGCGCCGCGCCCGCACCGACCCCGTGGCACCGACCCGGCTCGTCGCGGGCACCGCGCTCGTGGCGCTCGCGTCGTTCGGCATGATCGTCGGCGGGCTCGTGATCCTCGGCGTGGGGGCGACGACCGTGTTCGTCCCCCAGGACCTCACGTTCATCGGCGCCGATCCGGACGCGATCCGTGCGATCGACGCGGGCCTGGTGCCGCTCATCGCCCACGACCGCGCCGCGTTCGGCGGCGGGCTGCTCGCCACGGGGATCGCGGCGCTCGGCGTCGCGGTCTTCGCGCCGCCCTCGGTGGGCCGATGGTGCGCGCTCGCGCTCGCCGGGGGCTTCGGGTTCGGTGCCGCGATCGGCGTCCACGTGGCGGTGGGCTACCTGGACCTCGTGCACCTCGGGCCGGCGTTCCTCGGCCTCGGCGTGCTTGCCGCGGGCCTCGCGCTGTCAGCGCCGGTCGGGCTTCGCCTTCGCGGCCGGATCGCCCTCACCGCCTGAGGCCGGCGCGGTCTCCGCGGCATAGTCCGCCCACGGGTCGTCCTGGTCGGTCAGCTCGTCCTCGATCCCGGCCCACGGATCGAGCGGGTCATCCGCCAGCGCGCGCGTCGGGCAGCACGTCGTCCGGCAGCTCCAGCGTCACGAACGACCCGTCGCCGGCGGGCACCGACGCATCGGGACGCGCCTGGTGGACGACCTCCTGGGGCGGCGGCGCGTCGCGGAACACCTGCTGCTCGAACCCGAACATGATCCCGCCGGCGGTCTGCGCCACCGACTGCCGCTTCTTCCGTGACCCGGAGCTCATGCAATCCCCTTGTCGGCGCCGCGGCGCCTCCACTGACAACGGCCGCGCATCACCGCCCGCGGCCCGTCGAACTGTAACCGGATGGCCGCCCGTCCGCAGGGCGCGGACGATGGGCTAGAGGAGCTCGTGGTTCGCCGTCGCGGTCGGCGCGCCCTCGGCCGGGCGGGGCTCCTCGCCCGGGCCGTAGGCAGGGGCGGTCGCGCCGTTCGCCTCGATGGCGCCCGCCTCGAGCACGGGCAGCCCGCGATCGACGACCTGGCCCTCGATCGCGCCCACGCCGTACGGGACCCACTTGGCCGGGTCCTTGAGGCGGTGCACCTCCGTGTTGCCGCGCTCGTGGACCTGCTCGAACCCCGCCGGCTCGATCCACATCCGCTCGCCCTGGAGCAGCGCGTGGACGCCGCCCTGGCCCGCCTCCTGGCGCGGGTTCTGGCACGACGCGCAGCTCTTCTTGTCGTGCTGCTGGTACTCGAGCGGCTCCTCGTAGGTCGTGATGTAGCCCTCGTAGTTGCGGAGCACGATCTTGTGGTCCGAGTACGAGATGAGGTAGTTCGGCATCACCGGGATCTTGCCGCCGCCGCCGGGCGCATCGACGACGAACGTCGGCACCGCGTAGCCGGAGGTGTGGCCGCGCAGGCCCTCGATGATCTCGAGGCCCTTGCCGACCGGGGTGCGGAAGTGCCCGGAGCCCTCGACGAGGTCGCACTGGTAGAGGTAGTACGGCCGGACGCGCATCTCGACCAGCCCGTGGACGAGGTCGCGCTGGATGTTCACGCAGTCGTTGACGCCCGCGAGCAGCACCGACTGGTTGCCGAGCGGGATGCCGGCGCGACTCAGCTTGTCGCAGGCGCGGGCGAGCTCGGGCGTGATCTCGTTGGCGTGGTTGACGTGGATGTTCAGCCAGATCGGGTGGTACTTGGCGAGCATCTCGCACAGCTCGTCGTCGATCCGCTGGGGCAGGAAGACCGGCACCCGCGAGCCGATCCGGATGATCTCGACGTGGGGGATCTCGCGCAGGCCGCGGAGGACGCTCTCGAGCAGCTTCGGCGCAAGCGTCAGGCCGTCGCCGCCGGAGATGAGGACGTCGCGGATCTGCGGCGTCCGGCGGATGTAGTCGAGCTGCGCCTCGTGGTCGCGGCGGTTGAAGTTCTGGGTCGGGTCGCCGACGATCCGGCTCCGGGTGCAGTATCGGCAGTACGTGGCGCACTGCGTCGTGATCAGCATCAGGACGCGGTCGGGGTAGCGGTGCACGAGGCCGGGGACCGGGGAGTGGCGGTCCTCGCCCAGCGAGTCCTCCATCATCCCGATGAACGCGCTCTGCTCCCGCGCCAGCGGGATGACCTGGCGGCGGATCGGGTCGGTGGGATCCTTGGGGTCGATCAGGCTGATGAAGTACGGGGTGATGTCGACCCGGAACTTGTCGTCCGCGGACAGCCCCTCGCGCTCCTCGTCGGTCAGCTCGAGGATCTCGGCGACCTCCTCGAGGTCGTTGACGCGGTTCGACAGCTGCCAGCGCCAGTCGTTCCACTTCTCGTCGGGGACGTCCTGCCACTTCGGGGCGCGGCGGCTCACGGCGGGCAGGCCGTCCGGGCCAAGGCGACGCGCGGGATCGCGGTGGTTGACGAACGGGGCCGCCTCAGCGGCCGCCAATGCGCCGCCCGCGGTCTCGGTCCGTGCCTCCGTCTCCATCGTGTCGCTCCTCCGCTCCGGTGGGCGTCCGGCGCCGGTCATGCCGGCGGCTCGGATGCATAGAACCTATTCAGTGTGAATGGACGCCGATCATAGCGAAGGCCCGCCGGACCGTCCACGGGCCGGGACGGAATCATCCGATCGTCGTCAGTACGGCAGCCGGATCGACGTCGTGGATCCATGGCCGATCGAGCGGCGCGATCACCTCGCCCGTCGCGGCATCCACCAGCACGCCATGGATCCGTGGCGGTTCGGTTTCATACCACGGCATCACGCCCACCTCCCACCGATCCTCCTCCGCGTCGTACCAGGGCAAGTACCTCGCGGCCGTTGGTGAGCTCCTGCGTCTCCACGGAAACGTCGCGAAATCGGCGTCGGCGAGCGCTGCGTCGACGATCTCCGGTGGCGTGGGCCTGGCCGAGGACACGCCCTGCGAGATCCACGCATCGAGCTTGAGCCTGATCGCGGTGGTTCGTGATGTTGTCCACCGGCTCGGGCCCTCGCCAGTAGAACGCTGCCTCCATGCGCAGGAGCACACGACCTGATGGCGGGAGCCCCAAGCTCCGCTCGTCGAATCCCGTCCACCAACGCGTCTCGCGGATCTCCTTGCCTGGCTTGATGGTCTCGGCCATGCCCATGTTCGGCGCACCCATAGGTGCCGCGACCAAGGTGCCGTTTCGGCTGGAACGAGACGATTGGTGCGCAGCGGCTCCTCCTGTTGACCGAGCACCCCGAGGACGAGGTCCTTGAACTGCCTGCGCGTTGCCCGCATGCGTCGTGTCCATAGCGCCATTGCTCGGCGGCCTGCCCTTCGACCCCATACCGGGCGCGCGCAGCCGATCGTGCGAACCACGTCATCGTCCGTCGCCCCGAGGTTCTCAACCCGGGTCTTGACCCAGCTGCGCTCGCCCGCCGGCAGAGGGTTCCGTTGCATCGTCACCGTGACGCGGATGTCATCCCGCGTCTTGGTTGCGTGCGTTCGAGATCGGGCGGGATGGTCCGTTCGGGCAGGTCGTCGGGGCTCCGATGTCGGCGCGGCGTCATGGTGGGTCGTGGCGACGGCGACGATGCAGCGACCGCCCGGACCGTCGGCGACGGGAGTCCAGCGTACCGATGGCTCCGGCGATGCGATTGCCGCGGACTGGCAGCCGCCGATGGCCACGCAGATCCCGGCGATCGCGAGCATCATGCGGCGTCCCATCATCGCCTCCGGTCGTGCCTGGTCGCGCCTGTGACGGGGACGTGCGAACGATGTGGCGCCCTTGTGCGGCGAGCGAACCGTCCGATGTGCTGCTGCACCGCCTCGTGCGCCAAGCGCGCAGGTCGACGCGCGAGGTGACCCGGGTGTTCGCTGAGAGCGCACCTGAACGGTCTTCTCGCCGGAACGCGCGCTCAGCGCGCCGGCGGGCGGACCGCGCCATCGGGAATCGAGAAGCCCGGCGCATGGCCGGGCTCCGGGTCGATCGAGCGGCGGGGCGGGCTACTCCCCGATCACGCTCCAGATCAGGCCCATCAGGATGAAGAAGCCGCTGAACATCGCGATCAGGCCGATGCCGCCGTACGGCGAGCTGGCGCCCTCGTGCGGGACGAGCTGCAGCCCGATCCCGAACACGATCGCCCACAGGACCATCAGCGCCGCGAACAGCAGCTTCGTGTTCGGCGCCGTCATCTTGCGGGCGAGTGGCTGGCGGCCACCCTCGGCGACCATCGCCGCCTTGGCGAACACGAACACGAACCCGCCGGCGATCGTGACCGCGGCGAGCAGGATGACGAAGTTGTCCGGGAAGTTCTGGAACCAGACCGTGAAGATCGTCACGCGGAGGGATCCCTCGAAGGCGGTGGACGCGGCGGGACGAATCTAGCAGAACGCCCGTGCCGTCCGGCGTGCCCGGGAGCGCCGACCGCACGGGCATGATAACCTGCTACCTGTTACGCGCATGAAACACGCGATCACCTGATGACCGCCGAACCGGAGCACGGATGAGCTTCGATCGCCTGGGCCGCTTCGCCGTCCGTCGCCGCTGGTGGATCGTCGGCGCGTGGGCGGTGCTCATCCTCGCGGCGCTGCCGTTCGCCCCGCAGGCGCCGGGTGCGCTCTCGGCGGGCGGACTTCATCCTCGACGACCTCGAGTCGGCGAAGGCGAAGCAGCTGCTCCAGGACGAGCTCGGCGTGGAGCCCTCGGCGTTCGTCCTCGTCTACACCTCGGACGCGCTCACGGCCGGGACGCCCGAATGGCTGGCCGCGGTCACCGCCGCGACCCGCGACGTGCCTCGCGCCCCGCACGTCACGCGGGTCCTGTCGCACGTCCTCGCGCCCAACCAGGTGAGTGCCGACCGCCACACCGCGTACGACATCGTGTTCCTCGACCTCCCACCGGATGACTCCCCCGACGCGATCCCGGGCGTCACGTCCCTCCTCCACGAGGCGCCCGGGATCCGCGTCCAGGTCGCCGGCGGGCCTGCGTTCTACGGCGACGTCCAGGCGGTCACCGAGCGCGACCTCCAGCGCTCCGAGGTCATCTCGCTGCCGCTCGCCGCGCTGGCGCTGCTGCTCGTGTTCGGCAGCCTCGTCGCGGCCGGCGTGCCGCTCGCGGTCGGCGGCGCCTCGGTGCTGGTCGCGCTCGCGGGGATCTTCCTCGTGGCGCAGGTGATCCCGATGAGCATCTTCGTGCTCAACCTCGCGACGCTCCTCGGCCTCGGGCTGGGCGTCGACTACTCGCTGCTGATGACCAGCCGCTTCCGCGAGGAGCTGGCCCATCGCGACGGGCCGGACCGTGTCGCCGAGGCCGTCCGGGTCACGGTCGCCACCGCCGGTCGCGCGGTGTTCTTCTCGGGCCTGACCGTGCTCCTCGGCCTGCTGGGCCTCGTGCTGTTCGAGTTCATGATCCTGCGCTCGGTCGGCATCGCCGGGGCGATCGTCGTGTTCCTGGCGGTCGCGGCCGCGATCACGCTCCTGCCGGCGATCCTCGCGATCCTCGGCACGCGCGTGGACCGGCTGCAGATCCGGTCGATCACGGCCGAGCCGTCGCCCGACGGACCGTGGGCCCGCCTCGCCCGGCGGGTGATGCGCCACCCGGTCGCGGTCCTCGTGCCGACGCTCACGCTGCTGCTCGTCCTGGGGCTGCCGTTCCTCCACGTCCGGTTCAATGCGCCGGACGCCTCGATCCTCCCGCCGGACGTCCCGTCGCGCGAGGCGTATGACGTCCTGGCGCGCGAGTTCGGGGAGGGCGAGTTCGCGCCGCTCGTGCTGGCGGTCCGGACGACCGGCGACGCGACCAGGTCCGACAACCTCGCGAGCCTGTACGCGTACTCGCGCCGGCTGGCGGCCGACCCGCGGGTGTCCCGCGTCGCGTCGCTCGTCGACGTCGATCCCCGCGTCACCCTCGACCAGTACCAGCTCCTCTACGGCTCCCCCGCCGGCCCGCCGGACCGGTTCGTCTCGACCGCGCTGGGCGCGACGACGAAGGGCGACCTGACCGCGTTCACCATCTACACGCCCTACGGCCCGAACCGCGACGAGGGTCGCGCGCTCGCCCGCGAGCTGCGCGATCCCACGAGCGCGCTGGCGCCGCCCGCGGGCATGACGGTGCTCGTCGGCGGCGGCGCGGCCGACGTGGACGACGTCGTGTCGCGCGTCTGGGCGGACTTCCCGCGGACCGCCGCGTTCATCGTCATCACCACGTTCATCGTCCTGTTCGTCCTGCTCCGCTCGGTCGTGCTGCCGATCAAGGCGCTGGTGATGAACACGCTCTCGATCGTCGCCTCGTTCGGCGCGCTGGTGTGGATCTTCCAGGACGGCAACCTGTCCGCGCTGCTCGGGTTCCAGCCGCTCGGCTTCGTCGAGACCACCCAGCCCGTGATCCTGTTCTGCGTCCTGTTCGGGCTGTCGATGGACTACGAGGTGTTCCTCCTGTCGCGGATGAAGGAGGTCTGGGACCGGACCGGCGACAACACCGAGGCCGTCGCCCGCGGGCTCGAGCGGTCCGGGCGGATCGTCAGCTCCGCGGCGCTCATCGTCGTCGTCGTCGCGGGATCGTTCGCGTTCGCCGACATCGTGCTCATCAAGGCGCTGGGGCTGGGCGTCGCGATCGCCGTTGCCCTCGATGCGACCGTGGTCCGGGCGCTCCTCGTGCCCGCGACGATGCGCCTCCTCGGCAAGTGGAACTGGTGGGTCCCGCAGCGCCTCGACCGGGCGCTGCAGCCGATCCTGCCGCGGACCGAGGCCGAGGTGGAGGCCGCGATCCGATGACGACCCCGATCCATGACCCGTGCCCTGCTCGTCCTCGCGGCGGTCGTCGCCGTGGTCGTCGGCGCGTGCTCCGGCCCGGTGCTCGCGAACCCGGCCGCCGAGCGGCCCGTGGTGACGCCGGCACCGACGGCCGAGCCGCGCCTCCCGGACCCGCAGCCCGTCGAGCTGCCGCGCGACGACGGGCCGCACGACCGCCTCACCGAGTGGTGGTACTACACCGGCCACCTGCGCGCCGACGACGGCACCCGGCTGGGCTTCGAGTACGTCGTGTTCCGCGCCGAGCGCGGCGGGTTCCCGGTCTCGTGGGCGTCGCACCTCGCCCTGACCGACGAGACCGGCGACGCGTTCCACTACGCGCAGCGCGCGGAGATCGGGCCGCAGGCCGACGCCTCGCCGCGGGACGCGAGCGGCGAGCCCACGGGCTTCGCGCTCACCGTCACCGGCCTCGACGTCACCGGCGCCACGCCCCCCGACAGCACGCCGTGGACGATGTCCGGCTCGCTGGGCGCGGACCGGCTGGCGGCCGCCGCGTCGCCCGCGGAGGTGCGCGGCGACCCCGTCGACGGCTTCGGGCTGGACCTCGCGCTCACGCCGCGCAAGGCGCCCGCGCTGCACGACGAGGACGGCTACATCGACTTCGGCGTCGCCGGTGGCTCGTACTACTACTCGCGGACGTCGATGACGGCCTCGGGATCGGTGACGCTCGGCGATCGGACGCTGACCGTCGAGGGCGACGCCTGGTTCGACCACCAGTGGGGCGACTTCATCTCGGTCGGCGGGGGCGGCTGGGACTGGTTCGCGGTCAACCTCGAGGACGGCACCGACCTGACGGTGTCGCTCGTCCGCGCGGCCGACGGCTCGTATCCGCTGATCTACGGCACGCTCGTCGCGCCCGACGGCACCACCCGCCACCTCGACCGGGACGCGTTCAGCGTCGAGGTCACCGACACGTGGACGAGCCCCGCGACCGCGGCGGCCTACCCGGCCGCATGGACGATCCGGCTGCCCGGGGAGGGGCTCGACATCCGGCTCCGGCCCACGGTGGCGCAGCAGGAGCTCGACACGCGCGCGACGACGGGCGTCGTGTACTGGGAGGGGTCGCAGGTCGTGACCGCGACGCGCGACGGCCGGCCGCTCGGGGGCGAGGCCTACGTGGAGCTGACGGGGTACCTCACGGCCGACGCACCCGTAGCGCGACCGCGCCGCGGCCGACGGCCGTCAGCGGATGGCTTTGGGGAACGTGACGCGGCACGAGCTCGCACGCCCGCCTGCGCGGCGAGCGTGCGCGCGTCCGTGTCGATCGCAGGCGCCGTGCCGAGGGTCGAGAGGACCGCCTTGGCGGCCTTCTTGTACGCGCCGGTGCTGCGGATCGACGCGCTGAGCCCGGCGTCGATCTGGCGCTGGAGGTCCGCGTAGAACGTCTGGAGCGCAGCCTGCTGACCCGGCGGCCTCGGGCCACGCGGCGAGCGACGTGAGCATCCCGACGCCGGCGCGGGCGTCGATGGCCATCCGGCGCAGCACCTTCTGGACGTCGCCGGTCTTGAACTTCTTCGCATCGAGCGCCTTGCGGAGCGCCGTCGCCTCGTCGGCCAGCCGGCCGTTGAGCGCGGTCGTCCCGCGGAGCGCGGCAACGGCACCGGTCGGGATCTCGGCGGCGGCGGCGGCCGCGCCGATTGCCGGCGGCGTTCGCGGCATCCGAGCCCGGCCACCGGGGCGGGCTTGGGCGAGGCGAACAGGTTGAGGAGGAGCACGGTCACGACGATCCCCGCGACGAGCCCGCCGCCGACGAACATCGCCGCGCGCTTGAGCGGCATGTCGAGCAGCAGCCACGCGCCGCAGCCTTCGCAGCGGTAGGAGCCGTGGTCCAGGGTGCGCCCGCATGACGGGCAGCCGAAGGTCGCGTTGTCGGTCCCACCGCCCGCGATCGGGTCGGCGAACACAGAGGAGTACTGATCGGAGGCGTAGCTCGACGGCGCGGACGGCGCGGCGGCCAGCGCGGGAGCGGCGGCGACGGGAGGAACGGTCCACGACGACTCGGACGGCGGCCCGGTCATCGGCTGGACGGGCAGGCCGTACGGCTCGCGGGCCGCCTCGACCGCCGCGATGACGGCGTCGAAGGAGCCGGTCGCGTCGGCGTCGGGATCAGCGGCTGCGGGTGCGTCGGCCGGCGGCTGGCCCCACAACGGCGCGGCCGCCGGGAACGTCGGCGTCCCGGGCTGGAACGCTGGCCGCGGCGGGCGCGGCCGATCCCGCCGCCATCGGCGCGGCATCGGATCCCGGTCGCTTGAAGGTGGACCGCAGGGCGTCGAGCGCCATTCGATCCCTCCTGTGCCCGCGGCGCCCGGCCGCGTCGGACCACGCGGCGCCGGCTGCGTGGCCCCGGCATCCTAGGCCTTCAGCCTCGCGATTCCACCCCGACGATCGTCCGGGCGGAGCGTGGGACCGTCACGGCGCCGCGAGGACGGCAGCGGGCGACACCACGGACGAGCCGGCCGCCGCAGCGGCGGCCTCGATGAGCGCCCCCAGCTCCTGGGCGGACCGGAGGCCCGGCGGATCGACGAGGACCCCGTTGAGGTACATCGTCGGCGTGGAGTTGACGCCCTGGCCGATCCCGGTCGCGGTCGAGTCGGCGACCTGCTGCCGGACCGCGGCATCCGAGACGCACGCGTCCCAATCCGTGACGTCGACGCCCGCCGCCGCTGCGATCGAGCGCAGCCGCTCCGGCCGGAAGCCGCCGGCGTTCTCGCCGTCCTGGTTCGCGTATACCCAGTGCGAGTAGGCCCAGTACGCGTCCTGCCGGTTCGCGCACACGGCGCCGCTCGCGGCGAGCACCGATTCGTCGTCGGCGCCGCCGCGGCCGAGGAAGGCGAGGTCGTGGTGGACGATGCGCAGGACGCCGTCGCGCACGTACGCGCCGACGAGCGCAGGCTCGACCTCGAGCGAGTGTCGGGCGCAGACCGGGCACTGGAAGTCCTCCCAGACCTCGAGCGTCACGGGCGCATCCGCGCGACCGATGGACGCCCGTCCATGAGCGCGGTCGGGTACGCCAGGCCCGGCTCGCGCAGGCGTCGCTGCCGCTCGCCCGTCCGCCGAGCTGCTGCATCGCGACGACGACGACGATGAGCACGCCCACGAGGGTCGCCGCGACCATGATCGTCCCGGTGCCCAAGCGCCGGCCGCCACGGCTCGCCGACCGCGCGCCGTGGGAGCCTCGTCCCGTGCCAGACCGCGCGTGGCGCTGCGCGGCGCGCCGGTCGCGTCGGGTCGTCCGGGTGCCGGAGGTGTTCGTCGAGCCGCTCAGGGGATGGCCTCTTTCGGAGCTGGGGTGCGCGGGACGCGCCAGCACGGCGCGGGTGTGATCCCAGCCTCGGCGAGGTCCGGAGCATTCCGAAAGGGACCTTCGGCCCGAGTCGCGGGCCATGCGGCACGGGTCGGCACTTGCCCTCGGCACCGTCTAGTTGATACTGTGTCTCATATGACGACCGAGACGCCCGGGGACCCCGTCCTCCACACGCACCCGGGCCGCATCCCGCACCGGCACGACGACCCGCTGGACGCCTCGCACGCCCACGCCCACGCCGACGTCTGGCTGAGCGACGTCTCGGCCGGGTACGCGGACCGGACGGCGCTGGAGCACGTCACGCTCGCGGTCGAGCCGGGCAGCCTGCTCGCGGTCGTCGGCCCGAACGGCGCCGGCAAGAGCACGCTCCTCAAGCTGATGGCCGGGCTCCTCGAGCCGTGGTCCGGGCGGATCGAGATCCTCGGGGCGCCGGCCGGGCGCGAGGCACGCCGCGTCGCGTACGTGCCCCAGGCGGAGCTCGTCGACTGGGGGTTCCCGGTCACCGTCGAGGACGTGGTGATGATGGGCCGCTTCCCGCGGCTGGGGCCGATCCGCCGCCCGGGCGCCGACGACCGCCGCGCCGTCCGCGACGCACTGGCACAGGTCGGCATGGCGACCCACCTGCGGACGCAGATCGGGCGGCTCTCGGGCGGCCAGCGACGGCGCGTGTTCCTCGCCCGGGCGCTCGCCGCCGAGCCGGACCTGTTCCTCCTCGACGAGCCGGTCACCGGCATCGACCCGGCGACCCAGGAGCTGCTCATGGACCTCCTCGAGGCCCAGGCGGACCGCGGCAAGACGATCGTCGCGACGACCCACGACCTGGCGACCGCCTCGCAGCGCTTCGAGCAGGTGCTCGCGGTGAACCGCACCGTCGTCGCGTACGGGCCGGCGAAGATCCTCCTCGACGCGGACGTGCTGGCGGCCGCATACGGCGGCCACCTCCTCCAGCTCGACGGGCGGACCGTCGTCCTCGACGACGCGCACCACCACGACGACGCGGCCCCGGGCGAACGCCACTTCCACGATCACGGTCGCTGATGGACCTCATCCTCGAGCCCCTCGGCACGACGATCTTCATCCGGGCGCTCATCGCGTCCGCGCTGGTCGGGATCGTGTGTGCGGTCGTCGGCACGTACGTCGTGCTGCGCGGGATCGCGTTCATCGGCGACGCGATCGCCCATGCCGGGTTCCCGGGCGTCGTGGCGGCGTACATGATCGGCATCCCGTTCTACCTCGGCGCGGCCGTCGCCGCGGTGTCCACGGCCCTCGCCATCGGCTGGGTCACGAAGCGCGCGGGGATCCGCCAGGACACCGCGATCGGCGTGCTGTTCGCCGGGACCTTCGCCCTCGGCGTGTTCCTGTTCAGCACGATCGACGGCTACGTCGCGGACCTGTTCAGCTTCCTGCTGGGCAACGTCCTCGCCATCGGGCCCGAGGACCTCGTCGCGCTCGTCGTGCTCGGCGGCGGCGTCGTGCTCGTCGTCGCGCTGCTGTGGAAGGAGCTGCTGTACGCGACGTTCGACCCGCTCGGTGCCGCCGCGTCCGGGATCCCCGTCGACCGCCTCGAGTACCTGTTCCTCGCGCTCGTCGCGCTGACGATCGTGGTCAGCCTCCAGGCGGTCGGGATCATCCTCGTCGTGGCGATGCTCATCACGCCGGCCGCGACCGCGCAGCTGGTCACGGTGCGGTTCACCCGGCTGATGCTCGTCGCGGCGCTGGTCGGCATCGCCAGCTCGATCGCCGGGCTGTACCTGTCCTACTGGCTCGACGTCGCCAGCGGCGCCACGATCGTCCTCGTCCAGACCGGCGACGTTCCTCGTCGTGCTCGCGCTCGGGCCGCGCGGCCTGCTCGCCCGGCGCCGCCACGCGGCCGACCTGGCGGTGGACGAGCTCGCCGCGGAGGCGCGGGCATGACCGACGCGCCGGCCGACGGGAACGGCCTCGTCGGCGCGCTCGAGGATGCCGGCTACCGGCTGACCGAGCCCCGCCGCGCGGTCGCCGAGATGATCGCCGGGCGCGACGGCCACTTCACCGCCGCCGAGCTCGTCGACGAGGCGCGCGACCGTCACCCGGGCCTCGGGCGGGCGACGGTGTTCCGCGCCCTCGACCTGTTCGCGACGCTCAACCTCGTGGAGCGGGTCGACCTGCCCGCGGGCGACCACGCGTACGTCGCGTGCGAGCCGGCCCACCATCACCACGCGATCTGCACCCGGTGCGGACGGTCGCTCGACGTCGACGACACCGGCCTCGCGGAGGTCCTCGCGGACATCGGCCGGCGGTCGGGGTTCCGGGTCTCGGCCCACCGGCTGGAGCTGTTCGGCCTGTGCGCCGCGTGCCAGGCGGCGACGTCGCGGTGAACGCACCCCGCCTCGCGCTCATCGCTCGCCGTCGTCGGCGCCGCGCTCCTCGCAGGCGCCTGCGGCGGCGGGGCGGACGACAGCGACGGGACGGGCGTCCCGGTGGTGACCACGACGACGATCCTCGCGGACCTCGTCGCCCAGGTCGGCGGCGACCGGGTCCGCGTCGAGAGCCTCGTCCCCAAGGGCGGCGAGGTGCACACGTTCGATCCCACGCCGTCCGACATCCGGCGCGTCACCGACGCGCGGCTCGTCATCCGCAACGGGCTCGGGCTGGACGACTGGCTGGGCGACCTCGTCGGCGACACCGGGACGCAGGCGCCGGTCATCGCGCTCGGCGACGACCTGCCGGGCGTGACGCTGCTCGCCGGGGAGGAGCCGGGCGAGGCCGCCAACCCCCACCTGTGGATGAACGTCGCCTACGCCTCGGCCTACGCCGAGCGCATCGAGGAGGCGCTGGAGGCGGTCGATCCCGACGGCGCCGCGACCTACCGCGCGAATCTCGCCGGCTACCAGGAGCGGCTCGCCGCGCTCGACGAGTACGCGAAGACCGAGCTCGGCCGGATCCCCGAGGCGAACCGGACGGTCGTCTCGTTCCACGACGCGTTCCCGTACTTCGCCGCGGCCTACGGGCTGACGATCGACGGCACCGTGGTCGACGCGCCCGGGCAGGACCCGAGCGCCGGCCAGATCGCCGCGCTCGTGGCGCGGATCCGCGAGGGCGGCGTCAAGGCGATCTTCGCCGAGGCGCAGTTCAACCCGGACATCGTCGACACGATCGCCGCGGAGACGGGCGCGACCGTCGTGTCCGACCTGTACACCGACAGCGTGGGCGACCCACCCCAGGACACCTACGAGGGCCTCATGCGCTGGAACGTGGACCGGGTGGTCGCCGCGCTCGGCGGCTGACCCCGGCGATCAGGCGCCGGCCGCGGCCTCCTCGCCCATCGCGGCGGCGAGCTCCGCCGCCGTGGGCATCCCCTCCCGCGCACCCGCGCGGGTGACCGAGAGCGACGCCGCGACGACCGCGCGCCGGGCCGCCTGCTCGAGGTCGAGGCCGCTCGCGAGGCCCGCGGCGAGCGCGCCGTTCAGCGAGTCCCCGGCGCCTGTGGCGTCCACCGCCTGCACCTTCGGGGCGGCGATGTCGACCGCGGCGCCGTTCCGCGGCACGAGCACGGCCCCCGACGAGCCGAGCGAGACGAGGAACGCGCGGCCGGCGCCCGGACCCTCGGACGTCGTCTCGAGGAGCGTCGACGCGGACCGGACCGTGTCCTCGCTGCCGTGCGTCGGCCGGCCGGACCGGCGCGAGTCGGCCGCCGCGAGCCGGGCGAGCTCGCCGCGGTTCGGCGTCACGACGTCCGCCAGGCTGAGCATCGTCCGGTCGATCCCGTCCGCCGGCGCCGGGTTGAGCACCGTCCAGGCACCGCCATCGCGCCCGATCCGGAGCGCCTCGCGGGCCGCCTCGGTCGGGATCTCGTGGGTGACGATGACGACATCGCCCGCGTGCGGGCTGAGCCGGGTCAGCGCGGTGCGGACGTGGGCCGCGGTCAGCCCCGCGTTCGCGCCCGGGGCGACCGCGATCTGGTTCTCCGCGGACGTGTCGACGAGGATCAGCGCCACGCCGGTCGCCGTGTGCTCGAGCGTGACGATGACGTCGGCTCCCGACGCCCTCCCGCGTGAGCGCCGCCAGCGCGTCCCCGCCGAACTCGTCGTCGCCCAGCGCCGCGACGAGCATGACCGGCACGCCGAGCCGGGCGGCGGCGACGGCCTGGTTGCCGCCCTTGCCGCCATGGAACCGCTGGAACGTCCCGCCCAGGACCGTCTCACCGGGTTGCGGCAGCCGCTCCGTCCGGACCACGAGGTCGACGTTGACCGACCCGACGACGAGGACCCGCCCGCTCATCGCGACGTCACTCCCGGCGCCTACGAGCCGGTGATGAACTCGCCGCCGTCGACGCCGATGACCTCGCCGTTGATGAACTCGGTCCCCTCGCCCGACAGCGCGAGGATCGTGTTCGCGACGTCCTGCGTCGTCGTCATCCGGCCGGTCGGGTTGCGTCGGGTCGCGGCCTCGATGATCGCGTCCTTCTCGGGGATCTTCATCAGCGCCGGCGTCATCGTCACGCCCGCGCGGATCGTGTTCGCGGTGACGCCCGTGCCCAGCCGGGCGAGCTCCATCGCGAGCTGCCGCGTGTGCGACTCGAGCGCCGACTTCGCCGACGACACGACGCCGTACGACGGCACGACCCGGGTCGACCCTTCGGACGTCATCGCGTAGATCTTCGAGCCCGGTGCGAGGAACCCGCCCCGCCACAGGTCCTGGACCCAGTAGACGAGGCTGTTGGCCATCACGTCCTGGGTCATCTCCATCTTCTTGCGGTCGACGCCCGCCTTGGGATCCTCGGTGAGGAACGGGACGAGCGAGCCGAACGCGAGCGAGTGCATGACGACCCGGACGTACGGCGAGCGGCCCTCGGCCGCGCTCCGGTCGAACCGCTCGCGGAGCGTCGCCAGCGCGGCGGCCCGCTTCTCGTCGTCGGCGGCGTTCATGTTGATGTACAGCGCCTCGGACCCGAGCGCCTCGATCTTCGCCTTGAGCTCCTCGACGTGCGCGGTCGCGGCCCGGAAGTCGAGGTGGATGCCGGCGATCCGGTAGCCGTTCGCGGCGAGCGTCAGCGCGGTCGCCTCGCCCATGCCGGAGGACGCCCCGAGGATCAGGGCCCAGCGCTCGCGCTCGTCGGTCATGGAACTCCTCCGGGGAACGTCACGGGGACCCCGGCGGCAGGGCGGAGCCGGGCACGACCGAGTCTAGCAGCGGGCTCCGGCGCCCCTTGACGCGGTCGCCACCGCATCGCACGTTTGCGCCCGGCGATGGCGCTGGCCGCGTCAACCGTCGACCATCCAGCGCGACGAAGGGGACGCGGCTTGAACATCGGCCTCGATCAGCTCGACTCGAGCGTCCTGCTCCTCGTCGCGCCGCTCGTGCTGCTGCAGCTCGGGCTGCTGATCTTCGCGATCGCCGACCTGCTGCGTGACGACCGCGCGGTCCGCTGGAACAACAAGGGCCTGTGGGCGGTGATCATCATCCTCGTCAACGTGATCGGCCCGGTCCTGTACTTCCTCGTCGGCCGGGTCGACGGCCCGCCGCCGGACGAGGCTCCGGCGCCGGGCGCGGTCCCCGGGTGGGGCAGCCCGCACGATCCGCCGATCGCCTCCCCGGCCGGGCGAGCAGCGGTCATCGATGCGGCCGGCCCCACGGACGGCGCGCCGCCGGTCGAAGGTGCGGCTCGCGTGACCGCCGCGGCGGTCGCCATCGCACCGCCCGTGCCTGCCGGTCCGCCCGCGATCACGATCAGCGGCCTGACCCGCCACTACCCGGGCGGGATCGTCGCGCTCGACGGGCTGACGATGGACGTGCCGGCTGGGTCCGTCTTCGGCCTGCTCGGGCCGAACGGCGCCGGCAAGACGACGACGCTGCGCCTCCTCGCCGGCCTCACCCGCGCCACGACCGGACGCGCGAGCGTCGCCGGGCTCGACGTCGCCGCGGACCCGCTGGGCGTGCGGCGCCACCTCGGCTACCTCGAGCAGGATCCGCGGGCATACGGCTGGATGACCGGTCGCGAGCAGCTGCGCCTGCTGGGCAGGCTCCACGGGCTCGACGGCGCGCCGCTCGAGGAGGCGATCGACGACGCCCTGGACCGGATCGACCTGCGCGCCGCGGCCGACCGCCGTGCGGCGACCTACTCGGGCGGCATGCGCCAGCGGCTCGGGATCGCCGGCGCCCTCGTCCATCGGCCGCCCGTCGTCATCCTCGACGAACCCGTGAGCTCCCTCGACCCCGAGGGCCGGCGCGACGTCCTCGACCTCATCGCCGCGCTCCGTGGCTCGACCACCGTGCTGTTCTCGACCCACGTGCTCGCGGACGTCGAGCGCATCTGCGACCGCGTCGGGATCCTCGATCGCGGGCGCCTCGTCGTCGAAGGCGAGCTGACCGCGCTGCTCGATCGCTATGCGCTGCCCGTGTGGCGGATCGAGGCCGAGCCGGGCCAGGGCGAGGCGCTCGCTGCGCTCGTGGCGACCCTCCGCGAGGCGGCATGGGTGCAGGCGGTGACGCTCGAGCACGGGCTGGTCACCGTCGCGGTCGAGGAACCGGAGGCCGCGAGCCGGGCGATCCTCGCAGCCGTCGCCGACGCGGGGGTCGCGGTCGTGTCCGTGGCGCGCGCCCGACCCACGCTCGAGGACGTGTTCCTGCGCCTCACCGGCGAGCCGTCCGCCCCGGACGCCGCGGCATGAGCGGTCTCGGCGTCCTGCTGCGCAAGGAGCTCACCGAGGCGTGGCGGACGCGCCGGCTGCCGGTCGTCGTCGTGCTGTTCCTCGTCGTCGGGGTCGTCTCGCCGCTCACGGCGCGCTACCTGCCGGAGATCCTCGAGCTGAGCCTCGGCGACGAGCTGCCGATCCCGCTGCCGGTCCCGACCGCGGCCGATGCGCTCGTCCAGCTCCAGAAGAACCTGGGCCAGCTCGGGGCGCTCGCCGCGATCGCCCTCGCGATGGGCAGCGTCGCCGGCGAGCTCGACCGCGGGACGGCAGCGCTCGTCCTGGCCCAGCCCGCCACCCGCAGCGCGTTCCTCGCGGCGAAGCTGGTCGCGATCGCGATCGTCCTCGCCGTGGGCATGGCCGCCGCGACGATCGTGGGCTGGATCTACACGGCGATCCTGTTCGAGCCCCTGCCCGTCGGCGGCTGGCTCGCGATGGCCGTGCTGTCGTGGCTCGCGCTCATGGCATGGGCGGCGCTCACCTTCCTCGCCTCGGCCGCGACCGGTTCGACGACCGCCGCCGCGGGGATCGGGTTCGTCGCGCTCGTCGTCGTCAACCTCGCGTCGATCGCCCCTGCCCTCGGACAGCTGCTGCCGAGCGGGCTGTCGGCGCCGGCGATCGAGCTCGCGACGGGCTCGAGCGTCGCCGATCCCGCAGCGGCCGCTGACCTCGGTCGTCGGGACGGTCGTGCTCATCGGGGCTGCGGTCCTCGGCGCCCAGCTCGCGTTCCGCGCCCGCGAGCTCTGACCGGATCGACCGCCCGAGACGGGCAGGAATCGAAAACGGCGCCCGTCGCGGGCGCCGCATCGGAGTGACGTGGCCGGCGAGCCGGCCGGGCGGTCAGGCCCGGGCGGACCGCTCGAGGCGGCGCTGGAAGCGCTCGACCTGGCCGGCGGTGTCGATGATGTTCTGCTTGCCCGTGTAGAACGGGTGGCAGTTGCTGCAGACGTCGACGCGCAGCTCGTCGCGCGTCGAGCCGATCTCGAACTCCGTCCCGCACGATCCGCAGTGGACCTTGGCCTGGACGTAGCGAGGGTGGATGTCAGCTTTCACGGGTGCTCCTTCGACGCCGTCCGAACGGGTCGATGCCCGCCGGTGGTCGCCGCTGTGAACGAGGCCTAGGCCTCGGCCGTTGCCGGCTCGGTCGCGACCGGGATGACCCGGATGCGCTTCTTGTTGCGGGTCTCGTGCTCGAAGCGCACCTTGCCCGTGACGGTCGCGAAGACCGTGTAGTCATGGCCGAGGCCGGCGCCCTCGCCCGCCTTGAAGGTCATGCCGCGCTGGCGGACGATGATCGTCCCGGCGTTGACGAGCTGGCCGTCGCCGCGCTTGACGCCGAGCCGCTGGCCGGCCGAGTCGCGGCCGTTCTTGACGCTCGAACCCGCCTTCTTGTGTGCCATCGCTACGCGTCCTTCTTGGTGCGCGAGCGCTTCGGCGCCGCGTCGGATGTGGTCTCGGTCGCGTCGGGCTCGGTGTGGCCCTCCGCCGCGGCGACGTTGCGCCGCACGACGTCGAGCGACCGGACGACGCCGGACTTGCTGCTGAAGCCCTGCTCGGACACCGCGACGAGCTCGCCGTTGGATGCCCGGAGGCGCCAGCGCCAGTCGCCGCCCTTGTCCTCGAAGATCTCGAAGCCCTTGCCCGCCTTCTCGTCGGCGGCGACCTCGCTGTGGTCCTCGGCATCGGCGGTGTTGCGCCGCACGACGTCCAGCGACCGGACGACGCCGGACTTGCTGCTGAAGCCCTGCTCGGACACCGCAACCGGCTCGCCGTTCGAGGCAACCAGTCGCCAGCGCCACTCGCCGGCCTTGTCCTCGAAGATCTCGAAGCCCTTGGTCGAGCCGGCCGACTCGGTCGCCTCGGCCTTCGGGGCCGCAGCCTCCGCATCGGGCGCGGCGTCGACGAGGGCGGCCTTCGCGCGGCCTTCGCCTTGGGCTCGGCCTTCGCCTTGGGCTCGGCCTTCGCCTTGGGTGCAGCTGCCTCGGGCTCGGCGGCCTCGGCGGCCACGTTCAGCTTCGCGGCCAGCGCGGCGTCGTCGGCGGCCTGCTTCGCGGCGGCCTCCTCGAGCGCCTTGCGGCTCTCGGCCTTCGTCTGCTTCGGTGCGCTCTCGGCCGCGCTCTTGCCCCCGAACCGGATGTCGTTGATCCGGAGGACCGTGAGCTCCTGGCGGTGCCCCTTCTTCACGCGGCGGCGCGCCTTCGGGCGGTACTTGAAGGCGATGACCTTGTCGCCACGGGTGGCGCCCAGGACCTCGGCCTCGACGGCCGCGCCGTCGACGACGGGGGTTCCGACGGTGGCCTCGGCGCCGTCCGCCACGAGGAGCACGCGCTCCAGCGTGATCGACTGGCCGGCCTCGACGTCGAGCAGCTCAACCTCGAGCTCGGTGCCGACCTCGACGCGGTACTGCTTCCCGCCGGTCTCGATGACTGCGTACATGGGTCCTCGGAAGAGAGCGATGGCGGTCGCGTGGCGACCGCAGCGCGGACATGCTGAAACGCCTGCGGACCTCGCGGGCGCGAAGGGGGAGTGTAGGTCCGATCGGCGAGACCCGTCAACGAGCGTGAACCGAACCGTCGACCGGGCCGGCGAGCGTCATCGCATGCGTCAGTTGACGCTTACGTAAGAGTACGCTAACGTTCGGCCATGCTCGATGCCACCTTCCACGCCCTCGCCGAGCCGCGGCGGCGCGCGATCCTGCGCGAGCTCGGCGATCGCGAGCTGACCGCCGGCGAGATCGCGTCGCGGTTCGCGGTGACGCGCCCGGCGATCAGCCAGCACCTCGCCGTGCTGCGTGCGGCGCGGCTCGTCGAGGAGCGTCGCGACGGGACCCGGCGCTGGTACCGGGCGCGGCGCGACGGCCTCGTCCCGGTCCGTGACTGGGTGGGGTCGTTCTGGGACGAGCAGCTCGACGCGCTGCGGGTGGCGATCGACGACGACAGGCGACGGACGGAGGCAGGCGATGGGTGAGACGGAGACCGATGCCGCGATCGTGGAGCGCGAGACGGTCGTCGCGTGCTCGCCCTCGGAGGCGTGGCGCTGGTGGACGGACCCCGCGCTGCTCGTGCGCTGGATGGGCTCCGTCGCCGAGGTCGACCTCCGGCCGGGCGGCGCGATCCGCATCGCGTACGGCAACGGGGCGGTGATGGCCGGCGAGCTCGTCACGCTCGACCCGCCGCGGCGCCTCGACTTCACCTGGGGCTGGGAGGACCCGGCGGAGATCGTGCGGCCGGGCCAGAGCCGGGTCGAGGTCGTGTTCGAGCCCGTCGACGGCGGCACGCGGGTCCTCGTCCGCCATCACGATCTCCCCGACGGCGAGCGGGCCGGCCACGCCGAGGGCTGGGACTACTTCCTCGGGCGGCTCGGCGGCGTCGCCGGCTGACCGCCCCGTCGCGGCCCCCGGTTGCGCGGGACGGGCGGCGCCGGCGGAGGTGGCGGCGCGAGCACCAGCCGCTCCCGCACGAGCGCGGTCACCGTGGGTGCAGATCCGCCCATCCTGTCGGCGAGCGCGGCAAGCACCTCGTCGGGCCGCCCGATCCCCCGCTCCGGGTCGTGCCGGAGGGTCATGCGGAGCGTGACCGGGTCGGCGGTCCCGTCGACGGCGAGCGCCTCGATGAACGGCCGCAGGTCGTAGCGCACGGTCCCGCCGCCCTTCGCGCGCTCGCGCTCGATCGTCGCCGAATCGAGCACCTCGTCGCAGGCCGTCGCGAGCGCCGCCGGATCCACGTCGTCGTGCCTGGCTTCCGCGCGGTACACCGACGCGGCGACCTGGCCGGGCAGCGCGGGCGCCCCCGGCCAGACGTCGTATGCCTCGACCAGCCGGTACGCGGGTGGCATGGACGCGCCGAGCGCCTCGCGGACGCCGCCACGCCGGCACGCGCTCCACGAGCCACACGTCGACGAGCTCCGCCTCGCCGGGGATCGACGCCGACAGCGGCGCCGCGACGGCGAACCGCGGCCGCGGCGGGCTCGCGTCGAGGCCGGCCACCGGCAGCCCGGAACCGGTCAGCGCCTGCTCCCACGCCGCGAGCTGCTCGCGCTGCCCGGCATCGGCTTCGAGCGGCCCGCGCGCGAGCACGAGCCGCCACCGCTGGACCGCCTCGCGGGGTGCGCTCGGGGCGGGACGTTCGGGGGGTTCGGAGGGTTCGGGCACGGTGCTAGTCTGCCGGGGATGGTGCCTGACGTCCCGCGTGAATCCCGGCGGTGAACATCCCCGATCCGTACAAGGTCCTCCAGGTCGATCCTGAGGCCGAGGACGAGGTGATCGAGGCGGCCTACCGGCGCCTCGCGAAGAAGTACCACCCCGACGTCGCGCCCGGACCCGATGCCCAGGACCGCATGGTCCGCATCAACCAGGCCTGGGAGATGCTCAAGGAGCCCGTCCGTCGCGCGGCGGTCGATCGCGCGCGCACGCGAAGCGCCGGCGCCGCCGCACGGGTCGCGGCCGACGAGGGCCGGGCGCGCGCCGCCTCGCGCGGGCCCGCGCACGCCGCCGCCCGACCACCGGCCCGCCCTGCACTCGTCATCCGGGCACGCCGGCGCACGTGCCGCGGGCGGCGTCCCGCCCACGTGGGGGTTCCCCGGCATGGCGGACCCCGGCGACGCCGACTTCCACGCTCGCCCGCAGTACGTGTCGCCGAACTGGACCTCCGGTCGCTCGCAGAACGGGCATGGCTATGACCCGGGCACGATGGGCTCGGCACAGGGCGACGGCGCGGCCGGCCCGCCCCCGGGCAACCCGTCCGGCTCCCTGCTCACGTTCGGGCGATACACCGGCTGGTCGCTGGGCGAGATCGCCCGCTCCGACCTCGAGTATCTCGAGTGGCTCGACCGGATGCCGATCGGGCGCACCTACCAGGCCGAGATCGACGGGCTCCTGCGATCGCATCGGCGGCGCGCGACGGCGCCCACGGCCCAGGAAGGGCAGCGGGGCCTGTTCCGCCGCCGCTGATCGCGACGCTCAGGCCGCGGCGAGCCGCTCCGCAGCCTCCTGCTCGGATTTCGGCACGGACCAGGCGAGCAGGTAGGGCGCGATCACCGTCGTGAGGATGACCGCGACCATCATCACGGCGAACAGCTCGGCATCGACGACGCCGCTGACCAGGGCCAGGTTCGCGACGACGATCCCCACCTCGCCTCGCGGGACCATCCCGAAGCCGATCGTCAGCGACGCCCAGCGCCCCTCGGACCGCGCGCCCAGGAGCCCGCCCAGCATCTTGGTGATGACGCCGACGATGGCGAGCGTGATCGAGAGCACCGCGACCGTCGGGTCGAGCAGCAGCCCCAGGTCCAGCTGCGCCCCGGTGACGGCGAAGAAGAACGGCGTGAAGATCGAGGCGAGCGGCTTGAAGTCGCGCTCGACCTCCTCGGCGGCCTCGGTCTCGGCAACGATGAGGCCGGCCACGAACGCGCCGATGATCGCCGCCAGCCCGATCGCGGCCGCCAGCAGCGCCACCGCGAGCATCATCAGGAACGCGGGCACGAGCGGCGTGTCGGCGAACAGCGGCCAGGTGAACACGGTCTTGGGCAGGCCGCGGGCACGGCGCGCGGCCGCGAACCCGAGCAGCACCAGCCCGATGCCCGCGACGCCGACGAGGATCGTGCTCGCCGAGACGTCGCCCTCCGCGGCGCCCGACGCGATGCCGATGAGCACGAGCGCGAGGATGTCGTCGACCAGCGCGGCGCCGATGACGACCTTCGCCCACCGTCTGTCGAGCACCCCCATGTCGCGCAGGACGCGGCTCGTGATGCCGATGCTCGTGGCGGCGAGCGCGAGGCCGACGAAGAACGCCGCGAGCGCGTCGGCGCCCGAGGCGCCAGCCCGATCACCACGCCCGCGATGATCGGCAGGACCATGCCGATGACGGCGGTCAGGATCGCCGGCCGGCCGACGCTGAACAGGTCGTCCGTGCGCACCTCGAGGCCGACGGTGAACAGCAGGACGACGACGCCGATCTCGGAGAAGACGAGGGCCGTCTCGCCCGGCGTCACGAGGCCCAGGGCGTAGGGGCCGACCAGGAACCCGCCGAGCAGCTCCCCGACGACGCCGGGCTGCCCCAGCCGCCGCAGGACCTCCTCGCCGACCTTCGCGCCGAGCAGGAGGATGAACAGGCCGTAGAGCGCGGAGATCGTCTCCTCCGCCCCGGCCCCGGGCACGACCCCGCCCGGCGTCGGCGGGCGTCGTGACGGACGCGAGCACGGGCTGCGCGAGCGCCCCCAGCGCGGCGGTGATCGCGAGCGCGATGGGCCAAGCCCGTCCGCGGACCCGCAGGCGGCGGTGCGTCACCACTCGGCGCGGCGGCGCTGGCGGATGTTGATGCTCTGGACGATGCCGAGGCCCATGGCCAGCGTGACGAGCGACGCGCCGCCGTTGCTGATGAACGGGAGCGGAATTCCGGTGACCGGCATGAGCCCGATGACCATCCCCACGTTGACGAACAGCTGGAACAGGAGCATCGACGCGAGCCCGGCCCCGAACAGGAGCCCGAACGGGTCACGCGACGACCAGGCGCAGGCAAGGATGCGCCACAGGAGCGCGCCGTACAGCACGAACACGACGAGCGCGCCGATGAACCCGAGCTCCTGCGCGAGCACCGCGAACACGAAGTCGCTCTCCTGGACCGGGAGGAACTCGCCGCGGGTCTGCGTGCCGTTGGTGAGCCCCGTCCCGAGCAGGCCGCCGGACCCGACCGTGATCTGGGACTGGAACACCTGCCAGCCCGCGCCCTGCGTGTCGGTGGTGGGGTTGAGGAACGAGAGGATCCGGTCCTTCTGGTAGTCGCGCAGCACGTATGTCCACGCGATCGGGATCACCGCCAGCGCGGCGATCGCCATCGCGACCAGCCAGCGCAGGCTCGCGCCCGACATGAACAGCATCCCGGCGAGGATCGCGAGCAGGACGAGCGACGTGCCGAGGTCCGGCTGGAGCATCACGAGGACCCACGGCGGGCCCATCAGCAGGCAGGCCCCGAGGATCGAGCCCAGCGAGTCCAGCTTGCCCTCGCGGTTCCCGAGGTACGCGGCGAGCACGATGATCATCAGGATCTTCGCGAGCTCGGAGAACTGGAAGGTGAGCGGGCCGAAGGCTGACCCAGCGCGACGAGCCGCCGACGCCGCTGCCGATCGCGAGCGTGAGCACGAGCAGCCCGAGGTTCGCGAACCAGATCGGCCAGCGCATGGCCTTCAGCCAGTGGTAGTCGAACAGGGTCGCCAGCGTGAACACGACGATGCCCAGCCCCGACCACATGAGCGCGCGCGTGAACGTCGTGCCGCTGCGGAGCACGGACTCCCCCGCCTCGACGCTGTTCGTGTACGCCATCACGAGCCCGATCGCCCCGAGCAGCGCGGCGTAGGTCGTCAGCTGCAGGTCGTAGGCGCGCCACACCGTCCCGACGGACCTCGGGGTCACGTCGGTGAAGCGCCTGGGCTCGGCCCGCATCACGCGCATCGGCGGTCAGTTGCTCCGGTAGAAGTTGCCCTTCTCGAGCAGGTCGTGGTTGAGGTAGTCCTTCTTGATGTGGAAGTGGTACTGGAGGAACGCCTTGGCGATCTCCGTGCCGGCGTTGCCCTTGGTGCGCGAGTCGTACGCGAAGGCGAGGAACGCGAGCTGCGATGAGGTCTTCTTGAAGTCGGCCTTGTACGGGTTCCTGGGCACGAAGCCCACGAACCAGGAGTGGTACGGGAGGCGGCCCTTCGAGTCGCGGGTGCCGAACTCGGCCGTGCCGGACTTGCCCGCCACCTTTACGGGCATATCGACGAGGTTGTACGTGTGGCGCAGGGTCACCGTTGCCCGGCCGGCGAGGCGCATCGTGCGCATCGTCGCCTGCGACACCTTGAGCTTGCGGATGAGGTCGGGCTTGAACGGCGTGATCACCTCACCATCCGGCCCGACGACCTCGCGGACGAGCTGCGGCCGGTAGAGCTTGCCGCCGTTCGCCATCGCGGTGTACGCGTTGAGCAGCTGGATCGGCGTCACGACGTCGTAGCCCTGGCCGATACCCGCCTGGTAGACCTCGCCGCCGGTCATCCGCTGGCCCAGGGCATCGACCTTCCACTGGTTGGACGGGACGATGCCCGCGGCCTCACCCGGCAGGTCGATCCCCGTCGGCCTGCCGAAGCCGTACTGCCGAGCCCAATAGGCGAGCCGGTCAGCGCCGAGCATCCCGGCGAGCTGGAAGAAGTACGTGTCGGACGAGTGCCCGAACCCGCAGTTCATGTCGCACATGCCAAAGCCCATGCGGTTCCAGTCGTAGAACCGGGTGCCCCCGAGCGTCAGGTAGCCGGCCGTCCGGATGCGCGTCTTCGCCGTGATCTTCTTGTCCGCGAGCGCGCCGGTGCCCGCGACGAGCTTGAACGTCGAGCCCGGCGGGTAGTGGGCCTGCACCGCGTGGTTGGTCAGCGGCTTGTTCTTGTTCTTGGACAGCTTCGCGAATGCCTTGACCGAGATCCCGCGCGCGAACGCGTTGTTGTCGTACGACGGGAGGCTCACGAGGGCGAGCACCTCACCTGTCTGCGGGTTCATGACGATGAACACGCCGCGCTTGAGGCCAGCGGCCTTCATCCCCCACTTGAGGGCCCGGGTCGCCTCCTTCTGGATCGTCTTGTCGATCGTGAGGCGCAGCGAGGCGCCAGGCACGGCCGACTGCACCGTTCGGAGCACCTGGATGTCGCGGCCCGTCGCGTCGCGTTCGACGAGCTCGGTGCCGTAGGTCCCGCGCAGCTCGTCCTCGAACGTGGCCTCGATGCCGGCCTTGCCCATGAGGTCGTCGGGCAGGTAGCCGCTGCCCCGCAGTCGCTCGTACGCGCCGCCGTCGACCGGGCCCGTGTAGCCGAGGATGTGCGCGAGGAGCGGCCCGTCGGGGTACTGCCGGCGTGTCTCGACCGCGACCAGCACACCGGGGAGCTCCTCCGTCGATTCGGAGATCAGCCGCGCCGTCCGTTCCGGCACGTCCGCGGCGATGCGCACGGGATCGAACCGCGAGCCGGGCGCGCTGTCGAGGGTCGCGATGATGTCGGCGGGATCCATGCCGAGGAGCGAGCCCAGGCGGGCGGTGACGTCGTCGCGGCGACTGAACGGGAGGTCGGAGGGCTTGACCTTGACCGTCCACGTCGCGACGTTCGAGACGAGCAGGCGGCCCTTTCGGTCGTAGATCAGGCCGCGAGGCGCCGGAATCGCCACCTCGACGGCGCGCTGCGTGACCGCCTGGGCGGCAAGCGTCGTGCCGCTGGTGACCTGGAGGTAGGCGAGCCGCGTGGTCAGCAGGCCGAACACGAGGATCGCCACGATCCCGAACGCGACGAACCGGAGTGGTCGCCGGTCCCGCTCGCGGTGGACCGCCATCCAGGAGTCGTTCACCAGTCCACCCGTTCCGCCTCGCGACGCCGCGCGGCGATCGCGATGACGAGCGGCCCGAACAGCGCGGCCAGGATCGTGTCGTAGATGGCAGAGGGAATCACCGCGCCGATGGCCGCGTCGGTGATCGGCGCGGTCGACAGCGCGGTGGTCGAGACGAGCAGCAGCACGGAATAGACGACGCTCGCGATGGCGGTGGCGATGATCGGAGCGGCGATCCTCACGCGACCCAGCGCCCCGCCCACGACCGAGCCGACGCCAATGGCGATGAGGAGCGAGAAGGCGGACGAGCCGAGCGGGCGCTGCGCCAGGATGTCGAGGGCGAGACCCCCGACGAAGGCCCAGGTGAGACCCACCTCGACACCACCCGCGATGGCCGCGATGACGCCGAACGTGAGGACCAGGTGCGGGACGGCATCGCCGACCTTCAGGTACGGGGCGACCGTGAACTCAGCGAGCGCGGCGACCACGGCGAGCGCCGCGGCAATGATGAGTCGCATGTGGCGGTTCGATCCCCGGCTGGCGGAGCCGACGGTCGGGCAAAACGTTGACGGGCCGCGACGACGGAGTGACAGCAACTGCTCGATCGGCAGTATCCCACGCGGCCGCGCACAGGGGCAATCGTCAGATCGGCCTATGCGAGGGTCGCGGCGACGGTCCGGGTTGCACCGTGTTTCACGTGAAACATCGGTCTCGCGCGATAAGCGGCCGATGAGCGGCGATCGGCATCATCACGACCCGGCGGAACGGCCGGGAACGGGGGTCCGATGCTAGAATTGGAGCACATGCACACCATTGGGACGGGAGCCTGAGTGGGTCAGACGATCGCCTGTACGAATCAGAAGGGCGGCGTCGGGAAGACCACCACGGTGGTCAATCTCGCAACCTATCTCGCGCTTCTCGGGGACCGCGTCCTCGTCATCGATCTCGATCCCCAGGGCAACGCCACGAGCGGCTTTGGCGTGGATCGCAGTGCCGTCGACGGCTCGACCTATGACGTCCTCATCGGCGATCGCCCGCTCGCGGCGCTCCACGTGGGCACCCCCGTCAACGGGCTGCGTCTGATCCCGTCCGCGATCGAGCTCGCCGGCGCCGAGGTGGAGCTCACGAACATGGAGGGCCGCGAGCGCCGGCTGGCCCGTGCGATCAGGGCCGAGGCCGACGCCTGGGACTGGATCCTCATCGACTGCCCGCCGTCGCTCGGCCTGCTCACGGTCAACGCGCTCACGGCCGCGGACGCGGTCCTCATCCCGATCCAGTGCGAGTTCTACGCGCTCGAGGGCCTGTCGCAGCTCCTCGCGACCGTGAACCTGGTCCGCGACCACCTCCATCCCGAGCTCGAGATCGCGGGCGTCCTGCTCACGATGTTCGACGCCCGGACGAACCTGTCGAGCGAAGTCGCCTCCGAGGTGAAGCATCACCTCCACGATGCCGTGTTCGAGGCGATCATCCCCCGCAGCGTCCGCCTGTCGGAGGCACCGAGCCACGGCCTGCCGATCGCCCTCTACCGGCCGGATTCGAAGGGCGCCGAGGCCTACAAGCAGCTGGCCGACGAGTTCCGCGCTCGGCGGGGCGGCCGTCCCGAAGCGAATGCCCGCCGAGACGTACGCGGGAGCCACGGCATGACCGTCAAGGCGGACCGGAGCGGCTCCGCGCTCGGTCGCGGGCTCGCGTCGCTCATCCCCCAGCGCCATACGAACGAGGCCGCGATCGTCGAGGTCGCCCTCGCGCGGATCACCCCGAACCCGTACCAGCCCCGGCGGCGGATGGACGATGCCGTGCTCGAGGAGCTCGCCGCGAGCATCCGTGAGCACGGGGTGCTCCAGCCGGTCCTCGTCACCGAGACGCTCGACGGCTACCAGCTCGTCGCCGGCGAGCGCCGCGTCCGCGCCGCCCGCATCGCGGGCCTGGAGCGGATCCCCGCGCTCGTGCGCCAGCTCGCGGATCGCGACCAGCTCGAGGTGGCGCTGGTCGAGAACGTGCAGCGCGCCGACCTGGACCCGATCGACGAGGCGACCGCGTACCGCCAGCTGCTCGACGAGTTCGGGCTCACCCAGGAACGCGTTGCCGAGCGGGTCGGGAAGTCGCGTGCCGCGGTCGCGAACACCCTGCGGCTGCTCGACCTGCACCCGGACGTCCAGGCTGCGATCGCCGAAGGGCGGCTCAGCGAGGGACACGGCCGCGCGCTCGGCGGCCTGCCGGTCGACGGCCAAGGCCACGTGCTGGGCACCGTCATCGACCAGGGGCTCTCCGTGCGCCAGACCGAGGAGCTCGTGCGCCGCCTGCGCGAGCCCCGACCGGTGAAGGCACGCACGGCGGCAGCGCCCCGGCTCGACCCGGATCTCGAGCGCGTCGAAGAGGACCTGCGGCAGCGGCTCGGCACGAAGGTGAGCCTCAGCCGGTCGCGGAAGGGTGGTCGGATCGTGATCGAGTACTACAGCGACGAAGAGCTCGGGCGACTCTACGAGCGCCTGATCGGAGGAACCGCGTGACGGACGTCGAGGATCGGCAGGCAGCGGCGGCGACGCCCGCCCCCACCCGAAGCCGCAAGGCCAAGGCGGCGGGCAGCGACTACGGCGCCGCGAACATCCAGGTCCTCGAGGGCCTGGAGGCCGTCCGCCGCCGCCCCGGCATGTACATCGGGTCCACGGACCTCCGGGGCCTCCACCACCTCGTGTGGGAGGTCGTCGACAACTCGATCGACGAGGCGATGGCCGGTCACGCCACGACCGTCAACGTCACGATCCATGCGGACGGCAAGCTGAGCGTCCAGGACGACGGCCGCGGCGTGCCCGTCGGGAAGCATTCCACTGGCAAGGACGCCCTCGAGGTCGTGCACACGGTCCTCCACGCCGGCGGCAAGTTCGGCGGTGGCGGCTACAAGGTCTCGGGCGGCCTCCACGGCGTCGGCATCTCGGTCGTCAACGCCCTGTCGTCGTACCTGCGCGTCGAGAGCGCCCGCGATGGCGGCGTCTTCGCCCAGGAGTACGAGCGCGGCACGCCGAAGACGAAGGTCGAGAAGGTCGGCCCCCAGGGCTCGCGGCGCGGCACGCGCACCGTGTTCCAGCCCGACGCCGACATGTTCGAGAGCACCGAGTTCTCGTTCGACACCATCTCCCAGCGCATCCGCGAGTCGGCGTACCTGACCAAGGGCGTCTGGATCACGCTCCGTGACGAGCGGGTCGATCGTGAGCGGTCGTTCTACTTCGAGGGCGGCCTCATCTCGTTCGTCCGGCACCTGAACCGGAACAAGGAGGCGCTCCACCACCGGCCGATCTACTGCGAGCGCAAGGACGGCTCGACGACGATCGAGGTCGCGCTCCAGTACAACGACACGTACACCGAGAACGTGCTCGCCTTCGCGAACAACATCAACACGGTCGACGGCGGCACCCACGTCACCGGCTTCCGCCGCGCGCTCACCCGGTCGCTCAACGACTGGGCGAAGAAGAACGGCGTGCTCAAGGACGCGGACGGGAACCTTTCGGGCGAAGACGTCCGCGAGGGCCTGACCGCCGTCATCAGCGTCAAGCTCACCGATCCGCAGTTCGAGGGCCAGACGAAGGCGAAGCTCGGCAACGCCGAGGTGGCCGGACAGGTCGAGGGCGCGCTCGCCGATGCGATCGCGCAGCACCTCGAGGAGAACCCGGCCGACGGCCGGCGGATCATCGAGAAGTGCCTCATGTCGGCCCGCGCCCGCGACGCCGCCCGCAAGGCGCGCGACCTCGTCATCCGCAAGGGCGCGCTTGACGGCATGTCCCTGCCGGGCAAGCTCGCCGACTGCCAGGAGCGCGATCCCGCCAAGAGCGAGCTGTACATCGTCGAGGGCGACTCGGCCGGCGGCTCGGCGAAGCAGGGCCGCGATCGCCGCTTCCAGGCGATCCTCCCGTTGCGGGGGAAGCTGCTCAACGTCGAGAAGGCGCGCCTCGACAAGATCCTCAGCTCGGAGAACGTCAAGCCGCTGATCATCGCGCTGGGCGCGGGCATCGGCGAGAGCTTCGACATCGCGAAGCTGCGCTACCACCGGATCATCATCATGACCGACGCCGACGTCGACGGGGCCCACATCCGGACCCTGCTGCTGACGTTCTTCTACCGCCACATGCCGCTCGTCATCGACTCCGGCTTCCTGTACATCGCGCAGCCGCCGCTGTACCGGATCTCGACCGGGAAGATGACCAAGTACGCCCAGGACGAGAAGGGGCGCGACAAGGCGGTCAAGGAGTTCACGACCAGGAACGTGAGCGTCCAGCGGTTCAAGGGCCTCGGCGAGATGAACGCCGACCAGCTCTGGGACACGACGATGAACCCGGAGACGCGGACGCTGCTCAAGGTCGAGGTGGACGACGCGGCCGAGGCCGACAGCATCTTCACGATGCTCATGGGCGAGCGCGTCGAGCCGCGCAAGGACTTCATCAAGACCGAGGCCCGCAAGGTGCGCAACCTTGACATCTGAGCGGACCGTGACGCTCGAGGACGTGCGCATGGGCGGCAGCCGGATCGTCCTGGAGCCGCACAACTGCTTCGCCTGCGGCAGCCTCAACACGCACGGGATCCAGCTCGAGCTCCACGCCGGCGACGGCCGCTGCTGGACCGAGCTCGAGCTCGACCGCCGGTTCGAGGGCTGGGAGGGGATCGCGCACGGCGGGATCGTGTCCACGATCCTCGACGAGGTCATGGCCTGGGCGCTCGTCGACAACGACTCGTGGGGCGTGACCGCGCGGATGCAGGTCGAGTTCAAGCGGCCCGTGCCGATCGGGCGCCGGATCCGGGGCGAGGGTCGCGTCGTCGAGGTGCGACGGCGGATCGTGCGCGCCGAGGGCGTCCTCCTCGACGTCGCCGACGGGACGGTGCTCGCGACGGCCGAGGGAACGTTCGTCGCCGCGCCCGACGCACAGAAGCAGGCGCTCAAGGAGCGCTACGGGTTCCGCCTCGAGCCCGAGGTGGCCGCGACGCCCGACGCCGTGGATCCCAACGCGGCGACGCCGTTGCCCGCGTCGCGCGCGACCGTGGGAGCCGCCCGATGACCGCGGCGACCGCAGCAGCCCCGACCAGCGCCGCCACGGCCCGCGCCCGGGACTTCGTTGCGGCACACAAGGCGGAGGCCACGGCCCTCGGACGCGCGGCGGGCGAGCACGTCCACGACCCCGACACGCTCGTCGACACCCTCAACGCCGGGCTGCCCGCCCTCGCGGACCCCGAGTATCTCGAGGGCATGCAGCTGGTCGCGCCCGGCATCGGTCCCGTCCTCGGCATCCGCCAGCCGCTGCTCCGCGCGATCGGCAGCGGCCTCCGGGCCGCATTCCGCGGCGTGCCGTCGTCAACACGCCTCGACATCGCTGCCCGCCTCGTCCGCGAGCCGCTCATGGAGCTTCACTGGCTCGCGTACGGGATCCTCGAGCGGACGATCCGCGACGAGCCGGAGCGCACCTGGCAGCTCGTCCGAGCCGAGAGCCGCGCCGCCCACGAGTGGGCGACCGTCGACGCGCTCGCCCACGTCGCGTCGCTGGGCATCGTCGCGGAACCGTATCGCTGGGCGGAGCTCGAGCAGCTCGTCTACTCCCCGTCGCGCTGGGAGCGCCGCCTCGCCGGCTCCACGATCGCGACGCTGCCGTTCGCGGACCGCGTCGCCGGCCGCCACCCGGAGATCGCGGTCCGCGGGCTGCGGATCCTGGCCGATCTCATCGGCGACGCCTCGCCGGACGTCCAGAAGTCGCTCTCGTGGGCGATCCGCTCCCTGACCATCGTCGATCTCCCGGCCACGGTCGCGTTCCTGCGCGCCGAGGCCCGGACCGCCCGCGCCACCGATGACGGCGCCCGCGCCTGGGTCGTGCGGGACAGCCTCGAGAAGCTCCCGGCGCCCGTCGCCACCGAGCTGCGAGCCGTCGTGGACGGCATCCGCCGCCGGCCGAACGCCGCGTCCACCTCCCGCGCTGCCGAGACGGCCGCCGCATTCGCCGGGCTCGGCGTCGCGGTCCCGCCCGCCGAGCGCCCCATCGTCGACCGATCCGCAGAGCTGCCTGACCGGAGGAGCACCACCTCGTGACCGACGACAACCTCGGCGACATCCGCGTGATCCGCATCGAGGACGAGATGCGCGTCTCGTACCTCGACTACGCGATGAGCGTCATCGTCTCGCGGGCGCTGCCGGACGTGCGCGACGGCCTCAAGCCCGTGCACCGCCGGATCCTGTACACGATGGGGGAGATGGGGCTGTCCGCCACCAGCTCCTACCGCAAGTGCGCCGCGATCGTCGGCGAGGTGATGGGCAAGTACCACCCGCACGGCGACGTCGCGCTGTACGACGCCCTCGTCCGGCTCGCCCAGGACTTCTCGATGCGCTACCCGCTCGTCGACGGGCAGGGCAACTTCGGCTCGGTCGACGGCGACTCCGCCGCCGCGATGCGCTACACGGAGGCCCGCCTCACGGCGATCTCCGCCGAGATGCTCGCGGACATCGACAAGGACACCGTCGACTACGAGGACAACTACGACGGCACGCAGAAGCAGCCGACGGTCCTCCCCGCGAAGCTCCCGAACCTGCTGATCAACGGGTCGTCGGGGATCGCGGTCGGCATGGCCACGAACATCCCGCCGCACCACCTCGGCGAGGTCGTCGACGCGGTCGTCGCGTACATCGAGAACCCGGAGATCACGAACGACGGGCTGGCCCAGATCGTGAAGGGCCCCGACTTCCCGACCGGCGCCTCGATCTTCCGCTACGAGACGCGGCGCAACCCGCTGACCGGCGAGCAGGAGACGATCGACGCGATCCGCGAGATGTATGCCCACGGGCACGGCCGCGTGATCATGCGCGCGCAGTGCGCGTTCGAGGAGGCCCGGCTCGAGCGCACGGCGATCATCGTCAGCGAGCTGCCGTACCAGGTGAACAAGGCGACGCTGCTCGAGAAGATCGCCGACCTGGTCAAGGACAAGAAGCTCGACGGCATCAGCGACCTGCGCGACGAGTCCGACCGCGACGGGATGCGGATCTACATCGAGATCAAGCGCGACGCGAACCCGCACAAGGTGCTGAACAACCTGTTCAAGCACACCTCGATGCAGCAGTCGTTCAACCTCAACATGCTCGCGCTCGTCGACGGCCAGCCCCAGACGCTGCCGCTCAAGAGCGTCATCAGCCACTACGTCACCCACCGCCGCGAGATCGTCCGCCGCCGGACCGAGTACGACCTCGAGAAGGCCCGCGCCCGGGCGCACATCCTCGAGGGCCTCAAGATCGCCCTCGACAACCTCGACGAGGTGATCAAGACGATCCGCGCCTCGGCGGACGTCGAGACGGCGCGCAACAACCTGATGAGCAGCTTCGGCCTGTCCGAGCTCCAGGCCCAGGCGATCCTCGACATGCGGCTTGCCCGGCTCGCGGCCCTCGAGCGCCAGAAGATCGAGGAGGAGTACCTCTCGGTCATCCAGCTGATCGCCGAGCTCGAGGACATCCTCGCCAACCCGGCCCGCGTGCTCGCGATCATCAAGGACGAGCTCGCGGAGCTGAAGCGCAAGTACGCCGGCGAGCGCCGCACGCGGGTCGTCGACGACTCCAGCCGCGAGATGACCGACGAGGACCTGATCGCGGACGAGGACGTCGTCGTGACGATCAGCCGCCGCGGCTACATCAAGCGCCAGCCCGTGGCGACCTACCGCAGCCAGCATCGCGGCGGCAAGGGGATCATCGGCCACGTCACCCGCGAGGAGGACGCGGTCGAGCACCTGCTCGCCGCCAACACCCACGACTGGGCGCTGTTCTTCACCAACCGCGGCCGGGTGTTCAGCGCCAAGGTCCACGCGATCCCCGACGCGAGCCGCCAGGCCAAGGGCATGGCGATCATCAACCTGCCCGGGGTGCAGGTGGAGTCCGGGGAGTACCCGGTCGCCACGATCTGCCTGCCCAACTTCGAGCCCGGCCACTACCTCGTGATGGCGACCCGCAACGGGATCATCAAGAAGACGCCGCTCGAGCAGTTCGAGCGCGTCCGCTCGACGGGCATCCGCGCGATCACGATCGCCGACAAGGACGAGCTCGCCTGGGTCGACGTGAGCTCCGGCGACGACCACGTGATCATCGCCACCTCGCAGGGCATGCTCGCCCGCTTCTCCGAGGACGAGGTCCGCGCGATGGGCCGCGACGCCGGCGGCGTCATCGGGATCCGGCTGCTCAAGAAGGAAGGCGACACGGTCGTCGCGATGCGGGTCGTCGAGCCCGATGCGGACCTCCTCGTGCTCACCGAGACCGGCTACGGCAAGCGGGTGCCGATGAGCGAGTTCCGCCAGAAGCACCGCGGCGGGCAGGGCGTCCGCCTGATCGCGCTCGAGGGCCGCAAGACGGGCCTCGTCGCCGCCGTCCAGCAGGTCACGCCCCTGGACGACCAGCTGATGCTGATCTCCGCCGGTGGCCAGGTCATCCGCACCGAGACGAACTCGATCAACCGCTACTCGTCGGGCGCGCGCGGCGTGATCGTCATGCGCCTCGGGGAGGGCGACAAGGTCGTCGCGATCGCCGCGTTCCGCGAGGGGCTGGCGGAGCGTGGTGGCATGGGGGACAATGACGACCCCCAGCCGGACGGCGCAGGCCCGGCGGGGAGCGGCTCGTCGTGAGCGCCTTCGGCGACCGGGAGGCAGGCGTGTACGTAGACCAGTACGAGATCTACCACGGCAACGCCAACCCCGAGCTGGCGCGCAAGATCGCGCACTGGCTCGGCAACGAGCCCGGTCAGGCCGAGGTCTTCCAGTTCGCGAACGAGAACATCTTCGTCCGCATCCTGGACAACGTCCGCGAGAAGGACATCTTCCTCGTCCAGCCCACGTCCCGGCCCGTCAACCAGTCGATCATGGAGCTCCTGATCATGATCGACGCCTTCAAGCGGGCGTCCGCGGGGCGGATCACGGCGGTGATCCCGTACTACGCCTACGGGCGCTCGGACAAGAAGGACCAGCCGCGCGTCCCGATCACGGCCCGGCTCGTCGCGGACATGATCTCCGTCGCCGGCGCGGACCGGATGCTCACGATGGACCTCCACCAGGGTCAGATCCAGGGATTCTTCAACATCCCGGTGGACGAGCTCACCGCGGTCCACATGCTCAGCCGCTACTTCATCGACATGCAGCTCGACGACCTGGTCATCGTCACGGACCTCGGCTTCGCCAAGCGCGCCCGGCAGTTCGCGGAGCTCATGAACGCGCCCCTCGCGATCGTCGAGAAGCGGCGCCACGGCAACCTCGACCGGGCCGAGGTGATGAACGTCATCGGCGACGTCCGGGGCCGGCGCGCGATCATCGTCGACGACGAGATCGACACGGCGGGGACCCTCATCGAGATCACGCGCGCGCTCGAGCGCGAGGGCGTGACCGAGATCTACGCCTGTGCCACCCACGGCGTCCTGAGCGACCCCGCCGTCGAGCGGATCGCGAACTCGGCGCTGCGCGAGGTCGTCATCACCGACACGATCCCGCTCTCCCCGTCGCGCCAGATCGACAAGCTCAAGGTGCTCTCCGTCGCGCCCCTCATCGGCGAGGCGATCAAGCGCATCCACCGCGGCGACTCCGTCGGCGCGCTGTTCAGCTCCGAGGTCTCGTTCACCCAGGAGATGCTCCTGTGGGAGGACGGCGTCAGCGGGAACGGCCGCACGGGCGACGAATTCGACGCCGCCCGACGACGACGTACCATCACCGATGCCCGCATCGGCCGGCGCCTGACCGGCCACCACCCCGGAGATCCATGAGCCTGCAGCTGCACCGCCCCGACGGCAAGGGCGGCCTCGAGGTCCGGCCGGTCACCGACCGGAACTGGCGCAACCAGCTCAAGTCGTCGCGCTGGGGCGCGTCGCTCAAGGGCGGCACGCTGCCGGAGCTGTCGAACCCCGAGATGAACCCGACCTCGACGTTCCGGTCGGTGCTGTTCTGGGTCGTCCTCGCGGCGATCACCTTCATCGATCATCGTCGTCGGCTACGGCGTCGCGCTGCCCGCCGTGGGGCACGTGTACGCGCTGCCCACGCCGACCCCGATCCCGACCTGACCCAGGGAACCTGACCGGGACGCGTGGCGTCCGGGGGGAACCATGCAACGAGCAGCCATCGTCAGCGGCGTCCTGGGCCTCGGGTCCGTCCTCGTCTTCGGGGCCGCGGCCCTCGCCTCCGCCCTGTTCCCCAACGGCGGCACCGTCAACGCCGGCTGGAACTCCTTCGGCGGGTTCGAGGAGCGCGCCATCGCCATGCCGGCGCCGATGCCCGTCCAGGTCGACCCGGACGTGTTCATCGACGAGGGCAAGGCCATCGACGTGCCGGGCACCGTGGTCGAGGACCGCTAGGCGCCACCGCCGGCACCCCGGGCACGGGCCCTGAACCCGGGTCGAGCCGCGACCCGCCATATACTCACCCGGCCATGCGCTTCATCTCCCGATTCTTCGACACCAACGACCGCGAGGTCGGCCGCCTCCAGCCGATCGTGGATGAGATCAACGAGCTCGAGGACGAGTTCGAGGCCCTCTCCGACGACGAGATCCGCGAGCGGATCGAGGTCATCAAGGCCGAGATGCACGAGGTCGCGGCGGGCGACGAGCCGTCCGACGACGAGCTCAACCACCCCGACTCGGAGCGTCGCAGCGACCTCCGCAAGGCACGCCGCAAGCGCGAGAACCTCCGGCTGCGGGCCGCCCTCGACGAGGTCGCGCCCGAGGTGTTCGCCGCCGCCCGCGAGGCGAGCAAGCGGACCCTGGGCATGCGCCACTTCGACGTCCAGCTCGTCGGCGGCATCGTGCTCCACGAGGGCAAGATCTCCGAGATGAAGACGGGCGAGGGCAAGACCCTCGTCCCGACCCTCGCCCTGACGCTCAACGGCCTCAGCGGCCGCGGCGCCCACCTCGTGACCGTCAACGACTACCTGGCCCGCCGCGACGCCCAGTGGATGGGGCCCGTCTTCCACTTCCTCGGGCTGTCGGTGGGCGTCATCACCCACGACACGAGCTACCTGTTCGAGCCCGGCTTCCCGACCACCGACGAGCGGCTGATCAACCTCCGCCCCGTCACCCGGCGCGAGGCCTACGCCGCCGACATCACGTACGGCACGAACAACGAGTTCGGCTTCGACTACCTGCGCGACAACATGGTCGACCAGCTCGAGGGCCGGGTGCAGCGCGAGCGCTCGTTCGCCATCGTCGACGAGGTCGACAACATCCTCATCGACGAGGCCCGGACCCCGCTGATCATCTCCGGCCAGGCCGAGGAGTCGGCGGACCTGTACTTCACGTTCGCCCGCCTCGTCCCCAAGCTCCAGCCCCGAGCCGAGGGCGCGGAGGAGGGCGGCGACTTCTTCCTCGACCTCAAGGACAAGGCGGTGTCCCCGACCGAGGACGGCGTCGACAAGATCGAGAAGCTGCTCGGGATCGACAACCTGTACGACGCCGATCCCCGGCTCGCCCGCCACTTCGACTCGGCGCTCAAGGCGCACGCGCTGTACAAGCTCGACCGCGACTACATCGTCGAGGACGGCGAGATCGTCATCGTCGACGAGTTCACGGGCCGCAAGATGCCCGGCCGCCGCTGGAGCGAGGGCCTGCACCAGGCGATCGAGGCCAAGGAGGGCCTGCGCGTCCAGCGCGAGAGCCGGACGCTGGCCACGATCACGTTCCAGAACTACTTCCGCCTGTACGACAAGCTGTCCGGGATGACCGGCACGGCGATGACCGAGGCCGAGGAGTTCCACAAGATCTACGGCCTCGAGGTCGTCGCGGTCCCGACCCACCGGCCGATGGTCCGCGATGACCTGCCCGACCTCGTCTACAAGAACGAGCTCAGCAAGTTCAACGCGCTGATCGACGAGATCGAGGAGATGACGTCGCTCGGGCGCCCGGTGCTCGTCGGTACCGTCTCGGTCGAGAAGAGCGAGGTCCTCTCGACGCTGCTCAAGCGCCGTGGCGTGAAGCACGAGACGCTGAACGCGAAGCAGCACGAGCGGGAGTCGCTGATCGTCGCCCAGGCCGGCCGCTCGGGCACGGTCACGATCGCCACCAACATGGCCGGCCGCGGCACCGACATCCAGCTCGGCGGCAACCCCGCGGGCCTCGCGTCGGAGATCCTCCACAAGCAGGGCCTCAACCCGGCCGAGGTCGACGCGGCGACGTACGACGCGGCGCTCGAGGAGGCCAAGGCGACCACCAGCATCGACCACGACAAGGTCGTCGAGGCGGGCGGGCTGCACATCATCGGCACCGAGCGCCACGACTCGCGGCGGATCGACAACCAGCTCCGCGGCCGCTCCGGCCGCCAGGGCGACCCGGGCTCCTCGCGCTTCTACCTGTCGCTCGAGGACGACCTCATGAAGCGCTTCGCCTCGGATCGCGTCGCGGGCCTCATGGACCGCCTCGGCCTCGAGGACGACGTGGCGATCGAGTCCAACCTCGTGAGCAAGACGATCGCGTCCGCGCAGAACCGCGTCGAGGGCTTCAACTTCGACATCCGCAAGCGCGTCGTCGAGTTCGACGACGTCATCAACAAGCAGCGCGAGACGATCTACGCCGAGCGCGACAAGGTCCTGCGCAACGAGGACCTCACCGAGACCGTGCGCGACTTCCTCGAGGCCGAGGTCGACGCGATGGCGGACCAGTACCTGGGCGGCGACACGCCCGCCGAGTGGAGCCTCGAGGGCCTCGCGGTGGCGCTCCAGGCGATGGGCATCACCGGTCCCGGGACGACCGAGGCGGAGCTGGACGAGTTCCGGACCCGTGACGAGCTGGTCGGCCACCTCCACGACCTCGTCGACGAGGCGCTCGAGGCGCACGAGAAGGATCACGGCGAGGAGGTCTGGTCGCAGGTCGAGCGGTTCGTGCTCCTGCGCACGATCGACAGCCTGTGGGTCGAGCACCTCACCGAGATCGACGACATGCGGCGGGGCATCGGGCTCCGCGGCTACGCCCAGCAGGACCCGCTCAACGAGTTCCGCAAGGAGGCGTACCGCCTGTACGAGGAGCTCTCGGACCTCATCCGGCGCCAGGTCGCGACGACCATCTTCCGGGTCACCGTCACCCGCGAGCCGTCGACCATCCCGCTGTCCGGCCCCGGCCAGCCCGCCCGCGGACCCGTGCAGCACACGCATGCCGACGGTTCGGTCCACGCTGGCCCGCCGCACGACGAGACGTCCGGCAACGGCAGCGGCTCCGGTCGCACGGCCGCCGTCGCGACGTCCGCAGGTGCGGCCGCGCTTCGGCCGCCGCGGCATCACGTTCGGCCGGCACCACTACGACCGGCGCCGGGCCCGTCTCCGGGCTCCCCGCCGACCCGATGCGCACCGCGCGCGAGGTGCCGGGCGACGCGTCGGCGACGAACGGCGTCCGCCAGGGCTTCACGCCGTCCGGTGCCCGGATCGGGCGCAACGACCCGTGCTGGTGCGAGTCGGGCCAGAAGTACAAGAAGTGTCACGGGGCCTGAGCGCCCGGATCGCCGGCGGAATCGTGCGCTCGGTCGTCGTCGCGGGCCTGCTTGTCGCCGCCGCGGGCGGGTTTGCCTCCCTGCGCATCTGGCAGCAGGGCCAGGTCGATGAGGAACGCCCCGCCGACGCGATCGTCGTCCTCGGCGCGGCCCAGTACGACGGGCGGCCCTCCCCGGTGTTCCGGGCGCGGCTCGACCACGCGATCTCGCTCTACCGGGCGGGCGTCGCGCCCAACCTCGTCGTGACCGGCGGCAAGCGGCCCGGAGACCGCACGACCGAGGCCGCCGTCGCCCGCCGCTACGCGATCGACCACGGCGTGCCCGCCGAGGCGATCTTCGGGGAGGACGAGGCCCGCAACACGCTCGACTCGCTGCGGGCCGTGGGCCGGGCGATGCACGACCGGGGCCTGTCCAGCGCGGTGTTCGTCTCGGACCCGACGCACATGCTGCGGGTCGTCCGGATCGCGAGCGACCTGGGGCTGGAGGCGTACTCGTCGCCGACCCGGACGTCGCCCGTCCAGGTCGATCCGGTCCGCGCGGCCCGGGCGACGATCCACGAGCTCGGCGCGCTGGCGGTCTACCTCGTGACGGGCGGCGGTGCCACGGCGGATGGCGCCGGCGACTGACCGCTGCGGGGCGCCACCGATGGCGCCGGACCGTGAACGATCCCGCCGATCGGGGCGGATTGGCACCACGAGGCGCGACACGAGGCGTGATGTCGCGCAATTTCCCTCCTGCAATCCTGTCCAACCCCTTGGATTGTGCGTGGACCGCACCTATACTCCGTCAAAGTTCCTTCGCGCTCCGGGACCGGCGCCCAAGCCCCAGTCGTGCCCGAATCCAGCCCAAGGCGCCGACGTACCGAGCCGTCGCACCGACCGCCCCCGCGAAGGACGAGGAGAGAGGGAGCTTGTGAAGCAGGCCGAGGAAGCCCAGTTCGTGGATCTGATCGCCTGTGAGAAGGACTGCCGCAACTGCAGCTACGCCGCCGCCCTCGACTGTGACGGCAACTGCGGCGTCTGCCCCCACAACTCGTACTGCCCCTGCGTGAACCCCGTCGTCGCCCGGAGCAAGACCGCCCTTCGGCTGATCGAGCTCCGTCCGATCCTGCTCCAGGACCTGCAGGTCCGCGGCTAAGTGGACGCCGCCGCCCTCAGGGACCTCGCCGAGCGGATCCGGTCGACCTCGGGGCGTCTTTGACCTCGCCACCAAGGAGACGAGGGTCGCGGAGCTCGACGCGCGCGCGATCGAGCCGGGGTTCTGGGACGACCAGCGCACCGCCCAGAAGACCGTCCGCGAGGCCCAGGGCCTGCGCGACGAGGTCGACACCTGGCGCGCCCTCGAGAAGCGCGTCGACGACCTCGAGGAGCTCCAGCAGCTCCTCGTCGACTCGCCCGACGCCGACACCGAGGCCGACCTCGCCCGCGAGGCGGACGCGCTGGGGAAGGAGTTCGCGCGAGAGCGCACGCTGCTCCTGTTCTCCGGCGAGTACGACGCCAAGAACGCGGTCGTGACGATCAGCGCCGGCGCGGGCGGGACCGAGGCGACCGACTGGGCCGACATGCTCCTGCGGATGTACCTGCGCTGGTGCGAGCGCCACCGGTTCAAGGCGGACGTGATCGACTCCCAGCCCGGCGAGCAGGCGGGGATCAAGAGCGCCACCGTCGCCGTCACCGGACGGTTCGCCTATGGCTGGATGCGCGCCGAGCGCGGCGTCCACCGCCTCGTCCGGATCAGCCCGTACGACGCCCAGAACCGCCGCCAGACCACGTTCGCCCTGGTCGAGGTGATGCCCGAGGCGGACGAGGACGTCGAGATCGAGCTCAACTGGGACGAGATCCGGGTGGACACGTTCCGGTCGTCGGGCGCGGGCGGGCAGCACGTCCAGAAGACCGAGTCCGCGATCCGGCTCACGCACCTCCCCACGAACATCGTCGTCACCTGCCAGAACGAGCGCTCCGCGACCCAGAACCGCGAGCTCGCGATCCGCGTCCTCAAGTCCCGGCTCCTCGAGCTCGAGCTGGAGAAGCGCGAGGAGGAGCTGCGCAAGCTGCGCGGCGAGCACGTGACGGCCGGCTGGGGCAACCAGATCCGGAGCTACGTGCTCCACCCGTACCAGATGGTCAAGGACCTGCGCTCCGGCCACGAGACATCGAACACGGGCGCGGTCCTCGACGGCGACCTCGACGCGTTCATGCAGGCCGAGCTGGAGCGCCTGGCGACGGGCCGGCCGCCGAGCACCGACGGCGACACGGACGACTGACCGATGGCGGTGATCGACGCCGAGGGCCCGGGCGGCGCGACCGCGGGTGGCGCGGTCCGCTACCGCCCCGGGACCGCCGACGACCTCGACGCCTGTACCGGCGTCTGGCGGGCCGGGATCGAGGACTACCAGTCGCGCCTCAACCAGCCGTCGATGCCCGAGGACCTCGCCCCGCTGCGGCGGCTGCTGGCCCACCTGCTCGCCACGGATCCGGAGCGCTTCTGGGTCGCGGCCGGGCGGGAGGACGAGGTGGTGGGGTTCGCCTCGGCCAGCGTCCGCGAGGGCCTGTGGTTCCTCGCGATGCTGTTCGTCCTGCCCGGGACGCAGGCCCGCGGCATCGGACAGGCGCTCATGGACCACGCGCAGGCCGGGACGGCGGTGCTCCCCGGCGGCCCGGCCGTCCCCGGGCCGGACGACGCGCTCGACTCGGGGATCCACACCTGGGGCATGTGCACCGACGCCGTCCAGCCGATCTCGAACGGCCTGTACGCCCGGCGCGGGATGGTGCCCCGGATCCCGATCTGGCGGCTGTTCGGGGAGGTGCGCCGCTGGCCGGCCGTGCCCCCGCCGCCGCCCAGCCTCGAGTCCGTCGCGTTCGAATTCGGTCGCCGCGACCGAGCCTGACGGCGAGCGACGCCTCCAGGCGATCCTCGACGAGCTGGACCGGGCGGTGATCGGCTCCGCGCACCCGGCGGACCACGGGTTCCTGCGGCGGGACGGCCGGGTCGGGTTCCTCGCTCCGTGATCGCGGCAACGGCGCTCCTCTCGGGTACGTGTACGGCTCGGGGATCGGACGGATGGGGCCACTGCTCGCCCTCGACCCGGCGCTCCACCCGACGCTCGTGGGCATCGCCGTGCGCGAGACGCCCGCCCTCGGGCCCGTCGCGCTGTGGGTGCCCGGGACCGCGGACGTCGCGACGCGCGCGCTGCTCGACGCCGGCCTGCGCCTGGACGGGTTCCCGGGGCTCGTGTGCTGGTCACGCCGCCGGACCACCCGTTCGTCGCGACGCCGCCCGTCTACCGTGCCGATATCGCTCGCCGCTGCGTGAGCGACGCGCGCAGTGCCAACGCGGGCATGAGCCGCATCAGCGCGCGAGATGCAAGCGGTGACGGAGGCGGCGGCACCGGTGCTAGCCTCCGGTGATCGTGGCTCCCTCCACCCCGCGCCGATGACCGTCAGCTCGAGCGCGCCCCCGTCACCCTCGACCCCTCCGTCGCTGTTCGACCGCCTCACCGGCCGTGGCCGGCCCGCCCGACCGGACCATGCGGTCGTCGTGCTGCACGACGTCACGAAGCGCTACCCGAACGGCAACGAGGCCCTCAAGGACGTCGACCTCGTCGTCCCCGAGGGCGATTTCGTGTTCCTCGTCGGCCCGTCGGGCGCGGGCAAGTCGACGCTGATGAAGCTGCTCATCCGCGACGAGCTCGCGACGCGCGGCGACGTCGTGATCGACGGCTTCGACCTCGCCCGGATCCGCCGCCGCCAGGTGCCCAAGATCCGGCGCAAGATCGGGATCGTGTTCCAGGACTTCAAGCTGCTGCCGCGCAAGACCGTGTACGAGAACGTCGCGTTCGCGCTCGAGGTCACGGGCACGCCGCGCCGCCAGATCCGGCCGGCGGTGGAGCGCGTCATCGCGCTCGTCGGGCTGACCGGGCAGGTGAAGCAGCTCCCCGACCAGCTGTCGGGCGGCGAGCAGCAGCGGACGGCGATCGCCCGCGCCCTCGTCCACGACCCGCGGATCATCATCGCGGACGAGCCCACCGGCAACCTCGACCCGGTCATCAGCTGGGAGATCATCCAGCTCCTGCTGCGGATCAACGAGCTGGGCGTGACGGTCCTCATGGCCACCCACAACGCCGAGGTCGTCACCGCGCTGCGCAAGCGCGTCGTCGCGCTCGAGGATGGCCGGATCATCCGCGACGAGACCGGCGCGGCCTACCACCGCGAGGACTGACGAGGCGTGATCCCGTTCGTCGTGTTCTCGATGCGCCGGGCGTGGCAGGGGTTCTGGCGCAACGCGCTGATGAGCATGGCCGCCACGCTGACGATGGTGCTGATGCTGTCGCTGCTGGCGGGGTTCTTCATCCTCCAGAACGTCCTGCTCGCGAGCCTCTCGTTCGTCGAGCAGAAGGTCGAGGTCGTCGCCTATGTCGAGAACACGGCCACGCAGGACCAGGTCGACACGCTGATCGCCACGACCCAGGCGATGCCCGAGGTCGCATCGGTCGAGTTCATCACCCGTGACGAGGCGCTCGCCCGGTTCAAGGCGACCCAGGAGGCGCAGGGCCGCACCGACCTCAGCCAGTACCTCGAGTCCAACCCGCTGTATGCGTCGATCAACGTCAAGCTGACGAGCCCGACCGAGCTCGACGCGGTGACCGAAGGGCTCCGCCAGGACCCGATCGTGCGCAACGTGCTCAACATCGATGCGCTCGTCCAGCGGGTGCTGACGGTGACGAACGTCGTGCGCACGGCGGGCGTCGCGATGGTCGGCATCGTCGGGCTGATCGTGCTGTTCATCATCGTCAACACGATCCGGCTGGCGGTCGTCGCCCGGGCCGAGGAGATCGAGATCATGCGCCTCGTCGGGGCGTCGGACGCGTTCATCCGCTGGCCGTTCGTGTTCGAGGGCGCGCTCGTGGGGCTGCTCGGCGCCGTGATCACGCTCGGGCTCCTGTACGCCGGGTCCGAGCCGCTGAGCCAGGCGATGGTCGGCTTCTTCAACGTCCTGCCGCTCGAGCTCGGCTCGGTCGGGCGGGACACCGCGGTCCTCGTCACCGCGACCGGCGTCGGGCTCGGCGTCCTGGGATCCTGGCTGTCGGTGCGGACGTACCTCATTCGATGACCACGACTCCGCCGGCCCCGGCCGGCCGGACGCTCCCGACACGATGGACGCCGAGGCGACGCCGGCCACGCCCGACCCGGTCGTCGCACCTGCGCCCGTCTTCGCCCCCGCGCCACGCCGGCGGTCGAGCGCGCTCCTCGTCGCCGTCGCGATCGTCGCGGTCCTCGCCGGCAGCGCGCTGTTCGTCTCGGGCTGGTCGCTCGGGCGCCAGTCCGCGCTGACCCCGGGCACCCCGGCCGACGAGGTCGACGCGTTCCAGCCGTTCTGGGACACGTACCGGGCGGTCACCGAGCGCTACGCGGGCGGCGACGTCGATCGCAAGGCGCTGATCGAGGGCGCGATCAAGGGGATGATCGGCGCGCTCGACGACCCGTACTCGCTGTACCTCACGAGCGACGAGTTCAAGGACAGCCTGCGCTCGATCTCGGGCGAGTTCGAGGGGATCGGCGCGACGATCGGCACCGTTGACGCCGCCGGCGCCACCTCGACCTGCACGACCCTGGCGCCCGATTGCCGCCTCGTCGTCGTCGCCCCGATCCCGGGCTCGCCGGCGGAGGAGGCGGGCCTGGTCGCCGGCGACATCATCGATGCCATCGACGGGGAGCGGCTCGAGGGCCTCACCGTCGATGCGGCCCGCGACCGGGTCCGCGGCGCGAAGGACACCGCGGTGACGCTGTCGATCGTGCGCGACGGCGGGGCGCCGTTCGACGTCGAGATCGTGCGCGCCGTCATCGTCACGCCCGAGGTCGAGACCGAGAACCTGGCCGAGGGCGCGGTGGGCTACATCCGGCTGTCGGGCTTCTCCGACCATGCCGCCACGCAGTTCGACGCCGCCGTCGCGGCCGCCGTGGAGCGCGGCCAGCGGGCGCTGATCGTCGACCTGCGCGGCAACCCGGGCGGCTATGTCACGGCCGCCCGCGACATCGCGAGCCAGTTCCTCGCGGATGGCCCGATCTTCTGGCAGGAGTACGCCGACGGCAGCCTCGTCGAGACCGTCGCGCTGCCGGGCGGCGCGGCGACCGATCCCGTCGATCAAGGTCGTGGCCCTCATCGACGGCGGGTCCGCGTCCGCGTCCGAGATCGTCGCGGGCGCCCTCCACGACCGCGGCCGCGCGACGCTCGTGGGGGCGAAGACGTTCGGCAAGGGGACCGTCCAGCAGTGGACGCAGCTCGAGGACGACCACGGCGGGTTCCGGCTCACGACCGCCAAGTGGCTGACGCCGGACAAGGCGTGGATCCACGGCACCGGCATCGTGCCCGACGTCGTGGTGGACCCCACGGCCGCCTCGACCGGCGACGACCCGGTCATCGATGCGGCGCTCGAGGTGCTCGGCGTCCAGGCGACCGGCAGCCGCTGAGCGCGAGCGCGGCGGGACTCGCGGCGTGTTGCGAAATCGACGCTTGACCGAGGTTGCGGCAGCCGGGTATGGTCGTTAACGAGCGAAAGGAGGTGATGTGCAGTGATCGACAGTTGTAGTTACTGCACCACCTCGGCGGAGGCCGACCTCTAGAGTCGGTCCCGGCCGGGTGGTCGGTAGCATTTCGAACGCCGGTCCGGAAACGGGCCGGCGTTCGTGCGTCCGGCGCATGGCCGGTCCCGCCGCCGCGGCCCACACCTGCCGCGCGGCGCCACGAGAGGAGCACCCACGATGGGCGAGACGATCGCCCAGAACCGACGAGCCCGTCACGACTTCAGCATCGAAGACACCTTCGAGGCCGGCCTCGTGCTGCGCGGCACCGAGATCAAGAGCGTCCGGGCCCACCACGTGAGCCTGGCCGACGCCTACGCCCGGATCGACCGGGACGAGGCGTGGATCATCGGGCTGCACATCGCCCCGTGGGAGTCCGCCGACGTGCGCTTCAACCACGAGCCGAAGCGGGCGCGCAAGCTCCTCCTCCACCGCCACGAGATCGACGAGCTCCTGGGCAAGACGAAGGCCAAGGGCCTCACCCTCGTCCCGCTCGAGATCTACATCACCGACCAGGGCAAGGCGAAGCTCCGCCTGGGGCTCGCCCGCGGCAAGCAGACGTGGGACCGGCGGCGCGAGATCGCCGACCGTGACGCGAAGCGCGACATGGAGCGCCAGGTGGCCGACGCCCGCAAGGGCTAGGGACGAGGCGTCACGAGGAGGACCGGATGCGGCTCGCGCGGATGCTCCAGGCGGTCGACGTCCATGCGGCGGGCGAGCCGGGGCGGGTGATCGTCGGCGGCGTGCTCGACGTCCCGGGCGCGACGATGCTCGACAAGGCGCGCCACCTCGAGCACCACGGCGACGCGCTCCGGAAGCTGATGCTCAACGAGCCCCGCGGCTACCCGGCGCTGTGCGCCAACGTGATCCTGCCGCCGACCCGTCCGGAGGCCCAGGCCGGGTACGTGATCATGGAGCACGTCGAGTACCCGGGCATGTCCGGCTCGAACACGATCTGCGTGGTCACGGCGCTGCTCGAGACCGGCATGCTGCCGATGACCGAGCCGCTCACCGAGCTCGTGCTCGAGGCACCGGCCGGCCTCATCCGGGTCACCGCCGCCTGCGCCGGCGGCAAGGTGACGGGCGTGACGTTCCGCAACGTGCCCGCGTTCGCGACCCACCTCGACGTCCCGATCGAGGTCCCGCACGTCGGCACCGTCACGGTCGACGTCGCGTACGGCGGCATGTTCTACGTCATCGCGGACGCGGAGTCGCTCGGGTTCCGGCTCGTCCCCGACGAGGGTCGCGACATCACCCGGGTCACGGAGCTGATCAAGGCCGCGGCCGCGGAGCAGCTGCCGGTCGTCCACCCGGACCAGCCCTCGTTCGCGGGGATCACCATCGGCCAGCTGTCCGGGCCGGCCCACGACGCGCGCAACTCGTGGCGCAACGTCGTGACGGTGTCCACCGGCGCGCTCGACTGGGACCGCCCGTCGACCTGGACCGGCGTCATCGACCGGTCGCCGTGCGGGACCGGGACGTGCGCGAAGATGGCCGTCCTCCACGCGAAGGGCCGGCTCGCGATCGGCGAGGACTTCCGCCACGAGGGGATCCTGGGCACGGTGTTCACCGGGCCGGCTGCTCGAGGAGACGCGGGTGGGGGAGCGGACCGCCGTCGTCCCGACGATCACGGGCACCGGCTGGATCACGGGCTTCGCCTCGTACGTGGTGGACCCCACCGACCCGTTCCCCGAGGGCTACACGGTCGGCGACATCTGGTGATCGCCGTCAGGGGTTGACATGCGTCGTCCGGCGCGTATAGTTCCTCTTGGTTATATAACCTAGTGGTACTTCACATGACGCAGCCGGACCCGCTCAGCATCACCTTCTCCGCCCTGGCCGACCCGACCCGGCGCGCGATCCTGGCCCGCCTCGCCACCGGCGAGGCATCGGTCAAGGAGCTCGCCGAACCGTTCGCGATGACCCAGCCCGCTGTCTCCAAGCACCTGCGGGTGCTCGAGCGGGCCGGCCTCGTGGAACCGGGCCGGGACGCCCAGTGGCGGCCGAGGCGACTCCGGGCGGAACCGCTGCGCACCGCCTCCGCCTGGCTCGACGACTACCGCCGGCACTGGGAGGAGAGCTTCGAACGGCTGGACGCGTACCTCCGCGAGGTCGACGCGCCCGGGCAGCCTTCAGACGAGCAGGAGCAGACCGATGGACACGACGATGACTGAGCCGCGCATCGACCGCGGGAGCACCCCGACAACCGCGATCTACTCGATCGGCGGCAGCCTCTACTTCGAGCGGACGTTCGACGCCCCGCGCGACCGCGTGTGGCAGGCGTTCACGGACCCCGAGATCGTCCCCCGCTGGTGGGGCAAGCACGGCACCACGACCGTCGTCGAGGCGATGGACGTCAAGGTCGGCGGCGAGTGGCGGTACGTGAGCCACGCCGACGACCGCGAGCCGGTCACGTTCTACGGCGAGTACCTCGAGATCGACGCGCCGGAGCGCTTCAGGTGGACGTTCCTGTTCGACGTCCCGGGCGTCGGGCCGCAGGGCGGGCCGGAGACGCACACGTTCGAGGATCTCGGCGGCCGGACGCACGTCCGCTCGGTCGGGGAGATGGGATCCGCCGCAGAGATCGAGGCCGCCGTCGCGGTCGGCATGATCGAGGGCGGCATCCAGCTCTGGGACCGCCTGGCGGACCTCCTCGCCGAGGATGACCGCTAGCGCAGCAGGTAGCGCCGGCTGAGCGGCACCTCGTTCACCGGCGCCACCGCCAGCCTCGTCCCGCCGATCGACACGGCTCCGGTCCGGACGTCGATGTCGACCGGCGGGACCGCGCGGTTCGCGACCAGCGAGCCGCGCGTGATCCCGCGCACCCCGCCAACCGGGCAGCAGCGTCCGCCGTGTCCCGAGGCGGTCCCGGAGCGCCTCGACCTGCGCCTCCGTCAGGCCAGCCGAGACGAACGTCGCCGAGACCTTCGGGCGCCGCGGTCGAGACCCCTGCCCAGTCCGCGCGATAGCGGGTCGGCTCGGCACGCTCGACCGACGCGTTCCCCTCGCCGAGCGGGCCCCAGGCCGGGAACCCGCCCTTGAACACCCACTCCGGCTTGACGCCGAAGAACCCGGGCTTCCACAGGACGATGTCCGCGAGGCGGCCGGGCTGGAGCGACCCGACGTGGCCGGCGATGCCGTGGGTGATCGCGGGCTCGATCGTCGCCTTCGCGAGGTACCGGAGCACCCGTGCCGTGTCGTCGCGGTCGTCCGGGTCGGCGAGGCCGGGATCGTCGGGCAGGCCCGCGACGCCCTCGGCGGCCTCGCTCCGCCGCCAGGCCTTCATCACGTGGGCCAGCTGGAACGTCCGGCGCAGCGTCTCGCCGATGCGGCCCATCCCCTGCGAGTCGGAGTTGATGATCGAGATCGCGCCGAGCTCGTGGAGCGGCCCCTCGGCGGCCATCCGCGCCTCGAGCACCCGCTCGCGGACGAGCGCGACGTCGTCCGGGATCGCCCACGACAGCCCGTGGTTGAGCACGGTCATCGGGACGTGCTCGACGGCCGTGTGGACGCCGAACGGGATCGTCGGCGTGGTGGACGAGCACAGGATCGAGGGCTCGCGGACGAGGCCCAGGAGGTCCGGCACGTGGCCGCCGCCCGTCCCCTCCACGTGGTACGCGTGCACCGTCCGGCCGGCGATCGCGGCGATCGTGTCCTCGAGCTCGGCGCTCTCGTGGAGGCCGTCCGTGTGGAGGCTGACCGTCACGTCGCGCTCGTCCGCGTAGCGCAGGACGCGGTCGATGAGGTCCGGGTACGCGCCGTTGTCCTCGTGGATCTTGAACCCGACGGCACCCGCCTCGACCAGCGCGTCGAGGTGCCCCTCGTCGAGCGCCCGTGCACCGGCCTGCATGCCGATGTTGATCGGCCACGCCTCCATCCCGGCGAGGACGCGCTCCATCGCGAACGGCGGCTCCTCGAAGCCGGCCGTGACGAACGTCGTGACGCCGCCCGACAGCGCGGGCGCCAGCAGCTCGGGCGTGATCGTGTGGACGTGGGTGTCGACGCCGCCGGGCGTCGCGATCAGCCCGTACGCCATGTAGGACTTCGTGTGCGGGCCGACGACGAGGTCGATCCCGTCGCTCATCGCCGGGCTGCCGGCGCGGCCGATGCCCGCGATCCGGCCGTCCTTGATGCCGATGTCCGCCTTGACGACGCCGATCACGGGGTCGATGACGAGCGCCCCGGTCAGGACGACGTCGAGCTCGGACGGGCCGGCCGCGTCGTCCCACTGGGCCATCCGCGAGCGGAGGTTCTTCGCGTAGCCCCACAGCGGCTCGTCGCCGCGGGCGGTGCGGTCCTCGCCGACGCGGACCCAGAGGTCGGTGTCACCGAGCCGGATCCGGTCGCCGGTCGTCGCGCCGTAGCGGATCCGGTACTCCTCGGCGGAGAGCCGGGTCACCGGCGTCCTCGTCGGCGCCGTCGGTCGCCGCCGGTGCCGCCCGTCCGGACGAGGCGGACGGTCTTCGTCTCCCCGGGCTCCCAGCCGGCGTACGCCCCGGCGGCGAGGTCGAGGCGGTAGCCGCGGGCGGCGTCGCGGTCGAAGTCCAGCCGCGGGTTGACCCGCTCGAACGGGAAGTGCGACGAGACGCGGATCCGCCGCGCCGAGCGGCTCGTGACCTCGAGCTCGATCGACGCCCGGCCCTCGTTGACGACGACGTCCGATGGGTCGCCGATGACGAGCGCGCCGGGCCCGAACGGGTCGGGGGGCGTGCCGCGGTCGAGCGGGTCGACGAGGGCGATGACCCGTGCGCCGTCACCGAACAGGACCTCGACCCGGATGTCGTCGAGCAGCTCGCGGACGCCGTCGAGGACCTGGTCCGGCTCGACGGCGTGGCGCCCGGCGTCCTCGACCTCGGCGTAGCCGGCGCCGGCCCGGGCGGCCTCCAGCATCGCGTCCGCGATCAGCGCGACCGCCTCGGGGTGATTGAGGCGCAGCCCTGCGTCACGACGCCGCCGGGCGAGCTCCGCCGCGGCGAAGATCGCGAGCCGCTCTTCCTCCCACGGGATCAGCCGCATGGCCGCGATGGTACCGGTGTGGAGGCGCCGGTCCGGGCGGGTTTCAGTCCGCGGCGGCCTCGCCGGGCGGCGGCCACGGGACGCCCATCGACTCGGCCATCTCGGCCTCCCAGCCGGGCCCGAGCCCGAACCCGGCCAGCTGCTCCGGGGACATCGCCTGGAGGTTCCGGATGTGGATGTAGGCGCCGTCCTCGCGCATCGTGCGCATCTCGATCTCGCGGACCTCCGCCTGCGTCCGGGAGCCGACCCAGTCGGTCAGCCACGCCTCGACCGACGGCTGGATCTCGCGGAAGGCGGCCGCCCACGTCCGGTCGCTCACCCGCTCGTCGAGGTCCTCCGGGTCCCACGCGATGACCCGCCCGGTCGACGCATCGACGCAGTCCCAGCCCGGGTCCATCGACACGAGCGGGATCAGGCGGTCGGGCCAGGTCCGGCCCTCGGGCATCATCCCCGGCGAGCGCAGCTCGTCGAGCTGGCGCACGACGAGCGACACGGGGAGCAGCCCTTCCCCCGGGCCGAAGCCGCCGTCGGCCACCTCCGCATAGACGCGGCGCAGCGCCGGCGGGAGGCGCACACCCATCCGCGCCTCGGCCGCCGCGATCGTCGCCTCGTCGGCGGGCGCCGGGAGCACCGAGCCGGCGGGCGTCGTCATCCGCCGCTCGAGGTCGAGGGCGGCTTCGGTGCCTGCCGGGTCGATCGTGCCGGCCTGGTTCGCCGCGACCACGCCCCGCAGCTGGTCCGCGAGCGATCGCCCCATCGACAGCAGGCCGCCGAGGTCGAGCGACCGCATCTGCGCGCCGAGCTGGCTCGGGCGGGACGAGGTCCGGCGGTCCGGGTCGGCGGCCCGGTCGCGGAGGCGCGGCAGCAGCTCGTCGAGGTGGAGGGGCTCGGTCATCGGCGGCGCACCGCGAGCGCGGCCACGACGAGCAGCGCCCCGGTGAGGAGGGCGCGTCCGAGGAGCAGGGCGGCGGTCGAGGCGGCGGCCGGATGCAGCATCGTCGGATCGTACGCCGCTCGCGCCGAGGAGGTTCTGGATGGGGACGGCTCGCCGCGTCGGACCGGACTGCGTCACCGGCGATAGGTCGTACAGGTCGTGACGCCGGGTCGTTCCACGGCCGGGTCGAGGCCGGCCGCTGTCCACAGCGCGATGACGGGATCGTCGGCGGGAAGGCGGGGCGGATGTCCATGGCTGATTCCGCCCGAAGTTCGGGGATTGACACGGTAGTTAGTAGTCACTAACATCCGCGCCATGCCTCGTCCGACCGCCAGCACCTCGACCACGCAGCCGGCCCCCCGGCCGGCCCGCGCCACCGGCGCCGGCCACCGCCTGTCCGCCGATGAGCGCCGGGCGGAGGTCGTCGAGGCCGCGGTCAAGGCGTTCGCCTCGGGCGGCCTCCACGGGACCTCCACCGAGGAGATCGCGCGGCTCGCCGGCGTCAGCCAGCCCTACCTGTTCCGGCTGTTCGGCACGAAGCGCGACCTGTTCCTCGCGGCGCTCGAGCGGATGTTCGCCCGGCTCGAGCACGAGTTCGACGACGCGGCAGACAAGCCCCTCGTCGACATGCCCTACGACTACAGCCCCGTCCTGGCGTCCATCGGCCAGCGCTACGGGAAGCTGCTCCAGGACCAGTCCCTGCTGCGGCTCCAGCTCCACGGCTTCGCGGCCTGCGACGACCCCGAGATCCGGGCGTTCGTGCGCCGCCGCTTCTCGGATCTCATCACCCTCGTCTCGGCGCGGTCCGGCGTGCCCGGCACCGATCTCCGCGACTTCTTCGCCCAGGGAATGCTCATGAACGTCGCGGCGGCGATGCAGCTCGACGACTCGGCGCTCGCCTGGGGCCAGATCTGCGAGGGGGTAGGCGAATCGACGACGTGAGCGCCCCCTTTTTCGCCTCGAAAGATAGTGACCACTAACTACCAACCGACCACCGACCCGGCGCACGACGCCGCGGAGAGGAGGAACCTGATGCTCCAGGAGCAAGCCGCCGCCCGACGGCTGGCCATCGCCACCTTCGCGATCAGCTCGATCGCGCTGTTCATGACCTCGCTCGACAACCTTGTCGTGATCACGGCGCTGCCCGTGATCAAGGAGAGCCTCGGCGCCTCGCTGTCCCAGCTCGAGTGGACGGTCAACGCCTACACCCTGACGTTCGCCGTCCTCCTGCTGACGGGCGCCGCGCTCGGCGACCGGTTCGGCCGCAAGCGGATGTTCATCATCGGCGTCGCCCTGTTCACTGGCGCGTCCGCATTCGCGGCGCTCGCCCCGACCGGCGACCTGCTCGTCATCGCCCGGGCCCTCCAGGGCTTCGGCGCCGCGATCATCACGCCGCTGACCCTCACGATCCTGTCCGACGCCGTCCCGGCCGAGCGCCGCGGCCTCGCGCTCGGCGCCTGGGGCGCGATCGCCGGCCTCGCCATCGCGCTCGGGCCGCTCGTCGGCGGCGCGATCGTCGAGGGCGTCAGCTGGCAGTTCATCTTCTGGGTCAACGTCCCCATCGGCATCGTCCTGATCCCGCTCGCGGCCGTGCTGCTGCGCGAGACCCACGGCCCCGATGGCGCGCTCGACCTGCCCGGTCTGGGCCTCGTCTCGGGCGGCCTGTTCGCCCTCGTGTGGGGCCTGATCCACGGCAACGAGCATGGCTGGACGAGCACGGAGATCGTCACCGCGTTCGTCGCGGCCGCGGTGCTGCTGGTCGCGTTCGTCGCCTGGGAGGCCCGCACCAGCAACCCGATGCTCCCGCTCCGCTTCTTCCGCAACCGGGCCTTCTCGGCGGCCAACGTCGTGAGCCTGCTGATGTCGTTCGGGCTGTTCGGCTCGATCTTCCTGCTCGCCCAGTTCTTCCAGGTCGTCCAGGGCTACTCGCCGCTCGAGGCCGGCCTCCGGACGCTCCCGTGGACGATGATGCCGATCTTCGTCGCGCCGATCGCCGGCGTGCTGTCCGACCGGATCGGGGCCCGCCCGCTGCTCGTCACCGGCATGGTCCTGATGTCGCTCGGGCTGGCCTGGATCGCCGCCATCTCGACCCCGACCGTCGAGTACCTCGCGATGGTCCCGGCGTTCATCATCAGCGGCATCGGCATGTCGCTGTTCTTCGCCCCGACCGCCAACGTCGTCCTGTCGGCCGTGCGGCCCGAGGAGGAGGGGCGCGCATCGGGCGTGAACAACACGATCCGCGAGATCGGCGGCGTGTTCGGGGTCGCGATCCTCGCCTCGGTGTTCGCGGCCAACGGCGGGTACACGAGCCCGCAGGCGTTCGTCGACGGCATGGTCCCGGCCGTGTGGGTGGGTGCCGCGGTCCTCGCGGTCGCCGCCGTCGCCGCCGCGTTCGTCCCGGGCCGCAGCACGGTTCCGTCCAGCGCTCGCCAGCCCGAGGTGCCGGAGCTCACCGGGACGCGGCTCACGCCCGCCCCGATCGCGGTGCGCGCCGAGGACTGACGTCGCCCGCAACCACCGCCGCACGCGCGCCCTCGCGCCCCGGTCGACGTCACCCGACGCTCGACTCGGCGCGGGGGCGCATCCGTGTCCCGCGAACCCCATCGGTAGCCGTCCGCCGGGCCTGGTGCTAGCATTCCGCCTCCGAACAGTCGTTCGGTCCTGTGGGGATGCGTGGTTTCGACAGGGCCTGGCTGTCTGGGAACGCGAGCCGAGGTGCCGTCAGGCCTCGTTAAACAGGCGGCAAAACGAAGTAACTGCCAACAAGCAGCCTGCTCTCGCCCTCGCGGCCTAGGCCGTAAGGTGAGCGTGGAAGCGGCCTCCCCTCCGTGGGCCGTGGAAGCGTCACTCAGCGGAGGTGCAACCCGGCAGAGGTCACGTACGCCGGAGCCAAGCCCGATCTAGGGACACGTGAATGGGCCGGACGGAAGCCTGCCGATGGGCGGCCGACCGGCTGACGAAAATCATCGGACACGCTCGTAGCTGGTCCCTGACGAAGGGTTCTGGACGGGGAGTTCGACTCTCCCCCATCTCCACCACCACACTCCTGCGCGTCGCAGGCGCAAATCGCGCCGCGCTCTCAGCCTGATCGGGTGAGGATCGACCACCCGCGATCGGCTTCACTGCGACTTGGACCATCCGGGCACCCAAATCGGGGACGCGCCGACGATCGGCCGCCATCACCAGGAGTGACATTCATGCGGAGGGCTCTCCTCGCCACGCTCGTTCTCGGCCTCTCGGGGCTGTTCGCGGCCTGCACGCCGGCGGCCGGCAGCCAGCTGACCGGAACGACCTGGCAGCTCAGCGCCTACACCGAGAAGGTGCCTGCGTTCCAGGGCGTCGTGCCCGCGGAGCAGCAGCCGCACTTCACGATCCTGTTCAACTCGGACAGCACGTTCAGCGCGACGGCGGACTGCAACGTGGTCGGCGGCACGTACACGACGAGCGGGTCGAACATCACGATCACGCCCGGCCAGTCGACGATGGCGTTCTGCGGCGAGGAGTCGCTCGACACGATCTACGTCCACATGCTGAGCACGGCGACCTCGTATGCGATCGCCAACAACCAGCTCACGCTGACGCTCGCCAGCGACGGCACGCTCGTGTTCAACTCGGCGACCGGCTCACCGGCCCCGGCCGACAGCCCCGCGGTCGCGGACAGCCCGGCCAGCGCCGACCCCGCCGCCACGAGCGGCCTGATCGGATCGGTGTGGCAGCTGACCGCGGTGACCGAGAAGGTCCCGGCCTTCCAGGGCGTGATCCCCGACGACCAGCAGGCGAACTACACGATCACGTTCCACGCCGATGGCAGCTTCCAGGCGCAGGCCGACTGCAACGCGGTGTCGGGCACGTACAGCAGCGCCGACCCGACGGCCGACAGCGGCGACCTGTCGATCTTCCTCGGCCCGAGCACGCTCGTCGCGTGCCCGGAGGGCTCGTTCGACGGCCTGTTCACGATCGGGCTCGGCAGCGCCGAGAGCTACGCGATCGCGGACGACGTCCTCACGATGAACCTCGTGAATGGCGGCACGCTGACCTTCAGCAAGTAGCCCGCCGGCCTTCGGGCCGGCCTGCATGAGACCGGTCGTCGCATCCGCGGCGGCCGGTTTCGGTTCCGGGCGACGGGCGTCCCGATCGGACGACCCGCGGCGCAGGGCTTGGCACAATGGCGCGATGGACGACGCCCGCCAGGCCGAGCTGGACAACGCATGGATCGACGGCGCGCCGCGTCACGACGCGCCGATCCACCTCGCCCCGTACGACGCCGGGTGGCCGGTCCTGTACGAGCGCGAGGCGGCGCGCATCCGGGCGGCGCTCGGGGCCCGCGTTCGCCTGCTCGAGCACGCCGGCTCGACGTCCGTGCCCGGCCTGTCCGCCAAGCCCGTGATCGACATCGTGCTCGCGGTCCCCGACAGCGCCGACGAGGATGCCTACGTCCCGGACATGGTCGCGGCGGGCTACCGGCTCACGATCCGCGAGCCGGACTGGTTCGAGCACCGCCTGTTCAAGGGCCCGGACACGAACGTCAACCTCCACACGTTCACCGAGGGCTCGCCCGAGATCCGGCGCATGCTCGCGTTTCGCGACCGCCTCCGCAGCCACCCGGACGAGCTCGCCGAGTACCAGGCAACGAAGCGGGCGCTCGCCGGCCGCACATGGGCGTTCGTCCAGGACTACGCCGACGCGAAGGGCGCGGTCGTCGAGGGGATCATCGCGCGCGCCATCGCCGAGGACGACGCCGGACCTCCGGCTAGCCCGGGGTCACCGCCGCGAGCGCGACCCAGGTCGTCACCGGATCAGCCCGCCTGGCGGGCCGCGTCGAGCGGCTCGGAGTCCTCGGGCCCGGCGGCGACGGCCGTCCGCTGCCACTCGGCGTACTGCGCGACGACGCCGTCCTCGTCCACGACCAGCTCGGCCTCGAACGTGCCGCTCGCGTAGCGGTACGTGAACTCGTCGAGCCGCGTGTACGTCTGCTTCGTCTTCTCCACGGCAAGCGACGGGAACCGCACCCACGCCGCCTGGATCGTCTTCGTGGCGCCCACGGCGAGCCGCAGCCGGCGGATCGGCAGCGTGTTCGTGGACGGGCTGCAGCCGAGGTCGACATCGATGCAGCCCTTGAGCGCCCTGGCCGCGGCGCCGTCGAGCGTCCAGCTGCCCTTCGCGTCGCGGGCGAGCGTCAGCGTCCGCTGGGCGAACCCGCGCAGGTCGCGGACGTGGACGCCGGTCGTGGCGCCCGCGGCGTCGGCGAGCACCCGGTACTCGACCCGCACCGGCACGCCGTCCTCGGCGCCGAGCACCGTCCCGATGAGCGACAGCCCGGAGTCGCGCAGGATGATCGTGCAGTGCTCGTCGGCCTGCACCTCGTCGGAGCGGCGCCAGGCCACGCGTCGGGTCGTCATCGTCCTAGCCTACGGCGGGCGCCGCGGACCCGCCTCAGCCCACTGCCTGCGCGGCGGCCGCCGCCGTCGCGACGATCGCGCCACTGGGCGGCGAGCAGCCCGTACAGGTGCTCGTCTGCCCACACGTCGCCGTCGCGATAGCCGCCGCGGAGCGTGCCCTCGCGCGTGAACCCCAGCCGCTCCAGCAGGCGCCACGACGGGTCGTTGCGGGTGTCGCAGTCCGCGCACACCTTGTGCTTGCCCCGGTCCTCGAACAGGTAGCGCAGCAGCTCGCCGATGGCCTCCGTGGCGTAGCCGCGGCCCTGCGCGGCCGGCCCCAGCGTGAACCCGATGTCGACGACGAGCGGCTCGTCGGCCCGCGGCCGGAACCCGCAATCGCCGATGAGCAGGTCGGGCGCCTCGCGCTCGGCGAGCGCGACCTGGTACCACTCCCCGGGCTCGTCCGGGTGGTGCTCGCCCAGCCAGCCGATCATCGCGTCGGCCCGTTCGACCGCGTACGGCGCGTCCCAGCTCTGATAGCGGGCCACCTCGGGGACGGAGCGGTAGGCGGCGAACGGCGCCGCATCCGCCGCGGCGAACCGGCGCAGGACGAGACGCGGCGTCAGCAGCCGGTCGAACGACGTGTCCACGGGACGATCGTATGCCCGCGATGTCAACCGCCGATAATCGGGCGGCCGGTGGCGACGCCCCGGGTCGAAGGAGGACGGGATGGATCGCCTGCGCGTCGCGCTCATCGGGCCGGGGTTCATCGCCCAGCGGCACCTCGAGGTCCTCAGCACGGAGCCCGACGCGGAGCTCGTGGGGATCGTGTCGCGGACCTCGCGACAAGGCCGAGACCGCGGCGCGGCGGTTCGGCGGCCGCCCGTACGACGACCTCGAGCGGATGCTCGACACCGAGCGGCCGGACGCGGTCTGGGTGTGCGTCACGCCGGACGCGCACGGCGCGCTCGAGCTCGGGCTCATCGAACGCGGCATCCACCTCATGGTCGAGAAGCCGCTCGCCGCGGACCCCGAGACCCCGGAGCGGATCAACGAGGCCCTGGAGCGCCGCCGGGATCATTCGCCGGCGTCGCCTACCACTGGCGCGCGATGGACACGCTCGCCGAGGTCGACGACGTCATCGCGAACCGGCCCGTGAAGCTGCTCAACGGCCACTGGCACGACAACGTGCCGGGCCCCGCCTGGTGGCGCGACCTCGCCACGGGCGGCGGCCAGATCGTCGAACAGGCGACCCACCTCGTCGACCTGTCGCGCCGGCTGTTGGGCGAAGGATCGGTGGTCGCGGCCACCGCCGACCGGCACCCCAACGCCACGTACCCCGAGATGGACGTCCCGGACGTCTCGACGGCGATCGTCCGCTACGACGCCGGACCGGTCGGGACCTTCACGGCGACCTGCATCCTCGGCGGGACGAGCGCCCAGGAGGTCCGCCTGTTCTGCGACGACCTCGCGATCACGATCCGCCAGCAGGGCGTCCTGTACGAGGACGCACGGACGAAGGCCGTGACCGCGACCGACGGGTTCACCGGCAGCCGCCAGTGGGGCGTGACCGGGACCCGCTACGTCCCGACCGGCAACGACCCGTTCCGCGACGAGGACCGGGCGTTCCTCGACGCCGTCCGCCACAACGACCGGTCGCGGGTCATCAGCCGCTATGACGACGCGCTGCGGACCCACCGCCTCACGACGTCGATCCGGTCGCTCGCTGAGGGCGCGCCGCGACGTAGCCGGCTTCGCCCCGAGCAGGTCGTCGACCCAGGCGCCGACCCCGGGCCAGACCCGGTCGATCGCCGGCCGCGCGGAAGACGCGCGGCTGTCGTCGTCGTGCCGACCGCGACGAACGGCGAACCCGCCGCCTCGGCCATCTCGAGGTCCACGGTCGTGTCGCCGACGTAGATCGCATCGCCTGCGACGACCCCCAGCTCGTCCAGGGCCTCGAGCAGCGCGTCCGGATGCGGCTTTGAGCGCTCGACATCGTCGGCGTAGCGGATCGCCTCGAACGTGCCGTCGAGGTTGAGCCGCCCCAGGTTGTGCTCCACGACGTTGCGGGTCGAGGCCGTCACCAGCCCCAGCCGGATCCCGTGCGCGCGCAGCCGCCGGATCGCGGGCCGCGCGTGGGGCAGCGCCCGCGGCCGGCCCGTGCGCATCTCCTGGGCCCAGCGCGCGGCGACGTCGTTCCACTGGTCCTCGGGGATCCCGAGCTCGCGATACGAGCGCCGCCAGTCGGGCGTGTAGCGCTCGCGGTACCACTCGCGGCTCATCGTGATCCCGAACTCGCGCAGGGCGACGACGTTGGCGCGATAGATCATCGGGATCGTGTCCACGAGCGTCCCGTCCCAGTCGAACAGGACGGCGGCCGGGAGCGGGGCGTGGCGGCGGGCGGGCGGCACCCGACGATCGTACCCAGCCCTACCCGGCCAGGCCGATCCCGATGGCGATCAGCCCGAACGCGCCGATCAGCAGCGCCGAGGCGATGTTGAGCCAGCGGACGACCCGCGGCGTCAGCCGCGCCCGGAGCACGGCGACCGCGCCGGTGAGCGCCGCCCACCACGCGACCGAGCCCGCGAACACGCCGAGCACGACGCTCATCGCCCCTGCCGCGCCACCGGCTCCCGCCCCGAGGCTCGCGAACACCGCCGCGAAGAACAGGATGGTGGCGGGGTTGGTCAGGGTGAGGGCGACCATCGATGCCCATGCGCCGGGCGCCGAGTCGAAGCGGCCGCGCTCGGCGCGCGCCGCCGGGACGTCCGTCGTGGCGAGCGCGTCACGCAGCGAGCGGACGGCGATCGACGACGAGCACCGTCCCGCCGATCAGCCCGAGCGCCCGGTCGATGCCGACGAGGAGCTCGGTGACGGCGGTCAGGCCGAACGCGGCGATGGCGCCGTACGTGGCATCGGCCGTGGCGACGCCGAGGCCGGACACGAATCCGTAGACCCAGCCGCGCTCGATGGTGCGGCGGATGACGAGGAGGCCGATGGGCCCCAGGGCGAAGGCGATCGCGAACCCGATGGCGAGTCCGCGCAGGAACAGGTCGAACGACACAGATGGCTCCGAACATGCAGACGCCCCGGCGATCGCCGGGGCGTGTCGATCACCGCGCGGCGCCCGACGGGCGCCCGCGCATCACACGTCCCGCGGCGGGCGGTTCTGCAGCGCGATGAGGGCGGGGTCGGCCGTGAGGGGCCGCCGGCCGCAATCGGAGTCCATGGCCGCGGAGTGTGCCGCCCGCCCCGCGGGCCTGTCAATCGGTCGTCAGGCCGGCCGTGAGGACGAGCCCCTCGTCGCCGTCCAGCGTGACGCCGTCCCGCAGCTGCGCGCCGTCGCGCGCGACGTCCGTGCCAACCGCGACGGTCCAGGCACCGGGCATCGCCACCGCGACCGGCGCCGGCGTCAGGTTGAGCAGCACCCGGATGCGCTCCTCGCCGTGGGTGCGGTCATACGCCACGAGGCCGTCGGGCCAGCCGGCGGCCGGGGCGATCGGCGTCCAGGCGCCGCGGTGGAGGGCCGGTGACGCGCGCCGGAGCGCGAGCAGCCGCCGGTGGAGCTGGAGCATCGAGGCCGGGTCGGCCCGCTGCGCCTCGACGCTCCACGACCCGGCGTCGTCGACCATCGGCAGCCATGGCTCCGCCGCCGAGAACCCGGCGTTGGGGTCGGAACCCGTCCACGGCATCGGGGAGCGCTCCGGATCCCGCCCGTCGACGTCGACGATCCGCTCCGGCGGCACCGTCGCGTCGGGCAGGCCCAGCTCGTCGCCGTAGTACAGCGTCGGCGTGCCGCGCAGCGTGAGCAGCAGCATCGCCGCCACCCGCGCCTGCGCCGCCCCGAGGCGCGTCGCGACGCGCGACTGGTCGTGGTTGCCCAGCACCCAGTTCGGCCACGCGTTCGCCGGCAGGGCCGCCTCGTACGCCGCGACCGCCGCGCCGATCGTGCGCGCGTCCCAGCGCAGCGTCACGAGGGCGAAGTTGAACGGCAGGTGGGCGCCGCGGCCCTCCGTCCCGTAGTAGCGGACGAGCCGCTGCGGCTCCATGTACACCTCGCCCACGAGCACCCGCTCGGGGAACTCGTCGGCGACGTCGCGCAGCTCGCGCAGGCGCGCCTCCATGTCCGGGCCGTCGCCGTGGTCGAGGGCGGCCGTGTCACCCAGGCCGACGCCGCCCGGCCCGGGCCCCACCGGGTCGTCGCGCCACGGCCATTCGTCCTTCGCGATCATCCACAGGACGTCGACCCGGAACCCGTCGATGCCCCGCGCGAGCCAGAAGCGCATCGCGTCGAGCAGCGCGTCGCGGACCGCCGGGTTGCGCCAGTCGAGCTCCGGCTGCTCGGGCAGGAACGAGTGATACCAGTACTGGTTCGTCGCCTCGTCGAGCGTCCATGCCGGGCCGCCGAACTGCGACTGCATCCCGTTGGGCGGCCCGCCGTCGGCTGCCGGGTCGCGCCACACGTACCAGTCGCGATGCGCGCTGGTCCGCGACGACCGGGCGTCGAGGAACCACTCGTGATCCGAGGACGTGTGGTTGGGCACGAGGTCGAGCAGGACGCGGATGTCGCGGGCATGCGCCTCGGCGATCAGGCGGTCCGCATCGGCGAGCGACCCGAACAGCGGGTCCACGTCGCGGTAGTCGGCGACGTCGTAGCCGTAGTCGCGCATCGGCGAGCGGAAGATCGGCGACAGCCAGACGGCATCCACGCCGAGCCACGCGAGATGGTCGAGATGCGCGACGACGCCCGCGAGGTCACCGATCCCGTCGCCGTCGGTGTCCGCGAACGAGCGCGGGTAGACCTGGTAGACGACGCCCGTCTGCCACCACTCGAGCGGCGGCGGGGCGGCGCCGTCCGCGCTCAGCCGCCGGTGCCGTACTGGACGACGCCGGTCACGACCCCGTAGTTGCTCACGTACGTGCGCCGGCTGATGAGCTTGCCCTTGCGGGTCACGGTCACGGTCCGGGTCACGACCATGCCGTCGTGCGGGCTCTCGACGCGCTCCGACCAGCCCGAGGGCTTGCTCGGGACCGCGACCCGGGTGTCGGTCGCCTGGCGGACGTTGCTCACGTTCGGCCGGGCCGATGCTGACCTTGCGGCCGGTCGGGACGCTGTACAGGTAGAACGTCACGTAGCCCGAGCTGCCGCTGCGCGTGTTGATGCCGCGGATGAGCACCGGGTACTTGGTGTCGTTCGTCCAGGTCATGTCCTGGTTCGACCCGGAGCCGGACTTGAACACCGTGGCGTCGAGCCCCATCGGGTAGCGGTCGATGTAGTAGTAGTGGTTGCGCCGGTCGCCCATCTTGTAGCCGGCCCGCAGCGCCGCGTTGAACAGCGTCGTGGAGCACGAGCAGATGCCGCCGGCGAGCGCGCCCTGGGGCTCGGTCTTGCCGTTGATGATCGCGCCGCCGTCGGTGTACCCCTTGGCGCGGGTCACCTCGCCGACCGTGTCCCAGAAGCTGAACGTCTCGCCCGGTCCGACGACCGCGCCGCTGATGATCCGGGCCGGGATCCAGATGTTCTGGCCGAACCCGTTGCGGTCCCAGATCGGGAAGTACGTCGTCCACTTGGAGATGCGCTTCATCTTGGGCGCGATCCGCTTCGCGAACTCGGTGGTGACCGCCGCATCCTTGGCCACGACGACGGGTGCCAGCACCTCGTCGGCCTGGCCCGCCTGGCGGTTCATCATCGCCTCGAGGATCGCGTCCTGGGTCGCGCCGCGGTCGAGCTTCTTGCCGTCCTTGGCCGCCTTCGAGAACACGACGCGCGAGCCGGACAGCTTGAACGTCGCGTTGCGTCGCGGCCTTGTCGACGTCGCGGGCGACCGCCTTGAGCAGCGGCTTGATGCCGTCGCGGTCGACGACCGGCACGAACGAGCCGTCGGACGTCTGCGAGAACGTGATCAGGGGCAGGAGCTTGGAGCCCTTGATCGTCCACTCCTTGTCGCCGCGGGTGAGCACGAGGTCCTGGGCCATCCGGTCGGCGGTGTCGATCGCGGTCGTCGCGTCGGCGGTCTCGAACGCCGGGACCTGCGTCGTGTACGGGATCTCGGCGTCGATCTCGGCCGGCGCGTCGAGCGGCGAGAGCTGCGCGTCGAGCGTCGCGAGGAGGGCGGCCTGGTCGACGGTCCGGCCATCGACCGAGTCGGTCGTCGTGTACTCGCCCTTGTCGGCGGTCAGCGTCGCGTCGACCGGGCTCGCGGTCGATCGCCGCGGCGGCCTCGGCGACCGCGTCGGCGAGCTTCGCCTCGTCATAGCGGACGACGGGCGTCAGCGAGATGCCGCGGAGGGCCGTCTGGGGTGCGCCCAGCAGGTCGGCCATCGTCTCGCCGTGCCGGCCGGCGGTCAGCGCGTCGGACACCATGGTGTCGATGTCCGGCTCACGGCCGATCTCGTCGTAGCCGACCGTGACGTCGCCGTCGGGGCCGGTGAGCGTGATCGTCCCGTCGCCGAACGTCCCGAACGTGGACTCGAGCTGGGCCCGCGCCTCCTCGGGAGACAGGCCCGAGAGATCGACCTCGCCGACGCTCACGCCGGGAAGCACCTTGCCCGTGTACTGCTGCCCGTAGGCGTACAGGGCCCCGCCGCCGATCGCGATCACGAGCACGAGACCCGACACGAAGGCGAGGGCGAAGCGCACGGCGATGCCGCCGGTGCCGGACGGGGACGCGGGATGCGGGCTGGGCGATGGTCATCGAGAGTCTCGTTCAGGCGTTGGCGGATCGTAGCAGGGAGCCGGCCGGGGAGCGGCTGGCGAGCATCGCGCGAGCGCGTGCGCGCGTCGTTCCCCAGACGTCCGGGCGGTTCCCCCTGCGACGGTCCTGGCCGGTGCCGGGTTCCCGGCGGTGCCTAGCGGGTTGCGCGGCAGGACCACGACCCGCCGGTTCGGCTCCTCGCCGATCGACTGCGTGGCGACGGTGTCGTTGTCGCGCAGCGCGAGGTGGATCCAGCGCCGCTCGAGCGCGGGCATCGGCTCGAGCTGGAGCATCTTGCCGGTCTCGGCGACGCGCTCCGCGGCGCGGGCCGCGAGCTCGGCGAGCTGGCGCTCGCGGCGGCCGCGGTAGTCCTCGACGTCCACGAGCACGCGGGTCCACTGGCCGGTCCGACGCGAGAGCATGAGGTTGACGAGGTGCTGGAGCGCCGAGAGGCGCTCGCCCTTGCGGCCGATGAGCGACCCGAGGGCCTCGCGATCGGCGCCATCGCCGACGACGTTCAGCCGGCTCGTCTCGCCCTCGCGGATCTCGACGGTCACGCCCTCGAAGCCGAGGTGGCCCATCAGCGTCTCGAGGATCTCCTTGCCCGCGGCCAGCGCCTCGGGGGTCGCCTCGGCCGCCTCGAGCTCGGCGCGCTCCATGGCGAGCGAGCCACGGGCCGTCGTCACCGCCGCGACCTCGGCCGCCGACAGCTCGGAGCTGTGGGGTCCGCCGGTGCGGGGGCGGTCGTCGCGGCGCGGGGCGCGGTCGTCACGCCGGGGGCCGCGGTCGTCGCGGCGCGGCGGGCGGTCGTCGCGGCGCGGCGGGCGATCGCCGCCCTCGGGGCGGGGGGCCTGGTCGGCTTCGGGGCGAGGGGCGGGGCGGTCGTCGCGACGCGGCGGGCGGTCGCCGTAGTCGCGGCGCGGGCCGCGGTCGCCGGAGTCGCGGCGCGGGCCGCGATCCTCGTACGGGCGATCCTCGCGGGGCGGCGGGGCCGGCAGCGGCGTGGACTCGGCCGCCTCGCGCTTGGGAGCCGAGCCGCCGAGGGCGCTGCGCGGGGCCGCGACGATCCGGGCGGGCTCGGCGCCCATCCCCAGCACGCCGCGCGAGCCGGGCGTCAGGATCTCGAAGTCGAGGTCGCCGAGGCCGACGCTGAACGCGTCGCACGCCGACTTGATGGCCTCCTCGACGGACTTGCCGGTGAACTCCTGGTATTCGCTCATGATCAGCGTCGTCTCCCTCGTCGCCCGCTCCGCGTTCGGTTGGGCCGGATCGTCGACTGGGCCGAGATGTCCTTGTCGACGGATTTCGCACGCTCCTGCGTGCTGGGTTGACCGGGTTTGGGGGGCTGGATCTCGGGCATCTTCACCGGGAACCGCGGCTGGTGATTGCGCGCGAACTCCGGGTACCACCCGAACAGCGGGAACATGCTGCCCCAGCCGAGGATCAGGTACTGCTGGATGATCTGGATGATCGTCGCCGTGATCCAGTAGATGAACAGGCCGGCGGGCAGGACGCCGCCGTACAGGATCGAGATCAGGGGCAGGAAGTAGGCCATCTGCCGCTGGACCTTGATGTTGGGGTCGTCGTTCTTCGGGTCCGCGGCCGGCAGCGTCATCCGCGACGCGACGACCTGGAACAGGGACGAGATGATCGCCAGGACGCTGATCCCGAAGCCGGCGATGTACCAGCCGGTGGTCTCGGGCTCGGGCAGGCCCCACGGGAACTGGCCCGCGACGACCGGGTTGAGGCAGGCGTTGATCACGTGGCCCGCCGAGTTGAACTCGGGCGCGGTCGGGCACACGATGCCCGGGAACAGGTTGATCCCGAACACGTGCCACATCGCGCTCGGGTCGTAGTTCGTGAGGCCCTGGCTGATGACCGAGTACATCGGGATCAGGAGCCCGAACTGCAGGATGATCGGCAGGCAGCCGCCGGCCGGGTTGATCCCGCGCTGGCGGTAGTACTCCTGCGTCGCCGCCTGCTGCTTGACGCGGTCGCCCTTGTACTTGCGCTGGAGCTCCTTGACCTCGGGCTGGATGAGCTGCATCTGCCGGGTCGAGGTGAGCTGCCGGCGGTAGAGCGGGATGACGAGCACCCGCATCAGGACCGTCAGCAGGATGATCGCGACGACGATGTTGCCTTCGGGCGTGAAGATCCGCGTGATCCGGTCGAAGAACACGAGCACGATGAACAGCGCCTGGAAGATCGGCGTGAACAGCCACGACGAGGAGGTCGATGGGGTTCGCGCCCGGCGAGGCCGGCGTGAGCGGGGCCTGGCTGGCGATCGGCGAGCCGTCGGGGCCGGTGGCGATGTTCGTTCCGGGGACGCACGCCGCGACGACCAGGGCGATGCCCACGAGGAACAGGATCGGCGCCAGCCTGGCGAGCAACGGCGAGAAGCGGGTCACGCGGTGGTTCTCAATCCTTCAGCGGACCGGGTCGTAGCCGCCCGGGTTCCAGGGGTGGCAGCGGGCGATGCGCCGGGCGCCCATCCAGCTGCCGCGCAGCAGGCCGTACTTGCGGATCGCCTGCTCGGTGTAGCGCGAGCACGTCGGCTCGAACCGGCAGCCCGAGGGCATCCACGCGAAGACCACGCGGTAGGCGCGAATGAGCGCCACCCCGACCGCGATCCCGATGCGTCTCACGACTCCGACCGACCTCCGACCACGCCTCCCGAACGGAGGACCCGGCGCAATGCCCCGACCAGTGCGTCCTGGTCGGCCTCGACGATCGCGGGCCGGGCAATGATGAGGACGTCCCAGCCCGGCTGGAACGAGGGTGCCATCACCCTGAGCGCCTCGCGGATGCGACGGCGGACGCGGTTCCGGACGACGGCTCCACCGAGCCGCTTGCCGGTCGCGAATCCGAACCGGGTCTGGTCCAGGTCGTTCCGGACGAACCGTCCGACCAGCAGGGGGTGGCTTCTCGCGACGCCGCCCTCCGCCAGCCTGGCGAAATCGCCCGGGCGGGAGAGCATGACGAGCCGCAGCGGGTTGTGACTGCGGTCGTCGGTCAGGCCGAGAGCTTCTGCCGGCCCCTGGCGCGACGCGTCGCGAGCACTCGCCGGCCGCCCGGGGTCTTCATCCGGGCGCGGAAGCCGTGCTCCTTGGCGCGATGTCGCTTCTTGGGCTGAAATGTCGGCTTGCCCATCGGGACTGTCCGTGATCCTCTCCATCCGGCCCTGGGGACCCGGAAGCTCCGACCCCTAGAGGCACGCAAACGCGCCGAGCGCCCGAGAGCGCGACGGCGCGTGTTCGTCCGAGGGAGGATACGGCCCGTCTCGGAAGGGTGTCAAACGGGCCTTGGGATCGCGTGCGCGCACGCGAGGCGCCGTCGGGGCAGGCCGGTGGTGGCCAGGCCAGCGCGGCCAGCCGGTGCGCCCGCGCACCACTCGCGCACGGCGCGCTGACGCATGCGTCGGCCGGCCGGGCCGGGTCGCGCGGGCGCGCTGTCGGAAGCGCGACAGCGGTCGGCCGCCCGCTCCGAGCGTGATACTCCCTGGGGGTATGCGCGAATTGCCTTGCGACGGCCTTGAGGCCCGGTGTATTGTTCCCGAGCCTCAGGCGCCGGGACGCCGCGGGAGAACCTTTGAGGGGAACCCGCCGGCCGCTCCGAGCACCGGCAGGGTGTCGTCGTCAGCAATGGTCGACGAGCGTTCCCTGTTGTCTGGCAGTCCGCGGTCGGCGCTACCCATCGCAGCTCACTCGGCAAGGAACACGATCGCACGTATGGACGCGAAGCAGGTCTGGCGCGCAGCACTTGGTGAGCTCCAGGTGTCGCTCTCGCCCGCGAACTTCGAGACCTGGCTGCGTGACACGTCCCTCGTCGACGTCGATGACCAGCGCTTCCGGATCGCCGTCCCCAACGGCTTCGCCAAGGACTGGCTCGAGACCCGCTACCGGTCCCTGATCTCCCAGACGCTCGCCCGCGTGGTCGGCTACAGCGTCCAGGTCGAGTTCGTGGTCCAGGGCGTGACCGAGGCCCAGGCACAGGCCGCCGCCGTCGAGCGCCAGGCCGTCCGCGTCGAGCCCACCCGGGTCGGGGCGCCGGAGGGAGCCGCGGCCGGCGCGACGTACCTCAACCAGCGCTACACCTTCTCGAACTTCATCGTCGGGTCCGCCAACCGGCTCGCCCACGCCGCGTCGCTGTCCGTCGCCGAGCGACCGGGCCACGCGTACAACCCGCTGTTCCTGTACGGCGGCGTCGGGCTCGGCAAGACCCACCTGATGCACGCCATCGGCAACGCGGTCGTCGGCCAAGTTCCCGCGCAAGCGCGTCGTGTACGCCACGTCCGAGAAGTTCACCAACGAGTTCATCACCTCGATCCAGCAGGGCAAGATCGACGAGTTCCGCGCCCGCTACCGCCGGATCGACCTGCTCCTCATCGACGACATCCAGTTCATCGCGGACAAGGAACGGACCCAGGAAGAGTTCTTCCACACGTTCAACGCGATCCACGAGGACGGCAAGCAGATCGTCCTGTCCTCGGACCGGCCGCCGAAGGCGATCCTGACCCTCGAGGAGCGGCTCCGGTCGCGCTTCGAGTGGGGGCTCATCGCCGACCTCACCGCGCCGGACCTCGAGACACGCATCGCGATCCTGCGGGCGAAGGCCGAGGAGCAGGGCACGCCGATCACCTCGGACGTGATCGAGTTCATCGCCCGCAAGGTCGTGTCCAACATCCGCGAGCTCGAAGGCGCGCTCAACCGGATCGTCGCCTACGCGTCGATGGGCGCGATGCCGATCTCGATCGAGCTCGCCCAGGCCGTCCTCTCGAACGTCCTGTACAACCCGAAGAAGCGCCAGGTCACGCCGGAGCGGATCGCCCAGGCGGTGTCGACCTACTACGGCGTGCCGATGGACGCCCTCCAGGGCCAGAAGCGCGAGAAGTCGATCGTCGTGCCCCGCCAGATCGCGATGTTCCTGATGCGCGAGGAGACCGACGTCTCGCTGCTGCGCATCGGCGCGGAGCTCGGCGGCCGGGACCACTCCACGGTCCTCCACGCGTGCGACAAGATCAACCGCGAGATGCAGGTCAACGACGAGATGCGCCGCGAGGTCGCGGCCGTCCGGGAGCTGATCTACTCCGACTAGGTGCCGGCGCCCGTCGCGCGCGCCGCCCTCCGCATCGTCCTCACCTCGCTTCCGCGCGCCTCGCGGACCACGCCGAGCGACGCGGCCGATCGCAACCTGGCGTGGACAGGAACCGTCAAACCCGTGGACAACCGGAGCGCGACCCGGGAGTGGCGCGGTCCGCACCGGGGACGCAGCCGTGGGCGATCGACCGTCCCGGAACAGGCCGATGTGGACGAAATCCGGGTCGGCACCCAGTCATCCACGTTCGCATCCCCGGTGCGTCACCGGGATCCGCCACCCGCGTCCACCGTCAGCCGCACCCTGCCAACAGCCTCGCGCCGCACGGCTGAGCGTCACCGTCCACCACATCCACGGCAATATGACGGTGATGATGGAATGAGAAGATAGAGACCAACCAGTCCACCCACGAGACGACCCGCCCGCGGACCCCGGCCCGCGCCGGATCGCCGGGAACCCCGACGCCGGGCACCGCACGCCCATCCGCCTGGCGGCACCCCTGGAGACAGCTCACGTGAAACTCTCGGTCATGCAGGAGAACCTGGCGCGCGGCCTGTCGGTCGTGTCCCGGGCGGTCTCCAGCCGAAGCACCCTGCCCGTGCTGGCAAACGTCCTTCTCCGGACCGAGGACGCCGGCCTCAAGCTGACCGCGACCAACCTCGAGATCGGCATCACCTACTGGGTCCCCGGCAAGATCGAGACCGACGGCGCGACCACCGTGCCGGCGCGCCTGCTGACCGACCTCGTCAGCTCGCTGCCCAGCGCCGAGCGCGTCGACCTCGAGCTCCAGGGCGCGGACACGCTCCACATCCGGGCGGGCCGGTTCGCGACCCACGTGAAGGGCATCGACGCGGAGGAGTTCCCGACGATCCAGACCGCCGGCGAGCGGCCGACGACCCGGATCAGCCAGAAGGTCCTCAAGCAGGCGCTCGACGAGACGGTCTTCGCCGCCGCCAGCGATGAGGCGCGGCCGATCCTCACCGGCGTCCTGGCCAAGTTCGAGGGCGACAAGCTGACGCTCGCGGCCGCCGACAACTACCGGATCGCCGTCCGCACCATCGACATCCTCGACCCGGTCGAGGCCGCCTCGGTCGTCATCCCGGCCCGGGCGCTCAACGAGCTGTCGCGGATCCTCGCCGACACCGACGACCCGGTCGAGCTCGTGCTCGCCCAGGCGAAGAACCAGGTGCTGTTCCACCTCGAGGGCGTCGACATCGTCAGCCGCCTGATCGACGGCCAGTTCCCGAACTACCAGCAGGTGCTGCCGGCGGCGCACACGACCCGAGCCGAGATCGACCGCGAGGAGCTGCTGCGGGCCGTGCGCCCGGCGGCGCTCATCGCGAGCAGCTCGGCCAACATCGTCAAGCTCCAGGTGGGCGGCGACGCGGGCGTCGTGGTCACGGCGACGGCCGAGGTCGGCGACTACACCGGCGATGTCGAGGCGACCGTCGAGGGCGACGCGACGACGATCGCGTTCAACGCCCGCTACCTCAACGACGTGCTGAGCAACGTCCAGGTGGACCGGTTCGCGCTCGAGCTCAACGGACCGCTGTCGCCCGGCGTGTTCAAGCCGGTCGGCGACGACGCGTACGTGCACGTCGTGATGCCGGTCCGGACGACGTCCTGACGGAGGGCGTCACGGAGCGCCTGTTCGACGACCAGGCAGCGCCGATCGCCGACGCGCCGATCCTGCGCGGGCTGGCGATCCGCGATCTCCGCGGCTACCGGGCGCTCGACGCGGTGTTCGAGCCCGGCCCGCAGCTCGTCTGGGGCCCCAATGCCGCGGGCAAGACGAGCCTCCTCGAGGCGATCGTGCTGCTCGCCTGGGGCCGCAGCCACCGCACCTCCACGGAGGGCGAGCTCGTGCGCTGGGGCGAGGAGCTCGCCCGGATCGAGGCCCGGGTCGGACGCGCCGACTCGCCGCCCGAGGGCCGCGACACGGTCGAGGTCGCGCTGGTCCGGACGTCCTCCGGCGGCGCCCGCAAGCGGATCCGCGTGAACGGCGTCGCGCGCCGGGCGGCGGGGCTCGCCGGGGTGCTCCGGACGGTCCTGTTCGCGCCCGAGGAGATGCTGCTCGTCGCCGGCTCGCCATCGCTCCGGCGCGAGGCGCTCGACCGGCTCGCCGGGCAGCGATCGCCGGCCTACGCCCGCGAGCTCGCGACCTACGGCCGGGCGCTCCAGCAGCGCAACGGGCTCCTGCGGGCGATCCGCGAGGAGCAGGCGACCCGGGACGAGCTGCGCTTCTGGGACCAGACGCTGCTCGAGTCGGGGGCGGCGGTCCGCGAGGAGCGTTCCCGGCTGCTCGACGCGCTGGAGGACGCCCCTGGCCGCCGCCCACCGCGAGATCGCCCCGGACGAGGCGGCCGTCGAGCCGCTGCGGCTGACCTACGCGACCAACGCCCCGCAGCTCCCCGGCGAGTCGGCGCGTGACGCCCTCGCCCGCCGCCTCGCCGAGACGGCCGACAAGGAGGTCTGGAACGGGACCACCCTCATCGGCCCGCACCGCGACGACCTCGTGTTCGAGATGGGCGGCCGGCCGCTCGCCTCGTTCGCGTCGCGCGGGCAGCAGCGGACCGCGATCCTCGCGTTCAAGCTCGCCGAGCTCGACCTCCTGACGGCGCTCGACGGCCGGCCCCCGCTCCTGCTCCTCGACGACGTGTTCAGCGAGCTCGACCCGGAGCGGCGCGCCCACCTCGTGCGCCGGATCGCGGCCCTGCCGCAGGCGTTCGTGACGACGACCACCCTCGACGACATCGACCCGGCGTTGCGCAGCGTCGGCACCGCCTGGTCCGTGACGGCCGACGCGGACGGGATCTCGCAGCTCGAGCGGGACCGCTGACGTGCACGACCCCGAGTCGCCGGCCAGGCGTCGCAAGCCCGACCGCGTCGGCGACCTGCTGCCGGACGCCGCGCGCGCCCTCGGCCTCGAGGATGAGCTGCGGCTCGCTCGGGCCATCTCGACCTGGGACGCGCTCGTCGCGGAGCGGGTCCCGCCGGCCGTCGGCGCGTGCCGGCTCGTCGCGCTGGAGCGAGATGCGATCGTCGTCGAGGCCGACGAGCCGATCGTCGCGGCCGAGCTCCGGATGCGCGCCCTGGAGCTGCTCGGGGCGTTCGGCACGGCCCCGGGCGGCGCCCGCGTGCACGAGCTGCGCCTTCGCGGCGATACTGGACGGACGACGCCCCGCGGCCGCTGAGCGGGGGCATGGTGGGGAGCGCAGCAGGCGATGCGGAGTGGCCGGAGACGACCCCGACGAAGGGGATCCGGATCCCATCGCGGATGGGGCGGATCACCCATGGGCCGGAACTCGGGGCCGTGCGTATAATCCGATCCCCGCTGCCGACGGGCCCCCGCGTCACGATCCCTCGCACGAGCGCGTCGCACACCCCATGAGGCTCGACCCTTGGCCGTCCGTCTCCAGCTGAAGCTCGGCGCCGTCACGGAGCAGGACCGGCTGCCGGACTCCCCCGACACCGTCGTCGTGGTCGAGCCGGCGGTCGGCTCCGTGGGGCGCACCAAGGGCAACCTGTACCTCCTCGTGACCTCGAGGACGGGCGGCAGCCGGGCGCGCGAGGCGACCCGCGTCGTCGCGGACACCATCCGCAACGAGTACTACTACGACGAGTCGGCCGGGATCCGGCAGTGCCTGATCAAGGTCATGAGCGTCGCCAACAAGCGGCTCGCCCACCAGCGCGACCGCTACGGCCTCGGCCACGCGGACGAGGCCGGCCCGATCGGCGTCGCCGTCGCCGTCGTCCGCGGCCGCGAGCTGTACGTCGCGACGGTCGGCCCGGCCGAGGCGTATCTCATCCGCCAGGCCCGCCTGTCGACGCTGCCCGACCCCAACCGCGATCGCGGCCTGCCGGTCGAGGTCCTCGAGCCCGAGGTCTGGCGCGGCGAGCTCAACGTCGGCGACTCGCTGTGCCTCGTGTCCGCGAACGTCGTCGCCAAGGTCGGCACGGACGCGCTCAAGGACGCGCTCGTCACGCTCCACCCGCAATCGGCGATCGAGCACCTCCACGCCCGCTTCGTGGCGGCCGAGGGCTCGGGCAGCGACGGGGCGCTCGCGTTCGAGGCGAGCGAGGTCGGCGCCACGCACAAGGGCCGGACGCTGGTGCCGGTCCGCCCCGACGAGCCGCTGGCCGGCCTGCCGGATCGCTCGCCGATCCCGCTCGCCGACTCCGTGACGGCCGGTGCGGCCGCCGTGAGCGCCACCGCGGTCCGGGCCAGGAGCGCGGCGGGGAACGGGTTCCAGCGGGCGATCTGGGACCTCCAGGAGACGCTGCTCCCGCGCCGCCAGCCGGCCAAGCGCAAGGTGACCGCCGCCACGTCCCGGATGGAGATGCAGCGGCGGGCGGCGACGGCGCTGCTCGCGCTGATCGCCGTCGGTGGCGCGCTCGTGGTCGGCGTGTACGCGGTCGGCGGGCGCCAGGACACGGGCGCGATCGAGTCGCTGTCGGCCGGCGAGCGCGCGTTCCAGGACGCCAAGGCCGCGCTCGCCTCGGTCTCGGGGCCCGGCATCGACCTCATCACCGACGACCCCCGCCGTGCGCTGGAGCTGCTCAACGCGGCCTACGCGAAGCTCGACGAGGCGGAGGAGGGCGCGTACCCGAGGGGCCAGATCGCGCCGCTGCGCGAGGAAGCGCTCGATGGCCTCGACCGCCTGTACGGCGTCATGCCCGTCGTGTCGTCGTCGCTGTTCACGTTCCCGGCCGAGAAGCCGCCGAAGCTCGAGGCGCTCGTGCGCGGCTCGGACGGCGCGCCGTACGTCCTCGACACCGCGAACAAGACCGTGTGGCGGATCGACCTCAAGACGCAGAAGGCGAAGGCGATCCTCAAGAACGGGACGAAGGCCTCGGGCGCGAAGGCCTCGGCGCCGAAGCTGCTCACCACCGGCGGTCCCGACGTCCTCATCCTCGACGACAAGAACACGCTGTTCCGCTGGCGGCCGTCGAACAGCACCGGCAAGGGGACGCTCGTCCGGGTCAAGGTCAAGGACTCGGCGTCCTGGGGCGACGACGTCAAGGACATCTCGACCTTCGTGGCCAACTTCGATGCGGCGTTCTACAAGCTGTACGTGGTCGACCCGTCGGAGCAGAACATCATGGTCCTCTCGCCGGCCAACGACGGCTCCGGCTTCCCGCAGCGCCCCCTCCCGCGGCTGCCCACCGAGCGTGACGTGTCGCAGATGACCGACGTCCTGATCGACGGCGACATCTACGTCGCCGAGGACGGCGGGGTCGCGCGGGTCATCCCGGCGTCCGGCTGGGACGTCGACCCGCCCGAGGACGGCGCGGTCCGCCCCAACACGGACTTCACGATGATCTCGTCGCCCGACCGCCCGGACGGCTCCTCGAGCCGGCGCAACGGGGTCCTGTACGCGTTCGACGCCCGCAACCAGCGCGTGGTCGCGTTCAACAAGGCGGACGGCAAGTACCTCGAGCAGTACCGCCCCGCGGGCGGGGACGACGCGTGGGAGGACCTGCGCGGGTTCACCGTGCTGCCGGCCGCCGAGGCAGACGCCCCGTCGACGATGTGGTGGATCTCCGAGACGGGCCTCCACTCGACGATCCTCGAGGCGGTTCCCGACGTCCTGCCCACACCCTCGCCCAGCGGCGAGGCCTCCCCCGACGCGACGCCGAAGGCGACCAAGACCCCCAAGCCGTGACGGCGGGGCGCCCGATCCGTTCGTGATCCCGCTCCGCGACGCGAACCCGACCCGGCGGACGCCGGTCGTCACCCTCTCGATCATCGCCGCCTGCTTCGTGGCGTTCGGCATCGAGCTCTACGTGATGTGGCAGGGCGGCGAGGACGCGCTGGTCGCGTTCATCGACACGTGGGGAACGATCCCGGCCGAGCTCACCGCCGCGGTCGAGGCCGGTGACTGGCTCTCGCGGCCGGTGCTCGACGTGTTCACCAGCATGTTCCTCCACGCGGGCTGGCTCCACCTGCTGGGCAACATGCTCTACCTGTGGATCTTCGGCAACAACGTCGAGGACCGGATGGGCCGGGTCGTGTTCCTGCTGTTCTACCTCGCCGGCGGCGTCGCCGCGGTCGCCGGCGCAGACGCTCATCGACCCCACCTCGACCGAGCCGATGATCGGCGCCTCGGGCGCCATCGCGGCGGTCCTCGGCGCGTACCTCGTGCTGTTCCCGGGCGCCCGGATCCAGTCGCTCGTGTTCCTCGGCTTCTTCTACCAGCTGATCGCCGTCCCGGCCGTGCTCGTGCTCGGGTTCTGGTTCGTCCTCCAGGTCATCGACGGGCTGGGCTCGCTCGGGGCGTCGGACGAGGTGGCCAGCAACGTCGCGTTCTTCGCCCACATCGGCGGCTTCGTCGCCGGGGCGGTGATCGCGATCCCGTTCCGGCTCCGCGACCGGCGGCGCTACGGCGTCTGAGGCCGAGCGCCGCCGCGTCACGCGGCCGACACGCGCCGGCCCGCCCGCCGAAGGCCTCGCGGCCGGGCGCGTGGGATAATCGGCCCATGGCCGACGAGAGCGCCACCGAGATCGAGATGATCGTCGACAGCGTCCGCGTCCACATGCGGACCGGTCGCCACGTCCTCGTCCTGCGCGAGTCGGGTCGCGGACGCCTGCTGATGATCTGGGTGGGCGTCAACGAGGCGAACGCGATCGCGATGAAGCTCCAGGGCGTGACGCCCGAGCGGCCGCTCACCCACGACCTCATGGTCACGATGCTCGACGCGGTCGACGTCCGGGTCGACCGGATCGTCATCAGCGACCTCGCGGACGAGACCTTCCACGCCCGCTTGCTGCTGGTCGGCACCGACACGCGCCACGAGGTCGACGCGCGGCCGTCGGACGCGATCGCGCTGGCGGTGCGGATCGGCGCCCCGATCTACGCCACGACCGACGTCCTCGACCGGGCCGCGACGTCGCCCGACGACGATGACGACGAGGAGGCGCGAGGGCTCAGACCCGGTCGGCGACCTCGCTCGAGGAGACGGGTGAGCCGATCGACATGGCGCGGCTCGACATCTTCCGCGAGTTCGTCAACTCGCTCGACCCCGACCAGGAGGGCCGCGGCGGCGGCTCGACGAGCTAGGCCGTCGCCCTCGATCCGGGGCGCGGGCGCCGGTTCGGTCAGGCGGCCTCGGGGGTCCCGGTCGCCCTGGGCGCGGCGGTCCCCAGGATCGGCCGGCCCCGCCGGAGGGCGCGCTCGCGGTTCGCCCACAGCCGGAGCCGCAGCGCCCAGAAGTCCTTCACGGCGCGGGCGATGACCGACGGCCGGGCGCCGGTCGGGGAGCCGGCGGTCCGCGGGTAGTGCGGGATGCCGACCTCGACGATCGAGCGGCCGAGGTTGCGGGTCTTGATCAGCAGCTCGGCCGAGAAGAACGCGCCGCCCGATTCGACCCGGACGCCCTCGAGCGAGGCCCGGGTGAACAGCTTGCAGGCGCAGTCGACGTCGCGGACCCGGAGACCGAAGAAGATCCGGTTGGCGAGCTTGTAGGTGCGGGCGTAGGCGATCCGGATGAACGGGTCCGCGCGCTTGATGCGGTAGCCCGCGACGACGTCCGGCCGGTCGGGCTCGGCCATCCGCGCCGTGAGCCGGGCGAGATCGGCGACGCGGAACTGGCGATCGCCGTCGGTGAAGCACAGCAGGTCGAAGCGCGACGCCTCGAAGCCCGAGCGCAGCGCGCCGCCGTAGCCGCGGTTGCGCTCGTGGTGGATCGCCCGGACGACGCCCGGATGCTCGGCCGCCAGGCGGTCGGCGATCTCGCGCGTCCGGTCCTTCGAGCCGTCGTTGACGGCGATGATCTCGAACGTGTCCGCGATCCGCGGCAGCGTCTCGAGCGCCTCGAGCACGAGGCCCTCGAGGTTCGCCTCCTCGTTGTGGGCGGGGAAGAAGTACGACAGGTGCTGGACGCGCGCCGAAGCCGGGATCGCGTCGGTCGCCGGCGTCGCGACGGTCATGGCGTGGGGGTCTCCGTTCGGCCTGTCACGCGAAACAGGTTACCGGGTATCCCGACGGGCTCGATCCGGTACCGGGCGCCGAGGTCCTGCACCTCCTGGTCCGTGACCCGGATGAGGTACACGGGCCGGCTGTCGATGTTCGCCTCGATCACGTCAACGGCCTCGCCCAGCCCCTCGTCGAGCCGCGTGCGGTCGTCGATGATCGTGATGTCGGGGCGGCGGCCCTCGATCAGGGTCCCGTACCACAGCGGCGTCGAGTAGCTCCACCACGACACCACGACGGCGTCCTGGTCGAGGGCCGCGAGCGCCTCGTCGAGCCACTCGGGCGCCGCGGTCGACTGCGAGAGGTCCTGCTGGTTCCAGCGGTCGCCGAGCCCGATCGCGGTGGGCACGAGGAGCACGATGCCGAGCGCGATCGCGACCGCGGTCCGGGTCGAGTCGAGGCCGGCGGTCCGGGGCGACGCCCGGTCGGCAGGGTCCGCTTCGGGCCCGACCGCCAGCTCGACGATCGCGGCGGCCGCGGCGACCAGCCACGACCAGGCGAAGAACACCGGCCCGAGGTAGTAGCGGTCGATGCGGGCGTTGTCATACAGGGCCGCGAACAGGCAGGTGAGGAGCACCGCGAGCCCCGAGTACAGCGCGTAGCGCGGGTGGCGGACCGCCGTGACGACGAACGCGGGCACCGCCAGCAGCGCGAGCGGCCCGAGCTGGTTGGCGGCGAGGTCGCTGAACGCCACGACCTTGGCCATGAGGTCGCCGCCGATCAGGTCGCCCGAGAACTGGCGCGCGAAGACGACGTCGACGAGCCCCTGCAGGGTCTCGGGATGGCCGTACACGAGCGGTGCGCGGAACGGCCCGGCCCGGAGCGGCAGCTCGAGGTAGAGCAGGGCCGCGACGCCCACCGCGGTGCCCAGGGCCGCGAGGACGAGCCGCGGCCGGCGGAGCACGCCGCGGTCCACCGCGAGCACGAACAGCGCGACGGCGGGCACGAGGAGGAGCGTGAGCCCGTGGTTCGCGACGGAGAGGCCGAACAGCGCGGCGGTGCCGATGATCCGCCGGTCCGCACGCCGGGCGAGGCCCTCGTCCGCGGGATCGGCCCGGGCGTCGCCGACCGCCGCCTCCCAGCGGAGCAGCCCGAGGGTGATCGCGACGAGCAGCGCGATGTGGAGCGCGTGGACGTCCGCGGACACGCCGATGTGCCAGGTGATCGGCGTGAGCCCGAAGCCGAGGGCCGCCGCGCCCGCGAGCAGCGCCGGCGCACCGAGGCGGCGGAACACGAACACCGCCAGGCCGGCGGCGAGCGCGGCGAGGATGCCGCTCAACAGCGTCATCCGGAACGCGGGCTCGCCGAACGGCGCCAGGACGAGGTTCGCGAGCCAGCCGAGGAGGACGAACGCCGGGAACCCGGTGGGATGCATCGTCCCGAGCAGCGGCGGCACGGTCTGGACCTCGGCCGTGTCCCAGGCGCCGATGCCCGGCAGCATCGTCGCGCGGTAGACACACAGCGTGATCAGGAACGTCGCCCCCGCGACCACTGTCGTCGTGTCGGGCCGGCGCAGGCGGCTACCAGCCAAGCAGCTGGCCCCAGGTGACGCCCCACAGGTTGATCAGGGCGCCCGCCACGAGCAGCACGATCGCCGTCGCGCGCGGCCGGCCGTCGCCGACCCGCCCCGCCCCCAGGGCGACGAGGGGCAGGAGGAACGGGATGAAGTCGAGCGAGAACCGGTAGCCCCACTGGACCCAGCCCTGGCTGAAGTGGGCGAGGTTGAACAGGACGATCACGAGCACGGTCAACCCGGCGCCGAGGGTCAGGCGGGCGACCGGCCGCCGCCGGACGGCGAACAGCGCCACGAGCAGGCCGGGCGCGGACAGGAGCACGCTCGTCCCGATGTCGACCGGCAGCGCGATCGGGCAGTCGGGGTCGAACAGGCCCCGCGTCGCGCCCGGCTCCATGCACAGGACGGTCGTCGGATACACGCCCAGCGTGTCGGGCTTGATGTCGGGCAGGACGAGCGGCAGCGAGCCGAGCATGATCGCGAGGTTCTGGGGCACGTAGCGGATGTCCTCGACCGCCCAGTCCGGGTGATAGCCGAGGGTCGGGTAGCCGTTGGCCTCGAGCTGGTACTGGTAGTCGTAGCCGGGGTGGAGGACGGATCCCGTCGTGAGCCACGTGTAGCCGAGCAGGGCGGCGACGGGCAGCACCGCGCCGACCGCCGCGGAGACCGTGCGCCGGGCGACCGAGCCGCCACCGCCGACGAGCATCAGGAACGGGGCGCCGAACACGAGCGGCAGCCGCGCGGTCGCCGCGATGCCGAGCAGCAGCCCGGCGAGGACCTGCGAGCGGTCGAGCGACCACCACGGCTCGTCGGCGGGCGGCTCGTCCCATGGGTCCTCCTCCGGGGCGCGCCGGTCGGCCCGCAGCGCGACCCCGACGGCACCGAGCGCGGCGATCACCGCGACCAGGTGCGCGAGGTACCACGTGCTGCCGACGGCCGCGGCCCACCACCAGACCGTCCCGGTGGCGAAGATCAGCGTCGTGACCGCCCGCACCGCGAGCGTGATCCGGAGCCCGCCGAGCATCCACCACGTGGCGAGCACGCCGACGGCCGCGATGCCGATCGCGATCGACTCCTGGTCGATCGACAGCCCCCAGGCCGCGACGAACGGCAGCAGCACGAGCGCCGGCAGGGGCGGGAACGGGAGCAGGACGCGGCCGGTGAACTCGCCGTTCTCGAACAGCGGGTAGATGTCCTGGAAGTAGTCGTTGGCCGGCGTGGTGTCGGTCCCGGCCTGGGGGAACGGGATCCAGGCCCGGCCGTTGAGGAACGCGTCCGCCTGCCACGCGAAGTGGTTGTACTGGTTGAAGTGGACGGGGTTCGACAGCGCGTAGACCACGAGCGCGCCGAGCGCGATGAGGAGCCCCACGATCACGATCGTGGGGCTGCCGGCGGCATGGTCGGTCGAGGGGGCCCGATCAGGGCCCTCGGCTATACTCCGCTGCACCTTCAACGCTGCTCAGGAGGCTCCCCCATCACCGCTTCGGGTACGGGTGCGCCCGGCCGGGAGACGTCGATCCAGGAGCCCTCCCGGCTGGCCCTCGGCTGGCCGATTCTGGCGATCCTGCTCGTCGGACTCGTCGTCCGCCTGATCATGGCATACGGGATCGAAGGACTCCGCGGATCGGGCTTCGACAGCGACCTGAACCTGTTCCGGTTCTGGGCGGACAACCTCGCGACCGAAGGCCCGTACGGCTTCTACGACCGCGGCTTCTTCGCCGACTACACGCCCGGCTACCTGTACGCGCTGTGGCTCGTCGGCATCGTCGGCAACGCGGCGGGTGGCATCGGCGACCTGATCAAGCTGCCGGCGATCATCACCGACGTCGTCCTCGCCTATGTCGTGTACCGGATGGTCCTCGACCTCGGCGTCACCCACGGCCGCGCGCGGCTCGCGGCGATCGTCGTGCTGGTCAACCCGATCACCTGGTTCGACTCGGTCATCTGGGGGCAGGTCGACTCGTTCGGGACGGTGTTCCTGCTGCTCGCCGTGCGCGAGCTGTGGAAGGACCGGCCGGAGCGGGCCGCGATCCTCGCCGTCACGGCGGCGCTGGTGAAGCCGCAGCTCGCGATCCTCGTCCCCATCGTCGCGTTCGTCGTCATCCGGAGGGCGGTCTGGCCGGCCGGTGGCTACGGCGACGAGCCGGAGCCCGAGCGGACGGGCTTCGGCTGGGAGCGTCGCACCCGCGGCGCCATCCGCATCTTCAGCACCGCCGTCGCGGGGTTCGTGACGGCGGTCGTGCTGTCCGCGCCGTTCGGGCTGTCGGTGGTCTCGCTGACGGGCACGGCGCCGTTCCTCGAGTCGACCCTCCTGCGGCTCGTGTTCAGCACCGCGGCGACGTACTCCTACGTCACCGTCAACGCGTACAACCTGTGGGCGCTGTTCCCGCTCAACGGCGAGAGCACGGCGAGCAACGGGCTGTGGGTCCCGGATGCCCCGATCCCGGACGCGACCTCGTGGGCGCAGATCGGGCCGTTCCCGGCGGCCCTCGTCGGCGGGCTGCTGCTCGGGCTGCTCCTGTTCGTGGTGGTGCCGGCGCTCGTCGCGCGCAAGCCGGACCGGCTGACGATCCTGGTCGGCGTGTGCGTGCTCGCGCTCGCCTTCTTCGTCGTCCCGACCCGCGTCCACGAGCGATACCTGTACCCGCTGTTCGCGCTCGCGGCGATCCTGTTCGCGTTCTCGTGGCGGTGGCGGGCGGCCTACCTGCTCGCGTCGCTCGCGACGTTCCTCAACATGTACGTCGTCCTCACGACGATCTACGGGTACATGAACCCGAACATCTCGGACTGGCTCGGGATCGGCGAGGCGATCCGCTCGTACTGGGGCGTCGCCTTCGTCGCCGTCCTGCACACGGCCGTGTTCCTGTTCGCGATCGTCCAGCTGCGGGAGCGCGCCCGGCGGACGCTCGCCGAGGAGCTCGAGTGGGGTCGCCTGGAGCCGCCCGCCGCGGACGACGCCGTCGAGGCGCCCGAACCGGACGCGGCCGGGCGCCGCGAACCCGCGCCTCGCGCTGGCGGCGGCCGACGCGGCGGGCGGGGCAGCGACGGCGACCGTCCGTTCCGGCGCAGGCCGTCCCGCCCGACGCGCCGAGCCCGCCCGTGCGACGTCGCCCTCGCCGCGGCGCCGGCGATCCCCGTGGCCGCTCCGGCGCCGGCCGCGGCCGCAGGCGCCGACCGTTGCCGCGCTCGTCCCACGACGGATCCCGGCCTGGTTCGAGCGACCGGGCTGGCTGGAGCTCGGCCCGATCGGCTGGCTGCGGAGCCGGATGGCCGAGACGCCGATCCGCCCCGACCGCTCACGCCTCCTGAACCGCGAGCGCGGCGGCCGGCTGGACCGGCTGGACCTGTGGATCCTCGTCGTGCTCGTCATCGCGGGCATGGGCTTCCGGATGTTCCGCCTCGCCGAGCCCGCCCGGATGCACTTCGACGAGGTCTACCACGCCCGGACCGCGACCGAGTTCCTGCAGTCGTGGCGCTACGGCATCGACCACACGATCTACGAGTGGACCCATCCGCACCTCGCGAAGTACGTGATGGCCGGCGGGATCACGCTGTTCGCCGGCCGGGACGTCGCCGCGAGCAGCCAGGTCACGACGGCGGTCCGGGACGCGGCGATCGAGCCTCGCCGCGAAGGCGACGGGGCGTCGACGCGGGCCGGCGATCGGGTGTGGGTCGCGACCGGCGACGGCGTCGAGGGCCTCGACCTCCACACCCGCAAGCCCATCGGCACGCTCGAGCTGCCGGGCGCGAGCGCCGTCGCGTTCGACCCCGACTCGCTCCAGCTGTACATCGGCACGGATTCGGGCGAGCTGTGGGTGCTGGACACGACGATCGCCGACGAGCTGCGCACCGGCGCGGATGGCGTGGACACGCCGATCCTCGAGGCGACCCAGGTCGCGACGCTCGACGGGGCGATCGGGCGGCTGGCCGTGTTCGACGACGGCACCTCGGTCGCCGCGCGCCTCGGCGCGGACACGGTCGCGGTCGTGGACCCGGGCACCGGCGAGGAGCGCGGCAGCATCCAGGTCGAGGGCCTGGGCGAGATGACCGCGGCGGGCACGGGCGATGCCGTCGTCGCCTCGCCGGGCGTCATCCCGGACCCGGAGGCCGCCGCCGCGGTGCTGGCCGAGGTGTTCGGCGGCGACGCGGCGGCCTATCCTCGAGCAGCTCGCGAGCGACCCCGACCGGGTCGTGCTCGACGCCGGGGTCGACGACACGACCCGCGCGGCGCTCGAGACGGCGATCACGGACGGCCGGATCGAAGGGGTGACGATCGAGCCGGTCGGGCAGCTCGCGGTCGCGGGCGCCGAGGGCGTCCTGTTCCTCGGGCCCTCGGGCGGCGTCGCGAGCACGGTGGCGGTCCCCGGCGGCACCACCGCCGTCGCGCTCGTCAGCGGCGTCGACGACGGCACGCAGATCTATGCCACGTCACCCGGCGAGGACGGCACGCCCGTGGTCGCGAGGATCTTCGTGACCGGGGACGACGCGAAGGACGGCCCGAACCTCAACGACACGTTCCCGCTGCCCGGCCTCGGCGAGCGGATCGTGTACGACGAGGCATCGGAGCTGGTGGAGGTGCTCGGCGCGCGGCCGGACGGCGACGGGACGACGATCTACGTCCTCGAGCCGCACGGCGATCCGCCGGCCGTGTTCGCCGACCACCAGCTGGCGTTCGACCCGTCGGCCTGGGTGCTCGACCACAACCCCGACTTCCCGACCGACAGCCGCGGCGCGATCCTCGCGTTCAGCGCCGAGGGCGAGGCCGCGGCCGTCGACGTCGGCCACTACCACTTCGCGTGGCGCCTGCCGGGCGTGATCCTCGGCGCGCTCACCGTCGGCGTCCTGTTCCTGCTCGCCCGGGTGCTGTTCGCGCGCCGCGAGGTCGGGATCCTCGTCGGGCTGTTCGTCCTGCTCGACGGGATGTTCTTCGTCCAGAGCCGGATCGCGATGAACGACGTCTACACCGGGTTCTTCATCCTCGCGGCGTACCTGCTGTTCGCCTGGCTGTGGATCGAGCGCAGGCGCACCCGCTGGTTCTGGGCGCTGATGCCCGCGATCGGCCTGCTGCTCGGCCTCGCCCTCGCCTCGAAGTGGGTGGCCGCGTACGCGATCGGCGCCCTCGGGATCCTCATCCTCGTCCGCTCGGCGCTGGGCCGGATCATCCTCATCGCGGGCCTCGTCGCCGTCACCGGCGTGCTGGGCTGGATGGCGATGGCCGTCCCGTCGGACGGCGCCGTGACCGGCAACCTGCTGTTCCCGCTGATCATGATCACGCTCACGCTGGCGGCGGTCGTCGTGACCGTGTACCACCCGATCGCGTGGTCGGACGACGAGATGCGGCTCGCCGTCGGGGGGCCCGCGGTGCTGGGCATGCTCATCGTGCTGGGCGCCATCGGGCTGGGCCGGGCGGACGACTCGTTCGTCGCCGGGTCCGCTGATCCTCCAGCCGCTGACGCTCGGCTTCGCGCTCGTCGTCCTGGGCCTGCTCGTGTACGCGACGTTCCAGGTCGCCGGCCGCTACGGCTTCGGCCCGATGGCGCGCCAGCCGTCCGTCACGGCCGATGGCCTCGCGCTGCCGCCCGCCGCCGAGCCGGCCGAGGGCTGGCTGCGGCTGGGCTCCGGCCTCGGGCTGCCGATCGTGTGGATGATCGTGTGCCTGCTCGCGATCCCGCTCGCCATCTACGTCGCGCTGTACGTGCCGTGGGCGCTGATCGACAACCACCAGCTGTTCGACGGCTGGCCGAACGGCCACACCGGGCAGACGCTCGTCGCCCTCACCGGGGAGATGTACCGCTACCACAACAACCTGACGGCGGCCCATGCCGCGAGCTCGCCGTGGTGGGCGTGGCCGCTCAACCTCAAGCCGGTCTGGTTCTACCAGGGCTCGTTCGCGTACTCGACCGCGGCCTCGATCTACGACGCCGGCAACATGGTGATCTGGTGGATGGGCATCCCGGCGATGGCGTTCGTCGCGTACCAGGCGTTCCGCCGGCGCAGCCTGGCCCTCGCCCTGATCCTCATCGCCTTCCTGTGCCAGTGGGTCAGCTGGGCGCGCATCGACCGGGCCTCGTTCCAGTACCACTACTACACGAGCCTGCCGTTCGTGGTCATGTCGCTCGGCTACTTCATGGCCGAGCTGTGGCACGGGGCGTCGCGCCGGACATGGCTGCTCGCCCGGGTCGCCGCGGCCACGGCGCTCATGGGCCCGGTGATCCTGTGGCTCATCCGCCTGCCGCTGTGCGGGATCGCGGGCACGGACTCGGTGAACGAGGGCTCCCAGGCGTGCCACGGCACGCCCGGCAACCTCGTCGTGACGCCGGCCGCGTTCGCGATGGTCGTCGTGGGGCTCGTGACGCTGCTGGTGCTGATCCGCTTCCTCGCCCGCCTCGCCCGGCCCGAGCAGCGACGGACGGCCGCTGGGCCCGATGGACTTCGCCCCCGTCGCCGCGACGGCGATCCTCGGCGGCGTCCTGCTCGCCCTCACCCGGCTCCTGCCGTCGAGCGAGCCGCTGTTCGACTTCCCGGGCATCATCCCGGAGCTCATCGCGCTGCTCGTCGCGATCCCGCTGCTGCTCGTCGCGGTCCAGGTCCTGACCGCGCGCGACGCCCGCCGGTTCGTGCTCGGCTACATCGCGGCGGCCGGGTTCTGGCTCGTGTTCCTGTACCCCAACATCTCGGCGCTGCCGCTGCCCACCATGCTCGTCAACGCGTACCAGGGGATCCTGCCGACGTACATCTACGCGTTCCAGTTCGGCGTGAACACGATCGAGCGCGGCGCGACGGTGTTCGCCGACATCCGGTTCGGGATCCTGCTCGTGTTCCTCGTCGTCGCCTGCGGCGTGGTGGCGTACTCCGCGCGGATCTGGCGGATCGCGAATGCCGAGGACGCGGCCCGCGGCGGCACGGGTGACGCGGCCGGCGGCACGGCCGGCGAGACCGGGACGGCCTAGCGGGCGACGACCGGCTCCGGCGACGACCTGCGGCTCGGTGCCGTCCGCGTGCAGCGGCGGCGCGGGGCGACGGCGGAATCGGGCGCGGTGAAGTGCGCCGGCAGCGGGCCCGCGGCGGCGACCCGCCGGATGACGAAGCCGTAGTAGTCGTCGACCTTCGCCGTGACCCGCGGCCAGCTGAACTCCTCGGCCCGGCGCAGGCCGTTGGCCGACATCTCGGCCGCGAGGTCGCGGTCGGCGAGCAGCCGCTCGATCGCGTCGGCGAGCTCCTTCGGGTCCCGCGGCGGCACGAGCAGCGCCTCGCGGCCGCGCCGGACGACGCCCTTGTAGCCGTGGATGTCCGAGGCGACGATCGGCGCGCCGGCGGCCATCGCCTCCAGCAGGACGATCCCGAACGACTCGCGCCCGGTCGCCGGCGAGACGTACACGTCCGCGGTCTTGAACAGCTGGTCGCGCTCCGAGTCCGAGACGCGGCCCAGGAACTCGACGCCGCCCAGCCGCCGGGTGGCGACGTACCGCCGCGCCTCGCGCTCCTGCGGGCCGCCGCCGACGAGCAGCAGCCGGGACTCGCGGCCGTCGCGGCGGATGATCCGGTGCGCCTTGAGGATGTCGAGGACGCCCTTGCGGGGCTCGAACCGCCCGACGAACAGCACGTTCGGCGTCCCGTCCTGCCAGCGCGACAGCGGCACGGCCCGCCGGAAGCGGTCGAGGTCGACGCCGTTCGGGAGCACCTTGTAGTCGCCCGGGAAGTAGCGGTCGATGAAGTGCCGCGCGGCCGCGGACACCGCGATCCGGCCGTGGAGGCGCTCGGCATAGCTCTTCAGCGCCCGGCTGCCGAACTCGTAGGCGGGCGACCAGCCGCCGTACGCGTGGAACGTGCCCACGTTGACGCTCTGCGACTCGCGCAGGATCACGAGCGACAGGAACGGCACGAACGGCTCGTGGAAGTGGAGGACGTCGAACCGCTCGTGCTCCAGCAGCGCCCGCACCTGGGACACGAACCGGGGCGAGACGGTCACCGTCCCGACCGACCCGTTGGCCGGCATCGAGAACCCCTTGCCGAGGCGGATGACGTCGCCCTCGGATGCCCGCTGGAGGCCGTGGGACGAGGTGAGGATGCGGACGGTGTGGCCGCGCAGGCGGAGGTTCTCGTACAGGTAGTGGACGTGCTGGGTCACGCCGCCGGGGAGCGGGTAGACGTACGGCGAGACGAGCCCGATCTTCACCGGCCGGCCCCGTCGCCCGGGTCGAACACCGGCGGCCGCCGGGTGCTGCCGGGATAGCCGTGGTCGCGGCCGCTGCCGTCGCGGCGGATCCGGCCGGCCACCTCGTCGCGGGCGTCGCGGCCCCGCTTGCGGAGCTGCCGGCCGAACACCCCCAGCTGCCCCACGGAGCCGTGGAACGACCCGTGGTGCGTCGTCTCGCCGGTGAGGATCGCCCGGCGCAGGTCGTCCGCCGTCCGCCCCGGGTAGCCCGTCCACGCGGTCCCGATCGCCTCGAGCGCGTGGGCGTCGCTGCTGCCGATGCGGGGCAGGCCGTGCTCGGCGGCGAAGGCGACCGCCCGCGCGTGGCCGTAGCGACCGATCGCGGTGGGGTTGAACGTCTCGATCGCGTCGGGGTGCACGAGGGGATTGTCGTCCGTCAGGAGCGCCCGCAACACCCAGCCCTGCGCCGAGAGGTGGAGCGGCACGAGCGGATGGGCGGGGATGGCGATGCCGCCCTGGTCGTGGACCGCCTCGATCGACCAGCGCAGGCTCTTGAGCGGCGGGACGCGGCGCTCGAGGAACAGGCCGAGGAGGTGGCCGCCGCGGGTCGTGATCTCCTCGCCCACGACGATCTCGACGGGCAGGCCGCGATCGAGCGCGATGTGGCGCGCGGCCTGCGCCGCGTCGATCCGCTCGTGGTCCGCGATGGCCACGACATCGAGCGTGCCGGCCACCGCCAGCGCGTCGAGGATGTCGGCGACCGATGCCGTGCCGTCCGACGCCAGCGTGTGGACGTGGAGGTCGGCGCGGCCGCGGCCCGGCTCCTCGGCGGTCACGGGGTGGCCTGCGGCGACGCGGTGCCGGCGTCGCCCGCCGCGCCCGCGACGAGGTCGGGCCAGATCGGGATGGAACGCGCCCCACCACTGCTCGGGCGCGTCGACGACGATCGCCTCGAACGCCTGGGCGATCGCCTGGGTGTAGGCGGTGAGCCGCTCGCGCCGCGAGCCGTCGGTCGGGGCCGGGACGAGGACCAGGCGCGCGGCGTAGCGGCCCACGCCGAGCCGGCGGGTGGACGCGACGTAGATCGGGGCGCCGGTCTCGAGGGCGAGGAGCCCGGGTCCGGCGGCGATCGGCGCCGGGTGGCCGAACAGCGGCACCGGCAGGCCGCTGCCGGTCAGGTCGCGGTCCGCGACGAGCCCCACCGACTCGCCGCGCCGGATGGCGCCCACGAGCGCCCGCCGGGCGTCGCGGATCGGGATGACGTTGACGCCCACCCGGCGGCGCGAGGCCGCGAACCACGCGGCGAGCGCCGGGTCGTCGACCGTCTCCATCGGCGCCATGACCGGGTGACCCGTGAACCCGGACAGGATCGTGACCGGCAGCTCGATGGCGCCGAAGTGCATCCCGACGACGATCACGGGACTCTGCTCCCGGAGCGCCGCGCGAACCGCCTCGTCGTCCTCGATCCGGACCTGCGCGAGGGCCGTGTCGAGGTCGTAGGCTCCCACGCGGAGCACCTCGAGGTAGTAGCGGGCGGCATGCCGGAACGTGGCCCGGACGAGCCGCTCGAGCGCCTTGGGATCGCTCGCGGCGCGACGGGCGCGGGCGGGTCCGCGGCCGGTCGCCGCGAGGTCGTCGCACACGCGCCGCAGGTTCATCCGCGCCTGGTCGCGCTTGGCGGGAGCGGTCCGGTACCACAGCTCGCCGGCCGACTCCGCGGCGGCGACGAGCGGACCCTCCGGCAGCCGCGACACCAGGCCCGCCGCCGTGACGACGAGGCGGCCGCGCAGCCCGAGCCGGGCGTCCGAGCGCGGGCGCCGGACCGGCGGGTTGGCCCGGCGGTGGCGTCACGACGCGGCCACTCCCCGGGCTGCCTCGCCGGAGGGCTCGGGGGACGAGGCGGCGCCGCGACGGCTCGCGGGCACCGTCACGCGGCGCCGCGTGCCGCGTCCGGCTGGTCGTCGAGCATCGCGGCGGCGCGCGCCTCGAGCTCGAGGGCCTCCTCGTCGGTATCGGGCCACATCGGCTTGAAGCTGTACCACTGCTCCGGCGCAGCCTGAACGGTCGCCTCGAGGAAGTCGGCGATCCGCTGGGTGGCGCGCTGGATGTCCGCGGGACCCGAGGACGGGACGGTGAACACCTCGTGGCCCTCGATCCGGAGCGTGCCGTGCGGCGTGCGCCGGATGGCCAGCGGCGCGATGATCGCGCCGGTCTTCGCCGCGAGCGTCGCGGGACCCGCGGGCAGCGTCGTCCACGAGCCGAACAGGCGCACCGGCACGCCGTCGGCCCGGTAGCCCCAGTCGACGAGCAGGCAGAGGATCTCCTTGCGCCGGAGCACGCTGAACAGCTCCCGCAGGTTGCGCCACGGGATGACGTGGACGCCCCACGACTCGCGCTGCTCGCGGAGCAGCTCGAACAGCTCCGGGAACGACGAGTCGTCGGCGATGACGTTGGCGGGGTAGCCCGCCTCGGCGATCGCGGCGGCGACCGCCTCGTTGTTGCCCACGTGGCCGGCGACGACGATCATCGCCTGCCCCGAGTCGCGCCACGCCTGCGCGACCCGTTCGACGCCGTCGCCCTCGATGCCCGCCACGAGCTCCTCCCGCGGGCGGGAGGGCAGGCGCATGAGCTCGACCAGGTAGCGCGCGTACTCCTTGTACGCCCGGAGCGCGAGGCGCCGGACGCGCGGATGCCCGGGCGGGAGCCCGAGCACCTTGGCGAAGTTCGCGTTGCTGAACCGCCGTTTCGCGGGCCAGGCGAGGTAGCTCGCCTGCGAGGCGGTGGCGATGACGGCGCGCGAGAGCGCCGGGGGCACGTGGGCGAGCAGCGTCGCCGTCGACTTGTAGCCGACGATGGCGGCCCGCTCGACGATGCGCGGCGGCGTGGACTCGAGGCGCCGGTGGGGCGCCTCGAGCTTGCGCCCCTGGGTCACCTGGCGGCGGCCTTCGCCTTCGCCTGGCTCGCGAGCGCCTTGGAGTCCTTCTTCGACTCCTCGTTGCCGACGAGCGTCTCGTTGTCCTCGCCCCGGATGAACGCCTCGACGCGCTGGTGCGCGATGTCGTCGTGGATCTGGATGGGCGGCGACTTCATGAAGTAGCTGGACGGCGCGACGAGCGTGCCCGCGAGGCCGCGGTCGAGGCCGATCCGCAGGCAGCGGATCGCGTCGATGATGACGCCCGCGCTGTTGGGGCTGTCCCAGACCTCGAGCTTGAGCTCGGCGTTGAGCGGCACGTCACCGAAGGTCGTGCCCTCGATGCGGATGTGGCACCACTTGCGGTCCTTGAGCCACGGCACGTAGTCCGACGGCCCGACGTGGATGTCGCCCTCGGCGAGGTCGTAATCCATCATCGAGGTGACCGCGTTGGTCTTGCTGATCTTCTTGGACTCGAGGCGCTCGCGCTCGAGCATGTTCAGGAAGTCGGTGTTGCCACCGAAGTTCAGCTGGTAGGTGCGGTCGATGCGGACGCCGCGGTCCATGAACAGGCGGGTGAGCACGCGATGGGTGATCGTGGCGCCGACCTGGCTCTTGATGTCGTCACCGATGACCGGGAGGCCGGCGTCGGCGAAGCGGCGCTGCCAGTAGGGCTCGCGGCCGATGAACACCGGGATCGCGTTCACGAACGCCACGCCCGCCTGGAGGGCCTGCTCGACGTACCACTTGGTGGCGTCCTCGCTGCCCACGGGCAGGTAGGACACCATGACGTCGACCTCGCGCTCCTTGAGGATCCCGACGACGTCCGCCGTGGGGCCGGGGGCCTTCTTGATCACCTGGCTCAGGTACTTGCCGATGCCGTCGAGCGTCATGCCGCGGTCGACCTTGACGCCCATGTGCGGGACGTCCATGAACTTGTAGGTGTTGTTCTGGCCCGAGTAGATCGCCTCGGACAGGTCCTTGCCGACCTTCTCCCTGTCGACGTCGAACGCGGCCACGAACTCCACGTCGCTGATGTGGTAGTCGCCCAGCTGGACGTGCATCAGGCCGGGGACGAAGTCGGTGGACTTCGCGTTCTCGTAGTAGTAGCGGCCCTGGACGAGGCTGCTCGCGCAGTTGCCGACGCCGACGATCGCGACGCGGATCTTCTTGCCGCGTGCCTTCGGGGTCGCGGTCGTGCCGTTGGTGTTGCTCACGTGCTCCTGCTCCATGTTGCGGGCGTCAGCCCTGCTCGGGGTGTCGGGCCTGGTTCCAGGTCACGACGATGCGCTGGATGGTGGTGATGGTTGCGAGGACGGCGATCAGGCCGAGCGCGAGCTCGAGCGCGATCACGTTGGGGGGAGTGGCGGCGCCGTCGGCGGTCGCGGGCAGCAGCCCGGCGAGGACGAGGCCGAGGGTGAGGATGACGATCCGGATCTCGCGCGGGGCGAGGCCGACGTTGGCCATGCCGGTGCCGGGCGCGAAGCCCAGGCTCTCCGACTTGGCGCGGGTGTAGCTGACCATGAACGCGGAGCCCATCGCGGCCGCGGCGAGGACGACGGCGAGGTCGAGGTCGAGCGTCATCGCGCCCCAGATCGATGCCGATGTAGAGGATCGCCTCGCCCCAGCGGTCGAACGTGGAGTCCATGAACGCGCCGAGCGGGCCCGCCTTGTTGGTCGCGCGTGCGAGCGCGCCGTCGAACAGGTCGAACACGCCGCCGAACACGCACAGCAGGCCGGCCGGCAGCCACAGCTGGGCGACCGCGAAGCCGGCGGCGATGATCGCGATGCCGAAGCCGATCAGCGTCAGGCCGTTGGGGGTGAGCCCGAGGCGGCCGAGGCCGACGGCGATCGGCGTCATGAGGCCGCGGACGCGGGCGCGGGTCTCGGGCGAGACGAGCGAGCCGCTCACGAGGCCGCCTGCCCGGCCGGTGCCTGGTCGGCGAGGTTGAGGGCCCGAGCCTGCCGGTCGGCGAACTGCACGAACGCCTCGGGGACGATGGTGTGGACGGTCTCGCGGCCGTGGCGGCGCGCCGTGACGAGGCCCACCTCGCGCAGCTTGCCCAGGTGCCACGACACGAGCGGCTGCGACAGCCCGACCGCCTCGATGAGCTCGGTGACGGTCGCCGGGCGTTCCGCGAGGACGCGGCAGATCCGCAGGCGGTTCACGTCCGCGAGCGTCTTGTGGAACCGCCGCAGCTCGCGCAGGTCGTCGGGCTGGACCACGACGTTCGCGATCGTGCTGCGAATGCGGGCGGGGGAGGGGGACACGGGGTGGTCAGGGCCTCGGACACGGGAACGGTGCCGCTCGGATCAACGGCCGTTTATATCAATGGGCGTTGATGCTACGCGGGTTTCGAGGCGCGTGTCAAGGGGTTCGCCGCGCGCCCGGGAACGCAGAAGAGCCGGCCCCGTCGCCGGGACCGGCTCTCCATGTGGTGCGGGTGCTGGCGTCAGCTGGACGGCGGGGCCTGGTCCTCGGGCGCCGGGGCGGGAGCCGCAGGAGCCGCGGCAGCCGGAGGCGGCCGGAGCCGGGCGCGGCCGGAGCCGGGGCCGCGGCCGGGGCCTTGGCGGCCGCGTTGGCCGCCGCCGCTGCGGCGTTCGCGGCTGCGAGCTGGTCGTACGCCGCCCGCTGCTCGGGCGTCATCCGATCCAGCTCGGTCTTGACGAAGTGCTGCTGCACGCCCGGGTACTGCAGGTAGAGCAGGATCACGAGCGCCAGGAACCACGGGATGGTCTCGGCCTCGACCGAGGAGCCGAACAGCAGGGCGGTGAAGCCCCAGATCAGCGTGAACAGCGCGATGAACACGCCGAACGAGTAGGCGTACGCGCGGAGCTCCCAGAAGCCCTTGGCCTCCCAGAACCAGATCGCGGCCAGGACCAGCGACCAGAACACCTGGCCCCACTGCGGCTGGTTGAACTCGACCGTGTTGCCGATCCCGAAGTTGAAGCTGACGACGCCCATGAAGATGAGCGTCCGGTACAGCTCGTAGATGCCGATCAACCCTGCGCCGACTGCCAGCAGGGTGACCCCGATAGGTCGATTCATCCGTTCTCCCTCAGCTTGACCTTCGTCCCTCAACGACGGTTCTGATGCTCGGTTCGCGCGTGCATGCGCTCCACGTGACCGTGCCCAATCCTGACGCATCGCGCATCGCCCGAACAGGGGGATCCGCAACCCGGCCTACACTCGGGGGCGATGGACACCCTGCCGCGCCGCGACCGGCTGCTCCTGCTCGCCGTGCTCGGCACCGGCGTGTTCCTCGCCGGGCTCGAGCTGATGATCACGGCCGTCGCGCTGCCGGCGATCGTCATCGACCTCGCCGACTGGACCCGGCTGCGCGAGGCGTCCTGGATCATCAACGGCTACCTGCTGGTCTACGTCGTGACGATGCCGCTGGCGGGCCGGCTCGCCGACCTGTGGGGCAACCGGCGGCTGTTCCTGGCGGCCCTCGTGCTGTTCACCGTCGGCTCGCTGCTGGCCGGTCTCGCCCCGTCGCTCGAGCTGCTCGTGGCGGCGCGACTCGTCCAGGCGGTCGGGCGGCGGCATCCTCGTCCCGGTGGCGACGTCGGCGGCCACCCACCTGTTCGCCGGCGCCACGCGCCCCCGGGCGCTGGGCGTCATCGGCGCGCTGACGTTCCTCGGCATGGCCGCCGGGCCGTTCCTGGGCGCCGGCGATCCTCGGGTCGTTCCACCCGGAGGCGGCGCTGTCGCGGCTCGGGATCCCGCCGACGAGCCCGCTCACCGACATCCTCGTGCCGGCCTGGCGCTGGGTGTTCTACGTCAACGTGCCGATCGGGATCCTCGCGATCGCCATCGCGTGGGCCGCCAGCAGCGGCTGGGAGACGCCGCGGCGGGCGGGCCGGGTCGACCTCGTCGGGGCGTTCCTGTTCTCGCTGTTCCTGCTCGGCACGCTCGGCTCGCTGACGCTGCTCGGCGCTCGCCAGGACCCGGATGGCACGGGCCTCGACCCGGCCCTCGTGTCCGCGATCCTCGTGACGGCCGCCGTCGTCGGGCTGGTCGTGACGATCGTGCGCGGGTTCCGCGTCCGCGACCCGTTCCTCGACCCGCGGCTGTTCCGCAGCGCCTCGTTCTCGTCGGCGACGCTCGTCTCGGGCCTGACGGGCTACGGCTTCGCGACGGCGATCGTCGGCGGGGCGGTGTTCGTCGACCGGGTCCTCTACGGCGGGCCGGACGAGCAGCGGCTCGCGCTCGGGGCGCTCGCCGGGGCCACGGCCGCTGGGCGCCCTCCTGTCGGGATTCGCCGTGCGGCTGCTGCGGCTGCGGCTCGTGACGCTGATCGGGCTCGGGTCGTCGATCGTCGCGCTGGTCGTGATGGCCGGCTGGACGCGGGACACGACGGTCGAGCAGGCGGCGATCGCGCTGGCCGTGTTCGGCGCGGGCTTCGGGCTGACCGTGACGCCGCGCTCGACGGCGGCCGTCGAGGCGGTCGCCCGTGACCAGTACGGCGTCGCCTCGTCGACGGTGACCGTCGCGCGGATGGTGGGCATGGCCGTGGGCCTCGCGATCCTCACCGCGTACGGCTCGACCACGATCGACCAGCTCTACGACCGGGTCTACGCGACGCCGGACGCCTACCTCGAGTTCATCCCCGAGTCGCTCCAGGACCGGCCGCTCCGCGACGGGCAGGTCGTCGAGGCGCTCGAGGCATGGGCCGCGAGCGAGGCCGCCCGGATCATGGTCGGCGTGTTCCTCGTCGCGGCAGCCGTGACCGCGGCCGCGATCCCGCCGTCCCTCCTGCTCGACCGGCGGCGGCGTATGCTCGCCCCGGCCGGTGACACGACGGCCGCCAGCGCCAGCGGAGCCCTCGATGCCGACGGACCCCCCGACCCCGCCTTCATCGCCTGACGGCGCGGCGATCGTCCGGATCGTCGCCCGCACGAACGGCGAGACGCAGCGGCTGGAGGGCACGGACCAGCTGGCGAGCGATCCTCGCCGACCCCGAGGCGCTGCGTCTGGGTCGACGTCACCTCGTCGTCGCCGTCCGACATCCTCCCCGTCGCGAAGCTCCTCGACCTGCACCCGCTCATCGCGGACGACATCGGCGAGCGCAACCAGCGCGCGAAGGTCGCCGAGGTCGAGGGGATGATCCACGTCGTCCTGTTCTGGATCGCGTACCAGGGCGAGGTGACGGAGGTCGAGGTCGACCTCGTGCTGGGGCACCGCGCCCTGCTGACGGTCCACGAGCCCGGCTGGGACCCGTACTCGCTGCCGCAGTTGCGCGGCGACCCGGGCAACGTCCTCAAGCGCGGTCCGGACTACCTCCTGTACGCGATCACCGACGGCATCGTGGATGGCTACTTCCCGGTCATCGACGCGCTGGACGACCAGATCGACGTGCTCCAGGACGACGTCATCGCAAACCCGACGACCTGGACGCTGGAACGGCTGTTCACGCTCAAGCGCGAGCTCATCCGCCTGCGTCGCGCGATGTCCCCGTCGCGCGAGATCTTCAACCAGCTCACGAACCGCGACCTGGAGCTCGTCAAGCCCGAGCACGTCGTCTACTTCCGCGACGTGTACGACCACCTGATCCGGGTGACCGACGAGCTGGACAACGACCGCGAGCTGGTCCAGGGCACGCTCGAGGTCTACCTCTCGACCGTCAACAACAACCTGTCGACGATCATGAAGCGGCTGACCGGCGTCACGGTGATCCTCGCCGGCATCGGCGCGGTCGCGGGGATCTTCGGCATGAGCGAGGCGGCCAACGCGGTGTCCAGCGGCGAGGGGAGCGGGTTCTGGCTGATCAGCGCGATGATCGGGGTCGGCGCGGCGATCACGGCGTTCGTGCTGCGCCGGATCAACTGGATCTAGGCGCCTAGCAGCGGACCGGCTTCGGCTTGGGCTGCAATTCCTTCTTCGTCGAGTCCTCGACGGACAGGAAGCGCCCGATGACCTGCGTCTTGCCGGGCGTGCCCTTGGGCCCCTCGGAGGTCTGCAGCCAGATCTCCTCCTTGGGCCGCGTCATCGCGTTCTCCAGGTCCGTGATGTGCAGCCGGACCGAGCGGACCTCGTACAGGTGCAGGCGGTTCCAGTTGGTGTAGACCTGGATCACCATCCCGAGCATCTTGTTCGGGGTGCGATCGCGGATGGCGTTGTTGTAGATCGGCCCGAACATGCCGTCCCGGGCGTGCGAGTAGAGGTACGTCGCGCGGCCCTCGCCCGGCTGCCCGAACACGTCCTTGTCGGCCTTCTTGCTCGTCGACAGGTACATCGCGACGTTGCAGTACGGGTAGCCGTCGTTGCCGCGGATGATCGGCAGGTCGATGCCCAGCGCCGGCACGACGACCCGTGTCGCGATCTCGCGGCCCGAGGGCTGGGGCGTCGTCTCCGGGCTGGCCGCGGGCGAGACCGACGGATCCTGCGATGCCGACGGCGACGGCGAGTCGGGCGGCTCCGTGGCGGTGACCTCGGACGGCGCCTCGATGATCTCGGGCGTCGCGACCACGGCCGTGCCGGCGGTGGTCGGATCCGGGTACGTCAGGAGGCCCGCGGTGATCAGCACGACACCGAGCGCGGTGAGCAGCGCCGGGACGACCCGGGAGGTGAGCGCGTTGAACAGCGGGGCCATGGCGCGCGAATCGTAGACGAGCCCTCCGAATTCCTGCCGCGGGCCAGTCGTACTGGTACGCTCGCGGGAATGGGAGGGAAGACGGCGATCGGGGGCGGCCTCGTCGCGGGCCTGATCACCGGGGCGATCGTCGTGGGGGCGGTCGTGCTGCTGGCGCCCGGGCCTGGCGCGCCGGATCCGGCCGCGTCGCCCGAGCCCGTCGCGCAGGCGAGCGCCTCACCGTCCGCATCAGCGTCCACGTCGCCATCGGCCTCGAACGGGTCGTCGCCCGGTGCCTCGGGGTCGCCCGGTGCCTCCGTGGACCCGGGCGCCGCGTTCGGGATCGGCGAGCCCGCGCCGCCGCTCGCCGTCCCGCAGCTGGGCGGCGGGGAGGTCGCCCTCTCGAACCTGCGCGGCAAGCCCGTATGGGTCAACTTCATGGCCAGCTGGTGCCCGCCGTGTCGCGACGAGCTGCCGATCATGAACGGCTACGCCGCGCGCTACGCGGACACCGGCCTCGTCGTCCTGGCGATCGACGTGCGCGAGGACGAGGCGGTCGTCGACGCGTTCGTCCGCGAGCTCAACGTGACGTTCCCCGTCGGCCTCGACACGGACGGGACGGCGCAGTCCGACTGGGGCGCCTTCGCGCTCCCCGTGCACTACTGGATCGACGCGGAGGGCATCGTCCGGGACGGCGCGCTGGGCGGCATCGGGCCGGACGTGATGGCCGAGGGCCTGGAGTCGATCCTGCCCGGCGTCGAGGTGACGCCCTAGCCGCGTCGCGAGCTGCGTTGCCGCGGCCGCGGCCTGCTCCACGATCGAGAGCAACGCGCCGGGCACGAGGCCGAGCGTGATCGTGAGCACGGTGGCGACGGTGAGCCCGGCCCACACGAGGCGGCCGTGCGGCAGGGCCGGCAGCTCGGTCTGCGGGTCGCGCATCCACATGTAGACGACGACGCGCAGGTAGTAGAACGCGGCGATCGCGGCGTTGAGCATCGTGACCACGGCGAGGACGTTGAACCAGTTGTTCGTCGCGCCGGCGTTCACGGCCGCGAGGATCACGTAGAACTTGCCGAAGAACCCGGCCGTGGGCGGGATGCCGGTCAGGCTGAGCAGGAACAGCGTCATCATCAGCGCGAGGGCGGGCTCGCGGCGGACGAGGCCGGCGAACGTCGACAGGTTGGACGTCACGCCGAGCCGGCGCTGGATCGCCGCGATCACGGCGAACGCCCCGAGGTTCATGAACGCGTACGCGGCGCCGTAGAACAGGAGCCCCTCGAGGCCCAGGATCTCCCCGGCGCCGTACGCCGCGAACCCGACCAGCATGTAGCCGGTGTGCGCGATCGAGGAGTACGCGAGCATCCGCTTCACGTTGTCCTGGGTCAGCGCCACGAGGTTGCCGAGCGTCATCGTGAGCGCCGCGAGGACCATGATCACGATGTTCCAGTCGGCCGCCAGCGGCCCCAGCGCATCGCCGAACAGCCGGATGATCAGCGCGAACGCCCCGATCTTGGGCCCGACCGAGAGGTAGCCGGTGACCGGCGTCGGCGAGCCCTGGTACGCGTCCGGCGTCCAGTAGTGGAACGGGACCGCGGCGATCTTGAACGCGACGCCGGTCATGAGGAACGCGAGGCCCATGCCGAGGCCGGGCGACAGCGCGGTCGCGCCGCTCGCGATCCCGCCGAGGATGCCCGCCACCTCGTCGATGTTGGTCGTGCCGGTGATGCCCCACACGAACGCGAGGCCGAACAGGAAGATCGCGGACGAGAACGACCCGAGGAGGAAGTACTTGATCGCGCCCTCGGTGCTGTAGCCGTCGCTCTTGTGGTAGCCCGCCAGCATGTAGCCGGGCAGGACCATGAGCTCGAGACCGAGGAACAGGATCAGCAGGTCGCCGGAGCCCGCGATGAGCATCGCGCCCGACATCGCGAACACGAGCACCGCCGCGAACTCGGCGATCGGCAGGTTGCGTTCCTTGAGGTAGTCCGGCGCGAACGCGACCGTCAGCGACACGATCGTGATGAACAGCAGGTCGAGGTAGGTGGTCAGGTCGTCGACGACGTAGGCGCCGTTGAACGCCGTCACCTGGCCGGTGGGATCCGCCGCCGCGACCTGCCCCGTCGCCACGGTGATGAAGCCCACGAGCGTCAGGCCCATGAACGTGACGAGGATCGCGGGCACGAACCGGCCGGGCGCGATGAAGTCGACGACGAGGATCGCGGCCGCGAGCAGGACCGCCGCGATGACGGGCGCGAACAGGGCGAGGTCGTTGGCGGTCATCGGGCCCCTACTTCCACAGCCCGAGCGCGATCGGCGAGGCCTGCTGGACCGCGCTCAGCGCCTGGTCGACCGAGCCCTGGACGAGCTCGAGGATCAGGCCCGGCCAGAGGCCGAACACGACGACCAGCACGCCCAGCGGGACGAGCGTCATCGCCTCGATCGGCTTGAGGTCGGTGACGTGGGAGCCGAGGCCCTTGAGGAACTCGCTGACCTCGCCGAACGCGACCCGCTGGAACATCCACAGCAGGTAGCCGGCCGCGAAGATCATCACGAACGTGGCGATCGCGGCGGCGACCGGGTTGGCGACGAACGTGCCCAGCAGCGTGAGGAACTCGCCGACGAACCCGGACAGCCCGGGCAGGCCCGACGCTCGCGAACACGAAGAACCCGAACGCGGCGGCGTAGACCGGGGTGATCGATCCCAGGCCGCCCATCTTCGCGATCGTCCGGTCGTGGGTCCGCTCGTAGATCACGCCCACGAGGAGGAACAGCGCGCCGGTGATCAGGCCGTGGTTGATCATCTGCAGGATCGCGCCCTGCATCCCCTGCTCCTGGAACACGAAGATGCCGAGGGTCACGAAGCCCATGTGGCTGACCGAGGAGTAGGCGACGAGCTTCTTGAGGTCGGGCTGGACGAGGGCCACGATCGCGCCGTAGATGATCCCGATCAGGCTGAGCACGATGATCACCGGCGCCCACGAGACGGCGGCCTCGGGGAACAGCGGCAGCGCGAACCGGATGAACCCGTAGCCGCCGAGCTTGAGCAGCACGCCGGCCAGGATCACCGAGCCCGCGGTCGGCGCCTCGACGTGCGCGTCGGGGAGCCAGGTGTGGAACGGGAACATCGGGACCTTGATCGCGAACGCGAGGAAGAACGCGCCGAAGGCGAGGATCCCGAACAGCCCGCCGAACGCGCCGGTCCGGGCGAACTCGGTCAGCAGCTGGACGTCGAACGCCCCGGTCCACGTGCCGGTCGCGGCCTGGTAGGTGTACGCCGTGGCGAGGATCGCGACCAGCATCAGCAGCGACCCGACGAGCGTGTACAGGACGAACTTGATCGTCGCGTAGATCCGGTTCTTGCCGCCCCAGATCCCGATGATCAGGTACATCGGGACGAGGACCAGCTCCCAGAAGATGTAGAACAGGAACAGGTCCAGGGCGACGAACACGCCGATCATCCCCACCTCGAGGATGAGGAACGAGATCATGTACTCCTTCACCCGGGTCTGGATCGGGCCGAACGAGGCGAGGAGCGAGATCCAGGTGAGGGTCGTCGTGAGCACGACGAGGGCGAGCGACAGCCCGTCGACGCCGACGGAGTAGGTGATCCCGAACATCGGGATCCACGGGACCGACTGGGTGTACTGGTAGTGCTGCGTCGCGCCCGGGTCGTAGCCGACGAGCATCGCGAGCGACACGACCCAGGTGGCGAGCGCGATGCCCAGCGCCGCGTAGCGGATGAGCTGCGGCCGGCTGGACGGCAGGAACGCGAGCACGAGCGCGCCGACCAGCGGCAGGAACACGACGAGCGACACGAGCGGCAGCCCGGCGAGGGTGGTGGCCAGGTCGCTCATCGCGGCTGCCCCACGATCACGAGGAACGAGCCGACCATCACGATCAGCCCGATGGCGATGCCCAGCGCGTAGTTCTGGACGCGGCCGGTCTGGATCCGCCGCAGCCCGCCGCCGGCGTCACGGGTCACGAAGCCGACGCCGTTCACCGCGCCGTCGACGATCGTCCGGTCGAACCACCACAGGAACGCCGCGACGCGCCCGCCGATCCGGATGAACAGCAGGTCGTTGAGCTCGTCGAACCACCACTTGTTGAGCGATGCGCGGTACAGGAACCGGGTCACGCCGTTGGCGTTGGTGATCCGGCGCACGGTGTCGATCCGGACGCCGCGGCGGAACGCCCCGAACAGCGCGATTCCGGCGACGAGGCCGATCGTGGCCATGCCGACGCTCATCAGGATCAGGAAGCCGTCGATTCCGAACAGGTCGTAGTCGGCGTGGTGGAGGTTGAGGTACTCCTCGGACTCGATGAACACCGGCTCCAGCCAGTGGCTGATCCGGCTGTCGCCGAACGGCAGGCCGAGGAACGCGCCGAGGAGGATCGAGGGGATCGCGAGCAGGATCAGCGGGGCCGTCATCTGCCACGGCGACTCGTGGATCTTCGGCTCCACGTGCGGATCGACATGGGACTCGCCGTAGAACGTCTTGCCCATCAGCCGCCACATGTAGAACGCGGTCATGCCGGCGACGACGAGGCCGATGGCCCAGACCCAGTAGTCCTCGAACTTGAACGCCTCGCCGAGGATCTCGTCCTTGGAGAAGAAGCCGGCCAGCGGCGGGATGCCCGCGATCGCGATCGTGCCGATGAGCATCGTCCAGTGGGTGATCGGGATCTTCCGCCACAGGCCGCCCATCCGGTTCATGTCCTGCTCCTCGTGCACGGCGTGGATGACCGAGCCCGAGCCGAGGAACAGCAGCCCCTTGAAGAAGCCGTGGGTCATGAGGTGGAAGATCGCGGCGACGTACGCGCCGATGCCCAGCGCGGCGAACATGTAGCCCAGCTGCGACAGCGTCGAGTAGGCGAGCACCCGCTTGATGTCCGTCTGGGTGAACGCGATCGAGGCCGCGAAGATCGCGGTGAAGATGCCGATCGCGGCGACGACGACCATCGTCTCCTGCGCGTGGGCGAACAGCGGGTTGGCGCGGGCGACGAGGTACACGCCGGCGTTGACCATCGTCGCGGCGTGGATCAGCGCCGACACCGGGGTCGGGCCCTCCATCGCGTCCGGCAGCCAGACGTGGAGCGGGAACTGGGCGCTCTTGCCCATCGCGCCCGCGAACACGAGCAGCGCGACGAGGCCGATCGGGATGATCAGGTTGGCGTCCGGCGCGATCAGCCGCTCGAGGGACTCGTGGATGTCCATCGTCCCGGTGTTCACCCAGATCGCCATGATCCCGAGCGCGAACCCGACGTCGCCGACGCGGTTGACGATGAACGCCTTCTTCGCGGCCAGCGCCGCCGACCGCTTGTGGTACCAGAAGCCGATCAGCGAGTAGCTCGACAGGCCGACCAGCTCCCAGCCCGCGAACACGAGCACCCAGCTCGACGCGAGCACGAGCACGAGCATCGAGAACATGAACAGGTTGAGGTAGGCGAAGAAGCGCCAGGTCGCCGGGTCGTGCGCCATGTACCCGATCGAGTAGATGTGGACGAGCATGCCGATCGTCGTGACGACCAGCAGCAGCACGGCGGTCAGCGCGTCGACGTGGAACCCGATGTCGACGGTGAAGTCGCCGGCCGGGATCCAGGTCCACAGCTTGAAGGTGATGCCCTCCTCGCCGAACGGCGCGGCATGCTCGACGGCCGGGACGATCACCGCCAGCGCGATCAGCCACACGAGGACGATCAGCGCGACCGGGACGAACGCCGCGGCGTTGCGCCCGAAGCGGTACTGGAGCCGGCGGCCGAACAGCGCCGTGAACGCGAAGCCGAGGATCGGCAGCAGCGGGATGAGGCTGATCAGCAGCGGGTAGATGCCGAGGTCGCCAGTGGCGGCGACCTCGCCTTCGGTCGCGGCGAGCAGGAGGGTCGGAAGCAGGTGCATGGCGCCTACTGCCGCATCGCGTCGTACTCGTCGACCAGCGGGGTCTTCCGGTTGCGGTAGATGGCGATGACGATGGCCAGGCCGACGGTCGCCTCGGCCGCCGCGGCGGCCATGACGATGAGCGCGATGACCGACGCGTCCACGTTGAGCGACGTGGAGAACGCGCCGAACGAGATGATCGAGAGGTTGACGGCGTTGAGCATCAGCTCGATCGACATCAGCATCGAGATCGCGTTCCGGCGGGCGAGGAACCCGAAGCTGCCGATCGCGAACAGGACGCCCGACAGGATCAGGTAGGCGTCCAGCGACTGCGAGATGCCGTCAAGGCCGCTCAGCACTACTCGGTCTCCCCGCGCTCGCGCTTGGCGAGGAACACGCCGCCCACGACCGCGGCGAGCAGCAGCACGCTCACGACCTCGAACGCGAGGATGTAGTCGTTGAACAGCGCGGTGGCGAGCTGGTTCGCGGAGGTGGCGATCCGCGTCCCCGTCGCCGGCCAGTCGGTCGAGGCGACCGTGATCGCGATCAGCAGCGCGAGGATCGCGGACGCGATCGCGGCGGGGAACGCCTGGGTCTGGAACACGAGCGAGCTGGGCGCGGCCTTCGTCTGGGTGAGCATGATCGCGAACAGGACGAGGACGCTGATCGCGCCGATGTAGACGAGCACCTGCGCCGCGGCCACGACCGTGGCGCCCGCGAGCACGTACAGGCCGGCGAGGGCGCCGAAGCACACGATCATCGCCAGGCCGCAGCGGATGATGTCGCGCATCGTGACGACCAGCAGCGCCGCCCCGAGCATCGCCGCGGCGAGGCCCATGAACAGCAGGTCGTCCCACCCGAACCCGAGGACCGGGATCGTCTCCGGCAGCGTCACCAGTTCCTCTCAGTGATCGTGGGCGTGGGCCGACCCGTCGCCGGGACCGTGGGCGTGGCCATGCCCGTTCCCGTTGCCGCTCCCGTTGCCGCCGCCGACGAGCGATGCGGGCAGCATGGGCAGCATGCGGCTCTGGTCGACGAGGCGCCCCTCCGCCCGCGCCCGCTCCGCCCAGTCCCGCTCCTTGCGGATGTAGGACATCTCGGTCTCGCGCTCGACCGCGGCCAGCGCGAGGAGGTCGATCATCGGCTCCTCGCGGGACGTGTGGCTGAGCTCGAACTGGTCGCTGTCGCGGACCGCGTCGTAGGGGCACGCGTCGACGCAGATGCCGCACAGGATGCAGCGGCTCTCGTCGACGTCGTACTTCTGCAGGACGCGCGGCTTGGGCATCAGCGCGCCGGTGGGGCACGTCTCGGCGCAGCGGCCGCACGACACGCACGGGGTGTCGTTGAGGCTCATGTCGAGCGGCGTCGTCACCAGGGTGTCGAAGCCGATGCGCATGAAGTCGTAGCAGGCCGCACCCACGACCTCGGCGCACACGTTCGCGCAGCGGCCGCAGTCGATGCACCGCGAGGGCTCGCGGAGGATGAACGCGTGGGAGTCGTCGCGGACGTAGTCGTGGTTGTAGCCGGTGAACCGGTTCTCGGTCACCGAGCGGTAGCCGGCGCCCTGGTGGAACTGCGGCTCCAGCGTCTTGAGCGTCGTGCCGTACTCGATCCCGAGCCGGCGGAGGTCGCAGAACCCGATCGCCTCGCACGTGCACTGGAGGCAGCGGGTCGATTCGGCGACCGCCTCGTCTCGCGTGTAGGGGATCTCGTACTCGATGTAGTTGTCGTTGCGGGCGTCGGCCTCGAGGGCCTTCAGCCGGTAGCGCGGCTCCTTGATCTCGCCGGTGAACGGCACGATCGAGAGGAACTCGGGCTGCGGCTCGGCGAGCGTCTGGCGGGTCCGGATCGTCGACAGGTCGTTGCCCTTGAGGTAGGCGTCGACCGCGTACGCGGCCCGCCGCCCCTCGGCGATCGCCTGGACGACCGTCGCGGCGCCGATCCGGACGTCGCCGGTGCCGAACACGCCGGGCCGGGTCGTCTCGAACGTGACCGCGTCGGCCTTGAGCCGCCGGTTCTTGGTCGCCTCCACGCCGTCCGAGCCGGGTCCGATCCAGGTCAGCTCCGGCCCCTGGCCGATGGCGAGCAGGACGCGGTCGCAGGGGATCGTGAACTCGGTGCCCGGGGCGGGCTCGGGGCGCCGCCGCCCGGACGCGTCGGGCTCGCCGAGCGCCATCCGGATGAACTCGATCCCGGTGACCTTGCCGGTCTTGTCGTCGGTGATGACCCGCGTCGGGCCGGCCTGGAAGATCGCCTGGACGCCTTCCTCGATCGCCTCGTGGACCTCGTCGGCCGCGGGCATGTCCTTCATGTCGCGGCGGTAGACGAGGGTGACCTCGCTCGCGCCCTGGCGGACGGACGTCCGGACGCAGTCCATCGAGGTGAACCCGCCGCCGACGACGACGACCCGCGAGCCCTTGTGGCCGGGGTAGGTGAGCCCGAGCGTCGCGGTGCGCAGGTACTCGAGGCCGTCGATGACCCCGTCGGCGTCCTCGTTGGGGATGCCCAGCTTGTTCGTGTCGTAGCAGCCGATCGCGACGACGACGCTGTCGAAGCCGCGGTTCTGGAGGTCGTCGAGCGTGAAGTCCTTGCCCAGCTCCTGGTTGCACACGATCTTGCCGCCGAGCCGCTCGACCGACTGGTACTCGGCCTCGAGGACCTCGACCTTGGGCAGGCGGTACTGGGGGATGCCGTAGCGGAGCATGCCGCCGGGGGCCGCGTCGCGCTCGAAGACGGTGACGTCGTGACCGGAGAGCAGCAGGTAGTAGGCGGCGGCCATGCCGGCCGGGCCGGAGCCGATCACCGCGGCGCGGCGCCCGGACGGGGACTGCATCTCGAACGGCAGCGGCGGATCGACGTCCTCGTCGAGCATCGCCTTGATGACCTGGTCGCCGGCGTAGCGGTGGCTGTCGCGGATCGCGATCGCCTCGTCCACCTCGTCGCGCCGGCAGTGCTCCTCGCACGGGGCGGGGCAGACGCGGCCGAGGACGCTGGGGAACGGGATCGTGCGCTTGAAGATCCGGGTGCACTCGCGCCAGTTCGCCTCGGCGTTGGCCTTGAGGAAGCCCGGGATGTCGATGTGGCTCGGGCACTTGTTCTGGCACGGCGGGAGGCAGTACGCGTTGTGGTCCGAGAAGATGAGCTCGAGGTTCGTCTTGCGCAGGCGGCGCAGCTCGTCGGTCTGGGTGCGCACGACCATGCCCGCCTCGGCGTCGCGGGAGCACGAGATCGGCGGCTGGTCCTCGCCCTCGACCTCGCACACGCACATCCGGCAGGCGCCGAAGCCCGGCAGCTTGGGCTCGTAACAGAGCGTCGGGATCTCGATCCCGTTGTCGCGGCAGACCTCGAGGATCGTCTGGCCCTCGAATCCCTCGACGACCCGACCGTCGACCTCGATCCGGATCCGCGGCGTGCTCTGCGGCCGCTGCGGGCTCTGGGTCGTGATCAGCCGCTCCGCGAGCGAATCCTCGCGGGGCGTGATCGTGTCCAGGACGGAGGGGTTGTCGGGGCGTGCGTCGCGCCGCTCGAGGGGCGCGTCGGTGTCGGGGCGAACGATGAGGTCGGCCATCAGCGGGATCCCGGTGTCGCGGCGGCACCGACGGCGATGGGGTGACAGACCCCGGCCGGGCAGCTGCTGCGGAGAAGGTGGTCGTCGAGCTCGGAACGGAAGTATCGCATCCCGCTGGTGAACGGAAGGGTCGCCAGGCGCTCGTGCTCGCACAGCCCGGAGGCCGCGACGTCGTGCGCGAGGTCGGCCATCAGCGCCATGTCGGTGGGCTTCGGCGTGCCGGTCGCGACGCGGTCGCCGATCTCGTACAGGCGCCGCAGCCCGATCCGGCAGGGGATCGTCTTGCCGCACGCCTCGTCGGCCGAGAACTTCGTCAGCAGCCGGGCGAGGTCGACGACGCAGGCGCGATCGTCCGCGATGACGACCGACCCGGAGCCGATGTGCGCCCCGGCCTCGCGCAGCGCGTCGAACTCGTACGCGGTGTCGATGAGGTCCGAGGGCAGCAGGCCGCCGGTCGGGCCGCCGATGAGCACCGCCTTCAGGCTCCGCGTCCCGCTGCCGCCGGCGAGCTTGACCAGCTCCCGCAGCTTCGTCCCCAGCGGCACCTCGGCGATCCCGCCGCCCTCCGGCCCGCGGAGCTGGACGAGGATCGTGCCGGGGCTGGCCTTGGCGCCGATCGCCGCGAACGCCGCCGCGCCCTCGCGGATGATCCACGGGACGGCGGCCAGGGTCTGGACGTTGTTGACGACGGTGGGCTTGCCGAACAGGCCGCGCTGGGCCGGGTACGGCGGCCGCTGCTCGGGCTGGCCGCGCTTGCCCTCGAGCGCCTTGAGCAGGACCGTCTCCTCGCCCAGCATGTACGCGCCCTGCACGGGCTGGACGGTCATCTCGATCCGGTAGCCCGAGCCGAGGACGTCCTCGCCCAGGAAGCCCGCCTCCTCCGCACCGAGGATCGCGCCCTCGAGCAGCGTGACGAGCGCCGTGTCCTCGGCGCGGATCGCGATGATCGCCTCGGTCGCGCCGATGGCGAACGCGGCGATCGCGAGGCCCTCGACGAGGCTCCACGGGTCGGCCGCGACGAGCGTCGCGTCGGTGCGCACCGACGGGTCCGCGCCGTAGCCGTTGGCCACGACGTAGCGCTGGGTCGCGGGCTCGTTCGTGGCGGCGCGCCACTTCTCGCCGGTCGGGAAGCCGCCGCCGCCGCGGCCGCGCAGGCCGGACGAGGCGACGGTCGCGATGGTGCCGGTCGGCCCGAGGTCGCGGACGGCCTTGCGCAGCCCGTCGAACGCGCCGGCGCGGATCGCCGCGTCGAGGTCGGACGGGTCCGCCGCGAGCGCCGCCGCGCGTCCCGTGAGGACGGCCGGCCACTCCTTGGGCGTCTTGAGGAACTGGGCCATCAGTTGGGGCGCCCCCCATACCCGAGCGACGCGTCCAGCGCCGAGCGATACGAGTGCTCGATCGCGACGTGCGCCTCGCCCGCGGCGGGCACGGACGTGATCGCCGGCGGCTCGAACCGGAGGTGGCGGTAGAAGGTCGCCGTCCCGTAGATCGATGCGTACCAGGCACCCGTGATGCGGCTGATGTGCTTGAGGGCGCCGACCGGCAGGAAGCCGTACTCGGCCTGCGTCTCCTCGAGGATCGTGAGCAGGTGCTTCGGGTCGTAGTCGTGGCGCTCGAGGATGTCGTCCAGGGCGCGGGTGTCGACCGGGTCGAAGCGGCGGAACACGGTGTCGGCGACCGGGCGGCCGGAGCGGCGGATGGCCGACTCCTCGCGCCGCTCGCCGTACGTCTCGGGGGCGCCCCAGTGGACGTGGAACCGGCCCTTGGTGTCGATGCCGCCCATGTCGATGCACTCGATCGGGCAGGCCTGCGCGCACTGGAAGCACGTCTCGCACTTGAGCGTGCCGTACTCGTCGTACAGGAGCTGGAGCCGGCCGCGGAACTTGGGCGCGACGTCGGCCCGGACCTCCGGGTAGCGGATCGTGGCCTTGGGCTGGAAGAACCGCTTCAGGGTCAGGCCCATGCCGCGGACGATGCCCATGCCGGGAACGAGGCTCATCGGGTCACACCAGCTGCCTGACGACGACGATGGCCGCCGCGGTGATGAACAGGTTGAGGAGCGCCGCGGGCAGCAGCCACTTCCAGGCGAAGCCCATCAGCTGGTCGATCCGGACCCGGGGCAGCGTGCCCCGCATCCAGACGAACACGTAGACGAACAGGAACGATTTGACCATGAACCACACGAGCCCGGCGACCCAGTCGAGCTCGACGTAGGCGATCCCGAACACGAGGCCGATGGCCACGACGTTGAACACGAGGAAGCCGAGCACCAGCGCCTGCCAGGCCGGCCGGTTGTTCGAGGTCAGCCAGAACGGCAGCGCGAACAGCAGGGTCAGCGCGACGGGCGCGATCGCGAGGATGAGCAGGAGGCCGATCCCGAGCGAGCCGAGGTCGAGGCCGAGGTTCACGTCCGGGAACGGGAAGGGGGCGTGCCACGCCCCGAAGTAGAACGTGACCATGAGCGCCGAGATGATGAACACGTTCACGTACTCGGCGAAGAACAGGAACCCGAAGCGCATCCCCGAGTACTCGGTCGCGAAGCCGGCGACGATCTCGGAGTCCGCCTCGGTGAGGTCGAACGGGGTGCGGTTCGCCTCCGCGGTGGCGGCGATGAAGAAGATCAGCGCGCCCAGCGGCTGGCGGAACACGAACCAGTCCCAGAACCCGCCCGACTGGGTCTCGGCCAGCGTGTACACGCTCATCGTGCCCGCGAGCAGGATCAGGCCCACGACGCTGAGGGTCAGCGGGATCTCGTAGCTCACGACCTGGGCCGCGGACCGGAGGCCGCCCAGCAGCGAGTACTTGTTGAAGCTCGACCAGCCGGCCATCAGCAGCCCGACGACCGTCATGCCGCCGACCGCGAACAGGTACAGCAGGCCGATGTTGAGGTCCTGGCCCACGAGCCCGGGCCCGAACGGGATGACGAGGAACGTCATGACCGCGGTCAGGAACACGATGACCGGCGCCCACGTGAACACGATCTTGTCGGCGCCGGTGGGGGTGAAGTCCTCCTTCATGAGGACCTTCAGGCCGTGCACCACCGACAGGAGGGAGCCGGCGGGACCGACGCGGTCCGGGCCGATGCGAAGGTTCATCAGGGCGATGACCTTCATCTCCATGTAGATGATGATGAACGCGGCCGGGATGCTGAACAGCAGGATGCCGGTGACCGCGACCACGAACCGGACGATGTCGATGTTCGCGGACAGCAGGTCGACGAGGAACGGGCCGAGGAACACGGCGATGAGCACCGTCAGGATCGGCCCGACGACGAACACGAGCAGCGCGAGCGGCAGCAGCACGCGCCCGAGCACGGTCATGTTGCTCCAGGCGCGGTTGATCGCGGTCATGCCCTCACCGCGTGAGCGCTCACTTGTCGACGCCGCCCATGATCGGGTCGAGGCTAGGCCATCACGGCCATCGTGTCGGCGATGAGGTTGTCCTTCATCAGCAGCGGCACGAGCTGGAGCGCGATGAACGACGGGTCGTGGATGCGCATCCGGAACGGCTGGTCCGTGCCGTCGGAGATCGCGTAGGTCGCGTACATCCCGCGCGGTCCCTCGACCGCCGCGAACGCGCGGCCGGGCCGCGGCCGGAGCAGCCGCGGCAGCTTGGCCATGACCGGGCCGTCGGGCATGTTGTGGAGGCACTGGTCGATGATCCGGAGGCTCTGCTTCACCTCGTCGACGCGGAGCAGGTACCGGTCGAGGCAGTCGCCGCCCTGCGGGCCGTGGCCGCGGGTCGGGACGTCGAACTCGAGCTCCGGGTAGACCGAGTACGGGTGCGCGCGGCGGACGTCGTAGGGCGTCCCCGTGGCGCGCAGGTTCGGCCCCGTCACGGCCATCCGGAGCGCCGTCTCGCGGTCCATGCGGCCGAGGTCGCGCATCCGGCGGACGAAGATCTCGTTCTCGTTGAGCAGCTGCGTGTTCGCCTCGTGCTGGGCGGTCGCGCGGGTCATCCAGTCGCCGAGGCGGGACATGAACTCGTGGTTGATGTCGCCGTTGACCCCGCCGATCCGGAAGTAGTTGAACAGCAGCCGCTGCCCGGTGATGGAGGCGAGCATCTCGGCGATCTCGTCGCGCTCGATGAAGCTCCACAGGATCGGCGTCAGGCCACCGAGGTCGAGCGCCATCCAGCCCATGAACAGGGCGTGCGACAGGATCCGGTTGAGCTCGCCCGTGAGCACCCGGATGTACTCGGCGCGGCGCGGCACCTCGACGTCGAGGAGGTGCTCGAACGACATCACCGGCGACCACTCGCAGAACAGCGAGCTGATGTACTCGAGCGGGTCCACCTGGCTGTTGATGTGGTGGTAGTCCGCGTTCTCGCACAGCTTCTCGACGCCGCGGTGGAGGTAGCCGAGGACCGGGTCGAGGTCGACGACCTGCTCGCCGTTGATCTTCAGCACGACCCGCAGCACGCCGTGCGTCGACGGGTGCTGGGGCCCCATGTTGATGAACATCTCGCCGTCGCGGAGCGTGTAGAACTCCGCCTCGCGCTCGGTGCGCGGCGGGTACGGCGGGATCGACTCGAACTGCCCGATGCTGTCGTCGAGCAGGATCCGCGGGTCGTCGGCGGACGGGTGCTGGTGGGGCGCGGACGGTGCCGTCATGTCAGGCCTTCACGGTGCGGCGGACGACACGCTCGGTCGCCTGGGTGGGCACGTGCGTCTGCTCCATGTGCCGGACGCCGCCACCCGGTGAGCGCGCGGCGTCATCGGGCAGGTAGAAGTCCTTGCGCAGCGGGAAGCTCGTGTAGTCGGGCGGCATGTAGATCCGGCGCAGGTCGCGGTTGCCCTCGAAGATGATGCCGAACATGTCGTAGGCCTCGCGCTCCATCCACTCGGCGCCGGGCCACAGGCCGGTGAGCGACGGGACCCGCGGATCGTCGCGGGGCATGCCGTCGGCGATGACCCGGAGCCAGTCCGGCGTCGTCGACGACCACAGGTGGTAGACGACCTGCATGTGGTTGCCCGTGTCCACGCCCGCGAGGTCGGCGAGCAGCTGGAAGTCGAACGCCGGGTCGTCGTGGAGCTCGCGCATGACCTCGGGCACGTCCGAGGGCGCGATGCGGATCTCGGTCTGGTCGTGGCGCTGGCGGACGGGCCCCGTCAGGCGCTCGGCGAACCGCGCCTCCAGGCGCTTGCGGAGCTGGCGGTCCATCGGCTAGACGTCCTGCGGCACGTTGGGCCCGATGGCCCGCTCCGCGAACTGCCCGCGCCGCTCCTTGACGAGCTGCTGCAGCTTCATCATCCCGTAGATCAGGCCCTCCGGGCGCGGCGGGCAGCCCGGCACGTAGACGTCGACCGGCATGATCCGGTCGATGCCCTCGATCGTGCTGTAGGAGCGCTTGTAGCGGCCGCCCGAGCACGTGCAGTCGCCCATCGCGACGCACCACTTGGGCTCGGGCATCTGCTCCCACAGGCGGATGAGCGGGCCGGCCATCTTCGTCGTCAGGGTGCCCGCGACGATGAGCACGTCCGCCTGGCGCGGCGACGCCCGGAACGGGAACATGCCCCAGCGGTCCATGTCGTTGCGCGACGTCGCGGCCGACATCATCTCCATGGCGCAGCAGGCCAGGCCCGACAGGAGCGGCCACAGGCTGTTCATCCGGATGAGGTCGAGGACGAGGTCGGCCTTGGTCGGCACCACGTCGAGCGCGCCCCAGCGCGCGTCGTCCTTGAGCACGAGGTCGGACCCCTCGAGGTCCGCGAGGTGGAGGTGCTCGCTGTCGCGTCCGCCGGCGTACGCGGCCGGGCTCGTGGACGACCACAGCGTGTTGGGCACGACGATCGGCTGGGTCAGGTCGCGGCCCGTCGTCGTGACGAGGGCCGAGGGCGACTGGCCGGGCTGGTCGGACGCCGACCTGCGGGGTCTTGCCGCGCGTCACCGCCATGAGAGGACTCCCTTGCGCCACGCGTAGCCGAGGCCGAACAGGAGGATGCCGACGAAGATCAGCATCGAGAGGAACAGCCGCGCGAGGTCGGCGTCCGGCGTCGTCGCGAAGATCAGCGCCCACAGGAAGATGAAGATCACCTCGATGTCGAAGGCGACGAACATCAGCGCGTAGATGTAGAAGCTGATGCCGAACCGGGCGTGCGTGTCGCCGTACGTGTCGATGCCCGACTCGTACGGGTAGCCCTTGTGCTGGTCGCCGCGGACGCGGTGGGAGATCAGCCAGGCGAGGCCGATCGTGAGGAAGACGAAGGAGACGCCCGCGAAGGCGTAGCCGACGACGTACCAGATCCCGGTCACGTGGTCCTCGATGTCGAGCGGGACGCGGCGGTCGTGGAGGAGGCCGACCCGCGCTCGTGCGATTGATGCGGTGGGCGCGCCATGGCCGCGAGGGCCCGGCCGGGCCATTCTAGCAGCGGCGCACGGCGCACGATCCCGATCGGACGGGTGACAAACGTGGGTCAGCGACGCGGCGGGACGAGTCGCTCGAGGCCGGCCAGCCGCGTGCCCGGGGGCAGTCCACGGCCGAAGGCCAGCACGCGGAACGCGCCCATCCCGCGCGGGTCGAGCAGCCGGGCGAGCGCGCTCCGCAGCTCGAGGGCGTCCTGGAGGCCGGCGCCCTCGCGGCGGAGGTATGCCTGCGTCAGCTCCCCGGTGCCGAGCGTCGCGATGAGCTCGGCCTGGGTCGTCTCGCCCAGCGGCGTCAAGGCCCGCGTGAGCGGCGGCGGTGCGCACCGCGGCGAGGTCGACGGTCGCGGTCAGGTCCTGGCGGCCGACGTGGCGGAACGGGTCCGCCCCGACGGCGTGCGCGGCGAATGCCCGGAGCGATCCCGTCGGGCGGCGCGCCGGGTCGTGGAGCGCGGCGGGCTCATCGGCGTAGTCGACGAGGACGACGACGCCCGTCGCCAGGTGCCGCGTCGCGCTCGCGAGCCAGTCGTCCAGCGCGAGGCAGACCTCGGTGACCTGGCCGTCGGCGAGCGTGACGCCCTCGGCGGCGAGTCGCTCGGCGAGCCGGGGCGTGGACGGCGGGCCCTCGTGCGCGACGAACGCGCCCGCGTCGTCCACCGCGACGAGGAGCTCGGCGATGCCGCCCGCCGTGCCCGGCCGGCCGACGACGCGATGGACCGGGAGCGCGTCGAGGACCTCGTTCGCGACGACCGCGCCGGTCTCGCTGCCGGTCGCGGCTGCGTCCACGACGAGCGAGTCGCCCAGGCCGAGCGCGTCGAGCCGCTCCCGCAGCGCCGTCAGCCGCGCCGGCTCCACCTCGACCGGGCGGTACCGGATCGCGCCGAGGAGCGGCGAGTCGAGGTCCCGCAGCCCGCCGAGGAGGCCGGCGGCGAGGGCCCCGGTCCCGGCGCCGGGCTCCGTGACGATGAACGGGTCGGGCCGCCCCAGCGCGTCCCACGCCTGCTCCACGAGCCGGCCCAGCACCGCGCCGAAGATCGGGTGGGCCTCGGGCGCGGTGAGGAAGTCGCCGCGCCGCCCGGGACCCGGATCGGGCCGGCGGTAGTAGCCGTGCCCGGGCTCGTACAGCGCCCGCTCCATGAACCGGGCGAAGGTGATCGGCCCGGACGCGCGGATCTCGTCGCGCAGCCGGTCGACGAGGACCTCGTCCTCGCCGACGGCCTCGGGGTCGGGGAGCGGGTCCCGGCGCAGCCCGGGCTCGAGCTCCATCAGGACGCGGCCTCGTCGCGCGCGAACGGGAGCCCGAGCGCGAGCACCGCGCCCGGGCCGACGAGCGTGTGCGCCCCGAGCAGGATCGGCACCGGCGCCTCCGCCGCCGGCGGCCGTGAGGTCCCGCAGCCACGGGTCGCCGACGAGCTCCGGGCGCAGGAGGTCGCTCGCGAACCGGTCCTCGGCGGACGGCCAGCCCGCCTCGTCGGCGCCGGTCCGGGCGGCGAGGAGCACGCGGGTGTCGATCAGCGCGCCGTCGGCGTGGTCCGCGACGAGCTCGCCGAGGCGCTCCGGGCCCTCGCGCTCGAGCAGCGCGGGCGAGCAGGCTCCGCGGCGGCCGCCGGTTCGGGCGTCCGCGTTGCGCCGCCAGGGACGCGGTCCGCAGGCCCCGCTCCTCGATGAGGACTCGCGTGCGCGCGCGCGACCCTCGCTCGATCGCCCGCAGGTCGGCGCCGGCGATCGCGCCCGGCAACCAGCAGCTCGGCGGCCGGGTCCCGGGCGAGCGCCCGCAGCGCGGCCAGCCGCTCGCGGACGGCCGCGACGTCGCCGTCGGGGAGTGACGGCAGGTCGGCCCGGATCGCCTGCAGCGGCACCGGTCAGCCAGCCGCCAGCAGCAGGACGTCCAGCGGCGTGTCGACGTCGAACGCGAGGTCGCGCCGCGCGCGGAGGTCCCGGACCGGCACGCCCGCGACCTCGGCCAGCCAGCGCGGCAGCACGTTGTCGCTCGTGAGGTCGTCGGGCAGGTCCCGCAGCGCGTCGGCGGCGCAGGCGATGGCCACGGCGTCGGCCGAGAACGCGTTGTTCGCGAGGGCCGCGGGCTCCGCGGCGCGGGCCGCGTCGACGAACGCGCGGCGGTCCTCGTCGGTCGCCAGCGGCAGCGATCCCGCGCCCGAGGACGACGATCCCGCCCGTGCCGTGGTCGCGGACGAGGCGCCGGAGACGGGCGCCGAACGGCGTGTCGTCCGGCAGCTCGCGGTGGACGACGACCGCGTCCGCCCCGGCCGCCGCGAACCGCGCCGCGTGCCGGACGGCGAGCGCGCCGCGGATCGCGTCGAGGTGCGATTTCGAGCGGCCCTGCCGCATGGGCCGCCGCGGGCGCGAGAATGAGGACGGTGACGGGCATGGGCACGAGCCCGAGTCTAGCGAGCGGGAGGTGCGTGAACGTGGGTCGGGTCCGGGCGTACGTCGGCCTGGGGGCGAACGTCGGCGACGCCGACGGGACGCTGGAGGCCGCGATCCACGCGCTCGCGGCGCTCCCGGGCGCACGGCTCCGTGGCGTGTCGCGCCTGTACGCCACCGAACCGGTCGGCGTCGTCGACCAGCCCGAGTTCCGGAACGCCGTCGCCGCGCTCGACGTGCCGGGCGGCCGGCGGCCCGAGGATGGCGCGCTCGCGCTGCTCGTCGCGCTCAAGGGCCTCGAGCGGGCATTCGGCCGCCAGGCGCGGGAGCGCTGGGGACCGCGCGAGGTCGACCTCGACCTGCTCGTCTTCGGCCGCCACCGGATCGACGTCGAGCGGCCGCCCGAGGGTCGCAGCGACGACCCGGCGAAGGCGTCGCTGCCGTTGACCGTCCCGCATGCCGAGTCGCGCAACCGGTTGTTCGTCCTCGCCCCGCTCGCCGACCTCGCGCCCGGGCTCGTCCCGCCCGGCTGGGGCGAGTCGGTCGCGACGGCACGGGACCGGCAGCTGGCGGCGGAGGGACCGGACGCCGCGCGCCCGATCGCCCGCTGGGACGGCGAGCGCTGGGCCGGGACGTCGGCCGGCGTCGGGACGTCGCCCGAGCGGCCCGCCGTTCCTAGAGCCGGACGGCCGGCGGCCGGTCGCGGTCGAACATGTGCACGGTGTCGACGAACCGGACCTGCTTCGTCTGGTAGGCCATCACCAGCGAGTGGGTCCGGGCGCCGCCGCCGAAGAACCGCACGCCCTGCAGGAGCTCGCCCTCGGTGACGCCGGTCGCGGCGAACACGAGCTGCTCCCCGCCCGCGAGGTCCTCGGTGCGGTACACGCGGCTCTCGTCGGCGTGGCCGAGCATGACCTTGGCCCGCTCGCGCTCCTCGTCGTTGCGGAACCGGAACCGCGCCTGGATCTCCCCGCCCAGGCAGCGCAGCGCCGCCGCGGTGATCACGCCCTCGGGCGCGCCGCCGATGCCCATCACCGCGTGGACGCCCGTGCCCTGGACGGCGCACGCGATGGCTGCCGACACGTCGCCGTCGCTGATCAGCTTGATCCGGGCGCCCGTGGACCGGACCTCGGCGATGAGCTCCTCGTGCCGCGGGCGGTCGAGGATGATGACCGTGATGTCGGAGGGCTTGCGGCGCAGCGCCTCGGCGATCCGGTTCGTGTTCTCCGCCGCGGGCCGGGTGATGTCGACGCAGCCGGCCGCCACCGGCCCGACCGCGAGCTTCTCGAGGTACGTGTCGGGCGCGTTCGTCAGGCCGCCCGTCTCGGACGCGGCGAGGACCGTGATCGCGCCGCCCTGCCCGGTCGCGACGAGGTTCGTCCCCTCCAGCGGGTCGACGGCGATGTCGACCTGGCCGCCCTGGCCGCCGCCGTCGTGCCGGCCGACCTGCTCGCCGATGTACAGCATCGGCGCCTCGTCGCGCTCGCCCTCGCCGATGACGATCGTGCCGGCGATGTCGGTCTCGTCCATCGTCCGGCGCATCGCCTCGGTCGCGGCCAGGTCGGCCTCGTCCCGCATGCCCTTGCCCATGAACCGGGCGGACGCGATCGCCGCGGCCTCGGTCACCCGCACCATCTCGAGCGCGAGCAGCTTCTCCATCGACCCGCTCATCAGTGCCGGAAGTGGCGGACGCCCGTGAACACCATCGCCAGGTGGTGCCGGTCGGCGACCTCGATCGCCATCTCGTCGCGGATCGAGCCGCCGGGCTGGATGATGGCGGTGATGCCGGCGTTGGCGGCCACCTGGATCCCGTCCGGGAACGGGAAGTACGCGTCCGACGCCATGACCGCGAGCTTGGCCCGCGCGCCGGCGCGCCGGAGCGCGATGTCGACCGACGTGTTGCGCGACGCCTGCGCCGCCCCGATCCCGACCGTCGACCCGTTGCGCGCGAGGACGATCGCGTTCGAGCGCACGTGGCGCACGGCGCGCCAGGCGAACAGGAGGTCGGTCAGCTCGCCCAGCGTCGGGTGGCGGCGCGTGACGACCTGGAGCTGGCCGCGGTCGATGTCGAGCGCGTCGATCGCCTCGACGAGCAGGCCGCCGCCGACGCGCTTGAAGTCGAGGTTCGCGATCCCGTAGTCGCGCATGCCCTCGGTGGGCGACGCCGGCACGGACAGCAGCTCCAGGCCCTGCTTGGCGCGCAGGATCTCGAGCGCAGCCTCCGAGAAGCCGGGCGCGATCACCGCCTCGTACGAGTTCGCGGCGATCTCGGCCGCGGTCGGGCCGTCGAGCTCGCGGTTGAAGCCGACGATGCCGCCGAACGAGGACACGGGGTCGGTGTCGAGCGCGCGCTTGTAGGCGTCGACCAGCTCCTCCCCGGACGCGATGCCCACCGGGTCGGTGTGCTTGGTGATGACCACCGTCGGGGCGGTGTAGTCGGCCGCGATCCGGTAGGCGGCGTCGAGGTCCAGCAGGTTGTTGAACGTCGGCGGCTCGCCCTGGAGCTGGGTCGAGTCCGCGATCGTCCCGCTGCGGTGGGTCGTCTCGCGGTAGAACGCCGCGCGCTGGTGGGGGTTCTCGCCGTACGGCAGCTCGGTCACCTTCTCGAGCACGAGCGCCAGCCGCTGCGGATGGACGTTGTTCGAGATCTGGTTGAAGTAGGCCGCGATCTCGGCGTAGTAGGCCGCCACGGTGCTGAACGCGTCCGCGGCGAGGCGGTAGCGCGTCTCCGCGCTGACGGAGCCGATCGACCCGAGCTCCTCGACGACCAGCGGGTAGTGGTCGGGGCCGCACACCGCCACGACGCCCGCCGCGTTCCGGGCGGCGGCGCTCAGGAGCGCGGCCCCCGCGACGTCGATCATCTCGATCGCCTCGTCGATGGCGATGTGGCCGCGGCCCACCTCGGGCGCGAACGGCTTGACGTTGACGACGACGAGGTCGAGCAGGCCGATGCCGTGCTCGGCGAGCTGGTCGAGCTGCTCGGGGATGTCGCGCCGCGCGAGGATGCCCGCGTAGATCGCCGGGTGGAACGTGCGGACCTGCCCGCCGACGAGCGGCGGCACGGCCGTGAGCTCGGAGACCGACGCGACCTCGATCCCGTCCGCGGCGAGATGCTCGCGCGTGCCGTCGGTCGCGTACAGCTCCACGCCCAGCCGCTGGAGATCCCGCGCGAATCCGGTCAGCCCGTCGCGATTGGCGACCGAGAGCAGCGCACGCACCTGCGCGGTTCCTCCTCCGGGCGGTTCGTCGGCGCTGCCGAGGCCGGCCCCGGGAATGAAACGATCCCCTGGGCCGTGCCTGGGCTGGCACGTCTGCGGCCGAGTATACCCAGCCCCATGGCATACTCGGACGGCCTCGCGAGGCGCACGCCACGCGCCCGCCGCACGGAGACCCTGCCGCGTGAATCTCTGGCCCTGGGAATACCTGTTCACGGCCTACAACGCCGACAACTTCCCGGACCTCTATACCCCGCTGACGATCGCGTCGCTCGTCGCCCTCATCGCGACGATCGTGTTCTACAACGTCCGGACCCGCCAGCTGCACCGGCACCTGATCCACGTCCAGATGTACGAGTGGATCCTGTGGACCGGCGTGATCGTGTTCGGGCTGATGCTCGTCTACTGGGTGTTCAACTTCGACTTCTTCATCGTGCTCACCACGCTCGTCATCGGGCTGGGCACGATGGTCTGGATCCGGTTCCTGCGCTTCCCGCCGTACCTGCGCGCGTACGAGCGCCAGCTGGCCAAGTCCCGCTACTACTCGCGCGAGACGTTCACCCGGCCCGAGACGACGATCCGCGCCAAGTCCGCGCGCCGCCGCCGGCGCCGCTGACGGCAGCTCACCGGTGCCGATCGAGGTCAGGCGGTTCGGGGTCGGCCACCGCCGGCCGGACGGGCCGCCCGGCACGACCGGCATCGCGTCGCAGGTCATCGAGACCGGCCCCACCGGCGTCATCGCCGAGCTCGCGTTCGAGCGCCGCGGGCGGATCACGCCCGCACGCGAACCCCAACTGGTCGTACTTCCTCGTGATCGAGGGCGGCGGCTGGGTCGGCGTCGGCAACGAGCGGACGCGGATCCAGGCGGGCGAGGCCGCGGTCTGGCCGCCCGACGTCCTCCATGCCGCGTGGACCGACGGCACGCCGATGCGCGCGATCATCGTCGAGCTCGCGCGGCCGCCCGACGAGCTGGGCCCGGGCGTCATCGAGGGTGTCGCGGGCGTGCTCGGGCCGGGCGGGTCCGAGACGCCGCCGCCCGGACGGACCCGCGCCACGAAGGGCGAGGGCGCGCTCCGGCCGCGGCCAGCCGCCACCACGTACCAGGACGAGGAACGCGCCGCCGCGGAGCGCGAGCCGCTCTGACCCACGGTCCGATCCGTGTCATGACACAAACGTTGCTGTGACGCGGTCGCGATTGACATGCGTGTTGCAGCGATGACCTGAGGCGAGGGATGCTGCCCGCATGTCGGATGACGTGATCGCTCGAGCTGCGGAGGGACTACGAGCAGCTCACCCCATCGCAGAAGCGGATCGCCGAGGCGATCGTCGAGGACCCCGAGTTCGTCGCGTTCGCGACCGTCGACAAGTTGGCCGCAGCGCCTGGGCGTCAGTCCGTCGACCGTCGTCCGGTTCGCATACCGGATCGGCCTCGACGGCTACCAGGACCTCCAGGATCGGGTCCGGGTGCTCGTGCGCTCGCAGATGCGGTCCAACGTCTGCCGGCGGGCGGCGAGCCGGGCCTCACGACCCACCTCGGCGACAGCGTCTTCGCGAGCTCGCTTCGACCATGACCTCGAGATCCTCCGGCGCACCATCGTCGGGCTCGACGTCGAGGACCTCGATCGTGCGGTCACGATCCTCGTCGAGGCACGCCGCGTCTATGTCGTCGGCGGCACGCCGTCGCACAGCGTCGCCTCCTACGCGGCCCTCGGCCCTGGACCGGATGCGCGGCGAGATCCACCTCCTCGCGCGGTGACCCGGCCTCGGCCGCGCCGCTGCTCTCGATCACGCGACGAGGACGCGCTCCTGGTGCTGTCAGCTTCCCGCCCTACGCGCAGGGCAGCCTCCGGATCACCAACTGGGCCCGCAGCCAGGGCGCCCAGGTCGTCGCCGTGACAGACACCCCGATCTCGCCGGTCGGGCAGCAAGTCGACGTCGTCCTGCCGACGCTCGTCTCCGGCCTCTCGAACGCAGACGCTCGCTCGTGGCCGCGATGGCGGTCGTCAACGCGCTGCTCAACGGCGTGATAGTGCGCTCGCCCGCAGCCCTGGATCGCGACCAGCGGATCACTGCGCTGCTCGACGACTGGGACGCCTTCGCCTGACCGCGTGGGAGCCGCCCGCGGCCGAAGGCGCCCGTCAGGCCGTCGTCGCGGCCGAGCCACGCCCCGAGGCCGCCGAGGACGAACGCGGTCATGCCCCACACGTTGAGCCCGTCGATCGGGTAGGCCGCGTAGCGCAGCGACCAGCCGCGGATCTCGCGCTCGACCATCCGCAGCTCGCCCGCGGGCAGGAACGCCGCGAGCGGCGGCTCGAGGATCGTCGCCACCTCCGTCGGCTGGGCACGGAGCCGGGGCCGGCGGTCCGCGACGGCGACGACCGGGCGTGACCTGGTAGTTGCTGACCGGGATCCAGTGGACGGGGAGCATGCCGAGGACGCGCACGCCGGCCTGGTCGACGTCGAGCGCGACCTCCTCGCGCGCCTCGCGCAGCGCCGTGGCGACGAGATCCTCGTCCTCTGTCCTCCGCCCGCCCGCCCGGAAACGACACCTCGCCCGAGTGATGGCCGCCGCGGTCGACGCGCTCGGTGAGCACGAGCCGCGCGACGCCCATCCTCGTCGGGGAACAGGAGCACGAGGACCGCCGCGGGGCGCGTGGACGCATCGGCCGTGCCCCAGGCGGGCCGCGGTCGCGGCTCGCCGCTCTCGGCGAACACCGGGACCAGCGCGGCCGGGCCCGCGGGCAGGACGTCCGGCAGCGGCTCCAGCCGCCGGACGGCCTCCTCGAAGCGCATCGGCCCGCGCGGGCCTAGTTGACGAGCGGGCCGCCGTTCGACCCCTTCGGGTCGTCGGGCGAGGGGACGTCGAACAGGGCTCCCGCGGCCGCCCGCACCGGCGCCGGCCGGCTCGCGGGTCGCCCGCGGACCGGGCGTCGCGCCGGTCCGACGCCTCGGCCACGACCATGCGCGAGTCGGCGCTGAACACGAGCGCCCCGGACACCGGGTCCGCGTCCGCGGTCACGACGTCGCCGGGCTTGAACGTCCCGGACGAGCATCGCCCGCGCGAACGGGTTCTCGACGAGGCGCTGGATCGTCCGCTTGAGCGGCCGGGCGCCGAACGCCGGGTCCGTGCCCTCGCGCACGATCAGCGACCGGGCGGCGGGCGTCAGCTCCAGCGCGAGGTCGGTGGCCGCGACCCGGGCCTGGAGGTCGGCGACCAGCAGGTCCACGATCCGGACGAGCTCGGCGTCGGTCAGCGCGTGGAACACGATGACCTCGTCGATCCGGTTGAGGAACTCGGGCCGGAACGAGCCGCGGAGCTGGTCCGTGACCTGCGCCTTCATCGCCTCGTAGTCCTCGCCGCCGGGCCGGCCGGCGAACGCCTGGATCTGCTGGCTGCCGACGTTGCTGGTCATGATCACGACGGTGTTCTTGAAGTCCACCGTGCGGCCCTGGCTGTCGGTGAGCCGCCCGTCGTCGAGGACCTGGAGCAGGACGTTGAACACGTCCGGGTGCGCCTTCTCGATCTCGTCGAGCAGGATCACCTGGTACGGCCGCCGCCGGACGGCCTCGGTCAGCTGGCCGCCCTCCTCGTAGCCGACGTAGCCGGGAGGCGCCCCGACGAGGCGGGACACGGCGAACTTCTCCATGTACTCGCTCATGTCGATCCGGACCATCGCGTGCTCGTCGTCGAACAGGAAGCCCGGCGAGCGCGCGGGCGAGCTCGGTCTTGCCGACGCCGGTCGGTCCGAGGAACAGGAACGAGCCGATCGGGCGGCGCGGGTCCTTGAGCCCGGCACGGGCCCGCCGGACGGCGTCGGACACGGCGGCGATCGCCTCGTCCTGGCCGACGACCCGGTCGTGCAGCCGGTCCTCCATGTGGACGAGCTTCTCCAGCTCGCCCTCGAGCAGCCGGCTGACCGGGATGCCGGTCCACGCCGCCGACGATGTCGGCGACGTCGTCGGCCGAGACCTCCTCCTTGAGCATCGCGCCCGGGCCCTGGAGCGCGGCGATGGCCGCCTCCTGCTGGGTCATCCGCTCCGCGAGCTCGCGGGTCTTGCCGTACTTGAGCTCGGCGGCGGTGCCGTAGTCGGCCTCGCGCTCCGCCTGCTCGATCCGGACCTGGAGCTGCTCGACCTCGGACTTCGTCTCGCGCAGCGCGGCGATGGCCGTCTTCTCGGCCTCCCAGCGCTGCTTCATCGCGCCGGCCTCCTCGCCGACGTTGGCGAGCTCGGCCTCGAGCGCCTCGAGCCGCGCCTTCGACGCGTCGTCGCTCTCCTTGCGCAGCGCCTCGCGCTCGATCTCCAGCTGGACGCGCCGGCGCTCCAGCTCGTCGAGCTCGATCGGCATGGAGTCGATCTCCATCCGCAGCCGGCTCGCGGCCTCGTCGACGAGGTCGATCGCCTTGTCCGGCAGGAAGCGCTCGGTGATGTAGCGGTTGGACAGCGTCGCGGCCGCGACCAGCGCGGAGTCCGTGATCCGGACGCCGTGGTGGACCTCGTACCGGTCGCGCAGGCCGCGCAGGATCGAGATCGTCTCCTCGACGGTCGGCTGGTCCACGACCACCGGCTGGAAGCGCCGCTCCAGCGCGGCGTCCTTCTCGATGTGCTTGCGGTACTCGTCGAGCGTCGTGGCGCCGATCGTGTGCAGCTCGCCGCGCGCGAGCATCGGCTTGAGCAGGTTGGAGGCGTCCATCGCGCCCTCGGCGGCGCCCGCCCCGACGACCGTGTGCAGCTCGTCGATGAACAGGATGACGCGCCCGTCGGAGTCCTTGATCTCCTTGAGCACGGCCTTCAGCCGCTCCTCGAACTCGCCGCGGAACTTGGCGCCGGCGATGAGCGCGCCGAGATCGAGGCCGATGACCCGCTTGTCCTTGAGCGTCTCGGGGACGTCGCCGCGGACGATCCGCTGGGCGAGGCCCTCGACGATCGCCGTCTTGCCGACGCCGGGCTCGCCGATGAGCACCGGGTTGTTCTTGGTCCGGCGGCTGAGCACCTGGACCGTGCGCCGGATCTCCTCGTCCCGGCCGATGACCGGGTCGAGCTTGCCGGCGCGGGCCTCGGTCGGTGAGGTCGCGCCCGTACTTCTCGAGCGCCTGGTAGGTGCCCTCGGGCGTCGCCGAGGTGACCCGCTGGCCGCCGCGGACGGTCTGGAGCGCGCCGAGGATCGCCTCGGCCGTCGCGCCGTGGCGCTCGAGCAGCTGCTGGCCCTCGCCACCCGCCTCGGCCGTGCCGAGGAGCAGGTGCTCGGTGGAGGTGTACTCGTCGCCGAGGCGGCGGGCCTCCTCCTGGGCACGCTCGATGACCCGCTTCGCGCGCGGGTCGAGCGACTGCTGGCCGCCCTGCATCCGGGCGCGCCGGGCGAGGATGCCGGCCAGCTCGTCGCGGAACGCCGGCAGGTCGACGCCGAGGCGGCGGAGCGTCTCGGCGGGGATCCCGTCATCGGGCGCCACGAGCGCGGCGAGCAGGTGCTCGGCGTCGAGCACGGGGCTCTGCGCCCGCTCGGCGAGCTGCTGGGCGGTGACGATGGCCTCCTGGGCCTTCTCGGTGAAGCGGTCGAGCTGCATGGTTCAGGGTCTCGTTGCGGTCGGTTCAGTCGGTGGAGGTGGTCGGGATCAGGTGGTCGCCCGGGGATCGGGCTGGTCGACGAGGTCGAGGAACGCGGTCGCCGCGGTCCGCCCGTCCTCGTCGAGGGCGGTCGGCAGCACGACCCGGACCTTCACGTACAGGTCGCCGGCGCCGCCGTCCTTCATCCTCGGCATGCCCTGGCCGGTGAGCCGGAACGTCCGTCCGGCCTGGGTGCCGGCCGGGATCGTGAGCAGGATCCGGCCCTTGAGGGTCGTGACCGGCACCTCCGCCCCGAGCAGCGCCTCGCGCAGCGTGACCGGGAGCTCGCGCTCGAGGTCCGCGCCCCGGCGCGCGTACGTGGCATGCGGGCGCGACCGTGACCGTGACGACGACGTCGCGGCCCTTCGGCCCGGTGCCCGAGAGCTTGATCCGGTTGCCCGTGTCGACCCCGCGCGGGATCTGGACCTCGAACCGCTTGCCGTCCACCTCGAGCAGCCGCTGGGCGCCGTGGAACGCCTCCTCGAGCGTCAGCTCGGCGGGCGCCTCGAGCGCGGCGGGCTTGCCGCGGGCTTGGCCTTGGGGCTCGGGCCAGCGGCCTTGCGCGGCCGGCCGCCGCGCCGTTCCCGGCGAAGCCCATCTCGGCCAGGATGTCCTGGAAGCTGGGGCCGGAGCCACCCGTGCGGCGGGCCATCCGCTCGGCCGCGAAGTCGCGGTCGCCGCCCGCCTGGGAGGCAGCGCCGGCCGCGGCGCCCGAGAAGAACGTCCGGAAGAAGTCGGAGAACCCGGCGTCGCCGCCGGTCCGGAACTCGTAGCGGACGTTGCCGCCGGGGGCGGCGTACCCCGCGAACGGGCCGCCGGCGCCGAACGGATCGGCACCCGCACCGCCGGAGCTCCGTGCCCCGGCGCGCTGCACCTGCTCCCAGTTCGAGCCGAGCAGGTCGTACTGCTTCCGCTTGTCGGCGTCGGACAGGACGGCGTTCGCCTCGTTGACGTCCTTGAACCGCTGCTCTGCGGTCGTGTCCCCGGGGTTCCGATCGGGATGGTGCTCGCGGGCGAGCTTCCGGAATGCCTTCTTGATCTCGGCCTGCGTGGCCGAGCGAGGCACTCCGAGGATCTCGTAGTAGTCGCGGTACTCCATCGATCGGGATCCTGGGGACCGCCGGGACGCACGTGGCGGCCCGGCGATGCCTGGTTCCTAGCGGTCGCCCTTGACCACGACCTGCGGCTGGTCGGCCGGCGGGAAGGTCGTGCGCCGGACGCGGGACTCCGGCTCGGGCTTGGGGAGCGTGTCGCCGCCCTCGACGATCGTCGGAGGGACGGACTTCAGCGGCTTCGGGCGGCGGCGGAGCGCCGCCTCCAGCACCTGCTCCATGTTGTCGGCGAGGACGAGCTTGACCTGCTTGCGGATCTCCTCGGGGATGTCCCGCAGGTCCTTCTCGTTCTTCTTCGGCAGGATGACCATGCCGGCACCCGAGAGGTGCGCGGCGAGGATCTTCGACTTGAGGCCGCCGATCGGCAGCACCCGGCCGCGGAGCGTGATCTCGCCGGTCATCGCGACGTCCTTGCGGACGGGGATGCCCGTGAGCGCGGAGACCATCGCGGTCGCCATCGTCACGCCGGCGGACGGGCCGTCCTTGGGGATGGCACCGGCCGGGACGTGGATGTGGAGGGTGTGCTTCTCGAACTGCTCGCGCGAGATGCCGAGCGACGGCGGCGTTCGACCGGATCCAGGACAGCGCCGCGCGAGCGGACTCGCGCATCACGTCGCCCAGCTGGCCGGTGAGGATGAAGTCCTCCTTGCCCTCCATCATCGTGACCTCGACGGCGACGACGTCACCGCCGACCTCGGTCACGACGAGGCCCGTGGCGGACCCGGTCTGGTCCTCGGCCTCCAGCTCGCCGTACTCGAAGCGCGGCGGGCCGAGGTAGTCCTCGAGCTTCTTCATGTCGACGACGGTCTTGCGCTTGCGACCCTCGGCCACGCCGCGGGCGACCTTGCGCATGACGTTCGCGAGCTCGCGCTCGAGGTTCCGGACGCCGGCCTCCTTCGTGTAGGCCTGGACGAGCGCCACGAGGACCTCGTCCGTGACCTCCACGTGCTTGGCCGTCAGGCCGTGGTTCTCCATCTGCTTGGGGACGAGGAACCGGCGCGCGATCTCGGTCTTCTCCTGCTGGGTGTAGCCCGGCAGCTGGATGACCTCCATCCGGTCGCGGAGCGCGGCCGGGATGGGATCGAGCAGGTTGGCGGTGGCGACGAACAGCACCTTGCGCAGGTCGAACGGCACCTCCAGGTAGTTGTCCTGGAAGCTGAAGTTCTGCTCCGGGTCGAGCACCTCGAGCAGGGCCGAGGACGGGTCGCCCCGGAAGTCCATGCCGATCTTGTCGACCTCGTCGAGCATGAACACGGGGTTGTTCGTGCCCGCGGTCTTGATGCTCTGGATGATCCGGCCGGGCAGCGCGCCGATGTACGTGCGCCGGTGGCCGCGGATCTCCGCCTCGTCGTGGATGCCGCCGAGGCTCATGCGCGTGAACTTGCGGCCCATCGCCTTGGCGATCGACTTGCCCAGCGACGTCTTGCCGACGCCCGGAGGGCCCACGAACAGGAGGATCGGGCTGCGGATCGTGTCCGCGAGGGTGCGCACCGCGAGGTACTCGAGGATGCGCTCCTTGATCTTCTCGAGGCCGTAGTGGTCCTCGTCGAGGATCTGGGCGGCTTCGCGGATGTCGAGCCGGTCGTCGGTCGAGACGTTCCACGGCAGCGACACGAGCCAGTCCACGTAGGTCCGGATGACGCCGACCTCGGGCGAGGCGGACGGGATCCGGCTCATCCGGTCGATCTCCTTGATCGCCCGGGCACGGACCTCCTCCGGCATGCCGGCGGCCTCGACCTTCTCGCGGAGCTCGTTGATCTCGGCCTGCTGCGGGTCGTCCTCGCCCAGCTCGCGCTGGATCGCCTTGAGCTGCTCGCGGAGGATGTACTCCCGCTGGGTCTTGTCCATCTCGGACTTGACCTCGCTCTGGATCTTCCCCTTGAGCTCGAGGATCTCGATCTGGCGCGCGAGGAACGCGCTGACCAGCTTGAGCCGCTGCTCGACGTCGATCGTCTCGAGGAGCTCCTGGCGCTGCTCGGTCGACATGTCGGGGCTGTACGCCACCATGTCGGCGAGGAGCCCGGGCTCCGTGATGTTGCGCGCGGCGACGGCCGCCTCCGGCGGGACCGGGGCGCCGTTCGCGACGTACTGCTCGATCTGCGCCTGCACGCTCCGGACGAGCGCCTGGATCTCGACGCCCTCGGGCGTCTCGTCGGGGAGCTCCTCGACGCGCGCGGCGAGGTACGGCCCTGTCTGGCTGAAGCCGTGGACGCGGATGCGGGTCTGGCCCTGGACGATCGCCCGGACGGTGCCGTCCTGGAGCTGCACGACCTGGGCGATCTTGGCGAGCGTGCCGACCTCGTACAGCTCGGACGGGTCGCCGATGTCCTCCTGCTCAGCCTGGCGCTGGGTCACGAGGGCGATCGGGCCGCCGGATTCGACCGCGGCGTTGAGCGCGGCCACGCTCTTCTCGCGGCCGACCTGGAGGGGGACGATCATCTCCGGGAAGATGACGGTCTCCCGGAGCGCGACGAGGGGGAGCTCGCGCACCTCGGGGGTGGCGGGCTCGGGCTCGGGCTTGGTCGACGGGGTCGACGTTCGCTTGGCCATTACTTGGTCTCCTTGGGTGCCGGCAGCTGGGTCGGCGATGCGGTTCGGATGCGTGGTGTCAGGTGGGTGGTGGGGTTCGCGATCACGTGGGCTCCGAACCGTCGTCGGGGCCGGTACCCGCAGAGCCTGCGGCCGCCTTCGCGGCCGATTCGGCGGCGGCCGCCTCGGCCGCCTGCTCCCGGGTGCCTTCGTCGTACAAGGCCTCGAGGATCCGCTTGCCGAGGCGCTCCTCGAGCTCGAACAGGGTCCGCACCCCGGCGAGGTTGACGCCGCGGTCACGGGTGAGGTGACGGATCCACAGGATCCGCCGGATGTCCTCTTCCGAGTAGAGCCGGATGTTGGTCGGCGTGCGCGCCGGGCAGACCAGGCCCTCGTCCTCGTAGATGCGCAACGTCCGTGGATGCGCGGAGACGAGGGTTGCCGCCACGCTGATCACGTAGACGGGCCTGGTGGCGTCCCGGTCGGGCCGGCGTGCGGTCGCCATCGTCAGGCTCCCGCTGCGCCGTGAGCGGCTGGACGACGGTGGTGCCGGACGCGCGGTCCACCGCCTCGTGACGCGTGACGAGCGCGCTGCAGGACGACGGGCGACGGGTGAGCGTCATCGGTCAACCTCCTGCTGGAATGCCCCGCGCGGCGCGGCGGTGCTGGGTGTGGTGTCGTCCGGGAACGCCCGCAGGTCGATCACCGGACATGAGGCAGGCTAGAACCCTGACAATGGTGTTGTCAAGACACCTGTGTAATTCGTGTGCAGAACCCCCACCCAACGACAGCGAGTGGCGCCATGACCGTCCGGTCTTGTCGACCGGCGCGCGCGGGTGCAGAATGAAGAGCCATCCACATCTGCTCATCGCTGAGCAAATGCCCAACGCTGATCGAGGGACCATGCCGCCCGACGATCTCGGCCCCGACGACTACGAGCTGCTCGCGCGGCTCGCGAGCGGTTACTACGACGACGGGCTGACGCAGGCGGGGCTCGCCCGCGAGTTCGGCCTGTCACGGCAGAAGGTCCAGCGGATGCTCGACCGGGCCCGGGACACGGGCGTCGTCGAGATCCGCATCTCCGCCCCGCCCTGGGTGCAGCTCGACCTGGAGCGCCGCGTGCGCGACCGGTTCGGCCTCACCGAGGTGATCGTGGCGGCCGCGCGCCCGGATGCCGACGCCCAGCGCGAGGAGGTCGCCCGCGCGGCTGCCCGGTTCCTCGAGCGCCGGCTCGTCGACGGGGCGGTCGTCGCCGTCAGCCACGGACGTGACACCGGCGAGGTGCCGCGCTTCTTCCGGCCGGCGCGCCGCGCGGACGTGACCTTCGTGAGCGCGATGGGCGGCTCCCCGCACACCGACGCCCCGACCAACCCGAACGAGATCGCCCGCAGCCTGGCGGAGCGGAGTGGTGGCACCGGGGTGGCGCTCTATGCGCCCGCGTACGTCCGGAGTGACGCCACGCGTGACGAGCTCCTCGAGCACGCGGCGGTGGCGGACACGCTCCGCCGGGCTGCCGCCGCGACCATCGCCCTGGTCGGGATCGGTGGCACGGACGACGCGTGCACGATGGTCCGGACCGGCTGCGTCTCGCTGGAGGAGCTCCGGCGGCTTCGCGCTGCCGGTGCCGTGGGCGACATCCTCGGCAACTACGTCGACATCGACGGCCGCAGGCTCGAGTCGCCCGAGACGTCCCGCCTCATCGGGCTGTCCATCGACGACCTGCACGGGGTTGGCACGGTCGTCGCGGTCGTGAGCGAGCAGGAGAAGCCGCTCGCGATCCGGGGCGTGCTCCGGACCGGCGTGGTCGATGTCCTGATCGTCGATGAGCCCAACGCGCGGATCCTCGCCGAGGCCGCGCCGGGCTCGAGCCCGCGTCCCTGAAGTGGAGGTGCCGCCGTGCCTGTCGTAGCCACCAGGGAGATCCTGCGGCGCGCGTTCGATGAGCGCTATGGCGTCGCGGCGATCAACGTCATCAACGACCTGACGATGCACGCCGTCCTCGAGGCGGCGGAGGAGCTGCGCGCGCCGGTGATCGTGCAGACCTCGGTGAAGCACGTCCAGCTCACCGGCGCCGAGGTCACGATCGCGACCTGGCGCGCGCTGACGAAGGACATCACCGTCCCGGTCTCCCTCCACCTCGATCACTGCCCCGACCGCGCGGTGATCAGCCAGTGCCTCGCGCTCGGCTGGAGCTCGGTCCTGTTCGACGCCTCGAAGCTGTCGGTGGACGAGAACCGCCGCCAGTGCATCGAGGTCGTGGCGGAGGCACGGCGCCACGGCGCCGATGTCGAGGGCGAGATCGAGGGCTTCAAGCGCACCGAGGAGATGACCGGCGACGAGGCCGCGAACGTCCAGTCGCTGGAGACCGTGGTCGAGTTCGTCACGGCGACCGGCGTGGACGTGTTCGCACCCGCGATCGGGAACGCCCACGGGACGTACGCGACCACGCCCACGCTCGACAGCCAACGGGTGACGGACATCGTGGAGGCGACGGGGATCCCGGTGGCGCTCCACGGCGGCACGGGCATGACCCAGGCCCAGTTCAGCGACCTCATCGCTCGTGGCTGCGCGAAGGTCAACATCTCGACCGCCCTCAAGATCGCGTTCATGCAGGCGGGCTACGACCACATGGTCGAGAAGCCCGGCACGTTCGACCCGCCCGCCCAGATGCAGGCCCAGCACGCCGCCGTCAAGGCGATGGCGTCGGACCACATCCGGATGTTCGGCAGCGAGGGAAAGGCGTGGTGACGCCGTGCCGGCGCTGATCTTCGACTGCGACGGCGTCCTGTCCGACACGGAGCGCTACGGCCACCTGCCGGCGTTCAACCAGACGTTCGAGGAGTTCGGCCTGCCGTTCCGATGGTCCGAGGACGCCTACGGCGCGAAGCTCGCCATCGGCGGCGGCAAGGAGCGGATGTCGAGCGAGCTCACGCCGGACACGATCCGCGCGGCGGGGCTGCCGGAGGATCCGGAGGCGCTCGCCGCCGAGGTCGCGAAGTGGCACGCGCGCAAGACCGCGCTGTACACGGCGATGGTCGAGGATGGCCGGCTGCCGCCGCGGCCGGGCATCCGCCGCGTGATCGGCGAGGCGCAGGACGCCGGCTGGATGCTCGCGGTCGCCTCAACATCGGCCGAGGCGTCGGTGCGGGCGATCCTCGAGTACGCGGTCGGCCGGGAGCGTGCGGACCGGTTCGACGTCCTGCTCGCGGGCGACGTCGTGGCCCGCAAGAAGCCCGACCCCGCCATCTACCTGCTCGCGCTCGAGCGGCTCGCCGTGGACCCGGCGGAGGTGCTCGTCGTCGAGGACTCCCGCAACGGCCTGGTCGCCGCAACCGGCGCCGGGCTGCGCTGCCTGATGACCGTCAACGGCTATACCGAGGAGGAGGACAGCAGCGAGGCGATCCTGGTCGTGACGTCGCTAGGTGACCCGGGCGGCGAGCGGACGCGCGTCATCGCGAACCGCAGCCGGGCGACCCCGGGGGACTACATCACGCTCGCGGACCTCGAGGCCTGCCTGGCCTCGTCGCCGGTGCGGCAGGAGGGATAGCAACCTCGAAAGGGGGCCCGGATGGGTCAGTCGTCCCACGACGAGCTCGATCTCGTCATCACCACGATGGCCAAGACCATCGTCGACAACGCCGACTACTTCGCCCAGCTCGACTCGATCGCGGGCGACGGCGACTTCGGCTACTCGCTGCGCAACGGCTGGGAGGTGATCCAGGCCGACTACGACGGCTGGGATCTGCCAACGACGGGGGCCGTGCTCAAGAAGGTCGGGGCGACGCTGGCCGCAAAGGTCGGTGGCGTCAGCGGGCCGATGTGGGGCACCGCATTCCTGCGGGCCGGGGCAACGGCCGGAGACAAGGAGGAGATCGCACCCGAGGACGTCATCGAGATGCTCCGCGCTGCGATCGCCGGGATCATGGCCCGCGGCGGCGCCCAGCTCGGCGACAAGACGCTCCTCGATGCGCTCGCCCCGGTGACCGACAGCCTCGAGGCGAGCATCGCGGATCCCGCGCTGCACGGCGACCACGGGACTGCCGCGATCCAGCGGGCCGCAGATGTCGCCGTCAAGGCGGCCGAGGACACCATGGGCATGCTCGCGCTGCGTGGCCGCGCCGCGTACACGGGCGAGCGGAGCCGGGATTCCGTGGATGCCGGCGCCACCGCGATCGGGGTCATTCTCCAGGCCATCGCCGCCGCCTGGCGCGAGGCCTATGGGAACGCACAGGAGGCCGGTTCGTGAAGAAGTTCGTCAACGACCCGAGGCAGTTCGTCCCGGAGTTCCTCGAGGGCGTCCAGCTCGCCAGCGGCGGCTCCCTCAAGTACGAGCCCAAGTACAACCTCATCTACCGGGCGGACATGCCCAAGGCCGACCGGGTCTCGATCATCCAGGGATCGGGCTCCGGCCACGAGCCGGCCCACACGATGATCGTGGGCCCCGGGATGCTCGACGCCGCCTGTCCCGGCGACGTGTTCGCGGGTCCGCCCGTGGAGTTCGTCACCGAGACCTCGAAGCTCATGGACACGCCCGCCGGCGTGCTCTACATCGTCAACAACTACACCGGCGACCGCAGCGCGTGGGAGATGGCGAGGGAGCTGTGCGAGGCCGAGGGCCAGAAGATCGGCTACCTGCTCGTCAACGACGACGTCGCCGTCAAGGACTCGACCTGGACGGTCGGCCGCCGCGGCGTCGCGGGCAACTTCTTCGTGATCAAGGCGGTGGCCGCCGTGGCCGACCAGGGGGGCAGCCTGGAGGAGTGCGTCCGCGTCGGCGAGAAGGTGATCGCCAACGTGCGGACGATGGGCGTCGCCCTGTCGTCGTGCACGCCGCCGGTCCGCGGGACCCCGCTGTTCGACATCGGCGACGACGAGATGGAGGTCGGCATCGGCATCCACGGCGAGCCGGGCCGCGTGCGCACGACGCTGACCAGCGCGAACGAGATCGTCGACCTGCTGCTCGACGCGATCGTGCCGGACCTGCCGTTCGCGTCAGGCGACGAGGTCGCGCTGATGGTCAACGGCCTCGGCGGCACGCCGATCTCCGAGCTCTACCTCCTCTACGGGGCCGCGCACAAGCGGCTGGCCGAGCAGGGCATCTCGGTGTTCCGGAGCTATGTCGGCGAGTACTGCACCTCGCTCGAGATGGCCGGCGCACACATCTCGCTGCTGAAGGTCGATGACGAGCTCAAGCCGCTGCTGCTCGCGCCGGCGGAGGTCGCCTATCGGGTCTTCTGACCGATCCGGGAGGGGGGAGCGGCGGGGCGACGGGCGCATGCCCGGCGCCCCGTGCGTTTGTCATGCTCCGGGCATGACGCTCGCCTTCGACAACGCCTACGAGGGCGTCCCCAGCTGGGAGACCGGGCGGCTGCAGCCCGTCGTCGAGCGGTTGCTCGCGCGCGGCGCGATCGCCGGCGCCGTCCTCGACGCCGGCTGCGGGACCGGGCGGGCCGCCGTGCGCATCGCCGCCGCGGGTCACCAGGTCGTCGGCATCGATGCGCCGGCCGGGCGGTGGCGCTCGCCCGGCAGCTCGCGGCCGAAGCGCGGTCGACGGCGCGCTTCGAGGTCGGCGACGCCCTGACGCTCGGGACCGCCACCGGGGTCCTCGCGGGGCCCTTCGACACCGTGCTCGACGTGGGCCTGTTCCACGTGCTCCAGCCCGCCGATCGCCGGCGCTACGCCGCGTCCCTGGCATCGGTCGTGGCGGCCCGGCGGCACGGCGCTCGTGGTCGCCTGGAGCGACCGCAACCCGTTCGGCTACGGCCCGGAGCGCGTCACCCGGCGCGCCATCCGGACCGCGTTCGGGCGAGGATCGGGGTGGCGAATCGAGTCGATCGAAGAGGCGCAGCTGGAGTCACGCCTTGCGCCGGGCGTCGTCCACGCGTGGCTGGCCATCGCGCGCCGGCGCTGACCCGCCGCACGCGGCTACCCCTCGTCCGGGCTCCCGATCAGCTGCTCGCGGAGCTGGACCTCGCAGTCCGGCCGCCCGATCGCGATGACCTTGTCGCCTTCGGCGAGCACCGTGTCGGCGCGCAGCGGGGTCGGGGTGCCCTCGCGGATGACGCCGAACAGCGAGCAGCCCTGGGGGACGTTGAGCTCCATCGCCACGCGCCCGATCGCCGGCGATCCCGGCTGCAGGTGCGCCTCGATGATCTCGAGCTCGCCCACGCCGAGCGCGGCCAGGTGGAGCAGCTCGTGGACGGGGATGTCCTGCTCGATCGAGCCCAGGATCATCCGCGTGGGGCTGATGATCTCGTCGACGCCGAGGTGCCGGAACAGCCGCTCGTTCTTCGGGTTGTTGACCCGGGCGATCGTCCGCGGCACGTCGAAGTGGTGCTTCGCCATCTGGCAGATGACGAGGTTGTCCTCGTCGTCGCCGGTGACCGCCGCCACGATGTCGGCGCGGTTCGCCCCGGCCTCGTGGAGGTACTTCCCCTCGCAGCCGTCCTGGGCGATGACGACCGACCCGATCTCGTCGGCGATCTGCCCCGCCCGGGTGCGCTCCTTCTCCATGAGGGCCACCTCGTGGCCCGATTCGATCAGCTCCTTGGTCAGGTAGTACCCGACCTTGCCGCCGCCCACCACCAGCACGAACATCGCCTAGGCCTCCGCGCTCTGGGTGGCCGTCGCGCCGTGCCGGCGTCGCGTCGCCGCCCCCCGCCGCCGCCGTGACGGGCTCATCGTGCTGGTGCGGGTTCTCCGGCACGTAGATCCCGGGTCGCGCGGGCACGGCCTGCCCGGCGTAGCCGAGGATCTGGGTCGCCATCAGGTTCGTGCGGCACAGGGTCGCGATGCCGAGATGCGCGTACGCCTCGGCCCGGACGGGGTCGTTGACCTTGGCCACGGTCTTGCGGGCGCTCGAGCGCCTCGATGCCCAGCTGCGCGGCCATGATGTTCCGGTTGTCGCCCTCGGTCAGGGCGAGGAACAGGTCGGCGTTCTCGGCGCCGGCCCGGCGCAGCACGTCCTCGTCGGTGCCGTCGCCTCGCAGGGCCGTGCCCGCGAAGCTGGCCGGCAGCCGGTCGAACGCGGCCGATTTCAGGTCGATGATCAGGACCTGCCAGCCGGCACGGTCCAGCTCGTCGGCGACGCCGGCGCCGACGCGCCCGCAGCCGACCACGACGGCTTTCATGTTTGCTCCTCGGGCATCGCCTCGCGCACGACCCAGGTCGCGCACGGGGCGTTCTTCAGGACGTAGGGAATGGTGCTGCCGATCGCGAAGTCACCGCCGAAGCGGCGGCGGAACGGCAGCCCGCAGATGATGAGATCGGCCCCACGCTCGGTCGCCTCGTCGACGATCGCGGCCCCGACGTCCCGGGCCTGGAGGAGCACGGTCTCGAGCGAGTAGTGGGCGGCCTCGGCCGTGGCCTCGGCGATGTCCAGGACCCGCTGCGCGTCCTCGGACCGGCCCGCGACGTCGGCATCGAGCGGCAGCGTCCAGTCGATCTCGACGACGTGGACGCCGATCAGCTCGGCCTTGGCCGGGCGGGCGAGCTCGGAGGCGAGCGCGACGATGGTCCGGTCGGTCCGGGCACCGGACAGCGCCACGACGGCGCGCCGGAACTGTGGTGCCGACGAGTCGGCCACGGGCGTTGGAGCCTCCGCGATCCTGGCGGCCCGGGACGTGCGATTGGGGCACATTCTGCGCGGGCCACCGCGCGGCGCCACGATACCACCGTGCGTGGGAACGACGGCGTCGGCGGGCCGACACGCGGTGCGCGGGCTCAGCCGGGCGGGTCGAGTTCCGGACGTGCGTCGGGTGCCGCGGAACCACCGAACTCGCCGACGTGGCGCCCGTCGAGCCGCCGGTCTCGTCGTCGCCCATCCCGAACCGGGTGGGGTCGTCGCGGCGGAACGGCACGTCCACGACGACCGTGTGCGGCCGGCCCAGGAGGACCGCCCGCAGCCGCCGTGCGGACTGGTTGTAGAGGATCCGCTCCCACCAGTTGCGCGCGACGTACTCGGGGATCACGACGAAGGTGATCGGCTCCGGCTTGCCGGGCGGCCAGGCGAGGTCGAGGACGTTGAGGTACGCGACCAACGGCCCCGCCAGCGCGCGGTACGGCGACTCCACGATGACGAGCGGCACGCCGGGCACCTGGCGGTCCCAGCGCTCGCGCATCTCCGCCGCCTTGTCCGGGTCGTCGCTGATGTAGACCGCCAGGACGTCCTCGCTGATCGAGCGAGCCGACGTTGATGGCTCGCACGACCGCCCGGTTGAGCGTCGGCACCGGCACGATCGAGCGCTCCTCGCGGATCGGCGGCGGGACGATGAAGTCGGGCCGGACCGCCAGCTCCCGCGCGGACGCGGCGTACTGGCGGCTGATGAACAGCATCATCCCGACCAGCAACGGGATGAGGATCACGACCAGCCAGGCGCCGTCGACGAACTTCTCGAACACGACGATCCCGAGCACGATCGCCGTCAGCACCGCCCCGAGCGCGTTGATCGCCGCGCGCCGCCGCCAGCCGGGCTCCGGGTGGCGCCGCCAGTGGAGGACCATGCCCGTCTGGCTGAGCGTGAAGCACACGAACACGCCGACGGAGTAGAGCGGGATCAGCAGCGTCGTGATGCCACCGAAGGCGACGAGCAGCGCCGCCGAGACCAGCGACAGCAGGATGATCCCCCAGCTGAACGCGAGCCGGTCGCCGCGGAACGAGAACTGGCGGGGCATGAAGTTGTCCGCCGCCGAGCAGGGCGGCGAGCCGCGGGAATGCGTTGTAGCTCGTGTTCGCTGCGAGGAACAGGATCAGCGCCGTGCTCATCTGGAAGATGTAGAACAGCGGGCTGCCGGCGCCGAACGCCGCCGTGGCGACCAGCGCGATCACCGTCGGGCCGCCCGATCCCTCCTCCGACGGGACGATCTGGTAGGCGTCGGCGACCATCGTGATCCCGATGAACAGGATCGCGAGCAGCACCGCCATCACGACCAGCGTGGTTGCCGCGTTCTTCGCCTCGGGCGGCTTGAATGCCGGCACGCCGTTGGCGATCGCCTCGGTGCCGGTGAGCGCGACCGAGCCGCTTGCGAACGCCTTCATCAGGAGCAGGATGCCGATGGCCTCGCGTGCCCAGCGGCATCGCCTCGGGTTGGGGCGGCAGGGGCGTCACGTCGCCGCCCACGATCCGGGACGCGCCGATCGCCACGATCAGCAGGGCCAGCCCCACGAACAGGTAGGTCGGGACCGCGAAGATGTTCCCGGATTCGCGCAGGCCGCGGAGGTTGCCCGATCGTGATCAGCGCGATCGACGATGAGCGCGATCCCGATCCGGAACGCGTTGAGGTCCGGGTTGATCGAGATCAGCTGCTCCACCGCCGACGACGTCGAGACCGCGACCGTCATCACGTAGTCGATGAGCAGCGCCGCCGCGGCGACCAGGCCGAGCAGCGGCGACAGCTCCTGGCGCGCGACCGCATACGCGCCGCCGCCGTTGGGGAATGCGCGGCACAGCTGGCGATACGAGATGGCGACGACGGCGAGCAGGAACGCGATCGCCGCCGCGACCTGGATGCTGAAGATGAACGCCAGCGCGCCGCCCACGACGAGGACCCGCAGGATCTCCTCGGTCGCGTAGGCGGAGGACGAGATCGCGTCGGAGCTGAAGATCGGCAGGGCGAGGCGCTTCGACAGGCGCTCGCCGATCTCCTCCTCGCTGGCCAGGGGGCGCGCCGATGAGCCAGGCCTTGGCGCGGACCCAGCCCGGCCCAGCCCGCGTGCGCGGCGCGCTCGCCGCGGCTTCGCGACAGCTGGTTGGGGCCGGTGTAGCGGAAGTAGGGCGCGTGGTAGCGCTCGACGCGGACGCGCTTGTCGCCGGGCTTGCGGCCGGAGATGGGACGCCGGCCGCCGATCATCGGCTCACAGCCCGTATGCCAGCCGCGCCACGAGCCGCTCCGGCAGGCCCTGGGCCTCCATCGCCGCCTGGACGACGCCGACGTCGTACGCCGTGCGGTGCCACGTCCCGCTGCCCTCGTCCGTGTCGAGGAGCAGCCACGAGGCCGTCGGGATGCCGTCCCGCGGCTGCCCGACGCTGCCCGGGTTGAGCAGCGCCCGGTGCGTCCCGAACGTGATCCGTGACCCGGCCCCCGGGCTCATGGTCTCCAGGTGCCCGTCCTGCTCGAGGTACGCGACCGGCACGTGGGTGTGGCCGTGGAGGCCGAACGGCGTGTCCATGGCGGCGATCCCGGCCCGCGCCACCGGGGTCGACGTCACGTATTCCCAGATCGGGTCGCGCGGCGAGCCGTGGACGAGCGTGAAGCCCTCCCGCTCGAGCCGCTCGGGGAGTGCGGCGAGCCACGCCCGGGTGTCGGCCGCGATCGCGGTCCGGGTCCACTCCATCGCCCGGCGCGCGTCCACGTTGAACGAGTCGATCTCGAGGGCGCCGGTCGCGGCCGCGTCGTGGTTGCCACGGACGCCGCGGGCGCCGAGGTCACGCAGGCGCGCGACGACCTCGTCCGGCTGAGGCCCGTACCCGACGACGTCGCCGAGCTGCCAGACCTCGTCCACGGACGGGATCGCGGCCAGCACGGCATCGAGTGCCGCGAGGTTCGCGTGGATGTCCGACAGCACGGCGACACGCACGGAGCGCAGGGTATCGCGCCCGGCCCGCTCAGAGCGGCCTGCGGCGGCGCTCGGCCGGGTCCCGCGGGAAGCGGACGTCGATCGGGCCGCCACGCGGGACGATGACGAGGCAGTGGCCATCGAGGCCCGGGCACGCCCGCAGGCACGACCTCGGGCCGGTCCGCGCGCAACGCCCGGAGCGCCCCTGCCGCGCCGTCCAGCTCGTCCTGCACGGGGCCGCGCTTCCATGCCACGAGGACGCCGCCGGGGGCGAGCAGCGGCAGGCCCAGCTCGATCAGCTCGGCGAGCGAGGTCACGGCCCGAGCCGTCACCGCCGGCCAGGCCTCGCGGTCCCGCGGGTCGCGGGCGACCGCCTCGGCCCGCTCCGCCTCCGCGGCCACCCGTCGCTCGAGGCCCGTCGCCTTGATCACGGTCCGCAGGAACTGGACCTTCTTGCCGACCGAGTCCACGAGCAGCGCCCGGTCGGCGCCGAGCGCCGCCGCGAGCGGGAGCCCGGGGAACCCGCCACCGGAGCCGAGGTCGAGGACCCGCCCGACGCCGCGTCGCCGGAGGTGGGGCACGGCCGCGAGGCTGTCGAGGACGTGGAGACGCGCGACCTCGGCCGGGTCGCGGATCGCCGTGAGATTGATCGCGACCGTCCAGGCGAGCAGCAGCCGGACGTGGGCGTCGATCACGGCGCGCGCGTCGTCGGGAAGGTCGATGCCCAGGGCCCGGAGCCCGTCGTCGAGGACACCCGCGTACTCGTCGGGGAGCGGCGGGAGGTCCTGAACGCGCGTCGGGAGCGGAACTCTCGGGCGGTCCAGGGCACCCTCCTGTGGTTGCACTAGGCCGTCCGGGAGCCGCTCCCGGCGTCGATCGTTCCCCAACGCGGCGGCGTCCGTCGGTCTGGCGACGTCCCGTCGGTTCAGGCCCGGGTCTCCCCGTGGCCCCTGTGGGACGTCGCTCCCCGATGCGCGCTCGCGCTGGGCGGATTGCGGACGGTAGAAGGGCGCCGGGGCGTCGTCAAGAGGCCTTATCCACGATCACGGGGCCGCGCCGCGGTTCGCTGTGGATAACCCGTCAGCCAGCCGACTTGGCGCCGCGGACCGGGCGCCCCAGCGTGCGCCGGACGACGTCCAGGACCTCGTCCACGTACTTGTCGGCCTCGCCCCGTTCCGCCGCGGTGCGCACACAGCCCTGGACGTGGTCCTCGAGGACCATGATCGACACCGCATCCACGGCGGCGCGCAGGGCGGCCGTCTGCTGGAGGATGTCGACGCAGTACTCCTCGCGCTCGATCATCCGCGCGATGCCGCGCACCTGGCCCTCGATCCGGCTGAGCCGGCGGACGAGCTGCGCCTTGTCCTTGCTGTAGCTGTGACGGAAGCTGTCATGCCCGTGGTCGGCGCCATGTCCCGGACGCGCGGGTCGGGTTCTCTGCCATGGCCGCATGATACCCCATGGGAGTATGGCCACTGCGGTGCCGGAACCGGCGCCGCAGCCCCTTCTGTGAACGCGTCGTGACGGGTACGAGAGGTAGACTGACGACCCATGGACCCTCGCGGACTCCGGACGCGCCTCACCGGGGCCAGCTGCACCTCGTGCGGTGCGGCCATCCCGGTCGACCGGATCGCCGTCCTCGCCGACCGGGGGGACTTCGCGTTCGTCGAGCTCCAGTGCCCGTGCGGCTCGCGGACGATGGGCCTCGTGGTCGCCGCGCCTGCCGGCGAGGAGCCGTTCCTCGACACCGCGGGCCATCCCGAGCTCGACCCGTCGACGGCCGCCCGTGTCGCCTCGCGGCCCGCGGTGGGGGAGGACGACCTCATCGCGATGCACCGGCTGCTCGAGGGCTGGACCGGCGATCTGCGCACGCTCCTCGGCGACGACCGCGGCGGGAGGGCCGGGTGACCGACCCGGCGCCGGCCGCGCCGCGGCCCGCGTTCGCCCACGCGAGCGAGGCGGAGCTCGCCCGGATCCTCGACTTCTACGCGGTCCGCTGGGACTACGAGCCGGACACGTTCCCGATCGCCTGGAACCTCGACGGGGACGTCATCGAGAGCTTCTCGCCGGACTTCTACCTGCCCGACTTCGAGCTGTACGTCGAGCTCACGACGCTCAAGCAGAAGCTGGTGCGCAAGAAGAACCGCAAGCTGCGCCGGCTGCGCGAGCTGTATCCGGGCATCCGGATCAAGCTGTTCTACGCGCGGGACTTCCGGCAGCTGCTGCTCAAGTTCGGACGGCTCGCGCTCCACGACGAGCTGAGCGGCACGACGGGCCAGTCGACGCCGCCGCGGCTCATCGTCGACGAACCCCTGGAGGTGCCGGCCGCCGCGTTCGCTGCTGCAACCGCCGATGCCGGGCCGCTGGCCGGCGACGAGCTCGAGCCGGTTCCCATCCTCGCGCCCGGCGCGCGCGAGGGTCGTGGCCGCCGCCGCGGCAAGCGGCGTCGACGGCCCGCGACCGCCGCCGTCATCGGCGTCGCACCCGAGATCGTCCTCGATCCCGGAGCGCAACCCGCCTGACCACTGCCCCGGCCAGCACGCTTCGGCCGGAGGCGCGATCATCGACCCGAACCCCGCCCGTCCCCGGAGGCACCGTCGTCCCACCCATGAGCCACACCGTCGACCTCGAGCACGACATCGGCGAGGTCCTCCTCAGCGAAGCGGACATCGCCGCCAAGGTCGCGGAGCTCGGCCGCCGGATCAGCGAGGACTACGCGGGCCGCAACCTCACGCTCGTCTCGGTGCTCAAGGGGTCGCTGCCGTTCATGGCCGACCTGATGCGCCAGATCACGCTGCCGCTCCGGATCGACCTCATGGAGGTCAGCTCCTACGGCGGCACGGCGACCGAGTCGTCCGGCCTGGTCCGGATCATGAAGGACCTGTCGGCCTCGATCGCCGACGAGGACGTCCTGCTGGTCGAGGACATCATCGACACCGGGCTGACGCTCAACTACCTCGTCCGCTACCTGCGCGGCAAGAGCCCGGCCTCGCTCAAGATCTGCACGCTGCTCGACAAGCCCGCGCGGCGCCTCGTCGACATCCCGGTGGACTACGTGGGCTTCGAGATCCCCGACCAGTTCGTCGTCGGCTACGGGCTCGACTACAGCGAGCGTTACCGCAACCTGCGCTTCGTGGGCGTCCTGCGCCCCGAGGTCTACTCGGCGCACGAGTAGCCGGTGGTCCATCGTCGTCCGCTCGGCAACGGCCGCCGCCTGGCGATCGTCGGCTCGATCCTCGTGATGGTCGGCTGCCTGCTGCCGTGGTACGTCCTCGGCGGCGACGGCGGGCTCCCGCAGCAGGTCTACCGGGCGTTCGACGGCACCGGCATCGTGTCGTTCCTCGCCGCGCTGGCCACGCTCGCGCTCGTCGTGCTGCCGTACGCGGCCGGGCCGCGACCGGTGGCGATCGACCGCGGACTCGCCTACGGGCTGCTCGCGATCGCGGCGCTGGCGGGCGTGGCGCTGTGGCTGCCGAACGTGCTCGACGCGCCCGAGGGGCTGCTCCCCGACCGCGCCTACGGCTGGTGGATCGCCGCCGCCGGCGCGATCGTCATGGCGCGCGGCGCGTTCGAGGTCTCGCAGGAGCCGCCTCGCCGCTGAGGCCGCGGCCCGCGGTTCGGCCGCGATCGTGGCCGAGCCCCGCCGTCGAGCACCCTGCGGCGCGTCATTGCCCCGGGCTCGCATCGGGCGACGGCGGGGTGCGCCGGCCGACGGGCATCGCGACCAGCCGCCGGAGTGGTCAACAGCGACAGGTCCTTGACCTCGACACCCAACCACCGGGCGTAGACGCCACCCGGGACGGCGACCTGGAGCGCATACCGCCCCGGTGGCCAGAGACGCGGCGCGTCGTCGGCGGACGGTGGTGCGGCGGACGCGCCCGGTGACGAGCGCTCCAGCTCAGGCGGCGCCAGCCAGAGGCCGCCCTGGGCGTTCGGGGTCGCCGGTTCAAGGGGAACCAGCGAGAGTGGGGTCGCGACCCCTGCGGAGACCGCCCACAGCGATGTCCGGGCGATCACGGGCGGGCGTGAGTCGTCCGGCGGCGCGCAGTACCCGATGGCGGTGACGATGCCCGTAGCCACCGGCACGAACGGGATCCCTGGATCCAGGGGGCCGCTGGCGGCGACGGGTTGGACGGCGATCCAGGAGCGGATGGGCTCCGTGCGGCCGGGCCACGCCTGGAGCGTCGCGGCGCGCCAGCCGCTTGGCGTGCCGCAGGTGATGAGCAGGGGGTCGAGGGAGGCTGCCGGCGAGTCGGTCTCGCCGTCCGCGCCGGTTGCGACCGCGCTCGCCACCGGCGTCGCGTCGAGGCCCGTGGGCCTCTCGTCCGCGGGCGCCTGGAGTCCCTCACCCCACGGCCGGATGAGCAGCACGACGATCACTGCCGAGAGCGCCACGATCACCGCGTACAGCGGTCGCGGATCCCCGCCGCCGACGATTGCGCCGCGGCGCCTCGTCGAATGCCGGCCGGGTCCGCTCGTCCTCGTGCTGGTCGTCCGCCGCCTAGTCCTCGCCCAGGTAGGCCTTGCGCACGGTCTCGTTCCGGCTCAGCTCCTCGGAGGAGCCCGACAGGACGACGCGACCGGTCTGCAGCACGTATCCACGGTTCGCGATCGACAGTGCCTGGAGCGCGTTCTGCTCGACGAGCAGGATCGTCATCCCCTGCGCGTTGATGTCCTGGATGATCGCGAAGATCTGCTGGACGAGGAGCGGCGACAGGCCGAGCGACGGCTCGTCCAGGAGCAGGATCTGCGGGCGGGTCATGAGCGCCCGGCCGATGGCAAGCATCTGCTGCTCGCCACCCGAGAGCGTGCCGCCCTTCTGGCTGGCGCGTTCGCGCAGCCGGGGGAACAGCTCGTAGACCCGCTGCGTGTCCACCTTGATCTCGGCCTGGGTCCGCGTGTACCCGCCCATCTGCAGGTTCTCGAGCACGGTCAGCCTCGAGAAGATCCGCCGACCCTCCGGCGCCTGGCCCACGCCGAGCTGCACCAGCTCGTGGGCCGCGACCTTGGACACGTCCTTGCCCTGGAGCTCGATGGTCCCCTGCCGGGGATGCATCAGGCCGCTGATCGTGCGCAGCGTCGTCGTCTTGCCGGCGCCGTTGGTTCCCAGCAGGGTGACGATCTCGCCCCGCCGAACGTCGATGTCGATGCCCTGCAGGGCGTGGATGTTGCCGTAGTACGAGTGCACGTCGCGCAGGCTGAGGAGGAGGTCCCCGGCGCCATCCGACGAGGGCGTCGGCACCTGGGTCTCGGCCGTCTCGGTCATGCCGCCGGCTTCCCGAGATACGCTTCGATGACCCGCGGGTCGCTGCGCACCTCCTCGGGCGTGCCCTCGGCGATCCGCTCGCCGTGATCGAGGACGGTGATCCGGTCGCTGATGCCCATCACCACCCGCATGTCGTGCTCGATGAGCAGGACCGAGATCCCGAGCTCCTGGCGGAGGCGCGCGATGAGGGCGGTCAGCTCGGTGGTCTCCCGGGGGTTCATGCCGGCGGTCGGCTCGTCGAGCAGCAACAGCTGCGGCCCGTTCGCGAGCGCACGTGCCAGCTCCAGGCGCCGCTGGTCGCCATAGGGCAGGTTCTTCGCGAGCTCGTCCTCGCGGCCGCGGAGACCGACGAGACGAAGCAGGTCGCGTGCCTTCTGCCGCGCATCGGCCTCCTCGCGGCCCTGGCGCGGCGTGGCGACGAGGTGATCGACGAGGTTGGCGCGCAGCTGCAGGTGCATCCCGACGAGCACGTTCTCCAGCACCGACATGTTCTGGAACAGGCGGATGTTCTGGAATGTCCGGCCGATCCCGGCGGCGACGACATCGTTCGGGCGCGCGCTGCGGATGACGCCGATCCGGGCGATCGCATCCTGGTACCACCGCGGCCGGGCGATCGCGAGGACGAGCATGAACACGAGGAGCCCGATCGCCACGAGCGCCGTGAACCCGATCCCGGCATCGCTCCTCGTCGCGCCGAGCAGCAGACCGATGAGCACGGTGACTGCGGCCGGCAGGACCCACAGGAACGACTCGAGCCAGACCCGGCGCGGCCTGGTGATGAGCGTCCGGCCCTTGAACGTGACGGTCCCGGCGCTCGGGTCGATGATCCCGGCGATGACGTTGAAGAACGTCGTCTTGCCGGCGCCGTTCGGCCCGATGATGCTGATGATCGCGCCATCGGGGATGACGAGGTCGACGTCCCGGACGGCGAGCAGGCCGCCGAACCGACGCGAGACCCGATCGGCGCGGAGCAGGGTTCGTGCCGCGGACGCTGACACGTCGGGGGTCGGCTGGACCGGCGGCTCGCCCGCCTGGGGGCTCACGGACTCGGCGCTCATTCGGGTGACGCCCCCATCGGATCGCCCGTCTCGCCGAACTCGGCGTCCTCCTCCGCGTGGAGCTCGCGCTTCCGGCGGCGGCTCGGGAACAGTCCCTCCGGACGCAGCAGCATCATCGCGACCAGCGCGATCCCGTAGAGCAGGAACTGGTACTGCAGGAAGTCGATGTCGCTCAGGATCGGCACCTGCACGTTGCCGAAGAAGATGTTCAGCTGCTTCAGGATGACGGTCTGGATCATGAAGATGATGAACGCGCCGACGGCGACGCCCCAGATGTTGCCCATCCCGCCGAGCACCACCATCGCGAGCACCGTGAACGACACGTCGAAGCGGAACAGGTTGGGGCTGACGAGGGTGAGCTTGGACGAGGCGAAGACGCCGGCGAGGCCGGCCATGGACGCGCCCAGCGCGAACGCCAGCAGCTTCGTCGTCACCGTGTTCACGCCGTTCGCCGCCGCCGCGAGCTCGTCCTCCCGGATGGCATTCCACGCGCGGCCGAGCCGCGAGTCCTGCAATCGGTAGATGAGCATCATCGACACGGTGATCAGGAGGATCATCGTCGCGTAGAACGGCCACGGGTTGCCCGTGCTCGGGAACGCGAAGTCGCCGATGGCGGGCGGGGAGATGCCGCCGATGCCGTTCGGCCCCTCGGTGTACGTCGAGGAGTTGAGGAACAGGATCGGGACGATCTCGCCGAAGCCGAGGGTGACGATCGCGAGGTAGTCGCCACGCAGGCGGAGCGTCGGCGCCCCGAGCAGGATCCCGAACACCGCCGCGACCGCGGCGCCGACGATCAGCATCGGCCAGAACGGGAAGTCGAAGCCGGTGAACGGCGAGGCCGCCATCGCGAACGTGTACGAGCCGATCGCGAAGAACGCCGCATAGCCCAGGTCGAGCAGGCCCGACATGCCGACCACGATGTTGAGCCCCATCGCCAGCAGGACGTAGATCCCGGCGATCGTGAACCCGTCGATCCACACGTTCTGGCTGCTGAAGCTGCTGAACGGCGGCACGAGGATGAGCATCGGCAGGGCGACCGCCACGATCGCCATGCCGCCGAGGATCGTCAGCGAGCGATGCCGGTCCGAGAAGGCGCGCAGGCGGTCCCGCGGCGATGCCTGGCTCGGTCCCGTGGCGCGCGTGGTGTCCTGCATGGTGGCGGTCATGCACGCTCTCCAATCTGCTGGCCGAGCAGGCCTGCCGGTCGGAACACGAGGGTGATGATGAGGACCGCGAACACGAGCGCCTGGCCCCAGACGAACAGGCCGAGCGCGGCGGCGGTGACCTCCACGAACCCGATGACGAAGCCGCCGAGCGCGGCGCCGGTGATGTTGCCGATGCCACCGAGCACGGCCGCGGTGAACGCCTTGAGCCCGGCCTGGAAGCCGAGGTTGAACTGGATCGTGCCGAAGTAGAAGCCCTGGACGATGCCCGCGGCGCCGGCCAGCGCCGACCCGATGAAGAACGTCAGGGCGATCGTCCGGTTGATGTCGACGCCCATCAGCTGGGCCGCATCCCGATCCGACGCGGTCGATCGCATCGCGCGCCCGAGCCGCGTCCGGTTCACGAACAGCTGCAGGGCGACCATGAGGCTGATCGACACCACGATCACGAACACGTTGATCGCACCGATGCTCAGGTCACCGATCTGGATCCGCGCGTTCGGCGGGATGACCTGCGGCGTATTGACCGGCGAGGGGCCGTAGATGATCTGGATGATGTTCTGGAGGATGAACGACACGCCGATCGCGGTGATCAGCGGCGCGAGTCGCGGCGCGTTGCGCAGGGGCCGGTACGCGAAGCGCTCGATCGCCACGCCCAGCAGGCCCATGACCGGCATGACGATCGCGAACACCGCGACGATGAGGAACACCGCCTGCGGCAGCGAGGTCGCCGAATCGTTGACTCCCTGCCCGAGGATGTTCGTGAGCACGAACATCGAGGCGAACGCGCCGACCATGAACACGTCGCCGTGGGCGAAGTTGATGAGCTCGATGATCCCGTAGACCATCGTGTAGCCGAGCGCGACCAGGGCATAGATGCCGCCGATCGTCAGCGCGTTGACGAACTGCTGGGGCCCGATGACGACGTAGACGACCAGCGCGAGGGCCAGCACGAACAGGTACGGACCGATCCGCATCTGCTTGAGGGCGTCGAGGCGCCCCGCGGATGCGGGCACGGTCGTCGTGGTCATGCGGCCTCCGGGCTGAGCAATTGACGGCCGGATATGGGGAGCGGGAGGCCGAGGCCTCCCGCTCCGATGCTTCGCCTACTGGTCGGCGGCGAAGTTCAGCTGCTCCTTGAAGACCCAGTCGCCGTTCCCCGAGCCGCGGGGTCGGTGGTGTAGAACGAGATGAACGGCTGGGTCGTGTCGCCGTTCGCATCGAACGACGTCGTGCCGAGCACGGTCTCGAAGGTGTGGGTCGGATCCGTGGCGTAGGCCCGGACGGCCTCGCGGATGGCGGCCTGGTCGGCCGGGTTGGTCTTCAGCGCCTCCTCGAGGGACTTCAGGATCACGACGGCACAGGCGTTCGCGGGACCGCTGTACGCGCCGGGGGTCTTGAACTCCGAGTCAGCCTTGAAATGCTCCGCGAAGCGGGCATCGAAGTCTGCCTTGGCCGGGAAGTCGCTGATGGCGGCAACGGTGCCGATCGAGTTCGCAGCGGCGTCCTTGCCGGCGATGTTGATGAGCGAGCCCTCGGCGTCGCCGTTGCCGTTGCGATGCCGTCAGGGCCGAGGAACGGAACGGTGAGGTCCTGCTGGCGCATCTGCTTGAGCAGGAGGCCGCCACCGGAGGTCACGACGCCGCCGTAGTAGACGCCGTCAGGGTTCTTCTCCTTGGCGGCCGTGATGATCCCGTTGAAGTCGGTGGTGTCGGCACCGGCGCCGACGCGGTCGACGACCGTGCCGCCGAGCTCCTCGAACTTGGCCTGGAACGTGTCGGCGACGCCCTTGCCGAAGGTCGTGACGTCGTCGATGACGAGCAGGTTCTTGAGGCCCAGCGTGTTGAAGGCGTACACCGCCATGGCCGGGCCCTGGATGTCATCCGTGGCCGCGACGCGGACGTACGAGATCTTCTCGGGATTGTTCGGACGGAGGTCGAGGCCGCCGAACTCGGGCTTGGTCAGGCCCTGGTTGGTGTTGGCCGGGCTGCACTGGAGCAGGCCGGCGTCATTGCCGATCGGGATCTGGACCTTCGCGACGGCCGAGTTGTACGGGCCGACGATGCCGATGACCGCAGGATCGTTCACGAACGTCTGCATGTCCTGCGCGCCCTGCTGCTCGTTGTACTTGCCGTTGACGGCGTGGTCGAGCGGCAGCAGCTCGATCTTGTAGCCGCCGACACCACCGGCCGCGTTCAGCTCGTCGACGGCGAGCTGCGCACCCTTGAGGGTGGGCTGTCCGTCAGCGGCCGCGCCGCCCGAGAGCGGGAGCGAGATGCCCAGCTTGAGCGTCTTGTCGCTCGAGGTCCCGCCGGAGCAGCCGGCCGCGATGAAGACCGTGCCGAGTGCGAGTGCGCCCAATGCGCGAAGCTTCATGAACTCCTCCTCCAATACCCCTCGGCCACTCCCGGCGGCACACGATGCGCCGGGGCCGCGAATTGTCCCTGAGTGCGCGAGGCCTCTCCTCGGCGGCGGTGACGGAAACGCGGGGCGAGGGACCCAATTCGCCCCGCAGCGAGCCGCGCGGAGCGATGCCGTATCATAAGCACCGGCGTCGCTGATGCAAGGTTCTCCCTGCGCATCGATCGCTGTTCGCCTCGGGATGGCTGTTCGAGCCTCGTCGCTCGCCTCCCCGGGCACCTGATCCGCGGCCATGCGCGGGGCCGCCCCATCCGATTCGTCGGGATGGCGGCCGGCGCGCAGCGGGGCCGCATCGTTTTCGCACGAGGTGCACCTTCGGCGTGGAGTACACGATCCGACCGGCCCGCATCACGGACATCGACCGGCTGGCCGCCATCGGCCACGGCGCGATGACCGCGTCGGCCGCCGGCTCGCTCGGCGCCGCCGACCTGCTTCGGCAGTGTGTCTACCTGCCGCACGCGAGCGTGCTCGTCGCCGAGGCGCGACGGGAGCTTGTGGGCGGGGCGCTGCTCGTCCTCCGTCCGTCGGTCACGTCCGGCGGCTACGTGGGGACGGTCGACTTCCTGGTCGTCGCCCCGGACCACGACGCGGATCGCGTGACCGAATTGCTCCTGGAGGAGCTGCTGCGCTCAGCGAGCAACAAGGGTTGCTCGACGGTCGAGGCCGCAGAGCCCTCCGATCCCGCGGACCTCGCCCGCCTCGAGCGCGCCGGGTTCGCCGCCACCGGAGTGTCACTCCGGTGCCCCGTCTCCGCGGCCGGCTCAGCAGCCCGCCGCACCTAGCCAGCCCGGCCTTGGGTCGAAGGCCCGGGCTCGACACACGACATAGGAGTCACAGTGTCCAAGAACGTCGCCGTCTTCGTGGACGTGGCGAACATCTTCTACGCGGCCAAGGCGGCCGGCGTGGACATCGATTACGTCACGCTGCTGAAGTCGGCCACCGCCGGACGCGATTTCGTCCGTGCGTACGCCTACACCGGGCTCGACCCGGACAACGAGAACCAGCGCAACTTCCACCAGTTCCTTGCCCGGCACCAGTACAAGGTCGTCAGCAAGGACATCCGCAAGTACGGCGACGGCAAGGTCAAGGCGAACCTCGACATCGAGCTCGTCGTCGACCTCATGAAGACCGCGCGCAACCTCGACATCGCCGTGATCGTGTCCGGCGACGGGGACTTTGCCAGCGCGATCCGCGCCGTCCAGGAGATGGGCGTCCGCGTCGAGGTCGTCAGCTTCCGCGGCAACACGTCGTCCGACCTGATCGAGGTCGCCGACCTGTTCACCGACATCACCCAGATCGCCAAGGTCGACAAGGGCTCCACCCGGTCCGGCCGCCGCGTCGCCGAGGATGACGACGAGGACCTGTCGATGACCGAGGTCCCGGACAAGATGACCGAGGGCACCGGGCGCGGCCGTGGTCGCGGCCGTGGCCGCGGTGGCCGCTACGAGCGGGACGAGGCGCCGGTCGCGGCGCGCGCCCCTCGCAGCCGCGTGCCCGATGCCCCGATGGGGACGCCGGTCGCCGCATCGGCCGCCGGCGCGCTCGTCGCGCTCCCGGGCGAGAAGCTGTCGCGTGCCGGCGCAGGTGCCGCTGCCGCGAGCGCCGAGGCCGGCGAGGAGCCGGAGCTCGACGACGAGGCCGCGATCGCGGCCGAGGGCGAGGCGCTCGATGGTGACGGCCGCCGGCGCCGCCGGCGTCGTGGTGGCCGCGGTCGTGGCCGCGGACGTCGCGACGAGCTCGGCACCGTCGATGGCGTCGAGTCCGACGTGGACGTGGACGCGGACGAGGCGGAGGACGCGCTCGCAGAGGCCGAGGCGGTCGCCGCATCGGACGACGCCGCAGCGGACGACGCCGAGGACGGCACGGCCGACGAGGACGAGCAGGCCGTCGCCGAGGCACCCGCCCCGGCACGCGGCCGCGGGTCGCGTGGCGGCAAGACGTCGTCCGGCGAATACGCCACCCCGTTCGACGACCTCGACGCGCTCGCCGCGCCGCGGGCGCCGCGCTCGACCCCGTTCGGGTCGGTCTGGGACACGCAGCTCGGGGCGCCCGCGCGCCCGGCCGCGAGCGGTCCCGCGCCGGTCACCGACGAGGACGAGGACCTCGAGGAGCCGGAGATCCCGGAGTACCTGCTGGCCGAGCGCCGGCAGGCGAACCGGGGCGGCGGCGCCAACCGCGGTCGCGGTGGCGGTGGCGGGCGCAACGCCGCCTATGCCGCGGCGATCGAGCGCGAGCGCTACGGCGGGGGCCGTGGCAGCAGCGGTGGCTCGGGCATCAACCGCTACGGCGAGACCCGTGGCGCCCCGAGCCAGGGTGGCAATCGCAGCGGCGGCGGTGGCGGTGGCGGTGGCAATCGCAGCGGCCAGGGTGGCCGCGGCGGGAGCCGCAACGACCGTCCGGCCGAGCGGTATGACCGCGCGCCGCGGCAGGCAGCCCCGTCGGGCAGCGCCGAGCCGTGGAGCGAGGTCCCGCCGGAGCTCGAGGAGCTCCTCCGCGCGCAGATGGCGAAGTCCCGGCCGGCGGCACCCGCCGCGTCCGGGCGCGTCACCGAGGCACCGGCCGAGACGCCGGCGCCGTCGCGCCGGACATCGAGCCGGAGCCGCTCGTCCGCCAGCGCGGACACGGCACCGGAGGCCGTCGCCGACGCCGCCGAGGCGCCGGTGGAGGCCGCGCCGAAGCGCCGCACGACCCGCAGCAAGGCTCCGGCCGCGGCTGCGACCGAGGCGACCGAGGCCACCGAGGCCGTGGCGAGCGACGCGACCGAGGCTCCGGCCCCGAAGCGCCGCACGACGCGCGCCAAGGCGGCCGCTCCCGCGACCGAGGCCACCGAGGCCGTGGCGAGCGACGCGACCGAGGCTCCGGCCCCGAAGCGCCGCACGACGCGCGCCAAGGCACCGGCCGAGGCGACGACCGAGGCCGAGCCGGCCACGGCCGCGGCCCCGAAGCGCCGCACGACCCGCAAGGCCGCCCCGGCGGCTGACGCGACCCCGACCGAGGGCTGACGCCCGAGGTCACCGGAGCCACGCGCGTGGACGGCTTCCGCACCGTCGGCCATCCGGCCGCGATCGGTGCCGTCCGCGCGATGCTGGCGACACACGTCCCCCACGCGGTGCTCCTCACGGGGCCCGCGTCGGTGGGCAAGCACGCCCTCGCGCTGGACCTCGCGGCGGGTCTCCTGTGCGCCGGCGCGACCGGCGGTGACCGGCCGTGCCGATCCTGCCGCGCCTGCCGCATGGTCGAGCACGGCAACCACCCCGACCTCCACCGCCTCGAGCCCGAGGGGCCGGGCGGCCAGGTCGGCATCGGCGGCAAGGACGGCAGGCGCGGCGTCCGCGACCTCGTCACGGAGCTCTCGCTGCTGCCCGTCGAAGGCGTCGCCCGGGTCGCGATCATCCGCGACGCGCACCGCATGAACGACGACGCCCAGTCCGCGCTGCTCAAGACGCTCGAGGAGCCGCCCGCCGGCACGACGCTGATCCTCGTCGCGGACGACGAGGAGCGGCTGCTGCCCACGGTCCGCTCGCGCTGCGCCCGGATCCGGCTCGGCACGCTCGGTGCCCGCGACATCGAGGCGCTGCTCGACGAGCGGGCCCTCGCCGACGCCCCGACCGCCGCCCGCCTCGCGCGTCTCGCCGGTGGACGGGCGGGCCTCGCCGTCGCCTACGCCACGGCGCCCGAGGCGGAGGCGATCCGCAGCGAGCTCAGCCGGACGCTGCTGGACCTGCTGCGGGCCGGCCGCGCCGCGCGGCTGCTCGCCGCCAGGGACCTGCATCGGACGGGCCGGCGCGCTGGCCACGCTGCTGGCGCCGGCACCTGCCACGCCAGCGGCGGCTGCACCGGGCCGCGGTCGCGGACGAGGGAGCCGGGGAGCCGCCGCGCAGCGCTGCCGACGCTGCCGATCCGGCCGCAGCGACGGGTGCCGGCGACGCGCCGCCCGACGCCCCCGACGAGCCGGTCGCCAAGGTCTCCGCCTCGGAGCGGCGCCGCGCGCTGGCGCTGCTGCTCGACGCCTGGCGCGACCTTGCCCGGGACCTCGCGCTCGCCCAGGCCGGCGCGACGGGTGACGTCCGCGACGTCGCGCTGCTCGAGGAGCTGGAGGCAGCCGCGCGGGCACTCCCCGATGGCGCCGCGGCGACCGCGCTCGCACGGCTCGTCCGCGCGACGGAGCTCGTGGACTCGAACGTCAGCCCGGAGCTCGTCCTCGATGTCGTCATCCTCCGCTGGCCTCGGATCCGGGCCGCGGCATGAGCGACGCGGACGCCAGCGCGCCCGACCCTGCGATCCCGGCCCGCCTCGAGGCGAATGTTCGCGGCCGCGTCCAGGGCGTCGGCTTCCGCGTCTGGGCGCTGCGCGAGGGCATGCACCTCGGCTCTCGACGGGTTCGTCGCGAACGAGGCGGACGGGTCGGTCCGGGTCGTCGCGGAGGGACCGCGCGGGGAGCTGGACCGCCTGGTCGAGCGCCTCGAGGAGGGCCCGCCGTCGGCGATCGTCGAGCGGGTGCTCGCGCGCTGGGAGCCCGCCCGTGGCCTGCCGGCCGGGTTCCGCATCGAGTCCGGCGCGCATCGCGGGGACTGACCGGCCCTCGCCCGGACCCGGCGTCAGATCGGCGCGGTGTTGCCCGCGACGATCGTGCCCACCGGCGAGGTGACCGGGAACCCCGTCGAGGTGAACGGCCCGACCACGACCGCGACCGACACGTCGGGCATCGCGGCGACCCGGGCGGCGTCCCGCCCGAACACGAGCGTGGTCCCGGTGCCGGGGAGCAGCACGAGGTCCCCGGCCTGGGCCGTCGCCCGGATCCAGCGGTCGCGATCCGGCGCCAGCGCCTCGAACCGGGCGTTCTCGGGCACCGGCAGCGTGTCCGGCAGGACGGCGCCATCCGGCCGGCCGACGACGAGCTCCAGCCCGGACGCGGCGAGCCGGCGGGCGACCTCGACGGCGAGCCCGGTCTCCGAGCGGCGGCTCGCACGCAGGTCGTGGGCGCGCAGCGGCAGCAGCACCCGCTTGACCGGCGCCTCGTCCATCTCGACGACCATGACCGGGACCGGCGACGCCGCGACGATCTCCTCGGACAGGCCGCCGAACAGGTAGTCCTGCGCGCGGATCGCGCCGTGGCGCGCGATGACGAGCAGCGACCCGTCGTGCTCGTGGATCTCGTTGCGGACGCCCTGCCGCACCGACTGGGCGACGCGCAGGCTCGGGTCGGCCTCGATGCCCGCCCGGCGGACGGCCTCGTCGATCTCGCGCGCGGTCGCGCGGGCCTCATCGAGCGGGCGGTCCTCGCCGTCGGCGATGACGTGTGCCGGCACCACGATCCCGCCGTCCCGCTGGGCGATCCGGGCGAGGACGCGGCGCGAGCCGCAGGGCCGTGGCGCCGTCCTCGATCGCGGCCACGATCGCCGCCCCCAGCGGCCGTCCGTCGCGAGCCGGCGGCGCGATCCGTGCGGCGGCGCGCGTCGCGAGCACCGACGAGGTGAACAGGCTGAACACGATGACGACGACGACCGCGTTGACGACGTCGTCCCCGAACAGCCCCACGGACGCGCCGACGGTCGTCGCGGCGAGGGTCGCTGCCGCCTGCGACAGCGACAGGGCGAAGGTGACCTCGATCTGCGGGCGGCTGAAGCGGCGGATCCGGCCGATCGCCAGCGCCGCGCCGCCCTTGCCGAGCACGAGCGAGATCGCGAACACGATCGCCAGCTGCCAGGTCCGCGGGTCCGCGAGCACCGTCGGGTCGATGAGCAGGCCGACCGACACGAGGAACGCCGGGATGAACAGCGCCCCGCCGAAGAACTCCACGCGGTCCATCAGCGGGCCGCCGTTGGGCACGAGGCGGTTGAGCGCGAGCCCGGCGAAGAACGCCCCGACGATGCCCTCGATGCCGCCCAGCTCCGCGACGAACGACGCGGACAGGAACGCGGCGAGGACGAAGATGAACCGCAGCGCCCGGTCCTGGCCCATGCCCGCGAAGAACCAGCGGGCCAGGAAGGTGAGGACGAACGCGCAGTACACGGCGAGCACGCCCAGCCCGACGAGCAGCGCGATGTTCGAGCCGAGGCCGCCCTCGCCCGTGGCGCCGCTGGCCACCACCGCGAGGACCAGCAGCGCGAGCGTGTCGGTGATGACCGTCGCCCCGACCGTCGTCGCGACCGCGGGATCGGCGGTGATCCCGAAGCGCTGCATGATCGGGTACATCACGAGCGTGTGCGACGCCCACAGCGAGCCGATGAGGATCGACGCGGGCAGGTCGAAGCCGAGCCAGCGCGCCCCCACGAACCCGAACGCCATCGGCAGGGCGAACGTGAGCAGCCCGAACTGGATCGCCGCCTGCCGGAGCCGCGCGAACACGTTGAGGTCGAGCTCGAGGCCGGCCAGGAACATGAGGTACAGGAGGCCGATCTGGCCCAGCGAGTCGACGGTCGTGACCGACTGCAGCAGCCCGAGGCCGGTCGGCCCGATGAGGAACCCGCCCAGCAGGAGCCCGATGATCCCCGGCAGGCGGAGCCGCTCCGCGACGAACGGGCCGAACAGGATGACCGTGAGCAGCAGCAGCAGGTCCCAGACCAGCGCGCTCGGCTCGTGCATCGGCCCTTCCTCGCCTCCGTGCGTGCAGCGGCGAGGCTCGCCGGCGCCCCGATCGTAGCGTGCGGCGGCCGGGCCGAATCGGTGCCTGCGCGCACCACCCCCCGGACTCTCGGCGGGCCGTCGGCCGGACGACACGGTCATTCCCGCGGAGTGGTGCATCCGGGCACGCTCTCGCCATGGACGAGCACATCCCGGCCGAAGAGCTGCCGACGCTCTATCGCGCCGTCCTGGAGACCGTCGCGCGCCTCGAGCGTGCCGGCGAGCGCGAGTTCGCGTGGGAGATCCGCCAGAAGGCCGTCCGCACGTACTCGACGCACTGGAACGAGCGCGGTCGCCGGGCGCTCCTGCGGCTCGACCGCGACGCCCAGGACCGCCTCGAGACGACCCGCCGCGCCGTCGGCCGGACCGTCGCGGTCCCGGTCTCGTCCGACACGATCTGACGCTCGCGGCGCTCACGGGCCCTGCCCGCCGGGCTACGCTGCCCGCATGGCCACCGTCGCCGACTGCATCACCCGCGCCCTCGAGGGCTTTGACGCGCTCCTGCTGACCGCAGAACCGGTCGAGGAGGAGTTCCAGTACGTCGCCGACCTGAGCACCGTGTGGCGCGGGCGGCTGAGCGCCGTGACCACCGCGCGCGGCGAGGAGGCGGTCGATCCCGCGGTCGAGACCGCGATGGACGCGCTCGTCGCCGAGGCGCAGTCGATCGAGGATCCACACCGGGCGATCGACTGGCTCTCGACGCTGCCCCAGGTCGCGCTGGCGGCGATCGGGGAGACCGGCTGATGCGCTTCCAGGACGCGAAGCCGGATGGCCGGGCGGTCGTCTACGCGCACATCCAGGCCGACCCGCTCGTCGCCCGCATCGCAGCGCTGCTCGCCGAGGCGACGACCACCCAGCGGCTGCTCGGCGCGCGCCTGCATGAACGGCGAGTCGCTGGATCCGGCCGTCTGGCGGACGATGTTCCCGACCCTGTTCGGGCCCGCGGCGCCGGCAGCCGGCGACCCGGTCCGCGACCGGTCCGAGGCGATCCTCGTCGCGGCGCTCGAGGTGGCCGATCGCGGCGAGCAGGCGCGCTCCCAGTTCCGCGGCGCGATCGTGGAGTCGCTCACCGAGCTGCTGGTCGCGGCGCGGACGGGCCCGGTCCGACGCGAGCGGCGGGTGCTGTTCGACGGGCGACCCGCCGAGATCCACCCGTACGACGTGACGGTCGAGCTCGAGTCGCGGCCGGAGGCGTGGGACTGCAAGTGGGGCGCGCGCGGCATCAAGGCCGACGTGATCCACCAGCTCGATGACGCGCGGCGGGGCGCCGCGGACGAGGGCGGCAGCCTGCTCGTCGGGCTCGTCGTGTTCGACGCCCGGCGGTCGTGCGAGGTCCGGCTCGTCCGCGAGAAGGGACCCGTCGCGCTCGACGGATTGCGCCTGGTGGCGCTCGAGGGGCTCGACCGGCTGGCCGGCCGCAAGCCTGCGTGACGCCGTGACCGTCCGGCCCGACCTCGTGGCGGGGGTCACCGTGCCGTACCGGATCCGGTTCGACGAGTGCGGCGCGGACGGCATCGTCCGGACGTCGTCCCTGCTGCGCTACGCCCAGGACGTCGCCTGGATCCACAGCGAGCAGCTGGGCTTCGACCGCGAGTGGTACACGTCCCGCGGCCTCGCCTGGGTCGTGCGGGCGGCGGAGCTCGGCATCCTGCAGCCCGTGGCCGCTGGGCATGACGCTGTCCGTCACGACCCGGATCACCGGCTTCCGCAAGGTCTGGGCGCGCCGCCGGACGGAGGCGTTCCTGCCCGACGGGTCGCTCGCCCTGTGGGTCCACACCGACTGGGTCATGACCGACTCGCGCGGCCTGCCCGGCCGCGTCCCGCCCGAGTTTCCGGCCGCGTTCTCCACGCCGCCCGGGCCGTTCGAGCCCGGCCGCGTCCCCCTGCCGCCGACGCCCGACGATGCGGTCATCATCGAGACCCGGGTTCGGCCGCAGGACGTCGACCCGATGGGCCACGTCAACAACGCCGCGTACATCGACTACGTCGAGGAGGCGCTGCTCGCGTCCGGGGACGCGGCGGTCGCGGCGATGCGGGCCCTCCCGCGACGGGTCCGCATCGAGTACATCCAGGCCGCCGTCCCGCAGTCCGTGCTGGACGGGGCGGCGTGGCGCCACGACGACGCCGATGGCGAGGGCTGGGCGTGGCGCCTGACCGACCCGGCCGGCGACCGCGACATCACCCGCTCCCGGGTCCTGTCCGGGTCCTGACTTAAGGCGGAGCGGTCCGGCCCCCGGAACCCCGCTCCGACGGCGCCACTTGGGCAGCGGCACGCTGACCGCTGCGGGGCCGCTGCGCGCCGCCGCGTAGGCGACCGGTACCTCTGGGCCATGACGCCACTGGTCCCACCCGGTGCGTCGGGCCACCATGGTGCGGGCAACGGTGGGCGCTGGGACCATCGCCCCATGGCAGATATCCCTATTCGCCCGCAGCCTGTGCCTGCCAGGTGCATCCAACGGGGGATCGCACCGCGACGGATCACTCGCGAGGCGTCTTGGACACCGTCACCGCCGCCCTGACCCTCACGCTCGTCATCGCCCTCATCGGGGCGCTTGCGGGCGCGGCGGGGTTCGCTCTCCTGATCGTGGGGCTGCAGAACCGCCGGCTCGCCCGGATCGCGGAACGCCTAGCGCGCGCCGACGTCGACGGCCCGACGCTCCTCGCGGACGCGAAGCGGATCCGCGACAAGCGGCTGCGGGCCGCCTTCTCGGAGCTCGCCGACCGCGTGGCCCACACCTGGGAGCAGGCGACCTTCGACCCGCTGACCGGCATCGCCAACCGCCAGACCGTCCTCACCCGGGTCGAGGAGGAGCTCGCGCGCGCCGCCCGGTATCGGCGGCCGCTGTCGCTGATCCTCGTCGACCTCGACCACTTCAAGCGGTTCAACGACTCCCACGGCCATGCCGCCGGCGACGTCATCCTGCGCCAGGTCGCGCAGCTGCTGGCCGCGAACGTCCGCACCGTCGACCTCGCCGGTCGCTACGGCGGCGAGGAGTTCCTCGTCGTCCTGCCCGAGACCGACCCGGACGCGGCGGCGTCGCTCGCCGAGAAGCTGCGCCGGATCATCGGCGGCGCCGAGATCCGGCTGCCCGACAACGAGGTGGTCGCGGTGACGCTCAGCGCCGGGGTCGCCGGCGGCCAGGGCGAGGTCCTGCGGCTCGATGCGCTGGTGCGCGACGCGGACGCCGCCCTGTACTCGGCGAAGGCGCTGGGCCGCAACCAGGTCTACGTGTTCCGCGAGACCGGCGACGACGGCACGATCCGCCGCGCGCCGATCACCGCCGAGGCGCGCGTCCGCGCCATCGACGTCGGCAAGGCGGCGATGGCCGCGGCCCAGGACGCGCTGATCGCCACGCTCGCCGGGCGCCCGGCGTGGGCGGGCAAGCCGTCGACGATGATCGCCGACGCCTCGGTCGCCGTCGCCCGCGCCATCGACCTGCCCGAGGGCGAGCTCGAGCGCATCCGCACCGCGAGCCTGCTCCACGACCTCGGCAAGCTCGCGATCCCCGAGGAGATCCTCGCCAAGCCCGGCGACCTCGCGGCGTCCGAGTGGCGGGTCGTGACGGAGCACCCGAAGATCGGCCAGGTCGTGCTGGAGCAGGCCGGCGCGCTGCGCGACGCGGCGACGATCGTCCTCCACCACCACGAGTGGTACGACGGCCGCGGCTACCCCCACGGGCTTGCCGGCGGCGAGATCCCGGTGGGGGCGCGGATCGTGTCGATCGTGGACGCGTACGAGGCGATGATCGCGGGCCGGCCGTACCGGGCGGCGATCTCGCACGCGGACGCCATCGCCGAGCTGCGGCGGCAGGCCGGCATCCAGTTCGACCCCGAGCTCGTCGAGGTGTTCGCGGAGGTGTACGCCGCGGGCGTGCCGTGGGACGTCACCGCAGATGGCCACGGGCACGGCCACGCGCACTCGCACGACGACCCGCCGTGGCTCCGCGGGCGCGACGAGGAGGCCGACGACGGCACCGATGCCGGCATCCCGCTGCTCCCGCGACCGGCGCGCAACCCGGGTGGGGTCAGCCACCGGCGGACCGGTACCGGCCGTGTCGATGGCCGGACGACCGCCGAGCTCCATGACGCGGTCCACGACCGTCGCCGACGGGCCGTCTGATCGCCCGGTAGTTCTCCGCTAGCGGTCGTTTCGTCCTGGCAGAGCGACGGCGTCCGCCACCGCCTCGAGCGCTCGCAGCACGTCGTCGGGCCCATCGACCGACCAGCGCGCGGCGGTGATCCCGCGGCCCACCTTCACCGTCCAGGCGTCCGCCGGCAGGCGCTCGAACAGGTCCTCGTCCGTCCGGTCGTCCCCGAAGGCGACGACGACGCCGTGCCCGGGCAGCGCCGTGTGGAGTGCGGCGTAGGCCTCGGCCTTCGTGGCCCACGCATACCGCACCTCCACGACCCGCTTGCCACGGAGGACGGTGAGATCGCTCCCGGCGAGCTGCAGCCCGAGGGTCGCGACGAGCTCCTGGGCGAGCCAGCTGCCGAACTCGGGGTCGGCGATCCGGTAGTGCCACGCGATCGAGATCGCCTTGTCCTCGATCAGGCTGCCGGGGAGCCGGGCGGCAAAGTCCTCGAACAGCGGGCGGATCTCGCTCTTCCAGGCGCCGTCGGCGCCCGCCCGCAGCGGTCGCCAGCCCGTAGCGCCGGGCGCGCGGAGGAAGGCGCCGTGCTCCGCTGACAGCCACAACCCGGGGATCTCGCCGAACCAGCGTTCGATGTCCTGCTGGCGCCGGCCCGAGAGCAACGCGACCTGCGTCGCGCCGCCGGCCGACCCGAGGCGCCGGAGCGTGTCGAGGACGCGCTCGGTCGGCCTGGCGTCTTCCGGGCGTGGCGCGATCGGCACGAGGGTGCCGTCGAAGTCAAGGCACAGGAGGGCGCCGCCGCGTGCTGCCTCGACGAGTCCGTCGAAGTCGAGTTTCGGCGCGGCACTGAGCGTGTTCGCTTCACGCGCGACCGCGGCCGCCTGCAGCTCCCGGAGGTAGCGATCGCGCCACACGGAGGCGCTGCCTGTCCGGACGCGGGTCGTCATGGCGTCCATCCGCTCCGCCCGCTCGTCGGGCGGCATGTCGAGGGCGCGCGCGAGTGCGGCGGCCGATGAGATCTCGTCGTACGGGTTGACCCGCAGGGCCTCGCCGAGCTCCTGGGCGACGCCTGCAAACTCGCTGACGATGAGCGCGCCGGGCTCCGTCGCCTGGCAGGCGACGAACTCCTTCGCGACGAGGTTCATCCCGTCCCGGAGCGACGTGACCCAGGCGACGTCGGCTGCGGCATAGAGGGCCGCGAGCTCCGGCCGCGAGATGCTGCGCAGGAGATGGACAACTGGCGTCCACTCGGGCGTCCCGAGCTCGCCGTTCACCTCCGCCGACCAGCTCGTTGACCTCGCGGCGGAGCTCGCGGTAGCGGGGCACGCGCTCGCGCGTCGGCACCGCGACCTGGATGAGCGTGACCTTGCCACGACGCTCGGGCGCCTCGCGCAGGAGCCGTCGAAATGCCCGCAGGCGCTCCGGGATGCCCTTCGTGTAGTCGAGGCGGTCGACGGCAAAGACGAGGTGCCGCCCCGCGTGACGCTGGCGCAGCTCGTCCACCCGCCGCTGGACGCTGGCCCGCCGCAGCAGCCGCGTCCACTCCTCGACGACGATGCCGATGGGGAAGACGCCGAGGCGGACCACACGGCCGTCCACCTCGACCTGGTCCATGCGGCTCTCGATGCCGGTCACCTGGAGCAGCGCCCGCCGGAACTCGTGGAGGTCGGCGTGGGTCTGGAACCCGACGAGGTCCGCGCCCAGCACACCCCGCAGCACGGCCTCGCGCTCCGGGAGCATCCGGAAGATTCCCGAGTCCGGGAACGGCACGTGGAGGAAGAAGCCGATCGCCGCGCCAGGCGCCGCCGCCCGGACGAGCTCCGGAACGAGCATGAGCTGGTAGTCGTGGACCCAGACGAGGCTTCGATGCATCCAGGCGGGCGGCGATCCCGGCGGCGAAGCGCTCATTCGCCGCCCGGTAGGCGGGCCACGTCTCGGGATCGATGACCACCCGGTCGGGAAAGCCGTGGAGGAGCGGCCACAGCGTGTCGTTGGCGTAGCCCTCGGAGAACGCGCGGCCGACGTCGGCCGGGAGGTCGATCGCCACGTACCCGGACTCCGCCCACAAGCGCACGAGCTGCTCGCGGTCGGGATCGCTCCGGCCATCGGCATGCGGGGAATCCCCGGGCCAGCCCAGCCAACGCGCCGAGCCGTCGCGCAGCAGCGGCTCGAGGACCGCGACCAGCCCGCCCGACCCCGCGACGGAGGTCAATCCCGCCGCGCGTCCGACGAACGGTGAGCGGGAGGCGGCTGGAGGCGACGATCAGGGCAGGCGGCTGTCCGGGGAGCGTCGGTGGGCTCCGGAGCGAGGTGGCGACCATCCAGTGGAGTACCCGCGTGCCGTGTCCGTCTCGTCGAGGATAGGCGCGCCGCCGTGCGGCTCGTCAGGCCGCCGCGACGGGCTCCAGGCGGCGCCGCAGGTGCTCCCCGGTGAGCGAGCCCTTCGAGCGCGCGAGCTCGGCCGGCGGCCCCTCGAAGATCACCGTGCCGCCGTCGTGGCCCGCACCGGGGCCGATGTCGATGACCCAGTCCGCGCGGGCGACGACGTCGAGGTTGTGCTCGATCACGATCACGGTCCGCCCGGCGTCGACCAGCCGGTCCAGCAGGCCGATCAGGTTCTCGACGTCCTTCATGTGGAGCCCGGTCGTCGGCTCGTCGAGGACGTAGACCTCGGTCGATCCGGACATCTCGATCGCGAGCTTCAGCCGCTGGCGCTCGCCGCCGGACAGCGTGTCCAGCGACTGGCCGAGCGACAGGTAGCCGAGGCCCACGTCGGCCAGGCGGTCCAGCATCACCTTCACCGGCTTCTCGGTGAAGAACGCCCGGGCCTCCTCGACCGGCATCGCGAGGACCTCGACGATGTTCCGGTCGCGCAGGGTGTAGCCCAGCACCTCGTCGGTGTAGCGGCGGCCCTCGCACACCTCGCACACGCTCGTGGCGGTGGCCATGAACCCGAGGTCCGTGTCGATCACGCCCAGGCCGTTGCAGGCGGGGCAGGCGCCCTCGGAGTTGGCGCTGAACAGCGACGCGTTGACCTTGTTGGCCGAGGCGAACGCCTTGCGGATCGGGTCGAGGATGCCGGTGTAGGTCGCCGGGTTCGAGCGCCGCGAGCCGCGGATCGCCGACTGGTCGACGAACGTCACCGAGGGGTCCGTCCGCGGCAGGCAGCCGTGGATCAGCGAGCTCTTGCCGGAGCCCGCGACCCCGGTCACCGCGACGAGCACGCCCAGCGGCACGTCGACCGAGACGTCCTGGAGGTTGTGGAGCGTCGCGTTGCGGATCGGGATGGAGCCGCTCGCGACCCGCGGCTCCGGCTTGAGGGCCTGGCGGACGTCGAGGGCGCGGCCGGTGTCGGTCCCGGACGCCACGAGGCCGTCGACCGGTCCCTCGTAGACGATCGTGCCGCCGTGCGGCCCGGCGCCCGGGCCCATGTCCACGACGTGGTCCGCGACCCGGATGACCTCCGCGTCGTGCTCGACGACGAGCACCGTGTTGCCCTTGTCGCGCAGGCGGTGGAGGAGCGAGTTCACCTGCTCGACGTCGTGGGCGTGGAGCCCGATCGTCGGCTCGTCGAACACGTAGGTGATGTCGGTCAGCGACGACTGGAGGTGGCGGATCATCTTCGTCCGCTGCGCCTCGCCGCCCGAGAGCGTCCCCGACGGCCGGTCGAGGCTGAGGTACCCGAGCCCGATCGTCACGAACGAGTCGAGCGTCTGCTGCAGGTTGCCCAGCAGCGGCGCGACCGACGGCTCGTCCAGGCCACGGACCCATTCGGCGAGGTCGCTGATCTGCATCGCGCACGCGTCGGCGATGCTGACCCCGCGGATCTTCGAGGACCGCGCGGCCTCGCTCAGCCGGGTGCCGCCGCAGTCCGGACAGGCCGACAGGGTCACCGCCCGCTCCACGAACGCGCGGATGTGGGGCTGGAGCGCGTCGACGTCCTTGGCCAGCATCGTCTTCTGGATCTTCGGGACGAGGCCCTCGTAGGTGAGGTTGATGCCCTCGACCTTGATCTTGGTCGGCTCCTTGTAGAGCAGGTCGTGGAGCTCGCGCTTCGTGAAGTCCTTGATCGGCTTGTCGGGATCGAAGTACCCGGCGCCCTGGAAGATCCGGCCGTACCAGCCGTCCATGCTGTAGCCGGGGATCGTGAGCGCGCCGTCGTTGAGCGACTTGCGTCTCGTCGTACAGGGCGCTGAGGTCGAAGTCGCTGACCGTGCCCATGCCCTCGCACCGCGGGCACATGCCGCCGGTGACGGTGTACGTCTTCTTCTCGGCCTTCTTGTTGCCGACCGTGAGCGCCCCGACGCCGCGGACGGTCGGGATGTTGAACGCGAACGCCTGGGGCGAGCCGATGTGCGGCTTGCCCAGCCGGCTGAACACGATCCGGAGCATCGCGTTGGCGTCGGTCGCGGTGCCGACGGTGGAGCGGACGTTGGCGCCCATCCGCTCCTGGTCGACGATGATCGCGGTCGTCAGGCCCTCCAGCACGTCCACGTCGGGTCGCGCCAGCGTCGGCATGAAGCCCTGCACGAACGAGCTGTAGGTCTCGTTGATCATCCGCTGCGACTCGGCGGCGATCGTGCCGAACACGAGCGAGCTCTTGCCCGACCCCGAGACGCCGGTGAACACGGTCAGCCGGCGCTTCGGGGAGCTCGACGCTGACGTCCCGGAGGTTGTTCACCCGCGCGCCGTGCACGCGGATGACCTCGTGGCTGTCGGCGTCGGGCGTGGCGGGCGACGGCGCGGCCGTCCTCGTCGTCGTGGTCAACGGGCGCTCCTCGTCGGATGCGGTCGCGGGTCAGGCGGGCGTCTTCTGGGCAACCTTGCCCTGCTGCAGGATCCGGATGCGATTGCCGAACGGGTCACGGACCCCATGTCGGTGCCGTAGAAGTGGTCGGTGGGCTCCTGCGTGAAGTCCGTCCACGCCACGCTCCTTGAGCGTCTCGTACAGGGCGCGGGCATCGTCGGTGATGAACACGAGGCCAGCCGAGGGCACCCTTCGTGATCAGCTCACGGAGCTGCTCCGCGGTCGCCTCGTCGTGGAGCGGCGACCCCGGCTGCTCGAGCGAAGACCTCCGTGCCCCCCTCGCCCGGGACGCGGACCGTCAGCCAGCGGTAGGCGCCCTGCTTGACGTCGTTGCCCTTCTCGAGGCCGAGCTTGTTGACGTAGAAGTCGAGGGCCTCGTCCTTGTCGAGGACGTAGATCGAGGCGACGTTGAGCCTGGTGAGCATCTCGCGTTCTCCTGTTCGGTGGCGATCTGACGCCGTTCACCCTAGGGTCGCGACGGGTTGTGCCGCTTCTTCAAAACTGCTCGATTGCGGGCCGTCCCGGGTCGCGTCCCGGGGCCGCATCGCCGCCAGCTGGACGCAATGCGGAGCAACGACCGGCCCGTGGCCGGCGCGATAGGCCGTCGGCGACTCGCCCACGATCTCGCGGAACGTGCGGCTGAACGTGCCGAGGCTCGTGAACCCGACGTCGAGGCAGACGTCGGTCACGCTGCGGTCGGTCTCGCGGAGGAGGAACATCGAGCGTTCCACCCGCCGCCGCTGCAGGTAGCGGTGCGGCGTCTCGCCGAACACGGCGCGGAAGGAGCGGCTGAAGTGCGCCTCCGAGATGTGGGCGACCGCGGCCACGGCGGCCACATCGAGCGGCTCGGCGTAGGCGCGGTCCATCGCGTCACGGGCGCGCAGGAGGCGCCGGTTGAGGTCCTCGGCATCCCGGCTCACGAGGAAACGCTACGTCATGAGGCCCGGATGAGCGAGCAGGGCGCGAGCGCGACGCGGCGCGGCACGGAGTCCGGGCCCCCATGAGTTCGTCGCTATAGGTGTCAAAGCGATTCCGGCACATCGAGCTTCAGCTCGAGCACGTTCGCCACACCCGGCAGGACCAGCGTGCGAAAGGCGTGGTCGACCTGCTCGGCAGGCAGGTGGTCGTTCTCCTCGCGCATCCACCAGTCCATGAAGCCGATGAACGACCCGACCAGGAAGCGCACGACGGTCTGGAGCTTGAGCGCGTCGAGCTTCCGCGTGGCCTTGAGTCGCGACAGCTCGGCCTCGACAAGCTCTTCGAGGCGCCGGGTCGTCTCGCGGCGAGCCAGTGACCCGCTCTGGCCGCCCGCGACCGCCTTGAACAGCCGCTTGCCGGAGCCGAAGTGCCGGAACAGCGCCAGCGTCCAGCCGAAGGCGGGGTCGTCCGGCTTCCAGCTGGTCGGGTCGAGCCCGGGCATCTCCAGGTCGGCGAGGATCGCCATGAGGAGGTCGTCCTTGTCGACGAAGTGGGCATAGAACGTCGAGCGACCGACGTCTGCGCGATCGATGACGTCCTGGACCGTCACCGCCTCGTAGCCCTGCTCGAGGATGAGGTCGGTGAGGGCCTCCTTCAGGGCCTTCCTCGTCTTGCCGATCCGTCGATCCGGCCTGGATCGCGACGCATCGGCTCGGATCGTCACCCCATCACACCTGCTTCCTGAACATCGGCCGGCCCGGCGTTCGTCAACGAACACCGATTGGCCGCTTGTCCGTTGACCTGTCCTACGTTACCGCACACAGTGTTCGACAACGCATGCGCTAGCAGGAAACGGATGCGATGAGCGGAACAAGGACGTGACATGGGAAGGATCGTCGTCAGCGACAACGTCTCCCTCGACGGAGTGATCCAGGACCCGGCCGGTGACGAAGGGTTCCCGCGAGGAGGCTGGGTGGGCGCGATCAGGGACCGCCCGGAGCTCGCCAAGCTCGCCCTCGACGAAGCCCTCGCCGCCGACGCGATGCTGATGGGCCGGCGGACGTACGAGTGGTTCGCCGGCCGGTGGCCGTCCCGGGCTGGCCCGTTGGCGGACCGGCTGAACGGCATGCCCAAGTACGTCGTGTCCTCGACCCTCGAACACCTGGACTGGAACAACTCGACCGTCGTCAGGGGCGACCTGCTTGCCCAGGTCTCGAGGCTGAAGGCCGAGCTCGAGGGGAACATCGTCATCCCGGCCAGCGCGCGGATCGTGCGCAGCCTGATGGAGCACGACCTGGTCGACGCGATGTGGCTGAAAGTCTTTCCCGTGGTGCTCGGTGCCGGCGAGCGCCTGTTCGGAGAGACGAGCCGCACGAAGCCGATGCGTCTCATCGAGACGAGGATCCTCGACGGGAGTACCACCTACCTCGCATATGTGCGGTCGGCATCGACCATCACGTGATGACGATGGCCGCGCGCCCGTACCTGGACCCCGAACCGTGGCTACATACACGCGGTGCCGCGGGCGTGAACGGCCATCGTGGCGCCGTTGTTCGAGCTCCGGATCCCGCCGGCGGACCCGGTGCCGCGGCGTCCGACCCGTCGCCTTCCCAGCGACCTACGACGAGCGGTAGGCCGCGCCCGGATCGGGGTCCGGCGGCTGGCCCGCGCGACGCGCGGCCAGCCGCTCCGGGGCCATGGATCGCTTCATGGCCGCAGCCGCGCGAACCGCCACGCGGCGAGCGCGAATCCTGCCGCTCCCAGGGCGAGCCACCAGGCCAGCGCCAGGATGATGGTCGAGCCGGCCGGGGCCCCGGTGAGCAGGCCTCTGACCGCGTCGATCATCGGTGTCAGTGGCTGGTGCTGCGCGATTCCCTGCAACCACACCGGTAGCGTCTCGACCGGAACGAAGCCGCTGCTGATGTACGGGAGGAACACGGCAAAGAAGCTGTAGCCGCTGGCAGCCTCGGGTGAGCTCGCGAACAGCCCGATGGCAGCGGAGAACCACGAGATCGCGAGGATGAACAGTGACAGCAGGCCGACAGCGGCGAGCCACTCGAGCAGACCGGCCGTCGGACGGAACCCGATGAGGACCGCAACGCCCACCACGAGTGCGGTGGCGACGAGGTTCCGGACGAGGCTCGCTCCGACGTGGCCGGCCAGGAACGACCAGGAGACGATCGGCATCGACCGCAACCGATCGACCATGCCGCCCTTGAGGTCGGCGCTCACGCTCACGGCGGTCGACGCTGCGCCGAAGCACGCAGAGAGCACGATCACCGCTGGCAGGACGTAGGTGACATAGGCCGTACCGGTGTTGATCGCCCCACCGAACAGGAAGACGAACACGAGCATCAGGAGCACCGGCAAGGCCAGGCCGGTGACAAGGCTGTCGACGTTGCGGAGCGACAGGCGGTAGTTGCGGCCCAGCATGATCCACGACTGGAGCAGCACGTCAGACATGAGCGATGACCTCCTGGGAGCTGGCCGGGTTCCCCGTCAGCGCAAGGAATACGTCGTCGAGGGTCGCGGTCGCGACCGACAGGGTGTCGACCCGGACGTCGGCTCCCGCGAGCTCGTCGAGGACCGCATGGACCTCGCCGGCGCTGCCATCGGTGCCGACGGCGAGCGTCCGCTGCCCCTCGTCGGTCCCGACGACGCGACCGTCGAGCAGCCGGGCCGCCCGGACGAGCGTTGGGCCATCGGGGAACACGAGGTGCAGCCGCGTGCCCGCAACGCGGGCCTTCAGCTCGGCGGGCGTCCCCTCCGCGACGACACGCCCGTGATCGAGGAGGGATACGCGGCCGGCGAGCCGGTCCGCCTCCTCGAGGTACTGGGTCGTCAACAGGATCGTCGTCCCCGCGGCGGCAAGGTCGCGACACGGCATCCCACAGGCCGAGCCGGCTGCGCGGATCGAGGCCTGTCGTCGGTTCGTCCAGGAACAGGACGGACGGCTGGACCACGAGGCTCGCGGCGAGGTCCAGTCGACGGCGCATGCCGCCCGACCAGGTCTTGACCAGTCGGCCCGCCGCGTCGGTCAGGTCGAACTGTTCGAGCAGCTCGCGTGCGCGGGAGCGAGCGTCCTGGCCGACCGAGCCGCAGGAGCCGCCCGATCATCTCGAGGTTCTCCGACCCGGTCAGGAGCTCGTCGACCGCGGCCGACTGGCCTGTCAGGCTGATCTGGTGTCGGACCGCCTCGGGCGCGGTCCGGACGTCGTACCCCGCGACCACCGCGGTCCCGCGGTCGGGCGCGAGGAGCGTGGCGAGGATCCGGACCAGGGTCGTCTTGCCCGCGCCGTTCGGACCCAGCAGCGCGTGGACGGATCCGGGCTGCACGTCAAGGTCGACGCCGTCGAGCACCGTGCGACCGCCGAGGTCCTTACCGAGGCCGATCGTCGTGATCCCAGTGGATGTTTCGTCGGTTCATGCCGTTCCTTCTGCGTATGGCGTACACATTTGAGTGTATGGTATACACGGTTGTATGAAGGATGACAAGGGGCAACGAATCCGGCCGGCACTCGCACTCGCATGGGGGCTGGCCGATCCGCCCCGAAGGGGACCTCGGCCTTCCCTGACCCTGGAGGCGATCGTCGCCGCGACCGTCGAGCTGGCGGACGCCAACGGCATCGAGGCGGTCAGCATGCAGCGCGTCGCCGCCCGCGTCGGCGTCACCACGATGGCGCTGTACCGGTACGTGGCGACGAAGGACGACCTCGTGTTCCTGGCGATCGACGCGGCTGTGGGCGATCCGCCGGCAAACCCCGCCGCACGGCGAGGGCTGGCGACCCGCCACCGAGCGGTGGGCCCGCGGTCAGTTGGAGTCGCTGCGCCGCCACCCGTGGATCGCGCGCGTTCCCGATCAAGGAGCCGCCGATCGGGCCCAACCAGGTCGCCTGGATGGAGTGCTGCCTCGAGTGCATCGCGGTCAGCGGCCTTCCGCCGATCGATCAGTTCGGCGTGCTGAACCTGATCTCTGGCTTCGTCCTCGGGCACTTCCGGCTGTACGACGAGCTCGCTCGCGGTGCCGCGGCGGGCGGGCTCAGCCGTCATTGGACGCCAACAGCGATACGCCGACACGATCCGCATGGTGATCGAGCCGACACGGTTCCCACGGACGGTCGCCGCGTTCACGGCGGTCGCCGAGCTCGCCGCCACGGACACGGTCCGCGAGGACTTCGAGTTCGGACTCGCCAGGCTCCTCGACGGCATCGAGGCCATGCTGCCGCGGCGGGACGGCGTCGCGGCCGCCGTCGTCGCGCGCCTAGGAGGACACGCCGTGGAGCAAGGGGTTGAGCCAGGCCGCGGGCGCGGACCGATGGGCATGAGGCGGGTCCTCCGCGCGACGGCGTTGATCGCGCTCGTCCCCGTCATCGCGGTCGCGGGATGGCTCCTCGCCGCGAGCGTGCTGTACACGCCGGAGTACGTGGGGCGGGTCCTCGCCTGGCAGGAGTCCGACGTCAGCGACTACCTGGTCAACTTCCCGAAGCGGCCGCTCGCCGCGTCGCCCCATCCGCGCCCGTTCTCGGTCGCCCTCGACGAGGATCGCGTCGAGGGCGTCCTCGCGTCGGCGCTCGACGTCGACGACCTCGATGCGTTCCTGGAAGAGACCGAGACCCAGTCGCTCATCGTCGTCGTCGACGACGACGTCGTGCTCGAGCGCTACGCGAACGGCTGGCAGCGGGACTCGATGGTGACGTCGTTCTCGGTCGCGAAGTCGTTCGTGTCGACGCTCGTCGGGATCGCGATCGAGGAGGGCGCCATCGGCAGCCTGGACGATCCGATCACGACCTACCTGCCGGAGCTGGCGCAGCGCGATCCGAGGTTCGGGCAGATCACCATCCGCCATCTCCTCCAGATGTCGTCCGGCCTGGACTACGAGGAATCGGGCTGGTTCCTGTTCAACGGCGACGACCCGCTCACGACCTACCACCCCGACCAGCGGACCCTGGCGCTCACGAACACCCGGATCGAGCGGCCCGCCGGGCGAGGCGTTCCGTCTACAACAAGTACCACCCGCAGCTGCTCGGGATCATCCTCGAGCGGACGACCGGCATGTCCGTCACGGCGTGGACCCAGTCGCGCCTGTGGGATCCGCTGGGCATGGAGTTCGACGGCGCCTGGACCCTCGACTCGGAGGCAGCCGGGTTCGAGAAGATGGAGGCCGGCCTGAACGCCCGGGCCATCGACTTCGCGAAGCTCGGCCGGCTGTTCCTCCACGAAGGCCAGTGGGACGGCACGCGGATCGTCTCGCCGGAGTGGGTGGCTACCGCGACCGGCGTCGATCCGGCGGATCGCGCCCCGGGTGCGTACGCCGATCGGATCTATGGCCTGATGTGGTGGGGCGTGGACCGGGGTTCCGGCGCGCCCGACTTCTATGCCGCCGGAGATCACGGCCAGTACGTCTTCGTGTCGCCTGAGAACGGCGTGGTGATCGTCCGGACCGGTGTCGAGTACGGCACGTCATCGGCGCGCTGGGTCGACGGGTTCACGCGGGCGGCGGATGGCCTGCGCCGACGCCGGCCTTGAGCAGGGTCGACTTGCCGGGCGCCTCGAACCCGTTCTCCATCACCTCCCCTTCGATGTGCCGCATCCAGCATCAGGCGGCTGGCACCACGGAACATCGGCCAGGTTGTCGAGTTGGAGGACCGCCATCCCCGACGCTCAGTCGCGGCTCTCGGTGGGCGGCGGCGAGCGTGGCGAGCTCGGTGCGGTTCCCGACGAGGAGCTTTGCGTAGACATGCGAGAGGTGCGTCTTCACCGTGCCGCGGCTCATGAACAGCCGAGCCCCGATCTCGGGGTTTGTCATGCCCTCGGCGACGAGCTGCACGACCTCGAGCTCCGTCGTTGTCAGGCTCGCCCAGCCCGTCGTCGGGCGGCGTCGGGCGCCGCGAGCGCGGCGGACATAGGCGATCACCTCGTCCAGCGTCATCGCGGACCCGGCCTCCCACGCGGCTGCGACTGGTCCCTCCCCGAGCGACTCGGAGATGGCCGCGACTGTCGCTTCGTGGCGTGCCTGCGCCGTCGGAGTCCGCGGATAGCCGATTGCTCGGCGGCCCGCGCTGCTCGCGGCAAGCACGCGGATGGCCTCCTCCCCGCGGCCGGCCGTCGAGGCGAGGACCGCCAGCGAGTCGAGGCTGTCGAAGCTCGAGGTCCGCAGACCGTGCGAGTCGCGTGTAGCGAGTGCCTCGTGGTGCAGGTTCGCTGCCCGGTCGAGGTCGCCGAGAGCCTCCGCGATGCAGCCCTCCTGCTCCGCGGCGCCGGCGAGCACACCCGGCATGCCGAGGCGCCCCGCAAGCACCTTCGCTTGCTTGAGCGCTGCTTGGGCATCGTCCAAACGGCCGAGCGCGGCGAACGCGGCCGCCAGGCCCGGCAGCGACTGCGCCGTGAGCCAGGTCTCAGCCCCCGCTGCCGCTGCCCGCGTGTCCCGCTCGAACCAGGGCACCGCCTGAGCGGGGTCGCCGGCCAGAAGGTGGAGGGATCCCATCGTGCGACCCAGGCCCGGCACGAACACGCCGCCGTCGAGCGCGGCATCCAGCCGCACGACGGGATCCACCACGCGGAATCCACCGGCCACGTCGCCTGCCAGGCCGCAGACGAGGGCCAGCACGCTCCGGGTGCTGCCGACGCGCAGGTGATCGCCGAGCGGCGCCGCCACCTCCACCGCCCGTTGGGCCTTCGCACGCGATCCCTCGAGGTCACCGGTGTCAAGCAGGCCCAGAGCATCGAAGGCGAGGGTCGTTGCCGCGATCCCACGATGCCGCAGGACCAGGCCCTCGACGGCCGACACCAGGTACGGAGCGGCCTCGGCGTGCCGATCACCGAGGTGGAGGATGATGCCCCGCAAGGCGCGCGACGCATCGACGACGAACGCACTTCCGACGCGTTCGCCGAGCGTCTCCGCCTCGCTGGTCAGGTTCAGGGCCGCATCGAAGTCGGTGTAGAACTGGCCAACGGCCGCGAGCGTCAGACCCAGCGCCCGGAGGCGGTCATCGGCGATTTCGACGGCGATCGCCAGCGCCTCCTGCGCGGCGTCCAGCTCGAGGTCAAGCGGGCTCGCGGTGTCCGCCACCAAAGCGATGCCGGTGAGCAGCCGCGCCTGGAGATGCGATCGCTCGTCCGGCGCCCGTTCGATTGCCCGCCGCAGGTACTCGATCCCCTCGTATCCGCTCCGGTTGAAGTGCCACATCCACGAGAGCGCGGCCGCGAGTCGGCGTCCAAGCTCGGGGTCGCGCCGCTCGAGCCCCCGATCGAGCGCCGCCCGAAGGTTGTCGTGCTCGCGCTCGAGCCGCAGACGCCACGCGTCCATGTCGGGACCGGGCTCTGGCGCGATCTCCTCAGCGAGCCCGAGGAAGTGCTCGAGGTGGCGATCCTGGGACACCTCGAGCTCGCCTGCGTCGACGAGCTTTTCGGTGGCGTATTGGCGGATGGTCTCGAGCAATCGGTATCGCCGCGTGCGGTCGCTGTCCACCACGGTGACGAGGGACTTGTCGACGAGGCGACCGATCGAGTTCACGATCTCCGCAGAAGCGACTCCTGCGCCGCCTGACACGTCGCGTGCCGCGGCGAGCCCGAACGTTCCCCTGAAGGTGGCGAGCCGACGGAACACGACCCGGTCCGTCTCGTCGAGGAGGCGGTGGCTCCAGTCGATGGAGGATGCAAGCGTCCGGTGACGCGGCGCCACGCCACGCGGCCCCTTCACGAGCAGCGCGAGCCGGTCATGCAGCCCGGCCAGGATCTCCTGTGGGGTGAGCGTGCGAAGCCACGCCGCGGCGAGCTCGACGGCCAGCGGGATCCCGTCGAGCTCGAGGCACATGGCGCGCACGGTCGCTTCGTCCGCGGCGTCAAGAGTGAACGCCGGCCGAGCAAGGAGTGCGCGCTCGACGAGCAGGGCGAGCGCATCCTCCTCATCGAGCGGAGGCACGTGCCAGACGGTTTCGCCGGGCACGCCGAGGGGCTCGCGGCTCGTCGCCAGCACCGTGACGTCCGGGCACTCGAGCAGCAGTCGCTGCGCCACGTCGGCAACGTCGTCGAGCACCTGTTCGCAGTTGTCGAGGACGACGAGGATCCGCCGGTCGCGAAGCTGCGAGATCAGCGATCGGAGCGGTCCGAGCCCCGGCTCGATGAGCACGTCCAATGTCGTCGCGACCGCGACTGCCACGTCCGGTGAGTCGCGGGTCTCCGCCAGGTCGACCCACCACGCCCCGTCCGGCCAGCGCTCGCTCACGTCGGCCGCAGCCTGACCCGCGAGCCGCGACTTGCCGGATCCGCCCACGCCGGTGAGCGTCAGGAGTCGGCCTGCCTGGAGGAGCGCCGCCACATCCGTCAACTCTCGCTCCCGGCCGACGAGCGGCGTGGGCTGGAGCGGCAGGTTGTTCGGGACATCGAGCGAGGATCCGAGGGCGGCGCTCGGCGATCCTCCATCGAGCGTCAGCCCGAAGATGCGGGTGGGCGGAGACAGATCACGAAGTCGATGCACGCCGAGATCCACCAGGGACCAGCCGGCGGGGAGAGAACGTGCGATGTCCGGCGCAGCAGCGGACGACACCAGGACATGGCCACGATCGGCCGCCTCGACGAGCCGCACCACCCGCCGAACCGCTGGTCCCCCGAAGTCGCCGTTCGGCCGCGACCATCCGTCGCCGGTATGCACGGCAACACGTAGCTCACCCGCGGCTTCAGTCCCAGCGACGGCACGTAGGGTCGTCGGAAGGTGGACGATGCTCCTGGCGGCCGTGCCGGCGTCCTCGAACGCACTGACGACGCGTCCGCCCTCCGAACTCGCGATCCGGCCGCCGTTGGCGCCAAGCAGCGTCCTCAACGTCGAGATCTGCGAGGCGTCGACCGGCTCGACGGCGACGAACGTCTGTACGCCGGCCGACACGATCACTCCAGGACGGTCCGCCATTGCGCGAAACCTCCGGTCGCGCTCGGGCGCCCCGCCGCCCGAGAGCCGAATTCGGCCAGTTGGCCGATGTCTTTTCGCGACCTCGCCGTAAGTCTACGGACCGCGAAGACGCGCCCGCTCGATGGTGGGTGTACTCGACAGGGAGCGAATAGATGGACACGACCGAATCAACCAGCGCCGTGGTGCTCGAAGAGCGAGCGCCACTGCCGGCATTGAGCATCCGGGCGACGACCTCGATCGCCCGTCTCAGCGAGGTCCAGGGGGAGAGCCTCGCGAACCTCGTCGCCTCGATGCGGCGCCGAGGCATCGTGCCGGCGGGCCCGCCGTTCGTTCGCTACCACTCGTTCGGGGAAGGCGAAGCGCACCTCGAGGTGGGCATCCCCGTCTCGGAGCCTCAATCGGCTGAAGGACTGGTCGCCCCGAGCGAGCTGCCCGGCGGGAGCGTGATCACTCTGTGGCACGTCGGCTCGCACGATCGGCTCGGCGAGGCCTATGCGCGTCTGGATGCCTGGCTCGGCGAGCACGACCGTCACCGGAACGGCCCTCCCTGGGAGGTCTACACCTGGATCGACCCGGCGGTCGACCCCGATCCCGCCGCCTGGCCGGCGGCATCGGATTGGCGGACCGAGCTCGTGCAGGCTGTTCGGTGATTGGCCGCCTCCTCGCAGACCGGGCGCGTGGCAGGACCTGACGTGGCCTCACCGGGTGTCGCGACAAGCACAGGTGCGGACGCGCTCCACCGGCTCTCCGCAAACCAGCTTGCGGCTCGCATCCGGTCGCATTCGACCTCCTCGGTTGAGGCGGTCTCGGCTGCGCTCGCTCGCATCGAGGCGCTGAACCCGTCGCTCGCCGCGGTCGTCTCCGTCGACCCGACGGCGGCGATGGCGGCTGCGTCGCGGGCGGACGCCCACCACGCGAGCGGCGCGCCGATCGGTCCGCTCCATGGCGTGCCCATCACGCTCAAGGACGGTCACGACGTGGCGGGCCTGCGGACCACGGTCGGGACCGATGCCCTCGATCGCGTCGCCGACCGGGATGGAGCGGTCGCCGCTCGACTCCGCGCGGCCGGCGCGATCGTGATCGGCCACTCGAACGTTCCGCCGCTCCTGGCCGACTACCAGAGCGAGAACACGTTGTTCGGCAGGACGCTCAATCCGTGGGACCTCGGTCGGACGCCGGGAGGATCGAGCGGCGGTGCTGCGTGCGCGGTCGCCGCCGGGCTGACGCCGCTCGAGGTCGGCTCGGATATGACGGGCTCGCTGCGGCTCCCGGCCAGCTTCTGCGGCATCTACGGGCTCAAGCCCACCGAGCACCGCGTGCCACTCACGGGCTTCCTTCGTCCGACACCCGGGACGCCGCGCTCGGTCCGGATCCTCCTCGCGCTCGGTCCGATGGCGCGCGATCTCGCCGACCTCGACCTCGTGCTCACCATCCTTGCAGGACCGGATGGCCACGACAGCGATGTCGCGCCGGTGCCGGTGACGGGTACCGCGACGGCGATCGCGCTCAAGGACCTGCGCGTTGCCGCCGTCGAGGCGGTCCCGGGTGCGACGGTCGGGACGGCGATGCGTTCCACGCTCCGAGGCGTCGCCGACGGCCTCACGAATGCCGGTTCGATCGTGACCGAGCAGCTGCCTCCGATCGACTGGGACGAGGCGGACGCCCTGTTCCTCCGCCTGCTGGGCGCCGCAACCGAGACCTTCGTCCCCGGCACCACGCTTGACGAGGAGCAGCGGTCCCTCGCGTGGTACCTGGCCGCGCTCGACCGCCGCGACGATCTCATCGCCGCGTGGAGCCGCTTCTTCGAGAACGTCGACGTCCTCGTGCTGCCTGCGGCGATGGCTGCCGCCTTCCCGCATGCCGATCCGTACGGCTCGATCGCCGTGGACGGGCAACGCGTGTCCTACCTCGCGCACGGCGCCTTGCTCACGTTCGCCAACCTCGCCGGACTTCCTGCGCTCGTCGTTCCGGGAGGTTCCGATCCGGACGGCCTGCCGCTCGGCATCCAGCTCGTCGGGCCGCGGTGGTCGGAGACGCGGCTCATCGCGTTCGCCCGAGCGATGGAGTCGGCCGGCGTCCTGCCCGGTCACACCTGGCCTGACCCGGCCGCTGCCGGCGCTCACCGACCTACACCCGAACAGGGGCCGACATGAAGACCCAGACGATTCTCATCAGGAGCGGGTCGCCTGACGCCCGCCCGATCGCAAGCGCCGCGAGACGCATCGGTCCGAGCTCGACATGAGCGACGACCGATGACCTTTCTCCGCTTCCGGCGTCAGAGTTGCGTGCAGCGATGAGGGATCGTGCACCAACCCGCGGAGGAGGATGAACCGATGCCGAGCGCAACCGTCGACGACGACGAGGTCATCGCCGCCCTCCGATCGGGCGACCACGCCGCATTCGCCGCGGTGACCGAGCGGTTCCGGCGCCAGCTGCACGTCCACTGCTACCGCATGCTCGGATCGTTCGACGAAGCCGAGGAGGTTGTGCAGGAGACCTTCCTGCGAGCCTGGCGCGCTCGGCGAACGTTCGAGGGACGGGCGCTGCTGCGGAGCTGGCTGTATCGCATCGCGACGAATGCCTGCCTCGACGTCATCGCGCGTCGCCGTCCGCAACGGGTGATCGTGGGTGACGAGATAGCCTGGCTCCAGCCCTACCCGGACGCACTGCTCGAACCGATCGCACCCAGCGCGGATGAGCCGGAGGAGATGGCCGTCAGTCGGGAGACGATCGAGCTCGCGTTCATCGTCGCGATCCAGTACCTCCCGCCGCGGCAGCGTGCCGTGCTGATCGCTCGCGACGTCGTCGGGCTGTCGGCAAGGGGTACGGCGTCGATGCTCGACATGAGCGTGGCCTCGGTGAACAGTGCCCTTCAGCGCGCGCGGGCAAGGCTGCGGACCGTGCTGCCCGCAGGGCGCATCGAGTGGACGGTTGTCGGCGAGTCGACCGCTGCGGAGCGCGAGGTGCTGCGGCGCTACATCGACGCATCGGAGCGAGCCGACCTCCAGTCGCTGGCGGCGCTGCTCCGCGAAGACGTGCGCTGCGCCATGCCGCCCCAGCCGGGGACCTATGTGGGCCGGGCGGCGCTCATCGAGCTGTGGCGGCCGGCGGTCATCGGGCCGCAGGCGTTCGGCGAGTTCCGCATGATCCCGACCGGCGCCAACCGCCAGCCTGCAGCGGCGACGTACGTGCGGCGCGCCGGCGACGACAGCTATCGGCCGCTGGCGATCGACGTGCTGCGGATCGAGGACGGCCTGGTGGCCGAGGTCACGACCATCGGTCCCCGCTGGTTCCCGCGCTTCGAGCTCCCCTCCGCGCTTTGACTCACCGATAGGAGCAATTAATTTTTTTTTTTTTTTTTTTTTTTTTTTTTTTAAAAAAAAAAAAAAAATCACCATCTCTCACAAAAAATAATACGATGAATACCCACGCCTCGATCTCCATCACGCCGGTCCACGTCGCCGACCTCCACGTCGAGGGCGAGCTGATGCCGGTCTACGTGCACGTCATCGACCATCCCGACGCCCGCGTGCTGGTCGACACCGGCATGACGGAGCTGCATCCCCTGCTGGCCGACATGGATCCCGTCCTCCGGCCGCTGAGCGAGCAGGACCTCGATCTCGCCGGCATCGACATCGTCGTCAACACGCACCTGCATGGTGATCACTGCGGCGGCAACCACCTGTTCGCCGGCAAGCCGATCTACGTCCAGCGTCGGGAGCTCGACGACGCGCGCACCGAAGACGGCTACACCATCCGCGAGTGGGTCGATGCGCCTGGCGTGCGATACGTCCCGGTCGACGGCGAGCTCGAGCTGCTGCCCGGGGTCCGACTCCTGCCGGCGCCGGGCCATACGCCCGGCACGCAGGTGGTCGTCGTCGAGAGCGGCGGGCGTCCGGTCGTCATCGGCGGCGACGTGGCGGTCTGGCACGGCGAGTTCGACGAGCCGCCCACCGAAGGCCGGACGCTGGTGCGGGCGCTCGACCCCGAGCTGGTCTGGCTCGCGCACGAGCACGAGCCGTGGCGACCTGAGGCGGTCTAGAACATCCGGCTCGTCCGCACCAACGTTTCCTGAAACTGGAACACCACCGATAGCGGCGCCCGTTGACTCGGTGCGAGTTGACGCTGAGGATGCGTTGCTTCATGGCGCGACGACCGGTGCGCTCCCTGGAGGTTCGATGGACGAGCTCGACGAGCGTGTCAACCGCCACTACGGATGGTCCGGGCTCATGGAGACAATCGAGGAGGAGATCCGCCGGAAGGGGATCGATCCGACGCGCGTAACCGTCGATGAGCTGGCACCGGTCGACAACTACCACTGGCACCGGCTGGCCGGCACCCTGGCGTTGGCGCGCGCGGCGACGATCAGCGCCGCGGACAGCGTGCTCGATGTCGGAGGGGGCATCGGCGGGCCGGCCCGCCAGCTCGCGCATCGCTACGGCTGCCGCGTGACAGTCTTGGACCTGACGGCAGAGTACTGCGCCGTGGGTGAGACGCTGACCGCCTGGACGGACCTCGAGGATCGGGTCTCGTTCGTGTGCGGGAACGCGCTCGCGATGCCATTTGCTGATGGCAGCTTCGACGTGGCGTGGACGCAGCACGCATCGATGAACATCGCCGACAAGGCCGGCCTCTACCGGGAGATGGCGCGGGTCGTCCGGGTCGGCGGCAGGTTGGCGTTCTTCGACGTCCTGGCCGGGCCCAACCAGCCCATTCACTTCCCGGTTCCGTGGGCGTCCGACCCGTCGTTCAACTTCCTCCTGACACCAGACGAGACCCGCGCACTGATCGCCCGGTCCGGCTTCCGCGAGATCGCATGGATGGCCGGCGAGGAACTCGATGCGGAACTCGCTCGCCCCGAACCGCAGGCCGACAAGCCGTCATCGCACCCAGCGCTCAACCCGGGTCTCCTGAACGGACCGGACGGTCCGCAGATGGGCGCGAATGTCGGGCGCAACAGTGAGGAAGGGCGAATCCTCCCGGCACTCGGCGTGTATGAGCGCATCTGAGCGCGGCGGGCAGTCCGGGAAGGCTCCACGTGCCGCCGCAGCGGCCGACGCGCACGGATGGGCGCAGGCGATGCCCGACAGGGGAGCGATGGCGTGCCCGACAGGTGTTGGACGCGCGATAACAGCCTACGGATGCCCATCGAGGGCCGCGATGAGTGGATCGCCGCG
>CAVXNF010000011.1:0-132416 GCA_963763075.1 uncultured Chloroflexia bacterium | reverse complement strand
CTCGTACGTCCTCAAGCTGATCAACTAGCTCGTCGCTCCTCTAGGCGGACGGCCGGCCCCACCGCGGGGCCGGCCTGCCGATCGAGTAGGGGGCGCTCGTGGCCGGCCGGGCAGGTACAACCGGGCCTTAGGCCCTACGGGTCCTCGCGTCGAACGGGACCGAGGGACTAGACGTCCACGCACCGTTTCAAGGAACCCGGAAAGGTCGCGCGCACAGCCTGACGGCGTACTCAACCCGCAGCCTGGGCTCAACCGTGGCTCTTCGCGACATCTCGCCGTCTCGCCTCCTCGACCGCACCCGCCGGCATCTCGCCGAGCGCTCGCGCGGTAAGAGCCTGGTGGAGTTCGCGCTCCTCCTCCCTGTGTTCATGCTGTTCTTCGCGACGACGCTCGACCTCGGGCGCCTCGCGGCCGCGCAGCTGTCGGTCGCGAACGCCGCCAAGGAGGGCGCGCTCCAGGCGTCCAGCACGCCTACCGACTTCAATCCGTCGAGCCCTTGCCCCTCGACCCGCGACAGCAACCTGGTCCGCTGCCGGGTGGAGCTCGAGCTGAAGGGCAGCGGGATCAGCGTCAACCCGTCGGACATCTCCGATCACCTGCAGCTCAGACCGGCTGCCCGACCGGCATGGGCAGCCGGGTCACGGTCACCATCACCGGCCGGTTCCAGTTGCTGACGCCGGTTCTGAGCCCGTTCTTCGGGGGGACCACCGTCGCGTTCACGCCCTCGACCGCCCAGCTCGAGACGCTGCCTGCCCCGGAGACCGCGCCCCCGACACGACGTCGACGACCACGACCTCGACGACCACGACCACGAGTCGACCGTCACGGCGGCGACGAACCACGACGACCTCCACCACCACCGCGTGCACGATCCCGAGCGCCGGGTTCACCTACTCGACGAGCCGAACAGCGGCCACGCGCCCGGGTCATGTCGGTCGTCGACACGACGACCTCCCCCGCGTGCGCGATCACGAGCTGGTTCTGGGACTGGGGTGACGGCGCGACCTCGAGCTTAAGGACCCGCCGCCGCACACCTACGTCGTCCGCGGCAAGTACTACGTGACCCTCCGCGTGGCCAACGCGGCCGGCACCAACACGACCGGCGCGGTCGAGGTCTGGGTGAAGTGACGATGACCACGACGAAGCGCCGCGACCGCGGCCAGGCCCTGGTCGAGTTCTCGCTGATCCTGATCCCGTTCCTGTGGATCCTGATGGGGATCGTCGACCTCGGGCGCGGCATCTACATCTACAACGGCGTGAACCAGGCCGCCCGCGAGTCGCCCGCGTGACGAGCGTCCACCAGTGCAACGGCTCGCCGGCGTTGCCCGCTCGGCACGTCCGCCGAGACTGCGCACGTCCACGGCACGCAGCAGAAGCTCGTCCCGGGCTTCGGCGGTACGGCTCGACCGTCACCTACGCGTGCACCGACGTGACCGACACCGTCGTCACCGACCTCGACCCGAACGGCGCCTGCCCGAGCCACGCCTTCGTGCGCGTCTCCGTGAGCGTGCCGTTCTCGGCGGTCACGCCCTTCCTCGGCGGGTTCCTCCCCAGCTCGCTGTCCTCCGCCTCCCACGTCCAGATCCCGTGAAGGAGCTCGCCATGCACGACCGGCGCTTCGCCCGCGGCGAGGACGGCCAGATGCTCGTCATCTTCTCGCTGTGCCTCGTGGCGATCATCGCCATGACCGGCCTTGTCATCGATGGCGGCATGACCTTCGTCCAGAAGCGCGAGCAGCAGAACGTCGCCGATGCGGCGGCGTTGGCCGGCGCGTACGCGTACGTCAACAGCGGCTTCACCGGCGATTGGCTCCGGCCGCCCAGGCCGCGGCAGCCGCGAACGGCTACACGACTGGCACCGACGGCGTCGTCGTCACCGTCGCCACGTCGATGGCCGGTGGCGCGGTCAACGTGACCGCGACCGTGACCAAGCCGCACCGCAACTACTTCAGCGGCATCGTCGGCTTCACGAGCTGGCCGGTCACCACGACCGCGACCGCCATCGGCGGCATGCCCAACGCGGCGCTGGGCGCGATGCCGGTCATCTTCAACCAGAAGGCATTCCCGCATGCCGTCGGCCCGGCCTCCGAGATGTCGTTCTCCGAGCCGGGGCAAGGCAACGAGGACGTGCCGCAGACCGCGTCCCAGTTCAACTGGACCGTGTTCTGCGAGGCGAACGGCAATCCGTGCAACGCGAACACCAACCTCGTCGACGACTACATCCACGATCGAGGCGTCTCGACCTGGGTCACGCTCGACCAGGACATCGGCCCCCTCAACGCCGGCGAGCACGCGTCGCTGTTCAGCGACATGTCCGACATCGTCGGCACCGATGACAACGAGTTCCCGGTGTCGATCGTCGACGACGACGGCAACATGGTCGGCTGGGCGATGTTCCACCTGACCGGGTCGGTCGGTGGCAGCACGAAGGAGATCCGCGGGTACTTCGTCTCCCCGGTCAACCACGGCAGCCTCCGTGTCCAGCAGGGCGTCGAACGCCGGCGGCAACTTCGGCGACACGACGGTGCGCCTCACCAACTAGCGAAGCGTCGGGACGCTTCGTCCGACGTCACCCGGCGACCGGCGTGGGCACGTGCCGGTCGCCGGGTCGACGCGTCCGGCGCGCCCTACCATCGCCCCACGCAAGGGTGATGGAGGGCCATGACGACCGCCGCACGCAGACGCCCGGGCACCGAGGTCGCCGCCGGCCTCGCCCAGCTGCGCGGCTACACGCCCGCCTGGTTCCGCGCGGACCTCCTCGCCGGCGTCACGGTCACCGCCTACCTCGTCCCGCAGTGCCTGGCCTATGCGGATCTGGCGGGCGTCCCGCCGGCGACCGGGCTGTGGGTGGCGGTCGTCGCGATGCTCGTCTACGCCCTGCTGGGGACATCGCGCCAGCTGTCGGTCGGGCCGGAGTCGGCGACGGCGATCATGGTCGCGGCGGCGATCACGCCGCTCGCGGCAGGCGATCCGGCCCGCTACGCCACGCTCGCCGCCGGCCTCGCGCTCATGGTCGGGGTGGTGTGCGTCGCCGCGTGGGCGCTGCGGCTCGGGTTCGTGGCGGACCTGCTGTCATTCCCGGTGCTCATCGGGTACATGGCTGGCGTCGCCGTGATCATGATCGTGTCCCAGCTGGGGACGTTGACCGGCGTCGACATCGAGGCCGACGGCGTCATCGAGCAGGTCCGTGAGCTGTCGGGCCGCATGGACGAGATCCAGCCCGTCACCCTCGCGCTCGGGCTCGGGGTGACGATCTTCCTGCTCGTCCTGCGGCGGCTTGCGCCGCTCGCGCCCGGGACATTGATCGCGGTCATCGGGTCGGCGCTCCTCGTCGCGGTGCTGGGCCTCGAAGCACAGGGCGTCGCCGTCGTCGGGCCGGTGCCGTCGACGCTGCCGTCACCGATGCTGCCGGCGATGACGATCGCGGACATCACCGCGCTGGTCGGCTCGGCGGCGGCGATCGCGTTCGTCGGCTACACGGACGTCGCGCTGACCGGTCGCGCGTTCGCGGCACGGACCGGCGAGACGATTGACGCGAACCGGGAGTTCCTGGCCCTCGGTGCGGCGAACGTCGCCTCGGGGTTCACCGGCGGCTTCGCCCTGTCCGCGAGCGGCTCGCGGACGGCGATCATCGACGCGATGCGGGCGCGCAGCCAGGTCACCGGGCTGGTGGCGGCGGTGTGCGTGATCGCCGTCGTCCTGCTCGTCCCCGGTCTGATCGCGACCATCCCGCGCGCCGCGCTGGGCGGCATCGTCGTGTACGCCGCGATCCGGCTCATCGACGTGGCCGGGTTCCGCCGCCTGTGGGGCTTCCGGATGACCGAGTTCGGCCTCGGGGTTGCGGCCGTCGCCGGCGTGCTGCTGTTCGGCGTCCTCGCGGGGATCCTCGTCGCGGTCGGGCTGTCGGTCGCGGAGCTGTTCCTGCGGATGGCCCGTCCCGCCGCCGCGGTGCTGGCCGTGCCCCGGGCGTGGCCGGGCTCCACGATATCGACGACTATCCCGACGCGAAGACCATCCCCGGCCTGGTCGTGTTCCGCTACGACGCGCCGCTGTGCTTCGCCAACGCGCAGGACTTCCGGACGCGTGCGCTCGATGCCGTCGACGACGAGGCCGAGGTGGCGCACGTCGACTGGATGCTCCTCAACGCGGAGGCGATCGTCGAGCTGGACGTCACGGCGGCCGACGCGCTGCGGCAGCTCGCCGACGACCTCGCCGAACGGCACGTCCTGTTCGCGATGGCGAGGGTCAAGCAGGACCTGCGCGACGACCTGGCGCGGGCGCACCTGTTCGAGGTCCTCGACGAGGATCGGATCTACCCGACGCTGCCGGTCGCGGTGGAGGCGTTCGAAGCGTGGCAGGCCGGTAACGCGGGCGACGGCACGCCCGACGGCGACGCTCCGCCGCCGAGCTCTGAACCCTCGTCCTAGCGCTTGACGCCGGCGGGCTTGCCGGGGCCGACGGCCTTCATCCGCGTCGTCTGCGTGTCCTCGTCGACGGGCGCGGCCGGCGCCACCCCGGTCGTCGGATCGACCGTCGCCGCGGGCCCGGCCGGTGTGGTCGCAGGCTTGGCCGCCGACGCCTCGCGTTCCGCGGAGCGTCGGTCGCGTGCCTGCTCGCGCTCGCGGCGAGCGGCATCGTCCGCCGCCTTCGACCGGGCTGCCGCGGCGTCGCGATCCGCGGCGGCCTGCCGGACGGTCGAGCGCATCTCCTCGACGACCGGCGCGCCGGTCCCCGCAGCCTGCTCGAGCGTGGCCTCGCCCGGGCGCCGTGCCCGGAGCTCGTCCTTGTCGAAGCTGACCTCGGCGCGGTAGACGGAGTCGAGCAGGCTGTCGAGCGAGCCGGCCTCGTGCGCCCGCTGCACGGCGGCGTGCGTGACGAGATCGCCCACGTCGAGGACGACGGCGTCGTGCAGGTCGAGGATCGCCTTCGTCACCGGCCGCCCGACGGCGTCCTCGATCTTCTTGAGGCGCTCCTTCGTCTGCGCCTCGTCGACGCGCCGGCCGGCGGCGTCCGACGCCAGCCCGATCCGCTGCGTGAACTGGTCCCACAGCCCCGAGGCGCGGTCGCCCGCCGACGACAGGCTGTCCGCGAGGTCGCCCGTCCCGTTCGAGGCATCCGCCAGCCCGACGGCGCTCGTCAGCTGCGGGAGCCGGCCGGCCTGGCGGGCACGCTCCACGTCGTCGTCGGTGACGCGGTGCCCGGCCGGGATGATGACCGCCCCGCGGTCGTTCTCGACGTCCTCGCCGGTCCGCTGCCCGACCAGCTGGTCCTCGGGCGTCCAGCCCCCGGCACCCGACGGTGCCGGCTGCCCGGTCGCGTCGCGGGCGGCATCGGCGGCGTCCGCACCGGCCGCCCGGGCCGCGTCACCGGCATCGGCGATCGCGCCCGAGAGGCCGCCGCGCTGGGCGTCGAGCATCTCCGCGGTGTCCGGATGGACGTAGATGATCTCCGGGCCCGTCCGCATGACCTCGGTCACCGGCAGGTTGCGGACGCCCGTCGTCGCATCGCGCCAGGCGCCGCCGGTCACCTCCAGCGACAGGACGCGGCCACTCGCCTCGTCGAAGTAGATGTCGTTGACCGAGCCCTGTGCGTCGCCGGTCTCGGTGAACACGCGGGTGCCGATCAGCGACGTCTTGCGATCGAGGATCTCCTTGATGTCCGGCACGTCCGATGCGGAGCGGATGCTCGAGCGGTCGGTGACGATGACCGCGTCACGCCCGAACGACTCGATCTCGTCGACCGGGACGACGTGCGCCGACCCGAACAGCCCGCCATCGTCGACGAGCAGGCCGACGACGGTTTCGTTGGTGGCGCCCAGGATGACGTCCTTGACCTCGCCGACCCGGACGCCCTCGGTCAGGCTCAGGATGGGACGGCCGATGAGCCGCTTGCCCTTGCGCATGGTTGGACCTCCTCAGGCCGGCACGACCAGGTACACGTAGACCACGAGCGCCGCCAGCACGATGAGGACGAGCAGGACGAGGGCGGCGAGCCAGCGGTTGTCGGACGCTCCCTGCAGGCGCATCGGGCGGACCTCCGTGGGATGACGGGGGCGCGCCAAAGACGGCCCCGGTCGGTCTACCCTCCCCCGCCGCGGTGGCCACCCGTCCCGTCCGGGAGGTGCGCCCGCTTGCAGTCGCGTGTCAGCCGCGCACTACTCGGGGCCGAGGTCGTAGCCCATCGCGCGCGGTACGCGGATGAGCCAGCGCAGCGGCGGCGGCACGTAGCCGCCGACGTCGTCTCGCTCCTCGGCCGCGACGATCGCCTCGCGGATCACCCGGGCGCCGAGGAACCGGAACGGCTCGGGCGGGAAGCGCCGCGCACGGTGGCCGACGACCGGCAGCCGTGCGTCCGGGTCGTCGTGCGCGCCCGTCCCGAGCGCCGCGAGGATCCGCCCGCCGAGCCACGATGGCCCGACGCCCGTCCCGCTGTAGCCGTGGCCGAACAGCACCCGGTCGTCGGTCCCGGGCACGCTGCCGAACGACGGCAGGTGGTTGGGCGCGATGTCGATCGGGCCGCCCCACGCGTCGACCAGCGCGACGTCGTCGAGCATCGGGAAGATCCGGCGGAAGCCGCGGGCCGCGTTGGCGACCGAGCCGCGATCGCGCTCCATCCAGCCGGCGTCCATGCGGCCGCCGTACCCGGCCCGGCCGCCGCCGCCCCCGAACGCGATCCGGCCGTCCTTCGTCGTCCGGAAGTAGTGGTTCGTGAACCGGAGGTCGGTGATCGCCTCGCCGCCTGTCCAGCCGAGCTCCTCCAGCCGGTCCGGGATCGGCTCGGTGAGGACGATGTAGCTGGACCACGTGATGAGCCGCTGCCCGAACCCCGCCCCGGGCCAGCCCGCGGCCCAGGCGTTGATCCCGAGGACCGCGCGGCCCGCCCGGATCGTGTGCCCGCCGTCGAGCTCCGCCAGGACGTCGGCGCCATCGGCTCGAACGCGTCTGACGGCCGTGCCCTCGTGGATCGTCACCCCGCGCTCGAGGAGGACGCGACGCAGCCCGCGGGCGAGTCGGGCCGGGTGGATCGAGGCATCGGACGGGACGAGCATCCCGCCGCGGAATGCGGGTGAGGCACAGGCTGCCTGGACCTCGGCCGCCGAGAGGAGGCGGAACCGGTCGGCGACACCGAGCGACGCCGCGAGCTCGAGGAAGCCCTCACCGGCGTCGTCCTGCGCCGGCGACGAGCTGACGACGAGCATCCCGCCGGGCACGAACCACGGGTCGACATCGTGGTCCCGTGCCCATTCGCCGATCCGCGCGGGCGCTCCGTCGGCAGCCATCGCGGCCGCCAGCCCGCCCTCGCGCCCGAACGAGCCGACGAGGGCCGGCAGGGCGTCCCACCAGCCGGTGACGAAGCCGCCGTTGCGCCCGCTCGCGCCCCCGCCGACGATGTCCCGCTCGACGATCGTGATGCCGAGCGTGGGGTCGCGCTCGAGCAGCCACCAGGCGGTCCACAGGCCGGTGAACCCGCCGCCCACCACGACCACGTCCGTCGTCGCGTCGCCGGACGGTGGCGGGCAGGGAATGCCCGGATCGTGGTCGAGGGCCTCGCGCAGCCACCATCCGCGATGCGCGCCCGGGTCGAGCGTCGCCAAGTCGCGCTCGACGAGGCGCCGAAGACGCGATGCGGATCGCGCGGCGCGGGGCGTGGGCTGACCCTGGGTGTGCTCGGGCATCCACGCCAGCCTCGCACGATCGGCGGGGTGTTGTCAGGCGGCGGTGGACGAGCCTCCGCTCATGGCGAGGACCGGCCGTTCCTCCGGGCTGGTCCCGTCGCTTTCGTTGGCGCCGATCAGGCCACCGTCGCGGAACACGTACAGGAGCGGGAATGCCCGCGGTGGCCGCCAGCGGATCCTGGTAGCGGCTGCGGGCACGCGGATACTGCTCCTGGAGCAGGGTCTCGAGTCTGGCCGGGATCGCCGCCGCGTGACGGACGCGATCGAACCGGCGCAACTGCTCCAGGACGAGACGCTGGAATGCCTCGTCATCCCTTGGGTATGTGCGGATCTCCACCCGTGTCCGCAGGACCCCGACGGGGCGGACAACCTCCGTCATGATCGGGATGATCTGCCGGCCCGCGTCGCGGCGCGAGCGGGAAATCACCGGATGGTGAGCCGCCGACCGTTACAGATCCGTTCAACCGTCCGGCGCTGCGGCCTCGCGGGCTGGTGCCCTGGTGGCGGGTACCTCACCCGCCTCCTTCCAGACCGCTCTCGTCAAGCGATCGACCCTGTGAAGGGCCTCGGCGTATGCGGGCGTGTCACGCGCCTCGCCCTGCCGTTCGGCGTCGGCCGCCTGCAGCTCGTCGAGGAGGCGGCGGAGGGGCTGATCCTGGTTCATGGGGGACTCGGGCGACCTCGGGGGCAGGCGTATCGTCGCGCCCGATGTCGCTCGATAGCGGGTTAACCCTCGCCTTCTCGTTACAGCCGCATTGCACCAGCATTGGGCGAAATTCCGCCTCCCGAGCCCCTAACGAACCGGTGCGGGCGCCGTTTTCGGATACAGGAGCCTCGCGTGACATCCGTTCCCCCGGCGGTGTGGCAGCGCGAGGCTCTTTTTCGTCCCCGACATCCCGCCGAGTCGGGGCCGACATCCCCCGAAACGCCCATGGAACGTCATCGAGGAGGACTGCTAGACTGCCCTCCGCGCCGACATAGCTCAGTGGTAGAGCAGCTGTTTCGTAAACAGCAGGTCCTCGGTTCAAATCCGAGTGTCGGCTCCACTCGATTTTCACGTGAGAGCCGGCCGATTGGCCGGCTTTCGTCACTCCTGCGGACGTGCCCTCGAGGTGTCGCCGATCCGCCGCAGGCGAACGTCCAGCCAGAAGTCAATTCTCGGAGGTAGTCTCTCAGCCGACGTTGCCGCTGTAGCCCGAACCGCGCTGCTAGTAGCCACGTGAGATCTGGTCCCAATGGGAAGCGGTGGGCGAAACCTGGGCTGGCCGGCGGCTCGCCATCACGGTCGCGGCCGCTGTTGTGGTGTTGGTGGGCGGGGGTGTTGCACTCTGGCTCAATCTCGGAAATGGCGATGAACCGACCTACACGGACGCCGCGTGGAAAGAGGTCGTGCCGGGAGGCGACTGCCACTGCGCCGATGGGAGTGAGTTCGCCTTCTGGGACCGGCCGACCGATCCGACCAAGGTCGTGTTGTTTCTGAACGGCGGCGGTGTCTGCTGGGACGCGACGAGCTGTGCCTTCACCAGCGCCGGGCCTCCCGGCGAGAACGACTTCTACGACTGGAACCTGCAGTCTGACGGTCCCGGAAGCAACTTCGACGAGGACGGCATCTTCGACTTCGCCAATGACGACAACCCGTTCGCCGATTACTCGTTCATGTTTGTGGCCGGCTGCACAGGCGACGCGCACCTCGGCAACATCTCCCAGAAGTACTCGGACACGTTGACCGTCGAACACAACGGCTACGTCAACGGCACCGCGGCCCTGGACTACCTCGCCGAAAACTACCCGGACGCCAACCAGGTCGTCGTCATCGGCAAGACTGCCGGGTCGATCGCCGCCCCCCTCTACGGCGGTATGGTCGCCGACCGGCTCCCGGACGCCAAGGTCACGGTCGTCGGCGCCCAATCCGGCGCCTGGCCCAACGACCCCGACTTCAACACCGACGTCCTCGACACAGCTTGGGGCGCCTACGACACGATGCCCGACTGGGCGGTCAACGGGCTCACCGCCGGCCAATGGGGCATCCCAGCGTTCTGGACCCAAGCCGACCTGCACAACCCTGATCTCCTCCTATCCCGCTTCGACTACGCCTACGACCCCCACGCAGCGGTCGAGATCACCGGATGGAAACACGGCGACCCACCGAACATCGACCCCGTGCCCAACTCAGACGAACTCGCCGTCATCGACGCCAACGAAAAGGCGATCGAAGCCACCGGAGCGAACCTGCACAGCTACACCGCACCTGGCGAAGGCCACGGACTCTTCGAATTCGCCGACTTCTACCAGCTCGAGGTAAACGGCACCCGGCTGGTCGACTGGCTCGACGACCTGATCAACGGCAGGACACCCGACGACATCCACTGCGACAACTGCAAGTAGCAGCCGGCCGATTGGCCGGCTTTCGTTGTTTCCAGGCAGTCGACTGACTCCTACGGTGTCAGGTGGAGACCGCCGGACCGGCGGGCGTGTTCGGGCCTGACCCGGCGTCTGGCTTGGGCGCCCTGAGCCGCCAGATCGACCGGGTCAGGTCGGGCGCCGCCACGAGCATGATGGCGAACGCGACGATGACGGTGAGCAGCGAGAGCGGGATGCCGGTCGCGATGACCATGCTCTTCGCGCCGGTGGTGAGCGCGCCGTACAGCACGGCCACGACCACGACGCCGCCGGGCCGCCGGCCGGCGAGCAGGGCGAGGGCAACGGCGAGATACCCCAGGTCGTTCGTCGGCCCGCCGGAGAAACCCTGCGCGGGCCCGAGGCCGAAGAACGCGCTGCCCATGCCGACCAGCCCTCCGGACACGAACATCGCCAGCATCATGGTCCGGCCAGGCCGGATGCCCGCCCCGCGGGCGGCGGCGCGGCTGAAGCCCGTGGCCCGGAACTCGAAGCCGAGGGTGCTGCGGAACAGCAGGAACGACACGACCGCGGCCATGGCGAGCGCGACGATGAAGCCGTAGTCGACGCGAACCGTCCACAGGTCGATGAGCGGCGGCACGGCAGGGAGCGCCGCCTGCGGCTCCGGCAGATCGATGAAGGTGACGATGAGGAAGGCGACGCCCGGCGCCAGGCCGTTGAGCATCAGCGTCGTGATCACCTCGTGCGCGCCCGTTCGCGCCTTGAGGAAGCCGGCGACGAACGCGTATGCACCGCCCGCGATGATTCCGCCGAGCACTGCGACCACGAGCGCGAGCAGCGACGGCAGGTGCCCGGCCACGAGCGTGGCGGCAATGAAGGCGCCCAGGCTGCCGATGAACCATTGCCCGTCCACACCGAGGTTGAACAGCCCGGCCTGAAACGACACCGCGAGGCCCAGGCACACGAAGATGAACGGCGTGGCGCTGACGAGCGTCTCGGAGATGGGCCGAAGCGCAGCGGCGATGTCCTCAGGGTTCCCGCTCTGGACCGCGGCAACAATGCGGCCCGGGTCACCGATCGCCCCGGCGAACAGCGCCGGGTAGCCCTCGAGCACGCCAGCGAGCGCGCCGCCGAGCGCCGCGAGCGGGTCGGTGCCGACCTGTCGCAGATTCTCGAAGTCGGTCAGCACGATGAGGATCGCGCCCAGCAGAAAGGCCGTGACGAGCGCTAGCGCCGGGAGACGAGCGCGACGGAGCCCATCGCGGATTCGCTGCATGCCGCTCAGTGTCGCCGCCGCGCAGGCTCTCCGTCCGGCTGTGACGACCGTGGCGTCGGCGGCGTAGGTCGTCCTACCCGCGGGCGAGACCGTCTACCGCCGCCCGCAGCGGCTGGATGAGCGCCTCCATGCGCTGAGACGGCTCGACGCCAAGCTCGTGCTGGACAAGCCGTCGGTAGCCCACGTAGTCGCGGATCGCCTCACTCGCGTTGCCTTCGCGGAGGTGCGAGGCGATCAGGAGGCGGTGAGCACTCTCACGGAGCGGATCCGCCTGCACGGCGACGAGGCCGAGCGCGATGGCACGTCCACAGTTGCCCGATCGAAGCAACCGTTGACCTGCCTCCTCGAGGGCGTGGAGTCGAGCGTGACGGTAGCGCTCGCGCTCAGTGACCAGCCACCATTCATCCCACATCGGAAGGATGTCGGTCCCGGCCACGAGATCCGGCAGGCGGTCGATCGCGTGCTCGCCCCCATCCAGGATGTCCATCGCGACGCGATCCAGCTCATGGACATCCACCGAAACGCCCTTGCCGAGGGCCAGGCTGTCGCTTCGCCGATCGACGAGCAGGGGCCCACGTGCCCCCAATCGCCACAGGGCGGAACGCAGGTTGCCATCCGCTCGCACTTGCGTCGCATCGGGCCAGAGCACGCCGCCCACCCTGCCTCGATCGATCCTCCCGCGAGCCAGCGCGAGGAAGGCGAGGACCCGCTGAGCGGACCGGGGCACCAGGACCGGTCCGTCTGCCCACGCCCCGAACTCGGAGATCAGCTGGATACGCGGCCCGTCATGACTGATCTGGGCCTTGACCGCCGAGCGATCCGACCGCCCGCTGTCCCCCACCGTCCCACTGCGCCCCCAGGCTTCGGGGTCGGACCCTCGTGGCCACCAGGGAGGCAGCATACGCCGCTGGATCGCATGGTCAAGCACCAGTGTCCCCTCGGTCAACCCAGTGACGATGGGCGAACGCAACGGCGACGCACCGGTGACGCCGCGGCATTCACCGTTCCGAATCCGCGAGCACCGAGCCGGTGCGACGCGGCTTGCAGGAGGGACGTGACGTGGCGAAGAAGGACGACCGGAACCGTCGTGGGGGCCCCAAGGATGCCGACCAGCGGTGGTACGGCGATCCGGGCCTGGCCGACACGACCGACGCCGGCCCGCGCACGACCGAGCAGTTGGTCGCGGGGGCCGCGTCAGGACACGGGATGGGCTACGGCAGGCGTGAGGCTCGCGGGCACGCGTACGAAGTGCGCGGCCTCGCGTACCTGCCGCTCTCCCGCCTCCACGAAGGTCGCTTCGGGCGGATGTTCCGCCTGCCGCCGTTCGTGCCGACCGATGCACGGATCGCCGAGATCGCGGCCGTGATGGTCGAGCCGGCTGGCGCGGCGAATCTCGACAACCCGGACATCCCGGCGGGATACACGTATCTCGGGCAGTTCATCGACCACGACATCACGTTCGATCCCGCCTCGAGCCTCGACCGCCAGAACGACCCCGATGCGCTCACGAACTTCAGGAGTCCCCGGTTCGACCTCGACTCGGTGTACGGCCGTGGCCCATCCGATGATCCGTTCCTCTATGACTTCGATTCGGGCCACAACAAGTTCCTGATCGGGCACCACGACGCCGAAGACGACCTCCCTCGGAACAACCAGGAAACGGCGCTCATCGGCGACCCGCGAAACGACGAGAACATCTTTGTCAGCGCGCTCCAGCTGACGATGCTGAAGTTCCACAACAAGGTGTTCGACCTCGTGGACGCCGACCCCACCCTCAGGTCCGGTAGCGAGACCGCGTTCGAGGCCGCACAGCGCATCGTCCGCTGGCATTACCAGTGGGTCGTCGTCCACGACTTCATCCCGCGCACGGTTGGCACCACCACATTCAATGCGGTGCTCGACGAGACTGGGCCGGTGCCGAAGGTCAATCGCGACTTCTACACGTGGAAATATGACCCGTACATGCCCGTCGAGTTCTCGGTCGCGGCATACCGGTTCGGGCACTCGCAGATCCGTGGCGGCTACAAGCTGAACACGTTCGTCCCGGGGTTGCCGATCTTCGCGCCGGGCGCAACCCGGGACAACCGGCTCGGGAGCTTCGGTGGCTTCCGCATCCTGCCGCCGAAGTGGACGATCGAGTGGCCGCGGTTCTTCGAGGTCGACGGTGCCGGCCAGAACCAACGCCAGCAGACGCGGTTGATCGACGCGCTGATCGCTCGACCGCTGACCCAGCTGCCGGTTGAGGTAGGTGGCAACCGTCCGTCGTTGATCGAACGCAACCTGACGCGCGGAGCTCGGCTGCTCCTGCCGTCCGGGCAGGACGTCGCGAACCACATGGGCCTCACCGTCCTCACCGATGCCGAGCTCGGCCTGCCGGGCGGTGGCGGGCCCGCCCCGCTCTGGCACTACGTGCTGCGCGAGGCGAGCGTCCAGGCCAACGGACGCCATCTCGGCGAGGTCGGCGGTCGGATCGTTGCCGAAGTCCTGCTCGGCCTGCTCGAGAAGGATCCGTCGTCGTATCTCCGGAACATGCCCGCGTGGAGACCCTTCCTCCCCGCGGCGACGCCCGGGACGTTCACGATGCCGGACCTCATCAAATTCGTCGGCCACGGCCTCGCCGCCGTGACGTAGGACCGCGACGGTCCAGGAGACCCTCGTCACGTGCGGGACCGGGACACGGAGGGCGATCGTCGGGCGCATCGTCCTTCCGCACGGGCCGCGTCAGCGCGTCGCATGCTGCGGAGGCCGGATGCCGCCGCCGGTCGGTGGTGACCGGCGGCGGCGGAGTCTGCGTCGGTCAGGCCACCTTGCGCAGGCGGCCGGTCTCGACCTCATAGACGACGCCTGTCACGGGCACGTCCTTGATCCACGGATGGGCGCGGATCTTGTCGACCTGCGCCCGCAGGTTCGTCTCGAGGTCCGGGAAGGCGTGGAGCGGGAGATCGACGTCCTCGCCGGTCGTCTCGGCGATGTGCTCGCGAACGTGGTCGTCGTCGAACGTGAGCATCCCGCAGCCGGTGTGCTCGATGACCAGCACCTCATCGGTGCCCAGCAGGTGCTGGCTGATGACCAGCGAGCGGATCGCGTCGTCCGTCGCGAGGCCGCCGGCGTTGCGGATGATGTGCGCCTCGCCCGTCCGTAGGCCGAGCACCTGCTCGACCGTCAGCCGGGCGTCCATGCAGGCGAGGACGGCGAGCTTGCGGCTCGGGGGGAGCTCGAGGTTGGGCCGGTCGAACGTCGCCGCGTAGCGCTCGTTCTCGGCGAGCGCGCGCTCGGTCTCGGGGGCGGAGAGGATCTGGACAGCCATGATCGAAGGCTCCTTCGGGATCCGGGGGTCGGACACGAGGTCCCGCGCCGGGGGCACGGCACGTGGGATCGCGGCGGCGGCACCCCGTCGCCCGTCCTGAGGAGCAAACCCGGTCGCGATCCGCTGGACCGCGACCCCGGGACCTCGACCGAGGCCCGGACCGATCAGTCGATCGGCGTCAGACCTCGGACCCCTTCCTCAGCACGGCGGGGCCGCCGCTGCATACAGCAGCACATGGCCGTGCTCCGGACGGGGGAGGTCATGCGGGCACCCTACCGTGCGGGAAGGTTGCGGAGCAAGGAGCGGTTGGGTGTCGGCGGTCGGGGCGTCGGGCGGGGCACAGATCGCGAACCTTGGAGCGCGCTGTGACCTTGCTTGGGGTTGGCCCGGAACGGCCGCCGCCTCATCCGACTCTCAGGGACCTCCGGCGAGATGGAGCCACCGGACGCGCCACCCGGCGTGACCGGGACAACCCGCAGTCGGAGATCGATATGGATCCCAACCCCACCATCCAGCCACCGTCGTCGGGTGGCGCTTCGCGGGCGCAAAGCGCTCGATCGCGATGGCGCTGCTCGCGATCGGGCTGCTCGTCGTCGGCGGCTCGGCGGTCGCGTTCGCGGCCGACCCGAGCCCGTCCGAGTCGCCCGCGGCGACGACCACGCCCACGACCGGCGACGACGGCGCGACCACCGCGCCCGAGACCACGCCCGGCACCGATTCGTCGGGCGACGCCCGTCCGGGCCGCGGCGCCCACGGCGACTGCCCCGACGATGGCTCGACCGACGGCTCGACCGACGGCGACACGTCGTCGGACAGCAGCACGACACCTGACGCGACGACCGTCCCGGCGCCGAGCCTCGACCCCTCGGACGTCTAGCGCCACCCGCTCCTCCAGGTTGCGGCGGCGGCCCGTCTCCGGCGGGTCGTCGCCGCTCCCGCTACGCCAGCCCGCGGGCCGCCCAGGACACGCCATCGAGCGAGAACGGGCCGTCGGCAGGAAGTCGCCGGCGGCACTCGGCCTCGAGCGCTGCGCGGCCGTCCGGGTCCAGGCCCCGCACGAAGGCTCCGGCCGGCCCGACGCCCCGGGTGAACGGCTCCCACCACGCCTCGAACGACGCCAGCGGCAGCGTGACCGCGAGCGCCGCCGACTCGATCGCCTGGAGACCCGCCGTCGTGAACAGCTCCTCGAGGTGCCCCTCGCGGGTTCCCGGGAGCTCGGACTCGTCGTCAACATCCGGGATCACGGTCCGCGCCGCGGCCCAGAAGTCGCGCAGCGGGCCGCGCTGCCCGGCGTGGTCCCAGACGCAGGCCGCGACCACGCCCCCCGGGCGCGTCACCCGCGCCATCTCGCGCAGTCCCGCGACCGGATCGGGCATGAAGTGGATGACGAGCTGGGCGAGCGTCACGTCGTATCCGTCGTCGGGAAACGGCAGCCGCTCCGCCGATGCCTCGCGCACGTCCACGCCCGGGAACCGCTCGCGCATCGCGCCCACGAACGGCGCCGACGGGTCCGCCGCGGCCACGTCGACCGGGCCGAGCCGCGTGACGAGCACGCCAGTCAAGGCGCCGGTCCCACAGCCGACGTCGAGCGCCGTCTGCCCCGACCTGACCTCTGCGAAGTCCGCGAACGGAACCGACAGGAGCCGCGACCAGCGGCCCATGAACGAGTCGTACGCCTCGGCTGCGACATCGAAGCTCATGGCTGCGCCCTCGTTCGTGTGGTCAGCGTGGACTGGTCCCCGTCCCCATGGGCTGGACGACGAGGTGGATGTCGCCCGCGGCGAGCGCCTTGGCGACGCGGCGTCGCATCTCGGCCTCGACCCGCGGCCGGGCGTCCGGGCGGACGCGACCCGACAGGCGGAGCGTCGCGCCCGCGGCGGTGAACCGGGTCGTCGCGGCGTAGGACGGCGGCTCATGGAACACGCCCTCGAACGACGGGTCGGCGGCCAGGTCAAGCCCGACCGCGTCGAGCACCGCGATCACCGCCTCGACGTCGCGATCAGCCACGCCGTCGATGTCGATCGTCGCCGTCGCGTAGGTCCGGGTCAGGTTCGCCGACTCGCGGATCAGGCCGTTCGAGATCGAGTGGAGCGTGCCGCGGATGTCGCGGACCTGCGTGCGCCGCAGGCCGACCTCCTCGACGACGCCCTCGACCATGCCGAGGCGCACCGTGTCGCCCTTGAAGTACTGGCCCTCGACGAGGATGAGGACGCCCATCAGGTAGTCGAGGATGATCCCCTGCCCCGCGAGCGTGAGCGCGGCGATGACGAGCCCGAACCCGGCCAGGGCCGGCCACAGGTCGAACCAGCCGAGGATCACGGCGACGATCGCGATCGTGACGCCGGTCCGCAGCAGCCGGGTGATGAGGTCCTCGATCGTGGCGACGCGGCGGTTGAGCTCGTCCTGCTGGCGCGGGTCGTCGGCGACGAACGACTCCTGGGCGCGCATCACGCGCACGAGCACCCGGTGGACGAACGGCTTGAGGCCGCGGTACAGGAACAGCAGCAGCGCCGTGACGATGAGCAGCGGCAGCGCGTTGCTGCTCAGCCACTCGGTCAGGCTCGTCATCTCGGTCGTCATGTCGGGCATGGCTCCGGTCCCGTCAGATGCGGGCCAGCAGCTCGCGCTTCTTCGCCTCGAACTCCTCGTCCGAGATGAGGCCCTGGTCCCGGAGCTCGCCCAGCTGGCGGATCCCTGCTGCCGCATCGGCGGTGGCGGCGACGGCCGCCGGGTCCGGAGCCGCAGGCGTCGGTGTCGGGTGCGGGCGCGGTTGTGGCCGCGGCGACCGGGGCGGCGGCGACCGACGCCGACGCGTCGCCGCCGACCTCGGCCGCCATCCGGCGGGCCATCATCGCGTTCCGGAACTCCAGCGGCTGCGTGATCCAGATGAAGGAGTCCGCAGCGGCCTCGCCCGCGCCGGTCACGATTCGCAGGTCGCCGTAGCCGAGCTGCCTGCCGAGCAGCCCGACGACGACCCGCACGTCGGTGACGCTCGACAGCAGGGTCTCCGACGTCCGCCGCCGGATGAGGCCCTCGTAGCGGAGGACCCGGAGGTTCGTGACGGCGAACTGGGCCGTCCGCCAGAGCACGATGTTGTACGCGATCCACACGCCGCCGGCGATCACGAGTCCGCCCTGGATGAGCCCGAGCACGCTCCCGATCCAGCCGAGGAACCCGTCCCCGGAGGGCTTGATGATCCCCAGCAGGCCGGCGATGAGGATGAGCCCGATCGCGACCAGCGAGGCGCGGATCGGCGCGACCCAGTGCTTGTGCGCCTGGAACAGGACGGTCTCGTTGGGGATCAGGTTGTCGCTGAGGCTCATTGCACCCTCGTTCGCCGTGACGGAGGCGATCGCTCCCGAGCCTGCATCGTACCGAAGCGGTCCACCGCCGACGACGCGCGGGCGTCAGGTCACCAGCGATGTGCCTCGGCCGGTGGCGGCTCGGGCGTCGGCGTCATCGGGGCGAGGTCGTGGCGCCATGACGGCTGCGGTGCGCGCGGGTCATCGCGGACCTGGAGCTCGCCCGCCGTCGTCGCGACGAGGAGTCGGCCGTCGCGCGCCCAGTCCGCCCACTGGACGCCGGCGAGCGCCTGCTCCGGCCCGTCATCGACGGTGAGGGCATAGCGCGCCGGGCCACGACCAGGCTCGGAGCCGCGGTGCGCCGCGTACCAGCCGCGGACGAGGAGCCGCGTCCCGGGCGCGTCCGGGCCGGGGCTTGTGCATCGTGAGGTGCGGCACCCGGCGCTCGTCCCACGGGTCGTCGGCGGCAGCCGGCGGGCTGTCCGGCGTCTCGGTCCAGCCGCGCGCCCGCTCCACCGCGAACGACGCCGGACGTTGCTGGTCCAGGTCCCAGGCACGAAGGAGCGGCCCGACGTCACCGAGCTCGGGCTCACCGGGCGGGTACGCGGCCGTCCCGCGGGGCGCGAACGCCAAGCCGCGGGTCCACGTGCCGTCCGTCCCCCACGCGGCGAGGGCCGCGAGCCAGGGCAGGCGCGAGACGGCGATGTAGGTGGGGCCGGCCTGCCACGACCAGCTGTCCTTGTAGATGAACGCGACGAGCCACCGGCCGTCGGGCGACAGGTCGCACCGCTGGGGATAGAGCCGGCCGTGGATCCACGAGCCCGCCTCGTAGGTGCCGGCCTCCGGATCCCAGCGGCCGACGTGGCTCCAGTCGCTCGGCCCGCGGCGCAGGATCGCGATCGCGGACGCCTCCGTCGCGGGGATGCCGAACAGTCGCGGACCCATCGCCCGAGGGTACGGGCTGGGCGCTCGGCGGGTTCGCTCGGCGAGTTGCCCGCACGGGTTGACAGGCCGGCGCCGATCGTGTTTCATGCAGTTGTTAATTAACCGAGATGTGAAATGCACGCCGACCAGCTCGACCGCACCTTCGCCGCCCTCGCCGATCCCACCCGCCGCTCGATCCTCGCGCGGCTCGCCGAGGGAGAGGCGACGGTGAACGAGCTCGCGGCGCCCTTCACCGTGAGCCTGCCCGCGATCTCGCGGCACCTCAAGGTGCTGGAGCGCGCGGGGCTCATCGAGCGGGGCCGGGAGGCCCAGTGGCGGCCCAGCCGCCTCCAACCCGAGCCACTGAACGAGGCCGCCGCCTGGCTGCAGGAGCGGCGCCGGACCTGGGAGACACGCATGGATCGACTCGACGCCCACCTGCGGCGAACGGAGGCCCGACACCGATGACCGACACGCGCGCGCTCGACGCCGAGCGGACCGTCCGACTCACCCGCCGCTTCGCCGCGCCGAGGCATGCCGTCTACCGGGCGTGGACCGACCCCGCCGAGATCGCCGAGTGGTACGGCCCGGACGGCTGGCACGCACCGGTCGACCGGATCCGGATCGACCCGGAGGTCGGCGGCCGCTGGGAGGTCACGATGGTCCGGCGGACCGACGGCTTCGAGTTCCCGATCGGCTACGAGATCCTGGAGCTGCGCGAGCCGTCGCTCATCGTCCTCCGCTACACCGGCGAGAACGGGCTGGAGCAGCCGTCGATCGTCCGCGTCGAGCTCACCGCCGACGGCGACGGGACGATCCTCACGATGACGGACGGCCCGATGCCCAGCGAGGGACGCGATTCGGCCGAAGGCGGGTACGAGCAGGCGTTCGAGAAGCTCGCCGCGCGGCTCGGGATCGGGCCGCTCTAGCCCGACGTCCCTCAGGCGTCGGCCGGGCCCACGGCCAACGGGCCCGTCGCCGCCGGCGCGGGCGGCTCGTCGTCCGGTGGCGGACCTTCGTCGAGCCTGAGCTCCATCTGCGCGAACTCCGGCATCCCGAGGTGGATGAGCCCGAGGCCCGCCAGCGTCAGGACGCCGCCCGCCACCACGGACCCTGCCGGCCCGATCACCGAGGCCACCGCCGTCGCCTCGACGTCGCCGATGCGCGGCCCGCCGGTGACCACGAGGACGTGGATCGAGCTCACCCGGCCGCGGAGCGAGTCGGGTGTCAGCGCCTGGAGCATCTCGCCGCGCAGGACGGCGCTGATGACGTCCGCGCCTGATGCGACCGCGAGGAACAGGAGCGCGAGCGGGAAGCTGAACGTCGCCAGGCCGAAGGCGATGATCCCGAGGCCCCACACGGCGACGGCGATCAGCACCGCACGCCCGGGTCGCCTCACGCCGCCCGTCCAGCCGCTGAGGAGCGCCGCGACGAGCGCGCCGACGCCCGCGGCCGAGGCCATGAACCCGACGCCCGCCGGCCCGACCATGAACACGTCGAGGGCGAGTGCCGGGAACAGCGCCCGCGGCGACCCGAAGACCATCGCGTTGAGGTCGACGAGGAACGTGGCGAGCAGCGGGCGCTTGCTGGTGGCGAACCGGAGGCCCTCGACGATCGCGCCGATGCTCGCCCGGGCGGCGCCGCGTGCCGGCGGGATCGGGTGCATAAGCAGCAGCGCGACGATCGCCCCGAGGTAGGTGATCACGTCGAGCACGTACGCCGCGGCGATCCCGAACGCCGCGAGGACGATCCCGCCGATCGCCGGGCCGACGATCGCCGACGCGTTGAACATCGCCTGGTTGAGCGAGATCGCGGCCGGCACGCGCTCCGGTGGCACGAGGCGCGGGATCGACGACGCCCGGGCGGGCTGGTCCACCGAGGCGAGCCCGGCGGAGATGAACGCCACCGCGTACAGCGCGGCGAGCGGCGGGGCCGGCATGAGCGCGAGGAGCACGAGCGCCATCGAGCAGGCCATGAGCGCGACCTGCGTGATGAGGAGGAGCTTCCGCCGGTCGACCGAGTCCGCCACCGCCCCGCCGCCGAGCGAGAAGACGAGGATCGGGATCAGCTGGACGATCGACAGGAAGCCCACCGCCAGCAGGTCGTTGGTCAGGACGTAGACCTGGTACGGGAGCACGACCTGGGTGATCAGGCGGCCGGTCGAGCTGATCGCCTGGCCGGTCCACAGCAGGCGGAAGTCGCGGTCGAGGCGGAGCGGCGCCGGGTCGAGCACGATCCCGCTCAGGCGGCGGCGGGGCGGCGGCGATCCTGGGGCCTGGGCCATGACCCGACTATCGCATCGATCCGGCCCGGCAGTGATCCGTCCGCCCGGACCCTGCGCATCACCGCGTGTGCAGCCTCGTGCCCGCCTCCCCGCCGCCCCTGCCTCGCCGGGCGTGGCGCCGTCGGCGCACACCCTCCACCCCATGCCGGCTGACCCGGCGGCTGCACCTCGCCCACCTGCACCAGGGAGATCCCACATGACCTCGAAGCACACGACCGCCCGAATCGGCGGGCTCCTCGCCGCGGCTGCCTTCGCGCTCGCCGCCTGTTCGTCGGGCGGTGGCTCGACCTCGACCGTGGCCCCGTCGATGGCGCCCGAGTCGATGGCCGCCGAGTCGATGGCGCCGGAGTCGATGGCGCCCGAGTCGATGGCGCCCGAGTCCATGGCGCCGAGCGCCGGGATGATGGACGAGCCGTTCGGCGTGGCCTGCGCCGGCGTGCCGGCGAGCGGCTCCGGCAGCTTCCAGGGGATGGCCCTCGACCCGGTCGCGACGGCGGCGTCGAACAACGAGGCGCTCTCGACGCTCGTCACCGCGGTCGGCGCCGCCGGCCTCGGCGACACGCTCAACACGACCGACGACCTGACCGTGTTCGCGCCGACGAACGACGCCTTCGCCGCGCTCGACAAGGCAACGCTGGATGCCGCACTCGCCGACCCGAAGGGCCTCCTGACGACCGTGCTCACGTACCACGTCGTGGCGGGCCGGCTGTCGCCGGACCAGCTCGCGGGGACGCACGAGACGCTCCAGGGCGGGACGATCGAGGTCACCGGCAGCGGTGAGGACTTCACGGTGAACGGGACGGCCAAGGTCGTCTGCGGCAACGTGCAGACCAAGAACGCGACCGTCTACATCATCGACGGGGTGCTCCTGCCGAAGTCCTAGCTCGCTCGACGGCGGGCTCGGCCCGCCGACGCCTCCATCACGGCCGGGTCGCGGATCTTTCGCGGCCCGGCCGTTCCGCGTCATCCGCGGCGCCGGCACCCCGAGTCCGGCGCAGAGCCTCAGTCCCCGAGGCACGTCCCCACGAGGCGCGCCGCGACGATCCACGGATGGTCCGCCGGGACCGTGTGCCGCTTGCCCGCGACCTCGGTGAGCGGCACGGCCTCGGTGCGGTCGCCGCGCGCCGCGACCATCACCCCGAACGTCCCCTCCGCGACCAGGTCCGCGGCCGCCGCGCCGACTCGCGTCGCGAGCAGGCGGTCGAGCGGCGAGGGCGTCCCGCCGCGCTGGATGTAGCCGAGGATCGAGACCCGCGACTCGAGCCCGGTGAGCTGCTCCAGCTGGTGGGCGAGCCGCAGCGTGTTGCCCGTGTGCTGGACCTCGAGCAGGTCGACCTCGGCGCGGGCCGCGTCCTTCGCCGTCCGCTCGCTCGCCGCATCGACCCGTGCCTCGGCCGCGACGAGCGCCTTTGCGTCCTCCACGGAGCGCGCGCCCTCGGCCACGGCGACGATCGAGAAGTTCGTGCCCGCCTTCACCCGGCGCTTGATCGCCGTCGAGATGCTCGCGACCGAGTACGGGATCTCCGGGATGAGGATGACGTCCGCGCCGCCCGCGAGCCCGGACCCCAGGGTCAGCCAGCCCGCCCCGTGGCCCATGATCTCCGCGACGATGATCCGGTGGTGGCTGTGCGCGGTCGAGTGCAGCCGGTCGATCGCGTCGGTCGCGATCTCGAGCGCCGTCGCGAACCCGATCGACGCGTCGGTGCCGGCCAGGTCGAAGTCGATCGTCTTGGGGAGCGTGATGATGTCGAGCCCGGCCTTCGACAGGCGCAGGGCGTTCTTCGCCGTCCCGCCGCCGCCGATGCACACGAGCGCGTCGAGGCCGGCCTTCCGGTAGTTGGCCACGATCTGCTCGGTCATGTCCCGGATCTCGCCGCCCATCGGCATCCGGTGCGGCTTGTCGCGGCTCGTGCCGAGGATCGTGCCGCCGATCGTCAGGATCCCCGCCAGGGCACTGGAGTTGAGCTTGACCCGCCGGTCCTCCGCGAGCCCGCGGAACCCGTCGCGATAGCCGACGACCTCCCAGCCGTAGCCGATCGCCGCCTTGCCGAACCCCCGGATCGCCGCATTGAGCCCGGGGCTGTCGCCGCCGGACGTGAGGACCCCGACCTTGTGCACCGCCATCGTCGTGCCTCCGCTCAGCCGGCCCAGGCCTGTTCGAGGACCCGGAGCGTGTTGCCCCCGATCGCCTTGGCGATCTCGTCGTCCGAGTACCCGTGCGCCACGAGCCAGCGGACGATGTTCGGGAAGTCGCCGATGTTCTCGAGCCCCACGACGTACTCGGGGATGACGTCGTCGTACTCGGAGTCGCCGCTCGCGAGCAGCGCGCCCTGCGGCGTGTGGTACGTCCCGGCGTGGTCGCCGAAGAACGTGTCCGGCCCGAACGTCACGCCGTCGATGCCGACGAGGTCGACGCAGTACTCGAAGTGGCGCATGAACGTCTCGATCGACGCCTCCACGAGGTCCGGCTTGACCATCGTCGTGCCGGGCGCCGCCTCGATCCCGATGACGCCGCCGCGCTCGGCGCAGGCCCGGATCACGTCGTCGGGCTTGCACTTGCTGATCGGCCACAGCTCGCGCGAGCCCGAGTGGCTGATGCACACGGGCGCGCTCGAGGCCGCGATCGTGTCGAGGCTCGTGCGGTCGCCGGCGTGGCTGACGTCGATGAGGATGCCCAGGCGGTTCATCCGCTCGACGGCGCGCCGCCCGAAGCCGGTCAGTCCCCCGTCGGTCGTCTCGCGGCAGCCGGACCCGAGCGCGTTGGACTCGCTGTAGGTCACGCCGAGCATCCGGATGCCGAAGCCGTACAGCACGTCGAGCCGGTCGAGCTCGTTCTCGATCGGCGTCGCGGCCTCGAGCGCGCCGATGAGCGCGACCTGCCCGGCCGCGAAGGCGTCATGGATGTCCCCGATCGTCTCGCCGCGCACGACGAAGTCCTGGTGCGCCCAGTCGGCGTAGCGGATGCCGATGTCGTGGATCACGTCCGACCACTTCCAGCCGCTCTTGCTCGTGATCGTCGCGGTCCCGTCACCGAAGTTCTCGAACGCGGCGGCGAGCCCGGACCGGGCCAGCCCCTCGTAGCCGGTGAACGGGTGCGCGTCGCGGACCCAGTCGTCGGCCTCGGCGAGGTTCGACGGGTAGACCTCGAGGTGGTCGTGGAGGCTGATCGCGGGGTGGGTGGCGAGGATCCGCCACACGCGGGCCTCCTCGGCGTCGCTCACCGCCACGACGTGGGGCGGCACCCGGTCCACCTCCGCCGCGAGGTCGAACGCGCGGTAGTCGCGGCCGCGCTCGAGGTAGGGATACGAGCGGTAGCCGGCGTAGCGGAGCGGGCGGCCGGCGGGCGCCGGGTCGGTCATCGAGGCTCCAGCGGAGGGTTCTGTGTGCACCCAGCGTACGAAAGCGAGACGGCATCGGCACGCCGGAACGGGGCCGCGAGATGCGATCCGGCGGTTGGCGCGGTAGGATCGCGCGGGGCAACAGAGTCCGACGAGGGTGGATGCCGCTCGAGACAGTCGCACTGGTCGGAGGCGTGCTCCTGGCAATCGTCCTGGCGGCGATGGTCGGGAGCCTGCTTGGGCGACGCTTCCGAAGTGTCGCGATCGACCGCCGCCAATCCGACTCCCGCGCTGCTGCGGTGAGCGAACCCCGACCCAGCCGCGAGGCCATGCACCCGACTTCCGACGACGACCTCACCGCCGCGCCCCCGATCGCCGCAGCGCGATCGGACGTGCCCGCCGGTGCGCCGTCGGACGCGCCGATCGTGGCCGCGATGGCTGCCGCGTCGCAGGCCCGCGACGAGCGTCGCCCCGCCGTTCGTCGTCGATCCGCCGCCGATCGCCCAGCCGGCAGCCGGGACTCCAACCGTGTCGATCCCCTCGCCCGGAGCAGCGTCCAGCGGGACGACGTGCCCGACTACACGTCCGCTGCCGGGTTCGCGAACCGGCTGTCTGGCGTTCCTCCGCCCGTCGCCTCGCGTTCGACGTTCACGGAATCGCCCGCGACTCGGGATCGCGCCGCGCTCGAGGCGGCGACGGCCGTGGCCGCGGCGACCGCCGTGAAGCGCACCCGCCGCGGCCGACCGCCGAAGGAGCCCAAGACGGCAGGGCATCGCTCGCGCGACTGGGCCCTCAACGGCACGCTCGTGGTGGCGATCGCCATCGTCGGTGCCATCGCGTTCTCCGCGTTCGTCTGGTCGCCGCCGGAGGGCGAGATCCCGCTGCCCACCGGCGATCCCGATGTGCCCGGCATCGTGCTCGGGTCCAGCGACCCCGGCGACGGGGTCCCGTCCGTTCGACCCGCGCGCGGTCGGCGTCATCGAGACGTCGACGCCGCCGCTGACCGAGGGAGGCGTCGACACGGAGGGAGGCACCGGGACCGACGCACCGGGCGGCGGCGTCCTGCCCGGCCGCGCGACCCCGACGCCGCCACCGGGTGCGACCCCCACGCCGACGCCCATCCGGGCGGCGGTGGCGGGCCGACGCCGGATCCCGACCCCCACGCCGACACCCGAGCCCACGCCCAGCCCACGCCCAGCCGACGCCCAGCCGACGCCTCAGCCGACCCCGGAGCCGACGCCCGCGCCGACCGCGAAGCCGCCCGTCGTCGCGTTCAACGTCGACGTGAGCGGGCTCACCGCCGACTTCGCGAACCGGACCCGGAACGGGGCGACGTGGAGCTGGACGTTCGGGGACGGAGCCTCGTCGACCGCCCGCAACCCGAAGCACACCTACGACGAGGCCGGCACCTACACGGTCACGCTCACCGCGACCTCCCCCGAAGGCGCGACGGACTCGGTGAGCAAGAGCGTCACGGTCGGCGACTGAGCGACGCCTCGCGCGTCCCGAACGCCTCGTAGCGCAGCCCGCCTCCCTCGAGCACGAATGCATCGAGCGCGAGCCCGTTCGGGTCCATCTCGCTGAACTCGTCGTTGAGCCACGCGACGAACGCCCGGTCCGCGTCTGGCGGCAGCGAGACCAGGAGGTCGCGCATCGGCGCGATCAGGCACTGCGGCTGGGGCCCGAACACCCGCACCAGCTCGTCCGGCGCGAGCAGCAGCGCCGAGGCGCAGCCGACGCCCGTCTGGAGCACACGGACCGGCACGCTGTCGATCGACTGGCTGACGAGATCCCGGTGCCGCACGGCGCGCACGCGCGCCCGGAGGTTGTCGAGCGCGGTCGCGACGAGCTCCGCCGGCCCGATCGGCCAGGTCTCGAGCAGCGACGACCCGACCACCAGGAACGCGGGGCCGATGTCGATCCCGAACCCGGTCGGGATGCCCGGCGGCAGGGTCACCCGGAACGGCTCGCCCGCCATGGCCGGCATCGGCCGCCGGCGCGGCAGGATCGGGATGACGTTGGGCGCCATCACGTCCCAGTCCAGATCGGGCGGCAGCCCGCCCATCGCCCGCAGCACCGCCTCGGGCGTCGCCTGGACGACGCCGTTGCCGAGGTCCCGGGTGGCGTGATCCTTGCCGGCCTTGTGCCGTCGCTTGTCTCGTCGTCGTTCCTTGTCGTGCATGCCCGCAGGGTGGCGAGCCGGGCTGCACGGAGCCGTACCGCCGGCTTATCCGCCGCTCACCGGAGCGGGCGACGCGCGCGCATTGGCGCGGCGGCCGCGCAGAGTCAGGCGGATGCGGCCCCGGCGCCGGCCCCGAGCGATCGCCGCTCCGCCGCCCGGGCGAGCAGCCGCACGCCCTCGCGGATCTCGGCGGGCGTCAGCCGGGCGTAGTGCAGCAGCAGCTCGCGATCGCCCGCATCCAGCCGCCGCGAGAAGGACAGCGGCTCGACCGCGACGCCGATCGCCCGCGCCCGCATCGCCAGCTGGGTCGCGCTGAGGCTGACGTCCTCGATCCGGACGACGAGGTGCGTCCCGGCGGCGGCAGGGCGGGCCGACACGACCGTGCCGAGCTCCGCGGCGAGCGCGGCGAGCAGCGCCTCCTGGCGCTCGGCGTTGTGCGCCCGGAGGCGCGCGAGGTGCCGCTCGAAGTGCCCTTCGGCGAGGAACAGCGCGAGCGCCCGCTGCTCCAGCGCGCCCGGGCCCCGGTAGAGCGCCTCGTGGCGCGCGACGAACACCTCGACGGCCGACGCCGGCACGACCGCGCAGCCGAGCCGCAGCCCCGGGTACAGCACCTTCGAGAACGTCCCGACGTAGAGCACCCGGCCCGCCTCGTCCAGCCCCTGGAGCGACGGCTGCGGGTGACCCTCGTAGCGCAGCTCGGAGTCGCAGTCGTCCTCGATGACGACCGCCCGGTTGCGGTCGGCCCAGGCGAGCAGGTGCATCCGGCGCGCGACCGGCATCGTGCCGCCGTTCGGGTACTGCCACGAGGGCGTGACGAGCACCGCGGACGGGCCGTCCGGCAGGCGGTCGACGAGCAGCCCGCGGTCGTCGACGGGGACGGGGATCGTCTCGACGCCCAGGCCCTCGAACGTGCGCCGGAGATGCGGGCTCGACGGGTCCTCGGTCGCGAGCGTCCGCCCGTCGGTCAGCCACAGCCGGGCCGCCGTCGCGAACGCGCCCTGGGCGCCGGCCGTCACCACGACCTGCTCGGGCGTCGCCCGGACGGCCCGCGACATCCCGAGGTACGCCGCCAGCTCGGCGCGCAGCCGCGGGTCGCCCTCCGGCCAGCGGTACGTCGTCGCCGGCTCCGGGTCCGAGGCGAGGTCGCGCCACGCCCGCGGCAGGAGCCGCTCCCAGACCGCGGACGGGAACAGGTCGAGGCTGGTGGAGCCCGTCCGGAAGTCGAACCGGGGCCGCGAGTGGGTGCCCTCGAAGAACGGGCGCCGCGGCCCCGGCGACGCCTCGGGCAGGACGTCGGCCTCGTCCGCGGGGCCCCGCCCCGGCAGTGACCGTGGCCGGAGCCCGCCCCGCAGGTCGGGCAGCCCGGGCGCCACGACCGTCCCCCGCCCCGGTCGCGCCTCGAGGTATCCCTCGGCCGTCAGCTGCTCGTAGGCCGTCATCACCGTCACCGCCCCGACGCCCAGGTGCCGGGCATAGGCCCGGATCCCGGGGAGACGTGCCCCGGGGCCGATCCGCCCGTCGAGGATCGACCGGCGGAGCGCGACCTCGATCTGGCGGTAGAGCGGCAAGCTCGCCGCCCGGTCGAGGACGATCGGCGGATAGGGCACCCAGGATCTCCCATTCCTGCGTTCCCTTTCCTTACCCCGCTGGGCGCACCGGGGTTCGATCCGGTCACGCAAGCCCACCAGCCGCACCCCGGCGTTCCCATCCGGACCCCGAGGTGATGGGAACGCCCCATGGCGGATGGGGTCACCGCGTGCCTTGTTCCTGCCCGCCGCGCGGATGAGGCTCGGTCAACGGCTTCGGCCACCCATGGGCCGCGTCAGCGTGCCCGCCAAGCGGAGGAGCACACGAGATGACAACCCGATCCGGAGGCCTTCGCCTCCGGCTGCTGATCGGCGCGAGCGCGGCGGTGCTCGTCGTGGCGGCCTGCGGCGGCAGTCCGACCGCCACCACGGCACCCGCCAGCGCCCCGCCCGCCGCGGCGACGGACGAGCCGCCGTCCGGTGAGAGCCCCAGCGCCCCGACCGGCGAGATCGACCTGTTCAACACGGACTACGCGCCGGCCGACGGCGCCGATGGCGGGACCGCGATCGTCGGCGACTGGCAGGAGGCGACGCAGTTCAACCCGTACTACCTGACCCAGGTCACCGAGGCCAACGTCGCGTCCACCGCGTGGGCCACCCTCGCGACGTTCACCCACGACTACAAGTACGCGCCTGATCTCGCGGCCGAGATCCCGACCCTCGAGAACGGCGGCGTCAAGGTGCCGGGCGACAACGGCGACGCGATGACCGTCACCTGGAAGCTGCGTGACGGCCTCAAGTGGTCCGACGGCACCGACCTGACCTGCGACGACTTCAAGTACGCGTGGGAATGGGTCATGGACCCGGACAACGTGGGCGTCATCACCTCGGGCTTCGAGGACGTGACCGCCTGGGACTGCCCCTCCGCGACGGACATGGTCCTCCACTTCGAGAACGTGTTCGAGGGCTACATCACGATGGTGGTGGCGCCCCTGCCGCGGCACTTCCTGTCGCAGATCCCGATCGCCGACCAGGTCAAGGGCCAGGGCTTCCGGCCCGACGAGGTCGCCCAGATGCCGGTCAGCGGCGCGTTCAAGTTCGAGAGCGTGACGCCGGGCGCCGAGCTGCGCCTCGCCCGCAACGAGAACTACCGGAGCTGGAAGACCGGCAAGCCGGCCCACCTCGACTCGCTCGTGTTCAAGTGGTACGGCGACCCGGACTCGATGATCGCCGGCTTCCGCAACGGCGAGGTCGACATCGCGACCGACCTCCAGGACTCCGACCTGCCGAAGGTCCAGGACCTCGGCGACCAGGTCAGCTCGATCGACTCGCTCACCTACGAGTTCCTGCGGCCGAACTGGTATGCGGCGGACGGCTTCAACGCGGACACCCAGGTGGGTGGCTGCTCGAAGAACCCGTCGGTCGCCGACCGCGGCACGGGCTGCCCGATGGCCGACCCGGCGATGCGCCAGGCGGTCGCCTATGCGATCGACAAGAACGAGATCAACGCGCGGCTGCTGGGCGGGCTGGCCCAGGTCGCCAACACGTTCGTCTCGCCCGGTGCGTGGTTCTACGTGGACCAGGCCCCGACCACGTACGACCCCGAGAAGGCGAAGCAGATCCTCGAGGACGCCGGCTGGACCGACGGTGACGGCGACGGCATCCGCGAGAAGGACGGCCTCAAGGCCAAGATCGAGCTGTGCACGACGACCCGCCAGGTCCGCCAGGACACGCTCGCGCTCATCTCGGCGTGGCTCAAGGACGTCGGCATCGACACGGTCATCAACCCGGTCGACCCGACCAACATCTTCGCCGACTACAACGAGTCCAGCGCCGACACCCCGTGCGTCCTGTCGCACGCGAACTTCGACCTGGCGGAGCACGCGACGAGCTCGTCGATCGACCCGCTCGGCAACTACTTCAGCTACCACAGCAGCCAGTTCGACCCGATCGGCGTCAACAACGCCGGCGTCAACGACCCCGGCATGGACGCGGCCCTCGACACGCTGAAGAACAGCGTCGACTTCGAGGTGATCCTCGAGGCCATGGCCGAGGTGCAGAAGGTCTACGCGGAGCAGACCGTCGAGATCCCGCTGTACTACCGCAAGCAGGTCGACCTGCATGCCCAGCGGCTCAGCAACTTCTTCGCCAATCCCACCCAGGCCGGACCCACCTGGAACGTCGTGGACTGGTTCGTGAACGAGTGATCGTCACGCGCTGATCCGCGTGCCCCGGCCGGCTCCCATGGCCGGGGCAACGCCTCCAGGCGCGCGGCCCGACCTCCGTGGATGCTCCTCGTCCACGGACGCCGGTCGCGCCATCGGGAACGGAGGACGAAGGGGCCGGGGCACACGACCCGGCCCCTTCGCCATGCCCGCCGACTGTCAGCCGGGCGAGCGGATGTCGAACCAGCGCTCGAGCGCCGCATCGAGGTCAGGGCCGGCGACCCGCTCGTCGAGGCGCGTCGCACCCTCGGTGACGACGAGGTGGTCGCCGTCGAGCGTCGCCCAGCCGGCGGGGAGGGCCCGGGCGCAGATCCAGCCCTGCGTGAACGGCGAGTCCGGCGACGTCCGGAGGTGGTCGCACACCGCCGTGAACGCGTCGAGCCCGACGGGCCGGTCCTCGAACCGGTAGTGCGGCACCCAGCGCCCGTCGCGATGGCGCCACTCGACGTCGATCGAGGCCGGATCGTCCGCCGCGGTCACGAGCCGGAACCGGCCGCTCGGGTCGTCCTGCTCCGGGGCCGACCACCAGCCGCAGCGGCTCCCGGAACGAGAACCCCGCGCCGACGTCGACCAGCCACGCCTCGCCGTCCAGCGTCACCCGCAGCGCGAGATGCTCGTTCACCGGCCCGAGGCCGGCTGTCGCCCCAGAAGCGCCCGGGCAGCAGCGCGACCTCGAACCCGAGCACGCCCAGGAGCCACGCGAACGCGCCGTTGAGCTCGAAGCAGAACCCGCCGCGTCGCTCGTCCACGACCTTCCGGACGAGCCGTGGCTCCTCGAGCACGATCGGCTCGCCGCGCAGCACCGAGCTGTTCTCGAACGGGACCGCCTCGAGGTGCGCGCGCTGGAGCCGCCGCAGTCCATCGAGGTCCGTCGCGGGCGGCGCCTGCAGGCCGAGCCGGCGGAGATACGCTTCGCCATCCACGCCCGCAGTGTGGCGTCATCACGCCCGGACGTGTCGCGCTAGCCCGCCAGCGAGCGCCCGCGGACCTCGGCGATCCGGCCGCGCAGGAACGCCGCCTCGGCCGCGTTCGCGCTCAGCGCGAGGGCACGCTCGTACGCGTCGGCCGCCTCCGCCCAGCGTCCCAGCCGGCGCAGGAAGTCGGCCCGGGTCGCATGGAAGAACCGGTACTCGGCAAGGGACGGGTCTGCGCCCAGCGCGTCGACCGCCGCGAGCCCCGGCTCGGGCCCGGCGACCTCGCCCAGCGCGACCGCCCGGTTGAGCGCGACGACTGGCGACGGCGTCACCCGCAGCAGCACCTCGTACAGCCCGAGGATCTGCGGCCAGTCCGTGTCGGACGCGCTCGCCGCCTCGTCGTGGACCGCGGCGATCGCCGCCTGGAGCTGGTACGGCCCGACCCGGCCCTGGCGCAGCGCGTGCTCCACGAGCGTGGTCCCCTCCTCGATCTCGGGGCGTGACCAGCGGCCGCGATCCTGGTCCTCGAGCCGCACCAGCGCGCCGTCGGCGTCGACCCGCGCGGGCCGCCGCGCATCGCTGAGCAGCAGCAGGGCGAGCAGCCCGGCCGCCTCCGGCTCGTCGGGCATCAGGGTCGCGACCACGCGGGCCAGGCGGATCGCCTCGGCGCACAGCTCCCGCCGGATGAGCGACTTCGCCCTCGGACGCGTCATAGCCCTCGTTGAACACGAGGTACAGCACGCGCAGGACGGCATCGAGTCGGTCCGCGAGCCGGTCGCCGGTCGGCACCTCGTACGCGATGCCGGCGGCCCGGATCTTCTTCTTCGCCCGGACGAGCCGCTGGGCGAGGGTCGCCTCGGGCACGAGGAAGGCGTGGGCGATCTCGGGCGTCGTCAACCCCCCGAGCGTGCGCAGCGTGAGCGCGATCGAGGCCTCCGGCGCGAGCGCCGGGTGACAGCACGTGAAGATGAGTCGCAGCTGGTCGTCGGGGATCGGGTGCATCTCGTCCTCCGCCGCCGCCTGGAGCGCGCCGGCCCGCGCCGACGCGTCGAATGCCGAGTCGCGGGCGATGACCGCGGCCTTCTGCGCGAAGACCTGCGCCCGGCGCGCGCGGTCGATCGCACGGTTCCGGGCCGTGGTGACGATCCACGCCCCGGGATTGGCCGGGATGCCGTCCGCCGGCCACCGCTCGAGCGCCGTGACGTACGCGTCGGCGACGGCCTCCTCGGCGAGGTCGAAGTCGCCCAGGAGGCGGATGAGCGTCGCGATCGCGCGCCCGTGCTCCTCGTGGAAGACGCGGGCGACGACGTCGCCGGGATCCGTCAGCCCATCTCCAGGATCGGGCGGACCTCGACTCGTCCGGTCTGCGCGCCCGGGATCCGCGACGCGACCTCGATCGCATCGTCCAGGCTCGGGACGTCGATCAGGTAGAAGCCGCCCAGGTGCTCCTTGGTCTCCGCGTACGGCCCGTCGGTCACGATCCGCTGCCCGTCGCGGACGCTGACGGTCGTCGCCGTGGTGACGTCCTGGAGCGCCTCGCCGCCCTCGTTCCAGCCACGCTCCCTGAGCCAGCTGCCGAACGCGTTGTAGTCGCCCATCGTCGCGACGATCTCGGCCTGGGTCGGCTGCCCGGCCGGCGGCTCTTCGGCGATCAGGAGCAGATAGCGCATCGGGTTCTCCTCGTCCGGTCAGGCCGGCCGGTCCGGCCCTCGCATCCTAGCGACGAATGCGTCGGCCGGAAATCGACAGGGTTGGCGTCACGCCTCCGCGGGGGCGGCGCCCGGCGCGAGCGGTGGGTCGTCGACATCGCCGGGTGGGATCGCGGCGGCCTCGGGCCCGGCCACGGCCCGGCACGGCGTCGCTCGCCGGGTCGCCGTCGGCGGCGTCCGGCCCCGGCTCCGGCGGTGTCGCGCGAGACCCCATCACGTCGAGCACGGTCCGCCAGGTCGCGGAGATGATCCCCAGCACCGGCACGACCATGAACATGCCCAGGATCCCGGCGATCGCCGACCCTGCCGGGATACCGACGAGCACGAGCGCCGGGTGGAGATGGACGGTCCGTCCGTACACGATCGGCGAGACGATGTTCCCGGTCACGATGTTGAACACGAGCGTCCAGATTCCCATGATGACGATGTCGGTCGCGGAGCCGAGCGCGACGGTCAGCAGGAACGCGATGCCGGTCGAGATGAACCCGCCGATGTACGGGATGAAGCACAGGAAGAACGACAGCACGAACACGGGCAGGGCGAACGGGATGCCGAGCACGATCATGATCACGAGCTGGCTGAACGCGCCGACGAACGAGATCGCGGCCGTGCCGCTCATGTAGCCGCCGAGCACCTCGAACGCGCGCCCACCCGCCGCCTGCACCTTCGGGGCGACCTCGGGACGCGCGTGGGCGAGCAATCGCGGCCCGATCGACGCCCCGTCCCGCAGCAGGTAGAACGAGAGCAGGACGCTGAGCACCAGGACCACCGCGACGCTGCCCAGCGCGCTCGCCATCGAGACCACCGTCGTGACGACGTGGATGCGGCTGAACGCGACTGCGCCGCTCAGCGTGCCGAGCGCGCCGCCGCTCGCCGCGTTCACCTGGTCGGCTCCCGTCGAGGCCGCGTCCATCACCCCGCCGACCTGCGTCACGAGCGAGAAGATCGCCAGCAGGAGGATGCCGATGATCGCGAGGAACCCGCCCCCGACCGACAGGGCGACGGCCCGCGTCCGTGACCAGCCGCGCTTCGTGAGCCAGCCGACGAGCGGCGCCACCGTGGCGGCGATGATCGTCGCAAGCACGATCGGCATGATGACCAGCGGGACGGACACGAAGATGCCCACCAGGATCGCCACGAGCACGAAGGCGGCCAGGATCCGCCAGCTCCATTGGGCGAGGCGGTCGAGCCACGCGGGCACCATGCCCGGCAGCACGGGCGGGTTGTCCGGCTCGACGATGGCGAGCGTCGCCCGCCCGACGGCGAACACGACCGCCGTGACCGGGACCGCGATGAACAGCCCGATGACCCCCGCCAGCTGGTAGCCCGCCGGGAGCACGAGCAGCACGAGGGCCGGGTGGATGCTCACGGTGCGGCTGTACAGCGCCGGTCGGATGCCGTAGCCCAGGATCACGTTGCGGACCGCGATGAGCGCCAGCAGGGCGATGACCGCGACGTTGCCGACCGTCGCCCACGTCACGAGCAGGATGATCGCGGTCGTGACGATGCCGCCGAAGTACGGGATGTAGCCGCCCAGGAACACGAGGATCGCGAGCGGCACCGCGCTCGGCACCCCGAGCAGCAGCATGAACACGAGGTCGGTCAGGGCGATGATCGCGGACAGGATCGTGGTGCCGCGGAGATAGCCCGCGAGGCGCGTCAGGGCGTCCTCGCCGGCCGTCGTGATCCGGTCGCGCTTCGACTCCTCGACCGCCTGGAAGGCCCACAGCCACGCCCGATCGCCGTCGCGCAGGAAGAAGAACACGAGGAACACCGACAGGACGATCACGGTCACGATGCCCGCGGCCAGCGCCCCGACGCCCTCGCCGGACGACCCCGTCTCGCTGCCGAGGAACCGGCGGACGATCGCGAACACGTCCCGGATGGCCTCGCCGACGAACGGCGGGACGTCGAGCGAGGCGAGCGTCGCCTGGAACGTCGAGATCGCGTCGTCGACCGTCTCGACGAGCCGCTGGATCGACGGGAGGAACGTGAGCACGAGCCCGATGCCGATCGCCACGACGACGAGCATCGCGCTCGCCCACACGATCGCCGCGGCCGCGTTGCGTGACCGGCCGCCGTCGCGCAGGCGCATCACCCACGGCGAGAACAGGGCCGTGACGACGACCGCGACGGCGATCGACGCCGTCACCGTCCACAGCAGGCTCGCAAGCAGCCAGGCGACGATGACCAGGCCGACGACCGCCGTGACCCGCCAGGCCAGCGAGGCGAGGTTCGACAGCCACGGCGGCACGACGGATCCCGTCGGGCGCGCCGCCGGAGGGCTCGTCGTGGCGGCCGAATCCGGCATGCTCGTGGCTCCCTCACTCCCCGGTCGACCCGTGCGGAACGCGCGGCTCGCGTTCACGGCTCGGTGCCGACCGTCCCGCACGGTACTGATCCGCCATGGTCCGGGCATCGCCCCGATGGGATGGTGCCCGCTGGGCGCGCTTGCCGCCTTCACCTAGGATCGTGGCATGCCCACGCGCAAGGAGATCCTCCAGATCGGCGACCGCGAGGTCTCGATCAGCAACCCGGACAAGGTGTACTTCCCCAAGGCCGGGCACACGAAGCTCGACCTCGTCCGGTACTTCGTTGCGGTCGCCGACGGGGCGCTGACGGGCGTCCGCGGCCGGCCGATGGCCCTCAAGCGGTTCGTCGACGGGGCCGAGAAGGAGCCGTTCTTCCAGAAGCGTGCCCCCGACAACACGCCCGAGTGGATCCGCACGGCGACGCTCACCTTCCCGTCCGGCCGCACCGCCGACGAGATCGTGCTCGACGAGCCGGCCGGGCTCGCCTGGGTCGCGAACCTCGGCTGCCTCGACCTCAACCCGCACCCGGTCCGCGCCGAGGACCTTGACCACCCCGACGAGCTGCGGGTCGACCTCGACCCGGTGCCCGGCGTCCCGTGGTCGCAGGTGCGCGAGGTGGCGCTCGTCACGCGCGACGCGCTGGAGGCGGTGGGGCTGACCGGCTGGCCGAAGACGTCCGGGTCGCGGGGCATCCACATCAACGTCCGGATCGAGCCGCGCTGGACGTACGGGCAGGTGCGGCGGGCCGCGCTGGCGCTCGCCCGCGACGTCGAGCGGCGGGCGCCCTCGATCGCGACCTCGAAGTGGTGGAAGGAGGAGCGCCACGGCGTGTTCCTCGACTACAACCAGAACGCGAAGGACCGCACGGTCGCGTCCGCGTACTCGGTCCGGCCCACGCCCGACGCGCGCGTCTCGTTCCCGCTGCGCTGGGACGAGGTGCCGGACGTCGTGATGGAGGACTACACGCTCGCGACCGTCCCGGCGCATCTACGCCGAGCGGGGCGACGCCGGGGCCGGGATCGACGAGGCGGTCGGATCGCTCGAGGCGCTGCTCGAGCTGTCGGCACGTGACGAGGCCGCGGGCGAGGGCGACGCGCCGTGGCCGCCGAACTACGCGAAGCAGGAGGGCGAGCCGCCGCGGGTCCAGCCGTCCCGCAAGCGCAAGGCCGATGCGGACGTACGAGGGCCGCGGCAAGGACGGCGGGCCGCCGCCCGAGGTCGCCGAGGCGCGCGCGGCCGCGGTCGCGGCGGGCGATCCCAACGCCGGGCTGCCGACGGAGTGGCAGGGCTCGACGCCGTCGCCGACCGGCCGCCGCAAGTCGAACGTCCCGGTGATCGAGCTCGGCCGTGCCCCGACCAAGGCCGAGGTCTACGAGGGTCTCGAGCGCTGGAAGGCGCGCCACCCCGAGGCAGCCGCGTACCTCGAGCCGGCGGACGTGCATCGAGACGGCGATGCGCGGCCGGGCCTACGCCTGGTACCGGCTGCGGCTCAACCTGATCCACGTCCCGGAGGCGATCCGGCCGCCCCAGGAGGAGCTGGACCCCGACGCCGCGCCCGACGACTGGGCGAACCTCTCGGACGACGAGCGGGCGGCGTGGATCGCCGGCCGCACGCCCACGCGGAAGCGGTCCGACCCGACGAAGGAGACGACGTGACCCTCGACACGGCTGCCGTGACCGCGTTCATCGACGGCTACCGCCGGACGTTCGAGACGTTCGACGTCGACGCGATCTGCGACGCCTTCGCGTTCCCGGTCCAGGTCGTGGGTGACGCGGGCGACGTCGGCGTCGTCGTCGTGCCGGCGCTCGAGGCGTGGCGGCCCCAGATCGAGCGGATCGTGGGGGCGTACCGCCTGCTGGGCGTCGCGTCGTCGGCGGTCGAGTCGCTCGAGGTGACCGAGGTCACGCCGCGCATCGCCCACGCCACGGTCCGCTGGGGGCTGCGCGACGGCGACGGCGGGACGGTCTACGCGGTTCACCGCCTCGTACACGCTGGCCGAGACGGCGGACGGGCCGCGGATCGTCGCGATCGCGCATGACGAGTCGCCGAAGCTCGCGGCGGCGGTGGCGAAGGCGCGCGGCGCCTGACCAGCCCGCCCGGCCTCGACTAGCCCTCGGTGTCGGGCGCGAGCCAGCCCTTCTCGTCCGCGATCCGCGCCGCCTCCGCCCGGTTGCGTGCGCCGACCTTCTGGATCGCGGCGGACAGGTGGTTGCGGACGGTGCCCTCGGACAGGCCGAGCCGGTCGGCGATCTCCGCGACGGTGCCGCTCGTCGCCGACAGGGCGAGCGCCTCGCGTTCGCGATCGGAGAGCGGGTTGGCGCCCTCGGCGAGCGCCGCGACCGCGAGCTCCGGGTCGACGACCCGCTGGCCGCGCGCCGCGCGGCGGATCGCGTCGGCGAGCTGGGTGGCTGGGGCGTCCTTGCGCAGGAACCCGGTCGCGCCGGCCTCGAACGCCCGCCGCAGGTAGCCCGGTCGGCCGAAGGTCGTGAGGATCACGACGCGGCAGGCCGGGAGCGCCGAGCGGAGCTGGGCCGCGGCCGCGAGCCCGTCGAGGCCTGGCATCTCGATGTCGAGCAGCGCGACGTCGGGCCGCGTCTCGAGCGCGGTCGGGACGACCTCGTCCCCGCGACCGACCTCGCCCACGACCTCGATGTCGTGCTCGAGGGCGAGCAGCGCGGACAGGGCGCCGCGCACGAGCGCCTGGTCCTCGGCCAGCAGGACACGGATCACGGGGACGGCGCCTCCGGGAGCGGCACGGTCACGAGGAGGCGGAACCCGCGCTCGGGGAGCGGCCCCGCCTCGACTGCGCCGCCGAGGCCGCGCGCCCGCTCGCGAAGGCCGTCGAGCCCGGTGCCGGGCCGCGGGTCGTCGACGCGGGTCGTGGCCAGCGCCTCCGCGCCCCGCCCGTCGTCGACCACCTCGACCGAGCGCCGTCGCCCATCCGACAGCACCCGGATGGCAGCCGTGGTGGCGTCGCTGTGGCGGAGGACGTTGGTGACGCCCTCGCGGACGGCCCAGCCCAGGACCGCGTCGACGTCGCGGGGCAGGCCATCCGGGGCGGGCTCGACGACGCCCTCGATGCCCGCCGCCAGGAGCGCCGCCCGTGCGCCGGCGAGCTCCACCGCCAGCGACGGCACCCGGTAGCCCGACACGGTCTCCCGGACCGCGGCGAGGGCGTCGCGGGCGGCCTGCTCGACGTCGCCGATCTCGGCCGTGGCCCGTGCCGGGTCATCGGGGAGCATGCGCCGGGCGAGCTCGCTCTTGAGCGCGATGATCGAGAGGCTGTGCCCGAGCGAGTCGTGGAGGTCGCGGGCGATCCGGCTGCGCTCCTCCGCCACGGCGAGCGACGCGAGCTCGCGTCCGGGCCGCCTGGAGCTTGCGGTTCGAGCGTCCCATCGCCCCCAGCGCGAACAGCGTCAGGCAGATCGTCCCCACCGTGACGCCCGCCGTCACGCCCGCTGCCACGTCGCCAGAGGCCCACGCCGTGCCGATCACGGCGGCGAGCGCCACGCCCGCGATCCCGCCGATCGCCCACCGCTCCGGCACGAGCCGCGACGCGGTGACCCCGGCGTAGAAATAGAGCGCCGCCGCCTCGCCCACCCCGAACGCGACCTGCGCGACGACCGCGATCCCGGCGATGACCGCCACGGCGACCGCCAGCCACGGGCCGGACCGGGACGCGGGCGAACGGCGACGTGCGGAGCAGGACGAGGAGGACGGCGCCGAACACCGCCCACCCGACGAGCAGCAGCGCCAGCGCGGCCGGCGCCGGCGGATGGGCGAGCAGCGACGCGAGTGGCGCGAGGTAGAAGAACAGCGTCGCGGCGACGAACGGGACCTTGAGCCCACGACGCCTGCCGCCGGGCGACCCCACGCTGAGCGCGAGGTCACCGCGGTCGTCCGGCGGGTCCGTCGCCATCGCGCTCAGCCCCGCCCCTGCCGTTCGTCGCGCATGTAGCGCCACGCCGCCAGGCCCCCGATCACGAGCGTGTACACGGCAAGCACGGCGATGTCGGCCAGACCGGGGGTGGTCCCCGCGGCGACGGCGCGCCCGAGGCTGGCGAGGTGGGACGAGGGCAGCATCCAGCCGATGGTAGCCATCGTGGGCGGCAGCGACTCCAGCGGGGCGAACAGGCCGCCGAGGATCGCCATCGTGAACAGCGTCAGGACCATGCCGCCCTGCGCGCTCTCGGCGTCCAGGACGTACCCGATCAGCAAGCCGAGCGCGGCGAACGGCGCGGCGCCGAGGGCCAGTGCCAGCACCAGCGGGATGCCGCCGGAGCGCCGATCCCGAGGCGGTTGACGATCGACCCGGCCCCGACGACGAGGGCGATCGAGGGCACGGTCAGCACGATCGCGGTCACGGCCTTCGCGGCGACATACGCCGGCCCCGGCAGCGGCGTCACGCGGAGCTGGCGAGTCCACCCCTGCCGTCGCTCCGTGGCGACGGGGACGGCCTGGCTCATCGCCGCGCCGATCGCGCCGTAGGCTGCCATCGAGACGAGGAAGTAGACCGGCCAGGTGAGGCCGCCGACGGTGACGTCGCTCGGGGCGGCAGGGATTATCGCCGTATACAGGACGTAGATCACGACCGGGAACACGACGGTCATCACGAGGTAGCGGCGGTTGCGCGTCGCGCGGCGCAGCTCGAGCCGGAGGTAGGCGAGGAACGGCTGGAGCGCGGGGACGGCGCGCCGGCCGGTGGTGGCGGGGATGGCGAGCATGGGGACCTCCGTGTCGGCCGCCGTCAGGCGGCGGCCTCGGTGGATGCGGCGGACGAGGTGAGGGCGAGGAATGCGGCGTCCATGTCGGCGCCGGCGACCTCGAGATGGCGGAACGCGACGCCCGCGGCGACGATGGCGCGGACCGTCTCGTCTGCGTCACGGGTCGTGAGGGCGATCGTGTCGCCGTGCCGGGTCACGGCATCGACGCCCGGCAGGGATGCGAACCGCGGTTCGGCCGCACCCGCCTCGCCACCGAGCACGAAGCGCACCGTTTGCTCCCGGACCGACGCCTTGAGCGACGCCGGGGAGCCGTCCGCGACGACCCGGCCGTGATCGAGGACCACGATCCGGTCCGCCACCTGGTCGGCCTCGTCGAGGTAGTGGGTGGCGAACAGCACGGTCCGGCCCTCCGCCGCCGAGCGGCGCATGTCGTCCCAGAACGCCCGTCGGCTCTCGACGTCCATCGCGACCGTCGGCTCGTCGAGGAACACGAGGTCGGGATCGCCGGCGATCGCCATCGCGAACCGGACCCGCTGCGTCTCGCCACCGGACAGCGTGTCGACGCGCCGGCCGGCGAGCGGCACGAGCCCTGCTCGGCCGAGCACCGCGTCGCGGGTGAGCGGCGCGGGTGACAGCGCGCGGGCGAGGTCGACAAGCTCGCCGACGCGCGCCCCGACCGGGAGACCCGCGGCCTGGAGCATCGCCCCGACGCGACCGGAGCGAACCGCCGTCCGCGGGTCGAGGCCCAGCGTCCGGACGTGGCCGGAGGACGGGTCGAGCAGACCGAGCATCAGCCCGATTGCGGTGCTCTTGCCGGCGCCGTTCCGGCCGAGGAGCGCGACGGTCTCGCCGGGCTCGATCGTGAGCCGGCAGTTGTTGAGCGCGAGGGTGCCGCCGAAGCGGCGGGAGGCGCCGTCGAGCTCGACGGCGTGGATGGGAGCGTGTCGCTCCGCTGCGTGCGTGACCATGGCCGAGCATCGTCCCGGGCGGCCCCGGTGCGAAGTCACCGGTCGCGACCCGCCCGTGACACGCGTCAGCGAGACCCGGCAACGGCCCGTGCGGCTCGGGCACGGGTGCGGCGCGAGACCGCGATCTATATCAGCCTCTCGCGCCCTGATCACCGGCATCACCGGCCAGGACGGCTCCTACCTCGCGGAGCTGCTGCTCGACAAGGGCTACGAGGTCCACGGCCTCATCCGCCGCTCCAGCTCGTTCACCACCGGCCGCATCGACCACCTCTACCAGGACCCGCACGACGTGGCCGCCCGCTGTTCCTGCACTACGGCGACCTGACCGACGCCTCGTCGCTCGTCAAGCACCTCCACCGGATCCGGCCGGACGAGGTCTACAACCTCGGCGCCCAGAGCCACGTCCAGGTCAGCTTCGACATGCCCGAGTTCACCGCCGACGCCGCCGCGATGGGCACCCTGCGGCTGCTGGAGGCGATCCGCCACGGCCGACTGGCCGGTCCGCTTCTACCAGGCCGGCTGCAGCGAGATGTACGGCCAGGTCCGGCGAAGCGCCGCAGACGCGAGACGACGCCGTTCTACCCACGCAGCCCGTACGCCGTGGGCAAGGTCTTCGCCCACTGGATGACGGTCCACTACCGCGAAGCGTACGGGATCTTCGCCAGCAACGGGATCCTGTTCAACCACGAGTCGCCGCGCCGCGGCGAGACCTTCGTCACCCGCAAGGTCACGCGCGGCGATCGCCTCGATCCTCGCGGGCACGAGCGAGAAGGCTCTACCTCGGCAACCTGGACGCGCCGCGACTGGGGCTACGCGCCCGAGTACGTCGAGGCGATGTGGCGGATGCTCCAGCAGCGACAGCCGGACGACTTCGTGGTCGCGACGGGCGAGATGCACACGGTGCGCGAGTTCGTGGCGCTCGCCTTCGGCGCTCGTCGGGCTCGACTGGGAGGACTACGTCCGGTTCGACGCGCGCTACCTCCGGCCGACCGAGGTCGACGAGCTCCTGGGCGACGCCACCAAGGCCGAGCGCGGTGCTGGGCTGGGAGCCGGGCACGACGTTCCGCGAGCTGGTCCGGATCATGGTCGAGGCGGACCTGCGCGAGGCCGGCCGTCGACCCGACGCGCTGGCATCCCGTCGACGCCCGTCCGAGGCCGTCGGCGTCCCGTGCCCGTGACCGCCTCGCGGGCGCCGGGTCATGGTCACCGGCGGCGGCGGGTTCCTGGGTCGGGCCGTCGTCGCGCGGCTCGAGCGCGCCGGCGCGACCGACATCTTCGTGCCGCGCAGCGCGACTACGACCTGCGCGACCGGCGAGGCGTCGACCGCGGCCCTCGCGGACGGCCGGCCCGACGTCGTCATCCACCTCGCCGCCGTCGTCGGCGGCATCGGCGCCAACCGCGAGAACCCTGGCCGGTTCTTCTACGAGAACGCGATCATGGGCATCCAGCTCATGGAGCAGCCCGCCTGGCCGGCGTGGACAAGTTCGTCACCGATCGGCACCGTCTGCGCCTACCCCAAGTTCACGCCGGTCCCGTTCCGCGAGGACGACCTCTGGGACGGCTACCCGGAGGAGACGAACGCGCCCTACGGCCTGGCCAAGAAGATGCTCCTCGTCCAGGGCCAGGCCTACCGCGAGCAGTACGGCTTCAACGCGATCTACCTGATCCCGGTCAACCTCTACGGCCCGGGCGACAACTTCGACCCGGCAGCTCGCACGTCATCCCGGCGCTGATCAAGAAGTGCGTCGAGGCGCGCGAGGCCGGCGACGACTCGATCGACGTCTGGGGCACCGGCAGCGCCTCGCGCGAGTTCCTGTACGTCGACGACGCCGCCGAGGGCATCGTCCTCGCGGCCGAGCGCTACGACGGCGCCGAGCCGGTCAACCTGGGCGTCGGGCGCGAGATCACGATCCGCGAGCTCGTCGACGCTGATCGCCGAGCTTGACCGGTTCGAGGGCGAGATCGCGCTGGGACGCAACCAAGCCCGACGGCCAGCCGCGGCGCGCCCTCGACACCAGCCGCGCGCGCGAGCGGTTCGGCTTCGTGGCGACGACCTCCTTCGAGGACGGCCTGCGGCGGACGATCGACTGGTATCTCGCACAGAGGGCCGCGGCCGGCACCGCGTCGTAAAGCGATCGGGCTTTCTCGTGCCGTCGCGCCCGGGGTCGAGACCGAAAGTTACGGCGCGGGCCCTGCGGGTGGGTCAACGAGTCGGCGCGACGGGCTCCCCGGACGGCGTGCCGACTCGCTCATAGGTGTAGCCGAGACCGCGCATCGCCCGCGGATCGAGGAGCCGCCTCCCGTCGATCACCACGGGGGCTGCCATCACCGATCTGGCACGCGCCCAGTCGAGGTCTCGGAACTCGGGCCATTCCGTCGCGATCACGGCGGCCTCGGCGCCCTCGAGTGCATCGAATGCGGTGTCGTGGATGACTATGCCCGGAGCGCGTCGGCCGCTCGGCTGCGGCGGCTGGGTCATATGCGTGGACGACCGTGTCATGGTCCAGCAGCCACCCGGCCAGCGCACGGCCGGAACAGCGGATGTCGTCAGTGCCCGCCTTGAACGCGAGCCCGAGGAGCCGCGATCGGGCGTCCGGCGACGCCACCGACGATGCAGGCGATCCGTTCGGCGAACTGCGCTGGTGCGCCTGGTTGGCCTCGCGCGCCGCCGACGTGACGTGCATCTCGAGGCCACGCTCGTGGCCCGAGATTGCGATCGTCTGCGAGCTCCTTCGGGAGGCAGCTGCCGCCGAATCCGAAGCTCGGGTTGAAGTACGTGCTGCCGATCCGTGGATCGAGACCGATCCCCTCGAGCACGGGGCCCGCGTCGGCGCCGGCCTCTCGGCGAGGCCGGCGATCTCGTTGGCGAACGAGATCTTCAGGGCGAGGTACGCGTTCGCTCCGTTCTTGATGAGCTCCGACTCCTCGAGGGTGACCACGAGGAGCGGTGCATCGAATGGCCGCACAGCGCGACGAGCTCGTCGCGCGCGGCCGGGTTCGCGTTCGCGCGGCAGCCGATGACGACCCGGCCCGGCTGGTGGAAATCCGCCAGCGCGGCGCCCTGGCGCAGAGAACTCGAGGATCGTCGAAGAGCCCGCGTCTCTCGAGGATCCCGCCCTCGCACAGGAGTCGCTCGCAGGTGCCGACCGGCAGGGTGCTGCGCACCACGACGATCGGCGCGGGTCGCGGGCGTCGAGCTCGCCGACGACGAGCTCCACCGCGCTCGTGTCGGCGTGCCCACGGTCGTCGATCGGGGTCCCGACGCAAATGAGGACGATCGGTGCACGGGTCGCTGACGCACGGTCGAGGATGGACAACGATCCCGCGGCGAGCGCGGCGGTGAGGGCGTCCTGGACGCCAGGCTCGGTAAACGGCACCTCGCCGCGGTGGAGGGCCGCAAGGCGGTCGGGATCGGTCTCGACGAGCTCGACGTCGTGGCCCATCGCCGCGAACCCGACGGCGCTGACAAGGCCGACGTACCCGGCGCCGACGACGGCGATCGAGCGCCGCGACGTGGCACGGGGTTCAACCATCCGGCCGAGCGTAGCACGCGACGCCGCTCCGTCTGCCGCGCCGGAGCCCAGCGGCGACCGGCACCTGGGGCCGGCGGCGAGCCGCTGCGAGCGCGCGCGCACACGGTCTCCGCATCCGTACGGAACGGCGTCGGGACGCCCGCGTGGCGGTCGCCCGGCTACTACCGGACGCTCGCCCGGACCTGGGTCACGTACCGGCTCAAGCCGCCTGCCGCGCCCGCGGTAGCGCGACGCGACGCGGCGCCGACCGGCTCAGGCCGTCGGCCGTGCCACCGGCGTCGCCGCCGGATCCTCGCGCTCCGGCTCCTGGCCGGAGAGCTCGCGCAGGCGGGCGATCCGGTCGGCGGTCGACGGGTGGGTGTCGAACCAGCCGCGGCCGCCGTCGCTCGGGTCGCGGACCGGGTTGACGATCCACAGGTGCTGGGTGCCGCGGTTCGCGTCCGGCAGCTGCGGCCCGGCGCGCTCGAGCTTCGCGAGCGCCGACGCCAGCCCGGACGGGTTCCGGGTGAGCGACACGGATGTCGCGTCGGCGAGGTACTCGCGGTCGCGGGACACGGCCGCCTGCACCGCCCGCGCGGCGAGCGGCGCGAACAGCTTGAGCGCGCCGGCGAACGCGAGCGCGACGACCGAGAGGGCGATCCACATCGCGATCCCGGCGAGCAGCCCGCTCAGGGAATTGGCGTCGAACGACGGGTGCTGGACCATCTCGAGGACCGCCTCGAAGAACACGTCGGTCAGGATCACGACCGCGCCGACCATCAGCGCCACCAGCAGCCCGTGGCGCGAGTCGAGGTTCGCCACGTGGGCCATCTCGTGGGCGACGACGCCCTGGAGCTCCTCGCGGTCGAGCTGCTCGAGCAGCCCGCTGGTGACGGCGATCGAGGCGTGGGTCGAGTCGCGCCCGACGGCGAACGCGTTCGGCGCCGCGGCCTCGATGACGTACACCTCCGGCGTGGGCAGGTTCGCGGCCGTCGCCATCTCGGCGACGACGTTGCGCAGCTGGGCATCGCGGCCCGATGTGCCGGCCTTCGACGCCTTCGAGATGTCGAGGATGAACGAGTCGCCGCGGCGCAGCGCGAACAGCGTCGCCCCGCTGGTGACGAACAGGGAGATGGCGGCGAACACGAGCCCCGCCAGCACCGGCTGGCCCAGGAACAGCCCGACCGCGGCGCCGATGAGGAACCCCGTGATCGCGAGGATCTCGAACAGGACCGCGACCAGCATGATCGAGCTCACCCGGTTGCCCGCGATCTGCTGGTAGAACGTGCGCTTGCCGGTCGCGCCGTAGCGCAGCCGCACGAAGCCCGCGCCCAGCACCGGCGTGAGGCAGATGAGCGCGAGCGCCCCGGTCGCGACCTCGCGCACGCCGACGCGCTGCGCGGACACCGTCCCCAGCGCCGCCGACGCCGCCGCGAGCACCGCCGCGACCATGAGCAGCGCGAACGGGACGAGCGCGAGCGCGGCGGATGGACCGGTCCAGCGCCGGCTGCGGGCGAACGCCGGGGCGAGCAGCAGGCCGAGGATCGCGACGACGAACGCGGCGATCGCCAGCGCGCCGACGAGCCCGGCGGGGACGGCCAGCGGCTCGATCATCGGGGCGGCGCAGGCATCGGAAAGCGGCCGGTCCGGTGTCCTACTCGCCGCCGAAGATCCGGGCGAGCTCGAACGGCGCGCTGGTCTCCAGCTGGTCGTAGCGGCAGTCGGCGGGCGGCTTGTCCGGGCGCCAGCGGCGGAACGTCGTCCCGTGGCGGAACCGGTCGCCCTGGAGGTGGTCGTAGGCGACCTCGACGACGCGCTCCGCCCGCAGCGGCTCCCACGACAGGTCCTTGCCGCGGTTCCAGCGGCGCGTCGCGCCCGGCAGGCGCTGCCCGGACGCGTCGGCGGCGCCGGCAGCCGCCCACTCCGCCCACTCGCCCCACGGATGGCCCTCCAGCGCGTCGCTCGCGGAGCGGCTCCAGCTCCTCGGCGAGCGCGGCCCGCTTGTCCCACGTGAACGAGCAGGTGACGCCCACGTGGTGGAGATCGCCCTCGTCGTCGAACAGGCCCAGCAGCAGGCAGCCGACGTGGGTGCCCGGCCCGTTCTTGTGCCAGCGGAACCCGGCGACGACGCAGTCGGCGGTCCGCTCGTGCTTGATCTTGAGCATCGCCCGCTTGCCCGGCTGGTACGGGCCGTCCAGCCGCTTGGCGACGACGCCGTCGAGGCCGGCGCCCTCGAACCGGTCGAACCAGTCCGCGGCGAGGGCGCGGTCCCGGCGTCGCGGGGGTCAGGTGGATCGGGCGGCTCGACGCCCCCGAGCACCTGCTCCGAGCCGCGCCCGGCGCTCGCCCTGGGGCGTCGCGCGGAGGTCCTCGTCGCCGAGCGCGAGCAGGTCCCACGCGACGAAGCTCGCCGGGCTCTCCTCGGCGAGCATCTTCACCCGCGACGCGGCCGGGTGGATCCGGAGCAGCAGCGCCTCGAACTGGAGCGCGCCGTCGCCGGCGATCACGACCTCGCCGTCGAGCACGCATCGCTCCGGCAGCGTTGCCTTGAGCGGCTCGGCGAGCTCGGGGAAGTAGCGGTCGAGCGGCTTCAGGTCGCGGCTCTGGATGTACAGCTCGTCGCCGTCGCGGAACACGAGCGCCCGGAACCCGTCCCACTTGGGCTCGAACAGCCAGCCCTCGTCCGCGGGCAGCCCGGAGCTGGCCTTGGCCAGCATCGGCTCCAGGGGGGTTCGAACGGGAGTCGCATGGCCCGCACGATACCGCGCCGGGAACCACGGCCATCGCGTTGCGGGACAACCCCGAACCGCGCCTGCGGGCCGGCGGCGCACGATCCGGCGCGGGGTGACGCCGGCACCCGCGACCATGGATGGCGCGGAACCGGTGGCACTACCGGGGCGTCCTCCCCGAGCCGCGAGGGCGGCGCCCGGGCGCGCTGGTCGCGCCGACACGGAGGTGAACGCCATGGGGGCGATCGATCGGCGGAGCGGCGGGCTCCGCGTCATCCAGGTCCTGGCGGTGCTGCTCGTGGGGCTCGTGCTCGCCGCGTGCGGGGGCGCGACTCGCAGTGCTCAGCACTGTCGGCGCGCCGGTCGACACGCCGCGCGGAGGCCGCCTCCGCCGCCGCGTCGGCGGCACCCGCGCAGGAGGCGCCCGGCGTCGACGGCTCAGGCCAGGTGCCCGACCGGACGGGCTCGGGCGAAGCGCCGTTGTCCGCGCCGCGCGACGACCTCAAGATCGTCTACACCGGCTCGCTCCAGCTCGTCGTCGACGACCTCACGGCCGCGCTGGCCAGGGCGAAGACGGCCGTGCTCGCGACGGGCGGCTACGTCGGGGCGTCGCAGGAGTCGAACGACGGCGACAACTCCGTGGCGACCATCACCTACCGCATCCCGGCGACCCGCTGGGAGGACGCGATCGGCGACCTCCGCGGCCTCGCGACGAAGGTCGTCGCCGAGCAGACGCAGGCGACGGAGGTCGGCGGCCAGCTCGTCGACCTCGAGCGCGGATCCGCAACCTGCGGGCGAGCGAGGCGTCGCTCCAGGCGATCGCGGAGGGCGCGGGCAAGATCAGCGACCTGCTCGAGGTCGAGGCGCAGCTGACCGCGGTCCGCGGCCAGATCGAGCAGCTCGAGGGCCAGCGGGCGCAGCTCCAGGACCAGGTCGCCTACGGGACGCTCGTGACGACCTTCGGGCTCGAGGTGATCCAGGTCCAGGAGCAGGCGCAGGGCTGGGACCCGAAGCAGGACGTCGACGGCGCGTTCGCGACGCTCATCGGCGCCGGCCAGGCGATCGTCACCGGCCTGATCTGGTTCACGATCGTGTGGCTGCCGGTCATCGCGGTGCTCGTGCCCGTCGCGCTGGTCGGCCGCTGGATCTTCCGCCGGTTCGTGCCGGCGGGCGGCGGCATCCGGGCCGGTGCCGGGCTGGGGCGAGGGGCCCGGCGGCAGCTGACCGACCGGCGCTAGCTCGAGGGCGTCCAGCCCTCGAGCGCGGGGGGGGGGGGGGGCGGAGAGGCGGGAGCCCGGCCTTGTTGCGCGGCACGGACATGGCAGGATCGTCGGGTGACCGACCAGGAGGCCCGCTACGACCGGATCGCCGAGGGGTATGCGGCGTGGTGGGCGCCCGTGCACCGGCCGGGCACGCTGGGGCTGCTGGACGAGGTCGAGACCGACGTCGCCGCGGGCGCCCGGCGGCTGCTCGACGTGGGCTGCGGGACCGGCACGATGGCGGTCGACGCGGTCCGTCGCTGGCCGGACGTCGAGCTCGATGCGGTCGACGCATCGGCGGGCATGCTCGAGATCGCGGAACGCGAGGCGGACCGGCTCCCGGCCGCGGACCGGCGCCGGCTCCGGCATCGCCAGGCGCTCGCCGATGAGCCTGCCGTTCGACGACGGCACGTTCGACCTCGCGCTCTCGGCGTTCGTGCTCCAGCTCGTGCCGTCGCGCTACCGGGCGCTGCGCGAGATGCGCCGCGTGCTGCGGCCCGGCGCGCGGCTCGCCTACGTCACGTGGCTCCGCGGCGGGGAGCGGTTCCGGCCGGACGACGCCTATGACGACGCGCGGCAGGCGGTCGGGCTCGAGCCCCGCTGGGACGACGACGATGACGACGACGACGATGCGGATCCCGGCAACGACGACGTCCCGTCACCCGAGGCGGCGGTCGCGCAGCTGCGACGGGCCGGGTTCGCAGACGCGTCGGCCCGCGCCTCGATGCTCGTCCACCCGTTCACGCCCGATGGCTACCTCGGGTTCCTCGCCCGGTTCGACGACGAGGACGAGTTCTCGAGCCTGCCCGCCGACCAGCGCACGGCGCTGGAGCACCAGGTCCTCGAGCGGCTGCGCGCGCTGCCGGCCGAGTCGCTCGTGATGCGCATGCCGATCGTCTACGCCACGGGGATCCGCACCCGCTGACGCCGAAACGAACGAAGCCGGCCCGAAGGCCGGCTTCGCAGTCGCGATGAACGGGCGATCAGCCCTCGGCGTTGTCGCTCGAGGACTCGGCGTCGCCACCCTCGGCAGCGGCCTCGCCCTCGGCAGCGGCCTCGCCCTCGGCGCCCTCCACGACCGGCTCCTCCTCGACGCGCGGCGCGAGGACCCGGGCGATGACCTCGGTCGGCTCGGCCTGGATCGTCACGCCCTCGGGCGGCGTCAGGTCGGCGACCGTGATCGAGGCGTCGTAGTCGACGAGCGACGACAGGTCGTAGGTCAGGACGTCCGGCAGGTCGCCCGGCAGGGCGCGGACACGGACGCTCGAGACCGGGTGCATCAGCGTGCCGCCGTTCTCCGTGGCGGGCGCGATGCCCTGGCCGACCAGCTGCACCTCGACGGTCAGCTCCTCGGTCATCCGGACCGCGAACAGGTCGACGTGGAGCGGCCGGCGGTTGACCGGGTGCACCTGGACGCTCGAGACGAGCACCGGGCGGGCCGTGCCGCCGGCGACCTTGAGGTCGACGAGGGTCGACGCGCCGGTGCTGCCGGCGCAGGAGCTCGAACTCGTGGGCGTCGAGGGTGACGGGCTCGGACTCGGTGCCGTGACCGAAGACGACGCCCGGCAGGCGTCCTTCCTTGCGAAGACGGGCAACGGCCTTGCCGGTCACGGTGCGGCGCTCGGCCGCGAGCGCGGGACGGGTAGCCATGGGATGTGATCCTTCTCGTTGGCGGGCGCTCCGGCCCCGGGGCGGGGGCGGCGCCTCGAAACGCGGCGGGCGTCCACGCCCGCGTGCGCGATGTGTCGTCGGCGAGGCTACCACACGCGCACGCCCGCACCCGATTCGACGGACCGTCGACCCGGGCCGTGTAGGATCGCGACGCCGTGGCCACCATCCTGATCGTCGAAGACGAGTACGCCGTCGCACGAGGCATCGAGTTCGCCCTCCAGCAGGAGGGGTACGAGGTCGCGGTCGCGCGCTCGGGCGAGGAGGGGCTGGCCTACGCCACCACCCAGGCGCCGGACCTGATCGTGCTCGACGTGAAGCTGCCCGCGATGGACGGCTTCGAGGTCCTCCGCCGCCTGCGCGCCGCGGGCTCCAAGGCGCCGGTCCTGTTCCTCACGGCGCGCGGCGACGAGTTCGACAAGGTCGTCGGCCTGGAGCTGGGGGCGGACGACTACGTCACCAAGCCGTTCGCCCTGCGCGAGCTCATGAGCCGGATCCGGGCGCTGCTGCGTCGGGCGTACGGCGACCTCGCGAACGCCGCCGGCGGCCGGGTGATCCGCCACGGCGACCTCGTCATCGACCTCGAGCGCCGCCGCGTCCAGCGCGGCACCCGCCGGATCGGCCTGACCGCGACCGAGTTCGAGATCCTGCGCCACCTCGCGAGCCGCCCGGGCCGCGTGTTCAGCCGCCGCGAGCTGCTGGAGCTGCTCCGCGACTACGAGGCGCTCGACCAGGACGAGAAGACGATCAACGTCCACGTGAGCCACCTGCGCGACAAGATCGAGGACGATCCGTCGCTGCCGCAGTTCGTGCTCACCGTGCGAGGAGCCGGCTACCAGTTCGCCGAGCTCTGACGTGGCCGACCCGCAGGGCACGGACCCGGCGGCCGCCACGCCCTCGCCCACGGGCAGCGGGCACCAGGCGTTCGACTCCGGCTGGGCACCACGCGCGAAGGACGGGCGCCAGATCCGGCCGTCGGTGCCGCAGTCGTTCCAGACCCGCCTGACGCTCGCGTTCATGGGCGTCGTCGCGCTGACGCTCGCGCTCGTCGCCCCGATCGTCATCAACCGCCTCGACGACTACTTCCGCCAGCTCGAGGAGCAGAGCCTCACGGCCCGGGCCAACGCGACGGCGCAGCTCCTCACCACGTTCATGCTCGCGAACGTGCCCGACGACCACGTCGTCATCCGCGAGCTCCCGGATGGCACGGTGATCCTCCACCCGGCCGCGCGGGAGATCCTCGAGGGGCCGGTGTTCACCCTCACCGCCCAGGCGGTCGCGCAGGCCGACACGGCGGTCGCCGTCGGCCTCGTCGGACCGGACACGGACGGCGTCGCCGATCGTCCAGCCCGAGCCGAACCTCGTGTTCACCGCCGACCCCCAGGTGGAGCCCGAGCCGGGCCAGGCGAAGGACCCGGCGATCGCGCCGCAGTCGGTCGACTTCGATGCCAACGACACGCCGCAGTGGGGCGTCGTCGTCACGCTGTCCAACCCGTACACGAGCCGGGCGAGCACGCTCGCCAACGTCACGGCCCTGCTGCTGATCATGGCCAGCGTCGCGTTCCTCGTCGCCGTGCTCGTCGCGGCGTTCCTCGCCCACCGGTTCACCACGCCGCTCACCCGGCTCACCGAGGCGAGCCGCCGCCTCGCCGACGGGGACCTCTCGTCGCGCGTCGCGTCGGACGAGCTGTCGCAGGGGACCCTCGAGCTGCGCGAGCTCAGCCAGCAGTTCAACGCGATGGCGGACCGGCTCGAGGAGAGCGTCAACATCATCCGCCGCGACCGCGACTACAGCCGCGAGTTCGCCGCCGACGTGAGCCACGAGCTGCGGACCCCGATCGCCGCGATGAAGATGCACGTCGAGCTGCTCCAGGGACCCGCCGGCCGGTCCGAGGCCGCGCGGGCGGAGTTCCTCCACTCGTCCGCGCAGCAGCTCGACCGGCTCGACTGGCTGGCCCAGAACCTGCTCGAGCTCTCGAAGCTCGACTCCGGGCTCGTGCTCCTCGACCTCCGGCCGGAGGACGTCCGCGGGACGATCGAGTCGGCGGTCGACCAGCAACGGACAGCCGCGGAGCGCAAGGGGATCACGCTGCTCGCCACGGTCCCGGATCGCCCGCTGCGGATCCGGCACGATCCGCCGCGCGTCGGGCAGATCGTGTCCAACCTCGTGGGCAACGCGCTCAAGTTCACGCCGCCCGGCGGCGAGGTGCGGGTGCTCGCCCGCGCCGAGCCCGACGGCGGGGCGCGGATCGAGGTCGTGGACACGGGCGTGGGCATGGCGCCGGAGGAGCTGCCCCACATCTTCGACCGCTTCTATCGCGGTGCCGAGGCGAACGAGGCACGCTCCACCGGGTCCGGCCTCGGGCTCGCGATCGTCAAGTCGATCGTCGACATGCACCACGGCTCGATCGCGGTCGAGAGCCGCCGCGGCGTGGGCTCGCGGTTCGTCGTGGAGCTGCCGCGCGACCCGCGCCAGGTGGTCGACGTGGAGCCGCCGGAGCCCGATGCCGGGACGGTCGCGCTCGCGTCCGCGACGGGAAAGGTGGATGATTCTTCACCGACTCCGGCCCCGGCGATGAATGCGGACGAGGCACCCTTGACCACGGCCCCCGCCGGCACCACCGCCGAATTGGCCGACCAACCAGAGAGAAGACCCCCCGCCCCATGAACGACGAGCCGACACCGGGCGCCCCCCAGGGCGCCGGCAGCACCGACCCGCTGGACGACACGCAACGCGTCGACGTCCCCCGCTACGCCCCGACGCCCGATCCCCGACCCGACGCCCGCTGGGCGTGGGCCGCACCGGGCACCCAGCCGCAGGGCGACCGCTGGCAGCAGCCGGCGCCGACCGAGCCGCCGTCCGGGGCGCGACCCGCGTGGGGCAGCCCCACGGCCACGCCGCCGCCCGCGTACAGCGCGCCGGTCCAGCCGGCCACGGGCGCCACGTCGAAGCGCCGCACCGGCGCCGGCGTCGGCACCGTCGTCACGGCCTCGCTCCTGTCCGCGGTCCTCGCGGCCGGCGGCACCGCGGTCGTCCTCGACCGCACGGGCGCGCTCGACCGGGGCATCACCCAGTCGCCGACCGGCTCGACCCAGCAGACCGGCGCCCAGCAGCCCGTCACGATCGACGAGTCGTCGGCCGTGATCGATGCGGCCGCGAAGGCCGGCCCGGCCGTCGTCAAGATCACGACCACGATCGGCGCCAGCGACACGAGCCCGTTCGGCGGCCAGGACCCGGAGAGCGGCATCGGGTCGGGCGTGATCTACGACGCCAACGGCTGGATCCTCACCAACCGCCACGTCGTCGAAGGCGCGACGGACGAGCAGGTCCAGGTCGAGCTCAAGGACGGGCGCCAGTTCGTCGGCCGCGTCTACGGCATCGACACCCTCACCGACCTCGCGATCGTCAAGGTCGACGAGCCGGACCTCCCGGTCGCCGAGATCGGCTCCTCGGACGGCCTCAAGATCGGCCAGCTGGTCATCGCGATCGGCTCGCCCCTCGGCATGTACTCGTTCTCGGTCACGAGCGGGATCCTGTCCGGCAAGGGCCGCGACATCGCGGTCGACAGCGGCCAGCGGATCACGAACCTGCTCCAGACCGACGCCGCGATCAACCCCGGCAACTCGGGTGGGCCGCTCGTCGACGCCACGGGCGCCGTCGTCGGCATCAACACCGCCGTCGCCACGGACTCGTCGGGCATCGGCTTCGCCATCCCGATCGACATCGCGCGGCCGATCATGGACCAGGCGGTCGCCGGCGAGGCGCTCACCCGGCCGTGGATCGGGATCCGCTTCGAGTCGATCGACCAGAAGGTCAAGAAGGCCTACGACCTGACCGTCGACAACGGCGCCTACGTCTCGACCGGGACGGCGAACGGCTCCGCGGTCGTCGAGGACAGCCCGGCCGCGAAGGCGGGCATCCAGGACGGCGACGTGATCCTGTCGATCAACGGGATCCAGGTCGACCAGGAGCATCCGCTCGACGCGCTGCTCGTCCAGTTCAAGCCGGACGACGCGGTGACGCTCGAGGTCCTCCGGGACGGGACGCAGCTCCAGGTGACCGTCACGCTCGGGACGCGACCGGGCAACCTCTAGCAACCAGGCTGCGGGAGCCCGGCGCCTACCCGGCCTGGGCGTCCCGCCGCCGCACGATCTCGATCCCGACCGCGCGGAACGTCCCCCCGAGGTCGACCGCGGGCTTGCGGATGCGCACGGTGACCTCGTCCGGGTGGTACGTGGCGAGGACCTCGTCCGCGATCCGCTGCGCAAGCGCCTCGATGAGGCGGAACGACGTCGTCTCGACGATCCGCCGGCAGGTGGTGAACACCGCGCTGTAGTCGATCGTCCGCTCGAGGTCGTCGCTGCGACCGGCGGGCTCGAGGTCCAGGACGAGCTCCAGGTCCACCTCGAACGGCTGCGGAGTCGTCTGCTCGTGCTCGTGGACGCCGTGCGTGCCCTCGAACACCATGCCCTCGATCCGGATCCGGTCCGTCATGCGGCGCCGCCCGGCGCGGGTGCGCCGTCCGTCGCCCCAGCCGGCGGGACGCCAGCCGCGGACGATCGCGTCGGTCACCCGCGCGGTGCGGACGTTCTCCCGGACGTCGTGGACGCGGACGATGTCCACCCCGGCCGCGATCCCGAGCGCGGTGGTGGCGGCGGTCGCCTCGACGCGCTGGTCGGCAGGGAGGTCGAGCAGCTTGCCCAGGGTCGACTTGCGCGACGTGCCGAGCAGCACCGGGCGGCCGAGGACGCCGAGCGCGCCGAGGTCGCCGAGCAGCGCCAGGTTGTGGTCGGGCGTCTTGCCGAACCCGAAGCCCGGGTCGACGACGAGGTTGTCCCACGGGACGCCGGCCGCGAGCGCGCGGTCGATCGCCCGCTGGAGGTCCGCGACGACCTCCGCGACGACGTTCCGGTAGCGCGCCTCGCGCGCGGTTGTGCATCACGACGATCGGGCACGCCACGCGCCGCCGCGAGCCGGACCATGCCGGGATCCTCGGCGACGCCCCAGATGTCGTTGAGCAGGTGCGCGCCGGCGTCGAGGGCCGCGGCCGCCACGGCCGGGCTCGTCGTGTCGATCGACAGCGGCGTCGCGGGGAGCGCGCCGGCGACCGCCCGGATGACCGGCACGACGCGCGCGATCTCGTCGTCCGGATCGAGCCGGGCGTGGCCCGGGCGGCTCGAGGCGCCGCCGATGTCGAGCAGGTCGGCGCCCTCGTCGACCATGCGCCGCGCCTGGGCCACGGCCGCGGCGACGGGATCGTCCGCCGCGAGGAGCCCGTCCCCCGAGAACGAGTCCGGCGTGACGTTGAGCACGCCCATCACGAACGTCCGGGTGCCCCAGTCGAGCGTCGCGGGACCCACCCGCATCGGCGCCGGGGCGCCGGGCAGGCCGTCCGACGCGTCGTCGGGCCGGGCGTACGACGGCGTCGAGGCGCCGCCACCGGCGTCGGGACGCTCGGCGACGGCGCCGCGCTCGAGGGGCAGGTCGCGGTCGGTCATGTCGCTACAGGATCGCGCAGGAGCGGGTCGTCCACCAGCCGCGCACGCGCCTCGCCGACGAGGTACAGCGACCCGGCCACGACGATCGGGCCGTCGCCGGTGCCGAGCGCCTCGTCGAACGCGGCCGCCGGCTGCTGGACGGCGCGCACGTGGATCGCCCGCCCGAGCGCCGCCGGCCCCGGCCCGCCACGCCTCCGCGAGCGCCTCCGGGGCGAGCGCGCGCGGCGCGTCCACGGCCGTGCACACGACGGTCGCCCCGTCGATCGCCGGCGACGCCGCGATCGCCCGGACGGTCGCCTCGATGTCCTTGTCGGCCATCGCCGCCCAGACCACCGTCAGCGGCCCGGGCGCAGGAACGGGACGAGGTCGTCGAGCGCCTGGCGCGAGCGCACGAGCCCCGTCCTCGTTGTGCGCGCCGTCGAGGAGCACATCGCGACCGTCGACGTCGAGCAGCTCGAGCCGCCCCGGCCAGCGCGCGGTCGCGTAGCCGCGTCGCCGGGCGTCGGCAGGGACCGTGGCGAGGCCCGCCGCCTCGAGCGCGTCGAGGAGGCCGTCCGCGACCGCGACGTTCGCCGCCTGGTGCCGGCCCCGCAGCCCGATCGTCGCACGGCGCCGAGCCCCGGCAGCTCGACGCGCAGCGCGTCCCGGTCCCAGCCGAGGACCGGCGCCGGCGTGCGCACCTCCAGCGGCACGTCGAGCCGGGCGCACCGGCGGCGCATGATGGCCAGCGCCTCGCCGTCGGCGCCCGTCACCGCGACGTTGCCGCGCTTCACGATCTGGACCTTCTCGCGGGCGATCGCCCCGACCGTCGGGCCCAGCTGGGCGACATGGTCCAGCCCGACGTTGGTGAGCACCGCCACGCCGCCGTCCCACGCGTTCGTCGCATCCAGCCGGCCACCGAGCCCCACCTCGACCAGCGCGAGGTCGAGCCGGCTGCGCGCGAAGTGGAGGAACATCACGGCGGTCAGGAGCTCGAACTCCGTCGGCGGGCCAAGGCGGGGCGCGATCCGGTCGGCGATCGGCAGCACCTCCTCGACGAGCGCCGCGAACACGTCCGCGTCGATCGGCCGGCCGTCGACGACGATCCGCTCGCGGTACGTCACGAGGTGCGGCTTGGGCGTCTCGCCGATCCGGTACCCGGCGGCCCGCAGCGCCGAGCCGGCAAGCGCGATGACGGAGCCCTTCCCGTTGGTGCCGGCGACGAGCGCGCCGCGCACGTCGGCCTCGGGGTGGTCGAGCTCGCGCAGCAGCGCGCGGACCCGGCCGAGGCCGAGACGGATGCCGTACCGGCCCCGCGACTCGATCGCCTCGAGCGCCCCGGCGTAGGTGAGGCGCGGGCCGCTCACCGGCTCACTCCTTGGTGAGGTCGTCCTCGTAGAACACGCACTGGTTGAACCGGGGCGTGAGGCACACGTCGTTGACGTAGCCCTCGTCGAGGTGGACCCCGCCGCGCAGCTGGCAGCGCGAGACGTTGTTCGGCTGCCGGAGCAGGCCCTTGAGCAGGTGCGGGGCCTGGATCGGGATCGCGCCCCGGGTGCCCGTCATGTAGAAGTGCGGGCACACGTTGCGGCGCAGCGACGGGAGCCCGAAGCCGCCGCGGGTCGGCGGGACGAGCGGCCGTCCGGCCTGCGGCAGGGGCTGGCGATACGAGGGCAGCGGCGCGTACGGCGGCCGGCGCGTGGGCATCGGGACGTACCGCGAGGGCGCAGGCGGGGCGGGCGGCGGCTCGGGCTCCGCGACCGGCTCGGCGGCCGCTCCGGCGCGTGGCTTCACGCGGGCGATCGGTCCGTGGCTCCACGAGCCTCGATCGCCCGGGGACGGTCGTACCGGCCGCCGGTCTCGAGCCTCCATCCCTCACTCGCATACGCATCGTTCCGCGCCCGGGGAAACCGGTGCACCGACGCAGCGCTGAGGTTATCACCGGGCCCCTGCACCGTACCTGACCGTCGGAGTCAAACATGCGTCACCTGCAGGAGTGCCGGAACCGCGTCCCGTGCGACAATGCCAGCCGATGGACTCCCGATCCGGGGCCCGGCCGCCGCAGGTCCGGCCTCGTCCCGCCTCGTCGGGTCGCGCCGCTCCCGTGCGGACGCGCCCCGTGACCCCGTCCCCCACCCGTCTTGCCCGGTACCGCCGTGTCGAGCGCCGGCGAGGGCTGCCGCTGCCGGTCCGGGCGGCGATGGCCGCGTCGATCGCCCTGCTCTCGCTGGGCATCGTGTGGGTCGCGTCGGGCGCGGTCGGGCCGGCCGTCGACGGCGTGGTGCGCGGGTTCGGCGGGTTCGTCAACTCGGTGGGCAGCGTCGTCGCCAGCCCCGCGCCGACACCGCCGCCGTCGATCGCGGATGCGCCCGCGGTCGTCCCGCCCGCGAAGGCCTACACCAACGACGACGTCGTGGACGTGACCGTGAACGTGCCGTCCAACGTGGCGGGCGCCGACGGGTTCACGGTCCGCCTGTGGGTCACGCTCAAGGACAGCGAGCCGCAGATGGTCCAGGAGGTCCCGGTCGGGCCGACCTCGGTCCTCGTGATCCAGGAGGTCGAGCTCGAGAAGGGCCGCAACAGCATCCAGGCCTCGATCGTGGGGCCGGGCGGCGAGAGCGAGCTGTCGGCGGTCGCCGACTGGATCCTCGACCAGTCCCGCCCGAGCATCAAGATCAGCTCGCCCAAGGACAACGCCTCGACGTCGAAGTCCGCCGTGACCGTGAAGGGCAAGACGCAGGCGGCCAGCACCGTCCGGGTGCGCAACGACAGCAACGGCACGTCGGCCACGGCGACCGCGGGCAAGGACGGCCTGTTCGAGGCGCGGATCGGCCTCGACAACGGGATCAACACGCTCACGATCACGAGCACCGATCCCGCCGGCAACCCCAACACGGAGACGATCACCGTCCGTCGTGGCTCGGGCTCGATGCAGGTGACGCTCACCGGGTCCGCGTACCGGTTCTCCGCGAAGAAGCTGCCCAGGACGGTCACGTTCACCGTCGTCGTGACGGGCCCGGACGGACGCCGCGTGGCCGGCGCGGACACGCTGTTCACCGTCTCGGTGCCGGGTCTCGAGGCGATCGTCTCGAACGAGGAGCCCACGAACCGCAACGGCGTGGCCACGTTCACGACCAGCATCCCGCGCGGCGCGCTCGAGGGCTCCGGGCTCGCGTCCGTCCTCGTCACGACGCCGGACTACGGGCAGCTCACCGACCGCCAGGTGCTGACCGTCCGGTAGGTCGGCTGCGCGTCGCACGCCCGTTCGACGCCTGCGCGAATGGCCTCGACAGACGCCTCGGGCGCAGCTACGATCCGCGCCATGGCGGTGTGGCGATGCCCCCATTGCGCGACCCCCCAGTCGGAAGCGGCTCGCTGCTGGGTCTGCCACCGCTCCACCACCTCGTGCGGCACCTGCCGCCACTTCCGGCGCTCGATCGCGAGCGGGCTGGGCATCTGCGGCCTCGATCCGCGCCACGTCGCGCTCACCGGCGCGGAGATGCGAGCCTGCTGGACGCCGCCCGACGCGCTGCTCGATGACGACGACGCGCCGCGCCGGGTGCCCGTCGGTGCCGCGCCCGTCGAGCCCGGGCGCGCGCGTGCCGCGAACGTTCGTTCCAGTCGACGAGCTCGTCCTGGCCACGCCGGCGCCCCGTCCCGCGGCCGCGGCGATCACCCCGCCGGCTGCATCGCCCGACGACTGTCACCCCACCCGGCTGGTCCCTGTGGGGTGAGCCCGAGCGCTGACCGGCGTCAGGGGCAGGCGATGAGCGTCGCGGGGTCGTTCGGGTCGCCGAGCACGACGTTGATCGGCGAACTCGAGGTCCGCCTCCTGGCCCGGTCCCGGATCCTGCTCGACGACGATCCAGCTGTTGTCGGGGGTCCCCGACGAGGCGGCGGTCTGCTCGCCGAGGGCGAACCCGTCGACGTCGATCTCGGTCGTCGCGAGCTCCAGCGTCATGCACTCGTAGTCGCCCACGTTCTCCGGCCCCGGGGTCGGGGTCGGCGGCGCCGTCGGAGGCGGTGTCGGGGTGGGTGTCGGCGTCGGCGTGGGCGTGGGGGTCGGGGTCGGGGTGGGCTCGGGGCCCTTCGACACCGTGTAGTTGATCGGCGTGGCCGGGGCGACGACGATCCCCGCGCCCGGTTCGGTGTCGATGATCGCGCCGATCGGGATGGTCGGATCGAACTCCTCGCTGCGTGTCCCCACCGCGAGCTTCGCCTCGACGATCTGCTGGAGCGCCTGGGCCTCGGGCGCGCCGCGCACGTCGGGCACCGTGACCTCCTCCTGGCCGCGGGCGATGATCACGCGGATCTGCGTGCCCGACGGGCACGATCGTGCCCTCGACCGGGTCCTGGCTGAGGATCGTGCCCGGGTCGACGTCGGTCGACTCCTCGGTCCCCGAGACGATGATCTCGAGGCCGATGTCGCCCGCCTCGGTCTGGGCGTCGTCGATGAGCATGTCGACGTAGCTGGGCACGGTGACGGGCTCGGGCGACGCGCTCGGCGACGGGCTGTCGCTCCCGGCGCCGCCGCCGGTGAGGAGCCGGAACAGGAGGAAGCCGATGATCGCGAGGACGGCGACCCCGAGCAGGCCCGCGACCCAGGCCCACGGGCCGGACTTCTCGTCGTCCTCGCCCTCGCCCAGCTCGGACCCGGGCGGGGGCGGCGGCGTGCCGCTCGTCGTCGAGACCGCGGCCGGACCGGAGCGCGCGTAGGCGTCGGGCGGATACGGGACCGGGGCGGGCGGGTTGGGTCGCGCGGTCGCGGCAGCGACGGTGGCCGCGGCGGCGGCACCCGCGACGACGACCGGCACGGCCTTCGTGCTGTCGCCCGCGTCGGTCAGGTAGCCCTCGAGCGCGCTCGCCATCGCGGCGGCCGACGCATAGCGGGCGGCCGGGTCGAGCGACATCGCCTTGGTCACGATCGCGTCGAGCTCGGGCGGGACGCCCTGGCGGAGCGCGGACGGGCGGGGCGGCGTGGTGGTCAGGCGCGCGAGCGCGACGGCCGCGGCGCCGTCGCCGGAGAACGGCCGCTGCCCGGTCAGCGTCTCGAACAGGACGATGCCCAGCGCGTAGATGTCCGAGGCGACGGTCGCGGGCTCGCCGCGCGCCTGCTCGGGGCTGAAGTAGTGGACCGAGCCCATCGTCGTGCCGGGGAGCGTCAGCTGCGCCTCGTTGAGCGCGCGCGCGATCCCGAAGTCGGCGACCTTGATCCGCCCGTCGCGGCCGACGAGGATGTTCGACGGCTTGACGTCGCGGTGGACGATGCCGCGGATGTGCGCGGCCTGGAGGGCCTTCGCGGCCTCGGCCGACACGCGCGCGGCCTGGCGCGGGGCGAGCGGCCCGTTGCCGCGCAGGATCGACGCGAGGTCCTCCCCCTCGACGATCTCCATGACGAGGTACGGCCCGGCCTCGCCCTCGCCGAAGTCGAACACCGACACGATGTTCGGGTGGTTGAGGGACGCGGCGGCGCGTGCCTCGTCGCGGAAGCGGGCGAGGAAGTCGGGGTCCTGGCCGAACTCCGGCCGCAGGAGCTTGACCGCCACGTCGCGGTCCAGCTGGGCGTCGCGGGCGCGGTAGATGGTGGCCATCCCGCCCTGGCCCAGCAGCTCCACCAGGCGATACCGGCCGCCGAGCGTCGTCCCGATCTCGGTCACGGTCTGGGTGTCTCCCCTCTTGCGAGTGACGGCGTGCCGCCCGCGGGCGAGTCTAGCGCACCGTGCCGGGACGGCCCTGTGGCGCGTCCGGCGGCCGGCCGACACCCTCGGGCGCCGGTGCTAGATGTCGAGCGTGCGGAGGTAGTCGCGGAACTCGGTGCCGAGGTCCGGGCGCGCGAGCGCCAGCTCCACAGACGCCTGGAGCCAGCCCATCGTGGTGCCGGCGTCGTAGCGCTGGCCCTCGAACGCGTAGCCGAACACGCTCTGCTCATCCATCAGCGCCTGGATCGCGTCGGTCAGCTGGATCTCGCCGCCCGCGCCCCGCTGCGTCTGCTCGAGCTTCTCGAAGATCTTCGGCGTGAGGACGTAGCGGCCGATCACGGCGAGGTTCGACGGGCGCGTCCTCGGGCTCCGGCTTCTCGACCAGCTGCGAGACGCGATACGTGCGGTCGCCGTCGGGGCCCTCCACCGGCTCGCCGGCGATGACGCCGTAGCGGCTCGTCTCCTCGCGCGGCACCTCGGCGACCGCGACGACCGAGCCGTGGTGCTGGTGGTAGGCGTTGATCAGCTGGCCGATGCACGGGCGGTCCGAGATCACGACGTCGTCCGGCAGGAGCACGGCGAACGGCTCGTGGCCGATGAGGTCCTTGGCCATCAGCACGGCGTGGCCGAGGCCCAGCTGCTCCTTCTGGCGCACGTAGGCGATCTGGGCGAGGTCGCTGATCGCGCGGACCTGGCGCAGCTTCTCGATCTCGCCCTTCTCCTCGAGCAGGTGCTCCAGCTCGTAGTTGAGGTCGAAGTGGTCCTCGATCACGCGCTTCTGCGAGGAGTTGACGATGATCACCTGCTCGATGCCGGCGGCGACGGCCTCCTCGACCGCGTACTGGATCACCGGCTTGTCCACCAGGGGCAGCATCTCCTTGGGCTGCGCCTTCGTGGCGGGCAGGAACCGGGTGCCCCAGCCGGCGGCGGGGAAGACAGCCTTGCGGACGCGCATCGAACCTCTCGGGCAGGGACTCTGGGTGGGGGCCTGAGTATACCCGCGACCCCCCGCCGGGCCCTTGCAGCGACCGGTCGGGACGGCGGGTGCCGTGCGTCAGGGGCGCGTCAGTCGGCCGTCGAAGGCCAGGCGACCGCGTCCTCCGCGGCGTCCGCCACGACCCGCGAGAAGGTCGTCGGACGGTCGAGGTTCGAGAGGTGCAGGGCCCACGCGATGCGGACGCTGCGGCCGCGTCGGGCGGTCGACGCCCACGGCTCGCCGCCGGGCCCGAAGACGGGGTCGAACGCGCCGTTGACGATCGTGACCGGCGTCCACAGCCGCCCGAGCCGCTCGAGGTAGCGGCGGCCGATGAGGCTCCGCAGCGCCTGCGCGCCACCGGTCGACCAGAAGCCGCCCTCGATGATCGGCTCGCTGATCGGTCGGCGGTAGCGGGTCCGGAAGAACGTGTGGTTGACGACGCGCAGCGCGCGGGGCGGCACCCGCTCCATGAGCGCCGCGAACATCCGGAATGGCACGCTCGACGGGCCGATCGGCTCCGCGGAGCAGCCCGCGAGGACGAGGCCCAGCACGCGGTCCGGGCGGGCCTCCGCGGTCTCGATCGCGACGTACCCGCCCAGCGACAGCCCGACGACGAGCGCGCGTCCGGACGCGGCCTCCGCGTCGATCGCGGTCGTGATGGCGTCGACGGCGCGCTCGATCGTGAACGGCTCCCCGGCGCGGGCGCCGTGGCCCGGGCAGGTCCACCGCCACGCAGCGATACGACGCCGACAGGCGGCGGAGCTGCGGCAGCCACTGGGCGCGGGTCAGCCGCGTCCCGTGGATGAACACGATCGTGGTCGCCGTCCGCGGGCCGACGGCCGTCCAGTACGGCGTGCCGGCGGGCGACCCGGACACGGGCGAGCCGGACGGGTCGGCGGTCGGGGCGTCCGGGGCGAGGCGTCGGCTGGCGGCGCGGGTCGTCGCCGCCACGGTCAGCTCACCTTGTGCTCGATCGCCCACAGGGCCGCCTGCGTGCGGCTGGCGAGGTCGAGCTTGCCGAGGATGTTCGAGACGTGCGTCCGCGCGGTGCGCTCGGTGATGTCGAGCAGCGCGGCGATCTCCTTGTTCGAGTGGCCCTTCGCGACGAGGCTCAGGACCTCGCGCTCCCGCTCGGTGAGCGGCTCGCGGGCCGGCTCGTCGTCGCGGCGGCTGCGGATCCGGCGGGCGAGCAGCCGCGCGACCTGGGGGTCCAGGTGCACCTCGCCGGCGTGGGCGCGGCGGACCGCGACCGCGACGTCATCGGCATCGGCGTCCTTGAGCAGGTAGCCGGTCGCGCCCGCCTCGAGCGCGGCGGTGACCCGCTCCTCCTCGATGAAGCTCGTGAGCGCGACGACCTCGACGTCCGGGAAGCGCTGCTTGATCTCGGCGGTCGCGGCGATCCCGTCCATGACCGGCATCAGCAGGTCCATGAGCACGACGTCGGGCTGGTGCTCCTCGACCAGCTGCACGGCCTGGGCGCCGTCCTCGGCCTCGCCCACGATCACGATGTCGTCGAGGAGCTCGAAGAATCCCTTGAGCCCCCGCCGCACGACCGCGTGGTCGTCCACGAGCAGGACCCGGATCTTGGCGGGCGCCTCCGCCTCCGCGGGACGCGTCGATGCCCCATCCATCCGGTGGAGCATAGCCCTCCGCGACACGCCGGGAAACGGGTGGTGCCGCCTGCGGGCGCCTGGCCCGTCCGGGCAGGGTCCGCTCAGCGGCCCGGCGGCAGCCCCGTCCCGCCCGGCTCGGGCGTCCCGAGCGCCCCCGACGTGCCCGCCGCCTCCTCCGCGGCCAGCACGGCCGTGACGCCCGGCGATCCGGGCAGCTCGGCGTCCTGCACCTCGGCATCGCGGCGCGCGGCCCGGTCGCGACGGGACGTCGACAGGCGGATCGAGGTGAACGGCACCCGGATCTCGCGGAACACCTCGACGGACACGAGGAAGCCCGCGAACAGGAACACGACGCCCAGGAACTTGCCCAGCTGGAACAGCTCGGTCGAGCCCGCCCGGTTGAGCGAGTCCGTGATCGTCGGGAAGAACGCGCCGAGGGCGATGAGGATCGTCGCCGGCACGCGCGAGTGGAGCCGCCCGGCCATCAGCTCCCGGAACGCGTGCGGCAGCGACGCGACGAGGTTGACGACGATGGCCACCGGGGCGATCAGGAGGTTGAACAGGAACTGGTCGCCGGACTGGTTCGGGTCGAGGGAGTACGGGAGCACCCGCTTCTTGGGCATGAACACGTAGGTCGAGAACACCGCCCCGAGCAGCAGCGCCAGGGCGCCCGGGATGTTCATGATCGGGGTCAGCAGCCGGAGGTAGCCGGGCATCGCGTCGCCCACCGGCTGGCCCGTCGTGGGCGACAGGGCGTAGCCGGGCGCGGGGAGCGGCGGCGTCAGGATCATCAGCACGAGCGACAGGATCGTCACGCCGACGATGGCGCCCGCCGCGAACCGCGGCCAGCGCGGGTTCTGGAAGTACGTCTCGACCCCGATCGCGAGCGCGAGGATGACCGCGCCGATGAGGTACAGCAGCGGCAGCGGGCCGGCGCCCGCGTACGTCGGGCTGTTGCGGATCATGAGCGCGACGAGCCCGGACAGCAGCAGCAGGAACGCGTACGTGTAGCCGAACCGCGTCCGGCCGAGGAGGAACGCCGTCCCCAGGCCCAGCCAGCCGGCCGTCCACACCGCGCCGGTCAGGTACCAGACGCGGTAGATCGGCTCCGACCAGCCGCCGGCGGCGGCGATCGCCTCGGCGCCGGCCCCGAGGCCGTAGCACAGCATCCCGAAGCACCACACCGCCTGGAAGCCCTGGCGGCGCTCCAGCCACTGGTCGAGGAGCATCACGGCGAACAGGAACGCGAGCAGGGACGTGAGCGTCGGGCAGCAGCGCGGTCACGTGTGGCCCCCGCCGCCCGCGTGCCCGCCCGGCGGCGCCGTCGCCCGCGACCGGCTCGCCCGACACCGCGGCGTGCGCGGCGACGAACGCGAGCAGCAGCCGGTCCAGCAGCGAGGTCGACACGTCGTACAGCTGGCCGATCCGGGCCGCGTCCACGCCGCGCCGCCGCGCCGCGACCGACAGCTCCGAGAGGAACGGCCGGCGCGCCGCGACGAACATCGAGACCGCGTCGCTCATCGGGACGCCGTGGGCGGCCAGGCGCTCGCCCAGCTCCTCGGACAGCAGCACCGCCTCGCGCTCCGCGAGGACCCGCCCCTGCCCCGACTCGTCGAGGTGGCGCACGAGCGCGTCGACGAGCCGGCGGCCGGACTCACGGAAGCTCTCCCGCTCCTCGACGGGGATGAACGTGCGCGGGTCCAGGCCGGCGCCATGGGGCTCGCCGTACCGCCGCCGATAGGCCGCGCTCAGGCGATCGGGCGTCGCGCCGAGGCCGGCCAGCCCGCCCGCGGGACCCGTTCGCCGGTTGGCGACGAGCCGCTCCAGCGCGCGTCGCTCGAACCGCCGGTGCCCGCCGGGCGTCGTGAACGCCGGCACGCGGCCCTCGTCCGCCCACCGACGGAGGGTGTCGGGGTCGACGCCGAGCAGCCGGCTGGCCTCGCCCAGGGCGATGCGTTCGGGGAGCGGGCGGTCGGCGCGCAGCCGGTCGTCGGACACGAGGACTCCGATACCGCTCCGGGCGGCCGGCGACTGTTGGCTGAACCTATGTAAATCTAGGTACGCTCGGCAGGCCCGGAGGCGGCGAGTGTAGGAGCGTGCCGGAGGCCCGTCAAACGGCCGCGTCAGGCCGGGATGAACTCGTGCTCGTCCCGGTGGATCCCGTCGCACAACCCCCACGCCGGCGGGTCGATCGGCAGCGCGACCGGACGCATGATCTCGCGGATCGCGCCACGCCGGCAGAGGTAGTAGCCGCGCTCGCCCATCCAGCGGCGCACGCACGACTCGTCGGAGTGGAACTGGTGCGGGCCGGGGTTGATCGGCGTCTCCTCGTCCCAGCCGACGGCCACCTCGGGCGCGACCACGTCGAGCAGGTTCACGCGCCAGGGGGTCCCGGGGATGATCTCCCGGCAGCCATCGCAGCGGATCGCGACGTTCTCGTTGACGATCGTGCGGATCGTCACGCCCATGAGCTCCACGCGCCGAGGATAGCGCAGCCGGGCCGGGCGAACGGAGGTGGTACCCCCAAGGGGATTCGAACCCCTGATCTCCACCTTGAAAGGGTGGCGTCCTAGGCCTCTAGACGATGGGGGCACGGGGCCGCGATCCGGGCGCGAGTGTACCAGTCAGCTTCAGCTGGTCCCGCTCCAGATCATGCTCATGATCACGGCCGCGGCCAGGCACATGAGCGAGCCGACCGCCAGGAACCCGCCGAACAGGGCCGTGAAGAACGCCGCCCCGTCGCGACTCTCCCGGCCCGCGGTGATGACGGCGCCGATCGACATGAACGCCGCGATCCCGAGCACGATGCCCACGACGGCGAAGCCGGACGCCATGAGCGGCACCTGGAGGGCGTCGCGGAAGAAGATCGAGTAGGCGAGGAAGCCGAGCCCGCCGAACAGCGCGACGATCAGGAACACGCGCGCGGGGGTGATCCGGATCGGGCCGAGGTGGGGTCCCGAGCGGCCTCGCGACGGCGTCCCGGACGAGCGCCAGCGATCCTCGTCGTCGTAGGGAGTGGTCGTCACCCGTCGGCTGCTCATCGCCCGCGGAGCGTAGCAGGGGTCCCGGGCACCGGCCCCTCGGGCGATCGACCCATTGGCGGCGTGGGTCGCCGGGTCAGGCGGTCGCGGGGTCGAGCGCGGGATCCGCCGCGGGCTCGATGCCACCGCGCCAGCGGTGGTAGACGGCCACGTTCCAGGCCAGCCGCGGGCGGCGCAGCGCGGCCCCCGCCGCCGTCCCGCGCTCCCCGAAGGCCTCGCCGAGGAACGCCTGGGCGTCCTCGACCGAGCCGAACGTCCAGAAGCAGTGGAGGACGCGGATCTTGAACCCGCCGCCCCGGAGGAACGGGCCCTCGCGCCGGCTCCAGACGCGGTACTGGGGCGCGTCCGGGTCGACCGAGCGCGCTGACCTCGTCGCGGCCGTAGTCGTGGACGACGAGCAGGCGCCCGTCCGGGGCCAGCACGCGGTCGACCTCCGCGAGCGCCGCTTCGTCGACGCCGCGGAACCCGGACCACAGGCTCACGATCGCGTCGAGCGACCCGTCCGGCCGGTCGATCCGGAGGGGCTCGGCGGGCGGGATCGGGACGGCCTCGGCCGCGCGGGCGCAGATCGTGTCGAGGAGCGGACCGGCGGGCACGTCGAAGAACCCCACCCTGCGATCCGTGAGCGGGCCGAGCGTCTCGAGCGCATTCGGGATCTTGCCCTCGAGATCGACGGCTGCCCGCAGTCGCTGGGCGAGCGGTGCCGAGAGCTCGAACGGGATGTCAGCCACTCGAGCCGAGCATACGCCCCGGAGCGTGAGCGGTGCGCCTCACGCCCGGACCATGATCCGGCCGGTGCGCGGCGGGACCGGCACCGCCAGGCGCCCATCCGGCTCGACCGTGACGCTGCCCGCGCCGTCGCGCGTGTCCGGCAGCGGCACGTCCCTGAGCGTCGCGCCGCCGAGCTGCGGGGCGAACGCGGGCACCTCGACCGGCTGGTCGCCGGCGTTGACCGCGACGAGGACCGCGTCCCCGCCCGAGTCTCCCGTCACGCACGAACGCGAGCGCATCGCCCGTCGCGCCCACGACGCGGAACGTGCCCCGGCGCAGGGCTCGGGAGCGCGTGGCGGGCGCCGTACGCCGCCCGCGTCCAGGCGAGCCCGTCGCGGTCCCACGCGGTCTCGTCCCACGGCATCCCGCGCCGGCACTCGGGGTCGTTGCCACCGGTCACGCCGACCTCGTCGCCGTAGTACGTGCACGGCGCGCCCGGCAGCGTCGCCTGGAGCAGCGACCGCGAGGTGGTACGAGGCCCGGTCGTCGGAGGCCATCGTCCGGAACCGCGGGCTGTCGTGCGAGCCGAGCAGGTTGAGCTGGACATCCGTCACGGCCCGGTCGTAGAGGCCCATCAGGCGCTCCAGCTCCAGGCCGAACGCGGCGCCGTCCCGGCGGTGGACCGTGCCGCCGTACTCGTGGTGGGCACGCACGACGGGCTCGTTGAGGTGGCCCTGGGCGACGTAGCCGAGGATCGCCTCGGCGAGCGGGTAGTTCATCACCGCGTCGAACCGGTCGCCGGCGAGCCACGCCGGCGCCTCGTGCCAGATCTCGCCCACGATGTAGGCGTCGGGGTTGATCGCGCGGCTGCGGCGCCGGAACTCCTGCCAGAAGGCCTCGTCCTTGATCTCGGTCGGGACGTCGAGGCGCCAGCCGTCGATCCCGAACCGGAGCCAGTGCTCGGCGACGGACAGCAGGTGCTCGCGGACCTCGGGGTTCGAGGTGTTGAGCTTGGGCAGCGCGGGCAGCCCCCACCACGCCCGGTAGCCGAGGCGGCGCACCGATTCGTCGCCGTGGGGATCGTCGGTCGGCTGGAGCGACGGCTCGTCGGGCGCCTCGTCGACGTCCGTCGCGAACGGGTACGGGCGCACCGGTCGCGTCCCGTCGAGCGCGGCCGGATCCCAGTGGAACCAGTCGCGGTACGGGGACCCGGCGCCGTTCTCGAGCGCGTGGTGGAACGCCCAGAAGCCGCGACCCGTGTGGTTGAACACGCCGTCGAGCACGACCCGCATGTCGCGCGCGTGCGCCTCGTCCAGCAGCTCGCGCAGCGCGGCGTCGCCGCCGAGGAGCGGGTCGACCGTCAGGTAGTCGTACGTGTGGTAGCGGTGGTTCGAGGCCGACTGGAAGATCGGCGTGAGGTAGAGCGCGTTGACGCCCAGGTCCTGCAGGTAGGGCAGGTGCTCGACGACGCCCAGCAGGTCGCCGCCCTTGAAGCCGTGGTTCGTCGGCGGGGCGTCCCACGGCTCCAGCGGTCCGGGCTTGGCGACTCGGTCGGAGATCGCGAAGCGGTCCGGGAAGACCTGGTAGAAGACGGCGTCGCGGACCCACTCGGGCGTGTGGATGGTCATGGCCGCCAGTCTAGGGTGGGTCGGCCCGGCGGTCGGCCGGGTCGCGGGTAGACTGCCGCGGTGCGGCGCCCGATCCCCCTCGTCCCCCTCGCGCTCGCGTGCCTGCTCGCCCTCGGCGCGTGCGGTCCGGCCTCCCCGACGCCGTCGGGCTCGGCATCGGCATCGTCGTCAGCGGCGGCGGCCTCGCCGTCGGCATCGGCATCCACGTCGGCCGGCGCCGCGTGCACGCCCGCCACGACCCCCGAGGCGCACGACTGGAACGACCGCACCTGGTACGAGGTCTTCGTCCGCAGCTTCGCCGACAGCGATGGCGACGGCATCGGCGACCTCCGCGGGCTGACCTCGAAGCTCGACTACCTCAACGACGGCGACCCGGCCACGACCGACGACCTGGGCATCGGCGGGCTGTGGCTGATGCCGATCGCCGAGGCGGCCAGCTACCACGGCTACGACGTGACCGACTACGAGGCGGTCGAGCGCGACTACGGCACGCGCGAGGACCTCGACGCGTTCCTCGCCGCGGCCCACGAGCGCGGCATCAAGGTGATCGTCGACCTCGTGCTCAACCACAGCTCGGTCGACCACCCGTGGTTCACGGCGTCCGCCGCGGCCGAGGACGACAAGCGCGACTGGTACCTGTGGGAGGACGCCAAGCCGACGTGGCTGGGGCCGGACGGGCAGGTCGTGTGGCACGAGCGCGACGACGACTTCTACTACGGCGTGTTCTGGGAGGGCATGCCCGACCTCAACCTGCGCAACGCGGCGCTGACCGCCGAGCTCGAGGACGTGGCGCGCTTCTGGCTGACCGACGTCGGCGTCGACGGCTTCCGGCTGGATGCCGCGAAGCACCTCATCGAGGACGGGCCGGACGCCCAGACGAACACGCCCGAGACCAAGGCATGGCTGGCGGGCTTCAAGGCCGCGGCCACGTCCGCCCGGCCGGACGCGATGGTCATCGGCGAGGTCTGGGACCCCGCGACGATCGCCGGGGCGTACGTGCCCGAGTCGCTCGACCTGACGTTCGACTTCGGGCTGGCGGCGCCTACCGCCTCGCGATCCAGAACGAGCGCGCGGCGCCGCTGCGGACGGCGCTCGGCGACGCGGCTGCCGCGTGGCCCGCGAACCAGGCCGGGTCGTTCCTCACGCAACCACGACCAGACCCGGATCATGACCGAGCTGCGCGGGGACCCGGCGGCGGCGAAGCTCGCCGCGTTCCTGCTGCTGACCGGGCCCGGAACGCCGTTCCTCTACTACGGCGAGGAGATCGGGATGACCGGCACGAAGCCGGATGAGCGGATCCGGACGCCGATGCGCTGGACCGCCGATCCCTCGACGGCGGGGTTCACCAGCGGCACGCCGTGGCAGGCGCTGTCCGAGGACGACGCCGCGACCGTCAACGTGGACGCCCAGGCCGCGGACACGACTTCGCTGCTCACCGCGTACCGCGACCTCGTCCGGGTGCGCAACGGGCAGGAGGCGCTGCGGCGCGGGTCGACGACGATGCTCGACGCCGACGTCGAGCCGGTCGCGGCATGGCTCCGGACGACGGCGGACTCGACGATCCTCGCCATCGCCAACCTGTCGGACGAGCCCGTCGCCGGGTACTCGCTGGCGCTCGCCGACGGGCCGCTGTGCGGACCGGTCGTCGGGACGCTGCTCGGGACGGTTGGCGGCGATCCGGGGGCTGTCGGTCTCGCCGCCCGTGGTCACCGCCGAGGGTGGCGTCTCGGGCTGGACGCCGATCGCCGAGCTCGCCCCGCGGAGCGGCTACCTCATCGAGCTGGCGGCAGCACCGTGAGCCTGTCGTCCCGCCGCCGGCCGGGACCGCCGGGCGCCGAGATCCCGAAGCGGCCGCCGCGGCCGGCGTTCGTCGAGCTCGCCACCGCGCTGCTCATCATGTCCGGGTTCGTCAGCTTCTTCGACGAGCCTCCAGGGGCTCGTCACCCTGACCGGCAACGATGACCCGAACGCGCCGCTGGTCGCCCTGTTCGTGACGATCGGGCTGCTGACGATGCTCACCGGGATCGCCCTCCGCTACGGGCACTGGTGGCTGTTCGGGATCAACTTCATCGCCGTAGCGTCATTCCTCGAGCTCACGTCGTTCACGGTGCAGGGCCTGTTCTCGGGCGCGATCGACCTGCTGGTCGTGATCGTGCTCCTGGTCTACCGCCCGTGGTTCGCGTGGAAGCCGGGCGACCGGGACAACGACCCCGAGGACGACCGGGACTGAGGCCCGCGGGTGCGCTGGATCCACGGACCCGTGCGATCCCTGGATCGCCCGGCGATCGCAGGCGCCGCGGGCGACGAACGCGGCGGCGAGAGGAACGCCGACGCCGGTTACCCCTTGACGCCGCCTCCGGCGAGCCCGCCGACGAGGTAGCGCTGGAAGAAGAAGAACACCAGCGAGACCGGCAGGGCGAACAGGATCGCGAACGCGGCGAACTCGGACCATGGCGTGTTGCGGGCGTACTGGCCGACCATCGAGTTGAGGGCGATCGACAGCGTCCAGTCCGGCACCTGGCCGCCGATGAACAGGTACGCGGTGAGGTACTCCGTCCAGCCGCCGAGGAAGCCGAGGAACCCGGTGACCGCGATCGCCGGCGTCGCGAGCGGCAGGACCACCCGCACGAAGGTCTGGTTCTGGGTCGCGCCGTCGACCGCGGCTGCCTCCTCGAGGTCCCTCGGGATCGTGTCGAGGTAGCCCTTGAGGTTCCAGATCGCGAACGGCAGCTGGGCGGAGATGACCGCCAGCGACACGCCGAGCAGCGACGCGCGGAGGTTGAAGTTGATGTCGCCGATCTCGAACCGGAACTGGTTGAGGAACACGTACAGCGGGGTCAGCGTCGCGACCGCCGGCAGCATCAGGACGCCGAGGATCGCGATCATCAGGAGCTCGCGGCCGGCGAACTTGAGGCGCGAGAACGCGTAGGCCGCGGTCACGCCCAGGCCCACGGCGACGGCCGAGCTGAGCAGCGCGATCTTGAGGCTGTTGAGCATCAGCCCGATGAAGCTGATGTCGTTGCTCGTCGGCTGGGCGAGCACCTTGTTGTACGAGTCGAAGGTGACCGCGGGCGGGATGAGGTTCAGCCCATCGGGCTTGAACAGCCCCCGCGCAGTCCACGGAGATGCTGAAGATCCACAGGATCGGGAACAGCACCGTGAACGTGATCGCCAGGAGGATGAGCTGCAGGGCCAGCTGCTTCGGCCACGGGAGCTTCTTCTCCTCCTCGCGGCGCCCGGCGCCGGCCCGCTGGCCGAAGCGGAAGTACGCGGTGAAGTCGCGGCCCCGGCGGACGTTCGCAAGATCGGTCATCGGAGGATCCTCGCTCGCTCGTCGGCGGTCATTCGGCGTAGCTCTTGGTCGCCTTGGCCAGGCGGTTGGTGATCAACGTCACGATCAGGAGCAGGAAGAACAGGTACACGCAGAACGCGGCCGCGACGCCGTACAGCTGGCGCTCGTTCACGAGCCGGTAGGCCTGGGTCACGAGGATCTCGGTTCGCCCGAACGGCTCCCCGCCGGTCATGAAGAACGGCAGGAAGAACAGGTTGAACGTGATCACGAAGCCGTAGATCGCGTACGGGAGCATGGCCGGCCGGAGGAACGTGATGGTCACGACCCGGAACTTCTGCCAGGCGTTCGCACCGTCCATCTCCGCGGCCTCGTACAGCTCGCCGGGGATGGACTGGAGCGCGCCGGTCGCGACGACCGAGTTGAGCGGCCAGCCCAGCCAGGTGTTGGCGGTGACCATGGCGAAGAACGCGAGCGGCAGCGGGATGAACGGGATCGGGTCGTCGACCTGGCGCAGCCAGTCGAGGTTCAGGCCCGGCGCGTCGGCCGGGATGCCGAACAGCCCGCCGATCGCCTGGAGCAGGTAGTTCACGGCGCCGCCGTCGGGCGTGAACATGTTGCGCCAGACCGTCGCGACGATGATCGACGGGATGACCACCGGCAGGATGAACAGCGCCCGGTAGATGCCCCGGAACATGAGGCCCTTGGTGTTCAGCAGGATCGCGACGAACACGCCGAAGATGACGTGGAGCACGACGTTGGACAGGGCCCACCAGAGGTTGAACAGGACGAGCCGCCCGAACTCGAAGTTCGGGATCTGGAGCTTCGACGTCGCGATCCGCACGTAGTTGTCGAGCCCGACGAAGTTCGGCGGGATGCCCAGGCGGACGTTGAAGTTCTTGGCCCCGAAGTCCGTGAACGACATCCACACCTGGAAGCCCAGCGGGTAGAACGTGATGATCGCCATCACGAGCAACGCGGGCACGAGGTAGAGGTAGGGCGAAACCCGCCTGCGCCAGTTGCGCCGTGGCTTCGGCGGCGCGAGCACCGCAGTCGTCGTGGCCATCCCTGGACTCGCCTCCTCCTGCTCGTCGCTCGGGTGCGCTCGGTGGGGTCAGTATCGGCCCCGGATCGGGCTCCGACAACGCGTCGGAGCGCGGACCGGGAACGATTGGGGGCGCCCGGAGGCGCCCCCTGCTCGTCGGTCGAGTCGAGGGCTACAGGCCGCTCGCCTCGTTCATGGTCGCGCACGCGGTCGCGATCGCGGTGGTCGGATCCTCGCCCTTGTCGAGCACGGTGTTCAGGGCATCGCCGAAGGCGCCCCAGAAGTTGCCGAACTGGACGTTCTGCGGACGCGCGAGGCCACCGGCCGCCGCGTCAGCGAAGCCCTGGACGATCGGCGAGTCGATCGTCACACCGGGCGCCGCGGGCACGTGGCCGGCGTCGTCGGTGAGGATCTGCTCGCTCGAGGTGCCGACGAGCTGGAGGGCCAGCGCCGTCGCGAGGTCGAGGTTCTGGCTGTTGGGGTTGAGGTACCAGCCGTCGGTGCCCGTCAGCGGGTTGGCGGGCGCGGTGCCGGCGGGCATCGGCGCGACGGCGACCTTGTCGCCGAGGGCCTTGGTGAAGTCCGCGGTCTGCCACGGGCCGTCGACCGTCGCGTTGATGACGCCGGTCTGGAAGTCCTGCTTCTGGGCGTTGCCGTCCGTGTAGAACTTCGCGCCGGCGGCCTTGAGGTCGGCCAGGTACTTGTAGGCGTCGGCCCAGCCGCCCTGGTCCGCGATGCACTTGCCGGTGTCGTCCATCAGGGTCCCGCCGAACGCGCCGGTGAAGCCGAAGTTGTGGTAGATGCCCTGGTTGAGGCCCAGCTTGATCGACCCGTCCGTGACGCCGGCGAGCAGCTCGTCGGTCGTCGTCGGAGCGGTGGGGATGGCCGAGCTTGTCGTACCACAGGGCGACGGCCTTGAGGGACTCGGGGACCATGAAGAACTTGCCGTCGACCTGCGAGCCCTCGATCGCGACCTCGTTGAAGCCCTCGAGCTTGCCGTCGAGCGCGGTCGTGAGGTCGGCGAGGACGCCGGCGTCGGCCTGCGCGAACAGGCTGTCGTTCGGGGCGACGAACATGTCGGGGCCGCCGCCGGCGGCGACGTCCGTCGACCACTTGGTGAAGATGTCGGCGAACGGCTGCTCGACGACGTTGACCTTGAGGTCCGGGTTCGCGGTCAGGATCGCGCCCAGCGCCTTCTGGAAGGCGCCGGTCTCGCCGCCGCCCGAACCGTAGCTGTGCCACACCGTGACCTCGCCGGCCAGCGGGGCCGCGGCCTCGCCCGACGGGGACTCGGCGCCGGCCGAGGCGGACTCGGCCGGAGCAGCGCTCTCCGGAGCGGTGCTCGCCGGCGCGGTGGTCGCGCCGCTGCCGCCACACGCGGCGGCGATGATCGCAGCGCCCGCAAGGAGCGATGCGAGTCGAAGCTTCTTCTCCATCCTGGTCTAGCTCTCCTCCAACGAATTGATGCCTGGGTTGGTCGGCCGGCGGTGCCGGCCGGGTTGTCGGGCCGGGCCCGGCCCTGGGGACCGAAATCGGCGTTCGACGTGCCACGGGATGTGATCCGGGCGTGGCATGCCGGGCGAACTCTCGCGTCCGCACGCCGCCCTTCGAACCGTCAGTCTCGGCCCCGGCGCACCTCCTGCCGCCGACGCGGCGCGGGTCCGGTCGATCCCCGGACGATGAGCCGGGTCTCGAGCCGGATCTGCTCGGGACGTTGATCCCGTCGTTCGACGACGGACAGCAACAGGCGCACCGCGCTCTCGCCCTTCTGGCGGATCGGCTGGTGGACTGTCGTGAGTGGCGGGTTCGTGTGCTGGGAGATGTCGATGTCGTCGAAGCCGACGACCGACACGTCTTCCGGGACCCGCAGCCCCATCTCGCGCGCGGCACGCAGGACGCCGATCGCCATCGCGTCGGACATCACGAGCACGCCGGTCGGCTGCATGCCGTCCTCGATCGCCCGGCGCATCGCGGCGATGCCGCCCTCGATGCTCGCGGGGCCGACGACGAACGCGTGCGGCGGCAGCTCGACGCCGCGGTCCGCAAGCGCCGTGACGTAGCCCCGCATCCGGCGGCCCATCACGCCCTCGGGCTCGAGCTTCGCGCCCGGCGACGGCGGCTCGACGCCGATCACGAGCAGGTCGCGGTGGCCGAGCTGGAGCAGGTGCTCCGCCGCGGCCCGCGCGCCACCCTCGTCGTCGATCTCGACGAACGGCTGGTCCGGCAGCGCGCTCGGAGTCGACCATCACGAGCGGCAGGCCCGCGGCGCGGATCTGCTCGACCTCGGGGTGATCGGCGGACAGGCCGACCGCGACGACGCCGTCGACGGTCGCGCGGCCCATCGCCCGCGCGAGGCTGCCGTGGAGCGGGGAGATGAAGTGGAGCGCGTACCCCTCCTGCTCGGCGGCGAGCGCGACGCCCTCCGAGAAGGCGCCGAAGAACGGGTTCGAGAAGATGACCGACAGCGCCTGGGGGGTCAGCACGCCGACGGTGTGCGTCTGGCGCTGGGTGAGCATCCGGGCGACCGGGTGCGGCCGATAGCCCAGCGAATCCGCGACGTCGCGGATCCGGCTGGCCGTCTCGGGGGCAAGCCGGTCGGGGCTGTTGAAGGCGAACGAGACCGCCGTCTTCGACACGCCCGCTTCCCGGGCGACGTCGGCGATGCGCGGCCGGCGCCGGGTCCGCTCCTCCACGGTCTCCTCGGTAGGTCCTGCGTCGGCGGCTGGTGGTCGGCAGCGCTCCGTGGTGTGGAGCGGACCGCGCGTCGCACGAGCAGGCCAGTCGGCTGGTGGGGTTGGTAAAACCGGTTTAGCAAACCGGTTTAGCGGACAGTAGTGGCGGTTTCCCTCCGGTGTCAAGCACCTTGCGCCCGGGTGGCGAATGTGAACGTTCACGGTCCGCCGCGGGGACGAAATCGGCCTCCTGACGACGAGCGATGGCATGATCTCGCCGTGCTCCAGCAGCTGCGCGCGATGCCCGGCGGCGTCCGCATCTTCCTCGGCTACGCGTTCCTCATCCTCGGCCTGCTGGGGCTGTCCCTGCGCTGGGTCGTGGACCAGGCGATCAGCGCCCCGATCTCGCCGGTCGGGGTCGTGGCGATGGTCCTCCTCGCGTACACGATCTTCACGACCACGCTCGTCCTCCAGCGCAAGCAGGCGTCGCGCGGGCTCGCGCTCGGCCTGTCGACGCTCACGATCCCGGCCATCCCCCTCGCGCTCCTCGCCGCGCAGCCGATCGGCGCGCTGATCGCCGCGCTGCTCGCGGCGCTCCTGTTCTTCGGCCTCACCCGGCCCGAGGTCCGCGGCTGGCTCAACGAGCCGTAGCCCGTCCGGTTGCCCCGTCCGGAACGTCCGGAACGGGAAACGGCGTGCGCGCGCGGTAGCCGCTACCCTTCGCGGAGCGCCGCGGGTGATTGCGGCGCGCGACGGCGATCACCCATCGGCGACCGTCGCCGGCCGACACGGAGCACCGACCTTGACCGAACCGACCAAGCGGCCCCCGGGGAGCAGCAGCACCTCCGGCCGGTCGTCCAGCCGCAAGTCGTCCACGAGCCCGACCGGCACGTCGCGCGCCGGCCGTCGCGAGACGCCGCGCCGCCGCTACGACGAGCCGTCGATGTTCGAGCGGTTCCGAACCCCGATCATCGCGGTCGCGGTCATCGCCGTGGTCGTCGTGGTCGGCGCGTTCGTGTTCACGTCGGCGTCGTCCGCCGCCTATGCCTGCACGACCGTCGACACGGTCCAGACGCCCCTCGAGGGCGAGCTCGGCCAGATCCAGCCGGACATGGGCAACACGCACGTGAGCTCCGGCGACAAGGTCACCTACGCGGTCTGCCCGCCGGCCTCCGGCAAGCACATCAACCAGCCGCCGCGCGGCCCGATCCCCGCTCGCGTCTACGGGCCCGACGACGCGGCCGTCCCCAACGGCTGGGTCCACAACCTCGAGCACGGCGGCCTCGTGCTCCTGTACTCGTGCGACAAGGGCGCCTGCGACGACGCATCGCTGGCCCAGCTCCAGCCGTTCTTCGACGGCTTCCCCGCGAGCTCGATCTGCCAGATCCCACCGGGCGCCGTCGGACCGGTCGTCGCGCGGTTCGAGGAGATGCCGACCAGGTACGCAGCCCTGATCTGGGATCGGGTGCTCTACCTGGACACGCTCGACGTGCAGCAGATCTACGACTTCTACCTGCGCTATGGCGAGCAGATCACCGACGACGGCCAGTGGATCTCGCCGCCCGAGCCGCAGTGCACCCCGGCCTCCGAGCGCGGAGCCGAGCGCATCGGCCGAGGCGAGCCCCAGCGCGTCCGCGGCGGCCAGCCCGTCCGCGGCCGCCAGCCCGAGCGCCGCCGGCCAGCCCCGAGGCCAGCCCCAGCCCCTCGGCCAGCTAGGCACCCGATGCGTCTCTACGCCTACGAGGACCGGTTCGGCGACCCGCGGTTCGGCGTGCTCGCCCGCGGCGGCCTCCTGACCGGGGCGCAGCTCGAGAAGCGCGGTGGCCTCGGCGCCAGGGGCGGGTCCGTCGACACGCACCTGGACCTCGGCTACCACATCCGGTACGTCGACGACTGGATCGGGCAGCTGGCGACCGCGACCCGCAAGGCGCTCAAGGCGGGCGCCGGCGTCATGCCCCCGGACCGGCGCCGGCCGCTCGCCGCCATCGTGCCGGACAAGGTCGTGTGCGTCGGGCTGAACTACGGCGACCACGTCGCCGAGGGGGGCCGCGGCGTCGTGCCCGACCGGCCGCTCCTGTTCGCGAAGTTCGCCAACGCCGTCATCGGCGACGGCGACGCGATCGTCCGGCCGCCCGGCACGCACGGGCTCGACCTCGAGGTGGAGCTGGGCGTCGTCATCGGCAGCCGCGCCCGCCGGGTCGCCGAGGAGGACGCGCTCGCGCACGTCGCGGGCTACGTGGTCGCGAACGACATCAGCGCCCGCGACTGGCAGGGCAGCCCGCCCGCGCTGCGCGACGGCGAGAAGGGCGACGGCCAGTGGCTGCGCGCCAAGGGCAGCGACACGTTCCTGCCGGTCGGACCGGTGTTCGTCACGCCGGACGAGGTCGATCCGGCGGCGGGCCTCGCGCTCCGCAGCTGGCACCTCCCGGCGGGCAGCGACGCCGAGCCGGTCCTGATGCAGGACGGCAACACGTCGGACATGCTGTTCAACGTGCCCCAGCTGATCAGCTTCATCTCGCAGCAGATCACCCTGGAGCCCGGCGACCTCGTGATCACCGGCACGCCCGCGGGCGTCGGCGTGTTCCGCGACCCGCCGGTGTTCCTCGAGCCCGGCGACCGCGTGCGCTGCGAGATCGAGGGCATCGGCGCGGTGGAGAATCCCATCGTCGACTGGACCGAGGACCCGCGCGCGGACGACTGACCGCACCGGGCCGCCCGAGACGCGGGAGAGGCGCCATGCTCGCGCTCGTCAAGACCGTCGCCGGCCCGGGGCTCAGCCTGGAGCGCGTCCCGGAGCCCGTCCCGGGCATCAACGACGTCCTGATCCGGGTCCGCAAGACGGGCATCTGCGGCACCGACCTCCACATCGAGGCGTGGGACGCGTGGGCCGCGAAGACGATCCGTGCCCCCGCTCGTGGTCGGGCACGAGTTCGTGGGCGACGTGGTCGAGGTCGGCAGCAACGTCTCCTCGTTCGCGCCGGGCGACGTCGTGTCCGGCGAGGGGCACGTCACGTGCGGGCTGTGCCGCCACTGCCTCGCGGGCCGCGGCCACCTGTGCCCCCACACCGACGGGCTGGGCGTCAACCGCGACGGCGCGTTCGCCGAGTACGTCGTCCTGCCGGTCACCAACGTGTGGCACCACTGGCCGGGCATCGACGAGGACGTGGCCGCGATCTTCGACCCGTTCGGCAACGCGGTGCACACGGCGCTCGCGTTCCCGGTCCTCGGCGAGGACGTGCTGGTGTCGGGCGCCGGGCCGATCGGCCTCATGGCGACGGCGGTCGCGAAGCACGCCGGCGCGCGCTTCGTCGTCGTCTCGGAGCCCAACCCCGTGCGCCGCGCGCTCGCCGAGCGGATGGGCGCGACGCTGACCGTCGACCCGCGCGAGCGCGCGCTCCCGGACGTGTTCGCGGAGCTGGGCATGGTCGAGGGGTTCGACGTCGCGCTCGAGATGTCGGGCAACCCGGCCGCGTTGCGCGCCTCGCTCGCGGCCATGGCCCACGGCGGCGGCGTGGCGATCCTGGGCATCCCGACCGAGGAGATCCGGCTCGACATCCAGGAGGTCGTGTTCAAGATGCTGACCATCAAGGGCATCTACGGCCGGGAGATGTACGAGACCTGGTACAAGATGACGGTGATGCTCCAGTCGGGGCTCGACATCACGCCCGCGATCACGCATCGCTTCCCGGCCGAGCAGTTCGAGGAAGCCTTCGCGACGGCCCGCTCGGGCGACTCCGGCAAGGTCATCCTCGACTGGACCGGGCTGGCAGGATGACCACCCACCCGACGAGGAGCTGACGATGGGAACCGCCTCGCGCCCGAACCCGCTCGCCTTCCTCGACGAGGAGCTGGCCGCGCTCCGCGAGCGCAACCTGTACCGGCCCTTGAAGGTGATGTCGTCCGCCCAGGGCCCGATCGTCTCGATCGACGACCGGCGGCTGATCAGCCTCTCGTCCAACGACTACCTGGGGCTGACCCACCACCCGCGGATGAAGCGCGCCGCGCTCGAGGCCGTCGAGCGGTTCGGGGCGGGCTCCGGGGCGGTCCGGACGATCGCCGGCACGATGACGCTCCACGAGCAGCTCGAGGCGGACCTGGCCGAGTTCAAGCACGTGCCGGCGGTCCTCACCTTCCAGTCCGGGTTCGCGGCCAACACGGGCGTCATCCCGACGATCACGGGCGAGACCGACCTGATCGTCTCGGACGAGCTCAACCACGCCTCGATCATCGACGGCATGCGGCTGTCGAAGGCGCCGCGGAAGATCTACCGCCACGCCGACGTGGCGCATCTCCGCGAGGTGCTGGAGCAGGCGACGACCGAGGGCCGCGACGGCCAGGGCGCGCCGTACCGGCTGATCCTCGTCGTGAGCGACGGCGTGTTCTCGATGGACGGCGACATCGCGCCGCTGGACGGGATCGTCGACGCGGCCGAGGCCTTCGGCGCGGCGGTCATGGTGGATGACGCGCACGCGAGCGGCGTCCTGGGCAAGGACGGGCGTGGCACGGTCGACCACTACGGGCTCCACGGGCGGGTCGCGATCCAGGTCGGGACGCTGAGCAAGGCGGTCGGCGTGCTCGGCGGCTACGTGGCGGGGTCGCAGGCGCTGCGCGACATCCTCATCCAGCGGGCCCGGCCGTTCCTGTTCTCCACGAGCCATCCGCCCGCCGTCGCCGCCGCCTGCATCGAGGCGGTCCGGATCATGCAGGACGAGCCCGAGCTCCACGAGCGGCTGTGGGCGAACACCCGCCGGTTCAAGGCCGAGATGGGTCGCCTCGGGTTCGACATCGGGCACAGCGAGACGCCGATCACGCCGGTCATCCTCGGCGACTCCGAGCTGACGATCCGGTTCTCGAACCGCCTCGTCGACGAGGGCGTGTTCGCGACGTCGGTCGTGTTCCCCACCGTCGCCCTCGACCGGGCACGCATCCGGACGATCGTGACCGCCGCGCACAACGACGAGCTCCTGGACCGGGCGCTGACCGCGTTCGCCACGGTGGGCCGCGAGCTCGGCGTCATCGGCGGGTGAGCGCAACCCACCTCGGACACCCCGATCCGGCCGACACCCGCGAGCGGGCCGAGATCGAGCACGAGGTGTTCAAGGCGGGCCTCGTCGCGGGGCTCGGCGACTCGGGGCCGCTGCCGCTGGACTCGCACCTCCACACGATCCACTCACCCGATGCGAACGCGATGCTCGAGGCGTACTGCGCCCTGGCGCTGGAGCGCGGGATCGACGAGATCGCGATCACCGATCACGTCGACTTCGACCCGTCGATGCCCGCCTACGGCTTCGCCTCGTTCGAGGATCGGGAGCGCGACGTGCGCGAGGCGGCGGCGCGCTGGGCCGACCGGGGCCTCGCGGTCCGGTTCGGCGTGGAGGTCACGTACGAGCGCGCGTACGAGGACCAGATCCGGGGCTGGCTGCGGCGCCACCCGCACGACTACGTCATCGGCTCCGTGCACATCAGCGCGGTCTCGCCCTACAAGGCCTCGAACGTCGCCACGTTCGTCACCGGCCGCACGCTGCCGGAGATCGTCGCGCCCTACTTCGACGAGGTCATCGGGGCGGCGCGCTCCGGGCTGTTCGACACGCTCGGGCACCTGGACTTCGTGAAGCGCTATCTCGTGCCGCACGTCATGCCGGCGCGAGCTCGCCGCAGCCCCGGAGCTGTACGAGCCGGTCCTCGCCGCGCTGATCGAGACGGGGACGGCGCTGGAGGTCAACGCCTCGGGCCTGCGCCAGCTCCCGCGGGAGACCTATCCGGCCCCGCACATCGTTGCCCGCTACCGCGAGCTGGGTGGGCGACATGTGACCATCGGCAGCGACGCCCACCGAACGGAGTGGTTCGCATATGGGCTCGCGGAGGCGTATCGTCACGCGACGCGCGGGGGATTTGACGCGCTGACCTTTCGACGCGGGGCCGATCGGGTGGCGATTCCGGTTCCCACAGGGAGGTTGCAACAGGGCGACGGGCCCTAACACGGGGGAACACTGATCGTTATGACGGTCGACGACGAGGCGATCGAGCGCTTCGTGGAAGCGGCAAAGGACGGCGACCCGGAAGCGTTCGGGGCGCTGTTCGACCACTTCTACGCGCCGGTCTATCGCTACGTTGCCGCCCGCGTCGGCCGCCCGAGCGACGCGGAGGACCTGGCGCAGCTTGTCTTCGTCAAGGCCCTTGAGGCGTTGCCGCGGTACGAGCTGCGGGGCGTCCCATTCGGGGGCTGGCTGTTCCGGCTGGCCAGGAATGTCGTCATCGATCACGTCCGGACCCGCCGGGAGCACGTCACCCTCGACATCATCGTCCAGCAGTCCACCGAGGACGACGGACCCGATGAGCTCGCGGCACTTCGTCAGGACATGGACAGCGTCGCATTTGCGTTGCGACGCCTCACGCCCGAGCAGCGCGAGGCGATCCAGCTGCGGTTCTTCGCGGGTTTGTCTGCCAAGGAGGCAGCGATCGCGATGGGCCGCCAGGAAGGGACCGTCCGCGGCCTGCAGTTCCGGGCCATTGCGGCGCTCCGCCGGGAGCTGGGCATCGCGCCCGACATCGACGAGCTTGGCCGGGTCTCGGGGACGACCCGATGAACGAGGACTGGATGACCGAACTGGAACCCCGCGCGGGCGAGGAGCTCGAGCGGCAGCTGGACCGCTTCGTGCGGGTGCGGCTCGATCCGAGCCCCGCCCAGGCGAAGCGTGCCCGCAGCGCGGTCATGGAGGCCGCCTGGCGGCAGCGCCTCGGCGCGCCCGCCACGGCGTACCGAGGAGCCCTCCGTCGCCGCGGCGATGACCGTCCTCCCCTCCCCGTACCGTGCCAGCGCCCCGTCGCGCGGCCTGTTCGGCGGCTGGAGCTCGCGCCGGCTCGGCGCCTCGTTCGCCGCCGCGATGCTCGCCGGCCTGATGCTCGGGACGTCCGCGTTCGCCTCGTCCCGGGCCGGCGGCCCGCTGTATGACGACCCGCCTCGCGCTCGAGGAGCTGACGCTGCCCGCCGACGCGCAGGCCCGGCTCGAGGCGGAGCTCGCGCTCGCCCAGGGCCGGCTCGCGGAGGTCGTCGACGCCAGCAACAGGAACGATCCCGGCGCGGTCGCGGCCGCCGTGAAGGGCTACCTCGCCGCGCTCGACGATCTCGACGAGTCGGTCGGCGGACCCGCCGACCGTGCGCTGATCGCGATCCAGGCCCATCGAGATGTCCTGCTGCGAGGTGCTCGGCATTGTGCCGGCGCAAGCGCAGGCCGGCATCGAGAACGCACTCGCCCAGAGCAGCAAGGTCATCGAGCGGCTCGACGCCGCCGCGACGCCCGCCGCCGGGCCCACGGGCGGCACCAGCGGACCGGGTGGCGACGGCGGGGCTGCCGGCGCCGGCACCGGCGGCGCGGGTCCCAACACGGGCGGTTCGGGCGGTGGCACCGGCGGGCCGCGGGCGCTGGCGGCGCCGGCGGCGGTGGCGCCGACAACGGCGACGGCGAGAAGCCGGACCCGACGCCCAAGGTCAGCCGCACGCCCAAGCCTGAGCGGACGCCGGCGCCGACGCCCGAGCGCCCGGACCGGCCGACACCGGCGGTTCCCGACAAGGGGACGCAGGGCGGCAAGCCCTAGGCCGTCCGATCGCGCGACGGCGCGGCGGGCGCCCGCCGCGCGGCGGTACCCTCCCGGCACACGCAGGAGGGATGGATGCGGCTCACGGTCCTCGGGGCCGGCCCGGCGTACTACCGATCGTCCCGGCGCGACCGGCGCGAGCTACCTCGTGTCGCTCGGCGACACGCACGTCCTGCTCGACCTCGGCCAGGGGTCGCTGCCCCGCCTGTTCGCGGCGATCCCGCCGACCAGCCTCACGGCCGTCGCGATCAGCCACCTCCACCCGGACCACTTCATCGACCTCGTCGCGCTCCGGCACTACCTGCGCTGGGAGTTCGACCCGCCGCGACGGATCCGCGTGCTGGGCCCGGCCGGGCTGGCCGACCGCCTTGATGCCCTGCACGGTGACCCGGGCTTCTCCGCCCAGACGTTCGACACCGAGACGCTGGGCACCGGCGAGCGCGTGATCGGCGACCTCAGGCTCCGTGCGACCCTCGTCACGCACACCGCCGAGAGCTACGGCATCCGCGTCGCGCCGGCGGCCGGCGGCCCGGGCCTCGTGTACAGCGGGGACTGCGGCCGGGCGACGGACCTGGCGCCCCTGATCGAGCCGGGCGACACGCTGCTCAGCGAGGTCTCCTTCGGGCCCGGGCCGGTGGTGGACGGGCGTCCCCCACCTCGACGGGCCGGCCGTCGGCGCCCTTGCCGCCTCGAGCGACGCCGGGCGGGTGCTCCTGACGCACATCCAGATGGGCTACGACCCCGACGAGACCGTGCGCTCGGTCGAGGCGCGCTTCGCCGGTCCCGTGGCCTTCGTGTGGCCCGGATCCATCGTGGAGCTGCCGGCGGGCTGACATGACCGGGCCCGGATGCGGCGACCGCACCCGGGCCCGATCGCTCGGGGACAGCGACCGGCTAGCGCCGTCGGGCGACAGGGATGCGTCCGAGCGCGACAACCGTGAGTGACAGGGCCGCGAGCGCGGCCAGGAGGAAGGGCACGCCCGGCCCGCCCTGGCGGCCGGACGTGGCGTCCGGTCGTGTCGGTGGCCGGAGGCGTCAGCGCCGGATGACCGATGACGCCCTTGACCGCGACAGCGCAGGGTGGCTGCGGGCGTCGCCTCCGGCTCAGGGCTGATGAAGTACGGGTCGTAGACGACCTCGCCGTCGAAGCCGTCGTCCATGACGTCGCCCGAGGGAGCGGCGTCGGTCGGCTGCGGGTCGGTGGCCTGGGCGTCGGCGGGCGCGGGATCGGCCGCGAATGCCGCCATCGGCGCGACGAGCGAGGCGAGCACGAGCGAGCCGGCGAAGAGCGCGCCGGCGAGGCGCGGGAGCGTGTGGTTCGTCATGTGTGATCCCCGAGCGATGGTGCGGCGGTTGCCCGCCGGCGGATGCCTCCCGGGGGGCCTGACGCCCCGGGCCCGGTGCCTGATTCCGGTCCGTCCATCGTCGTCGACGGGTCCCATCGGGTCCAGTACCCGAGTCCTGCCCCGCTCCGGCCCGGACCGCCCCGATCCGCCCGGCCGGCCGCCGAAGTGGTGCGCGAGGGCACCGACGGTCCTGGGTCGACGGGACCCTGGTACCAGGGTCCGGTGGCGCGTGCGTGCACCATGCTGCGCCTCGAGCCGCATCGGCTACGCTGACGCGCGACCGCCGCAGGAGGAGCATTGGACGCCGGACCCGGATCCACCGACGCCGATCGCGAGCCCGCGCGCCCTTCCGAGCCCGACCCGCGGCCCTCAGACGCCCCGCACGACGACGAGGCGGCCACCCAGGCGACCGAGGCCGTCGACCTGACGCCCGAGGCGGGCCACGAGGTCGCGCCCGACGCCGGGGCGGGCGCCGAGCCCGAGCCCAAGCCGTGGCATCGGCCGATGCCGGGCTGGGTCGGCCCCTGCCGGCGCCGCCCTGCGGCCCGTCGTCCAGACCCTGAAGGATCCGATGATCCTCCTGGGGCTGCTCCTCATCTTCTCGTTCGTCGTCCGGGTGATCTGGCTCGACCTGCCGAAGAAGGGAACGATCTTCGACGAGGCGTACTACGTGAACGCCGCCCGCGTGATCCTCGGGTACGACATCCCCGAGGGCGGCAAGTACGGCGATCGCGAGAAGCTCCTCGACCCCAACAAGGAGCACCCGCCGCTGGGCAAGCTCCTGATCGCGGGCTCGATGGCCGCCTTCGGCGACAACGGCATCGGCTGGCGGATCCCGAGCGTCATCGCCGGGATGGTCGCGCTCCTCGCGCTGTTCTTCGCGATCCGTGCCGCCGGCGGCAGCGAGTGGCTTGCGCTGCTGGCGGTGTTCCTCGCCTCGCTCGACAACCTGACGATGGTCCACGGGCGAATCGGCGTCCTCGACATGATGGCCCTCGCCCCCGCCCTCGTCGCCTCGTGGCTGGCGCTCCGGCGACGGTGGCTGCTCGCGGCGCTGTTCATGTCGATCGGGCTGCTCGTCAAGCTCACGGCGCTGTACGCGGTCGGCGCGATCCTCCTGCTCTGGCTGCTGATGGTCGCGCCCGGCTGGTGGAAGGCACGGCGGATCAACGTCCGCGAGATCGTCGGGCCGGTCGTGTTCACGGTCGTCACGTTCGCCGTCTTTGTCGGCGGGCTCGCGGCGCTCGACTCGCGCTGGTCGGAGTTCAAGAACCCGATCGACCACATCTCGCACATGGTCAGCTACGGCGCGCGGCTCAACCAGCCGGTGGGGACGGTCGGCATCTGCCCCAAGGCGGACAGCCGGCCATGGCAGTGGCTCGTGAACGACTGCCAGATCCAGTACCTGCGGACCGACGTCAGCGTCAAGGCCGGCGACGACCTCGTCACGCGCGTCGCCAGGATCGACTTCCGCGGGGCGATGAACGAGCTGCTGATCGGGGCGCTCCCGATCGCGATGCTGTTCGCGGGCTGGTTCGCCTGGAAGCGCCGCGACGGGCCATCGATGTGGGCGCTCACGTGGGCCGGCGCCAACTGGCTGCCCTACGCGCTGCTGGGCGTGATCTCGAACCGGATCATGTACATCTACTACTTCCTGCCGGTCGTGCCGGCGGTTGCGGTGGCGATCGCCGTCCTGCTGCTGCGCTCGAAGCTGCCGCGGTTCGTCCTGTGGGGCTTCCTCGCCCTGTACGTGATCGGGTTCTTCGCCTACTTCCCGTTCCGCGTCATCCCCGACTGACCGCGCACCACCCCGGACACAGCAAACGACCCGGCGGGCGAACCCACCGGGTCGGTGCGTGATCTCGAGAGTGCGGGGCCCGCTCGCCTAGCGGAGCGGGCGCCCGGTCGAGGGGTTAGCGGCGGTTGCGGGCCGCGGCCGGGACCACCACCAGGACGGCGGCGAGGATGCCGGCGAGGACCAGGAGCAGGCCGGTCGAGACGGAGCTCGAGCTGGTCGGCTGGCCGATCGTGTCGGTCGACGGCGGGGTGAGCTCCTCGACGGAACCCTCAGGCGTCGTCTCCTCGGACGTGGTCTCGTCCGTGGTCGTCGTCTCGTCGGTCGTCGTGGTCTCGTCCGTCGTCGTCTCTTCGGTCGTCGTCTCTTCGGTCGTGCGTCTCTTCGGTCGTGGTCGTCTCTTCGGTCGTCGTGGTCTCTTCGGTCGTCGTGGTCTCTTCGGTCGTCGTCTCTTCGGTCGTCGTGGTGATCGTTCTCGTCGCCATCCGGCCGCCCGGGTCGAGCTGGCTGTTGCCGTTCGAGTCGGCCCGACCGTACTCGCCCGCGGAGACGTCCTCGAAGATGGTGTTGGCGAAGTCGCCGACGTTCTGGCCGGCGGCCTTGACGATCACGACCGCGTAGTCGCCGTCTGCTCCCACGAGCCGGATCTCGGTCGCCGTTGACCGTCGAGATCTGGTCGGGTCGATCGCCCGTCCAGATCTCACAGCGCGGTCTCCGTGGTTCGAGTCCGTCGCAGGTCTCGTTCGGGTAGCCGTTGCCGCTGCCACGCGAACTCGGCCGCGAAGGCGGTGCCCGCGAAGGTGAGCGTCAGCGCCGCCGCAGCGACGAGAGCGCCGATCCGATGCTTGTTCATGGTCCCCTGTCTCTCCCTGGTGTGCTGTCTTGCGATCAGCGCGTCTGTTGATTGGTGCCGATGAATGCACTCCGCGTGCCTGTGTCGCGGTGGTTTGATCCTCAGCGACCGGGTCATCCTCGTCTAGTACCTGTGATCCCCCTTAAACCCGCCTTAACCGCCCACGACCGCCAAGCGACGACGAGTTCCGGTGCGCGGCGGCACCGAAGGTACTAGTCCCCAGGTCCTCCCTCGCGCACCACCCCGGACACAGCAAACGACCCGGCGGGCGAACCCACCGGGTCGTTGCGTGATCTCGAGAGTGCGGGGCCCGCTCGCCTAGCGGAGCGGGCGCCCGGTCGAGGGGTTAGCGGCGGTTGCGGGCCGCGGCCGGGACCACCACCAGGACGGCGGCGAGGATGCCGGCGAGGACCAGGAGCAGGCCGGTCGAGACGGAGCTCGAGCTGGTCGGCTGGCCGATCGTGTCGGTCGACGGCGGGGTGAGCTCCTCGACGGAACCCTCAGGCGTCGTCTCCTCGGACGTGGTCTCGTCCGTGGTCGTCGTCTCGTCGGTCGTCGTGGTCTCGTCCGTCGTCGTCTCTTCGGTCGTCGTCTCTTCGGTCGTCGTCTCTTCGGTCGTCGTGGTCTCTTCGGTCGGTCGTCGTCTCTTCGGTCGTCGTGGTCTCTTCGGTCGTGGTCGTCTCTTCGGTCGTCGTGGTCACGGTCTCGTAGACCACCCAGTGCGAGACGTCCGAGCCCTGCTCGCCCGAGACCGTCGACGATGCCGGCGTTGCCAGGTACTCCTGCAGCGTCGTCTCGCCGTCGGCGACGATGATCCCGGTGGCCTCGGTTGCTGGACTTGACGCAGATCTCCGTCCCGGCGGCCGGCACGTAGTCGTTGTCGTCGGCGCCCGACTCGTCCTTGGCCCCGCCATCCGGGCAATGCTCGCGTCACGGCGAACGCGGCGCCGGCGAACGGCACAGCGAACAGCGCCCCGGTGATCAGCAGCGCGCCGAGCAGCGCCCCGATTCGTGTCTTGTTCATGGTCCCCTGTCTCTCCCTTAGTGCTGTCTTGCGATCAGCGTTCCTTGTTGCCGACGTTCGCGCCTGCCTGTGACGCTTCGACTGTCTGACGTTCCCTCTCGACGGCCCCGTTGTCGGGGACGGACGGGACGCACTCAGGCGTGTGCGTCCCGTCCGGGTCTCGGGGACCCTCTGTTGGCCCGGCGTCCTCCCCAGGAACGCTGGGTTCCCGATGGGACGAAGCCCATCGGGCCGCCAAAGGTACTAGTACCAATGGCGCTTGCATAGCCCTTTTCGTGCGTGTGTCACGCACGCGACAGTACGGCGAGTGCCCTATGTGGTGCGGATGTACACCACGCAGCGGGACGCGCTGGCCGATCGCGGATCGAGCACGGCAAACGACCCGGCGGGCGAACCCACCGGGTCGTCGGTCGTTGCGGGGCGCCGCGCGACGGCGCCGGTCTGTAGGGGTCTAGCGCCGGCGGCGGGCCGCGGCCGGGACAGCACCAGGACGCTGCCGACAGCACGCCGGCGAGGACCAGGAGCAGGCCGGTCGAGACCGTAGCTCGAGCGCGACGGCTGGCCGAGCGTGTCGGTCGACGGCGGGGTCAGCTCCTCGACGGAGCCCTCCGGTGTCGTCTCCGTGGCGGTCGTCTCGGTATCCGTCGTCTCGGTGTCCGTGGTCGTCTCGGTCGTCGGTCGTCGTCGGTCGTCGGTCGTGTCGCGTCGTCGTGTCGTCGTCGGTCGTCGTGTCGGTCGTCGTCGGTCGTCGGTCGTCGTCGTGTCGTCGGTCGTCGTCGGTCGTCGGTCGTCTCGGTCGTCGTGGTGTCCGAGTCGTCGTGTCCGTCGTGGTCGTCGTCCGACGTCGTCGTCGTCTCGGTTGTCGTGGTCTCGGTGTCGGTCGTCTCGGTCGTCGTGGAAGTGGTCGTCGTGGTCGTGGTCGTGGTCGTCGTCTCGCCCGGGCAGCCGTGGCTCAGCGTGAGGACGCCCGGATCATGGTCGCCGGTGAACGTGACGGTGATCGTGTGCTCGGCGGGATCGAGCGGGTCCGGGAGCGGCACCTCGAAGTGCCACGATCCCTGGCCCTGCTGGACGCCCGTGTACGGCACGCCATCGATCGTGAGGACCGGGGCCGTGTCTGAGTCACCGGTGTAGATGAACAGGCCGATCCGGTCTCGGAGGCTTCGCAGTCGACGTTGTTCAACTCGCCGTCGGTGACGCCCTGACCGGTCCAGGTCACCGTTCCGGCGAACGCAGTGGCGGCGAACATGAGCGTCATCGCGAGGGCGGCGAGAAGCGCGAAGAGGCGGTGCGGCTTCATGGGGTTCCCTGGCTCTCCTGGTATCGGGCGGCGATGGGCGGGACCCGGTACTGGGTTCGGGGTAGCCAAACGTACTAATGGATTCCGCCGCTGCCTAGGCCTGCGACGCGGCTGGAATGCACCTGCAACACGGCGTTCGCGGGCCCGGAGGACGTCCGGCCATGCAGGGCGGCGCGGCCGGGACCCCCGGTACGATGGCGCCCGTCGACCTGCCCGAGGAGCCCCGCCCGTGACCACCACCGCCGATCCCGTCGCCGCGCCCGTGGCGATCCGCACGCGGGTCCGCGCGGCCGTCGACGAGGCGTGGCAGGCGGCGGTGGCGTCGGGCGCCCTGCCCGCGGTCGAGGGCGACGCCGGCGCACCCGTCGTCGAGGTCGAGCGGCCCGCGAAGGCGGCCTTCGGCGACCTCGCCACCAACCTCGCGATGAAGCTGGCCCGGCCGCTGCGCCGCGCCCCGCTCGATATCGCCGAGGTCGTCGCGGCGTCGCTCCAGGCCGGCGGCGACAACCCGCTCGTCGTCTCGGCGGAGGTCGCGCGGCCCGGGTTCGTGAACCTGCGCGTGGCCGACGCCGCGTACGAGGAGCTCGTCGCGGGGATCCTGCGCTCGCCGACGCAATGGGGCCGGATCCCGGCCGTCAACCCTCGCAGCGTCAACGTGGAGTTCGTGTCGGCCAACCCGACCGGGCCGCTCACCGTGGGCAACGCGCGCGGCGCGTTCGTGGGCGACCTCCTGTGCCGCGTCCTCGAGGCCGGCGGGCAGTCGGTGACGCGCGAGTACTACTTCAACGACTCGGGCGCGCAGGTGACGCACCTCGGCGACTCGGTCGTCGCGGTCCGCCGCGGCGAGCCGGTGCCCGAGGACGGCTACAAGGGCGCGTACGTGGAGACGCTCGCGGCCGAGCTGCCGGACGAGGTCTGGACCGAGGCGACCGCCGAGGGCGCGAACACCGGTGAGGTCGTCGGGGCGTGGGCGAGCGTGCGCGTGCGCGAGGGCATCGAGGCGTCCCTCGCCCGGCTCGGCGTCCGGTTCGACGTGTGGAAGAGCGAGGCCTCGCTCCATGACGAGGGCTGGGTCGAGCGCGCGGTCGAGCGGCTGCGCGACGCCGGCCACGTCTACGAGCACGACGGCGCGGTCTGGTTCCGCTCGACCGACTTCGGTGACGACAAGGACCGGGTGATCTACCGCTCCGACGGCCGCCCGACGTACTTCGCGGCCGACATCGGGTACGTGACCGAGAAGTTCAGCCGCGGCTTCGACCACCTGATCTACATCTGGGGCGTCGACCATCACGGGACGATCGCGCGCAACAAGAACGCGGCCCAGGCGATGGGCTACGACCCCGAGCACTACCAGGTCCTGCTGATCGGCTGGGTCCGCTTCGTCGTCGACGGCGAGGAGGTCTCGATGTCGAAGCGGGCAGGGACGTTCGTGACGCTCGACGACCTGCTCGACGCGGTCGGCACGGATGCCGCTCGCTGGTTCTTCGCCTCGCGGGCGGCCCACGTCGCGTTCGACTTCGACATCGAGCAGGCGAAGGCGCAGTCGTCGGACAACCCCGTCTACTACGTCCAGTACGCGCACGCCCGGATCGCCTCGATCCTGCGCAAGGCGGCCGAGGCCGGGCTGTCACCCGGCGGACGACGTGACCGGGCTCCTGGCGGCGAGCCGGAGGCGGCGCTCGTGCGCGTCGTGGCGCGGCTACCGGAGGTCGTGGAGGACGCCGTGCTGGCCGAGGAGACGCAGGGCATCACGGCCTACGCGACCGAGCTCGCGACGCAGTTCCACGCGTTCTATCGCGACGCGCGAGTCGTGGATCCGGCCGAGCCGGAACGGTCTGCGAAGCGGCTCGCGCTCGCGCGTGCGACGCAGGTGACGCTCGCGAACGCGCTCGCGCTGCTGGGGATCTCCGCGCCCGAGTCGATGTAGCCGCCGGGGACGTCCCGCGCTAGCCCGCCAGGCCCAGGGCGTTGGCGACCTTGCCCAGCGAGTCCGCGTCGTTCGCGCTGATCACGACGACGCGATCCGGCGCCGGGGTGAGGATCGACGCGGTGCGGCCCGCGGCCTCGAGCTTCGCGACGTAGTCCCCGAGCGCGGCGGCGAACTCGGCCGCATCGGCGTCCGTGTCCCAGCGGGTGTCGAGGACCGCGGCGTTGGCGCCGTCCGGGCCCGTGACCCACGCCACGCGGTCGCCGCCCCAGCCGGTCGCGGCGGTGTTCGCGTCGGCGGACTGGGCCGCGTCCGAGAGGAGCGTCTGCAGCTGGAACTCGCCGAGCGTGTCCTGGAGCGCGATCGTCCAGCCCTCCCCGAGCGAGCCGGGGAAGTCGTCCGGGAACGCGACGGGCACCGCGGGCTCGCGCGCCGCGAGCTTCTCGGGGTGCATGACCTGCTCGGTGGTGTCGGGCGGGTTGGCGAACAGCCCGTCGACGCCCGTGTAGCCGCCGGCCTGCTGGAACGCGCCGAGCGTCATCGTCAGGCCGCTCGTGTACGGGAACAGGAGCGCGTCCTTGAGGATCGCCGGCATGCGCGCGAGGATCGCCTCGGAGGCCGGATCGACCGCGGTCGCGGCCTCGGTCAGCTCCTGGGGCGTCATGTGCTGCTGGGCCCAGAGCGACATGAGGAGCGTCGCGTCGCCCTCGACGAGGGTCGAGCGGGCGAGCGCCCGGTCGCCCTGGTCCTTCGCGTCGCCCATCAGGTCGCGCAGCGTGAACTGCTGGTCCTGGAGCGCGTGCGTGTACTCGTGGGCGTAGGTGATCTTCTCGGCCGGGCCGATCTCGCCCGTGCTCGTGACGACGTACATCTTCTTCGTCTCGTCGTCGTACAGGCCCGCGACCTGGCTCGTGAGCAGCTCGATGTACAGGTCGCGCAGCGACTCGTCCTGGGGCATCAGCGCCAGCGCCTTGAACAGCGCCTCGGTGTCGTTGACGAGCTGGGCCGGGTTGTCCTTCTCGAAGCTCGACGTGATGTAGGCGCACAGCCCGGGCTTGTCGAACACGCCGCGCTCGACGGGCTTGGTCGCCGTGATCCCGCGGAGCTGCGTGACCTGCGCCTCGATCTCGGCGTACAGGCTCGCGTTCGGGTCGTTCGTGTCGGGGGACGGCGACTCGGTCGTCGCCTGCGCGGGGTCGCAGTCCGCGGCCGCCTCGGCGGACGGGGATGCGCTGGGCGCGGCCGAGTCCGATGGTGCGGGGGATGCCGTCGCGGACGGCGAGGCGCTCGCGGCGGCGGACGGAGTGGGGGTCGGGGTCTGGGAGCCGCACGCGGCGACCAGCAGCGCGATGACCAGCGCGGCGAGGCCCCCGGATCGGCGGAGCGGTGTCGTCATCGCGGTGGAGTGTGCCATGCCTGCCCGACGCGGCCCTCCGGGGCATGAGTTCCCCCGTCGAGGTGTGCGTTTCTTAATCGTTCGGTGGCTCGGGGTTGAATCTGCACACGCCTATGGTTCGTCTCGGAACATCCCCTCAGTTCCATCCTCCCTCCCTCGGGCCGGAGGTGCCGATTGGGCAGGCACCTCCGGTCCTTTCCGTTAACGCGGTCCGGGAGGCGCGCGCGGCGACCCTCGGGTGAGCGGCCCACCCTACAATCGGGGCCATGGAGCTCACCTGGTACGGACGGACCTGCATCCGCCTGCGCGGCAAGGACGCGGTCGTCGTCAACGACCCCTATCCGTCGATCGTCGGCCCCACCGGCCGGGGCATCACGGGCGACGTCGTCACGTTCAGCCATCCCGACGACAACCACCCGCCGAAGAAGGCGACCAAGCTGTCGCGCGACGGCGGGACCGCGATGCCCACGAGCCTCGAGCCCGCGTTCGTGCTCGACGGCCCGGGCGAGTACGAGGTCCACGACGTCCTCCTCACCGGCGTGCGGACCTATCGCGACAACGAGAAGGGCTCGCAGCGTGGCCGCCAGACGGCGTTCGTCATGGAGCTCGACGGGGTCCACACGATCCATCTCGGCGACATCGGCCACGAGCTGACCGAGGAGAAGCTCGCCGACATCGGCCGGGTCGAGGTCGTGTGCGTGCCGATCGGCGGGGCGCTCACCGCGGCCACCGCCGCCGCCCTCGTCGCCCAGCTGGACCCGAAGATCGTGATCCCGATGCCCGTCTGCGAGGACGAGGCCGCGTGCGACGACGCGGTGAAGCTGTTCCTCCACGAGATGGGCGCCGAGCCGATGATCCAGCCGAAGCTGTCGATCATGCCCTCGAGCCTGCCGGCCGAGACGACGACCGTCCTCCTGGAGTCGCGCGGCAAGGTCTAGCGGCGGTCCGTCGCGCGGCCCGTCGCGGTCAGCGGCGCCCGAGCGGTCAGTCGGCGCGGCGGTAGACGATCCGGCCGCGCTTCACGACGACGTCGACGAGGTCGGCGCCCACCCAGTACGGGATCTCCCCGACCGAGCGCGCCCGCCAGACCACGGCGTCACCCAGCTTGCCGGGCTCGAGCGCGCCGGCACTGTCGCCGATGCCCGCGGCGTACGCGGCGTTGACCGTGACGGCCGCCAGGGCCTCGGCGGGCGACAGCCGCATCTCGAGGCAGGCGACCGTCATCACGAGCGGCAGGTTCGGGTTGGGCGAGGTGCCCGGGTTGAAGTCCGTGCCGAGGGCGACGGGCACGCCGGCGTCGATGAACCGCCGGGCCGGGGCGGCGTCGCCGGCCATGAGGAACCAGGTCGTCCCGGGCAGCAGCGTGGCCACGGTCGGGTTGTCCGTCTCCGCGGCCGCGGCCAGCGCGGCGATCCCCTCGTCCGACGGGACGTGGAGGTGGTCGGCGGACAGCGCGCCGAGCTCCGCCGCGAGCTCCGCGCCGCCGGACGGGGCGAGCTCGTCCGCATGGAGCCGGACCGCCAGCCCGTAGCCCGGCCGCGGCCTGGAGGATGCGGCGGCTCTGGTCGGCGCTGAACACGCCCTGCTCGCAGAACACGTCGCACGACACGGCCCGGCCCTGCGCCGCGACGCCGGGGAGCTGCTCCTCGATGACGCTCCGCACGTACGCCTCGGTGCCACCGGGGCGGGCGCGGAACTCCGGCGGGACGGCGTGGGCGCCGAGGAACGTCGGCAGCACGTCGATCGGTCCCTCGCGTCCCAGCTCGTGCGCGACCGCGAGGAGCCGGAGCTCCGTCGGCAGGTCGAGCCCGTAGCCGGACTTCGCCTCGATCGACGTGACGCCGTGGCGGAGCATCTCGTCCAGCCAGCGCCGGCCGTGGGCCGCGAGCTCCTCCTCGCTCGCCTGGCGGGTCGCCGCGACGGTCGACAGGATGCCGCCGCCCGCGGCGAGGATCTCGAGATAGCCCGCGCCACCCTGGCGCAGGACGAGCTCGTTCTCGCGCGAGCCGGCGAACAGCAGGTGGGTGTGCGGGTCGACGAGCCCGGGCGTGACGACCCCGCCGCCGGCGTCGAGGCGCGCGAACCGCGCGAGCGGCATCCCGTGCCGCTCGAGCCCCGCCTCGACCTGGTCGCGCGGCCCGGCGGCGACGACGCGCCCGTCCCAGATCGCGACGACCGGTGCCTCGGCCGAGCCCGGACCACCGACCGCGGCGGCGTCGAGCAGCGCGAGCTCACCCTGGGTGGATCCGCGGCGGACGCCGCCGGCCAGCGTCGCGACCTGCGACGCCCCGTGGATCAGCAGGCCCGGCGCATCGCCGTTGGCTCGACCGCCCTCGATCAGGCGGAGCGTCACTCCGGGCCGCCGGGCTCGACGTGGGCGAGCGTCTGCGGTTGGTCCTTCGCGCGCCTCCGCGAGCCGCAGCTCGAGGGCCATCAGCGGATCGAAGTCGCGGAGGCGGATCGCCTCGGCGGCGGCCGCGAGGCGGGTGCGATCGTCGGCGTCGGACGGCGCCCCGGCGTGGTCCGCGACGTCCAGCAGCGCGGCCAGCGGCGCGAGCCCGATCAGCTCCGACTCCGCGAGGCGGATGCCGTCCTCCGCGGCGAGCTCGCCCACGACGTCCCACGCCTGCCAGATCGGCGTCGTGCGGAAGTCGAGCAGGTTCATCGAGACCTGGGCGCGGACGGGGTGGCCGCGCTCCGGCTCCTCGACCCGGAACCCGTTGGCCTGGACGCGCGGCAGCCCGCCGCCGGACTCGCGGACGCGACGCGCGATCCGCTTGGCGAGCTCGACGTCGTCGCTCTCGAGGTTGATGTTCCAGGCGATGAGGAACGGCCGGGCGCCGACGGCGACCGCCCCGAACCGCGGGTGCATCCGGTCCGGCCCGAAGTCCGGCTGCCGGCCGTTCTGCTCGATCTCGGCCTTGAGGCCCTCGTACTGGCCGCGCCGCACGTCGGCGAGCTTCACCCGGTCCGCGCGCGTCGCCGCCCGGGCGTAGAGGTAGACGGGCAGGTCCCAGCGGTGGGCGATCCGCTGCCCGAACCCGCGCGCGAGCTCGACGCAGGCGTCCATCGTCGTGTCGCCGAGGGGCACGAACGGGATGACGTCGACGGCCCCGATCCGCGGGTGCTCGCCGGTGTGCTCGTCCATCGCGATCTCGTCGATCGCCGTGCCGACGAGGCCCTCCAGCCCGGCCACGACCGCCTCGTGCTCGCCGGCGACCGTGAACACCGAGCGGTTGTGGCTGGCGTCCGAGGTGTGGTCGAGGAGGAACACGCCGGGGACGTCGGTCAGGGCCGCGGCGAGGCGCAGGACGACCTCCGGCCGCCGGCCTTCCGAGACGTTGGGCACGCTTTCGACGAGCACGTCCCGATGCTACAGAGGCGCGAGGCACCCGGCGCGGCGCGAGCGTCGCCCGTCGCTCGTCAGCCGCCGCGCTCCTCGACGTCGCAGACGTACATCGAGCCGTCGGCGCCCAACCCGCCGAACAGCGTCACGGCTCGCCATTTGCCGCGACGACGCCGCCGCCGCCCGGATCCGAGAGTGCGGCGTGCCGACCGTACGTCGGCGAGGTCGAACCGGTTGAGGCGCAGCGGCAGGACCTCCCCCTCCGGGCGTCGCGAGGGTCGGATCCGCTTCGCCGACGTGGAACGTCCCCTTCATGAGGCTCGGGATCCGCTGCGGCGTCCTCCGGCCAGCACTGTCTCGCGGCCGCCGAGCGCGCCAGCGCGGCGAGGCGAGCAGGCCGCGCGGCGCTCAGCACGACGACGATGCAGCGACGGCGGTTCGTCGAGCGCGTGCGCATCGAGGAGCTCGTCATGCGTGCGCACGCGCTACCGATCGCGCGGCCGGCGCGTCCAGTGGGTTCGGTCGCGGGCGGCGTGCGACCACCGGGACGCCCCGTAGACTCGGCCATCCATGACTGCACCGAGCCGCAGCCTCCTCCGCCACCCCGACTTCCTCAAGCTCTGGACGGCGGAGACGATCTCCGTCTTCGGCAGCGCGATCACCCAGCTCGCCCTGCCCCTGATCGCCGCCACGACGCTGAGCGTCACGCCGTTCGAGTTCGGCCTGCTCACGACGATCGAGTTCCTGCCGTTCATCCTGTTCAGCCTGCCGGCGGGCGTGTGGGTGGACCGCCTCCGCCGCCGCCCGATCCTCATCGCGGGCGACCTCGGCCGGGCGGTGGCGATCGCGTCGATCCCGGTGGCGTTCTACTTCGATGCCCTGACGATCTGGCAGCTGTACGTCGTCGGCTTCATCAACGGCATCCTCACCGTGTTCTTCGACGTCGCCTACCAGAGCTACCTGCCGAGCGTCGTCGAGCGCGACCAGCTCGTCGACGGCAACTCGAAGCTCGAGATCACGCGCAGCGCCTCGCAGATCCTGGGACCGGGCCTGGCGGGGATCCTGATCGGCTTCTTCCGGGCGCCGTTCGCGATGGTCATCGACTCGGTCAGCTACCTCGTCTCGGCGCTGTTCCTGACCTGGATCCGGCGCCCGGAGCCACCAGTCGAGGCGCACGACGAGGCGGCCCACGGGCCCAAGCCCTCGATGCGCCAGGAGATCGCCGATCGGGCTGCGCTACGTCACGGGGCACCGCGTGGCTGCGCAACATCGCCGCGACCACCGGCACGTCGAACTTCTTCGGCAACGTGATGGGCGCGATCCTCATCCTGTATCTCGTCGACGACCGCGGGCTCGGGCCGGAGGCGATCGGGTTCGCGTTCTCGGTCGGCTCGGTGGGCGTGCTCGTCGGCGGCCCTCGACGACGAACCGGATCACCAGCGCGGGTCGGCGTAGGCCGGATGCTCGTCGCGATGTCGATCGGGTTCAGCCTGTCGGGCCTGCCCGTCGCGTTCGCGCCGGACGCGCTGATCTGGTCCGGCGTCGCGCTGTCGGGGCCTCCTCGGCGGGTTCTGCGGCGTGGGCTGGAACATCAACCAGGTGTCGCTCCGCCAGGCGATCACGGCCGCCCCGGATGCAGGGCAAGATGAACGCCACGATGCGCTTCATCGTGTGGGGGACGATCCCGATCGGGGCGATCATCGGCGGCGCGCTGGGCAGCGTCATCGGCCTCCACGCGACGATCATCGTGGGCGCCGTCGGCGGGCTCGTCGCGTTCATCCCGGTGACGCTGTCGAGCGTCCGCCACATCGTGACGATGCCCGAGCCCGTGGACGACGACGCCGCGCCGACGGAGATGGCCGCCTCGGCCTGACGGGACCCGTCTACCCGTCGAGCATCGGGATGTGCACGCCGCGCTCCCGGGCGACCTCGGCCGCGCGCTCGTAGCCGGCATCGACGTGGCGCACGACGCCCATGCCCGGGTCCGTCGTGAGCACGCGCTCGATCTTCTGCGCCGCGAGCTCGGTGCCGTCGGCGACGACGACCATGCCCGCGTGCTGGCTGTAGCCGATGCCCACGCCGCCGCCGTGGTGGATCGAGACCCAGGTCGCGCCCGCGGCGATGTTGACCATCGCGTTGAGCAGCGGCCAGTCGGCGACCGCGTCGGTGCCGTCGGCCATCGCCTCGGTCTCGCGGTTGGGAGAGGCCACGGAGCCGGAGTCGAGGTGGTCGCGGCCGATGACGATCGGTGCCTGCACCTCGCCCGACGCGACCAGCTCGTTGAACGCGAGACCGGCCTTCGCCCGCTCGCCGTAGCCCAGCCAGCAGATCCGGGCCGGGAGCCCCTGGAACGGGACCTTCGCCTCGGCCATCTCCAGCCACCGCCGGAGGCCCGCGTCGTCGGGGAACAGCTCGAGGATCGCCCGGTCCGTGCGCCGGATGTCCTCCGGGTCGCCCGACAGCGCCGCCCAGCGGAATGGCCCCCGGCCCTCGCAGAACTGCGGCCGGATGAAGGCGGGCACGAAGCCCGGGTAGTCGAACGCGTTGTCGACGCCGGCCTCCTGCGCCTGCGCCCGGAGGTTGTTGCCGTAGTCGAACACGACCGCGCCGGCATCCTGGAACGCGAGCATCGCGCGGACGTGGTCGGCCATCGAGCCCTTCGAGCGCGCCTCGTACACGTCCGGCTGCGCGTCCCGCAGCGTCGCGGCGTCGTCGAGGCTGATCTCCGCGGGCACGTACCCGCCGAGCGCGTCGTGGGCCGAGGTCTGGTCCGTGACGACGTCGAACCGCTCGCCGGCCGCGCGCCCAGCGCGGGCTCGATCTCGGCCGCGTTGCCGACCAGCGCGATCGACTTCGCCTCGCCTGCGGCCGCCCATGCGCGGGCCTGCGCGAGCGCCTCGGACGGGTCGTGGGTGAGCGCGTCGACGTAGCCGATCTCGAGGCGGCGGCGGGCCCGCTGCTCGTCGACCTCGATCGCGAGGCACACGCCCTCGTTCATCGTCACGGCGAGCGGCTGCGCGCCGCCCATCCCGCCGAGCCCGGCCGTGAGCGTCACCGTGCCGCGCAGCGAGCCGCCGAAGTGCCGGCGCGCGAGCTCGGCGAACGTCTCGTAGGTGCCCTGGAGGATCCCCTGCGTCCCGATGTAGATCCACGAGCCCGCGGTCATCTGGCCGTACATCATCAGGCCCTGCCGCTCGAGCTCCCGGAAGTGCTCCCAGTTCGCCCACTTGCCGACGAGGTTCGAGTTCGCGATCAGGACCCGCGGCGCCCACTCGTGGGTGCGGAACACGGCGACGGGCTTGCCGGACTGGACGAGCAGGGTCTCGTCGTCGGCGAGGCGGCGCAGCTCGCGGACGATGGCGTCGAACGCCTCCCAGCTGCGGGCCGCGCGGCCCGTGCCGCCGTAGACGACGAGGTGGTCGGGGTCCTCGGCGACCTCGGGGTCGAGGTTGTTCATCAGCATCCGCAGCACGGCCTCCTGCTGCCAGCCGCGGGTGGACAGCTCGGTGCCGCGCGGGGCGCGGACGGGGCGCGGGCCGGAGATCGGCGCGCCGGGAGTCTCGGTCGTCATCGCGGCCGAGTCTACGCGCGCGCCGGTCTCGCGGCGCCGTGGCTCAGGACGAGCGGACGATCTGCTGGACGGCCCAGCGGTTGCCGTCCGGGTCGGCGAAGAACGTGAACCGGCCCCACGGGTACTCCTCGACCTCGCTGGCGTCGACGCCGTGCTCGACGAGGTCCGCACGCGCCGCGTCGGCGTCGTCCACGACCACCTGCATCCCGACCACGCTGCCCGGCTCGGCCGTCGTCAGGCCGACGCCGACGGCGATCGAGCACGCGGAGCCGCGCGGCGTCAGCTGGGCGAAGCGGAGGTCCGGGCTGACCTTGTGGTCGTAGTCGAGGTTGAAGCCGACCTGGTCGACGTAGAACTTGATGGCGCGATCGACGTCGGCGACCGGCAGCGTCACGAGCTCGAGCCGGCAGTCCATCCGAGTGCGTCCTCCGATACGAGATGGCCGAGACCGCCCGGGTCAGGGACGAAGGTCGCGCCATGAGCTGCTCCCCGAACCGGCCCTCGCCGATCGAGAACAGGGACACGATGACGTCGCGCTCGGGGATCGCGGCGTGGTACACGGTCAGCCCGCCGCCACACGTGGCGATGTAGACCGTCCGCCCGTCGAGCACCGTCTCGGCATTCGTCGAGACCCCGCCGGCCTGGGCGCAGGCTCCCTCGTTGTACGTCTCGCGCCAGTCGGCGAGGAACGTGTCGTCGAGGATGCCCGGGCGGAGCTGCGCGACGACGCCCGACGCGAGGTCCGTGGGCGTGGTCACGACCGCGAACGCGGCCCTGGCGACGTGCTCCGCGAACGCCGGGTCCCGAGCCGCCTCGTCGAACGACGCGTCCTCGACGGTCACGGGGGCGCCCTCGACGTCGGGCGGCAGGATCGAGAGCAGGGAGTCGTCACGGACGGCCGTGTCCGAGGCGGCGGGCGATGCGGAGGCGGAGCCGAGCGCTCCGAGGCGTCGGGTGTGGCTGTCGGGCCGGCGTCGACGGCGCCGCGCTCGCCGGCGCGGCCGACGGGGTGGCGGCGGGGATGGGCGTGGGGCCGGTGGCGCCGCAGGCGGCGGTCGCCACGAGGAGGACCGCGACGAACCCGCCGACCCGTCGCCTCACGCGAGCTCGCGGCGCATGACCGGAAAGCGCTCGTCCGGCGCGGCGACGACGAACCCGAGCCGCTCCCAGAACGCCGGCGTCGCGGCGCTCGTCGCGTCCTCGCGCGCACCGACCTCCGGGTACGTCTCGACCGCGGCGAACCCGCGGCCCGAGAGGTCGTCGCACACCGCCTCGACGAGCGTCGCCGCGAGGCCGCGGTCGCGGGCGGCGCGGGTGGTCGCGATGCAGGTGATGGTCGCGGGCAGGGGCGACACCGGCAGGCGCGGGTACAGCTCGCGGGTCCGGAGCGCCCGCGGATACGCGGACAGCGGCCCGAACTGCGCGTAGCCCGCCGGCTCGTCGTCCTCGAGCAGGACCTTCGCGTACGACCCGAACGACCCCGAGGCCGCGGCCGAGCAGCCGCAGCTTCGGCGGGGCGTCGCCCGCGACGGCCGGCCCTGCCTTGGGCGCCGGGGCGAACGGGTTGAACGCCGGCTCGTCGTCGGTCGCGAACGGGTTGAACGATGCCTTCGCGGCCGGGGCGAAGGGGTTCACGACCGGCTCATCGTCGGCGTCATCGGCGAACGGGTTGCGCGGCCGGCTGGGTGCGGGTGCCGGCGCGGCGGGCGCGGCCCCAGGCAGCCACGAGGCGCGCACGGCCTTCGAGCCCGCGATCCGCGTCCTCCCAGTAGTCGCACGACCGGTGGTCGAACCCGGGATCCGCGCACGGCGGCAGGAGGCGGAACGTGGCGTCGTCGGTGACATCGACGATCCGGATGGCCATGGCCGCAGTCTACGGGAGGGGTCGGCGGCGTCAGCCGGCGAGGTCGACCAGCGCGCCCTGCTCGACGAGCCGCAGCGTGGCGGCGAGGTCCGGCCCGGGCTCGCGGTCGCCGGCAAGGAACGTCACCCGCTCGCGGACCCGCGCGTGCGCCTCGGCGACGCCGGTGCCGGGGGCGGGCGGCACCGCACCATCGGCCGCCAGCAGGCGCAGCCGGAGGTCGAGCGCCTGGGCCGCGGCGAGCAGCTCGATCGCGACGATCTGCTCGACGTGGCCGAGGACCGTCCGGGCATGCCGCGCCGCCGCGGCGCCCATCGAGACGTGGTCCTCCTGGTTCGCGCTGGTCGGGATCGAGTCCGCGCTGGACGGGTGCGCGAGCACCTTGTTCTCCGACGCGAGGGCGGCGGCCGTGTACTGGACGATCATCAGCCCGCTGTTCCGGCCCGGGATCCGGCGTCAGGAACGCGGGCAGCCCGCCGTTGAGGCGGGCGTCGACGAGCAGCGCCGTCCGCCGCTCGGAGATCGCGCCGAGCTCGGCCAGGGCGAGCTTCGCGAAGTCGAGCGCGAGCGCGATCGGCTCGCCGTGGAAGTTGCCGCCGCTGATGACGAGCCCGCCGCCCGTGGCCAGCGCGTCGGTCGGCACGTCGCCGCCGGACGGGAAACACGAGCGGGTTGTCGGTCGCGGAGTTGAGCTCGATGTCGAGGACGCGGCGCAGGTGGTCGAACGCGTCCCGGACGGCGCCGTGGACCTGCGGCACGCAGCGCAGCGAGTACGGGTCCTGGACCTTGTGCGCCGACCCGTGGTGCGCCGCCTGGAGCCCGGAGTCGCGGAGGAGGTGGCGCAGCTCGCCGGCGACCGCGATCTGCCCGGGGTGCGGGCGGGCCAGCTGGTACGGCGCCGCGTAGGCGACGTCCGTGCCCAGCAGCGCCTCGACCGACATCGCCGCCGCGACCGACGCCGTGCGCGCGAGCCGGTCGGCGTCGGCGAGGAGCAGCGCGCCGAGCGCGGACATCAGCTGCGTGCCGTTGAGCAGCGCCAGCCCCTCCTTCGGCTCGAGGGCCAGCGGCTCCAGGCCGTGCTCCCGGAGCGCGACCAGCGTCGGCACGACCTGCCCGGCGATCTCGACCTGGCCCCGCCCGATGAGCGGCAGCGCGAGGTGGGCGAGCGGCGCCAGGTCCCCGGACGCCCCGACGCTCCCCTGCTCCGGGACGACGGGATGGATGCCGAGCTCGAGGAACGCGCAGATCCGGTCGACGAGCAGCGGCCGGCAGCCCGAGTGCCCGAGCGCGAGCGTGTTCGCCCGCAGCAGCAGCATCGCCCGGACGACCTCGCGCGGGAACGGCCGGCCGACGCCTGCCGCGTGCGACGCGATGAGGTTCTCCTGGAGCGCGGCGGCGTCCTCGGGCGGGATGAACGTCGTCGCGAGGTCGCCGAAGCCCGTCGTCACGCCGTAGACGACCTCGCCCCGCTCGACGAGGGCGGCGATGACGTCGCGCGCCTCCTGCATCCGCTCGCGCGCGTGGACGTCGAGCGCGGCGCGCGATCCGTGGCGGGCGACCGCCTCCACGTCCGCGACCGTGAGGTCGGCGCCGGTCAGGACGACGAGGTCGTCCGCGCGCGCGGCGATCCGGCGACCGCGGTGGTACGAAATGGGCATCGGTCACCGGCAGCGAGCATAGTCGGCTACCCTTCCGCCCGTGTTCGACTTCCTGAACGGCCCCGTCCGCGACCTCGTGACCGCCATCTACGAGGCGGTGGGCTACCTCGGCGTCGCCCTGTGGGTCGCCATCGAGAGCGTCATCATCCCGATCCCGTCCGAGCTGGTGCTGCCGTTCGCCGGCTTCCTCGCCGCCGGACACGACCTCGATCGAGCCGATCACCGGGCAGCCGTGGTCGCATCCCGCTGCTCGTCACCGCGGCGACCATCGGGTCGCTGCATCGGCGCGCTGATCGCGTACGCGATCGGCTACTACGGCGGCCGGCCCGTGCTCATCCGCTGGGGCCGCTACCTGCGGTTCACCGAGGACGACCTCGACAAGACGGAGGGGTTCTTCGTCCGCTGGGGCAACGCGGCGCGCGTTCTTCGGCCGGATGGTTCCGGTCGTGCGGTCGCTGGTCTCGTTCGGGGCCGGCGTCGGCAAGATGAAGCTCGGGCCCGTTCATCCTGTTCACGACGCTGGGCTCGATCCCGTGGAACCTGTTCCTCATCCTCGCGGGCTACGTGCTGGGCGAGAACTGGCTCCAGATCGGCGAGTTCCTCAAGCGCTACGAGTACGTCGTGCTCGCGATCCTCGTGCTCGCGGCCGCCGCCTACCTGTACGTGAAGTTCGTCCGGCCCCGCCGCAAGGCCCCGAGGCCCGGCGAGACCTCCTGACCCCAGGCGGGGGGCGGCTCAGCCGAGCAGCTCGCGCGTGAGGGTCTCCACGAGCCACGCCTCGTAACGGTCCTCGTCCCAGCCGCGGTCGACGACGAGCTGGTCGTAGATCGCGAGCGAGCACAGGGCAAAGACCACGTCCTTCGCCTCGTCGACCGTCCGGTCAACGCGGAGGACACCCCGTCCGGCGAGCATCCCGACGAACCGCCCCTGGCCCTCGTAGCGCCACGCCTCCATCTCCGCCCACAGCTGGGCGAGCTCCGGGTCGCCGGCCTTCGCATCGCGGAGCGCCCGCAGGATCGGCCCCGCCCGGCGGTGGATGCCCGGCTGGGTGGCGGCGTACATCGCGACCTGGCGCGCGGGATCCGGCTCCTCGATCAGCGCGCGGATCGCGTCCCGCTCCTCGACCGGACGCTCGGCGCGCGCGGCACCGCCCGCGAGCAGCGCCTCCATGACCGCCCGGAACAGCCCGGCCTTCGTCCCGAAGCTCCGGTACACGGTCTCCACGACCACGCCGGCCTCGGCGGCGATCTCGGGCATGGAGACGCCGTACCCGCGCTCTCGGAACAGCGTCCCCGCCGCGGTCACGATGTCGCGCCGGGTCTGGGCAGCCTGTTCGCGACGCCGGCTCGAGTCGTACTGGCGCCGAGGCTTGACGTGGTCGGTCATTTCGTGTCAGTATACCTTGCATGAAATCATGCCCGTTCCACCGGATGATGACAGGCCGGGCGGGCGTGGGACTGGAGGACCACCATGTACGCAGTCGTCGTGCGTGAATCGGGTGATGCGGCGCTCATCGACCAGAGCGCCGACATCGTCGAGGCCAACGTCGCGCCGCGCGTCCGGCAGGCGCCCGGGTTCGTGTCCGCCGTCTGGATGAGCGACGGGTCGGGCGGCACGCTCAATGTCCTCATGTTCACGTCGGAGGCGACGGCCGGGTCGGCACTGGAGGCGGCGCGCCATGCTCCGCGGCCGCCGTTCATGCGCCTCGAGTCCGCCGAGGTCCTCCGCGTGCTCACCAGCGTGGCCCCGCAATAGGCACCGACGCGTCCGCTACTCCCAGGGGAGGGCGTCGGGTCCGCGCAGGTGGCCGAGGTCGTTGCCGACGATGAGCTTGGCGTCCGCGGGGCCGTCGCCCTCCACCCAGCGCAGGACCGTCAGGTTGCCCTGGCCCTGGACGAACCGCTTGCGGTAGTCGCGGACGTCCGTGCCGAGGGCGACGCACAGCAGCACCCGGTTGGTCGAGCTGTGCCCGACGACGAGGATCGGCCGGTCGAGCGGCGGCACCTTCCGGACCGCCGCGCGCAGTGGCCGCCCGGAACGACGCCTTCGCGTGCCACGCGCCGTGCTCGTCGATCAGGTCGTCGAGGAACGAGCGGACGCGCTCCGCGACGTCGTTGCCGGACTCCCCGCCCGGGCAGGCGAGGCGGTCCGGGGCGAGCTCCCACTCGCGCCGCGCCTCGCGGTCGGTCTCCTCGATCTGCTCGTAGGTGAGGCCTTCCCACGCGCCGTAGTCCATCTCCTTGAGCCTCGGGTCCGCCTCGATCTTCGCGCCGGTGGCGATGATCTCCCCGGTCTCGCGCGCCCGGAACAGCGGGCTCGTGATCACCCGGTCGAACCGGACGGCGGACAGGCGATGGGCGAGCGCCTGCGCCTGGCGGCGTCCGTCGTCGTTGATCGAGATGTCGACCCGCTGGCCGAGGTGCTGCTCGGGCATCGAGCGATCGGTGAGCCCGTGGCGGGTGAGGACGAGGGTCAGCATCACGCCAGTCTAGTGAACGCCGGTGCCCACGATCCTCGACAATCGGGCGGGATGACCGACCAGCCGCACGACAGCGTCGCGCCGCCGCCCCCGCCGTCGCCGGTGCTGCCGCCGCCGCCTGCGCCGACGTTCCCCGCCACGACGCTCGCGTCCCCGCCGGGCATGCCCGCATTCCATCCGCGGGGCGTGCTGTTCGTGAACGCGTTCTCGAAGGCGCTCACGCGCGCGAGCTGGGTTGCGGGCATCGCCTCGGCCCTGATCGTCATCGTCCTCATCGCCATCCTCGGCGAGCGCTACACGCTGCTGCTGCCGCCCGTGGTGGCAGCGATCGGCGCCGTCGTCGGGGTGACGCTCGCCGCGCTGACGATGCCTCGCAGGACGAGGCAGTCGTTCGAGGCGTTCGGCTGGCTCGGGAGCCGGGAGATCCGCCGGTTCCGGGCGCGGACGGCATCGAGCCCGCCGACCACGCCGGCGGCAGTCCAGCAGTGGCTGGCGCTCAACCCCCGATCGCCGGCCACTGCGCTCGCGCGGCTGGAGCTGCTCGCCATGCTCGGCCGTACCGACGAGGCCGCGGCGGAACAGGCTCTGCTCCCGGCGCCGACGACCGACGAGGATGCCGTCGAGCAGGCGCTTGCGCGCCAGTTCACGGCGTTCATTGCGACGGGGTCGCTCGACTCGTCCGAGCTCGACACCCTCCAGGAACGCCTGCCGCGGGACACCGAGCTGCGCCTCGAGCTGCTCGTGGCCCGGGCGATCGCCCAGGCGCGAGCGCGGCTTGCCCAGGGCAGCGACGACTGGCGAGACCCGCTGCTGGCGGTCCGCCCGCGGCTCGGCTCGGACGCGACGATGACGATGATCCGGGACCTGTGGTGGAAGATCGCGTTGCTCATGTTCGGGGTGGGGATGGCGGTCGCGCTGCTGTCGCTGCTGTGGCCCCGCTGAGCCGGGTGGTCATGGAACAATGGCGTCGATGACCGAGACACACGGCACCCCGGAAGCGCACACCGACAGCGGCACCGTCGCCGACCCGCACGACATGTCCGTCGTCGCGCGGCCCGCACGGCTCGACCGACGACCATGGCGGGGAGCACGGCCATGACGATCACGGGCACGACCCTGAGCGCGCTCGGGCCGATCGACTGGCGGATGTGGACCGTCGGCGCGGCCGGCCTGGCCGTCGGCGTGATCGTGACCGCCGGGTTCGTCGTCGCGACGAGCTTCTCGTTCAGCGCCTGAGGCCGCGGCGCCCGGGCTGACCCGCTAGAACAGCCCGACGATGTTCCCGTCCGCGTCGATGTCGATGCGCTCGCCGCCCGGCCGGCTGTTGAGGCCCGGCATCGTCCGCATCTCGCCCGCGATCGGCGTGACGAAGCCCGCCCCGGCCGACAGCCGGACCTCCCGGATCTGGACCCGGAAGCCGGTCGGCCGGCCCAGGAGCTTGGGGTTGTCGGACAGGCTGTACTGCGTCTTGGCCATGCAGATCGGCAGCCCGCCGAAGCCCATCTCCTCGTACTGCGCCAGCTGGCGCTTCGCGCGCGGGCAGGTAGTCGACCCCGTCGGCGCCGTAGATCCGGGTCGCGATCGTCTCGATCTTGTCGCGCAGCGGTGCCTCGTCCGGGTACAGCAGCCGGAAGTCCGGGCGCGCCCTCCTCGGCCGCGGCCCACACGGCCTCGGCGAGGTCCTCGGCGCCGCGCGCCGCCGTCGGTGAAGTGGCGGGCGACGACCGCGTCCCGCGCGCCGGCCGCGAGCGCGACCTCGCGGACCGCCTCGATCTCGGCGGGCGTGTCGGTGGGGAACGTGTTGATCGCGACGACGGACGGGACGCCGTACGCGGCGACGTTCTCGATCTGCTTCGCGAGGTTCGCGCCGCCGGCCCGGCACCGCGTCCGGGTTGTTCTCGAGGAGCGCCGGGTCGAGCGGCTTGCCGGCGACGATCCGGCCCGACGCCGCCGTGCATCTTGAGGGCGCGGATCGTCGCGACGACGACCGCCGCGTCCGGCCGCAGCCCCGACGCGCGGCACTTGATGTCGAAGAACTTCTCGGCGCCCATGTCGGCCCCGAAGCCCGCCTCGGTGACGACGATGTCGGTCGTCGCGAGCGCGGCGCGGTCGGCGAGCACGCTGTTGTTGCCGTGGGCGATGTTCGCGAACGGGCCGCAGTGGACGAACGCCGGCCCGCCCTCGAGCGTCTGGAGCAGGTTGGGCTTGATCGCGTCCTTGAGCAGGACCGTCATCGAGCCCGCGACCTTGAGGTCCTCGGCGGTGATCGGCGTGCCGTCGCGGCGGGTCGCGAGCACGACCCGGCCGAGTCGCGCCCGCAGGTCGTGGATGTCCGACGCGAGGGCGAGGATCGCCATGACCTCGGAGCGCGACGGTGATCACGTACTGGGCTGGAGCGCGCGTAGCCGTTCTCCGCGCCGCCCAGCCCGACGACGACCTCGCGCAGCGCCCGGTCGCTGATGTCCACGACGCGCGGCCACAGGATCCGTTGTTCTGGTCGATGGCCAGCTCGTTGCCGTGGTGGACGTGGTTGTCGATGAACGCCGCCGCGAGGTTGTGCGCGGCGCCGATCGCGTGGACGTCGCCGGTCAGGTGGAGGTTGAAGTCCTCCATCGGGATGACCTGGCTGTAGCCGCCGCCCGCGGCGCCGCCCTTGATCCCGAACACGGGCCCCAGGCTTGGCTGGCGGATCGTCGACCGCCGCCCGCGGCCGATGCGCGTTGAGCCCCTGCGCGAGCCCGACGACCGTCGTGCTCTTGCCCTCGCCCGAGCGGCGTCGGCGTCATCGCCGGTCACGACGACGTACTTGCCGCGCGGGTTGGCGCGCCTCGAGGCGCTCGGATGCCCTCGATCGTGACCTTCGCCTTCGTGCTGCCGTACAGCTCGACCTCGTCGGTCGCGAAGCCGAGGTCGCTCGCGACCTCGACGATCGGCCGCGGCGTCGCCGCGACCGGGCGATCTCGAGGTCCGACGGGAACGGGGCGGTGGAGGTCATCGATCGACTCCCGGCAGGGCTGCGAGGACCCCGTTGGCGCGCGAGCGGCACCAGGCCTGGGCCTGGTCCTGGGCGGCGCGCACGAGGTGGGTGAGGAGGAGCGCGTTGGTGACGGGGCCGACCCCCCCGGGCACGGGCGTGATGGCCGAGGCCACCTTGCGCGCGGATTCGAAGTCGACGTCGCCCACGAGCCGGTCGTCGACGACGTTGATGCCGACGTCGACGACCACCGCGCCCTTGCGCAGCATCTTCCCGGTGATGAGGCCCGGGTTGCCCGGCCGCGACGACGACGATCTCGGCGTCCTTCGATGTGGCGAGGCCAGGTCCTTCGTCTTCGAGTGGCAGATCGTCACGGTCGCGTGCTCGCGCATCAGGAGCAGGGCGGCCGGCTTGCCGACGACGTTCGAGCGGCCGACGACGACGGCGCGGCGGCCGGCGAGCTCGATCCCGGAGCGCTTGAGGATCTCGACCGCGGCATGGGCGGTCGTCGGCAGGAAGCCCTCGTAGCCGAGCGTCATGAGGCCCGCGTTGCGGGGATGGAGCCCGTCGATGTCCTTCGCCGGATCGAGCGTGTCGATCACCGTGGACAGCGGGATCCGCTTGGGCAGCGGCATCTGGACGATGATCCCGGCGACGAGCGGGTCGGCGTTGAGGCGCTCGATCTCGGCGCGGACCGTCGTGGACGAGGCGCGGCCCGGGACCTCGACGAGGCGGCCCTCGATGCCGACCTTCGCGCACGACTTGAGGATCTGGTTGAGGTAGACGGCCGACGGCGCGTCCCGCCCGACGATGAGCACCGCGAGCGCCGGCGCGTAGCCGTGCCTGCCGCGGAACGCGGCGACGTCGTTCTCGACGCTCGCGCGGATCTCGGCGGCGATCGGCGCCCCGAGCAGGAGCCTCGGCTCCTCGCCGGATGCGGGCGTCACTCCGGGCGGACCTCGATGGGCTCGCGCGACTCCCCGCTCCGGACGACCTCCTTGAGCGATGTCCGCGATGCCGCTCGATCTCGTCGGCGAGCTCGCTCCGTGCGGACGAGCAGCTCGCGGGCCGTCCCGTCGTCGCCGATCGCGGGCAGGTTGACGTAGACGTTCGCCGCGGCCGCGCGCGACGGCGGCGACGCTGAGCAGCGCCGCGACCTCGAGGTCCGAGCTCGCGTTGCGATTGCTTCGGCCGGCGAGCGCCTCGGCGTAGCCCGACGACCTCGGCGCAGGCCTGGACCGTCCGAAACGGCGCGTCCGACGCGCCGCGGGCCGCCTGGCTGATCGCGGCGTCGCGCGTTCTGGCGTTCGTGCTCGCGTGTCGCGGGGGAGCTTCGTCGCCGCGACGTAGCGCGCCATACATGGCCGCGTCCTCGTCGGCGAGGACGAGGAATCGGTCCGCGAGCTCGCGCGCGGCGGTGATCGCCTCCGCGTGGAGCGCGGCGTGGTCGGCGTACTTCGGCCGGTCCTGGACAGCGACGCGACCATGGCCACGAGGGCGGCCGCGAGGCTGCCGGCGATCGCGGCGGCGCTGCCGCCGCCGGGCACGGGCTCGGCCGAGGCGAGACGGTCGACGAACGTGGCGACGGTCAGGTCGCCGAAGCGCGTGCTGGGATCCACGGCCCGATTGTAGGCACCGGGTTCCACCCGAGCGCGCGGCGGTGCGCCCCACGGGTCCGGGCCGGTCCGGTCCTCTTGTCGCACCGGTGGCGCGCCGTCCCAGCGGGTTGCGGCGTGCGTCTACGCTGTCGTTGTCACCGAGGTGACCGAGGGGCGGAGGCGATGGATGCCCGGCAGCGACCGACTCGCGGTAACGTCGAGATCGTCGCCTGGACAGAGGCGTCCGCGAGCGGCGACGCTGCGCGAGGCGCGCGGACCGGTGACGCGGCGCGCCTCGCCGCGCGGCCGCCTGGTGCCGGCCGTCGCTTCCGATTCGCGGCCGCGATCCTCGGCAACGAGGCCGACGCGGCGGACGCGACCCAGAACGCGTTCGTCGCCGCCTGGCGCGAGCTGCCGCGGCTCCGCGACGTCGACCGGTTCGACGCCTGGCTCCGGCGGATCCTCGTGAACGAGTGCCGGATGCAGCTGCGGCAGCGGCCGCGACGGCACGGGCGCGCCCGACCCGAGGGATCGGCTCGCTTGTCAACGCGACCGCGAGAGCCAACCCGCGCGCCGACGCACTCGAGGCGCTGGCGAGTGCGTTCGACCGCCTCGATGCCGGATGACCGGATCCTCGTCGTCACTGCAGGTGCTCGAGCACCGATCCTCGCCGACATGGCCGAAGCCGTCCGGATGCCATCGGCACGACCGCGTCCGGCTCGCGGAGCGCGTAAGCGCTCCACGCGGCCTTGGGGCTCGAGGCGTGACGACGCCCGATCGCACTGAGGAGCTCATCCTCGAGATGCTCGAACGACGGGCGTCGACTGCGCCGCCCTGGCTGATCGACGAGACGACAAAGTCGGTGCGCCGGGTCGCACAGCGACGCGGCGGCCGCGCCGGCCTCGGGACGCGCGGCCGCCTGGCGGCCGTCGGCGGCGTGGTCGCCGCCGTCGCGCTCGTCGCGGGCGGGCTTGCGATCGGGTCCGGCCTGGTGGGAACGACCGCTGCAACGTCGCCCGCCGCCACGGCGGACGTCGGCGTGCTCGCGTCGTCGGCGCCGTCGGAAGAGCCGCGCCGCTCGGAGAGTGCGGCGCCTACTCGAGCCGACGGCTCCACCCGGCGGGGCACTCGCTGCCGACTCGATCGCCGTGGTCACGACCGGCCGGCGATGGCCTTCGGGTTCGCAGCCTGCCCGGGATCGGCGCCGACTCGAAGCTGCTCAAGCCGCTGCTGCCGAACGAGGCACCCGGGTGCTCGTCGTCGACGGCCCGGTCGAGCGGACGGCTACGACTGGTACCAGGTCTACGCGGAAGAACCCGGGCCTTGGCCGGCTGGGTCGCCGCGGGCGATGACGGTGATGCCGTGGATCCGGCCGGGCAAGCCGCAGATGCCCGGCGAGACGCTCGACGAATGTCGCTGTACGCGGCGGCTCTCGATCGACCTGCTGGTGTGCTTCCAGGGACGCCGAGGCAGCAGTCGGCGTCACGGGGCGCTTGGTGACGTACGACGGGCGCCTCGTGCGACCTGCGGGACGATGGATGCGGCGCATGCGAGTGGGCGCCGTCCTGGTCGAGCGACAGGGTTGGCTGGCGCTCGGCGAGATCGGAGTCGCAGCTGCGACACGGGAGGCGTCGCGACGCGGGACATCGTCGTCGCGCCCAGCGTCGCGGCCGAGGATCTCGACGACTCGTCGCGGGCGCAGCCACGATCACCTTGTCCTTTGACCATCCGGACGCGACGCAGTGCCGCGCCAGGAAGGACGGACGCGAGGCGATGCGAGCCGTGGCGCGCCGTGCTCGCGTGCCGACTCATGCCCGTCGTCGAAGCAGTCCGGCCCGACGCGCCGATCGACGTCGAGGGTCCGTAGACAAGGTTCGCGACCTCCTCAACGATCCGGACGGCGCCGCGGACGCCCAAACCCGCCACGACGAGCCCGAAGGTCCCGTTCGTGGCGTGGTCAGGCGGGTTGTGGCGCGCGGGGCGGGCGTGGTGGCTCGCCCGCCCCGCAGCCGACCCCACGTGGTCGACGGGGAGGAGCCGCGACCCCGGTCTGTGGTAGGCCGTCGCTTGGCGGTCAGGCCGCCGGCGCGAGGTCGTCGAGGCCGTCGATCGTCCAGCGCTTCGAGCGGTGCAGGTACGTGAGCGCCAGGCGGGCGCCCGGGGTGTCGACCTCGAACAGGGTGCGCGGCCCGGTGATCGCCGGGTAGGCGGACCGCTCGTCGCGGACCGCGACCAGCCGGGTCACCGGCAGCCGGTCCTCGCCCCAGGTGATCTCCTTGGGGGTGCCGGACAGCCAATCGGTGCGGACCTGGACCTTGACGGGTGCGACGCGGATCATCGCCATCGTCACTGCTCCTTCTCGGCGGTGTTGTCGTCGACACCGGGGACACATCCGGATGCGAACGCGTGTTCTGTTTCTTGGGCCTACTCTACCGAACACTTGTTCGATGTCAAGCCCTCTGCCCAGATCCTGGCCGTCGCCTGTGACAGCTCTGGTGTCACGACCCGTTGGGCAGGGTCAGGGCTCGTCGACGGCCGGGCGGATCGACGCCCTCGTCGTCGGCTCCTCGGGCACCGGGGTCTCTTCCGGCGCCGCCCCGTCGGCTCGTCCGGGACGCCGATCCGCCCCTCGATGGCCGAGTTCGGGTCGCGCTCGAACACGGTCGGACACGCCGGCCCGCACCAGCCGGCCGCGGGTGACCGACCGCTCGCCGTACTTGCGCCGGATCGTGTCCATCGCCGCCGCCGCCTGGTGCCGCTTCGGGTCGTCGCTGCCGCCGTCTCGAACAGCTCGAGCTGCTCCCGGTCGCGGAAGTTCGACGCCGTCACGCCGACCAGCCGGATCCGCTGCCCGTGGAGCTCCTTCCGGAGCAGGCCCGCGCGCGGCCTCGAAGATCGGCTCGGTGAGGTCGGCCGGCATCTCGAGCGTCGTCTGGCGGGTGATCGTGACGAAGCTCGTGTCGCGCAGCTTGAGCGTGATCGTCGCCGCCTTGCAGCCCCGCGGACCGCAGCCGCCACGCGACGCCGTCGGCCATGCCCAGCAGGGTCCGCTCGATCACCTCGCGGTTCGGCGGTGTCGTGGCCGAACGTGTGCTCGTGGCCCGACCGACTTCGCCGGCTCGCCGGTCGCGACCGGGTCCGCGTCGATGCCCGTGGGCGCGCGTCGACGAGCGACGCGCCGTGCTTCCCGAACCGCCGCTCGATCGCCTCGCGGCGGCAGCGCCGCGAGGTCGCCGATCGTCTGGACCCCGAAGTCGCGCAGCACGGCGGCCGTCTTCTCGCCGACGCCCCACAGCCGCGAGATCGGCAGCGGCGCGAGGAACGCCGCCTCGTCGCCGGGCGGCACGACGACCAGCCCGTCGGGCTTGCGCAGGTCGGACCCGATCTTCGCGACGAGCTTGGTCGCCGCGACGCCGACCGACGCCGTCAGCCGCACCTCCTCGCGGATCGTGTCCTTGATCGCCGCGCGATCGTCTCGCCGTCGCCGAACAGCTGCCGCGACCCGGTCACGTCGAGGAACGCCTCGTCGATCGAGATCGGCTGCACGGCCGGCGTGAAGCGGCGGAGGATCGCCATCACCTCGCGGCTCGCCTGCTGGTAGCGTGCGCCCGTCGACCGGCAGGAAGACCCCCTGCGGGCACAGCCGGCACGCCGTCCGCAGCGGCATCGCGGAGTGGACGCCGAACTTCCGCGCCTCGTAGCTCGCGGCGCTGACGACGCCCCGCTGGTCGGGTCCGCCGCCGCCGACGATCACCGGCTTGCCGCGGAGCGCCGGGTTGTCGCGCTGCTCGACCGCGGCGAAGAACGCGTCGAGGTCGACGTGGAGGATCGTCCGGGGCGCGGTGCTCACGCGCGGGATTCTCTCGCGGTCGCGTGCCACCGTGCTGGCACGACGGCCCGGGAATCGAAAACCGCCCGGCGCCGCGACGGGCCGGGCGGTGGATCGGACGGTCGGTGCGTCAGCCCTTGGGCTCGACGACGATCGTGACCTCGGGCGTCATGCCCGAGTACACCTTGATCGCGACCTTGTACGTGCCGAGCGACTTGATCGGCTGCTCGAGGTCGATCTTGTGGCGGTCGACGGTGATCCCGCGCCGCCCGAGGGCCTCGGCGATGTCCTGGTTGTTGATCGAGCCGTAGAGCTTGCCGCCCTCGCCGACCTTGACGCCCATCGTGAGCGTCGTCGACGCGATGCGGGTGGCCGCGATCTCGGCTTCCTCGCGCTCGCGCTTCCGCTTGTCCTCGCGGCTGGCGATGTCGTGCTGGTACGCGCGATAGGCACCGCCCGACGCCGGGACCGCAAGCTTGTGGGGGATGAGGTAGTTGGTGGCGTAGCCATCGGCCACGACCTTCATCTCACCTGACTTGCCGACCTTGTCGACGTCCTTCGTCAGGATGACCTTCACGCGGTGTAACCCTCCTTGTTGATCCAGGCGCGGACCCTCGGTCCGACCTCGTTTCGCTCCAGCGTATCCCCGACGTACTGCACGAGCTCCGGGCCGCGCCGGACGAGCCGGCGGAGCGAGCTCGGCGTGAACCGCCGGATGCGCGCGACGTCCGCGCCGAACGCGCGTCGGTCGATGCCCAGCTCGTCGAGCTTCTCGTCGAGCACGTCGGTCGGCACGCCGTCGAGGAACAGGTCCACGGCGAGGACCACGACGACCAGGTCGTCCAGCCCGCCGATGAGCGGCAGGTCGTCCGGCACGAGGTCGCGTCCGACGACGAGGTAGCCGAGCGCCCCCGCGAGCATCACCTTGCGACCGGCGGGTGTCCGGTCGTCGCGGATGAGCTCGAGGAACAGCCGGGCGTAGATGGGCGCGCGGGCCGCGAGCGGCAGGAACGCGGCCCAGCCCAGCAGCCGGCGGATGCCGATCCGCTGCGGTCCGCGGCCCTTCGTCTGTCCCTCGCGCTCCTCGCGCGGCTCCTTGGCCACCCAGCTCCTCGCATGCCGATCCCACGCACGCGCGCGGGGATTTGGGAGTGTAGCAGGGGGCGGCGCGGGTCCCGCTTGACATCGAACACATGTTCTGTATCCTGCGAGCAGTGAAAGGAGGCGCCCGTGACCCGTCACGACGCCGAACGCAAGCGCAAGATCCTGGACGTGATCGCGGCGACGATCCGCGCCCGTGGTTATCCGCCCAGCGTGCGCGAGATCGCGAAGGCGGTCGGCCTCGCCTCCACGTCGGCCGTGCACCACCACCTCCAGATCCTCGAGAAGGAGGGGTACCTCGAGCGCGGTGCCGCGCAGTCGCGCGCGATCCGCCTCACGCCCCAGGCCGCCCTCTGCCTCGGCCTCGGCCTCGGAGCTCACGCCCCAGTCGCATGCCCAGCGAGTCGTTCATGCTGCCGGTGATCGGCGAGATCGCCGCCGGCGGCCCGATCGAGGCGTACCAGGACGCGTCCGAGACGCTCGCCGTGCCGGACATCCTTGCGCCCGCGGGCGACGCCTACGTGCTCCGTGTCCGTGGCGACTCGATGATCGAGGCGCACATCGCGGACGGGGACTTCGTCGTCATCCGCCCGCAGGAGACGGCCCGGGACGGCGACATCGTGGTCGCCCAGGTCGAGGAGAACGCGGTCACCCTCAAGCGGTTCTTCCGCGAGAAGGACCGGGTCCGCCTCCAGCCCGCCAACCCGAACTACCCGCCGCAGTTCTACCCCTCGGTCCGGATCCAGGGGAAGCTCATCGGCGTCATCCGCCGCCTGGACTGATCGGCCTCGGACCGGTCGATCCGGGCGTTGCCGCCTTCCGCTCCTCGCTCACGCACACGAGTGCGCTCGCTCCGGTGCTCAGGTCGGCGCCTTCGGCTCGGCGCGCCGACGGCGATCAGGCTTTCCACATGGTCGTCCACAGGTGTCCACAGTCCGAAAGCCGTGGATCGTCTGTCCACGGATAAGCCCGCTACCGGGTCGGCGCGATCCGTCCGTCGACAGTCAAGGTGTCACTCCCAGACGGGCACGCTCGGGACCGCCGTGATCGATCGCCTGCCGCCGCAATCCATCGAAGCCGAACAGTCCGTGCTCGGGTCGATCCTCATCGACCGCGACGCGGTGATCGAGGTCGCCGAGTTCCTCAAGCCCGACGACTTCTATCGGCAGGCGCACGCCGAGATCTACGCGGTCATCTCGACCTCTTCGAGCGCCGCGAGCCGATCGACATCGTCACCGTCGCGGAGGCACTCGAACGGACCGATGACCTCGAGGCCGTCGGCGGCCGCGCCTACCTCGGGACGCTGTCGAACCGACGCCGACCGCCGTCCACGCGACGCAGTACGCCCGGATCGTCGAGCGCAAGGCGCTGCTCCGGAACCTGATCGGCGCCGCCGGCAAGATCGCGGGCATCGGCTACGAGGACCCGGCGGAGGTCGCCGAGGCGATCGACCGGGCCGAGGCCGAGCTGTTCGCCGTCAGCCAGCGCCGCGTCGGCGGCCGGGTTCTCGCCCCTCAAGAACGCTCCTCCACGACGCGTACGACCGGCTCGACTACCTCCATGCGCACCGCGGCGAGATCAGCGGCGTCCGGACGGGCTTCCAGGACCTCGACACGCTCACGACCGGGCTCCAGAAGAGCGACCTCGTGATCCTCGCGGCCCGCCCGTCGGTCGGCAAGACGAGCTTCGCGCTCAACATCGCCGAGCACGCGGCGGCCAAGGACCGCAAGAGCGTCGGCATCTTCAGCCTCGAGATGAGCAAGGAGCAGCTCGTCCTGCGGCTGCTCAGCTCGGTCGCCAACATCGACTCGCAGCGACTGCGCTCCGGCTTCCTCGAGGAGCTGGACTTCGCGCGGATCGCGCCGGCGATGAACGCCCTGTCCGAGGCGCCGATCTACATCGACGACACGCCGAACATCACGACGATGGAGCTGCGCACGAAGGCGCGCCGGCTCCAGGCGGAGTCCGGGCCTCGACCTCGTGATCGTCGACTACCTCCAGCTCATGCAGTCATCGACGACGACCCGTGACGCCAACCGCGTCCAGGAGGTCAGTCCGAGATCTCGCGCGGGCTCAAGGCGCTCGCGCGCGAGCTCAAGGTCCCGGTCATCGCCCTCTCGCAGCTGTCACGCCAGCCCGAGATGCGGGAGTCGAAGGAGCCGCGCCTGTCCGACCTGCGCGAGTCGGGCTCGATCGAGCAGGACGCGGACCTCGTGATGTTCCTGTGGCGCGAGAAGGAGCGCGGCTCGGACGACCAGATCACCGAGGGCGAGGTCGTCAAGCTCAAGCTGTCGAAGCACCGCAACGGCCCGACCGGCGAGATCGACCTGTGGTTCAAGAAGGCCCAGACGCGGTTCGTGAACTACGCGGGAGAGCGGTTCGCCGACGTCAGCTGATCGCCGGCGAGCCGCCGTGCGGCCGCGCTACGCCGGCTCGTCGGGGAGCACCGGCCGGAGCACCAACGTGTAGGTCTTCCCGTCGTGTCGCGCAGGTAGACGCCGCCGCCGATCCCGTTCTCGAAGCCCGTCCACGCCGATGGCCGCCGCCTGCTCGGGCGTCAGCGTCGCCCGGCCCTGCGGCAGCACGTTCGGGTCGTTGGGGGCGGTGAAGTCGGCGGCGTGAGGTCGGTCCACGGCCAGTCGCGGAACTCGACGCCCTCCAGGCCCTCCTGCGCCGTGAGCACCCCTTCGTACGCCGCCGCCTCGTACGGCGTGCCGCCCAGTCGACCCGCCCGCGTCGAAGTCGCGCAGCCGGTTGCCGAGCTCGCCGAGGCCTGCTTGATCGCCGTGTCCGGCGTTGGGCTGCGGGTCTTCCATGCCGAGCGCGACGACCGAGACGGTCTTCGTGGCGCCATCGGCGTTGACGGTGAACACCGCGGTCGGCGCGTCGGCGACGAGCGGGTTCTGGTAGTCGGCCCGGGCCGCACCGAGGCCGCCGTCACGCGAGCGCGTACTCGAGCAGGTCCTGGACCTGCGCCTCGGTGAGCGTGGCCGTCTTGACGGGCTGGCCCGTGATCACGCCGTCGTTCCGCTCGGGCAGCACCTCGTTCGCGCTCACGATACACCACGCGTCCCGTCGCCGTAGAGCGTGAACTGCGGCACGTGCGCGGCGAGGAACTCCGCCGGCACGAAGCCACCGGACTCGTCGAGGCGCAGGACGATGTCGACGGCGCCCGTCGGGTGGGCGATTCCTTCGACGACGGCTGCGGCGCCGCCGGTGCGCGCCCGGTGACTCGGCCGTGGCCGGCGATGCGCCGCCGCCCGATCCGGTCGCGGAACAGGCGCCGACCGCGAGGGCGGCGAGAAGGACGGTGGCGGGGAGCTGCATGCGCGTTGACATGGGTGCCCGACGCTCGAGCGCCGCGGCCGCGGTTCCCTCGCGCGAGAACCGGCCAGACACGCCGTCACGACAACCCTCGCGCAAGGGATTCGACCGTGTCGGGCCGCTTGACGGCGCGCGTATCATCCGCGCAAGAGTTCCGAGCCTCACGTCCTGCCCCGCGCGCCGACCCCTCCTGCGACGCCGGTGCCGATCCCGTCGCCGGACCGGAGCTCCGCCCGCGCCGCACATTGGAGGATCGAGGGGTGTTCCAGGACCGGTCGCTGACTTGCCGTGACTGCGGCGAGTCATTCGTGTTCTCGTCAGGCGAGCAGGCGTTCTTCTCCAGCAAGGGGCTGACCAACGACCCCCAGCGCTGCCCAAGCTGCCGCGCGGCGGCCAAGCACGCGAGGAGCCTCGGGTCCCGGGGGACCTCGCGAGTACCACGCGGCGATCTGCAACAGCTGCGGGGGCCAGGCGATGGTCCCCTTCCAGCCGCGCAACGACCGCCCGGTCTACTGCAGCTCGTGCTTCGACAAGGTGAAGGCCGACGCGACCGTCACCGCGTAGGCTCGGACCACCGGACGCGTCGTCGGATCACCGGCGGCGCGTTTCGATTCCCGGCTGCCATATGCTGGCCGGGTCGAAGCCGAAGGAGGACTGCCCGTGGGCGTGATCATCATCCGCGAGATGGTCGGGACGAGCCCCCAATCATGGTCGGACGCCGCGCGCCAGGCCGTCGCGACCGCCTCGAAGACCGTCCGCAACATCCGCACGATCGAGGTCGTGAAGTCGACCGCCCGGATCGAGGACGGCGAGATCGTCGAGTACAACGTCCAGCTCAAGATCGGCTTCGAGTACGAGGGCTGAGCCCGCGCGTGCGCGGGTGCACGAACAGATAAGCGCCCGGTGAGCGGCCGTCGCCATCCTGCGCTGCATGGCTCGGCGCCCCCTCCCCCTCTCTGACCGCCCCGCCGTCGAGGCGGTCGCCGCCGCCGCGCCTGAGGCCGCGGTCGTCGCGAGCGCCGGTCCGCTCGCGCCGCCCCCGCCGCCGGGCGCGTCACACCCCGACGTCAGCAGACCATTCGCCGACCCGCGCGCCGTCCGTATCATTCGCGGCCAGCGGTGCGCCTCGATCGACCCCTCGCTCGATGCCGCCGCCTTGGGGAGCGGAGGGGCATGCGCTCGTTGGGGTGGGGCCGGGGCTGTCGGGCGCGAGCACGGCGGGCCGGCCTGATGTCCGCGTACCCGTTCCCGATCACCGGGGCGAAGATCCACCCGCCGTTGCTGCGGGCGGACACCCTGTCGCGCCCGCGCCTGAACGACTGGCTCGACCGCGCCGCCACCGGCCGGGTCGTGCTGATCATCGCGGAGGCGGGCTTCGGCAAGACGACGCTGCTCGCCGACTGGGCGTCGAAGTCGAGCCGGCGCACGGCCTGGTACCGCCTCGAGCCGGACGACCGTGACTGGCTCGTGTTCCTGCGCCATCTCGTGGCCGCGGGCCGCGAGATCGACCCTGACTTCGGCTCGGACACGCTCGAGCTGATCCTGGGCTTGGGCGCGGGCGGGCCGTCGCAGGCCGATGTCGTGGCGTCGATCGTGCGCGAGTACGGCGACTTCGCCGCGCAGATCCCGGAGGGCTGACCCTCATCGTCGACGACCAGCACGTGATCGACGGCTCGGCGGAGACCGACCGGATCCTGCGGGCGCTCATCGACCGCACGGGTAACGGCTTCTCGATCGTGATCGCGTCGCGATCTGCGCCGCGGCTCCCGCTCGGCGGCCTGCGGTCCCGTGGCGGCCTGAGCCGCCTCGACGGCGCCGATCTCCGGTTCGACGTGCCCGAGACGGATCGCCTGTTCCGCGAGGCGTACCAGCGCCCGCTCGATCCCGACGTCGTCGATCAGCTGATCAAGCGGACCGAGGGCTGGGCGGCGCTGCTGATGCTGGTGCGGACGAGCCTCGAGGACAAGGCCGCGCCAGAGGCCCGCGCGCTCGTCGCGCAGCTGAGCGCCGCGCGAGGCGACCTGTACGACTTCCTCGCCGAGGAGGTGCTCGCCAGCCTGTCGCCGACCCTGACGCACTTCCTCACCCGCGTCTCGGTGCTCGTCTCGGTCGACCCCGAGACCGGCGCCCTGGTCGTCGACCGGCCTGCGCCGGAGGTGGCCGGTCTCATCGGCGAGGCAGAGGCCCTCGGCCTTCTCAGCCGCCCCGACCGCGAGGCGCCGCACCGCTTCCACCCGCTGGTCCGGGACTTCCTCGCTGCGCACCTCGCCTCGGAGATCGGCACCGCCGCCGTGCGCGACCTGCATCTCCGCGTGGCACAAGCCCTCGAACCGACCGACTGGTTCGGCTCCGCCTGGCACTACCGCGCCGCCGGCCAACCCGAAGACGCCGCCCGCGTCATCGACGCCGCGCTCCCGAACATTCTTGCGCTAGGCACGGTCGAGCTGAGCGTCGAATTCCTTGACGGCACGGCTGGGGATCGAGGACGGCCTGCTGCACTGGTTCTTAGGTCCAGATTGGAGCTGTCGCGCGACAATCCCGTCCGCGCTAGGGAACTCGCCGAAGAGGCAGCCGCTGCCGCCGACGGCGTAGACAGGGCAGCGGCATTCCTGAACTTGGCGAGAACGCGGAGCCTCTGGGGATTCGATGATGTGTCCATGCAATTGGCTTCGGCGGCTCGGCAGTCCGCCGGTGCGTCCACACAGGCATCGATCGCGGACGCCTTCCTCTTCGTGGGGGACTTACGAAGCAAGGCGACCTCGAGGCAGGCGCTGAGTCACTTCGGGAACTTGCGGCGACATCAGGCGCGCGAGGGTCTCCACTGGTATCGCGCCATCACCCTGCTGAACCTGGCACTCGCGCTTGAATGGGCGGGCGACCTCGAGGAGGCACTGGAAGCGGCACGACTCGCCGAGGGCGAGATGGCGCGCCTCGGGTCGCGTGGCGTGGAGCGTGCGGCAGTCTTGTCGGCAAGGCGAACATCCTTGCCAAACTTGGTGCGAATGCGGAAGCCGCTCGCTATCTGGATGAAGCCCTAGCGTTCCCTTCGTCGCTCGCGCGAGAGTGAAGCCGCCGTTCGAGGCATGCAGGCTATGGGCAACCTTCGGCGATCGAGATGCAGCCGACTGCCGTGTTCGCCTCAGTCGCCGACGGTCGCTGGCTCACGACAACTTGGGCCTACTTCCAGTTGACTCGTGGCGACTGGCAATTCGCTCTGGTCGCCTGGCTGTTGCTCAGCCAGCGAAGCGAGGACACCTCGATCGCAACCCTGTGGCGACATGGCCGGACTAATGCGCCAAGCCTCTTGAAAGCGCGCGTAGCGATCGCGACCGGCGACGCCGTGCGGTAGCGACTGCGCGGGACGCAAACCGCACGGCTCGCGGCTGCAGAACTCGCGCCAGGGCTGGCCATGTCGAAATCTGCTGGCGCTCGCGGGATCTGGCGCCTTCGACTGAGTAATTGGGCAATCGATCCGAGCATCCGCTTACGTTTTGTCGCATCTCGCCGAGCCGATCTCGAACGCAGCCGCCCAGTTGACCGACAGCACGTGGCAGATTCGTCGTCGAGGAGGCGGTACGTCGACCGGAGCAGTGGCGTGAACCACTTGTGCAGAGCGGCTGCCTCGGGCTCCGAGCGGTGTGCCGAACTCGCGGCCGCAATAGGAGACGAGCGAACTGCGGCCCGCCTTCGCGAGCTCGCCGTCGGACAACAAGTTGCACTGCGAGCACCGGCGCTCAGGATCACCCGAGCGCTTGGCGCGGCCAGGTTCAGTTGTCGATCTCGGACACATCGAACTGTTCCTCGGGCGCCGAACGATTGAAGATCGTTCGCCGCAAAGTGCTGGGCCTGCTGTGCTTCCTTTCGGCTCGCCCGACGATGGCCGCCACGCGGGACGAGGTTCTCGAAGCGCTTTGGCCCGACCTCAACCCTGACACGGCGGCGCAACTCACTTCATCAAACGATCTACTTCCTACGGCGCGTATTCGAGCCCGACTATCGCGAAGGACTAAGTGCTGGATATGTCACCTACGACGGTGACCTCGTGGCGCTGTCGGAGGCGCTCTGCGACAGTTTGAGCAGGCGATGCTGGCGGGCCATCCGTCGATTGCCCAGCGATGAGGTCTGCGCTGGTCGAATTGCTCGACCTCTACCGGGGCAAGTTTGCGTTGGACTTCTGCGTACGAAGATTGGGCAACCGACTACCGCGACAACCTACATGCTGCCGTGCTCGGCGCGGCGGAGGCCGGCATGGGGCGGTTCGTCAACTCGGGCGACTTCGAGTCAGCCATCCGGGTTGGGCACCGAGTCCTTGGCATCGGATCCCGAGGCTGACGGCATCGAGCTGCTGCTCCTCCGGGCCTACAAGGCACGGAGGTCGACACGCGGCTGCTGCGGAGCAGTACGCCCACTACGCGGCCGTCCAACGCGACCAACTCGGGCGTGAACCCGCCGCCGCTGGACGAGATCTAGGCTCGGTGCCAAGATGCACCACCCCACTCGGCGTCACCTAGGGGGCATAGGTAGGGTTGCGTATTGACCGGTGCGGAGGGCCAAACCTATAGTACGGCCTGCACTAGTACGAACGTACGGTGCATCAAGGAAACGCTCGGACGCGCTGATGCCACCACCTGAATTGGGCACTTAGGGTGGAGGCGGAGCGAGTAGTGCAACCGACCGACTTTCGAGTCTGGTCGGTTTTCGTGTTCCAACGGGAGGCACGAAGGCCGCAAGGAGGAACGAGCGTGGAACCGACCAAGGCCTTCAAGCCCTGGTAGTCAGGACGCGGAGGATCGACCGATGAAGGATCGGCTCATGCGAGTCCTGACGGCCCTCAGCGCAGTCGCCGCCGTGGCACTCGCCGGGGGAGCATCACTCAGGGGCTTCTGACCAATCGCGGACCTCAGTACTCAAGTCCTGTTCACCCGTTGGGCTGAACGGGCTAGAGTCCCGATCGAGTCGGGACCTGAGGGACATGCCGAGACAGCTGAAGCTCTACATCATTGGGGTCGTGGCAGCGGGCGCACTCGCGCTCGTCGCCACGACTCTTCTGATTCCCGTCGATCCGCATGCGATCGGCGCCGGCTTCGCAGGCCTCGGTGAGCTCCGCGACCGCTGGCGGGCCTCGCCTTCTGGATCGCTGGCGACGCTGGTCGCGTCGGCGCTTGCCCGTGCGGATGCCACGCGGGACCATGTTCGCCGTCTCGATCGCACCGCTCATCGCGGCCACCATCGCTCGGCGGCCCGACGGCTGGCGCGTGGGTCGCGCTCATCGGCACGACTGAACTGCGCGAGCTTCGAGGCCGCATCCCTTGGTACGGGACGCTCGTCGAACCACGCCGGCATCGTCCTCCCGGCCGTCGTCGCCGGATGGACGATGCTAGCTGTTCGGGTGCCTGGTCGGCGCAGCCTGGACAGGAGTCCCAGCGACTTCGCTCGGCGCGGCTCGTCGGCGCGGCCGTGTTTGTCGTCGTCAACGCGACGCTCGCCGCGATGGCTCGTCTCCCTGCGAACCGGCCATCGAGCTACACGAACGTCCTTCGTCGGCGATGCTCGCGGGTTCGCGGCCGGCCTCGTTGGGCTTGCGCCGTTGGGGTGGCTCATGGCGCAGATGTACACCGTCGCCTGGTGGGCCAGCCTGCTGTTCGCCGTGCCGCTGTACACGACCCGGCTGGCGTACCACAACTTCATCGAGATGCGGGAGATGTTCACCCAGACCATCACCGCGCTCGCGGAGGCGGTCGACAAGCGCGACCCGTACACCAGCAAGCACAGCTGGCGGGTCAAGGAGATCGGCGGCGACATCGGGCGGGCGATGCGCCTGGGCGAGGCGGACCTCGAGGCGCTCGAGTGGGGCGGCCTGCTCCACGACGTCGGCAAGATCGGCGTGCCGGACAACGTCCTGCTCAAGCAGGAACGGCTCAACAGCGAGGAGCGGATGATCATGAACGCCCACCCGGTGCTGGGCGCGCAGATCATCCAGCCGGTCACGCGGCTCTCCCGCGAGCTGCCGATCATCCGCCACCACCACGAGTGGTACAACGGCTCGGGCTACCCGGACCGGCTGATCGGCGACGAGATCCCGCTCCTGGCCCGGATCCTCCATGTCGCGGACGCGTTCGAGGCGATGACCGCCCAGCGCCCGTACCGGATGACGCCGCTCACCGCCGGAGCAGGCGCTCGGCGAGCTGCGCAAGTTCGCGGGCGTCCAGTTCGATCCCAAGGTCGTCGACGCGTTCGTCCGCACGAGCTGGGTCGAGGGCGTGAGCGACCCCGGGCGCACGGTCCAGCCGCGGCCGATCCCGCTGATCTCGACGCACGCCAACCGCGTGGTCCACGCCGCGCCGACGGGCACGACCGCGGGCACCTCGGCCGACGCGTCCTGAGGGCCGAGACCCTCGCCCACCAGCACGCGGTCGGCGCCACGCGACCGTCCTCCTCCCGCAGAATCGACCGATGCTGATCGGCGGGATTCTGCTCGGGCTCCTCCTCGGCCTCGTGCTGGGCGGGAAGATCGAGCGGCTGGCGGACATCCGCCTCCGCTACCTGCCGCTGCTGTTCATCGCGGTCATCATCCGGTTCGGCACCGAGGCGCTCCTCGGGATGGGCGTCGGGTTCGTCGAGGTCCTCCGGATCCCGCTCTACGGCCTCTCGTACGGGCTGCTGCTGTTCACGCTGTGGCACAACCGCGACGTACCCGGGCCTCGCGCTCGCCTTCGTCGGCATCGCGCTCAACGGCCTCGTGATCATGGTCAACGGCGGCCGGATGCCGGTCTGGATGGACGCCTACGCGTTCGCCGGCCTGACCGGGCCGCTCGAACTCGGTCCTCCACGTCCCGCTGTACGAGGTCGAACGCGGAGTTCCTCCTCCGCCTCGGCCCGCTCGCGGACGTCATCCCGCTGCCGATCCCGCCGTTCCAGAACGTCGCCTCGATCGGCGACCTGTTCCTCAGCGCCGGCCTCGGGTTCTTCCTGTTCGCGACCCTCCTCCGCTCCCCTGCCGAGGCGCAGCGGGCGCTCGACGAGGCGCGCGAGGACCGGCTGCTGGGCGTCGCGGGACCGCGCGGCTTCGAGCGCCCGGCACCGGACGGCCCGCCGCCCACAGGATCGCGATCCCCGCCAGCACCGGCCTCAGCCCGGCGCTCGAGGAGACGGCCGCGCTCGAGCGCCCGCTCGCTGCTCGGCTCCGACCGAGCACCGGCCAGGCAGCCGCCGACGCTACGCGCCGCGCTCCCCGACGGCACGCTCGTCGCGACGACGACCGATCGACGACGGTCCCGCGCCGTCGGGCCTCCGTCCTCACGCGCGGATCCGGCGCGCACCCGTACGTCCGGCTCGCGCTCAACGGCTCGTTCTCGGCGCTGTGGGTCGGCCAGCTGATCAGCATGTTCGGCGACCGCCTGAACCAGCTCGCGCTCCTGTTCTTTGTGTTCGAGACGACGAACTCGCCGCTCCAGGTTGCCCTCGTGTTCGTCGCCGGCAGCCTCCCGAACCTCCTGTTCTCGCCCGGTCGCCGGCGCGCTCGTCGATCGCTGGGACCAGAAGCAGGTCCTCGTCGTGTCGGACATCCTGCGTGCCGCCGCTCGTCCTCCTCGTGCCGGTCACGATCACCACTCAACGTCTGGCTCGCGTACGTGCTCGTGTTCCTGATCACGACCGTCTCGATCTTCTTCCGGCCGGCGCGGATCGCGATCCTGCCCCAGCATCGTCGACGACGCCGACCTGCTGCCGGCGAACTCCGCGATGTGGGTCGGCGAGACGATCGCGGACGTCGTGAACTACCCGCTCGCGGGCCTGTTCGTGCTGTTCCTCGGCAGCTCGGCGGCCCTCGCCTTCTGGTTCGACGCCGTGACCTACCTCGCTGTCGGCCGGCCTGCTGGCGACGATGGTCGTGCCGCCGGTCGTCCGCCGTGCGCGGTCGGCGCCGCAGGCCGGGCGCCTCGACGACCCCGAGCCGAGCCCGCGACCGGCGGCGTCCCATCCGTCGCCGACGTCCGTCGCGACCTCAACGAGGGCTGGGCCTTCCTCCGCACCGAGGCCGTCCTGCTCGCGAACACGGTGCAGAGCACGGCCGCGCAGCTGGCGGTCGGCGTCGTGACGGGTCTCGGGTTCCTCATCGCCGTACGAGGTCAATCCCGCGACCCAGACCGCGAACTTCGCGTTCATGGAGACCGCGATCGGCATCGGCAACCTGCTGGGCGGCTTCGCGCTCGGCCTCGTCACGGCCCGCATCGCCAAGGGCCGCCTGATCATCGCCGCGTACACGGCGTTCGGCGTCCTCGTGTTCTTCGTCGGGTTCATCCCGCCGCTGCCGATCATGCTCGCGCTGATGTTCGGCATCGGCATCGCGAACATGGCGCTTCGTCATCCCCAGCCAGACGCTGTTCCAGGAGCGGACGCCGCCCGAGCTGATGGCGCCGCGTGGTCAGCCTCCGGTTCGCGATCGTGTTCGGCGTGATGACCGGTCGCCGACCTTCGCGCTGGGCCTGGTCGCGAACGTCACCGGTGTCGGGCCGGTCGTCGCGCTGGCCGGGTTGATCGCGATCGTGTCGGGCGTCGCCGGGCTACTTCGTGCCGGCCGTGCGCGATGCGTGATGCCACGCCGCGGCCCGCGAAGCCCGACGCTCGCTACACTGGCGGCCGCGTGAGGCGACGCCCGACGGCGCCCGCGAACAGGAGACTGATCCGTCCATGACCGACCAGGAGCGCGATCCCGAGGCCGCCGCCGGCGCCCCGGACGCGACCGACGAACCGGCCACGCCGGCCGAGCCCGCCCTCGACGACACGACCGCCAGCGCGGCCGAGGTTGCCGCCGAGCAGGAGGCCGCCGTCGAGCCGGCGCCCGAGCCCGAGCCTGTCGCCGAGCCGGAGCCCCGAGCCCGTGGCCGACGCGGTCGCCGAACCGGCGCCCGAGCCCGTCGCGGAGCCGGAGCCGGCCGCGGCCGCCGTCGAAGCCGAGCCGGCCGTCGAGCCCGCGCCCGAGCCCGAACCGCTCGATGCGCCCGACGACGACGTCGAGGCGGAGGCCGACGAGGCCGACGCCGCGGTCGTCGAGGACGAGGAGCCGATCGAGGACGAGACCGTCGCCGTCCCCGTCGCCGCGGCAGGCGCGGCGGCCGCAGCCGGCGCCGCAACGGGCGCCGCGAGCCGCGCGCCCAAGGGCCAGGCCGAAGGCGCGCCCCCGCCGCCCCGACCGTGTCCGACAAGGCCGTCCACGTCGACGACCGGGCGTCGGCGTACTTCGTCATCGCCGTCGTCGGCGTGTTCGTCGCGATCTTCGGCGTACGCCCTCCTGTTCGGCTCCAGCGGCCTGGCGAGCGGCCTGCTCCCGAAGGTGACCCCGACGCCGACCGTCGAGGTCAGCGAGTCGCCCGCGGCCAGCGAGTCCGTCTCGCCGTCGGCGTCCGCGGAGGCGAGCCCGTCCGCGAGCGCGAGCCCCGCCGCGAGCGAGGCAGCCGAGCGCCTCCCCGAGCGACTCCCCGGCGGCGTCGGCCGAAGCCTCACCGAGTCCATCGGCGAGCTGACCCGGGACCGATGGACGAGCGCCCGGATCGCACGAGCGATGCCCGGGCGCGGATGGTCGAGGCGCAGCTCCGCGCCCGCGACATCAAGGACCCGCGCGTCCTCGCCGCGATGGCCGCCGTCCCGCGCGAGGCGTTCGTGCCCGACCGGGAGCGTGCCGCCGCGTACCAGGACGGGCCCCTGCCGATCGGGGCGGGGCAGACGATCAGCCAGCCGTACATGGTCGCCCGCATGACCGAGCTGATCCACGTCGCGGCCGGCGAGCGCGTGCTCGACGTCGGCACGGGCTCCGGCTACCAGGCGGCGATCCTGGCCGAGCTCGGCTGCCAGGTGACGTCCATCGAGCGCGAGCCCGACCTCGCGGCGAGCGCGGCGGCGCGGCTCGCGACGCTGGGCTACGCGGACCGGGTCGAGGTGCGCACCGGGGACGGCACGCTCGGGGCGCCGGACGTCGCGCCGTTGGACGCGATCGTCGTCGCGGCCGCCGCGCCCGCGATCCCCGACGCCCTCCGCGAGCAGCTGGGCGACGGCCGGCGGATGGTCATCCCGGTGGGCACGCGCCGCGAGCAGCAGCTCATCGTCGTCGAGCGCCACGGCGACGAGTGGCGCGAGTGGTCGGACGGCGCGTGCGTCTTCGTGCCGCTCATCGGCGAGGCCGGCTGGGACCGCTGAAGCGGGCTGAGGCCTATCGGGTCGCGGAGACCGGAAGCGGCGCGGTGTCCACGAAGAAGACGCCTGTCGCCTGTCGCGATCGCGCGTTGGGCATGCGGCATCCGAGCGGCTGCGATCGGCGCAAGGCCAGTGCCGGTCGCTCGACCACCCGCCAGGACACTAGGGCCGCGGCAAGCACCAGTCCCACCGTGGCGATGAACAGCATCGGGACACCGAGCGCGAGCACGCCCGCGGCGATCAGCGCGTGCTGGGCCGGCTCGGCAAGGACATACGTTCCGTACGACACGTCCGTCCGGAGGCGCACGGGGACTCCCTCTAGCCGCCGCCGATCCTGTACCTGACGGTCCCCTTCGTCCTCGGCGTCCCGCGACTGCTCAGGTGGGCGATCCCGCTGACCGTCATCGCGGTCGTCGTGGTCCGCTACCGGCCGGCACCCTGGACCTGGCCGCTCCTCGCAGCCATGGTCGCCACCCCACGATCGATCGACATCGTCATGTACGGCAATCCCGTCATCTGGAGCACGGCGGCCCTGGCCGCGGGCACGCTCCTCGGTTGGCCGGCGGTGTTCGTCATCCTCAAGCCCTCGCTCGCGCCGCTGGCGATCTGGGGGATCCGACGTCGCTCGTGGTGGATCGCGCTCGCGGTCGCGATCGTCGCCGCGCTGCCGTTCGGCGCGATGCGGCTCGAGTGGATCCAGATGCGTTCGGGACAGCAGCGGCTCGCTGCTCTACAGCATCCCGGACCTCTTCTTCGTCCTCCTCCCCGTCGTGGCCTGGCTCGGTCGGCGACGCTCGTCCACGAGCGACGCGACGGCTCCCCGAGGCACGCCGGAGCAGCGCCTGAGCAGGAGGGCCCGGCGGCTATACTCCGGCTGCCATGACCCACGTCTTCATCGCCCCCCACCCGGACGACGTCGCGCTCTCCTGCGGGGGGCTGATTGCCAGCCTTCGCGAGCTCGGCCAGAACGTGACGATCCTCACCGCTCTACTCCGGCAGTGGCGGCGACGGCGTCGGCCGCGAGGCGCTGGGCTACGGCTCGAAGGCGATCTGGCCGGTCAGCGAGGCGTTCAACCGCTCGCACCTCATCGCCGACTACCCCGAGGACTCGTCACTCGCGCCGTGGCAGGCGTCGAAGGAGGGCCTCGAGGCGACCCAGGGCGACGCCGATGCCGCGGCCAAGCGGTTCTGGCAGCGCTCGTCGTGGTATCGCCGGGCGAACATCCACAACGAGAGCCTCGCCGGCCAGGCGGTCATCGACGACCTCGCGACCCAGGGCGCGGTGCTCACGAGCGAGCGGCTCGATGCCGCGGACGCCGGCGACCTGCTCGCCGCCCGCCGCCTCGAGGACGAGCGCTTTGCCGCGTTCTCCGAGGTCTCGATGGTCTGGCTGGACCTGCCCGACGCCGTCTATCGCGGCTACGAGGGCGACGACCAGCTCCTCGGCGAGCCCCGCGCAGGCGACGAGCCGCCGGTGGACCTGCTCCGCCGCGAGATCGCCCGGCTCGAGCCGCAGCGCGTCTACCTGCCGCTCGGCGGTCGGCGGCCATGTCGACCACCGCCTCGCCCGCGACGCCGGCACGGCCCTGCTCCACGACGCGCGCCGCTGGGTGATGCCGGGCCCGGAGTACGTCGGCCGGGTCGCCTACTACGAGGACTTCCCGTACGCGTGGTGGGACGACTTCACGCGGATCGAGGAGCTGCCCGGCGGCGTGATCCCGAGCCTGCCCGATGGCGTCTCGGTGACGCCGGAGTTCGCGAACATCAGCGACCAGATCGAGCGCAAGATCCGCGGCATCGCGATCTACGAGAGCCAGATCGGCCGGCTGTTCACGGACCCCAAGGCGATGGGCAAGGCGGTCCGCAGCCACGCGACCCGCATCGCGGACCTCGGCCGGGTCGCCAACGGCGCCGCCGAGCGCTACTGGGTCACGACGCCGGCGTGATCGCTTGACGACGGTGCCCGCCTCCACCGCCTCGGCGACCGGCGTTGACCGCGTGATCGTCGAGCCTGTCGCGGCGCTCGCCCGGCCGGCGGTTCGCCTGTTCATCGTCAGCGCGACGGTCCTGTTCGCCGAGCTGCTCCTGATCCGCTGGATCCCGGCCAACGTCATCTACGTCGGGTTCTTCCGCAACTTCCTGCTCATGGCGAGCTTCCTGGGCATCGGGATCGGGATCCTGTGGGGCCGCAATCCCGAAGCGCATCGCCCTGCCGATCTTCGGGCCACTCCTGCTCGCCGTCACGGTGCTCGTCATGACGGGGCGGGTGAGCATCCAGCTGCAGTCGCCGGGCGAGATCTTCTTCGGCCTCACCGAGAACTCGACGGCCGCCGACGTCAACTTCCTCGTGCTGCCCGCGCTCGTGGCGCTGGTCGCGCTGCTCATGGCCGGCCTCGCGGTCCCGCTCGGCGGACTGCTCAAGTCGATGCCCCCGCTGCGCGCGTACACGTGGGACATCGCGGGGTCGATGGCGGGCATCGCCGCGTTCACCGTGCTGTCCGGCCTCGGCACCGGCCCGATCGCCTGGTTCCTCGTCCTGGGGGTGCTGCTGCTGCTCGGCGGCCTGGCCGCCGGGATCCGACCGGCATCGCTCATCACGGGCGTGACCTTCGGCGCGACGATCCTCGTCCTCGTCGTCGCGGCCCGCCCCGGGCAATCGTGGTCGCCGTACTACCGGATCGACCAGTACGAGGCCGGCGGGATCAACGCCATCGACGTCAACGGCATCCCGCACCAGGGGATGTGGCCCGTGGACCGGGCGCTGGGCGAGCCGATGTACGGGCAGGTCTACGACTGGTTCCCGGACCGGACGTTCGACAACGTCCTGATCGTGGGGGCCGGATCGGGCACCGACGTCGCGGTCGCGCTGCCGGGCACCAACTGGTTCGGTTCGTATTGCTACGCCC